>NZ_CP116413.1:5776875-7092500 GCF_030064675.1 Crossiella sp. CA-258035
TCCACAAAAGCGCCCGGTGTGGCCATGATCGCGACCCCACCGGCCAGCGCCAGCTCGCACTCCCCCGCGCGCAGCGCCTGTCCCGCCAGGTGCACCGCGACCAGCGAGGAGGAGCAGGCGGTGTCCACGGTGACGGTCGGCCCCTCCAGGCCGAAGGTGTAGGCCACCCGGCCGGAGGCGATCGCGGCCGAGCCGCCGTTGCCGCGGAAGCCCTCGAACTCGTCCGCGCCGAGCAGGGTGGCGTAGTCGGTGTACATCACCCCGGCGAAGACCGCGGTCGCGCTGCCGCGCAAGGAGGTCGGGTCCAGGCCGGTGTGCTCCAGGGCCTCCCAGGTGGCCTCCAGCAGCAGCCGCTGCTGGGCGTCGGTGGACAGCGCCTCGCGCGGGCTCATCCGGAACAGCGCGGCGTCGAAGGAACCCGCGTCGTGCAGGAAGCCGCCGTGCCGCACGTAGGAAGTGCCCGGCAGGCTGGGGTCGCGGTCGAACAGCGCGGCCATGTCCCAGCCGCGGTTGACCGGGAACTCGCTGATCACGTCCTCACCGTCGCGCACCACCCGCCACAGGTCCTCGGGGCTGCGCACCCCGCCCGGATAGCGGCAGCTCATGCCGACGATGGCAATCGGCTCGTCCGCGCGCACCACGGTCGGCGGCCGCTTCGGCGCAGCGGAGAGGTCGGCCTTGCCGAGCAGTTCGCCGAGCAGGTACTCGGTGAGCCGGTTGGCGTTGGGCTGGTCGAACACCAGGGTCGCGGGCAGCCGCAGCCCGGTCTCGGTGCTGAGCCGGTTGCGCAGCTCGACCGAGGTGAGCGAGTCGAAGCCGAGGTCGGAGAAGCTGCGGGACGGGTCGAGCACCACGTCCTCGCCGTGGCCCAGCACACCGGCGACCGAGGCCAGGGTCAGTTTCAGCAGCGTGGGCAGGCGTTCTGCTTCGGGCAACCCGGCGAGTCGACCCGCCAGTTCGCCCGCACCAGCGCTTTGCCCGGCGGCACGACGGGAGGAGGTGCGGATCAGGGAGCGCAGCAGGTGGGGCGGGCGGCCGAGGGAACGCAGCACGGCCAGGTCGAGGCGGGCCGGCATCAGCACCGGTCGGGTGTCGGCCAGCGAGGCGTCGAACAAGGCGAGGCCCTGCTCGTCGGTGATCGCGGGCATGCCACCGCGGGCGGCCCGTCGTTTGTCCACATCGGACCGTCCGGCGGTGATACCGGTCTCGGAGTCCCATACGCCCCAGGCCATCGAGACGCCGGGCAGGCCGAGGCCCTGGCGGTGCCTGGCGAGGGCGTCCAGGTAGGCGTTGGCCGCGGCGTAGTTGCCCTGCCCCGCTGAGCCGACGGTGCCCGCGGCGGAGGAGAACAGCACGAACGCGGTCAGCTCGCGGTGCCGGGTCAGCTCGTGCAGGTGCCAGGCCGCGGCGGCCTTGACCCGCAGCGCGGTGGCCAGCTTTTCCGGTGTCTGCGCCTCGATCAGGCCGTCGTCGACCACCCCGGCGGCGTGCACCACCGCGGTCAGATCGGGAATCTCGGCCAGCAGCTCGGCCACCGCGGCGCGGTCGGCCACATCACAGGCCAGCACGCGCACTTCGGTGCCGTGCCCGGTCAGCTTCTCGATGATCGCGGCGGCCTCGGGCGCGTCCGGGCCGCGACGGCTGACCAGCACCAGTTTCCGCGCGTGGTGCCGGGTGACCAGGTGCCCGGCGAGCAGGCGACCCAGGCCGCCGGTGCCGCCGGTGATCAGCACGGTGCCCTCGGCGGGCCAGTTCGGCGGCTGCTCGGGGATGCCCACCCGTTCCAGGCGCGCGCCGAAGAGCTGGTTGCCGCGCACGGTCAGCTGGGGTTCGTCGGAGCCGAGGGCCTGGGCGAGCGCGGGGCCGCCGGACTCCTCGTCCAGGTCGATCAGGCTGAACCGGCCGGGGTGCTCGGACTGGGCCGCGCGCACCAGGCCCCAGACCGCGGCCGCGGCCAGGTCCTGACCGGTGACCGCGCCGCTGGTGACGAAGGTCAGCCGGGCGTCCTCACCGGCGTCAAGGCATTGCTGGAGCAGGGCAAGCGCGGTGCTGGTGAGCTGGTGCGCGGAGTCCGGTTCCTCGGTGCCGACCAGGCTGACCACGGCGTCACCGATCGGCTCCTCGGTCACCTCGGCCACGCCGGTGAGCCGGTCCCGCAGGTCGAGCGCGTCCGGGCCGAGCAGGGCGACGGACTCGGCGGGGGCTTCGGCGGTGACCGGGACCCAGTCCAGCTCGAACAGCGAGTTGCGGTCCAGGCCGGGGCCCGGCTGGTCACCGGCGGGGAGTTCGCGCATGAGCAGCGCGTCCACCGAGATCACCGGGTCACCGGCCGGATCGGTGGCGTGGATGCGCATGGTGTTGCCGCCGGAGTGGCTGATCCGCACCCGCAGCGCGCCCGCGCCGACCGCGTGCAGCGTGACGCCCTGCCAGGAGAACGGCATCTGCCCCGGGGCCTCAACCCCGTGGCCCAGCACCGAGGACGCCTGCACCGCGGCGTCCAGCAGCGCGGGGTGCAGCCCGAAAGCGGCGGCCTCCCGCGCGGTGGGCAGCGCCACCTCGGCGAAGACCTCGCCCTGGCCGCGCCAGGCCGCCCGGACGCCGCGGAACTCGGGGCCGTAGTCGAAGCCGCGTTCGGTGAACCACGGGTAGAACACCGCCATGTCCACCGGTTCCGCGCCCTCCGGCGGCCACGGGGTCGCCTCTGCGGTCGAGGTGTGGCCGGTGGTGGCGAGCAGACCGCTGGCGTGCAACGTCCACGGCTCGTCCACCGCCTGCTCCGGGCGGGAGTGAATGGTGATCTCGCGTTGCCCGCCGTTGTCCGGGCCCACCGCGACCTGCACCTGCACCGCGCCCCGCTCCGGCAGCACCAGCGGGGTGATCATGGTGAGTTCCTCGACCCGGTCACAGCCCACACCGTCCCCGGCCCGTCCGGCCAGTTCCAGGAAGGCGGTGCCGGGGAAGATCGCCCGACCGCCGACCACGTGGTCGGCCAGCCATGGCTGCCCGGCGACCGAGACCCTGCCGGTGTAGATCATGCCGCTGTCGTCGGCCATGCTGACCAGCGCGGCCAGCAGTGGATGCCCGACCACCTCCTGGCCGAGCCCCGAGGCGTCGGCCACGCCGTCCTTGCACACCACCCAGTACGAGCGGTGCTGGAACGGGTAGGTCGGCAGGTCCACCACGGACCCACCGGCGCACCAGCGCGCCCAGTCCACCGTGGCCCCGGTGACGTGCAGCCCGGCCAGCCCGGCCAGCGCACTGTCCACTTCGGACCGTTCCCGGCGCAGCACCGGCGTGGCGGCCAGCCCCGGCACGATCTCCGCGACCGCCGCGCACAGCCTGCCGTCCGGCCCCAGCTCGGCGATCCGGCCGACACCCCTGGCCGACAGCCGCTGGATCGCCTCGGCGAACCGCACCGGCTCGCGGACCTGCCGCACCCAGTAGTCCGGCGTGCCGAAGTCGATGACCTCGCCGACCGTGGACACCACCGGGATCCGCTGCGCGCCAACGGTGATCCCGGCGATGGCGACGGCGAACTCGGCCAGCATCGGCTCCATCAGCGGCGAGTGGAAGGCATGGCTGGTGCGCAGCCGTCTGCTCCGCTCGAACCGGTCCGCGATCCGCGCCACGGCGTCCTCGGCACCGGAGATCACGGTGGCCTCGGGTCCGTTGACCGCGGCGATGGAGACGTGTTCGTCCAGCAGTGGCAACAGTTCCGCCTCGGCCACCGGGATCGAGGCCATCGCGCCACCGGCCGGCAGCGCCTGCATCAGCCGCGCCCGCGCGGAGACCACCGCGCACGCGTCGGCCAGCGACAGCACCCCGGAGACGTGCGCGGCGGCGAGCTCGCCGATGGAGTGGCCGGTGACGAAGTCGGGCGTGCAGCCCCAGGACTCCAGCAGCCGGAACAGCGAGACTTCCAGCGCGAACAGCGCGGGCTGGGCCGCGCCGGTCTCGTCGAGGGCGGCGGCGTCCTCGCCCCACATGACCTCGCGGACGTCCTCGCCCAGCTCCGCCACGATCGCGTCGAAGGCTTCGGCGAAGGCGGGGAAGCGCTGGTACAGCTCACGTCCCATGCCGAGGCGCTGCGATCCCTGGCCAGAGAAGACAAAGGCGGTGGAACCGGGGACGACCGAGCCGCGGGCGAACTCGCGGCCGTCGAAGAGCACCGCGCGGTGCTCGAAGAGGGTGCGGGTGGTCAGCAGCGAGTAGGCGACGTCCAGCGGGGTGCCGGACAGGTCGCGGAGCTGGTCGATCCGGGCGTCCAGGGCCTCGGGCGCGCGGGCGGAGACCAGCCAGGGCACCGGCCCGGTGACCCGCTCGACCGGGACCGGTTCGCCTTCCGGCGCAACGGGTTCCGGGGCCTGCTCGATGATCACGTGCGCGTTGGTGCCGCCGATCCCGAAGGAGGAGACCCCGGCCCGGCGCGGCCGCTCGGTCACCGGCCACGGCTGGGCCTCGGTGGCCAGCTGGACCTGCCCGTCGCCCCAGTCCACCTGCGTGGTCGGCGCGTCCACGTGCAGGGTCGCGGGCACCAGGCCGTGCTGGATCGCCAGCGCCATCTTGATCACCCCAGCCACGCCCGCACCGGCCTGGGTGTGCCCGATGTTCGACTTCACCGAGCCGAGCAGCAGCGGCCGGTCCGCGGGACGGCCCTGGCCGTAGACCGCGAGCAGCGCGTCCGCCTCGATCGGATCGCCCAATGTCGTTCCGGTGCCGTGGCCGTCGACCGCGTCCACCATCTCGGGCGTGAGCTGCGCGCTCTCCAGCGCCGCCTGGATCACCCGCTGCTGGGACGGTCCGTTCGGCGCGGTCAGCGAACTGCTCGCGCCGTCGGAGTTGACCGCGGTTCCCCGCACCACGGCGAGGATCCGGTGCCCGAGCCGCTGCGCCTCGGACAGCTTGGCCAGCACCAGCACACCGCCGCCCTCGCCCCAGCCCACGCCGTCGGCGGCGTCGGCGAAGGACTTGCAGCGGCCGTCCCTGGCGAGCCCGCGCTGCCGGGAGAACTCCACGAACAGCCCGGGATCGGGCAGCACGGTGGCGCCGCCGACCAGGGCCAGCTTGCACTCGTCCTTGCGCAGCGCCTGCGCGGCCAGGTGCAGCGCGACCAGGGAGGAGGAGCAGGCGGTGTCCACGGTCAGCGCGGGGCCACGCAGGCCGAGCAGGTAGGACACCCGGCCGGAGATCACGCTGGCCGCGGTGCCGGTGGCCAGCTGGCCCTCGACCTCCTCGGGCGGGGTGCCGCGGATGCCGTAGCCCATGCTGATGCCGCCGACGAACACCCCGGTGTCGCTGCCCCGCAAGGAATGCGGGTCCAGCCGGGCGCTCTCCACCGCCTCCCAGCACAGTTCCAGCACGAGTCGCTGCTGCGGGTCCATGGCCAGCGCCTCGCGCGGGGAGATGCCGAAGAAGTCGGCGTCGAACCCGCTGGCCTGGGCCAGGAACGCGGCCTCCCGGACGTAGCTGGTGCCCTGGTGGTCCGGGTCGTCGTGGAACAGCCCGTCCAGCTCCCAGCCGCGGTCGCCGGGGAACTCGCCCACGGTGTCGCGGCCGTCGGCCAGCACCTGCCACAGGTCATCCGGCGAGTCGATCCCGCCGGCGAACCGGCAGGCCATGCCGACGATCGCGATCGGCTCGCCGTCCTGGGCCTCGACGTCCTTCAGCCGCTGCCGGGTGCGACGCAGATCCGCGGTGACCAGCTTGAGATAGTCCCGGAGCTTGTCCTCGGTACCGGTCATGGTGCCCCTCGTAACCCTTCCGCGTCGCGGCGAGGGGCCTGCGGACTACTTGAGCCCCAGCTCCTCGTCGATCAGAGCGAACATCTCGTCGTCACTCGCCTCGGCGAGCCCGACCTCGTGCTGGTCCGCCCCTGGCTCGGTGCGGCCGTCCTGAAGAGTCCACAGCAGTTGGGCCAAGCCATTTACCAGTTTTGTCCGCGATTCCTCGGTCAGCTCGCCCCCGGCGACCGCGGCCTCCAGGCGGGCCAGCTCGGCCAGCGCCGCGCCCTGACCCGCGCTGTCCACCAGCTGGCCACGCAGGTAGCGGGCCAGTTCCAGGATGTTGGCGTAGTCGAAGATCAGCGCGGCCGGCAGCCGCAGGCCGGTGCGGGCGCCGAGCACGTTGCGCAGCTCGACCCCGTTGAGCGAGGTCATGCCGAGGTCGACGAACCCGCGCAGCCGGTCCAGCTCCGCGCCGGAGCCGTAGCCGAGCAGGTGCGCGCACTCGGTGGCGACCAGGTCGGCCAGCAGGGTCTCCTGCTCCTTCTCGCTGAGTCCGCGCAACCGCGCGGTCAGCTCCGCGCCGCGCGCGGCCCCGCCACCGGTGGCCGGCGCTGCCCCGGCCGCGGTGCCGCGGACCAGGCCGCGCAGCAGCGGCGGCACCGCGTCCCGGTCCACCGCGCGCAGGTCGATCGGCGCGGCCACCACCAGCGGCGCGGCCACGTGGGTGACCGCGTTCAGCAGGGCGGTGCGCTGTTCCGGCGCGATCGGGACCACGCCGGAGCGGCGCAGCCGGGACCACTCCGCGGCCTCCAGCCGTCCGCCCATGCCGCCCTCGCCGCCCCACAGGCCCCAGGCCACCGACACGCCGGGCAGGCCGAGCGCGCGCCTGCGGTGGGCGAGCGCGTCCAGGAAGGCGTTGGCAGCGGAGTAGGGGCCCTGGCCGGGGCCGCCGGTGAGTCCGGCGACCGAGGAGTAGCAGACGAAGGCGGTCAGCGGGTGCTCGCGGGTGAGCTCGTCCAGCACCACCGCGGAGTCGGCCTTGACCCGCATGACCTGCTCGACCTGCTCGGCGGTGAGGTTGGGCAGCAGGTTGTCGCCGACCACACCGGCCACGTGCACCACACCGGTGAGCGGGCCGTCCAGTCCAGCCAGCAACTCCGTTACCGCGCCACGGTCGGCGGTGTCGCAGGCGACCAGCCGGACCCGTGCGCCCACTTCGGTCAGTTCACGCACCAGCTCCTCAGCCCCGGGTGCGGCCGGTCCGCGCAGGCTGGCCAGCAGCAGGTCGCGGGCACCGTGCTCGACCAGGTGCCGGGCCAGTTCGCCGCCGAGCTTGCCGGTGGCGCCGGTGATCAGCACGGTACCCTCGGTCGGCCACTGCCAGGCCGGTTCGGTCGCAGCCACTCTGGCCAGCCGCGGCACCGAGACCGCGCCCTCACGGACCACCAGCTGGGCCTCGCCGCTGCCCAGTGCGGTCAGCAGCGCGGCCGCCGAGGAGTCGGCACCGTCCACATCGGACAGCACGAACCGACCGGGGTGCTCGGACTGGGCGGTGCGCACCAGGCCCCAGACCCCGGCCTCGGCGATGCCGCTGAGGTCGTCGCCGTCGAGGCCGATGGCGCGCGAGGTGACCACGGCCAGCTTGCTTTCGGCGAACCGCTCGTCGGCCAGGAACTCCTTGATCACGTTCAGTGTCCGGTGCACCGCCTGCCGCGCGGCCTCGGCCAGTTCGCCGGTGCCGCCGGTGACGGGCAGCAGCACGAACTCCGGCGCGTGCCCGCCCCGGCCTTCCAGCAGCGTGTCCAGGGACCCGGACGGCTCAGCGGGCGCCCCACCGCGCACGAACGAGTCGGCCAGCGGACCGTCGCCGAGCACAACCGCGTTGGCCGCGCCGCCGGTGGCGGTCAGCTCGCGCCAGGTCAGCTCGAACAGCACGTCCTGGCCGAGGTCCGAGCCGGATGCCTGGAGCTGGGCGGGGTCGATGGTGCGCATCATCAGCGAGCCGATGGCGGCCATGGGTGCGCCGGAGGTGTCGGTCAGCGTGATGGCCAGGGTGTCCGGGCCGGTGACCTTGAGGTGCACCCGCGCCGCGCTGGCCCCGGCGGCGTGCAGCTGGACGTCGTTCCAGGCGAAGGGCAGCCGCTGCTCCCCCGGTTCACCGCCGCCGACCAGGCCGCTGGCGCGCAGGGCCGCGTCCAGCAGCGCGGGGTGCAGGCCGAACCGGCCTGCCTGCTTTGCGTGCTGCTCGGCCAGCTGGACCTCGGCGAACACCTCGTCCACGCCGATCCAGGCCGCGTCCAGGCCGAGCTCGGCCGCGTTGTCCGCGCGCGTCCCGGCGGGCGGCCAGGGCTGGGCCGGGATGGTGACCGGCAGGTCGGCGCTGAGCGTGCCGGTGGCGTTCTCAGTCCACTGTGGACTGTCCACGGGCCGGGAGTAGATCCGGATGTCCCGGTCGCCGTTGTCCTCCGCCGCGCCGACCAGCACCTGGAGGTAGATCGGGGCGTCCTCGGGCAGCGTCACCGGCCGCACCACGGCCAGCTCGCGCAGGGTCGGGCAGTTCACCTCGTCCCCGGCGCGGATGGCGAGTTCGACCAGGGCCGCGCCCGGCAGCAGCACCGAGCCGCCGACCACGTGGTCGGCCAGCCAGTCGTGGGTGGCGCGGGCGACCCTGCCGGTGAACAGCACCCCGCCGGTGTCCGGCAGGTGCGCCACCGCGCCGAGCAGCGGGTGGTCCGCGTTGACCAGGCCGGTGGCACCCAGGTCACCGGACGTGCCGGAGAGCTCCAGCCAGTAGTGCTGGTGCTGGAAGGCGTAGGTGGGCAACGAGATCCGCCGCGCGCCCGACCCGGCGAACAGCGCGGCCCAGTCCACCGGCACGCCGTGCACGTGCAGGTGGGCCAGGCTGAGCAGCAGCCGGTCCGCACCGCCGTCGTCCCGGCGCAGCGTGCCGGTGACCACCACGTCGTCCCGCTCCTCGAGGGCTTCCAGGATCGGCGTGGTCAGCACCGGATGGCTGCTCACCTCGACGAAGTTCGAGTAACCGGCCTCAGCGAGCGAGCGCACCGCCTGCTCGAACCGCACGGTCTGCCGCAGGTTCCGGAACCAGTACCCGGCATCCGCGACACCCGGCTCGATCCACTGACTGTCCACAGTGGACCACCACGGCACCGAGCCGTCCCGCACCGTGATCCCGGCCAGGACTTCCGCCAGCTTGCCTTCGATGGCGTCCACGTGCGCGCTGTGCGAGGCGTAGTCCACCGGGATCACCCGGGTCCGCAGCCCCCGCTCGGCGCACTGCTCTTCCAGCTGCCGCAACGCGTCCACGTCACCGGCCACCACGGTCGCCGCGGGGCCGTTCACCGCCGCCACGGACAACCCGGCCCACGGCGTGAGGTCGATGTCGTTGACCGGAGCCGCGATCGACATCATCCCACCGCGCCCGGCCAGATCCGCCGCGATCGCCTGACTCCGGAACACCACCACCTTGGCCGCATCTTCCAGCGACAGCGCGCCACTGACACAGGCCGCCGCGATCTCACCCTGCGAGTGCCCGATGACCGCATCCGGCTTGACCCCGGCCGACTCCCACACCGCGGCCAGCGACACCATCACCGCGAAGGAGACCGGCTGCACTACGTCCACCCGGTCCAGCTCACCGCCGCCGGAGATGACGTCCAGCAGCGACCACCCGGTCAGCGGGTCCAGCGCCGCGGCCACCTCGGTCAGCCGCGCGGCGAACACCGGCGAGGTCTTCAGCAGCTCCGCGCCCATGCCGACCCACTGCGCGCCCTGACCGGGGAAGACGAACACGGTCTGGCCGTCGGGCACGGTCCGCCCACTCACCACCGCGACCGAGGTCTCATCCGCCGCCAGCGCCGCCAGCCCGGCCACGGCCTCGTCCCTGGTCGCGGCGACCACCACCGCGCGGTGATCCAGCATGGCGCGGGTGGTGGCCAGCGACCAGCCCACGTCCAGCAGGCCGTCCGGGGCGCGCTCGGCCAGCCGGGCGGCCTGGCCGCGCAGCGCCGCCGCGTTCGCACCGGAGACCAACCACGGCACCACACCGCTGGCCGCGACCAGCCCAGCTCCGCCCCCGGCCTCCGCGCCGCGCCCGAAGCTCGCGCCCCCGGCCCCCGCGCCGTTCCCGAAGCTTGCGCCACCGGCCCCCGCGCCGCGCCCGGGGCCCGCGCCCCCGGCCCCCGCGCCCGCGCTGTCCGTCCCCTGCTCCGCGTCTTCCGGCGCTTCCTCCAAGATCAGGTGCGCGTTGGTCCCGCTCACCCCGAACGAGGACACCGCCGCCCGCCGCGGCCGATCCCCCTCCGGCCACTCCCGCGCCTCCGACAGCAGCCGCACCTCACCCGAGCTCCAGTCCACTTTGGACGTCGGCTCGTCCACGTGCAGCGTCTTGGGCAACACCCCGTGCCGCAACGCCTGCACCATCTTGATCACACCGCCGACCCCGGCCGCGGCCTGGGTGTGCCCGATGTTCGACTTCAGGGACCCCAGCCACAGCGGGGTCTCCCGGTTCTGCCCGTAGGTCGCCAGCACCGCCTGCGCCTCGATGGGATCGCCCAGCACGGTGCCGGTGCCGTGCGCCTCCACCGCGTCGATGTCGGCGGTGGTCAGCCCGGCGCTGGCCAGCGCGGCGCGGATCACCCGTTGCTGGGCCGGCCCGCTCGGCGCGGTCAGCCCGTTGGACGCGCCGTCCTGGTTGACCGCGCTGCCCCGGATCACCGCGAGCACGTTGTGGTTGTTGCGCCGGGCCACCGACAGCTTCTCCAGCAGCACCAGGCCGACGCCCTCGCTCCACGAGGTGCCGTCCGCGGCGTCGGCGAAGGACTTGCACCGCCCGTCCTTGGCCATCCCGCGCTGCAACGAGAACACCACGAACGCGCCCGGTGTGGCCATCACCATCGCGCCACCGGCCAGCGCCATCGAGCAGTCGCCGTTGCGCAGCGCCTGGATCGCCCAGTGCATGGCCACCAGTGAGGAGGAACAGCCCGTGTCCACGGTGACCGCGGGCCCGGCCAGACCCAGCGAATAGGAGATCCGGCCCGAAGCCACGCTGTTCGCGCTGCCGGTGGCCAGGTAGCCCTGGTACTCGTCCAGCACACTGTCCGCGTTCATCGAGTAGCCGTTGGTGGCCACCCCGGTGAACACGCCGACCTCGCTGTCCCGCAACGAGGTCGGGTCGATCCCGGCGTCCTCGAAGGTCTCCCACGCGGTCTCCAGCAACTGCCGCTGCTGCGGATCGGTGGCCATCGCTTCCTTGGGCGACATGCCGAAGTGCGGCGCGTCGAAGTCCCCGGCGCGGTCCAGGAACCCGCCCTCGCTGCAGTAGCTCTTGCCCACCGCGTCCGGGTCCGGGTCGAACAGGTTGGACAGGTCCCAGCCGCGGTCGGTCGGGAACGGGGTGATCGCGTCCCGGCCCTCGGCGACCAGCTGCCACAGGTCCGCCGGCGAGGCCACGCCGCCGGGGTAGCGGCAGGCCATGCCGACGATCGCGATCGGCTCGTCGACCGCCGACTCCGCCTCGCGCAGCCGCTGCCGGGTGGTGTGCAGCTCGGCGGTGACCTTCTTGAGGTAGGAGAGGACCTTGTCGTCGCTGGTCATCGGTGATCTCCAGGCTGATTCAACGGTGTGTTGGCCGTTCTTGGACGGTGTGTTGGCCGAAGTGGGACGGTGTGTTGGCCGTTGCGGGCGGTGTGTTGGCCGTTGCGCGCGTACCGGTTCGGCCAACACGGCGTACGAGAACGGCCAACACGGCGTACGACTTCGGCCAACACGGTGGGGTCCTTTCTGTCAGTCGGTGCCCAGCTCCGAGTCGATGAAGGCGAGGACGTCCTCGGCCGAGGCGGATTCCAGGGTGTCGGCCACGGAGGCCGGGGCGGTGCCCGCCAGGTTGTCGGTGAGCCTGGCGGTGAGGCGGTGCAGCCGGGCGGTGATCTTGGCCTGTTCGACGGCTTCGGCGGGCAGTTGCAGCAGGCTGGATTCCAGCTTCTCCAGCTGTGCCTGCACGTGCTCCAGCGAGTTGCTGTCGGTGTGGCCGAGCTCGGTGCGGATCCGCTTCGCCAGCGCGCTGGCCCTGGGGTGGTCGAACACCGCGGTGGCCGGCAGCCGGACCCCGGTGCGCTTGTTGAGCCGGTTGCGCAGCTCCACCGCGGTCAGCGAGTCGAACCCGATGTCCTTGAACGCGCGGTCCTCGATGGTGGAGCCGTCCCGGTAGCCGAGCACCGCGGCGGCCTCGGTCTGCACCAGCTCGGTGAGCAGCTTGTCCTGCTCCTCCCCGGTGAGTCCGGCCAGCTTCCCGGCGAACTCCGACTCCCCCGGCGCGGCCGCGATTTCCGGCGCGAGCAGCTCGACCACCTCAGGCAGGCCGTTCAGCAGCGGGCGCACCCTGGCCAGGGTGTAGCCGGGGGCGAACCGGGACCAGTCGATGTGTGCCAGGATCCGGTGCGGCGCATCGGTTCCGGCCGCCTGGGCCATTGCCCTGGTGGCCCGCTCCGGGTCCAGGGTGAGCAGGCCCATCCGGCGCAGCTGGTCGGCGGCCTCGGCGTCGACCATGCCGGAGTCGCCACCCCAGGCGCCCCAGGCGATCGCGGTCGCCGCCTCGCCCCTGCCCCGGCGGGCATGTGCCAGGCCGTCCAGGTAGGCGTTGGCCGCGGCGTAGGCCAGCTGGCCGCTGCCGCCCCAGGTCGCCGCGCCGGAGGAGAACAGCACAAACGCGTCCAACTCGTGTCCACGCAACAGTTCGTCCAGGTGCCGGGCACCGTCGATCTTGGCCTGACCGATCTCGTTGAGTTCCTCAGCTGGCATCTCCGAGATCGGGGTCTCCGGCCTGGCCACGCCCGCGGCGTGCACCACCGCGGTCAGGTCCGGCAGGTCGGCGAGCACCGCGGCGAGCTGGTCGCGGTCGGCGACATCGCAGGCCCGCACGCTCACCCTGGCACCGATCTCGTTGATCTCCGCGGTCAGCTCCGCCACACCGGCGGCGTCCGGACCCTTGCGGGACAACAACACCAGCCGTTCGGCACCGTTGGTCGCGGCCCAGCGGGCGATGTGCGCGCCGAGCGCGCCGGTGCCGCCGGTGACCAGGACCGTGCCGCGCGGCTGCCAAGCCGTTGCCCCGGACAGGCTTTCCCGGCGCAGTCGCCGACCGAAGGCCGCGGACTCCCGGATCGCCACCTGGTCCTCGCCGTCGGTACCGGCCAGCACCGCGACCAGCCTGCCGAGCGCGGCCTCGTCCAGCCGCGTTGGCAGGTCTACGATGCCGCCCCAGAGCGCGGGCCGGTCCAGGCCGAGCACGATGCCCATGCCCCACAACTCCGGCTGGTGCGCGCTGGTCACCTCGGCCGGGTCGGTCACCGCGACCGCGCCGCTGGTCAGGCACCACAAGGGCGCGGCGAGTCCGAGCCGTTCCACGGTCTGCACCAGGGCGAGGGTGTCCGCGGACCGCTCGTCCCAGGCCAGCAGGGACAGCACACCGGCGTAGTCCTCGTTGGCCTCGATCGCGTCCAGGGTGGCCACGATCGCCTTGGCGCCGTGGGAGTTCAGGCCGTCGACCACCGCGCTCACCGGCGCGTCGGCGTTGGCTGGCGCGAGGACCAGCCAGGTGCCGGTCAGCTCGGCCGCGCCGGTGTTCAGCGGTTCCCAGCCGATCCGGTAGGACCACTCGTCGGCCGCGGTGGCCTCCTGGTGGCGGCGTCGCCACGAGGTCAGGCCGGGCAGCACCGGCGCGAACGCGGCCTCGTCCACGCCGAGCGAGTCGGCCAGCGCGCTCGCGTCGCCCTGTTCCACCGCGGTCCAGAACGCGCTGTCCGCGACCCCGGCCACGGCCTGCTCCGGTTCGGCCCAGTAGTTCTCGTGCTGGAAGGCGTAGGTGGGCAGTGGGATCCGTCGCGCGCCCGCGCCGAGGAACAGCCGGGCCCAGTCCACCGCGACGCCGTGCACGTGCAGCTGGGCCAGGCTGAGCAGCAGCCGGTCCGCGCCGCCGTCGTCCCGGCGAAGGGTGCCGGTGACCACGGTGTCGTTGAGCGCCAGCGCGTCCAGGGTGTCCTGGATGGCGGCGGTGAGCACCGGGTGGCTGCTCACCTCGACGAAGGCCGCGTAGCCGCTCTCGGCCAGCGCCCGCACCGCCTGCTCGAACCGCACGGTCTGGCGCAGGTTGCGGAACCAGTATTCCCCGGCCACCTCCGCCGGGTCCAGCCACTGACTGTCCACAGTGGACCACCAGGGCACCTGGCCCTCGCCGATGACCACCCCGGCCAGCACCTCGCGCAGCTCCTCCTCCAGGGAGTCGACGTGCGCGCTGTGCGAGGCGTAGTCCACCGGGATCATCCGCGCCCGGTAGCCGCGTTCCTCGCTCCAGGCGGCCAGTTCCTCCAGCGCGGCCACCTCACCGGCGAAGACCGTCGCGGAGGGTCCGTTGATCGCGGCCACCGACACCTGGTCGGCCCAGCGGCTGAGGTCGATCTCCGCGGCAGGCGCGGCCACCGACAACATGCCGCCAAGCCCGGCCAGGCCCTGCGCGATCGCCTTGCTGCGCAACACCACGACCCTGGCCGCGTCCTCCAGCGACAGCGCACCGCTGACACAGGCCGCCGCGATCTCACCCTGCGAATGCCCGATCACCGCGTGCGGTCGCACCCCCGCCGACTCCCACACCGCGGCCAGGGAGACCATCATCGCGAAGGAGGCGGGCTGCACCACGTCCACCCGGTCCAGCTCACCGCCACCGGAGATCACGTCCAGCAGCGACCACCCGGTCAACGGATCCAGCGCCGCCGCGACCTCGGCCAGCCGCGCAGCGAACACCGGGGACGCCTTCAACAGTTCGGCGCCCATGCCGACCCACTGCGCGCCCTGACCGGGGAAGACGAACACCGTCCGCCCGTCCACCACGGCCTGCCCGGTCACCGCGAACGGCGACGGCTCCTCGGCGGCCAGCGCGTCGAGCGCGGCCACCGCGTCCTGTCGGCTGGGCGCGACCACCACGGCCCGGTGGTCCAACGAGGCCCTGGTGGTGGCCAGCGACCAGCCCACATCGGCCGGTTCGGTGTCCTCGGCGACCCGCGCGGCCAGCCGGGCGGCCTGCCCGCGCAACGCGGCCGGGACCGCCGCGGAGAGCACCCAAGGCACCACGCCAGCGGAGGCGACCAGCCCGGAACCGTTGGCGGACAACGGCTCGGCGACCTCCGGGGCCTGCTCCAGGATCACGTGCGCGTTGGTGCCGCTGACCCCGAAGGAGGACACCGCCGCACGCCGCGGCCGGTCCAGCTCGGGCCAGTCCCGCGCCTCGGCGAGCACCTCCACCGCGCCCTGGGACCAGTCCACCTTGCTGGAGGGCTCGCCCACGTTGAGCGACTTGGGCAGCACGCCGTGCCGCATCGCCTGCACCATCTTGATCACACCGCCAACCCCGGCGGCAGCCTGGGTGTGCCCGATGTTCGACTTCAGCGAGCCCAGCCACAGTGGCGTTTCCCGGTTCTGCCCGTAGGTCGCCAGCAGGGCCTGGGCCTCGATCGGATCACCGAGGGTGGTGCCGGTGCCGTGCGCCTCGACCACGTCGACGTCCGAAGTGGACAGTCCGGCGCTGGCCAACGCGGCGCGGATCACCCGCTGCTGCGCCGGTCCGCTCGGCGCGCTCAGCCCGTTGGACGCGCCGTCGGAGTTGATCGCGCTGCCGCGCACCACGGCCAGGATCCGGTGCCCGTGCCGCTTGGCGTCGGAGAGCCGCTCCAGCACCAGCACGCCAACACCCTCGCCCCAGCCAACGCCGTCGGCGTCATCGGAGAAGGACCGGCAGCGCCCGTCCGGCGACAGCGCCCGCTGCCGGGAGAACTCCACGAACCCGGCCGGGGTCGACATGATCGTCACGCCACCCGCCAGCGCCAACTGGCATTCGCCCGCCCGCAAGGCCTGGGCCGCCAGGTGCATGGCCACCAGCGAGGAGGAACAGGCAGTGTCCACGGTGACGGTCGGCCCCTCCAGCCCGAGCGTGTAGGCCACCCGCCCGGAGGCGACGCTGGCCAGACCACCGGTGGCCTGGTGCCCTTCATATTCCTGGCCGAGCAGGTTCGGGTAGTCGTTGCAGCTCAACCCGGTGAACACGCCGGTCGCGCTGCCGCGCAGCACCCGGGGGTCGATCCCGGCGTCCTCCAGGGCTTCCCAGGAGGTCTCCAGCAGCAGCCGCTGCTGCGGGTCGGTGGCCACGGCCTCGCGCGGTGACATGCCGAAGAACCCGGGGTCGAACTGTCCGGCCTCGTGCAGGAAGCCGCCGCGCTTGGTGTAGCTGCGGCCCTTGCGGTCCGGGTCCGGGTCGTACAGGTTGCCCAGGTCCCAGCCGCGGTTGGCCGGGAACTCGGTGGTCGCGTCGATCCCGTTGAACACCAGGTCCCACAACGCGTCCGGCCCGTCCACGCCACCGGCGAACCGGCAGCCGATGCCGACGATCGCGATCGGCTCGTCCACCGCGATCGGTCCCTGGCTCTGCGCGGAGGAGTCGGCGCCGCCGTTCAGCTCGCGCAGCAGGAACTCGGTCAGGTCGGCGACCGTCGGGTGGTCGAAGGCCAGCGTCGCGGGCAGCGCGAGCCCGGTGGCCGCGGACAGCCCCCTGGAGAGCCGCAACGCCAGCAGCGAGTCAAAACCCAGCTCCTGGAACGGCCGCTCGGCAGGGATCTTGCCCTGGTGGCCCAGCACCGAGGCCACCCGCTCGCTCACCAGCTCGCGCAGCGAACGGGCCTGGTCCTCGGTGGTCCGGTCCAGCACCACGGGCTCGGGCTGCGGCGCCTGCGGCTGCTGCCCGTCCGGCCAGAACCGCCGCCGCTGGAAGGCATAGGTCGGAACATCCACAAAGGACCCAGCGGGCAGCAGCCGCGGCCAGTCCACGTCAACCCCGGCCACGTGCAGCTCGGCCAGCCCGCGCAGCAGCGACCGGTGCTCATCCGGTTGTTCCGCGTGCAGCAACGAGGTCACCGCCGCGTCCACCGGCAGCGCCTCCGCCGCGGGCACGCCGAGCGAGGCGCCCGGCCCCAGCTCCAGCACCGCCCGCACCCCGGCCCCGGCCAGCACCGCTATCGCGTCGCCGAACCGCACCGGCTCGCGCACCTGCCGCACCCAGTAGTCCACCGAGCCCAGCTCCGTGCCCAGCGCGCCGGTCCGGGTGGACACCACCGGAATCCGGGCCTCACCGAAGGAGATCCCGTCGATCGCCGCGGCGAACTCGGCCAGCATCGGATCCATCAGCGCCGAGTGGAACGCGTGGCTCACCGGCAGCTGCTTGGTCCGGAACCCCTGCGCGGCAAGGACCGCGGCCACCCCGGCCACCGCCTCCGCCGCGCCGGAGAGCACCAGCGCCTCGGGTGCGTTGACCGCGGCAATGGACACCTCGGCCCGGTCCCGCACCAGCGGTTCGACCACCGACTCCGGTGCCCCGACCGCGACCATCGCGCCACCGCTGGGCAGCGCCTGCATCAGCCGCGCCCGCGCGGAGACCACCGCGCACGCATCGGCCAGCGACAGCACCCCGGCCACGTGCGCGGCGGCCAGCTCGCCGATCGAGTGCCCGGCCACGAAGTCCGGGGTCACGCCCCAGGACTCCACCAGCCGGAACAGCGCCACTTCCAGCGCGAACAGGGCGGGCTGCGCGGTTCCGGTCTCGTTGAGCGCGGACGCGTCGTCGCCCCACATGACCTCGCGCACGTGCTCGCCCAGTTCGGCGACCACCGCGTCGAATGCCTCGGCGAAGACCGGGAAGCGCTGGTACAACTCGCGTCCCATGCCGAGGCGCTGCGATCCCTGACCGGAGAAGACGAACGCGGTCTTCCCAGTCGTGGCAACACCTCTGGCGGCCACGGCACCGTCGAGCAGGACGGCCCGGTGCGCGAAGGTGCTGCGGTGGGTGGCCAGGGAGTGGGCGAGGTCGGCGACGGGGGTGTGTTCCAGCGCAGCGGAAATCCGGTCGATCTGAGCCGCCAGGGCATCCGCCGACTTGCCCGAAACGAGCAGTGGAACCGGCGTTTCCGCAGCGACCTCAGTCGGTTCACCCGTGATCACCAGCGGTTGCTCCAGGATCACGTGCGCGTTGGTCCCGCTCACGCCGAACGCCGACACCGCGGCCCGCCGCGGCCGCCCGGCCTCCGGCCAGGCCACCGGCTCGGTCAGCAACCGCACCGCACCCGCGGCCCAGTCCACCCGCGAGGACGGCTCACTCACGTGCAGGGTCCTGGGCACCACGCCGTGCCACATCGACTGCACCATCTTGATGATCCCGGCCACTCCGGCAGCGGCCTGGGTGTGCCCGATGTTCGACTTCAGCGACCCCAGCAGCACCGGCTGTTCCCGTTCCCGCCCATAGGTCGCCAGCAGCGCCTGCGCCTCGATCGGGTCGCCGAGCCGGGTGCCGGTGCCGTGCGCCTCCACCACGTCAACGTCCGAAGTGGATAGTCCGGCGCTGGCAAGGGCTTCCTGGATCACCCGCTGCTGGGCCGGTCCGTTCGGCGCGGTGAGGCCGGTGGACGCGCCATCGGAGTTGACCGCGGAACCCTTGACCACCGCGAGGATCCGGTGCCCGTTGCGCTGCGCGTCGGAGAGCCGTTCCAGCACCAGCACGCCGACGCCCTCGGACCAACTGGTGCCGTCCGCGTCATCGGAGAACGCCTTGCACCGGCCGTCCGGGGCGAGCGCGCGCTGCCGGGAGAACTCCACGTGCGCGGCCGGGGTCGACATCACGGTGACCCCGCCGGCCAGCGCGAGCGAGCACTCCCCGTTGCGCAGGGCCTGCATCGCCAGGTGCAGCGCGACCAGCGAGGAGGAGCAGGCGGTGTCCAGGCTGAGCACCGGGCCTTCCAGCCCGAACAGGTAGGCGACCCGGCCGGAGGCGACGCTCGCGATGCTGCCGGTGGACCGGTGTCCCTCGTACTCCGCGCCGAGCAGGTGGCCGTAGTCGGTGGCGCTCACACCGGTGAACACGCCGGTCTTGCTGCCGCGCAACCGCTGCGGCGGGATGCCCGCGTGCTCCAGTGCGGCCCAGGTGGTTTCCAGCAGCAGGCGCTGCTGCGGGTCGGTGGCGGCGGCCTCGTGCGGGGACATGCCGAAGAAGTCCGCGTCGAAGGTGGCCGCCTCGTCCAGGAAGTAGCCGGAGCGCACGTAGACGGTGCCGGGGTGGTCCGGGTCCGGGTGGTAGAGCGAGTCCACTGGCCAGCCGCGGTCCGCCGGGAACGGGCTGCGCGCGTCGCCACCCACCTCGACCAGGTCCCACAGCGCCTGTGGGCTGTCGATGCCGCCGGGGAAGCGGCAGCCCATGCCGACGATCACGATCGGATCGGACTGGTCTGCCGAGGCGGTCACCGGCGCGGCGGATTTGGTTGTGCCGCCGGAGAGTTCGCGGTGCAGGTAGTCGGCGAGCGCGGTGACGCTGGAGTAGTCGAAGGCCACCGTGGCGGGCAGGTTCAGCCCGGTCGCGGCGGAGAGCGCGCGGCTCAGTTCCACCGCGGTCAGCGAGGTGAAGCCCAGGTCGCCGAACAGCGTGTCCTCGGCGATGCCCTCGGTGTAGCGGAGCACCGCGGAGACCCGCTCCCCCACCAGTTGCCGCAGCTGCGCCAGCTCCACCCGGGCGGCGGCCGGAGCCGTCGTGGTGACCACGGGAGCGGCGGCCGGGGCCAGCTCGCGCAGGGCCGCGGGCAGATCGGCCGCGTGGCCGAGCGCCGCGACGTCCAGCGCCGCACCGGCCACGTACGGGCTCTGCCCGGCGACCGCCCGGTCGAACAGGGCCAGGCCCTGGGACTCGGACAGCCCGGACAGCCCGTGGTAGGCCAGCGACCGCCAGTCCTCGGCGGACAGGTCGGTGGCCATGCCCACCGTCCACGGCCCCCACGCGATCGACAGTCCGGGCAGCCCGGCGGCCCGGCGGGCGCGGGCCAGCTCGTCCAGCGCCGCGTTGGCCGCCGCGTAGCTGGCCTGCCCGCGCGCGCCCACGATCCCGGCCAGCGAGGAGAAGACGACGAACCCGGCCAGGTCCAGCTCGCGGGTGGCCTCGTGCAGGTGCCAGGCCACATCGACCTTGGCCCGCAACACCGCGGCCAGCCGTACCCCGGTCAGCGACTCCAGCAACCCGTCATCGACGAACCCGGCGGCGTGCACCACCGCGCCCAGCGCCGGGATACCGGCCACCAACTCGGCGACTGCCGACCCGTCGGTCAGGTCGCAGGCCACGATCCGCACGTCGGCATCCAGCCCGGCGGCCCACTCGGTGATGCCCTCGACCGCCGGGCCGCGGCGGCTGGCCAGGACCAGCCGCCGGAACCCTTGGCGGGACAGGTGTTCGGCCAGCGCGCGGCCGATGCCACCGGTGCCGCCGGCGAGCAGCACGGTGCGCTCACGGTCCCAGCCCACGGTGGCCGGACGCGGCGCGAGCGGCGTCAGCCGGGGTGCGAGGATCCGGGAGTCGCGGACCAGCAGGCTCGGTTCCGCGCTGGTCAGGTAGGGCCAGGCGAGTTCGGCCTCGGCGGCGGAGTTCGCGGCCAGGTGCAGGAAGCGGCCGGGGTGTTCGGCGGCGGCGGAGCGCACCACACCGGCCACCGCGGCGGCGGCCACGCCCTCGACGGGGGTGCGCACGACCAGGCGGGCACCGGACTCGTCGCTCAGCCAGCCCTGCACCAGTTCCAGCGCGCGGGCGGCCTCGGCGAACACCGCGGCAGGCTCGTCATCGACCCGCCCAGCCTCGACAATCTCGACCGCGGGCGACTCTGCATCAGTGGCGGCGACCGGCCGCCACTCCACGCCGAACAGCCGCCCCGCGCCCCCGTGCTGCACCGAGGGCCAGTACCGCTTGTGCTGGAACGCATACGTCGGCAGCTCCACCACCGAACCCCCTGGCAGCAACCGGGTCCAGTCCACCGCGACCCCGGCCACGTACAGCCCGGCCACCCCGGCCAGCACCGACTCCGCCTCATCCGGCCGGTCGGCGCGCAGCAGCGCGGTCACCACCGCCCGCTCGGGCAGCGACTCCGCGGCGGCCGCGCACAGCAGCCCGTCCGGCCCGACCTCCAGCACGGCCCGCACCCGCGCCGCCGCCAGCGCACCGATCGCGTCGGCGAAGCGCACCGGCTGCCGCACCTGCCGCACCCAGTAGTCCACCGATCGCAGTTCCTCGCCCTCGGCGAGCGCGCCGGTAACCGTTGACACCACGGGGATGCGCGGCTCACGGAAGCTGATCCCGGCCAGCGACTCGGCGAACTCGGCCAGCATCGGATCCATCAGCGGCGAGTGGAAGGCGTGGCTGACCGCGAGCAGCTTGGTGCGGCGGCCACGCCCGGCCAGCACCTCCTTGACCTCGGCCACCGCCTCGGCCGACCCGGCCACCACGATGTTGCGCGCGGCGTTCACCGCCGCGATGGAGACCGCCGGCCGGTCGGTCAGCAGCTCGGTGACCTCGGACTCCTCGGCGTCCACGGCCAGCATCGCGCCACCGCTGGGCAGCGCCTGCATCAGCCGGGCCCTGGTGGTGACCAGCGTGCACGCATCGGCCAGCGACAGGATGCCGCTGACGTGCGCGGCGGCGATCTCGCCGATGGAGTGCCCGACCAGGTAGTCCGGTCGCACGCCCCAGGACTCGAGGAGCCGGAACAGCGCCACCTCCACCGCGAAGATCGCGGGCTGAGCCCAGCCGGTCTGGTTCAGCCGGTCGGCGTCCTCACCCCACATCACCGCGCGGATCGGCTCGGCCAGTCCGGTGTCCAGCTGGGTGGCCACCGCGTCCAGCGCTTCGGCGAAGACCGGGAACCGCTGGTACAGCTCGCGTCCCATGCCCAGGCGCTGGGCGCCCTGGCCGGAGAAGACGAACGCGGTCCCACCCTCGGTGGCGGTTCCCCTGGCGATCTCACTGCCGTCCAGCAGCACAGCGCGGTGCTCGAAGGCGGTGCGGGTGGTGGCCAACGAGTAGGCGATGTCCACAGTGGACAGGTCTGAGTCCAGCAGCGGGCGGATGCGGGCGAGCTGCTCGTCCAGCGCGGTCGCGCTGCGGCCGGAGACCGGCATCGGCACCAGGTCCGCGTCGGGGGTCTCGGCGCGCTCCTCGGCCGGGGCCTGTTCCAGGATGACGTGTGCGTTGGTGCCGCTGATGCCGAAGGAGGACACCGCGGCCCGGCGCGGCCGGTCCACCGCGGGCCACTCGACCTCTTCGGTGAGCAGCCGGACCTCGCCACTGGACCAGTCCACCTGCGCCGAGGGCGTGGTCAGGTGCAGGGTGCGCGGCACCACGCCGTGCCGCATGGCCTGCACCATCTTGATCACACCGCCGACGCCGGCCGCGGCCTGGCTGTGGCCGATGTTCGACTTCAGCGAGCCGAGCAGCAGCGGGTGCTCCCGGTCCTGACCGTAGGTGGCGAGCAGGGCGCGGGCCTCGATCGGGTCGCCGAGCGAGGTCCCGGTGCCGTGCGCCTCCACCACGTCAACGTCCGAAGCAGCCAGTCCGGCGGAGTTCAACGCGGCACGGATCACCTTGCGCTGGGCGGTGCCGTTGGGCGCGGTCAGGCCGTTGGAGGCGCCATCGGAGTTGATCGCCGAGCCCTTGAGCACGGCCAGCACCCGGTGCCCGTTGCGCCGCGCGTCGGAAAGCCGTTCCAGCACAACGACGCCGACGCCCTCAGACCAGCCGGTGCCGTCGGCCTCGTTGGCGAAGGCCTTGCAGCGGCCGTCCGCGGACATCACCCGCTGCCGGGAGAACTCCACGAACGCGGTGGGCGTGGACATCACGGTCGCGCCACCGGCGATGGCCAGCGAACACTCCCCGGTGCGCAGCGACTGGGCCGCCAGGTGCAGCGACACCAGCGAGGAGGAGCAGGCGGTGTCCACCGAGACCACCGGGCCCTCCAGACCCAGGGTGTAGGCGACCCGGCCGGAGGCGACGCTGTGCGTGCTGCCGATGCTCTGCTCACCCTCGAACTCGGCGTCCAGCAGCGGCCCGTAGTCGGTGTAGATCACGCCGACGAACACGCCGGAGTCGCTGCCGCGCAACGACCTCGGCTCGATCCCCGCGCGTTCCAGCGCCTCCCAGGTGGTCTCCAGCAACAGCCGCTGCTGGGCGTCGGTGGCCATCGCCTCGCGTGGGGACATGCCGAAGAACCCGGCGTCGAACTCGGCCGCGTCGTGCAGGAACCCGCCCGCGCGCACATAGGTGGTGCCGCGCCGGTCCGGGTCCGGGTCGTAGAGGCCCGCGGTGTCCCAGCCGCGGTCGGCCGGGAACTCGGTGATCGCGTCCACCCCGTCGGACACCAGCTGCCACAGGCCATCCGGATCGACCACACCGCCCGGGTAGCGGCAGCCCATGCCGACGATCACGATCGGATCCGAGTCGTCGACCTGGCGGGTGTGTTCCCGCACCGGCTCGTCGGAACCGGTCAGCTCGGCCAGCAGGTGGTCGGCGAGCGCGATCACGTTGGGGTGCTCGAAGACCAGGGTGGTGGGCAGCGGCAGCTCGGTGGCCGCGGACAGCGCCCGGCTCAGCTCCACCGCGGTCATCGAGTCGAAGCCCAGCTCCCGGAAGGCGCGGTCCACAGGCACCTCACCGGTGTAGCGCAGCACCGCCGCGACCCGCGCCCGCACCAGCTCGCGCAGCGCGGCCACCTGCTCCGCCCTGGACCCGCCGGCCAGCACCCCGGACACCGCGGCCACCGCCGCCGTGCCCCGGCGCAGCACCGCGGGACCCGATCCGGCCAGCTCGCGCAGCACCGGCGCGACCACCGGCTGACGGCGTACCGCGGCGAGGTCGATCGGCAGCACCAGCGCGGCAGCCAGCTCCGAGGCGGCCAGCCGGTCGAACGCGGCCAGCCCGTCGGCCACCGGCAACTGCCGGAACCCGGCGGCGACCATCCGCTGCCGGTCCGCCTCGCTCATCCCGGCGGAGAGCCCGGCTTCCCAAGCGCCCCAGGAGATCGCCAGTCCCGGCTGACCGTTGGCGCGCCGGGTCTGGACCAGCTCGGTCATGGCCGCGTCGGCCGCGGCGTAGGCGGCCTGGCCCGCGTTGCCGAAGACACTGGCGGCCGAGGAGTAGACCACAAATCCGGCCAGGTCACGGGTGGCATCGTGCAGGTGCCAGGCGGCGTCGATCTTCGGCCGCAGCACGGCGGAAAGCCGTTCGGGCGTCAGGGACTCGACCACGGCGTCATCGAGGACGGCCGCGGTGTGCACGACGGCGGCCAGGTTGCCGACACCGTCGACCAGCTCCCGAACCGAGTCCATTGTGGACAGATCGCAGGCAGTAGCGGTGGCCTCGGCTCCCAGCTCGCGAAGTTCGGCGAGGAGTTCGGCGGCACCGGGCGCATCGGGTCCTTGGCGACTGGCCAGGACGAGGTTGCGGAATCCGTTGGCGGCCAGGTGCCGAGCGAGTTCGCTGCCCAGTCCGCCGGTGCCACCGGTGATGAGCACGGTGCCATCCCGATCCCAGTCAAGCTCAGCCGCGACCGGCTCGACCCTGCGCAGCCGGGGCGCGAGCACCTGGCCATCGGCGATCCGCAGCCAGGATTCCTCACCCACGTACGGCGTGGCCAGCGCTGGATCAGCTCCGGAGGGCACAGCCAGATGCGTGAAGCGGCCCGGGTGTTCCGCGACCACCGACCGCAGGAACCCGCCCACGGCCGCCGCCGCGGGACCCGAATCCGGTGTCACCACAACAAGCCGGGCGGTGTTCTCCCCGGCCAGCCACTCGCGCACCAGCTCCAGCGCTCGCGCGGTGGCCTCGTGCACCGCGGCCAGGTCGTCCCCGGTGCCGATCTCGGCGAAGACCGCTTCCGGCGCTTCCGGTGGGTCGGTCAGCGGGATCCAGTCCAGCGCGAACAGGCCATCGGCCGGGAGTTCGACCGGGCGCAGGGTCACCGAGCGGGCGGTGAGCACCGGCGCGCCGGACGGATCGGCGGCGCGCAGCTCCCACTCGTCCTGGGCGAGCGGGGCGAGCTGCACGCGCAGGGTGGTGGCGCCGGTGGCGTGCAGGGTGACGTCCTGCCACTCCACCGGCAGGGTGCCCTCGGCCACGGTCAGGATGGCGGACTGGAGCAGCGTGGGGTGGATGCCGAACGCACCGGGGTCGGTCACCGACACCTCGGCGATCTGGCCATCCGCGCGGTTTTCCGGCAGCTCCAGGGCGTTCTTGGCCAACTGGCCGGAAGCGTGCCGGGTCCAGTCGGCGAGCGAGTCGGCGGCGCGGGCGTGCACCGAGACCGTGCGACGCTCGTCGGATCCGGCCGGGCCGACCACGATCTGGAGCTGCGCGCCGCCCTCGGGCAGCACCAGCGGGGTCAGCTGGGTCAGGTTGGCGACCCTGGCACAACCGACCTCGTCGGCCGCGCGCACCACCAGTTCCAGCAGCGCGCTGCCCGGCACCACGGGGTGCTCGGCCAGCCAGGGATGGGTGTCGGCGGCCAGGCGTCCGGTGAGCACCACGCCAGAGCCGTCGCCCAGCGGCACGGCCGCGCCGAGCACCGGGTGCCTGGTCGGGGTCAGACCAAAAGCGGAGGCGTCACCGGCGATTCGCGGTGCGGGCCAGTACTTCTGCCGCTGGAAGGCGTAGGTGGGCAGGTCGACAACCCGCGCGCCGGACCCGGCGAACCAGGCCGACCAGTCCACCTGACCGCCGCGGACCCACCACGCGCCAACGGACTCCAGGAACCGTCGCGCGCCACCTTCGTTGCGGCGCAAGGTCCCGGTGACCACGCCCTCCATCCCGAGCCCGTCCAGCGTCGCCTGGATCTCGGCCGCCAGCACCGGATGCGGGCTGACCTCGATGATCCGGTTGTGGCCGGACTGGATCAGCGCCTGCATCGCCGGGAAGAAGTGCACCTGCTGCCGCAGGTTCCGGAACCAGTAGCCGCCATCCAGCTCGGCGGTGTCCAGCCAGTCCCCGGTCACCGTGGAGTAGAACGGAATCTCCCCGGTCCGCGGCCGCACTGAGGCCAACAGCTGCCCCAGTTCGGTCTCCAGCTCGGCCACGAACTCCGAGTGCGAGGCGTAGTCCACCGCGATCCGCTTGACCCGTACCCCATCGGCCTCGCAGCCGCGCACAAACTCCGCCAGCGCCCGCTCCTCGCCGGACACCACCACGGCGGCCGGCCCGTTCACCGCCGCGATCCCCACCCCGTCGCCAAGCCGCGCCTGCACCTCCGCCGCGGGCAGCGCGACCGAGGCCATCCCACCCCGGCCGGCCAGCACCCGCGCGATCAACTGCGACCGCCGCGCAACCACCAACGCCCCATCAGCCAACGACAACCCGCCAGCCACAACCGCCGCGGCAACCTCACCCTGTGAGTGGCCGACCACTCCCTCTGCCACCACTCCCATCGACTGCCACAACGCCGCCAACGAAACATTGACCGCCCAGTTCACCGGCTGCACAACGTCAACGCGTGCCAGCAACTCCTCATCCGCCAAAGCATGAGTGATCGACCACTCAACATGCGGCGTAAGGGCCTCGGCACACTCAGCAAAGCGAGCGGCGAACACCGGCGAGTCGGCCAGCAGCTCACGAGCCATGCCAACCCACTGCGAGCCCTGGCCGGGGAAGACGAAGAGCGAGCGACCACCGGCGAGCACCGTGCCGGACACCACTCCCCCGGCCTCGGCGAATCCGGCGTCGGCGAACTCGCGCAACAGGCCGGGCAGGTCATCGCCGACCACGACGGAGCGCACGGGCAGGTTGGCGCGGGAGGTGACCAGCGAGTGGCCAATGTCCAGGGCGGAGTCGGAAGCGAGAGCGTCGGCCAGCCGCGCGGACTGCCCACGCAGCGCGGCTTCGGACTTGGCGGAGAACACCAGCGGAACGGCCAGTGGCGTCACACCCAGTCCAGCGGCCCGCTCACCGGGGAGCCTCTCAGCGCCCTGCGTCTGTTCGACCGAGCGCTGCTCGGCCTGCGGCGTCTCCACCGCTGCGGGCTGCTCAGCGCCCCGTGCCTCATCGGCCGGAAGCGGCCCAGCACCCGATGCCCCCTTCGCCGCGAGCTGCCCGGCCTGCGGCGTCTCCGTCACTGCGAGCTGCTTCGTGCCCGGCACCCCGTCAACAGATAGCTGCTCTGTGCCCCGTGCCCTGTCAACCGCAAGCGGCTCAACGCCGTGCGCCGCCTTGCCCGCGACCGCCTCAGCGCCGCGCGTCCAATCAGCCACCCGCCGCTCAGCGCCCAGCGCCCCCTCACCCTGAGGCCCCTCGGCACCCCCTGCCCTCTCGACCGAACGCTGCCCAGCGCCGTCGACCCCTTCGACCGCGCCCCGTTCCGCGCCCGCGTCCTCCACCGGCGCCTGCTCGATCACAATGTGCGCGTTCGTCCCACTAACCCCGAACGAGGACACCGCCGCCCGCCGAGGCCGATCCACCTCCGGCCACGGCACCGTCTCCGTGACCAGCTCCACCGCCCCCGCCGACCAGTCCACATGCGACGAAGGCTCGGTCACGTGCAAGGTCTTCGGCACGATCCCGTGCCGCACCGCCTGCACCATCTTGATCA
Organism: Crossiella sp. CA-258035; assembly: GCF_030064675.1. Lineage (GTDB taxonomy): Bacteria > Actinomycetota > Actinomycetes > Mycobacteriales > Pseudonocardiaceae > Crossiella. Next base: position 5,804,084 of record NZ_CP116413.1, read on the forward strand.
CACCCGCGACCCCCGCCGCGGCCTGCGTGTGCCCCAGGTTCGACTTGATCGACCCCAGCAGCAGCGGCCGTTCCCGCCCCTGCCCATAGGTGGCCAGCAATGCCTGCGCCTCGATCGGGTCGCCCAACGTCGTTCCGGTACCGTGCGCCTCGACCAGATCAACGTCCGAAGTGGACAGTCTCGCCTCGCGCAGCGCGTCCTGGATGACCCGCTGCTGGGACGGGCCGTTCGGGGCGGTCAGCCCATTCGACGCGCCGTCCTGGTTGGTCGCGCTGCCGGTGATGACCGCCAGGATCCGGCGGCCGTTGCGGCGGGCGTCGGAAAGGCGTTCCAGCACAACGACTCCGACGCCCTCGCTCCAGGCCGTGCCGTCCGCGGAGTCGGAGAATGCCTTGCAGCGGCCGTCGGGGGCCAGGCCGCCCTGGCGGGTGAACTCGATGAACGCGGTCGGCTGGGTCATGATCGACGCGCCGCCGGCCAGGGCCAGGGTGCACTCGCCGGTGCGCAGGGCGTTGATGGCCAGGTGGATGGTGACCAGCGAGGAGGAACAGCCCGTGTCCACGGTGACCGCGGGACCTTCCAGGCCCAGCGCGTAGGACACCCGGCCGGAGGCGACGCTGGGCGCGCTGTTCAGGCTCAGGTAGCCGCGGGAGTCCTCCGGGTCGAGCAGGTCGCCGTAGTCGCCGTAGACCAGGCCGGTGTAGACGCCGGTGCGGCTGCCCTTGAGCTTCTCCGGGTCGATCCTGGCGTGTTCCAGGGCCTCCCAGGAGGTTTCCAGCAGCAGGCGGTGCTGGGCGTCGGTGGTCAGCGACTCCCTCGGGGACATGCCGAAGAACTCGGAGTCGAACAGCGCGGCGTCGTCCAGGAAACCGCCGACCCTCGGGTAGTCCACCCCGCCGGTCGGCCAGTTCCGGTCGGCGGGCACCGCGGACATGACATCGCGTTCGGACCGGACCAGCTCCCACAGGTCCTCCGGGCCGCGCACGCCACCGGGGAACCGGCAGCCGATGCCCACGATCGCGATCGGCTCCCGGCCCTGCGCCTCGAGCTCCTCGATGCGCTGGCGCGCCCGGCGCAGGTCGACCGTGACCTTGCGGAGGTAGTCGACAACCTTGTCCTGCTGTTCTGGCATCCGGTGTACCTGCCCGTCGGCTACAGAGCTCGTCATTCCTGCGGTGCAGCGAAGTTCTCGTCGATGAGGTCGAACAGTTCCTCCACCGACACCGAGTTGATGTCGTCGTCGGTCGGTCCGCCCTCGTGCTGGTCGGCTCGCCGCAGTCCGGCGGCGAGGTCCTCCAGTCGCCGGAGCAGCGCGCTCCGGTCCTCCCGCGCCGCGGCCGGGTCGGCCAGCAGCGATTCCAGCTGTCCCAACAACTCCAGCGGGGTGCCGGTGGGCGCCGGGTCGCCGAAGTCGAACTCGGCGAGCAGGTGCCCGGCCAGCGCGGTGATCGTCGGGTAGTCGAAGACCAGGGTGGCCGGCAGTCGCCTGCCCAGCGCGGCGCCCAGCTTGTTGCGCAGTTCGACCGCGGTCAGCGAGTCGAAGCCCAGGTCCTTGAAGGTGCGGTCCGGCGCGACCGCCTCGGCGCCCGCGAAGCCCAGCACCGCGGCCACGTGTTCCCGGAGCACCGAGCCGAGCAGCTCGCGCCGTGCCTCCGGGGCCATGGCGGCCAGCCTGCCCAGCAGTCCGGCCGCGGTCTGGGTGGCGGCAGCCGCGGTGCGGCGGTCCTTGCGGCCCAGCTCCCGCAGCACCGGCGAGAGGTCCGGGTCCGCGGCCAGCGCGTTGCGGTCCAGCACCAGTGGCAGGGTGAGCGGCCGGTCGGTGGCCGCGGCGGCGTCGAACATGGCCAGGCCCTGCGCCACCGAGAACGGCACGATTCCCTTGCGCCGCAAACGGTCGTGGTCGGCCTGGCTGAGGTGCCTGGTCATGCCGGTGGCCTGCGCCCACGCCCCCCAGGCCAGCGACACACCGGCCAGGCCCTCGGCCCGCCGCCGCTGGCACAGCGCGTCCAGCCAGGCGTTGGCGGCCGCGTAGTTGGCCTGCCCCGCGGTGCCGAGCACGCCGGTGGCCGAGGAGAACAGCACGAACCCGGCCAGGTCCAGCTCGCGAGTGGCCTCGTGCAGGTGCCAGGCCGCGTCGATCTTAGGCCGCAGCACCCGGTGCAGCTGCCCCGGCGTGAGACTGTCCACTGTGGCGTCGTCCAGCACCCCGGCGGCGTGCACCACCGCGGTCAGTCCGCCGCGCGCGGTGAGATCGGCGACCAGGCCGCGCACCGCGCCCCGGTCGCTGGTGTCGCAGGCGACGATCTCCACCCGGCAACCCGACCCGGCCAGTTCCGCGGCGAGTTCCGTTGCCCCGTCGGCGTTCCCGCCGCTGCGGCTGGCCAGCACCAGCCAGCTGAAGCCCTGACCGGCCAGGTGCCGGGCCAGCTCGCGGCCGAGTCCGCCGGTGCCGCCGGTGATCAGCACCGCCTTGCCGGTGTCCCAGGTGCGCGGGATGGTCAGCACCAGCTTGCCGGTGTGCTTGGCCTGGCTCATGAACCGGAAGGCCTCCACCGCGCGGCGCAGGTCGTAGGACCGGGTCGGCAGCGGGGTGAGCACCTGCCGCTCGAAGAGCTCGACCAGCTCGGTCAGCATGCCCTTGGTGCGATCCGGACCGGCCTCGTCCACGTGGAAGGCGTGGTAGATCACGCCGGGCCACTTGACGAGCTGGTCCGCGGTGCGCACGTCGTTGACGCCCATCTCGGCGAACCGGCCACCCGGGTTGAGCAGGTCCAGGGAGGCGTCCACGAACTCGTTGGCCAGCGAGTTCAGCACCACGTCGACCTTGGGGAACTTCGTGGCGAAGTCCAGGCTGCGGGTGGAGGCGATGTGGTCCTCCGGCACGCCGAGCTCGCGCAGCACGGCCCACTTGGGCTCGCTCGCGGTGGCGTAGACCTCCGCGCCCAGGTGCCGGGCGAGCTGGATCGCGGCCATGCCGACCCCGCCGGTGCCGGCGTGGATGAGCACCTTCTCGCCGGGCTTGAGCGCGGCGATGTCCACCAGGCCGTAGTAGGCGGTGAGGAAGGCGGCGGGCACGCTGGCGGCCTCGATGTCGTGCCACCCGGCCGGAATCCGCACCAGGTGCCGGTGGTCGACCACCACCACCGGCGCGAACCCACCGTCCACCACACCAAGAACCCGGTCACCAGGAGCCAGATCTTCAACCCCAGGACCGATTTCCAGCACCACACCGACGGCCTCAGCGCCCATCAGACCGGCCGAGACCTCCAGCTGGTCGAGCACCTTGCCGTAGCCGAGGGTGCCGAGCACGTCCCGGAAGTTCATGCCCGCCGCGGTGACACCGAGCCGAACCTGGCCCACGCCAAGGGTTTCCGCGGCAGCCGTGGTGGGCACGAACCCGAGCCCGTCCACCGAGCCGGGTTCGACCACGTCCATCCGCCAGTCCCGGCGGTGCACCGGTGCGAGCAGCCTGCTCTGGTCCGCGGCCAGCCGCGGCGCGCACACCTCGCCGTCAATCACCGCGAGCTGCGGCTCGTTGCCCGCCGCGATGTGTGGCAGGGCAAGGGAGATGTCCTCGGGCCGGTCCACGTCGAGCAGCCCGAAGCGGCCGGGGTTCTCGGTGAGCGCGGTGCGCACCAGCCCCCAGGCGGTGGCCGCGGCCAGGTCCCGGCCGGTCCGCGCGCCGGTGGTGACCAGCACCAGCCGCGACGCACTCCCGCTCAGCCAGCGCTGCACCAGGGTGAGCACCTGTTCGGAGGTGTCATGCGCGGCGGTCACCGGATCGCCGGGCGCGGTGGCCAGCGGCAGCACCACGGTGGCCGGGCTGTCCGGGATCTCGGCCAGGTCGGTCACGGTGAGCAGGTCGGCCGGGTCGGCGCCCGTGCCGCTGACCGGCGTCCAGTCCACTGTGTACAGAGACACCGATTCGGTCCGGGCGATGCCCTCGGCCGCGGCGCGCAGCCGCAGCGACCGGGTGGTGAACACGACCGCGCCGGTGGCATCGGCGACGGTCAGGGCCACCAGGGTGTCCTCGCCGTCCGCGCCGAGGTGACGCAGCCGGGCCCGCAGCGCGCTCGCGCCGGTGGCGTGCAGCTCCGCCTGCTCCCAGGCGAAGGGCAGCGCACCGGCCGCGACCTCCTGCTGGGACAACAACACCGTCTGCAGCGCCGCGTCCAGCAACGCCGGGTGCAACCCGAACCCGGTGACCGAAACCCGTTCCGGCAACGCGACTTCGGCGAACACCTCGCCGTCGACGTGCCAGGCCCGGCTGAGCCCACGGAACGCGGGCCCGTACTCGTACCCGGACGCGGCGGCCTCGTCGTAGAAGGCGGTCAGGTCGATCTCCACCGCGCCACTCGGCGGCCACACCGCGCCCAGCCCCTCAGCCGGTTCAGGCGCACCGGGAGCCAGCACACCCGTGGCATGCCTGGTCCAGGCGGCGTCGGCCCCGGGCCGGGCGTGCACGGCCAGCGAACGGCGACCGTCCTCGTCCGGGGCGTCCACCTTGACCTGGACCTCCACCTCACCGTCCAGCACCAGCGGCGCACCCAAGATCAGCTCCTCAACCCGCGCGCAGTCCACCTCGTCACCCGCCCGCACGGCGAGTTCAATGAAGGCGGTGGCCGGCAGGATCGCGGTGCCGCTGACCTGGTGGTCGGCCAGCCAGGGCTGGGTGTTCCTGGACAACCGCCCGGTCAGCACCACCCCGGACCCGTCGCCCAGCGGCACCGCCGCGCCCAGCACCGGATGGTGGGTCGCGGTGAGCCCGAAGGCGGAGGCATCGCCCGAGACCCGCGGCGCGGGCCAGAAACGCTGGTGCTGGAACGGGTAGGTGGGCAGGTCGACCACCCGCGCGCCGGACCCGGCGAACCAGGCCGACCAGTCCACGTGACCACCGCGAGTCCACCACGCGCCAACTGATTCGAGGAACCGCCGCGCGCCACCCTCGTTGCGGCGCAACGACCCGGTCACCACCCCCTCGACTCCGGCACCGTCCAAAGTGGCCTCAACCTCGGCCACCAGCACCGGATGCGGACTGACCTCGATGATCCGGTTGTACCCGGAGCCGATCAGCGCCTGCATCGAGGAGTGGAAGTGCACCTGCTGCCGCAAGTTCCGATACCAGTACCCGCTGTCCAGCTCCGCGGTGTCCAGCCAGTCCCCGGTCACCGTGGAGAAGAACGGAATATCGCCCGACCGGGGCTGAACCGAGGCCAGCACCTGCGCGAGCTCGTCTTCCAACTCTTCGACGAACTGCGAGTGCGAGGCGTAGTCCACCGCGATCCGCTTGACCCGAAGATCCTCGGCCACTCCCGCGGCCACGAACTCCGCCAGCGCCCGCTCCTCGCCCGACACCACCACGGCAGCCGGCCCGTTCACCGCCGCGATCTCGATGCCGTCGGTCAGTCGCGGCAGCACTTCCGCAACCGGCAACGCGATCGAGGCCATGCCACCACGCCCGGACAACACCCGCGCGATCAACTGCGACCGCCGCGCCACCACCAACGCGCCATCCGCCAGCGACAACCCACCAGCCACAACCGCCGCGGCGACCTCCCCCTGTGAGTGGCCGACCACTCCCTCCGGCACAACACCCAGCGACTGCCACAACGCGGCCAGCGAAACGTTGACCGCCCAGGTCACCGGCTGCACCACATCGACCCGGGCCAACAACTCCTCATCCGCCAAAGCATGAGTGATCGACCACTCAATGTGCGGCGCAAGGGCGTCGCCGCATTCAGCGAAGCGGGCGGCGAAGACCGGAGACTCGTCCAGCAGCTGACGGGCCATGCCGACCCACTGGGAGCCCTGGCCGGGGAAGACGAAGAGCGAGCGGCCACCGGCGAGGACGGGGGTGGGTTCGAGCGGGGCGTGGAGGAGGGTGGGGAGCTCGTCGGGGGTGCCGACGAGGACGGACCGGACGGGGAGGACAGCGCGCGCGGTGGCCAGGGTGAACCCAGCGTCGACCACGCTGGCGGAGGGGACCGCAGGCCGGGCGGCAGGTGCGCTGGCAGTCAGAGCCGAGGATCCGGCGGCAAGTGCACCGGCCGGGTGGCCCGAGTGCTCGGTGACGAGCGGGCTGGCGGTGCGCTCAGCGTTCCCGGCAGCAGGCGCGCTGGCCGGGTGATCCGGGGTCTCGGCTGCGAACGCACTGACCGGGTGGTCCGAGATCTTCGCAGCAAGCGAACTGTCTGAGCGGTCCGCGTCACCTGCCGCGAGAGCACTCGCCGAGCCATCGGGGCTCGCGGCGACGACAACACCGACCAAGCGGTCCGCGTTCTCACCGGCGAACGCGCTGGCCGTCTGGCCCGCGGTCCCGCCGATCGCGTCTGCCAGCCGAGCAGCCTGCGCCCGCACCGCCTCCGCCGACTTCGCCGACAACACCAGCGGCACCACCGCCGGCACCACCACCGACTCCGCGACCTCCGCCGCCGGCGCCTGCTCAATGATCACATGCGCGTTCGTCCCACTAGCGCCGAACGACGAAACCCCAGCCCGCCGTGGCCGATCCACCTCCGGCCAAGGCACCGTGTCGGTCAGCAGCTGCACCGCCCCCGCCGACCAGTCCACGTGCGACGAAGGCTCAGTCACATGCAACGTCTTCGGCGCAGCACCATGTTCCAGCGCCTGCACCATCTTGATCACACCGGCGACACCGGCCGCGGCCTGCGTGTGCCCGATGTTCGACTTGATCGACCCCAGCAGCAACGGCTGCGAGCGAGACTGCCCATACACATCCACCAGCGCCTGGGCCTCGATCGGATCACCCAGAGTTGTACCAGTGCCATGACCTTCCACCACATCAACGTCCACAGTGGACAAACCGGCGTCCGCGAGCGCGGCGCGGATCACCCGTTGCTGGGACGGGCCGTTCGGGGCGGTGAGGCCGTTCGACGCGCCGTCCTGGTTGACCGCGGTGCCCCGGACGACCGCCCGGACCCGGCGGCCCAGGCGGCGGGCGTCCGACAGGCGTTCCAGCACCAGGACTCCGACGCCCTCGCCCCAGCCGGTGCCGTCGGCGGAGTCGGAGAAAGCCTTGCAGCGGCCGTCGATGGCGAGGCCGGCCTGGCGGGAGAACTCCACGAACAGGCTTGGCGTGGACAGCACCGTGACGCCGCCGACCAGGGCCAGCCTGCACTCGCCCGAGCGCAACGAGCGGGTGCCCAGGTGCAGGGCCACCAGCGAGGACGAGCAGGCCGTGTCAACCGTGACGGCGGGGCCTTCCAGACCCAGGGCGTAGGCGACCCGGCCGGAGGCGACGCTGGGGGCGCTGCCGGTGGACTGGAAGCCCTCGAACTCGCCGCCGCCGAGCAGGGTGGCGTAGTCGCTGTACATGACGCCGGCGAAGATCCCGGTGTCGCTGCCCTTCAGCGTGCCGGGGTCGATACCGGCGTGTTCCAGTGCCTCCCAGGAGCTTTCCAGCAGCAGGCGGTGCTGGGCGTCGGTGGCCATCGCCTCGCGCGGGGACATGCCGAAGAAGGCGGCGTCGAAATCGCCTGCGTCGTAGAGGAAACTGCCGACCCGGGTGTGGGATGTGCCCAGGCGGCCGGGGGTTGGGTCGAAGAGGCGGGCCAGGTCCCAGCCGCGGTCGGTCGGGAAGTCGGCGACGGTTTCGGTGCCCTCGGCGACCAGGTTCCACAGGTCGTCGGGGCCTGTCACGCCGCCGGGGAAGCGGCAGGCCATGCCGACGATGACGATGGGGTCCTCGTCGAGGTCCGCGGCTTGCGGGCGTGGGGTGGTGGTCGCCGTCTCGCGGGGGGTCAGTTCCAGCACGGTGGCCAGGCGGCCCGCGATGGCTTCCGGGGTCGGGTAGTCGAAGGCCAGGGTGGAGCTGAGGGTGGCGCCGGTGGACGCGGTGAGCTTGCGGCGCAGCTCCACCGCCATCAGCGAGTCGAGCCCTCGGGACACCAGGGGTTCGTCCACCGGCAGTCCGGCCAGGTCGGTGATGCCGAGCACCGCGGCCGCCTCGCGCACCACGATGGCGGTCAGCTCGGCGAGCTGGCGGTCCCTGGGCAGTGCCAGCAACCGGTCGCGCAGGGACTCGGGTTCGTCGGTGTTGCGGGCGGCGGCCTGACGCGGGGCCAGGCGGACCAGGGTGCGCAGGACCGCGGCGAGGTGGCCGCCCTGCTCGGCCTCCTGCCGCGGTCCGCGCAGGTCGAGGCGAACCGGCACCAGCGCCGGTTCGTCCAGCCGCAGCGCGGTGTCCAGCAACCGCAGGCCCTCGGCGACGGGGAAGGCGACGATGCCCTGCCTGCGCATGCGGGAGAGTTCCGCCGCGCCCAGGTGGCTGGTCATGCCGTCGGACTCGGGCTGCCACAGGCCCCAGGCGAGGCTGGTCGCGGGCAGTCCGGCCTGGCGGCGCTGGACGGCGAGCTCGTCGAGCACGGAGTTCGCTGCGGCGTAAGTGCTTTGGCCCGCGGTGCCGAGGACGCCGGCGGCCGAGGAGAACAGCACGAACGCGGTCAGGTCGCGGTCGCGGGTCAGCTCGTCCAGGTGCAGGGCGGCGGCCTTGGGCGCGAAGACCTCGGCCAGGCGGTCGGCGTCCTGGTCCAGCAGCAGGCCGTCGTCGAGCACCCCGGCCAGGTGCACCACCGCGGTGAGGTCGGGGATACCGGCGAGCAGGTCGGCCAGTGCGGCGCGGTCGGTGATGTCGCAGGCCACGATCCGGGTGTCCACGCCCAGCTTCTCGCGGAGTTCGGTCGCGCCCGGTGCGTCCTCACCGCGGCGGGAGGCGAGCACGAGCTTGCGCGCATTGTACTGGCGCACCAGGTGTTCGGCGACCGCGGCGCCGAGCTGGCCGGTGCCGCCGGTGATCAGCACGGTGCCGTCGAGGGTCAGCTCACCGGTGGCGTCTTCGGTGACCTTGGCCAGGCGGGGTGCGAACACGCCGTCGGCGTTGACCACCAGTTCGGGTTCGTCCAGCGCCAGCGCGGCCTCCGGCACCGGGCCGTCGACGCCGATCCAGCGCAGCACGCGGTCCGGGTGCTCGGTGCGGGCGGTGCGCAGCAGGCCGCGCACGGCCGCGCCCGCCAGGCCGCTGCCCAGCCAGACCAGTTCGGCCCCGGGCTGTTCGGTGATGATCCGCTGGATCTCGGTCAGCGCCTCGGCGGTGGCCTGGGTGACCGGGAGGTCCTGGGCGGTCGCGTCCACCACGACCCGGTTCACCGGCATCGCCGCGGTGGCAGGCAGGGTGACGCGCTGGAGCTGCACGCGGTAGAGGTCCTGGGCGCGGCCGGTGGCCTGGAACTGCTCGGGTTTGGCGGTGCGCAGGTCGAGTCGCTGCACCCTGGCCACCGGGGCACCGGTGCCGTCGGCCAGCCACACGGTCAGCCGCCGCCCGCCGGAGACCGCCTCGGCCTGCACCCGGACCCGCAGCTCGCTGGCCCCGGTGGCGTACAGCTCAACGCCGGACCACTCGAAGGGCATCTGCACGTGGTCGGCGTCCTGGCCGCCGTCCGCACAGGCCCGCATCACGTTCAGCGCGCCGTCCAGCAGCGCGGGGTGCAGCGCGTACGGAGTGCCGTCCACGTCATCGGGCAGCCGGACCGTGCCGTAGCCGACGCCATCGCGCCGCCACAGCGCGGTGGTGGTCATGAAGCCGGGGCCGTAGTCCACGCCCTGGTCGGCGAACCGGTCGTAAAGCCCGGTCAGGTCAACGGGTTCCGCGCCAGGCACCGGCCACTCGCGCAGGTCGGCGAACCCCTCGGCACCGGTGTCCGGTTGCGGGACCTCGCCGAGCTCGCCGGTGGCGTGCAGGGTCCAGTCCCCTTCCCCGCCAACGGGTTTGCTGTGGATGGCCACCAGCGGACGCCCGTCCACCGGCGGGGTGAGCGAGACCTGGACGCGCACCGCCGAGTTCTCCGGCAGCACCAGCGGCGAGATCATCACCAGTCCGGCGACCTGGCTCAGCCCGAGTCGTTGCGCGGCGGCGATGGCCAGCTCCATCAACCCGGTTCCGGCCATCACGATGTGCCCGTGCACCACGTGGTCGGCCAGCCACGGGTGGTCGGCGACGGAGAGCCTGCCCGCCAGCACGTGCCCCGCGCCGCCCGCGAGCGCCGGTTCCACCATCAGCCAGGGGTGGTCGACCTCGGTGAGCTCCAGCGCGCCACCGGCCGCGGTGGCCTTCGGCGTGACCCAGAACCTGCTGCGCTGGAACGGATACGTCGGCAGGTCGATCACGCGCGGCTGGTGCCCGGCGAACACCGCGGCCCAGTCGACCTCCACGCCGTGCGCGTGCGCCTCGGCGAGTCCGGTGAGCACGGCCTCAGCCTCTGGGCGGTCCCGGCGCTGCGCGGCGACCACCGCGACCCGCTGGCGGGCATCCGCCACGCAGTCGCCGACCATGGCCGCGCCGGAGCCGTCCGGGCCGAGTTCCAGGAAGCGGGTGACCCCGGCCTCCAGCAGTGTGCTGACGCCCTGGGCGAAGCGCACGGTGGAGCGGACGTGGCTGACCCAGTAGCCGGGGTCGAGGACCTCAGCGCTGATCAGGCCGCCGGTCACGTTGGACACCAGGCCGATCTCCGGTTCGCGCGCGGTGGCCCTGGCGGCGACCGCGGCGAACTCGGGCAGCATCGGCTCCATCAGTGGCGAGTGGTAGGCGTGGTCCATGACCAGCCGCTTGACCTCGCGGCCCGCGGCGAGCAGCGCTTCGGTGGCCTGCTCGATGGCCTCCACGGTGCCGGAGAGGATCACCGAGTTCGGCCCGTTGACCAGTCCGGCCACCAGCTCGTGCTCGCGGTTCTCCAGCAGTGGCAACAGGTCCTGCTCAGACGCGCGGACCGCGAGCATCGCACCGCCCGGCGGCAGCGACTGCATCAGCTGGCCACGCGCGGCCACCAGCGCACAGGCGTCTTCGAGCGACCAGACCCCGGCGACGTGTGCCGCGGCGAGCTCGCCGGTGGAGTAGCCGAGCACGTAGTGCGGGGTGACGCCCCAGGACTCGACCAGCCGGTAGAGCGCGACCTGGAAGGCGAACAGCGAGGGCTGGGTGAAGCCGATCTGGTTGAGCAGCGCGGCTTCCGGGGTGTCCGCGGGCGCGAAGGTGATCTCGCGCAGCGGCCGGGGCAGCAGCGGGTCCAGGTGTGCGCAGACCGCGTCGTAAGCCTGGGCGAAGGCCGGGAAGGTGCGGTAGAGCTCGGCGCCCATGGCCGCGCGCTGGGCGCCCTGGCCGGGGAAGACGAACGCGGTCTTGCCGGGCAGCACCGCGCCGGTGACCACGCCGGGGGCAGGTTCGCCGGTGGCGATGGCGCGCAGTCCGGCGAGCAGCTGCTCGGTGTCGGCGCTGATCACGGCGGCGCGGCGCTGGTGGCGGGCGCGGGTGGTGGCCAGGGACCAGGCCAGGTCCACGGGCCGGGCGGTGGCCGCGGTGTCGGCGAGCGCGGTGGCCTGGGCGCGGAGGGCGGCTTCGGTGTGGCCGGAAAGCACCACGGGGACAAGCGAATCAGCGGGCTCGGCAGGCTTCTCGGCCACCGCAGCGGGGGCCTGCTCCAGGATCATGTGCGCGTTGGTCCCGCTGATCCCGAACGCCGAGATCCCGGCCCGGCAAGGCCGATCCCCCGCCGCCAGCTCCCGGTGCTCGGTGACCAGGCTGATCCCGCCGGTCGACCAGTCCACCCGGCTGCTCGCCGTCTCCGCGTGCAGCGTCCGCGGCGCCTCGCCCCGCCGCAGGCTCTCCACGACCTTGATGAACCCGGCGACCCCGGCCGCGGCCTGGGTGTGCCCGATGTTGGACTTCACCCCGCCCAGCAACGCCGGTTCGCCGCCCGCGTGCGCCCTGCCGTAGGTGGCCAGCAGCGCGTGCGCCTCGATCGGGTCGCCGAGGCGGGTGCCGGTGCCGTGCGCCTCCAGCAGGTCCACCTCGGCGGCCTCCACCCCGGCGTCGGCCAGCGCGGCGCGGATGACCCGCTGCTGCGAGCTGCCGTTGGGCGCGCTCAGGCCGTTGGACGCGCCGTCGGAGTTGACCGCCGAGCCGCGGATGACCGCCAGGATCGGGCGCCCCTGGGCCAGCGCGTCGGACAGCGGTTGCAGCAGCACCAGGCCGCTGCCCTCGGAGAAGCCGGTGCCGTCGGCGTCCTCGCTGAACGCGCGGCAGCGGCCATCCGGCGACAGCCCGCCCTGGCGGGAGAACTCGATCAGCAGCTGCGGTCCGGCCATCACGGTCGCGCCACCGGCCAGCGCCAGCGAGCACTCGCCTGCCCGCAGCGCGCGGACCGCGTTGTGCAGCGCCACCAACGAGGAGGAGCAGGCGGTGTCCAGGGTGACCGAGGGGCCTTCCAGGCCGAGCACGTAGGAGATCCGGCCCGCGAGCACGCTGGCCGCGCCGCCGGTGAGGGCGTGGCCCTCGGAGTCGCCGCCCGCGGTGGTGAGTCCGGCGTAGTCCTGGCCGTTGGTGCCGATGTAGACGCCGACGTCCTTGCCGCGCAGGGACTCCGGCACGATCCGGGCGCGTTCCAGCGCCTCCCAGGCGTTCTCCAGCAGCAGCCGCTGCTGCGGGTCCATGGCCACCGCCTCGCGCGGGGCGATGCCGAAGAAGGCCGGGTCGAACTCGGCCGCGTCGCTGAGGAACCCGCCTGCTCGCGCGTACAGCGTGCCGGGGTGGTCCCGATCGGGGTGGTAGAGGCCGTCCAGGTCCCAGCCGCGGTCGCCGGGCAGCGGGCCGATCGCCTGCTCCCCTGCCGCCAGCAGCCGCCAGAAGTCCTCCGGGGAGTTGATGCCGCCGGGGAAGCGGCAGCTCATCGCGAGCACCGCGATCGGTTCGCTCGACCGGGCGCGCTCCTCGCGCAGCGCGTTCAGCTCGCTGGTGGCCCGCTTGAGGTACTCGCGCAGCTTCTGTTCGGTCGCCGTCACGTATTCCTCCGGCTCATGGTGATGCTGTCGATGAGGTCGAACAGTTCGTCGTCGGAGACGTCCGCCATCGGCGCGGCGGCCGGGGCTTCCTCCGTCGCGGGGTCGTCCAGGTCGAGCTGGTCCAGCAGGTGTTCGGCCACCGCGGCCGGGGTCGGCTGCTCGAAGACGAGCGTGACCGGCAGGCGCACACCGGTTTCCGCGCCGAGCCGTTTGCTCAGGTCGGCGCCGGTGACGCTGTCGATGCCGAGGTCGCGGAAGGTCCTGGTCTCCTCGGGCCGGTCGCCGCGCCGGTAGCCGAGCACGGCTGCGGTGTGCCGCAGCACCACGTCCAGCACCAGTTCCGCGCGGCGGCGGGCAGGCAGTGCGGCCAGCCGGTCAGCCAGGTCCGGTTCGGTCGCGGTTGCCGTTGCGCCGCTTGAGGTGCGGGCGTCCGGCAGGTCGGCCAGCAGCGGGCTCGGGCGCAGCGCGGTGAGGGTCGGGGCGAACCGCTCCCACTTGATGTCGGCCACCACCTGGCTGGCCCTGCCCCCGTCGATGGCTTCCTGCAAGGCTTTCAGCGCCAGCTCGGGGGCCATCAGGTTGATGCCGTGGCGTTCCAGGGTCGGGCGGACCGCGGTGGTGGCCAGGCCGTCGCCGTCCCAGGCGCCGAAGGAGACCGCGGTGGCCGGCAGGCCCTGGGCGCGGCGGAGCTCGGCGAGGGCGTCCAGGGCGGCGTTGGCCGGGGCGTAGTTGCCCTGGCCGGGAATGCCGACGGTGGCGCCGAGAGTGGAGAAGAGCACGAACGCGGACAGGTTCAGCTCGGCGGTCAGCTCGTGCAGGTGCCAGGCGCTGACCACCTTGGCGCGCTGGGCTTCCGCGACCTGCGCCAGGCTGAGCGCGCGCAGCGTGGAGTCGGCCAGCACGGCGGCGGTGTGCACCACCGCGTCCAGGTCACCGACCCGCGCCAGCAACTCGCGCAGCTGGCCGCGGTCGCTGACATCGCAGGCCTCGATCCGCACCTCCGCGCCCAGCTCGGCCAGCTCGGCGTGCAGTTCCGCCGCGCCGGGCGCGGCCGGGCCGCGGCGGCTGACCAGCACCAGCTCGCGGGCGCCGCGTTCGGCCAGCCAGCGGGCCACGTGCGCGCCGAGCGCGCCGGTACCGCCGGTGACCAGCACGGTGCCCTTGGGTCGCCACTCCCCAGCCTCCGCGCGGTGTGCCGCCGGTCGGACCAGGCGGCAGGCCAGGGTGCCGAAGGGCCGCAGCGCCAGCTGGTCCTCGCCGTCAGTGCGGGTGAGCGCGGCGGCCAACTGCCGCCAGCTGCCCTCGCGCGGCTCGGCAGGCAGGTCGATCAGGCCGCCCCAGCGGTCGTGGTGCTCGTGCCCGGCCACCCGGCCGAGGCCCCACACCATGCGCTGGTCGGGCCGGACCTCGCGGTCGCCGGGGTCGGTGATCATCGCGCCGCTGGTCACGCACCACAGCGGCGCGCTGATCCGGGCGTCGCCGAGTGCTTGCAGGGCAAGGAGGGTGGCCGCGTACCCGGCGGGCACGCCGGGGTGGTCCACCCGCTCGCCGGGGATCAGCGCGAGCAGTGAGAGCACGCCGGTGACGTCGGCGGGGACCGCGGCGGCGCTGGCGGTGGCCAGTTCGTCGCGGCCGGGGTGGTGCTCGCACTCGACGGTGACCAGCCGCAGGCCCTGCCGGTGCAGGCCGGACACCGCGTCGGTCCAGGGGCCTTCTCCCTTGGGCACCAGCACCAGCCAGCTGCCGGTGGCGGTGCGCGCCGGGTCGGCCACCGCGCGCCAGGCGGTGGCGTAGCGCCAGTCCTCGATCAGCTTGGCCGCGTTCTCCCTGCGGTGCCAGCTGGCCAGCGCGGACACCAGCTCGGGCAGGGTCGCGCTCTCGGACACCGCGAGCAGGCGTTGCAGGGACTCGACATCGGCCTGGTGCACCAGGTGCCAGAACGTCTCGGACTCCGGCGTCGCGGTGGTGGTCGCGGGCGGGGTGGTCTCCAGCCAGTAGCGCTGGTGCTGGAAGCGGTAGGTGGGCAGGTCGACCAGGCGGGCGCCGGGGTAGTCCCAGCGCACCGGCAGGCCGTGCGCGTGCGCCTGGCCCAGCGAGGTCAGGAACCGTTGCGGGCCACCGTCATCGCGGCGCAGGCTGCCGAAGGCGAGCACGTCCTGACCGGCGTCCTGGATGCCCGCGGTGAGCACCGGGTGCGGGCTCACCTCGATGAAGGTGCGGTGCCCCGCCTCGATCAGCGCGGCCACGGTGGCCTCGAACTCCACCGGGGAGCGCAGGTTGTCGTACCAGTACTCGGCGTTGAGGCCACTGGTGTCCAGCGGTCCGGCGGTCACCGTGGACCAGAACGCGGCCTCGGCGGTGCGTGGCTGGATCGGGGCCAGCGCGGTGAGCAGCTCGCCGCGGATGGCTTCCACGTGGTCAGAGTGCGAGGCGTAGTCCACCGGCAGGTGCCGGGCGCGCACCCCGTCGGCCTGCACCTTGGCCACGAACTCGTGCAGGGCCCCCGGATCGCCGGAGATCACGGTGGCGGCCGGGCCGTTCGCGGCGGCCAGGGACAGCCTGCCGTCCCATTCGGCCAGCCGGGCCAGCGCCTCGGTCCTGGGCAGCGTGGTGGAGACCATGCCGCCGTGCCCGGCCAGCGCCCGCGCGATCTCCTGCGAGCGCAGCGCGACGATCCGGGCACCGTCCTCAAGGGACAGTGCGCCGACCGCGCAGGCGGCGGCGATCTCGCCCTGGGAGTGCCCGACCACCGCGGCCGGGCGGACGCCGTGCGCGGACCACAGCGCGGCCAGCGAGACCATCACCGCCCACAGCGCGGGCTGCACCACGTCGACCCGGCGCAACGCCTCCTCATCGCCCAGCGCCTCGGTCAGCGACCAGTCCACGTACGGCGTCAGGGCGCGCTCGCACTTCGCCAGCGCCTCGGTGAAAACCGGTGTGCTGTCGGCGAGTTCCAGTGCCATGCCAACCCATTGCGAGCCCTGGCCGGGGAAGACCAGCACCGGCCCCGACCCGGACTGCGCCCGGCCGACCACCAGTCCCGGCGCGTCCTCGCCCGCGGCGAGCGCGGCCAGGCCGTCCAGCAGGTCCCGCCGGTGGCCCACCACCACGGCCCGGTGCTCGAACGCGGTCCGGGTGGTGGCCAGCGACAGGCCGATGTCCGCGACCCCCAGTGCGGGCGCGGATTCGGCGTGCGCGCGCAGGGCTTCGGCCTGGGCGCGCAGGGCGGACGGCGACTGCGCGGACAGCGGCCAGGCCACCGGCTGCCCGGTGTCCCCGCCCCAGTCGACGTCGACGCCGTCTGTCCACAGTAGACCGAGCAGGTCGGCAAGGGTCTCGGTGCCGGGGCGGTTCCGGCGGCAGGTGGCGAGCACCTCGGTGTCCAGGGTGCGGCCGATCGGGACGCGCAGCACCGGGTGCGGGCTGACCTCCACGATCCGACAGCCCGGCGGCAGCGCGCGGACCGCGTCGACCAGGCGCATCGGCTCACACATGTTGCGCGCCCAGTAGGCCCCGTCCAGCTCGGTCCCGGCCAGCTCGCCACCGGTGACGGTGGAGAGGAACGGAATCCTGGTCGCGGCCGGGCGGATGTCGCCGAGCAGTTCGGTCAGCTCGGCGGTGAGGGCGGCCAGTTCGCGGCTGTGTGACGGGTAGTCGATGGCCACCCTGACCGTGCCGATCCCGGCCTCGGTCAACTCCTGCTCGAACTCGTCGATCGCCTCGGTGGCACCGGAAACACACACCTGTCCCGGCGAGAGCTCACCGGCCACGGTCAGCCGGTCGCCGACCCGCCTGGCCGCTTCCACCACGTCCAGGTCGCAGACCAGCACGGTCCCGGTGCCGGCGGCGCGCTCGGCGATCAGCCGGGACCACCGGCCGATGACCTGCGCGCCCTGGGCCACGGTGAGCGCACCGGCGGCGACCGCGGCGGCCACCTCACCCACGCTCTGCCCGAAGACCACGGCCGGAGTCACGCCACGGGCGGCCAGCGTGCGGAACAGCGCGACCTGCACCGCGAACAGCGCGGGCTGCACCACATCGGCCCGCTCCAGCCGCCGCTCCTCCAGCAGGTCGTCCAGCACCGACCGGCCGAGCACCGAAGCCAGCTCACTGTCCACTTCGGACATCGCGGCGCGGAACTCCGGCTCGGTCAGCAGGTCCCGGCCCATGCCGGTCCACTGGCTGCCGTGGCCGGAGAAGCAGAAGGCCAGTGCGGGCGCGGTCCCGGCCACGCCGACCTCGGCCAGCGCGAGCAGGTTCACCAGGTCCGCGGGCCGCTCCAGCGCGGCGAAGGCGCGGTGCGGGCCGGATCCGCTGCTCAGCACGGGTGCCACCGGCCCCCTGGCCGTGGCCGCGATGCTCTTCCACAGCTCTTCCGCGGTGTCCGCGCCCAGTGCCACCAGGGTGCGGGGGCTGGCGGGCGCCTGGCCCAGCGCGAGGTGCACGTTGGTGCCGCCGAAGCCGAACCCGCTCACCCCGGCGTACCGGTGCCCGGCGGGCCAGGGGCTGCGGCAGGTCACCACCTGGAGCTGTTCGGCGGCGAAGTCGATGTTCGGGTTGGGTTCGTCGAAGTGCAGGCTGGCGGGCAGTTCACCGTGGTACAGCGACAAAGCGGTCTTCATCAGGCCGAGCACACCGGCGGCCGGTTCCAGGTGACCGAAGTTCGTCTTGGCCGAGCCGATCCGCAGCGGTTCGGCGCGGCCGGGGCCGAACACCTCGCCGAGCGCGGAGGTCTCGATCACGTCGCCGAGCTTGGTCCCGGTGCCGTGAGCCTCCACATAGGACACTTGATCGGTCGGCACCCCGGCTTCCCGCCAGGCCGAGCGGAGCACGTCGACCTGGGCTTCGGGGTTGGGCGCGGTGAGGCCGTTGGAGGCGCCGTCGTTGTTCATCGCGCTGCCCAGCAGCACCGCGTAGATCCGGTTGCCGTCCCGCAGCGCGTCGGAAAGCCGCCGCAGCACCACGACTCCGCAGCCCTCGCTGCGCACGTAGCCGTTGGCGCCGGCGTCGAAGGCGCGGCACTGGGCGTCGGGGTTGACGCCGCCGAACTTGGTCATCGCGACCGTGGTGTGCGGGTGCAGCATCAGGCTGATGCCACCGGCCAGCGCCAGGTCGGACTCGCCGCGGCGCAGGCTGTGCGCGGCCAGGTGCACCGCGGCCAGCGAGGAGCTGCACGCGCTGCCCACCGACACCGCGGGTCCCTGCAGGCCGAGGGCGTAGGCGACCCGGGCCGGGATGATCGAGGTGTCCCAGCCCACCGCGGACTGCGAGCCCACCGTGTTCGGGTCCGCACCGGTGGCCAGGTAGTACTCCTGCCACATGGTGCCCAGGAAGACCCCGGTGCGGCTGCCGGTCAGGCCGCCGGGCACGATCCGCGCGTCCTCCAGCGCGGACCAGGCCACCTCCAGGGTGATCCGCTGCTGCGGGTCGGCGTGCTCGGCTTCGGCCGGGGACATCCGGAAGAAGGCCGCGTCGAACCCGGCCACGTCGTCCAGGAAGCCGCCGCGGCGGGTGGTGGTCCTGCCGGGGCTGGTGACGTCGGCGTCGTACCACTGTTCGGCGTGCCAGCGGTCCGCGGGCACCGGCCCCACCGCGTCCACCTCGGCCAGCAGCGCATCCCAGAGCTGGCCGGGCGTACCGATGCCGCCGGGCAGTCGGCAGCCGAGGCCGACGATCGCGATCGGCTCGTTCCGCACCGCCTCAGTGGTCGACTCGGGCCGACCGGTCGGCCGACCGTCCAGGAACGCCGTCAGTGCGGCCACCGTCGGGTGCCGGTAGGGCGCCCAGGCGGGCACCGGACGACCGAGTCGCCGGGACAGCTCCTGGGTCAACCTGGTCAGCCCGGCGGAGTCGGCGCCGAGCTCACGTAGCGCCACCTGCACCGGCAGCGCGTCCGCTGGTGTGCCCAGCAGCGCAGCCGCGGCACTCCGCACGTGTGACAGACACGTATCAGCCTCACTCCGCATCCGGACCACCTTGCCGCCGTGGATCAGGGGATTCCCGAGGCGACGGTACAAACGGCCAACTGCGGATTCCCCCAGACAGAGCGGTCGGAATCTCTAGCAAATTCCGGGCTGCCCGCCCTTCACCCTGTGGGCATGGCAGAGCTCGCTGAGCACCCGCGGAAGCCGATCATGCTGGTCAGCCTGCCGGCGGCCGGCCTGGCCAACCCGATGCTGGTGCTGGCGGGTGAACTGGCCCGGCGCGGCGTGCAGGACGTGTTCTTCGCCAGTGACGAGCCCCGGCGCGCCGACGTCGAGGCGCTGACCGCGACCAGCAAGATCGAGTTCATCTCCCTCGGCGAACCGGTGCCCGAGCTGTCCCCGACCACCTGGGACGAGCCGACCTACCGCGCGGTCACCCAGCCCTCCAGGTTCAAGGCCTTCCGGGCGCTGCTGCGGCACAACTTCAAGCCCGAGATCACCGTCCCCAAGTACCGGGCGCTGGAAGCCGCGGTCGAGCAGCACCGGCCCGCGCTGATGGTGATCGACGTGATGTGCAAGCACGCCATCGACCTGGCCATCACCAAGGGCATCCCGTACGTGCTCAGCTGCCCGTTCGTGGCCAGCAACATCGTCAGCCTGGTCACCCCGTTCGGCAGGTCGTACACCCCCAAGGACTTCCCGACCCCGCGGTCGGCCCTGCCGTACCCGATGACGGCCGGCCAGCGGCTGCGCAACCAGCTGTTCCGCTGGCGCACCCTGCTGCACTTCCTCAACCCGGAGACCAACAAGCGGGTCCAGGCCCAGGCCAAGATCCGCGCGGAACTGGGCATCTCCGCCGAGACCACCAAGTCGCTGGCCGCCTTCGAGCAGGCCGAGCGGGTGCTGTGCTACTCGCTGCCGGAGCTGGACTACCCGTTCGACGTCCCGGACAAGTTCACCTTCGTCGGCGCGATGGTGCCGCCCCTGCCGCAGGCGCCGGCCGATGAGCTGACCGACTGGTTGGACGGCCGGGATTCCGTGGTGTACATGGGTTTTGGCACCATCACCCGCCTCACCACCGCCGACGTGGCCGCGCTGGTCGAGGTCGCGCGACGGCTGGACGGCAAGGCGCACGTGCTGTGGTCGCTGCCCGAGTCCCAGCAGCCGATGCTGCCCGCGGACCTGCCGCCGAACCTGCGGGTCGAGGGCTGGGTGCCCTCGCAGCTGGACGTGCTGGCCCATCCCAGCGTGAAGGTCTTCGTCAACCACGGTGGCGGCAACGCCTTCCACGAGAGCGTGTTCTTCGGCAAGCCGCAGGTGGTGCGGCCGCTGTGGGTGGACTGCTACGACCAGGCGGTCCGGGTGGAGAGCATGGGCCTGGGCCAGGCGGTGGACCGCCCCGCGACGATCGACGCCGACGACCTCACCGGCAAGGTGCTGCCGGTGCTGACCGAGCAGTCCTACACCGAACGTTCCCGGCGGTTCGCCGCCGCGATGTCCAAGGCCGGTGGCCGGGCGGCCGCCGCCGACGCTCTGCTGTCCCTCCCGCAACTCACCGAGACGAGCAACGCATGAGCTACCGGTACCACGTCTCCAAGCCGGTCCTGTCCGGGCGCGAGCTGGAGTACGTCACGGACGGGATCCAGCGAGGGTGGATCTCCTCGCTGGGGCCGCACGTGCGCCAGTTCGAGGAAGCTTTCGCCAGCTACAACCAGATGTCCAGCGCGGTGGCCTGCTCCTCCGGCACGGCCGCGCTGACGCTGGCGCTGCGCGCACTGGGGGTCGGCCCAGGCGATGAGGTGATCGTGCCCGAGTTCACCATGATCGCCTCCGCCTGGGCCGTCACCTACACCGGAGCCACCCCGGTGTTCGTCGACTGCGCGGACGACCTGAACATCGACGTCACCAAGATCGAAGAGAAGATCACCCCGCGCACCAAGGCGATCATGCCGGTGCACATCTACGGCCGCCGCTGCGACATGGACCCGATCATGGAGCTGGCGCACGAGTACAACCTCCGCGTGGTCGAGGACTCCGCGGAGTCCCACGGCGTCCGCCCGGTCGCCCACATCGCGGCGTTCTCCCTGTACGCCAACAAAATCATCACCAGCGGCGAGGGCGGCATCTGCGTCACCAACGACCCGGTGCTGGACGCCCAGATGCGCCACCTGCGCGGCATGGCCTTCAGCCCCGACCACTCGTTCCTGCACCGCAAGCTGGGCTACAACTTCCGGATGACCGACATGCAGGCCGCGGTCGCCCTGGCCCAGACCGAGCAGCTGGACACCTTCCTGGCCGCCCGCAAGGAGATCGCGGCCCGCTACGACGAGGGCCTGGCCGGCATCGAGGGCATCACGGTCATGCCGCCCCGCGATGTGCTGTGGATGTACGACGTGCTGGCCGAGGACCGCGAACCGCTGCGCGCGCACCTGGCCGCGGAGGGCATTGAGACCAGGCGGTTCTTCAAGCCGATGAGCCAGCAGCCGCAGTACTTCGACCCGGAGTGGCCGAAGCTGAACGCGGCGAAGTACGCGGCTTCCGGGTTCTACCTGCCGACGTACGTGGGGCTGACGGCGGAGGACCAGGAGTACATCGTGGGCAAGGTGCGGGAGTTCTACCAGCAGCGCTGAAGCGAGCACACCAGGAACCCGGGCGGGACTTGACCGCCCGGGTTCTCCATGTGCTGTTGGGCCGACCTACTCTTTCCACGCGAACGGGCTATACGGTGGGGCCGCGCAGAAGATGAGGTGGTCGCTCAGCCACTCCAACACGTCCACCGGGATACTGGCTGGCTCCGCGAGGAGCGCGGCTGCCAACTCGTCGATCGGCGGCGCCTGAGGTGGCATTTCGGCAAGCGCCACCGCGCCACGGCCAGGATCGCGCCACGCCGGGTGATCTGGATCCGCCAGCAGAATCCCGATGCGCTCAACGATCACCGACCAACCGGGCATCCCTTTGTGGTCTCGACCGGATGCGACTGCCCTGTTCACCAGGTAGGCACGGAGCGGCTCATCAACACAGGTGTGTCTGACAAGACCCATCAAGGCGTTCGTCCTGCTCTTCACATGCTTCCGGTATTCCCCGAGGAAGCCACGCCCAAGATCGCCGAGAGTCCTGCCTCCAGTGCCGGCCCAGGGTCGTGCGCGATCCAGCAGATGCTGCTCGAAATCGAGCAGACCATAGCTCAGGTCGCTCGCGGTCAACGCCTTGACCGCCTCGACATGGAGTGCCGTGGACTCCGCGAACATCGCCGCGTCGCTCGGCCCTCTTTTGCCCGCGTGCATGTTTTCGACAGGACTGTTCCGCCAGACCTCGATAACCAGACCGACCGCCATGGCGTTCACGGTGGCCTCATCACCATTGATGCCGACCTCTGCACAGCGTTGGGCGTGGTGCTCCTCCAAGACAGCGAGCAGTTCACAGTTGCGCGGGTCCCCATCACATACAGCGTCGGCGATCTTTGCTCGTGGCACGACTACTCCCCCTTCACTAGGCAACCTGCCTAGGCATCACCGCAGCAGTCAGCCCTCCCCTTACGTTCGTGTCACCCTAGTGTGGCGTCACCGAGGTACTTCCCAGCATCGCCAACACAGGTGAAACCGGCCGCCGCCAGGCAGCCTCTTGGCGCCGCACACGTTTGACCCAGGCGAACTCAGACCGCATCCCAGCAAGCAGCGCAAGGGCGGTTGATCGCTAGGATGCGGTCCAAGTTCGGAAGGCCAGCGGAGATGAGACCAGCTTCAGCGGTCCGCGCCCTTCCGGCCGAGCTCGTTGTCGATGAACGCCAGCAGGTCGTCCGCGCTGGCCGCCGAGATCCGGTCCGCCGCCGACTCCTCCTTCTCCGGTCCCGACCACCGGTTCAGCAGCTGCCGCAACCGCGAGGTCACCCCGGCCCGCGTGACCTCATCCGCCGACGCCTCGGTCATCGCGGCCTCCAACCGGTCCAGCTCGGTCAGGATCGTCGGCGCACCGGTCTCCTCGCCGCCACCGCCCAACTGCTCCGCGATGTGCTCGGCCAGGCGCGCGGGTGTCGCGTAGTCGAACGCCAGTGCCGCCGGCATCCGCAACCCGGTCAGCGCGGCCAACCGGTTCCGCAGTTCCACCGCGGTCAGCGAGTCCAGGCCCAGGTCGGCGAACTTCTGCTCTGGCTCGATCGTGGCGGCTGACTGGTGGCCGAGGACCGACGCCAGTTCGGTGACCACCATCGTGGTGACCGTCCGGAGGCGTTCCTCATCGCCCAGACCGCGCAGTGTGTCGGCCATGTTCGCGGTGTTGCCGCGGACCGCCGCGCGGCGGCGGGTGCAGACCAGGCCACGGAGCAGGTGCGGGACCTCTACCGCGGCTGGGCCGCCGGTGGAGACGACCAGGGGGACGAGTACCGGGTCGGCGGAGCCCAGTGCCCTGTCGAACAGGGACATGCCCAGTTCCGGGGTGATCCTGGTGGCGCCCAGCGCCTCCGCTCGGCGGCCACCCATGTCCTGTTCGGCGGCGGCCATGCCCAGGGTCCACGGGCCCCAGGCCAGGGACAGCGCCGGGTGGCCGTGGTGGCGGCGGTGGGCGGCGAGGGCGTCCAGGTAGGCGTTGGCGGCGGCGTAGTTGGCCTGGCCGGGCGCGCCCATGATGCCCGCTTGCGAGGAGTAGAGGACAAAGCCTGCCAGGTCCCGGCCTTCGGTGGCTTGGTGCAGGTGCCAGGCCGCGTCGGCCTTGGCTGCCAGGACTGCCGCAAGGCGTTCTGGGGTAAGGCTTTCCACTACGCCGTCGTCGAGCACACCGGCCGCGTGCACGACCGCGGTCAGGTCGGGGATGGCGTTGACCAGGGCGTGCACGGCCTCGGCGTTGGCGACGTCGCAGGCCTGGACCGAGACTTCAGCGCCGAGTTCGGTGAGTTCGGCTTGCAGGTCGCCCGCGCCGGGGGCGTCCAGGCCCCGGCGGCTGGTCAGGACTAGGCGGCGCTGACCGGTGGAGGTCACCAGGTGGCGGGCCAGCAGGGCACCGAGGCCACCGGTGCCGCCGGTGATCAGCACCGTGCCGTCCGGGTTCCAGCCGGTGAGGCGGTCTTCGGTGATCTCCTTGGGGACGGCGAGCCGGGCGACGCGGGCCACGCCGCCGCGCACCACGACCTGGGGTTCGTCGGCGAGCAGTCCGGTGGCCAGGTCGGCGGTGGAGTCCACGTCCAGCAGGGCGAAGCGGCCCGGGTGTTCGGCGCTGGCCGAGCGGGTCAGGCCCCACACCGCCGCGCCTGCCAGGTCGGTGACGTCCTCGCCGGGGCAGGCCACCGCGCCGCTGGTGACCAGCACGAGTGTGCTGGTGGCGAAGCGGTCGTCGGCGATCCAGCGCTGCACCAGCTCCAGCGCCCACTCCGTCGCGTGGCGCACATCCGCGGGGGCCGCACCGGACGACGGGACGCGGACCAGCACGGTTTCCGGGACCTGCCCGGTGGCCAGTTCGTCCAGGCTGTTCGCGCGGCGGGCGGCGGCCAGGTCAAGGCCGTCGCCGAGCACCGCGGCGGCCACCGGGGCGCGCTCGGCCTGGGCCTTCGGCCAGTCCACCACCAGCAGCGAGCCGGAGCCGGTTTCCGGGGTGGGACGGGCATGGGCCCGGCCCTCGATCTCGCGGTGGCGCAACACGTCCACCGACAGCACCGGGTGTCCGGCGACATCGGCGATCTGGACGGTGGTGCCGTCCTCGCCCGCCGTGGTGAACCGGACCCGGAGGGTGGCCGCGCCACTGGCACGCAGCGAAACCCCTTCCCAGGCAACGGGTTCGCGCCAGGTCTCGCCCGACCAGCTGGTCAGTGGCAGGGCTTGCAGTGCGGCGCTGAGCAGGGCGGGGTGCAGGCCGAACGCCTCCGCGTCCGCGACCTCCTCGGGCAGGCTCACCTCGGCGAAGACCTCGTCCCCGCGCACCCACACCGCGTCCAGGCCCTGGAACGCCGGGCCGTAGTGGAATCCGGCGTCGGCGAACAGGTCGTAGCAGTCCTCGACGTCCACCGGCTCGGCCTGCTCCGGCGGCCACACCGCGGCGAAGTCCATCGCCGTCTCCGCGCCTTCCTCGCCCAGTTTGCCCAGGGCGTGCTGGCTCCACGAGCCGCCGGACTCCGGGCGGGAGTGCACGGTGACCCGGCGGCAGCCGCTGCTGCCCGGATCGACCCGCACCTGCACCTGCACGGCCCCGTTCGCGGGCAGCACCAGCGGCGACAGCACCGCCAGCCGCTCCACCCTGGGGCAGCCGACCTCGTCACCGGCGCGCACCGCCAGCTCCAGCAGCGCCGCCGGGGGCAGCACGACGGTCTCGCCGTCGCGGTGCTCGGCCAGCCACGGGTGGTCGGCGACGGAGAACCTGCCGGTCAGCACCACCCCGCCGCCGTCGGCCAGCGGGACCGCCGCGCCGAGCAGCGGGTGCGCGGTGTCGGCGAGGCCCAGCCCGGAGGCGTCGGCGACCCTGGTGGACACGGTCGGCCAGAACCGCTGGTGCTGGAACGGATAGGTGGGCAGCGGCACGGTCCGCGGACGCGGTCCGCCCGGGGTGGTCCACAGCGCGGTCCAGTCGATCCGGCCGCCTGCCACGTACAGCGCGCCGAGTCCGCGCAGCAGCGCCTCCTCCTCGGCCATCCCGCCGCGCAGGGCCGGGGCGGCGGTCACGCCGGTCTCCAGCGAGCTGCGCACCGCCGCGCACAGCGATCCGTCCGGCCCCAGCTCCAGGAACCTGGTGACCTTGGCCGCGGCCAGCACCGTGACCGCGTCGGCGAAACGCACGGTGTCGCGCACCTGCGCCGCCCAGTACGCCGGCGTGCGGAGGTCATCGCCCCCTGCCCGCCGACCGGTCAAAGTGGTGACCACCGGTATAACCGGCTCGGCGTAGTTCAACCGGTCGATCACTGCTTTGAACTCGGCCAGCATCGGTTCCATCAGCGGTGAGTGGAACGCGTGGCTGACCGCGAGCCGCTTGGTCTTGTGACCCTGCCCGGCGAGCACCTCGGCCAGGGCGAGCACCGCGTCCTCGGTGCCGGAGAGCACCACGCCCTCGGGTGAGTTGATCGCGGCGATCGCCACGCCCTCGTTGAGCTGCGGCTGGACTACGGCCTCGGTGGCCTGCACGGCGACCATCGCGCCACCGGTGGGCAGCGCCTGCATCAGCCGGGCTCTGGCCGTGACCAGCCCGCACGCGTCAGTCAGCGACAGCACCCCGGCCACGTGCGCCGCGGACACCTCGCCGATGGAGTGCCCGACCAGGAAGTCCGGTCGCACACCCCAGGACTCGACCAACCGGAACAGCGCCACTTCCAGCGCGAACAGCGCCCGCTGGGCGTTGCCGGTCTGGTTGAGCAACTCGGCGTCCTCGCCCCACATCACCTCGCGGAGACCCGGCTCAAACTCAGCGAGCACCGCGTCAAATGCGTTGGCGAACACCGGGAACCGCCCGTACAGCTCGCGTCCCATGCCCAGTCGCTGCGAGCCCTGGCCGGAGAACACGAACGCCGTGCGGCCCTCGGTCACCCGGCCCTTGGCCAGCACCGCGCCTTCGCGCAGCACCGCCCGGTGCTCGAAGGCGACCCGGGTGGTGGCCAGCGAGTGCGCCAGCTCAACTGTGATTGGTTGACCACTCAGCTGCTCGATCCGCGCCTGCACCGCGGCCTCCGACTTGCCCGACACCACCAGCGGCAACGGCACGTCCGGTACTATCGCGTCCACAGTGGACTCGATCGCGGGCGGCTGCTCCAGGATCACGTGCGCGTTGGTGCCGCTGATGCCGAAGGAGGACACCGCGGCCCGGCGCGGCCGGTCCACCTCGGGCCAGTCCCGTTGCGCGGGCAGCAGTTCCACCGCGCCCTCGGTCCAGTCCACGTGCCCGGTCGGGTGGTCCGAGTGCAGCGAGCGCGGCGCGATCCCGTTGCGCAGCGCGTAGATCATCTTGATGATGCCTGCCGCGCCCGCGGCGGCCTGGGCGTGGCCCATGTTGGACTTGATGGACCCCAGCAGCAGCGGGGTCTCCCGCTCCTGGCCGTAGGTGGCGAGCAGTGCCTGCACCTCGATCGGGTCGCCGAGCCGGGTGCCGGTGCCGTGACCCTCCACCAGGTCGACGTCCGAAGTGGACAGTCCGGCGTCGGCGAGCGCGGCGCGGATGACGCGTTGCTGGGACGGGCCGTTGGGCGCGGTCAGGCCGTTGGAGGCGCCGTCGGAGTTGACCGCGGTGCCCTTGACCACGGCGAGGATCTGGTGTCCGTTGCGCTGGGCGTCGGAAAGTCGTTCCAGCAGCAGCACACCGGCACCCTCGGACCAGCCGGTGCCGTCGGCCTCCTCGGCATAGGAGCGGCAGCGGCCGTCGTGCGCGAGCCCGCCCTGCTTGTCGAACTCGGAGAACGGCGACAGCGAGGACAGCACGGTCACGCCACCGGCCAGCGCCAGCGTGCACTCCCCCGACCGCAGCGCCCGCACCGCGAGGTGCAGCGCCACCAGCGAGGAGGAACACGCCGTGTCGACGGTGACCGCGGGTCCTTCCAGGCCGAGCGCGTAGGACACCCGGCCGGAGATCACGCTGGACACCGCGCCGGTCATGGCGAAGCCCTCCAGGCGCGGGTCGCGGGCGACCAGGCTGGCGTAGGCCGGGTCGGAGGAACCGAGGTACACCCCGGTCGCGCTGCCGGCCAGGCGGTCCGCCGCGATGCCCGCGTGTTCCACCGCCTCCCACGCGGTTTCCAGCACCAGCCGCTGCTGCGGGTCCATCGCGGTGGCCTCGCGCGGCGAGATACCGAAGAAGGCGGCGTCGAACCCGGCCACGTCCTCGATGAACCCACCGGAGGGCGGCGTGGCACCGGCGGGCAGGCCGAGGTCGGCGGCGCGCGCGGCCGGCATCTCGGCCACCGCGTCGGTGCCGTCGAGCACGAAGCGCCACAACCCTTCCGGCGAGGTGACCCCGCCGGGGTAGCGGCAACCCGCACCGACGATCACGATCGGATCGTCGTCGGCCGCCCTGGTGACCGCGGGCGCGGCGACGACCTGTCCGGTGCCTTCCACCGCCTCCAGCAGGAAGGCGGCCACCTGCTCCGGGTTCGGGTAGTCGAAGGCCAGCGTGGCGGGCAGCCGCAGCCCAGTGGCCTCGGCGAGCCGGTTGCGCAGCTCCACCGCGGTCAGCGAGCTGAACCCCTGCTGCCGGAAGTCCCGCCGCGTGTCCACCTCCGCCGCGGCCTCGTATCCGAGCACGGCGGCCGCGTGGTCGCGGACCAGGTTGGCCAGGTAGTCCAGCCGCTCGTCCGCCGCCAGCCCAGCCAGTTCCTTGGCCAGCCCGGTCGCGGACTGCTGGGCGCCGACGGCCCGTCGCCTGCCCTGCTTCACCAGGTCCCGCAACAGGTATGGCACCTCGGCCCCGTCCGGCGCCGAGCCGCCGCCGAGCACCAGCGGCACCACCAGCGCGCGGTCCGCGCCGAGCGAAGCGTCGAACAGCGCCATGCCCAGTTCGGCCGTGATCGCCTGCGAGCCCTTGGCCGTCACCCGGCGCAGGTCCTCCGCGTCGAGTCCGGCCGCCATGCCCGACTCCCACGGCCCCCAGGCCAGCGACAACCCGGGCAGCCCAGCCTGTCGGCGGTGCGCGGCGAGGGCGTCCAGGAAGGTGTTGGCCGCAGCGTAGTTCGCCTGCCCCGGCGAACCCATGACGCCGGCGGAGGAGGAGTAGAGCACAAACCCGGCCAGCTCGCGGTCCTCGGTGGCGCGGTGCAGGTGCCAGGCCGCCTCGGCCTTGGGCGCGAGCACGGCGTTGACGCGTTCGGGGGTGAGGCGGTGCACGATGCCGTCGTCCAGCACACCGGCGAGGTGCACCACGGCGGTGAGGTCGGGAATCCCGGCGACCAGCTCCCGCACGGCCTCCGGATCGGTGAGATCGCAGGCCACCACGGACATCCCGGGGCCGAGGTCGGCAAGGCCGGGCGCGTCCGGACCGCGACGGCTGGCCAGCACGAGGTGCCGCTGGCCCTGGGCGGCGAGGTGCCGGGCCAGGGTCAGGCCGAGCGCGCCGGTACCGCCGGTGAGCAGCACGGAACCGTTGCGGTCCCAGGGTTCCGGGGTGGTCGGCGGGAGCTTGTGCAGGCGGGCCACCAGCGGCATGCCGTCGCGCACGATGACCTGCGGTTCACCGGCGGCCAGCACCGGCAGCGCCTTGGCCACGTCCGTGGGCTCGGCGTCGAGCAGGCCGAACCGCCCGGGGTGCTCGGTCTGGGCCGAGCGCACCAGGCCCCACAGCGCCGACGCGGCCAGCGCGCCGCCGTCGACCGCGCCCCGGGTGCGGAACACCAGGCGCGAGTCAGCGAACCGGTCCTCGCCGATCCAGTGCTGCACCAGCTCCAGCGCCTGCCTGGTCAGCGCGCGGACCGCGGCGGGCACCTCATCGGCGGGCAGCGCAACGGGCACCACCACCAGAGCGGGCACCTCACTCAGCGCGGCCAGTTCGGCGACGTCCGCCGTGGCCAGCTCGGCCACGGCGATCTCCGCCGCCCGCACCTCCGGCGCGACCACCCAGTCGACACCGAGCAGCACCTGATTGTCCACAGTGGACTGTTCGGTGGCCTCGATCGCCTGGTCCCGCATCGAGGTCACCGACAGCACCGGCAGCCCGGCCCCGTCCACCGCCTCGATCGCGACCCGGTCCTCAGCCAGCGGGGTCAGCCGGACCCGCAGGGTCGAAGCGCCGAAGGCGTGCAGCGTCACGCCCTCCCACTCGGCAGGGACGCGCGGTTCCAGCGCCGCCGCGAGCAGCGCCGGGTGCAGGCCGAAGTCCGCGCCACCGGAGCGCTGCACCTCGATGTCGTTGTCCGTGGCGGTGAACGGCTCTGGTGCGGCCGCGTCGGCGAGTTCGCCGGTGGCGTTGCGCAGCCACGGGTTGTCCTCGGTCCGGGAGTAGATGGCCAGTTCGTCGCCGGTCACCCGCACCTGGACCTGGAGGCCGCCGCGCTCGGGCACCGCCAGCGGCACCTCGGTGCTCAGCCTACGGATCTGGCCCTTGCCGACCTGGTCGGCGGCCCGGATCGCCATTTCCAGCAACGCGATCTGGGCGGCCGCCGGGTGTTCGGCGAGCCAGGGCTGGACGGCGCGGGACAGGCGGCCGGTCAGCGTGACGCTGGCGTCGTCGGCCATCAGCACGGCCGCGCCGAGCAGCGGGTGCCCGGTCGGGGACTGGCCGAGCCCGGCCGGATCACCGGACTGGCTGGCGGCGCTGGGCCAGTAGCGCTGGTGCTGGAACGGGTAGGTCGGCAGGTCGATCACCTTGCCGCCGCCGAGGAAGTCCGCCCAGCGCACGCCAACCCCGGCCACATGTGCCGCGGCCAGGCCCCGGACCAGCGCGGTCTCCTCGTCCGGGATGTCGGCGCGGAGCAGGCTCGTGCACACCGTGCCCTGGGGCAGGACCTCGGTCGCGGCGGCGGCCAGCAGGCCGTCCGGGCCGAGCTCCAGCACCGCGCTGACGTCCAGCGCGGTCAGCTCGGTCAGCGCGTCGGCGAAGAGCACGCTGTCACGAACCTGCTGGACCCAGTACTCCGCCGAGTCCAGCGCCGCCTGCTTCCCGGTCAGCGTCGAGACCACCGGGATGTCCGCGCTGCCAAAGGAGATCCCGTCGATGGCGGCGGCGAACTCGGCCAGCATCGGGTCCATCAGCGGCGAGTGGAAGGCATGGCTGACCGCGAGCCGCTTGGTCTTGTGTCCTTGTCCGGCAAGCACTTCAGCGACCGCGAGCACCGCGTCCTCGGCACCGGAGAGCACCACGCTGGCCGGTCCGTTGACCGCGGCGATCGCCACCTCCGCGGTGAGCAGCGGCGCGACCTCCTCGGCGGTGGCGCGCACGGCCACCATCGCCCCGCCGGTGGGCAGCGCCTGCATCAGCCGGGCGCGCGCGGCGACCAGCGCGCAGGCGTCGGTCAGCGACAACACCCCGGCCACGTGCGCGGCGGCGATCTCGCCGACGGAGTGCCCGACCAGGTAGTCCGGCCGCACCCCCCAGGACTCGACCAACCGGAACAGCGCCACCTCCAGCGCGAACAGCGCCCGCTGGGCGTGACCGGTCTGGTTGAGCAGCTCGGCGTCCTCGCCCCACATGACCTCGCGCAGGTCATCGCCCAGTTCGGCGAGCACGCTGTCAAGGGCTTCGGCGAACACCGGGAAGCGTTGGTACAGACCGCGTCCCATGCCCAGGCGCTGCGAACCCTGGCCGGAGAACAGGAACGCGGTCCGGCCGTCGGCGACCACGCCGCGGGCGATGGTGGCCCCGTCGCAGAGCACCGCGCGGTGTTCCAGCGCGGCCCGGGTGGTGGCCAGGGAGAAGGCGAGGTCGAGCGAGGGCTCGGCGGAGCGGAAGAGGTCGATCTGGGCGTCCAGCGCGGCCTCGGACCGGGCGGCCACGAGCAGCGGCACGCGCACGTCGGCCTCGGACGGTGCCAGCTCCGGGGCTGGCTCGGCCTGCTCGATGATCAGGTGCGCGTTCGTCCCGCTCACCCCGAACGCGGACACCGCGGCCCGCCGTGGCCGGTCCACCTCCGGCCACGCGGTCTGCTCGGTGGCCAGCTGGATTTCCCCAGCGGCCCAGTCGATGTGCGTCGACGGCGTGCTCACGTGCAGCGTGCGCGGCACCACCCCGTGCCGGATGGCCTGCACCACCTTGATGATGCTGGCCATACCCGCCGCGGCCTGGGTGTGGCCCAGGTTCGACTTGATCGACCCCAGCAGCAGTGGCGTTTCCCGCTCCTGCCCGTAGGTGGCCAGCAGCGCCTGCACCTCGATCGGGTCGCCGAGCCGGGTGCCGGTGCCGTGCCCCTCCACCACATCAACATCCACAGTGGACAGACCGGCGTCGGCCAGCGCGGACCGGATGACCCGTTGCTGGGACGGCCCGTTCGGCGCGGTCAGCCCGTTGGACGCGCCATCGGAGTTGACCGCGGAGCCCTTGACCACCGCGAGTACCCGGTGCCCGCGCCGTTGCGCGTCGGACAGCCGCTCCAGCACCAGCACACCCGCGCCCTCGGCCCAGCCGGTGCCCGCGGCGTCGTCGGAGTAGGAGCGGCAGCGGCCGTCCGGGGAAAGCCCGCCCTGCTTGGCGAACTCGGCGAACGGGCCCGGCGTGGACAGGATCGCGACCCCACCGGCCAGCGCCAGCGAGCACTCCCCCGCCTGCAGGGCCCGCGCCGCCAGGTGGATCGCCACCAGCGAGGAGGAACAGGCCGTGTCCACGGTCAGTGTGGGACCTTCCAGGCCCAGCACGTAGGAAACCCGGCCGGAGAGCACACTGGAGGTGGTGCCGGTCATGATGAACCCGGCCACCGAGGCGCCCTCGCCGGCCAGCAGCGAGACGTAGTTGGCGTCGCCCGCGCCGACGTAGACGCCGGTGGGGCTGCCGGCCAGGCTGGTCGGGTCGATGCCCGCGCGTTCCAGGGCCTCCCAGGACACCTCCAGCAGCACGCGCTGCTGCGGGTCCATCGCCACGGCCTCGCGCGGGGAGATGCCGAAGAACCCGGCGTCGAACCCGGCCGCGTTCCGCAGGAAGCCGCCGCGCAGGTCTTCGGCTCCTTCGACGTCCCAGCCGCGGTCGGGCGGGCAGCCGGTGATGGCGTCGGTGCCGTCGAGCACCAGCTGCCACAGGTCTTCCGGCGAGCCGATGCCCTCCGCGTAGCGGCAGCCCATGCCGACGATCACGATCGGGTCGTCGTGTGCCGAGGTGGCCCGGATCATCGGCGCGTCAACGGATTCCGCGGCCCCGTCCAGACGGGTGAGCAGGAAGGCGGCGACCTGGACCGGGGTTGGGTAGTCGAAGACCAGGGTGGCGGGCAGGGGCAGGCCGGTGGCGGCGGTGAGGCGGTTGCGCAGCTCCACCGCGGACAGCGAGTCGAAGCCCTGGTCGCGGAACTCCTGGCGCGGGCCGACCAGCTTGACCGAGGGGTGGCCGAGCACGGCGGCGACCTCGGTGCGTACCAGGTCGGTGAGGAAGTCCTGGCGTTCGGCCGGGCGCAGTGTGGCCAGCCGGGAGCCGAGGTCGGTGGCGGGAGTGCTGCCACCGGTGGCCGCTGCGCTCCGGCGGGTGGTGCGGACCAGGTTGCGCAGGATGGCCGGGACCAGGGCGGGCGAGGCCGCCGCGCCGGTGCCGACCGCGGTGGCCGCGACGACCACCGGCCGGTCGCTGGCGGTGGCCGCGTCGAACATCGCGTTGCCCTGTTCGACGTCGATCAGCGCAAGCCCCTTGGCCGCCAGCCGCTTGCCGTGCTCCTCCCCCAGCCCGCTGGTCAGCCCGCCTTCCCAAGGGCCCCAGGCGATCGAGGTCGCGGGCAGGCCCAGCTCGCGCCGGTGCGCGGCCAGCGCGTCCAGGAAGCCGTTGGCGGCGGCGTAGCTGCCCTGGCCGGGACTGCCGAGCACGCCTGCGGCCGAGGAGTACAGCACAAACGCGGCCAGGTCCTGACCGAGGGTGGCCTCGTGCAGGTGCCAGGCGGCGGTGGCCTTCGGGCCGAGGACGGCCGCGATCCGGTGCGGGGTGAGGGATTCCACCACGCCGTCGTCGATCACCGCGGCGGTGTGCACCACGGCGGTCAGCGGGCGGTCGGTCAACGCGCGCACCGCGGCCGGGTCGGCGACGTCACAGGCGACGAACTCGGCCTCGGCGCCCAGCTCGGCCAGCGACTCGCGCAGCGCGTTGACACCGGGCGCGTCCGGGCCGCGACGGCTGGCCAGCACCAGTTTCCGCTGGCCGCGGGCGGCCAGGTGGTGGGCCAGCACGCCGGCGAGCTCGCCGCTGCCGCCGGTGATCAGGACCGCCTTGTCCGGGTCCCAGGTGGGGGCCTCGGTCCGGGTGGCGGGCAGGCGGGTGAGGCGGGCGGCGCGCAGCACGCCGTCGCGGACCCGCAGCTGCGGCTCGTCGGCCGGCACACTGACCGGGAGATCGGCCAGGGACTCCACGTCGAGCAGGGCGAAGCGGCCGGGGTGTTCGGTGGCGGCGGAGCGGAGCAGGCCGCACACCGCGGCGGCGGCCAAGTCGCCCGCCTCGGTGACCACGACCAGGCGGGAGGCGGCGAAGCGCTCCTCGCTCAGCCAGCGCTGCACCAGGGCCAGGGCCTGGCCGGTCAAGTCGGCGAGCGCGGCCGGGTCGGTGCCGCGCAGTGGCGCGTAGACCACCTCCGGCACCTGGCTGTCACCGAGGTCATCGAGCATCGCCCAGGACGCGGGCGCGGTCTGCACCGGCAGCGCGGGCCAGTCGATGGCGAACAGCGAGTCGGTCACTCCGGGCCGGGCCACCTGCCCGGCGGCGCGGGTGCGGACCGCCTCAATGGTGCACACCGGTCCACCGGCCGGGTCGACGGCGGACATAGCGAGCCCGTCCGGTCCTTCGGTCCAGCGGACCCGCAGCACTGCGGCACCAGCGGCGTGCAACGTGACGCCCCGCCACTCGGCGAGCGTGCCGGGCGCGAGCTCCGAACGGCCGGGCAGATAGGCACTGGCCTGCAACGCGGCGTCCAGCAGTGCCGGGTGCAGCGCGAACGCGGCCGCTTCCTGGCTGCGGCTGTCCAGGCTCTCCGGCAGCGCGACCTCGGCGTGCACCTCGTGACCGAGCCGCCAGACCTCGCGCAGGCCAAGGAAAAGCGGCCCTCTGTCCACAGTGGACTCGGTCAGCGGTACCGGTTCCGCGCCGGGCGGCGGCCAGGGCGCTGGGTCCTCAACCGGTCGGTGGTCGGCCGGGGTGAGCGTGCCGCTGCCGTGCTCGGTCCACTCCACGTCCGAGCGGGCAGGCCGGGAGTGCACGCTCACCGCGCGGCGGCCCAGGTCGTCGGCCGGGCCGACCCGCACCTGCACCGCGAGCTGGTCGTAGTCGTTGAGCAGCAAGGGCGCGCCGACCCGCAGCTCGCCGACCCGGTCGCAGCCGACCTGGTCCGCGGCGGTGAGCACCAGCTCCAGCAGACCGGAGTCGGGGAACCAGATCTGGCCATCCACTGAGTGGTCGGTCAGCCAGGGCTGGTCGCCGGTGGAGAGGCGGCCGCTGACCAGCAGGCTGCCGTCGGCAGCGGAGGTGGTGACCGCGCCGAGCATGGGGTGGAAGATCGGGATCAGGCCGAGTCCGGCGGCGGAGTTGGTGGAACGCTGCTCGCCGACCGGCCAGTAGCGCTCGCGCTGGAAGGCGTAGGTGGGCAGGTCGACCACGGAAGCGCCGGTGTCGCGGAAGAACTCGGCCCAGTCCACCGGGACACCCGCGACGTGCAGCCGCGCCAGGGAACGGAGAACGGTGGTCTCCTCGGAGCTGTCCTGCTCGTCCTTGTCCCGGCGCAGCACCGCGACCACCGCGCGCTCGCCCTCGGCCAGGGTCTCGTGCACCATCGAGGACAGCGCCCCGCCGGGCCCGACCTCCACGAACCGGGCGACCCCCGCCGCGGCCAGTGTGCGCACCCCGTCGGCGAACCGCACCGCGCGGTGCACCTGCTCGACCCAGTAGTCGGCGTCCAGCTCCGTGACCGGCGCGCCGGTCACGGTGGACACCACCGGAATCCGGGCCCGCTGCGGGGTCAGTCCCGCCGCCACCGCCCGGAACTCATCCAGCATCGGGGCCATCAACGGCGAGTGGAACGCGTGGCTCACCTTCAGCGCCTTGGTCCGGTGCCCGCGCGCGGCCAGCGTCTCAGCCAGCGCCGCGACCGCCTCCGCCGCACCGGACAGCACCACCGACCGCGGCCCGTTCACCGCCGCGATCGACACGTCGGCGAGCCCGGCGAGCAGCGGCGCGACCTCGTCTTCGGGTGCGTCCACCGAAACCATGGCCCCACCGGCGGGCAGCGCGCTCATCAGCCGCGCACGGGCGGCCACCAGCGCACAGGCATCGGCGACCGGGTACACCCCGGCCACGTGCGCGGCCGCGATCTCGCCGACGGAGTGCCCCATCAGGAAGTCCGGCCGCACGCCCCAGGACTCCATCAGCCGGAACAGCGCGACCTCGACCGCGAACAGCGCGGGCTGTGCCCAGCCGGTGTCCTGCAACAGGTCTTCGTCGGTGCCCCAGACCACCGCGCGCAGGGAGTCGCCGAGGTGACCGTCGAAGGCGTCGGCGATCTCGTCGAAGGCCCGCGCGAAGGCCGGGAACCGTTGGTACAGCTCGCGTCCCATACCCAGGCGCTGAGCACCCTGGCCGGGGAAGAGGAAGGCGGTCTTGCCCGCGACCGGTGCGCCTTCGACGAGGGCGGGGTGGCGGTCGCCGTGGGCGAGGGCGGTGAGGGCTTCGGGGGCGAGGGCGACGGCGCGGGTGGCGAACAGGGAGCGGGTGGTGGCCAGGGAGAGGCCGAGGTCGAGCGGGTGGTGACTGTCCACTGTGGAGCGGAGTGCGGTGGCTTGAGCGCGGAGGGCGGCTTCGGTGCGGGCGGAGAGGATCCAGGGGACGACAGCGGGGGTGGTGGCGGCTTCGTTTTCGAGCACCGCCGAGGGTTTCGGGGCCTGCTCCACGATCACGTGCGTGTTCGTCCCGCTCGCGCCAAAGGACGAAACCCCTGCCCGGCGCGGCCGGTCCACCTCCGGCCACGGCGTGTGCTCGGTGACCAGCTCGATCGCCCCCGCGCTCCAGTCCACGTGCGAGCTGGGCCGGTCCACGTGCAGCGTCCTGGGCACCGCGGAGTGCCGGATCGCCTGCACCACCTTGATGATCCCCGCCACACCCGCCGCGGCCTGGGTGTGCCCGATGTTCGACTTCACCGAGCCGAGCAGCAGCGGGGTTTCCCGGTCCTTGCCGTAGGTGGCCAGCAGCGCTTGCGCCTCAATGGGATCGCCGAGCTTGGTGCCGGTGCCGTGCGCCTCGACCACGTCGACCTCGGCCGGGGTCAGGCGGGCGTTGCGCAGGGCGGCGCGGATGACGCGGCGCTGGGCTGGTCCGCTGGGGGCGGTCATGCCGTTGGAGGCACCGTCGGAGTTCATCGCGGTGCCGCGGATCACCGCGAGGATGCGCCGGTTCTGCGCTTGTGCCTCGGAAAGGCGTTGCAGCACCAGGACTCCGGCGCCCTCGGCCCAGCCGGTGCCGTCGGCGGCGTCAGCGAAGGCCTTGCAGCGGCCGTCCGCGGACAGCGCGCCCTGCGCGGCGAACTCGACGAAACCCGCGGTGCTGGAGAGCACGCTGACCCCGCCGACCACGGCCAGCGAGCATTCGCCCGCGCGCAACGCCTTCGCGGCCAGGTGCAGGGCGACCAGTGACGAGGAACAGCCGGTGTCGACGGTCAGGGTGGGGCCGCGGAACCCGAAGATGTAGGAGACCCGGCCGGACAACAGGCTGCTGGACTGGGCGGTCTGCCATTCGATCGCGCCCATCGGCACCCGGTAGTCGCCGGTGCCGCCGCCGACGAACACACCCGTGTCGCCGCCGCGCAGCTCGGCCGGGTCGATGCCCGCCCGTTCCAGGCCCTCCCAGGTGACCTCCAGCAGCAGGCGTTGCTGCGGGTCCAGGATCAGGGCTTCGCGTGGGGAGATGCGGAAGAAGCCGGGGTCGAAGCCCGCTACGTCCTCGACAAATCCGCCGTAGCGCGGGACCTCGGGGCCGCCTTGGCCGGGCAGGGCGTCCAGGGCAGCGAAGTCCCAGCCGCGGTCGGTGGGCATGTCGCCGATGGCGTCCACGCCCTCGCTGGTCAGCCGCCACAGGTCCTCCGGCGAGGCCACGCCGCCGGGGTAGCGGCAGGCCATGCCGAGGATGGCGATCGGCTCGTTCGCGGCCGACTCCAGCTTCGCGTTCTGCTGGCGCAGCACCTCGGTCTGCTTCAGCGCCGCCCGCAGCGCCTCAACTACCTTGTCGTTCACGCCCTCGGCCCCTCTTCCTCCGTGCCGGCGCCCAGCGCCAGCCGCACCAGGTCGTCGACGTCGAGTGCGTCGATCTCGCCGGTCTCGTGGTGTTCGCCCGCATTCGCCGGCGAGTAGTCCTCGCCGGGTTCGGCGTCCGGATCGCCGAGCAGTTCGGCCAGCAGGTGCTCGGCCAGCTCCACCGGGGTGGGGTGGTCGAAGGCCAGTGTCACCGGCAGGTCCAGCCCGGTCGCCGCGCCCAGCTGGTTGCGCAGGTCCACCGCGGTGAGTGACTCGAAGCCGAGCTCGCGGAAGGCCCGGTCGGCCTCCACCAGGTGTGCGCCGGGCAGACCCAGCACATCGGCGGCCCGTTCCCGGACCAGCTCGACCAGCACCGGCAGCCGCTCCTCGCCCGGCAGCTCGGCGAGGCGGGTGCGCAGTTCGGCCGCGGCGGTGGCGCTGTTGCGGCTTTCCCGCTGTGCCTCGGCCAGTGCGGCGCGCACCTCGGGCACCCCGGTGAGCAGCCTGCTCTGGCGGTTGGCGGTGAAGGCCGGGGCGAACTTGGTCCAGTCCACTTCGGCCACCACCACCGAACTCGCGCCCGCGGCGACCAGGCCGCGCAGGGCCGAGACCGCGGCGAGCGGGTCGACCGCGAGCAGGCCGTTGGCCTCCAGGTGCCGCACCAGGTCGGAGTCCTGACCGCGCCAGGCGCCCCAGGCGGCGGTGGTGGCGGCCAGGCCCCGGCGGCGACGGCGTTCGGCCAGCGCCTCCAGGTACGCGCCCGCCGCCGCTTCCACCGAGCGTCCGGCCGCGCCCCAGGTGGCCGAGATCGGCGCGCAGTAGACGAAGGCGTCCAGTTCCCGATCATGCAGGAGTTCATCCAGCCGGGTGGCGGGCGCGATCGCGTCGGTAACGCTGTCCGCGGCGGCCACCGAGACCACGGCCGCGGTGAGCGGCTGGTCCCCTGGCACCGACTCCAGCGCGACCTCCAGGGTGTCCCGGTTGGCCGGATCACCCGCGAGCTGGGTCAGGCCGACCCCGCGTGCGTCCAGCTCGGCGGCCAGGGCCGAGTCGATCTCCGGGCCGACCAGCACCACGTGTCCCGCGCCCGCCGCGGCCAGCTGCCTGGCCAGTTCGACGCCGTGCGCGTCGACCACCAGCACCGTGCCACTGGGAGTCCACTGCCGGTCGCCGAGCTGGGCGCGGACCAGTCGCCGGGCGTGCGAACCGTTGGCGCGCACCGCGACCTGGTCCTCCTCGCCGGTCAGCGCGGCCAGCAGCGCCGGGGCCATGCCCGGCTCGAACCGCGCGGGCAGGTCGACCAGGCCGCCCCAGCCCTGCGGGTTCTCCAGCGCGGCGACCCGGCCCGCACCCCAGCGGGCCGCTTGGGCCGCAACGGGTTCGGCGTCCTGGTCGTCCACGCTGACCGCCTGCCGGGTGATCCACCACAGCGGGGCCGGCGCGTCCGGGCAGTCCTGGCCGAGCAGCGACACCACGCCGGTGAGGCCATCGGGCAGGCTGTCCGGCCCGGTGTACTCCACCGGCGTCACCGCCTCGCCCAGGGCCGCCACCACCGCGGCGCACCACTCGTCCTCGGCCCAGCCCGCGGGCACCAGCGCCGCCCACCGGCCGGTCAGCGCGGCCTCGGCGACGGGGGCCAGCGGGGTCCAGGCGACCTGGTAGCACCAGGAGCGGGCGGCCAGCTGGTCGCGCCGCTTGCGCCGCCAGGCGGTGAGCGCGGGCAGCACCGCGGCCAGCGCCTGCTCGTCCA
Source organism: Crossiella sp. CA-258035 (assembly GCF_030064675.1). GTDB lineage: Bacteria > Actinomycetota > Actinomycetes > Mycobacteriales > Pseudonocardiaceae > Crossiella. Next base: position 5,843,383 of record NZ_CP116413.1, read on the forward strand.
GGTCCAGGGTGCCGGCCAGTCCGGCCAGGTCGCCCTCGTCGACCGCGGACCAGAACTCGCCGTCGGCCGGCGCACTCGCGGCGGGTTCGGGCGCGAGGATCTCGGGCCAGTAGCGCTCGTGCTGGAAGGCGTAGGTGGGCAGCTCCAGCGCGGCCGAGCGCGGACCGCCGAAGTACGCGGCCCAGTCCACAGTGGACCCATGCGCGTGCACGCGGCCGAGCGCGGTGAGCAGCGTGCGCTCCTCGTCCCGGTCGCCGCGCAGCACCGGGGTGACGATCACGGACCGCTCGCGCAGGGTCTGCTCGGCCATCGGCGTGAGCACCCCGTGCGGGCCGACCTCGACGAAGGTGCGCGCGCCCAGGTCGTGCAGGGTGCGCACGGCGTCGGCGAAGCGCACCGCCTCCCGCGCCTGCCGCACCCAGTACTCCGGCGAGCACAGCTCCTCGGCGGTGGCGACCTGTCCGGTCAGTCCGGACACCACCGGGATGCGCGGCCGCCGGTAGTCCAGCTTCGCCGCCACGGCCCGGAGCTCGTCCAGGATCGGGTCCATCAGCGCGGAGTGGAAGGCGTGGCTGACCTGCATGGTCGTGGTGCGGCGGCCCATCCCAGCGAGCTTGCCCGCCACGTTGTGCACCGCGTCGGCCTCGCCGGAGAGCACCACCGAGCCGGGGCTGTTCACCGCGGCCACCGAGACCCGCCCGTTGACCAGGTCGGCGACCTCGTCCTCGGCGGCCTCCACCGCGACCACCGCCCCACCGGCAGGCAGGGCGGCCATCAGACGGCCCCGGGCCGAGGCCAGCGCGCAGGCGTCAGCCAGGGAGAACACCCCGGCCACGTGCGCGGCGGCCAGTTCGCCGATGGAGTGCCCGGTGACGAAGGCCGGGGCCACGCCCCAGGACTCCAGCAGCCGGAACAGCGCCACCTCGATCGCGAACAGCGCCCGCTGCGCGTTGTCGGTGCTGGTCAAGGCCTCGGCGTCGGTGCCCCAGAGGATGTCGCGCAGGCCCTGGCCGAACTCGGCGACCACCGCGTCGAACGCCTCGGCGAAGACCGGGAACCGCTGGTGCAGCGTGCGGCCCATGCCCAGGCGCTGGGAACCCTGGCCGGTGAACAGGAACGCGACCTCACCGGGTGCGGCGGCGGTGTCCCTGGCCACCTCGGTGAGGCCGTCGGGGGTGCTGAGCAGCACGGCGCGGTGGCGCAGCGCGGCCCGGCGGGTGGCCAGCGCGTGGCCGATCCTGGTGCGGGAGAGGCCGGGGTTTTCCTTGGCGTAGGCGGAAATGCGCTCGATCTGGGCAGGCAGCGCGGCGGCGGTCGCGGCGGAGACCAGCCACGGCACGACCTCCCGGTCCTCGATCCCGTCGACCGATTCCGCGGCCGGCGCCTCCTCGATGATCACGTGCGCGTTGGTGCCGCTGATGCCGAAGGCCGACACCGCGGCCCGGCGCGGCCGGTCCGTCACCGGCCACTCGGTGTTCTCGGTGTTCAGTGCCAGCGAACCGGCCGACCAGTCGATGTGCGGCGAGGGCACTTCAGCGCCCAGAGTCCTTGGCAGCAGGCCGTTGCGCAGCGCCAGCACCATCTTGATCACCCCCGCGACCCCCGCCGCGCCCTGGGTGTGGCCCAGGTTCGACTTGACCGAGCCCAGCAGCAGCGGGGTCTCCCGGTCCTGGCCGTAGGTGGTCAGGAGTGCCTGTGCCTCAATGGGATCGCCCAGTGTGGTGCCGGTGCCGTGCGCCTCCACCGCGTCAACGTCCGAAGTGGACAGTCCGGCGTCGGCAAGCGCGGCACGGATGACGCGTTGCTGGGCCGGTCCGTTGGGGGCGGTGAGGCCGTTGGAAGCGCCGTCGGAGTTGATCGCCGAGCCGCTGACCACCGCGAGCACTTCGTGCCCGTTGCGCCGGGCGTCGGAAAGCCGTTCCAGCACCAGGATTCCCGCGCCCTCGGCCCAGCTGGTGCCGTCGGCGGCCGCGCTGAAGGGCTTGCAGCGCCCGTCCGCGGCCAGCCCACCGGCCCGGCTGAACTCGATGAAGGAGCCCGGCGTGGACATCACCGACACGCCGCCGACCAGGGCCAGCGAGCACTCGCCGTCACGCAGCGCGCGCCCGGCCCAGTGCAGCGCGACCAGCGAGGCCGAGCAGGCGGTGTCGACGGTGATCGCCGGGCCTTCCAGGCCGAAGGTGTAGGCCAGGCGGCCGGACATCACGCTGGCGGTGTTGCCGGTGGCCACGTGCCCGCCGACCCGTTCCAGGTCAGAGTGCCGCAGCAGGTCCAGGTAGTCCTGGCCGTTGGTGCCGACGAAGACCCCAGCATCGTTGCCGCGCAGGGAGTTCGGGTCGATCCCGGCCCGCTCCAGCGCCTCCCACGCGGTCTCCAGCAGCAGCCGCTGCTGCGGGTCCATGGCCAGCGCCTCACGCGGGGAGATGCCGAAGAACGGGGCGTCGAAGTCGCCGACCCCGGCCAGGAACCCGCCGCGCGTGGTGGCGGAACCGGCCTCGGCGAGCTGCCCGAGGTCCCAGCCGCGGTCGGCCGGGAACTCCACGATGCCATCCCGCCCTTGCACCAGCAGCTCCCAGAGCTGTTCCGGCGAGCGGACGCCACCGGGCAGGCGGCAGCCGATGCCGATCACCGCGATCGGCTCGTCGGTCCTGGCCGCGGTCAGCGCGGGTGCGGTGCTGGTGCTGTCGCCGAACAGTTCGCCGAGCAGGAAGGCGGCCAGCTCGCGCGGGGTCGGATGGTCGTAGACCAGGGAGGCGGCCAGTTTCAGGCCGGTGGCCGCGGCCAGGCCGTTGCGCAGCTCCAGGGTGGTCAGCGAGTCGAAACCGAGGTCGCGGAAGGGAAGTTCCACGTCCACGGTGTCGATCCCGGTGTGCCCCAGCACCATCGCGACCTGGGTGCGGACCAGTTCGGCCATTCGCCGCTGCCGGGCGGGGCCGGAGACCTCGGCCAGCTCCTCCCGCAGCGTGGCCACCGGTTCCGCCTCGACCGGCGCGGCGGTCCCGTGCAGGTCGGCGAACAGCGGCATCGGGCGGGCCGCGGCCAGCGCGGGGGCGAACCGCGACCAGTCCACATCCGCCACGGTCAGCACGGCTTCCGCCCCGCCGATCGCACCGGCCAGCGCCTCGATCGCCCGCGCGGGCGGCAGCGGGAACAGGCCCGCGCGCCGCATCCGCTCGGTGGCCGCACCGGCCTCGGCCGCCATGCCCGCACCGGCCCACGGGCCCCAGGCCACCGCGGTGGCGGGCAGTCCGTTGGCGCGGCGGGACCGGGCCAGGGCGTCCAGGTAGGCGTTGGCGGCGGCGTAGTTGGCCTGACCGGCCGCGCCGATCACCCCGGCGGTGGAGGTGAACAGCACGAACGCGTCCAGGTCCGCGGTCAGCTCGTGCAGGTGTTGTGCCGCAGCGCATTTCACGGCCAGCACCCTGGCGAAGGAGTCCGGGTTGAGGCTGTCGATCACACCGTCGTCGAGCACACCCGCGGCGTGGAAGACCGCGTTGGGCGGGTGCGCCTCGATGAGTTCCGCCAGCGCGGCGCGGTCGGCGACGTCGCAGGCCACGGCAGTGACCCGGGCACCCAACTCGATGAGTTCAGCGGTGAGTTCGGCGGCACCGGGGGCGTCCGGGCCGCGGCGGCTGGCGAGCACGAGGTGGCTCGCGCCCTCGCGGGCCAGCCAGCGGGCCACCTGCGCGCCGATCCCGCCCGTGCCACCGGTGACGAGCACGGTTCCGGCGGGCTGGTACCTGGGCGTCGCACCGGCGCCGGGGGCGCGGACCAGCCTGCGGGCGGCCACCCCATCCTGGCTCACCAGGAGCTGGTCCTCGTCGCCGTATCCGCCGGTGACCACGGCCGCCACGCGAGCAAGAACCGCCGCGTCCACCTCCTCCGGCAGATCGGCCAAACCGCCCCAGCTGTCCGGGTACTCCAGTGCCGCGACCCGGCCGAAGCCCCACACCGCGGCCTGCTCCGGGGCGCGGTCCGCGCCCTGAGTCAGGCACCACACCGGCGCGGTGACACCCGCATCCGCCAGTGCCTGCAAGGAAACCGTGCTCAACGGCAGCGAGGGCGCGGTCAGGCAGAGCACCCCGCGCACCGGCGATCCCAGCGCCCGCAGGCGTTCTGCCAGTGCGGCGCGGTCCGGGATCGCGGTGACCAGCTCGGCCTCGGTGCCGACGAGGCCGAGCAGGCCCGGCAACCACTCCGGTTCGGCCCCGGCCACCAGCACCAGCCAGCGACCGTCCGGCGCCGGAGCAGGCGCTTCGGTGAGCTGCCGCCAGTCCACCCGGTACCTCAGATCGTCCACAGTGGACACTCGTGCCGGAGTCGCCGGACCAGGCCAGAAGCGTTCCCGCTGGAAGGCGTAGGTGGGCAGCTCGACCCGCTCCGCGCCGGTACCGGCGAAGAACGCGGCCCAGTCCAGCGCCACCCCGCGCACGTGCAGCGCGGCAATCGCGCCGAGTGTGCTGGTGACCTCGGGACGGTCTCTGCGCAGCAACGGGATCCGCAGCGCGTCCGCGTCCTCGGGCAGGCAGCCCTGGACCAGGCCGGAGAGCACACCGTCCGGTCCCAGTTCGACGAAGTTGGCCACGCCCTGCTCAGCGAGCCAGGCGACGCCCTCGGCGAACCGGACGGCCTGCCGGGCCTGGTCGACCCAGTACTCCGGCGAGCACAGCTGTTCGGTGCTGGCGACGGTGCCGGTCACGTTGGAGACCACCGCGACGATCGGGGCGCGGTAGGTCAGGGTCCGGGCGACCGCGGCGAACTCGGCCAGCATCGGATCCAGGTGCGCGGAGTGGAAGGCGTGGCTGACGTTGAGCCGCGAGGTCCGGCGACCGGCCGCCTTGAAGTGCGCTGCGACCGCGTCCACCGCGTCGGCGTCGCCGGAGACCACCAGCGAACGCGTGCCGTTGACCGAGGCCAGCGACACCCGTTCCGCCGCCAGCTCGACGAACTCCGCTTCGGTGGCCTCGATCGCGGCCATCGCGCCACCGTCGGGCAGCGCGTCCATCAGCCGGGCTCGCGCCGCGACCAGCGCGCAGGCGTCCGACAGCGAGAACACCCCGGCCACATGCGCCGCGGACAGCTCGCCGATCGAGTGCCCGGCCACGTAGTCCGGTGTGACGCCCCAGGATTCGAGCAGCCGGTACAGGGCCACCTCGACCGCGAACAGCGCGGGCTGGGCGTAGCCGGTCCGGTTGAGCAGCTCGGCCTCCGGGGTGCCGGGCTCGGCGAAGAGGATCTCGCGCAGCGGGCGGTCCAGCTCGGTGTCCAGGTGTGCGATCACCTCGTCCAGGGCCTCGGCGAAGACCGTGAAGCGTTGGGCCAGTTCGGCTCCCATGCCGATCCGCTGGCTGCCCTGCCCGGTGAACAGGAAGGCGGTCCGGTCGCCCCGGGTGCGGCCGGTGACCAGCCCAGGCGCGGGCCGACCGGCGCTCAGCTCGCGCAGGCCGTGCACCAGTTGGTCGCGGTCGGCGGCGATCAGGGCGGCGCGGTGCTCGAAGGACGCCCGGTGCACGGCCAGGGTGGCCGCGAGGTCGACCAGCTCCACTCCGTCCACAGTGGACAGAATGCGGTCCGCCTGCGCGCGCAGCGCCTGCGGGGTGCGGCCGGAGACCAGCACCGGCATCGGACCCTCGGCCTTCGGGACCGGTTCCGCCGCCACGGTTTCCGGTGCCTGTTCCAGCACCACGTGCACGTTGGTGCCGCTGAGCCCGAAGGAGGACACACCTGCCCGGCGCGGCCGGTTCACCTCGGGCCACGGGGTCTGCTCGTGCAGCAGGTTGATCGTGCCCGAGGACCAGTCGATGTGCGTGGACGGGGTGTCCGCGTGCAGGGTGCGCGGCAGCACGCCGTGGCCGAGGGCCTGCACCATCTTGATCACGCTGGCCACGCCGGAGGCCATCTGGGTGTGCCCGATGTTGGACTTCACCGAGCCCAGCAGCAGCGGCCGCTGCCGGTCCCTGCCGTAGGTGGCCAGCAGCGCCTGGGCCTCGATCGGGTCGCCGAGCGCGGTGCCGGTGCCGTGGCCCTCCACCGCGTCCACCTCGTCCGGGCGGACGCGGGCGGCGGCCAGCGCGTCCAGGATCACCTGCTGCTGGGCCGGTCCGCTGGGCGCGGTGAGGCCGTTGGAGGCGCCGTCGGAGTTGGCCGCGGAGCCGCGCAGCACGGCGAGTACCCGGTGCCCGTTGCGCTGGGCGTCGGAGAGCCGTTCCAGCAGCACCAGGCCGACGCCCTCGGCCAGGGTCATGCCGTCGGCGTCATCGGAGTAGGCCTTGCAGCGGCCGTCCTTGGCCAGCACCCGCTGGCGGCTGAACCCGATGAAGGCGTTGGGCGTGGACATGATCGCCACGCCGCCGGCCAGGGCCAGGCTGCTCTCGCCGGTCTTGAGCGAGCGGGCGGCCAGGTGGATGGCCATCAGCGAGGAGGAGCAGGCGGTGTCCAGGGTCAGCGAGGGGCCCTCGAAGCCGAACAGGTAGTTGATCCGGCCGGAGATGATGCTGGGCAGCGCCCCGGTGACCAGGTGCCCGGTGACGTCCGCGCCGCCGGTGTCGGCCGCAGCGGCCGCGGCGGCGTTGTAGTCGGTGTAGCTCGCGCCGACGAAGGTGCCGGTCTTGCTACCGCGCAGGGCGTGCGGGTCCAGTCCGGCGCGCTCGAATGCCTCCCAGGCAGTTTCCAGCAGCAGGCGCTGCTGCGGGTCCATGGCCAGGGCCTCGCGCGGGGAGACACCGAAGAAGCCGGGGTCGAATTCGGCTGCCTCGTGCAGGAACCCGCCCTTGACCGAGTAGCTGCGGCCGTACTCAGTCGGGTCGGCGGCGTAGAGCCCGTCAACGTTCCAGCCGCGGTCGGCGGGCAGGCCGGTGATCGCGTCCACCCCGTCCACCGCGAGCTGCCAGAGCGCCTCCGGGGTGTTCGCGCCGCCGGGGTAGCGGCAGGCCATGCCCACGATCGCGATCGGGTCCGCGTCGAGCGCACCGGTATTACTGGTGGCCACCGGTACAAGTGGTGCGGCACCGGTCAACTCGGCGACCAGGTGTTTGGCCAGTGCGCCGGGGTTTGCGTGGTCGAAGACCAGGGTGGCGGGCAGGGTCAGGCCGGTGGCCCGGCCGAGGCGGTTGCGCAGGTCCACCGCCATCACCGAGTCGAACCCGGCCTCGCGGAAGGCTCGGTGGTCGGGCAGCGCGTCGGCGGTGCTGTGGCCCAGCACGGTGGCCGCCTCGGCCCGCACCAGCTCCAGCACCTTCTGTTCCCGCTGCACCGGCGGCAGTGCGGCCAAGGTTGCCGCCAGCTCGCCGGTGGCCGCGACCGTGCTGCTCGCGGCCTCGGCCACAGGCTGGCGGATCGCCGGGATCTCCTCGAACAGCGTGGTCGCCCGGGCCGCGGTGTAGACCGGGTAGTAGCTGGCCCAGTCCACGTCGGCCACCGCGATCGCGGTCTCATCGGCGTCCAGGGCCGCGCGCAGCCCGGTGAGCGCCAGCTCGGGTTCCATGAAGGTCAGGCCGCTGCGCACGATCTGGCTGGGGTCGACCCGGCCGAGCTCCTTGTCATCGGCCCAGATGCCCCAGAACACCGCGGTGGCCGGCAGCCCGGCGGCCCGGCGGCGTTCGGCCAGGGCGTGCAGGTAGGCGTTGCCCGCGACGTAGGCGGCGTGCCTGCCGGTGCCCCACAGTCCGGCGACCGAGGAGAACAGCACGAACCGGTCGAGTTCGGTCTCGGCGAAAACCTCGTCCAGGTTGGCCGCACCGGCCACCTTGGCCGCCAGCACCCGGTCGAGTCCGGCCGGGTCGGTTTCGGCGATCGAGGCCAGTTCGATGGTGGCCGCGGCATGCAGCACGGTGCGCACCGGACGGCCCTGCCCGGCGAGCCGGTCGCGCAGCGCGGTCAGCGCCGCCTTGTCGGTGACGTCGCAGGCCACCGCCTCGGCCCGGTCGCCGAGTTCGGCGAGCAGCGCGACCGAGCGCGGGTGTTCCGGGCCGCCGCGGCTGAGCAGCACCAGGTGTTCGATGCCCTGGGCGAGCGCCCAGCGGGCCACGTGCGGGGCCAGCGTGCCGGAGCCGCCGGTGATCAGCGCGGTGCCGCCGGGCTGCCAGCGCTGCTGGTTGCCGGAGGGGGTCGCCGGGACCACGCGGCGGGCGTAGAGGCCGCCGGAACGCACGGCCAGCTGGTCCTCGCCGGTGCCGCCGGTGAGGGCGAACACCAGCGCGTTGCCGGTGGCGGCGTCGAGCTCGGCAGGCAGGTCGAGCACGCCGCCGAAGCGGTCCGGGTGTTCCAGGGCCGCGGTCCAGCCGAAGCCGCTGACCATGGCCTGCACCGGGTTGGTCACCTGGTCGGACCCGCCGATCGCGGCCGCGCCGCGGGTGAGCAGCCAGAGCGGGGCGTCGATGCCGGCGAGGGCCTGGGTGAGGGCGAGGGTGGCGGCCAGGCCGCGGGGCAGGAAGATGTGTTCGGGCAGCAGGCTTTCGTCGAAGGCGAGGGTCGAGATCACACCGGCCAGCGGCGTGTCGATCTCGGCCAAGCGCTCGGCGAAACCATCACTCGCGTCAAGCAGCCGCACCTCGGCACCGTGTGCGGTGAGCAGGTCGGCCAGCTCGGGTTCCGCGCCGCTGGTCACCAGCAGCCAGATGCCGCTGAGGGTGGCCTGGCGGCGCACCTTGGTCGGCACCCAGCGGGTCCGGTAGCGCCAGGAGTCGACCGTGGCGGCCTGGTTCCGCTTGCGCCGCCAGTCCGAGAGCGCGGGCAGCACGGTGGCCAGCGAGTCCGCGTCCACACCGACGTCCGAGGCCAGCTGCGCCGGGTCGGCCGCCTCCAGCTCGGCCCAGGACGCGTCCACTCCGGTCTCGGCAGCCTCGGGGAACTTGGGCGCGAGCCAGAAGCTCTGGTGCTGGAAGGCGTAGGTGGGCAGGTCGACCCGGTTGGCCCCGGTCCCGGCGTACACCGTGGTCCAGTCCACCTCGACGCCGCGCACGAACGCCTCGGCCAGCGAGGTGAACACGCGGTCCAGGCCGCCGTCCTCGCGGCGCAGGGTGCCGGTGATCGCGACCGGTTTGCCCAGCTCGTCCGCGGTCTCCTGCACCGCGAAGGTGAGCACGGGGTGGCTGCTGGACTCGATCACCCTGCGGTAGCCCGCTTCGATCAGCGTGCGCACCGCGGGCGCGAAGCCGACCTGCTCGCGAAGGTTGGTGTACCAGTACTCGGCGTTGAGCGCGGTGGTGTCCAGCCAGTCGCCGGTGACCGTGGAGAAGAACGGGATCTCGGCCGGGCGGGGCTGGATCGGCGCCAGCTCGGTGAGCAGGTCCTCGCGCAGCTGGGTGACCGCCGGGGTGTGCGAGGCGTAGTCCACCGCGACCCGGCGGAACCGGATCTCCTCCGCACCCAGTTCCGCGCCCAGCTCGTCCAGTGCCTCGGCCACGCCGGCGACCACCACCAAACGCGGGCTGTTCAGCGCGGCGACACTGATCAGCTCGCCGAAGCGCGCCAGCCGGGGCGCGACCTCCTCAGCGGACAGCGCCACCGACATCATGCCGCCGCTGCCACCCATCCGGCGGCGGATCGCCTTGCTGCGCAACGCGACCACCCGCGCGCCGTCGGCCAGCGACAGCGCACCGGAGACCACCGCGGCGGCGATCTCACCCTGGGAGTGGCCGAGCACCGCGTCCGGCCGGACGCCGTAGGACTCCCACAGCGCGGCCAGCGAGACCATCACCGCGAAGGAGGCAGGCTGCACCACGTCCACGTCATCCAGGGACGCGCCGGTGCGCAGCAGGTCGATGAGGTCGGAGTCGGTGAACGAGGCCAGCGCGGCCGCGCATTCGGCGATCCGGGCGGCGAACACCGGGGACTCGTCGAGCAGCCGGGCGCCCATGCCCAGCCACTGCGCGCCCTGGCCGGGGAAGACGAACAGGGTGCGGCCGTCGATGTCGGCGACGCCGGTGACCACGCCGGGGGCCGGTCGGTCCTCGGCGAGGGCGCTGAGCAGGTCGCGGTTGGCGTTGACGAGGATTGCGCGGTGGTCGAACAGGGAGCGGCTGCGCAGGAGGGAGTGGCCGATGTCCAGGGCAGAAGCGATGTCCACTGTGGACAGTAGGGCTTCGGCCTGAGCGCGGAGAGCGGGCTTGCTCTTGGCCGAAAGCACCCAGGGCAGCACAGGAGGCTGCGCCGCGGGCGGTTCAGTGGGCTGCGGCGCGGGATCGCCCTGTTCCAGGATCAGGTGCGCGTTGGTGCCACTGATGCCGAACGAGGACACCGCGGCCCGCCTCAGCCGGCCCGGCTCCGCCCAGGCCACCGGCTCGACCAGCGGCGTCAGGTTGCTCGCGGTCCAGTCCACGTGCGTGGACAGCGTGTCCACGTGCAGTGTCCTGGGCAGCAGCCCGTGCCGCATTGCCATGATCATCTTGAGTACACCGGCCACACCGGCGGCGGACTGGGAGTGTCCGATGTTGGACTTGACCGAGCCCAGCCACAGCGGCTGCTCCCGCTCGGCGCCGTAGGTGCGTTGCAGGGCCTGGGCTTCGATCGGGTCGCCGAGGGCGGTGCCGGTGCCGTGCGCCTCCACCACGTCGACGTCCGAAGTGGACAGTCGGGCGTTGGCCAGGGCCTGGCGGATCACGCGTTCCTGGGACGGGCCGTTGGGGGCGGTGAGGCCGTTGGAGGCGCCGTCGGAGTTGATCGCGGAGCCCTTGATCACCGCGAGCACCGGGCGGCCCTCGCGGCGGGCGTCGGAAAGTCGTTGCAGCACAACCATGCCGACGCCCTCGGCCAGCACCATGCCGTCGGCGGCGTCGGAGAAGGCCTTGGACCGGCCGTCGGCGGCCAGTGCGCGCTGGCGGCTGAAGGCGATGAACGGCCCGGGGTTCGGCATCACGGTGACGCCGCCGGCGACCGCGAGGGTGGTTTCCCCGTTGCGCAGGGCCTGGGCGGCCAGGTGGATGGCGACCAGGGAGGACGAGCACGCCGTGTCCACGGTGACCGCGGGGCCCTCCAGCCCCAGCACGTAGGCCACCCGGCCGGACAGGATGCTCGGGATGGTGCCGGTGACCACCTGGCCGTCGACCTCGTGGCCCGCGCCGTACTCGGTGTAGCTGGAGCCTACGTAGGTGCCGGTGAGGCTGCCGCGCAGGGTCTGCGGGTCGATGCCGGAGCGTTCCAGGGCCTCCCAGGTGACCTCCAGCAGCAGGCGCTGCTGCGGGTCCATGCCCAGCGCCTCGCGCGGGGAGATGCCGAAGAAGCCGGGGTCGAAGGCGTCGGGATCGCTGAGGAAGCCGCCCTTGGTGGTGTAGGTGGTGGCCGGGTTGTCCGGGTCCGGGTCGTAGAGCGCGGCCTCGGGCCAGCCGCGCGCCGGCGGGAAGGTGGTGATCGCGTCCACGCCGTCGAAGACCAGCTGCCACAGCTCTTCCAGGGTGGTCACGCCGCCGGGGAACCGGCAGCCCGCGCCCACGATAGCGATCGGCTCGTCCGCGGCGATCGCGGCGACCGGTCCGGTCACGCTGGCTGCGGCCCCGGCGAGCTCGCCGCGCACGTAGCGGGCCAGCGCTTCCGGGGTGGGGTGGTCGAAGACCATGGTGTTGGACAGCGGGCGGCCGGTGAGCTTGCCCAGCCGCCTGCGCAGCTCGATCGCACCCAGGGAGTCGAAGCCGAGGTCGCGGAAGGCGCGGCGCTCGTTCAGCTCGGCCGGGCTGTGGTGGCCGAGCACGGCGGCGGCCTCGGCGCGCACCACGTCCACCAGCACCCGCAGCTGGTCCTTTTCGGACAGTCGGGACAGGCGCGCGGTGAGTTCGGTTTCCGCGCCGGTGGACTGGGTTTCGGCGGTCGTCCCGGCCAGGCCGGAGAGCAGCGGGCTGGGGCGGCGGGCGGTGAAGACGGGCAGGTAGGTGGACCAGTCGAAGTCGGCGATGGCCAGCACCGGGCGCTCGTCGGCCAGCGCGCGGCGCAGCTCGGCCAGCGCGGGGCCGGTGAGCAGCGGCCGCATACCGTGCCGGGCCAAACGTTCGTGCGCGGTCTGGTCGCTGGCCAGGCCGGTCTCCGCCCACGGTCCCCAGGCCACGCTGGTCGCGGGCAGGCCGCGCGAGCGGCGGTTCTCGGCGAGGGCGTCCAGGTAGGCGTTGGCCGCGCTGTAGGCGGCCTGGCCGCCGCTGCCGATGACCCCGGCGATGGAGCCGAAGAGCACGAACAGCGCCAGCTCGCGGTCGGCCAGCAGCGCGTCCAGGTTGGCCGCGCCGCGCACCTTGGCCGCCATCGACTCGGCCAGCTCGGCCGGGCTGGTCTCGGCGATCGGCCGCAGCTCGGCGACCCCGGCCGCGTGCACCACGCCGATCAGCGGGTGCTCGGCGGGGACCGCCTTGAGCACCTCGGCCAGCGCCTCGCGGTCGGCCGCGTCGCAGGCGCGGATGTCCACAGTGGACCCGAGTTCGAGCAGTTCGGCGGCGAGCTCGCGGGCTCCCGGGGCGTCCGGGCCGCGGCGGCTGGTGAGCACCAGGTGCCGGACACCGGCGGTGGCCAGCCAGCGGGCCACCTCGCTGCCGAGGCCGCCGGTGCCGCCGGTGACCAGCACGGTGCCGTCGGTCGGCAGCTCAGCGGTGGGCTCGATGCCCTGGTGCCGAACAAGTCTGCGGCCGAACGCGCCGTCAGCGCGCAGGGCGATCTGGTCCTCACCCGGCCAGGCAACGCTGAGCGCGCGGCGGAGGTCAGCCGGGTCGGCGTCCTCGGCGAGGTCGATCAGGCCACCCCAGGTGTCCGGGAACTCCAGTGCGGCGGCGCGGCCATAGCCCCACAGCAGTGCCTGGTCCGGCCGGGGTGCCAGTTCGTCGGAGCCGGTGCTCACCGCGGCCCTGGTGATCGTCCACAGTGGAGCGTGCTGACCGGCTTCGGCGAGTGCGCGCAGCAGGTTGTGCGTGTCGGTCAGGTCGCCGACGGAAAGCACACCGGCGATGTCCCCGGCCAGTTCGGCTGAGTCGAGGTCGTCGAACGACAGTTCGCGAAGCTCGGTGTCCGCCAAGGCCTCCGCGATCTCGGTGCCGTGCCCCTCCGCGCGCACCAGCAGCCAGGTGCCCGCCAGTTCCGGCTCGGCCGTGGCGGGCAGGCGGGTCCAGTCGACGCGGTAGCGGATCTCCTGCGGGCGTTCGGCGGTGGCCGCGACGCGGGGCCAGTACAGCTGGTGGTCGAAGGCATAGGTGGGCAGGTCGAGCACCGCGCGGCCGGGGCCGAAGAACTTCGCCCAGTCCACCTCGACGCCTTGGATGTGCAGGCGGCCCAGGGCTTCGACAAGCGTGCGCTCCTCCTCGCGGCCGGCGCGCAGGGTGGCGACCGGTTCGACCTCGGTGCTCTCCCCCAGGGTTTCCGCGGCCATCGCGGAGAGCACGCTGTCCGGGCCGACCTCCACGAACGAGCCCACACCGAGCCGGGCGGCGGTGCGCACCGCGTCGGCGAAGCGGACCGCGCCGCGCACCTGGTCCGCCCAGTACTGCGGTGAGAAGTCCTCGACGAGCTGCCCGGTCACCGTGGAGATGATCGGGATGCTCGGCTGGTGGTAGGTCAGTTCCGCTGCCACCGCGAGGAAATCGGCCAGCATGCCGTCCATGTGGTGGGAGTGGAAGGCGTGGCTGGTGTTCAGCCTGCGGGTGCGCCTGCCCTGCTCGGTGAAGCGGGCGGCCACCGCGAGCACGGTTTCCTCGTCCCCGGCCAGTACCACCGAACGCGGTCCGTTGACGGCGCTGATCACCACGCCGTCCAGGAGTTCGGCGCGCACCTCGTCCTCGGTGGCCTGCACCGCGACCATCGCGCCGTCCTGGCGCAGCGCCTGCATCAGCGCGCCGCGCGCGGCGACCAGCTTGGCCGCGTCGGGCAGCGACAGCACCCCGGCGACGTGCGCGGCGGCCAGCTCGCCGATGGAGTGGCCGATCAGGAAGTCCGGCCGCACACCCCAGGACTCCAGCAGCCGGTGCAGCGCCACCTCCAGCGCGAACACCGCGGGCTGGGTCCACTCGGTGCGGTCCAGCAAGCCCGGTTCCGCGCCGAACATCACCTCGGCGAGCGGTCGGTCCAGGTGCGGGGCGAAGGCGGCGAACACCTCGTCGATGGCCGCGGCGAAGACCGGGAATCGTTGACACAGCTCGTGTCCCATGCCCGCGCGCTGACTGCCCTGGCCGGTGAACAGGGTAGTCAATCGCAGGTTCGGGGTGGCCTCCCCGGTGGCCACGGCCGGACTCGGGCTGCCCTCGGCCAGTGCGGTCAGCGCGCTGCGCAGCGAGCCGGCGTCAGTGGCGGTGAGCACCGCGCGGTGCTCGAACCGGGACCGGGTGGTGGCCAGCGAGTAGGCGAGGTCGGCCAGCGGCGCGTCGGCCAGCGGCAGCAGCCGGGCGGCCTGGCGGCGCAGCGCGGTGGCACTGCGCGCGGCCAGCAGCACCGGAGCCACGAAGTCAGGCGCGGCAACGGTTTCCGTGACCGGCTGGACGGTGGGGGCTTCCAGGATGACGTGCGCGTTGGTGCCGCTGAAGCCGAAGGAGGACACCGCCGCGCGACGCGGTCGGTCGGTCTCCGGCCAGTCGACCGGATCGGCCAGCAGGGACAGCGCGCCCTCGGTCCAGTCCACATGGGACGATGGCTCGGCCACGTGCAGCGTGCGCGGCACCTGGCCGTGCCGCATGGCCAGCACCATCTTCATCACGCCCGCCACCCCGGCCGCGGCCTGGGTGTGGCCGAGGTTGGACTTCACCGAGCCCAGCAGCACCGGTTCGGCCCGGTCCTGGCCGTAGGTGGCCAGCAGGGCGCGGGCCTCCACCGGGTCGCCCAGCGCGGTGCCGGTGCCGTGGCCCTCGACCACGTCCACGTCGGCGGTGGCGAGTCCGGCCCCGGCCAGCGCGGCGCGGATGACCCGCTGCTGCGCGCTGCCGTTGGGCGCGGTCAGGCCGTTGGAGGTGCCGTCGGAGTTGACCGCGCTGCCGCGCACCACGGCCAGGATGCGGTGGCCGTTGCGGATCGCGTCGGACTGGCGTTCCAGCACCAGCACGCCGACGCCCTCGGCCCAGCTGACGCCGTCGGCCTGGTCGGAATATGCCTTGCAGCGACCGTCCTTGGCCAGTCCGCGCTGGCGGGAGAACTCGATGAACGCGCCCGGCGTGGCCATCACGGTGACGCCACCGGCCAGCGCGAGCGTGCACTCACCGGAGCGCAGCGCCTGCATGGCCCAGTGCATGGCCACCAGCGAGGAGGAGCAGGCGGTGTCCACGGTGACCGCGGGGCCTTCCAAGCCCATGGCGTAGGCGACCCGGCCGGAGACGATGCTGCCGGAGGTGCCGGTGCCCGCGTGGCCCTCGAAGTCCGAACCGGCCAGCAGCGCGCCGTAGTCGCCGTACATGACCCCGGCGAACACCCCGGTCCGGCTGCCGCGCAACTGCTTCGGGTCGATGCCCGCGCGTTCCACCGCCTCCCAGGAGACCTCCAGCAGCAGGCGCTGCTGGGCGTCGGTGGCCAGTGCCTCGCGCGGCCCCATGCCGAAGAAGGCGGGGTCGAACTGCCCGGCGTCCCGCAGGAATCCGCCGGAGCGGGTGTAGGCGGTGCCGGGGTGGTCGGGGTCCGGGTGGTAGAGCGTGGCCAGGTCCCAGCCGCGGTTGTCCGGGAAGCCGGTGATGGCGTCCCGGCCCTCGGCCAGCAGCTGCCACAGCTCTTCCGGCGAGTTGACGTCGCCGGGGTAGCGGCAGCCCATGCCGACGATGACGATCGGGTCGTCGGCGACCGAGCCGTTGACGGGCACGGCGGTGACCGGTTCCGCGCCCGCGACATCGCCGCTCTCGCGCAGGATGTGCTCGACCAGCTCGCCCAGGTTGGGGTGGTCGAAGATCAGGGTCGGGGACAGCCGCAGGCCGGTGGCCGCGCTGAGCCGGTTGCGCAGCTCCACCGCGGTCAGCGAGTCGAAGCCCAGCTCGGCCAGCGGGCGGCCGGGGTCGATGGCGCCGCCGTCGGTGTGGCCGAGCACCGCGCCGATCTGCTGGGTGACCAGGTCGATGGCCTCGCGGCGGCCGAGCACGGCCCGCTGCCGGGCCCGGACCGGGCCATTCCTGGCCACCCGGCGGCGGTTCTGGCCGAGCAGGCCGCGCAGCACCGAGGGCACCTCGGGGGCCTCGCGCAGCACGCCGAAGTCCAGCCGTACCGGCGCGACCACCGGTTCGCCGGTGCGCACCGCGAGGTCGAACAGCGCCAGACCATCCTCAGTGGACAGTGGCGGGGTGCCGAGCCTGCGCAGCCGCTGCACCTGGGCGCCACCCAGCTCGGCGGTCATGCCCGCGGTGTCCGCCCACGGTCCCCAGGCCAGCGACAGGCCGGGGGCACCGGTGGCGCGGCGGTGCGCGACCAGCGCGTCCAGGAAGGCGTTGCCCGCGGCGTAGTTGCCCTGTCCGGGCGCGCCGAGCAGTCCAGCCAGCGAGGAGAACACGATCAGCGGCGCGGTGTCGCCGATCAGCTCGTGCAGGTGCCAGGCCCCGTCCACCTTGGGGCGCAGCGCGGCGGTCAGCGCCTCGGTGGTGAGGGTGGAGATCACGCCGTCGGCGAGCAGTCCGGCCGAGTGGCAGACCGCGGCCACCCGAACCCCTTGCAGCGCCTGGGCCAGCGCGTCCCGGTCGGCCACATCGCAGGCGGCCACGGCGACCGAGGCGCCGAGTCCGGTCAGCTCGGCCACCAGGTCCTCGGCCCCCGCTGGGCCACGACGGCTGAGCAGCAACAGGTTGCGCACCCCGCGCTCGGCCACCAGGTGCTTGGCCAGCACCGCGCCCAGGCCGCTGACGCCACCGGTGATCACCACGGTGCCGTTGTCGTCCCAGAGTTCCGCGGCGGTCTCGGTGGCCGCGACCCTGGCCAGTCTGGCGGCCAGCACCTTGCCGCCGCGGATCGCCAGCTGCGGCTCGTCCCCGGCCAGTCCGGCCTGGATCGCGTCGGCTGTCGCGGCCGGGTCGAGGTCGAGCAGCCGGAAGCGGCCGGGGTGCTCGGACTGCGCGGTGCGCACCAGGCCCCAGACCGCGGCGGCGGCCGGGTCGGCCACCTCGCCGGTGGCACCTCGGGTGACGAAGACCAGTTCGACGCCCGGGAACCGTTCGTCGGCAAGCCATTCCTTCAGCCGCGCGAGTGCGGCCGAGGTCAGCTCGTGCGCGGCGGTGCGCGGGTCGGCGGAGGAGAACACCGGGTGCAGCACGGCGGTGGGCAGGTCGCCCTCGGCGAGTGCATAAAGATCGGCGGCGGGCTCGACGCCCAGAATGCCAGACAGGCCAAGTGAATCGGGCGTGAGCAGGGCGAGACGGGCGTCCGTGCCTTGCCGCTGCTCGGTCTCCGTCCACTCCAGACGGTAGAGGTTGCCGGTGGCCACCGGCGCGGCGCCACTGGGCGCACGCAGCAGCAGCTCGCCCACCGAGGCGACCGGCGCGCCGTCCTGGTCGGCGATCTCCAGCGAGATCCGGTCTCCCGCCGGGGTCAGCCGCACCCGCGCGGCTCTCGCGCCCGCCGCGTGCAGGTGGACATCGGACCAGTGGAAGGGCAGGCCGCCGCGCACACTGTCGCCCAGCTCGGCGAAGTTGGCCGCGTGCAGGGCCGCGTCCAGCAGCACCGGGTGCAGGCCGAACTCACCGGCGTCACCGGCGACCTCGGCGGGCAGCTCGATCTCGGCGTAGACCTCGGTCCCGGACCGCCAGGCGGCCCGCAGGCCCTGGAAGGACGGGCCGTAGTTCACGCCCTCGCCTTCGACGGTGTACAGCGCGGACACGTCGATCGGCTCGGCCCCGGCGGGCAGCCATTCCCAGGTGGTCGCCTGGGTCTGACCGCGTTCCAGGATCGCGTTGGCGTGCTTGGTCCACGGGCCTTCGTCGTCGCCGTCCGGCCGGGAGTAGACCGCGACCTCGCGCAGCCCGTCCAGGTCGGGGCCGATGTGCAACTGGAGCTGCACGCCGCCGTCGGCGGGCAGGCGCAGGGCGGTCATCGTGGTCAGCTCGCGGACGTGGTCGCAGCCGACCTCGTCCCCGGCCCGGGTGACCAGCTCGATCAGGGCCGCGCCGGGCAACACCACCGCGGTGCCGACCCGGTGCCCGGCCAGCCAGGGCTGGTCGCGCACGGACAGCCGTCCGGTGAGCAGCGTGCCCTCGGCCCCGGCCAGCGACACGGTGGCCGCCAGCAGCGGGTGCCGGGCCGCGCCCAGACCGGCGGAGCGCACGTTGCCACTGTCCGCCTTGTAGCCGTCCCTGGGCCAGAACCGCCTGCGCTGGAACGGATACGTGGGCAGGTCGATCAGCGTGGCGCCGCTGCCGGTGAAGAACTCCGGCCAGCGCACGGCGATCCCGTGCGTGTGCAGCACGGTCAGCGCGGTGGTGACCGCCTCGGTCTCGCCGCGGTCCGGCCGCAGCACCGAGGTGATCGCGGGCGCGGGCTCGGCGGTGGCCAGGCAGCTCTCGGTCAGGGTGCCGATGGTGGTGTCCGGGCCGACGTCCAGGAACGCGCCGGCACCGTGGTTGTGCAGCCAGGACACCGCGTCGGCGAACCGCACGGTGGCGCGGACCTGCCCCGCCCAGTACCCGGCGCTGCTCAGCTCGGCGACGCTGGCCTGCGCGCCGGTCACCGTGGAGATCACCGGGATGCGCGGCGGCTGCGGGGACAGGCCCTCGACCACGCGCTGGAACTCGGCCAGCACCGGGTCCATGTGCGCGGAGTGGAAGGCGTGCGAGACGTGCAGCTTGCGGGTCCGCCTGCCCTGCTCGGCGAACACCGCGGCGATCTCGGCCACCGCGTCCTCGTCCCCGGAGAGCACCACGTGCCGGGGCCCGTTCACCGCGGCCAGGCTGGCCTCGTGCTCGCGACCTTCAAGCAGGGGACGGACTTCGGCCTCGGTGGCGTCCACCGCGATCATCGCGCCCCGGCTGGGCAGCTCCTGCATCAGCCGGGCCCGCGCGGCCACCAGCGTTGCCGCGTCAGGCAGGGAGAACACCCCGGCCACGTGCGCGGCGGCGATCTCACCGACGGAGTGTCCGGCCAGGAAGTCCGCGCTCACGCCCCAAAACTCCAGCAGCCGGTACAGCGCCACCTCGACCGCGAAGATCGCCCGCTGGGCGTTCCCGGTGCGCGCCAACAGCTCCGCGTCCTCGCCCCAGATGATCTCACGCAGGTCGTCGCCGAACTCGGCGAGCACCGCGTCAAAAGCCTCGGCGAAGACCGGGAAGCGGGCGTGCAGCTCGCGGCCCATGGCCAGCCGCTGCGAGCCCTGTCCGGCGAAGAGCACGGCCAGCTTCGGCCGCTCGTGCACAACGTTCCCGGCGGTCTCGCCCTCGGCCAGCGCGGTCAGACCAGCGCGAGCGGCTTCCAGGTCAGCCACCACCAGGGCGGCCCGGTGCTCGAACGAGGACCGGGCGACCGCGAGCGAGTAGGCCAGGTCCGCGGCCTGCGGCGGTTGGCCGGATGCCAGCAGGGACAACAGGTTCGCGGCCTGCTCGCGCAGCGCCTCGGCGGTGCGGCCGGAGACCAGCAGCGGCAGCGGTCCCGCCACTGGCTCGGCGGCGGGAGCCTCCTCCTCGGCCGGGGGCTGCTCGACGATCACGTGCGCGTTGGTGCCGCTGAGCCCGAAGGAGGACACGCCGGCCCGGCGCGGTTCACCGGTCTCCGGCCAGGGCTGGGCCTCGGTCAGCAGCCGGATGTCACCTGCCGACCAGTCGACCTGGGTGGTCGGTGTGGCCACGTGCAAGGTCTGCGGGGCAACGCCGTGCCGGATGGCCTGCACCATCTTGATCACACCGGCGACACCGGCCGCGGACTGGGTGTGCCCGAGGTTGGACTTGATCGAGCCGAGCAGCAGCGGCCGCTCCCGGTCCTGCCCGTAGACCGCCAGCAGCGCCTCGGCCTCCACCGGGTCGCCCAGCGGGGTGCCGGTGCCGTGCGCCTCCACCACGTCCACCTGCCGGGCGGACAGCCGCGCGTCCAGCAGGGCCTGCTCGATGACCCGCTGCTGGGACGGGCCGTTCGGGGCGGTCAGCCCGTTGGACGCGCCGTCGGAGTTGACCGCGGACCCGCTGACCACGGCGAGCACCCGGTGCCCGTTGCGGCGCGCGTCGGAGAGGCGTTCCAGCATCAGCACGCCGACGCCCTCGGACCAGCCGGTGCCGTCGGCGTCGTCGGAGAAGGAGCGGCAGTAGCCGTCAGCGGCCAGGCCGCCCTGCTTGTTGAACTCGGTGATGGTGCCAGGACTGGACATCACCGTCACGCCACCGGCCAGCGCCAGCGAGCACTCCCCCGCGCGCAGCGCCCTGGCCGCCAGGTGCAGCGTCACCAGCGAGGTCGAGCAGGCGGTGTCCACCGTCAGCGTCGGCCCGACCAGGCCGAAGACGTAGGCCAGCCGCCCGGACAGCACGCTGGAGGTGGTGCCGGTCAGCGCGTAGCCGCCGACGTTGTCCCGCGGGCCGAGCCGGTAGTCCTGCGGGATCGCGCCGACGAACACGCCGGTGCGGGAGCCCTTGAGCGACAACGGGTCCAGCCGGGCCCGCTCCATCGCCTCCCAGGAGACCTCCAGCAGCAGCCGCTGCTGCGGGTCCATGGCCAGCGCCTCGCGCGGGGAGATGCCGAAGAACTCCGGGTCGAACATCGGCGCGTCGTAGAGGAAACCGCCGCTGATCGGCGAGGCGGAGGCGCCCTCGTCCAGGTACCAGCCACGGTCGGTCGGCAGCCCACCGACGCCGTCGGCGGAGGACTCCACCAGCCGCCACAGGTCTTCGGGTGAGGCGATGCCGCCGGGATAGCGGCAGGCCATCCCGATGATGGCGATCGGCTCGTGCGAGGCCGCCTCCAGCTCGTGCACCCTGCGCCGGGTCCGTTGCAGATCCGCGCTGGCGCGCTTGAGGTAGTCGCGGAGTTTCTGTTCGTTGTCCATCGGCACCTGGATCAGTCGGGGACTCGGTGAGTTACCACTCCGCGTCGAGTCACAAGGGTGGAATCCGGTGCCTGGAGTCTCACGCAGTGACTGAGCGGAAATCCCTAGTCTCCGCAGCCGGGAAGTCCTGGTGCGCAGACAACGGCACACCGCCGCGGCCCTGGATCAGGACCGCGGCGGTGTGCCGGAGGGATCGGGTCAGGCCTCGGCGGCCACCGGAACAGCCGCGTACTCAGCGGCCGAGCGGGTCACCGAGTCGACCACCACCTGGACATCCGCCTCGCTCATGCCCTGGTGCAGCGGCAACAGGATCGAGGTCTCGGCCGCTTCCTCGGTGCCGGGCAGGACCAGGTCGACGGCCCCGTAGATCGGCACCCGGTGCAGCGGCGGGTAGCGGAAGGTGGTGTAGACCCCGGCCGCCAGCAGGTCGGCCGCGATCTTGTCGCGCAGCGCGGAGTCGCACTGGATCCAGTAGAAGTAACCGGAGGTGGTGTGCCCGGCGGGCAGCGGTGGCGGGGTGCGCACGCCGGGCACCTCGGCCAGCAGCCGGTCGTAGGCGGCGGCGATCTCCACCCGCCGCGCGACGAAGCCGGGCAGCTTGCGCAGCTGCACGCTGCCGATCGCGCCGGTGATGTCGTTGCCGATGATCCGGCGGCCGAACTCCTCGACCTCCAGGTCCCACCAGCGCTGCGCCCGCGCCTTGGACTTGACGAACCCGCTGGCCGACTTGCCCAGCCCGAAGTAGGCCAGCCGCCGGGCCCTGGCCGCCAGCTCGGGGTCCTTGGCGTAGAACATGCCGCCGTCCCCGGTGACCAGGATCTTCATCGCGTCGAAGCTCCACACCGCGATGTCGCCGAAGGTCCCGCACGCCTGACCGTCCACAGTGGACGACACCGCGCAGGCAGCGTCCTCGATCAGCACGATCCCCCGGTCCCGGCACAGCGTGGCCACGGCTTCGATGTCGCCGGGGTAGCCGCCGAAGTGCAGGGTCAGCACGGCCTTGGTGTCCGGGGTGAGCGCCGCCGCGATGTGCTCGGCGGTGGGGTTCATGGTGTGCGGGTCCACATCGCAGAACACCGGCCGCGCACCGGAGGCGGCCACCGCGTTGCCCGCGGCGACGAAGTGGGCCGAGGGCAGCACCACGTCGTCACCGGGGCCCAGCCCGAGCAGTTCGATGGCCAGGAACAGGCCGGCCGTGGCGCAGTTGATGAAGAACACCTGCTCGGCAGGCACGTCCAGGTGGGCGGCGAACTCGGCCTCGAACGCCTGCGCGCGCTGCCCGTACCCCAGCCAGTTGCTCTCGAACACCTCGGCGACCACCGCCGCCTCGTCCGCCCCCAGCGTCGGCTGGAACACGTTGATCTTGGCCATCAGCTCCTCCTACCTGAGCAACCCAACCCCACCCGGCGTGTTGGCCGTTGTCGTACGGTGTGTTGGCCGTTCTTGGACGGTGTGTTGGCCGAAGTGGCGTACCAGTTCGGCCAACACTGTGTACGACAACGGCCAACACGGCGTGGGGGTGGGGTCAGCGCGGCGCGGTGGCGATGAAAAGGCCCCGACCGGTGGGCGGACCGGGGTGGTACTGCACCGTGAGGCCCGCGGACTCGAACGCCTCGGTGTACTCGCTGATGTGGAACAGCGACAGCACGTCCAGCTCGGTGAAGCTCTCCACCCCGTCGGCGTCGGCGACCGTGTAGTGGATGGTCATCCGGCTGGTCTTGCCGTCCCGGACGGTGTGCGAGACGCGGGTGATGGCCTGCTCCTCGGTCTGGTAGGCCGAGGCGGTGAAGTAGCCGGGCAGGAAGGTCTCCGGCGTCCACCACGGTTCCACGATCACCACGCCGCCCGGCTCCAGGTGCGCGGCCATCCGGCTGAGCACCTTCTTCAGCTCGTCCACCGAGGTCGGATAGGCGATGCTGTAACACATGCAGACGATCGCGTCGTAGCGGCGGCCGAGGTCGAACTCGCGCATGTCGGCCACGTGGATGGTCGCGCTGGGCACCTTGGCCTCGGCCACCTCGGCCATCCCGGCGGAGAGCTCGACGCCGTCAGCGGTGTCGAAGTGCTTGGCCAGGGTGGCCAGGTGGTTGCCGGTGCCGCAGGCCACGTCCAGCAGGCTGGTGGCATCCGGCTTCAGCTCGCGGATCTGACCGGCCAGCAGCTCGGCCTCGGCGTGCCAGTCCTTGCCGTTGCGGTTGCCGTAGATCGCGTCGTAGATCGCCGCTTGGCGGCGGCCGTACTCGGTGCCCATGGGTCGTCTCTTTCGTCTCGGGTGGTCCGGGGTCAGCCGGTGCGCCGCTGGTGCTGCCGGACCCGCTCTTCCAGCAGTGGCACCAGTTCCACCGGGTACGGCAGGCTTCGCAGCTCCTGCTGGAAACGGGCCGCGCCCGCGCGGAACCCGGGTTCGGTCAGCAGCCGGGTCACCGCCTGCTTGGCCTTCTCCGGGGTGAACTCCTCGGCGCCGAGCACCAGCCCGTTGCCGGTGGCGGCCACCCCGCGCGCCACGTTGTGCTCGCCCCAGTTGGGCACCGGGCAGAGCAGCTGCGGGACCTCGTGCACGCCCGCGGTCATCACCGAGCCCTCACCCGCGTGGTTGATGATCACCGAGCAGGTCGGCAGGATCTGGCTCAGTGGCACGTAGTCCACGATCCGCAGGTTCTCCGGCGGGTTCTCGATCGGCTTGGTCTTGTCCAGGGTGACCACCAGCTCGATGTCCAGCTCACACAGCGCGCGCACGGTGTCCTCGAAGCTGGAACCGCTGACCTGGAACAGCATCCGGCCGCGGCCGGAGGTGCCGAAGGTCATCACCACCCGCGGCCGCTCGGGCGCGGTGGTGGCCCAGTCCTGGGTGACCGCGCCGCCGTTGTAGGGGGCCCAACGCATCGGCAGGTAGTCGATGTCGGTGGGGATGCGCCAGTCCGCGGGCCGCTGGTCGATGCTGAACTCACCGAGGATCTGGGTCTCGCTGAACTCCAGCCCGTACGGCTCCAGCATGGGCGCCATCATCCAGTCCAGCGAGCCCTCGATGATCATGTCGCCGGTGTTCTCGCGGCGGGAGAACCGCTCCCAGATCCAGCCCACGTTGTCCTGGCCCCACAACAACCTGCCGTGCGGGGTGCCGGTCGCCTCGGCGGCCACCGCGGCCTGGATGCACAGCGGGTCCCACAGCACCAGGTCCGGTTTCCAGTCCCGGCACAGCTGCACCAGCTCGTCCAGATCGGGCGTGTGCAAGGAAAGCGCGCCGACCAGGGTCAGCCAGGCCTGGTGCCAGGGCTCATCCGGCTCGAAGCCGCGGATGGCCAGGTCGTTGTCCAGCTCCTCCAGGTCGTGCAGGTTCGCGTTGAACTCCAGCATGGCCTGCATGCGCTCGTTCTCGCAGGAACCGAAGGCGACCGCGTTCAGGCCGCTCTGCCCGACCTCGTGCGCCATCGACGGGTGCACCGCGACCCGCACCTGGTGGCACTGCGCCTGCAGCGACCAGGCCAGCGGCACCATCGGGTAGACATGGGCCGCAGCCGGGAAGCTGACGAAGAGAACCCGCACAGCCGAACTCCGTCCTCAGTAGACTTACCAGGCCCACGCTTCGGGGCCGGGGCCGCCGTTGCCGACGGGTGGGAAGATCAGGTCCAGTTCGTCCAGCAGCGCCTGGGGCAGCGTCAGCTCCAGCGCGTTGAGCGCGCCGGTCAGCTGGGCTTGTGTGCGCGGCCCGATCACCGGCGCGGTCACCCCGGGCCGGTTCAGCACCCAGGCCAGGCCCACCTCGGCCGGGTCCAGGTCGTGGCTCTCGCACAGCTTCTCGTAGGCGGCCACCACGTCGGCGTGCTTGGCCATGGCCACCTGGGCCCGGCCCTGCGCGGTCTTCACCGCGGTGCCCTCGGCCAGTTTCCGCGTCGCGCCGGAGAGCAGTCCGCCGTGCAGCGGCGACCAGGGCAGCACGGCCAGGCCGTACTTCTGCGCGGCCGGGATCAGCTCCAGCTCCACCGTCCTGGTGACCAGGTTGTAGACGCAGCTCTCCGCGACCAGGCCGAGGAAGTTGCGTTCCCTGGCGCTGGCCTGGGCCTCCACCAGGTGCCAGCCGGCGAAGTTGGAGGACCCGACGTAGCGGACCTTGCCCTGCCACACCAGGGTTTCCATCGCCTGCCACACCTCCTCCCAGGGCGCGGACCGGTCGATGTGGTGCATGTAGTACACGTCGATCCAGTCCGTGCCCAGCCGCCGCAGCGACTGCTCGCAGGAGGCGATGATGTTGCGCGCGGACAGGCCGGAGTCATTCGGCAGGTCGGTCATCGGGTTGCCGACCTTGGTGCCCAGCACCACTTTTTCCCGGCGGTTGCCACCGAGGGCGAACCACTCGCCGAGCAGTTCCTCGGTGTAGCCCTTGTGCTTCTGCCAGCCGTACTGGTTGGCGGTGTCCAGGAAGTTGATCCCGCGCTCCAGCGCCAGGTCCAGCAGCGCGAAGGCCTCCTCGGTGGTGGTGCGCACCCCCAGGTTCAGCGTGCCGAAGCAGAGCGGACTGATCCGCAACGCGGTGCGGCCCAACGTGGTGTACTCCATGGCTCCTCCTCCGGCCCGCGCTCAGGTGGTGGACCGGGTCGGCTGCTCGGCGAGCTCGCCCTTGAGCAGCTGGAGCAGCAGCTCCGCGGCCCGCTCCCGGCCACCGGCGGCCTGCTGCACCTTGGCGATCCGCTCGGCGTTGGCCCGGAACGAGGGCTCGATCAGCACCCTGGTCAGTTTGGCGGTGATGTCCGCGGGCTCGATCAGGTGCGGGCGGCGCACGGTCAGGCTGACGCCGAAGTGCTCGCCGCGGGTGGCGATGTCGTGGCAGTCGGCGAACATCGGCCGGGTCACCATCGGCTTGCCGAAGTACAGGCTCTCGTGGAAGCCGTTGCTGCCGGCGTGGGTGAAGAAGACCTTGACGCTGGGGTGGGCCAGCACGTCGTACTGGGAGGGCAGCCAGGACTCGATGCGCAGGTTCGACGGCAGGTCCGCGGGCAGCAGCTGGTGCCGCTCCTTGGGCAGGTTCCACAGCACGTGGTGGCGGCCCTCCAGGTTCCTGGCCACCTGCACGATCCCGGCCACGTCGGCGCGGCTGAGCCTGGCCAGCGTGCCGAGTCCGATGTAGACAACGGAGTCGTGCTGGTCCAGCCATTCCCCCACCTCGGTGCGGCCGGGCACCTCCGGCAGCGGCGGCAGCATCGCGCCGGTGAGCTCCAGCCGTTCCGGCTTCGGGAACGGGAAGTCCACCTCCGCCACCGAGAACGCCATGACCATCTTGGAGTCGGTGACCTGTCCGTCGGTGCGCATCGCCTCGCGGGTGATACCGCACTCGATCTGCAGCTTGACATATTCCTGGAGGTGCGGCCGCATCTTCGGCCCCATGTACATGGCCAAGGTGCGCAGGCCAAAAACCATGTTGCGCAGCTTCTGGAGCGGGTTCATCGGGTAGGGCAGCCCGGTGTTCGGGCGCGGAAAACCCTTGGGCAGGTGCGACTTCGCCAGCAGCGGCACCCAGGAGGCGTAGGAGTGGCTGGGCAGGAAGGGCAGGGTGGCCACGAACGGGATGCCGCGCGCGATGGCCAGCGAGGTGGCGAAGCTGCTGGCGCTCTCGATCACCATCAGCGCGGGCTTGAGCTCGTCCACCGCCGCGGTCAGCTTGCGGTACTCCTCGGCCATCAGCTTGGGCTGCATGACCATCCGCAGCGACTCCCGGTGCGAGACGAACCGCTTCCGGCTGGAGAACCGGGAATATGCCCCATCGTCCATTGTGGACAGTGACAGTTCCGGCGCGCCCCTGCCGAGCGAGGCGAAGGACAACCCGCGCTCCTCGATCTGGCCGCGCCGCGACTCGTCGGTGGCGTACCAGACATCGGGCACCCCCCGATCGGCCAGTTCACCGGCCAGCACCAGCATCGGGTTCAGCAACCCGCTCTCCGGCCTGCTGACGAACAACACGGGCCGCCGGTCATCCGCACTCATCCGCAGCACCTTCCCAGAGACGACACCAGTACGTTCTCCCACACCCCAACCCGGAAAACCCCCAGTCCCCACCCGTGTTGGCCGATCTCGCACGCAGTGTTGGCCGATCTCGCACGGTGTGTTGGCCGATCTCGCACGGTGTGTTGGCCGAAGTACGACCGTGTGTTGGCCACACTGGGACCCCAGGATGGCCGGGCTGCGACGCCGTCGTCCGCTGCCCTACCGGTTCGGCCAACACCACGTACGACAACGGCCAACACTCGGTACGAAAACGGCCAACACGCCGTACCAGTTCGGCCAACACGGTGGGGTGGGGGTTAGCGGAGGCCGCGGAGGCAGGCGATGAGGCTGCGCGCTTCGACGTTGACGTAGCGGCTGTGCTGGAGCAGGCCGTTGAGCTGGTGCAGGGTGAGCCAGCGGTAGTCGGGCAGTTCGTCGCCGCCGAAGTCGGGGGCCACCTCGATGACCATGTACCGGTTGCGCGCGTGGTAGAACCGGCCGCCCTCCTCCGAGAGCACGGTGTCGAACAGGATCCGGCCGGGTTCGGCGCTGAGCACGTGGTCCAGGAACGGCGGTCGGTGCTGCTCCATGCCCAGCTTGGTGTAGGTCTCCGGGCTGCACTGCACGGTGGAGGCCAGCTCGACCACGTCCAGGTAGCCCGGTTCGACCCTGGCGTTGACCAGCGCGTGCAGCACCCCGTCGACGTTCTTCACCAGCATGGCCACCACGCCCAGGCCGTGCGGCTGGATCAGCGGCTGGGTCCAGCCGGAGACCTCGCGGCTGTTCGTCTTGACCCGCACCGCCATCACGCTGAAGAAGCCACCGCTCTCGTGGTGGATCTCCCGCTCGGTGTGCCGCCAGTTCCGCACCGAGCGCAGCGGGATCAGCTCGGTGCTGATCTGGTGCTCGGACTGCCGGGAGGTGATCCAGCTCAGCACCTCCGCACTGGAGGAGATGCTGCCGGCGTAGGCGTCGCAGGAGCGCGCGATCGCCTCGGCCAGCCCGTCGCCGACGGTGTCGTGCGCGCCCTCGAAGCCCGCGGGCATGCAGGACAGCACGGTCCGGGCGTCCATGTTCACCGCGTCGTCGTGCGCCAGCAACGCGTTGAGCTGCCCAAGGGTGACCCACTGGAAGTCGTCCAACAGCTCGACCTCGGTGTCCACCTCGACGATCATGTTGCGGTTGCGCTTGCGGTAGAACCAGGTGCCCTGCTCGGACTGGAGCACATCGGCCAGCACCCGGTGCTGGGCGAAGTCGCGGAAGTAGTCCAGGTACGGCACCGCGGCCCCGCCGTGCGCCTGGGTGTAGTTGCTGCGGGTGGCCTGCACGGTCGGGGACAGCTGCACGCCGTTGACGTTGCCCGGTTCCTGCTTGGCCTGCATCAGGCAGTGCAGCACCCCGTCGAACTCCTTGACCAGGATGCCCAGGATGCCGATCTCCGGCTGGTTGATGATCGGCTGGGTCCAGCTGCCGACCGACCCCGAGCTGGTCTCCACGCTCAGGCCCTGCACGCTGAAGAACCGGCCGGTGTCGTGCTGGATGTTGCCGGTGAGCCGGTCGAAGCCCCACCGGTCCAGCTCGTCGAACGCGATCACCTCGACCTCGTGCGTCTGCACCTGGGCGCGCTCGTCCATCCAGGCCAGCACATCGCCCGGCGTGTGCCGGGTGCCCGCGACCTCACAGGCCGAGCGGGCCAGCCGATGGCGCAGGACCTGGTCCGGCTTGCGCAGGGGCGGGGTTCCGGTCCGACTGCTCATAACGGCTCCTCGCGCCATCGGCTGCATGCTCACTGCCGTTGGTACACGCGCTGGGGTAGGGACTTCCCCAGAGTTCAGCCCAGCTCCAGCCGCGGCCGGTACACCTCGATCCAGGAGGCCGCGTCCAGCACCCGGTCCAGGCTCTCCCGCACCACCTCGGGCATGGCGGCCGGATCCACGCTCATCGTCTCCTCGACCCACTTGCGGTTCATGATCTCGAAGACCGGGTGGTCCTTGCCCGCCAACAGTTCCTTGGCCATCCGCTGGAGCTCGGCGGCGTAACGCGGGTCCTGGGTGGCCGGGTACGGGCTCTTCACCCGCTGCGCGACGCTCTCCGGCAGCAGCGGCCCGGTGGCCGCGCGCAGCAGGCTCTTCTCCCTGCGGTCAAAGGTCATCATGTCCCACGGCACGCTGTAGACCTGTTCCACCAGGCGGTGGTCGCAGAAGGGCACCCGCACCTCCAGCCCGACCGCCATGCTGATCCGGTCCTTGCGGTCCAGCAGCAGCGGCAGGAACCGGGTGATGTGCAGGTACTTCAGCACCTTGGTGGCGTGCTCGTCATCGTCGTCGCCGTCGAAGCGGTCGATCTCGGCGACCGCGGTGCGGTACTGGTCCTGGATGTAGGTCTCCAGGTCCAGGTTCGCGGAGAGCCGGTCGTTGAAGATCTCGTCGACCTCGGCCTCGGCCAGCATCTCCACCAGCGGCATCATCCACGGGAAGATGCCGGACTCGCGGATGGCCGGGATGTGGAACCACGGGTACCCGGCGAACACCTCGTCCGCGCCCTCGCCGGAGAGCGCCACCGTGGAGTGCTCCCGGATCGCCTTGAACAGTTGGTACAGCGAGACGTCCACGTCCGCGATGCCGATCGGGAACCCGCGCGCCTGCACCACCGCGGCCCTGGTTTCCGGGTCCAGCATGGCATCCGGGGACAGCACGATGTCCCGGTGCTCGGCGCCGACGTGCGCGGCCACCTCCCTGGCGTACGGCGAGTCCGGGGTGCCGCGCATGGAGTCGGGCTGGAAGTTGTCGGTCAGGCCGGTGAAGTCCACGGTGAAGCTGCGCGCCCGCTCGCCCTGCTCCGCCAGTTCCCGCGCGGCCACCGCGGTCAGCGAGCTGGAGTCCAGGCCGCCGGAGAGCAGCACGCAGCGCGGCACGTCGGAGACCAGCTGGCGGCGCACGATGTCGCCGAGCAGGTCCCGCACCTCGCTGATGGTGGTGTCCAGGTCGGCGGTGTGCTCGCGCGGGGTCAGCTTCCAGTAGACCCGCTCGCGCAGCCCGCCGCGGTCCAGCAGCACCAGTCCGCCGGGTCGCACCTCACGCATCCCGGCCCACACGCCGTGCCCGGGGGTCTTGCAGGCGCCGAACATCTCGCGCATGCCTTCGAGGTTGATCACCGTCTCGGCCTCGGGGTGCGCCAGGATGGCCCTGGACTCCGAGCCGAAGAGCAGCCCGCCGCCGGTCGGGTAGTAGTACAGCGGCTTGATGCCGAGCCGGTCGCGCACCAGCACCAGCCGGTCCGACCGGGCGTCCCAGATGCCGAAGGCGTACATGCCGTTGAGCTTCTCGGCGAACTCCGGGCCCCACTCCAGGTAGGCGCGCAGCACCACCTCGGTGTCGCTGGCGGTGGTGAACCGGTGGCCGCGGGCGCGCAGTTCGTCGCGCAGCTCGACGTAGTTGTAGACCTCGCCGCTGTAGGTCAGCGCCACCTCGCCGTCGGGGGTGTCCACGGTCATCGGCTGCTTGCCACCGGCCAGGTCGATGATCGCCAGGCGGCGGTGGCCGAAGGCGACGTGCCTGCGGACCCACGCGCCGCCGTCGTCGGGGCCACGACAGCACATCGTGTCCGTCATCGCCTCCAGGGCCTGCCGCTCCTGGGTCAGGTCACGGTCGAATGCGATCCAGCCGGTGATTCCGCACATGCGAAAGCCTCCACCACGCTCGGGAACAGGAAAGACGACATCCAGCGCTCGCCGGATGCCGGCGGCCGCATCGATGCAGTGGTACCGGCGCAGGTCTAGTGACTTCCCCAGTGTTGCGGGATACACCAGTCGCCGACGGGGCCGCGAGCGGCCGGTTCCGGCCGTCCCGCCACCCCCGTCGGCGTCTCCTTCGCAGTCAGCCGACCGGTCCGCCGGAGGGTCGCGCGGCCACCCTGAGCGCGTCCGCGAGCTGTGCCCGCCGCTCGATGCCCAGCTTGCGATAAGAGCTGGTCAGGTGCTTCTCCACGGCCCTGCGGCTGATCTCCAGCCGGGTCGCGATCTCGTGGTTGCCCAGGCCGCGCACGGCCAGCTCGGCCACCGTCGCCTCGGTCCTGGTCAGCCGCGAAACCGAGGCCGGAGTGCTCGGGCTGAGCACCGGGTCGGGACGCTGGCGAGTTCTCGTCAGGACGCTTTCTTCTGCCCCTGAGGACTCCAGGAGCTGCTCGGCCAGCCGCATCCCGTGCGCCAGCACCCGCTCCCCCTCAGCCGGTGAGGTGGTGCGCATCCGCTTGCCCAGCCGCCGCAGCGTCCAGGACAGCTCGGTGCGGTTGCCGGTCTGCCGGAAGGTCTCCGCGGCCTGGCGCAGGTGCTCGATCCCGCGCGGGCCGGGGGTGAGCAGGCCGAGCACGTGGCTGGCCCGGCCGATCCCGTTGGGCGAGCCCCAGGCCACCGCCCGGCGCAGGTGCTCCTCGGCCAGCGCGACCGCCTCGCTCCGCTGCCCGAGCCGGTGGTGCAGCCCGGCGGCCAGGCACAGCCAGGGCAGCACCGCCTGGTTGCGCCAGCCCGCCCGCTCCAGCCGGTTGCCGCCGTCGAGCACCTGGGCCAGCGCGCCCTCGTGGTCACCGGCGCCCTCGGCCAGCGCGCCGCGCATGGTGCGCCGCAACGTGTACATCCGCAGGTCGGTCTCCGAACCGGTGATCTCCAGCGCCCGCTTGGCCAGCTCCACGTCGCGGGTGACCATGGCGACCGCGCCCAGCGCCAGCGCCGAGGTCACGATCATCTCCTGGGTGTCCCCGCCGACCAGGTCCACCGCGTTGATCGCGGTCTCCTTGGCCCTGGCCACCTCGCCCCGGCCCAGCAGGGTGAAGGCGAGCTGCGCCTGCACCAGGGACTGGAACGCCGGCGGCGCGGGCCTGCGGGTGTGCGCCAGCACCGCCTCCAGCCAGGAGGAGGCCGCGTCGCCCTGGTCGGCGGCCAGCAGCACCGCGGGCAGGATCTGCATGAACGAGCTGATCTGCACCGAGCTGGCGGGCACCTGCGCGACGATCTGGCGGGCCATCCTGGCCACCTCGGCGCAGTGCACCTCCCCGGTCAGCGTCACCGCCTCCAGCAGCACCACCCGCAGCTCGCGCTCGGCCGGACAGGCCCGGCTGCCGTCAAAACCCAGCTCCCGCAACCGGTTTCCCGCCGTGGCCAGCAGTTTGCCGTCGGTCATCCCGGCCTGCCGCCAGCGCGCTTCCAGCCGCAACGCCACGTTTCGCTCGTGCCCGCTGAGCGCGCATTCCGGGCCGAGCCTGCCGCGCACCTCGCGCAGCAGCTCGGCCAGCTGCGGGTCGTAGCCGGAGACCCGCAACGGCATCCAGGACAGTGCCTCGGCCCGGCTGCGGTCATCCGGCAGCAGCCGGGCGGCCTGCACCAGGTGCTGTTTGGCCGCCGCGGGCCAGGCGTCCAGCTCGGTGGCGGCCAGCTCCAGCAGCAGTTCCGCGCGGCGGCCGTCATCCGGCGGCGAGTCCAGCAGCGCCCGCCGGAAGTAGCGGACCGCGGTCTCCGGCGCGCCGCGCCTGCGCGCGGAGACCGCGGCCGCCTTGAGCAGGTCCAGCCCCCTGCGGTCGTGCATGCCGTCCACCTGGACCAGCTGCCCGGCCACCTCCTCCGGGCCGGCCCCGCACTCCTCCAGGTGGTCGGCGGCCGCGCGGTGCAGCCGGGAGCTCTCCGCGGAGCCGATGACCTCCGAGACCACCTTGGTCAGCGCGGGGGTGGGCACCAGCCTGCCCACCACCTCCTCCACCGCGCCGCCCATCCGGCGCAGCACGCTCTCCGCGGTGCGGCACTCGGCGGGGGTCAGCTCGCTGAGCCTGGCCAGCAGCACATCGGTGGCCTGCTCGCCCAGGATCACCATCGCGGTGGCGAAGGCCGAGACCACCCGGTCCCGGCGCAGCAGGCCGCGCAGCTGCTCCCGGCGCAGCGACCCGGCCAGCTCGCGCATCCGCGGCACATCCGGCGACTGACCCCACAACCGTTGTCCCGCAGCGCGATCGAGCAGGGCCAGCAAGGACTTCGGCACCCCGCCGGTGACCTCGTGGCAGACCGCGGCGAAGGCCGGGTCGCAGTCCGCGCCGAAGCGCTGCGCGGCCAGGGTGGCGGTGGTGGCCGGGGTGAAGGCCCGCGACTCCAGCCGGTACTCCGCCGAGTCCAGGATCTCCTGCACCAGGGGGGCCCGCTCGCACACCGCGTCCGGCGCGGTCACCGCCAGCAGCAGCCTGGCCCCGCGCAGCCGGGTGGCCAGGAAGGCCAGCGCGCGCAGCGATGCCTCGTCCACCCAGTGCAGGTCGTCCACCACCGTGACCACGGTCCGGTCGCCGCTGAGCCGTTTCAGCGTGGCGTGCAGCCCGTGCACAAAACAGCTCAGCGAACCCGGCCCGAGCTCGCTGTCCTGGTCCAGCCCGCCGTTGAGGATGGCCGAGAGCATGCCGTGCGAGGTGTCCCCCGGCTCACCGCCCCGCGACACCAGCGGGTTCACCAGCTGCCGCACCACGCCGACGGCCAGGTCCCGTTCCGACTCCGCCGCGCTGGCCTTGAGCACCATCGCGCCCTCGGCCTGGGCCAGCTCGGCCAGCGCCCGCGCCAGCGCGGTGCGGCCGGTGCCCGCCGGTCCGCCGATGTGCAGCACGGCGCCGCGGCCGGACTCGACCTCCTGCACCGCCGCGCGCAGCATCCGCAGCTCCGGCCCGCGTTCCCGCAGCATCACTCAGCACCTGCTCACGGCGGCGCCCAGGCGCGCGAGCAGCTCGTCCCGCCCGCGCACGGCCAGCTTCCGGTAGACCTTGGTCAGCCGCAGCTCCACCGTGCGCCGGGTGACGCCCAGCTCGGCGGCGACCTCGCCGTTGGCCTTGCCGCCCAGCACCAGCAGCACCACCTCGCGCTCCACCGGGGTCAGCGCGGCCAGCGGATCGGCGGCGGGCGCCCGATCGTCCGGCTGCGCGGGCAGGTCCGGGATCTCCAGCCCGATCGCGCGGAAGGCGGCCAGCGCCCCCTCCCCCGGCAGGGCCAGCGCGTCGGCCACGCCCCACCGCTCCAGCACCGCGTCCTCCTCGGCGCGCAGCGCCAGCGCCTCCTCGGTGGCGCCCAGCAGCTGGTGCGCCAGCGAGGCGCCGAAGCGCCACGGGAGCAGCACCGGGTTGCGCCAGCCCCGGCTGAGCAGCACCCGGCCGCACTCCTCGAAGAGCACCAGCGCCCGGTCCGGCTCGCCGCCGACCAGCAGCAGCTCGGCGCGGGCGAAGAGCAGGAAGCTCCAGCCGACCCCGTGGTCGGCCGGCTGCGCGGACTGCCGATAAGCCAGCTGCCGGGCCGCGTCCAGCCTGCCGAGGCGGATGTTGGCCATGATCTCGGCCGCGGTCAGCCGGGAGCCCAGCGCCGGGTGCCAGGACTCCGGCGGCAGCTCCAGCTTGGCCGCCTCGACCCCGGCCAGCGCGTGCTCGGCCTCGCCGCTGCGCCGCAGGATGAGCCCGGCCTGGGCCAGCAGCGCCTGCGCGGCGGCCGCCCTGGCCCCGCGCCTGCGGGCCAGCCGCACCACCGACTCGTACCCGGCGTAGGCCTCGCCGAACTCATCGGCGCACATCAGCGCGCGGGCCGCGGCGAAGCGGCACATCAGCGGCGCGCCGCTGTCCTCGGCCAGCGCGGTCCTGGCCAGCTCCAGCACCCTGGGCCGGTCCTCGGCCCGGCTGGCCAGCTGCCAGGCCAGCACCGCGGCCTCGGCCCCGTCCCGCGGGACCGGCGGTGGCGCGGGCAGCACCGCGGCCGGGGTCTCCAGGTCGGGGCCCGCCTCGTCCTGGGCCAGCCAGCCCAGCGCGGCCAGCGGGGTGAGCTGGGCGCGCGGCCGGGTGGCGGCCGCCTCGCGGTGCACGTCGGAGACCAGCCTGCGGGTGGTCTCCGCGTCGCCCCGGCTCAGCAGCAGGTCGGCCGCCTCGACCACCGGGCTCCAGGTGTCCAGGCCGGTGTGCCGGATGAGCACCTGCCGGAGCCTGCCGTCGCTGGCCTCCGGCAGGTCCACCACCTCAAGGCCGGCCAGCCGGATGAGCAGCCGGGCGCGGGCGGCCTCGGCCATCGGCTCGCGCAGGGCGCGCCGCAGGGCCGCTACCGCCGCGGCCCGCTTGCCCTCCCTGAGCAGGCATTCCGACGCCTCGGCGAAGACCTCGCCCACCCACTGCTGCCCGGCCACCGGCACGCCACCGAGCAGCTCGGCCACTGTGAGCGCTCCCATTTCGACCGCGCGACCCAGTTCGGCCGCGCGCATGCCCAAGGCGGCACGCTCCGCGGCGTCCCGTCCGGAGAAGGCGTCCACCGCCACCGAGGGGCAGGCCAGCCGGGGTGTGCCGCCGCCGACCACCAGTCCGGCGTCGACCAGGATCTCCAGCGCGTCCAGCACCCCGGCCGAACGCGGCTGGGCCAGCGCGGCGGTCATCTCGAAGCCGAAGTCCCGGCCACCGACGGCCATCGCGCGCAGCAGGGCCACCGCGTCCAGCGGCAGCGTGCGCACCACCCTGGTGATCCGCTCCGACCAGTCCCGCCGCGCGACCTCGTAGACCTCGGTCAGCCGGGGCGGGGTCAGCGGCTGGCCGGTGGCGGCGAAGTGCCCGGCCACCGCGGCCGCCACCGCGGGCCTGCCCATGGCCGCCCGCGCGGTCGCCCGCGCCACCGCCTCCTCCACCGGGTGGCCGGTGGCCTTGGTCAGCAGGTCGGCGATGTCCCGCACGGAGAACGGCGGCAGCCGCAGCTGGATCGGCGCGGCGGCGTCCACCACCCGCTCCAGCGGGCCGTGCGCCGAGCCCAGCAACAGGATCGGCGTCTCCGGCGCCCGGCCGGCCATCTCGGCGAACCAGTTCCGGGACCAGCGGTCCGCCCAGTGCAGGTCGTCCACGGCCACCAGCAGCGGCCTGCCCGCGGCCAGCGCGGTGAACTCCCGGCACAGCAACGCGTTGAGGTCGCTCGCGCACGGGGCGCGCTCGCAGCTGACCGCGAGGTCGGCGATCCGCTCCGGCGGGAGCAGCTCGGAGAGCAGCCTGGTCACCACCGCGTACGGAATCTCCGACTCCGAGGGTGGGCACGGCGCTAACGTCACACCGAGTCCCAGTGAACGCGCGCGGCTGACCGCGTGCCGCAACAGGAACGAGCGACCCGAACCTATCGGGCCACTGACACCGGCAATGTTCGATTGACCTGCTTCCAGTTCGTCAACCAACTCATCCAGAACGCTGACCGCCGAAGTATCACTTGCTGACTCGTCCTCGACGACGAGGTGGACAAGGCTCATGGTGACCCCTATCCGGGTTCTGCAACCGACAGAAGGCAAGCCCCACCCAGCTCCGAGCACTATTCGTGATCGGCGGCCGACACATCCGCATCCCTCGAACCCGCTGCCCTTAGTACGGTTTGGAGTTCGCACTCTCCATGACCGGCGACGACCAGCAAAGACCCATATCAAGTATATTGAAGCCGGTCCTGGGGTTTTGCAGAAAATTTGAGCTGCGCTTGATCCAGGAACTCGCTGGTTTCGAAGAGGGCAGCCCTGGAGTTACGTGCTGATGACAGGTTCCCGCCAGCTCGCGGCCGGTACGGCCCGTTCCCGCCCCGGCGGAACAGAAACCTCGATTCCAGGATCCTTTGGCCACAGCCGGTCTCACTCCTAGCAGTTTCCCGGTCCCGGCCAGCCGAGACTCGCCTGCGACGGCCACCTCTCCCCGGGATGCGCGGACCCCGGCGATAACCCGACGCCGGGGCCGCGCCTCCCCCATCCGCCGAGGCAGCCGGGGCCGTCGCAAGATCCACATCATCTAGCCATTTCCAAGTGCCGCAACTGTTTCATTAGTCCGAAGAGCGGGTGAGTCACCCTGATGGTCCACTCGCGACACCGCACTTGTGACCGCATCAAGGAGACCGCGTGTGTAGGCGAGCGCTGATCACTGGAGTTACCGGACAGGACGGCTCCTACCTGGCCGAGTACCTGCTGGAGCAGGGATACCAGGTGTGGGGCCTGATCCGTGGGCAGTCCAACCCGCGCAAGTCGCGGGTGAGCAGGCTGGTCAAGGACCTGTCGTTCGTGGACGGGGACCTGCTCGACCAGGGCAGCCTGATCTCGGCGGTGGACATGGTCCAGCCGGACGAGGTCTACAACCTGGGCGCGATCTCCTTCGTGCCGCTGTCCTGGCAGCAGGCCGAGCTGGTCACCGAGGTCAACGGCATGGGCGCGCTGCGCATGCTGGAGGCGATCCGGCTGGTCTGCGGCCTGGACAAGTCCCGGACCGGCGGCAACGACCAGATCCGGTTCTACCAGGCCTCCTCCTCGGAGATGTTCGGCAAGGTGGCCGAGACCCCGCAGAGCGAGACCACCATCTTCCACCCCCGCAGCCCCTACGGCGTGGCCAAGGCCTACGGCCACTTCATCACCAAGAACTACCGCGAGTCCTTCGGCATGTACGGGGTCTCCGGCATCCTGTTCAACCACGAGTCGCCCCGCCGCGGCGCCGAGTTCGTCACCCGCAAGATCTCCCTCGCGGTGGCCCAGATCAAGCTCGGCCTGCAGAAGGAGCTGCGCCTTGGCAACCTGGACGCGGTGCGCGACTGGGGTTTCGCCGGGGACTACGTGCGGGCCATGCACCTGATGCTGCAGCAGGACGAGCCCACCGACTACGTCATCGGCACCGGCCGGATGCATTCGGTGAAGGACGCGGTCCGGATCGCCTTCGAGGCGGTGGACCTGGACTGGCGCGACTACGTGGTCATCGACCCCGAACTGGTGCGCCCCGCCGAGGTGGAGACCCTGTGCGCGGATGCCAGCCGGGCCCAGGTGGAACTCGGCTGGAAGCCCAGCGTGGACTTCACCGAACTGATGAACATGATGGTGGAGTCCGATCTCCGCTCGGCCACCAGGAACAACCAGATCGAGGAACTGCTGCCCGCCGCTGGCTGGTAGTCCGCAGTACTCCCGGCGCGCCGGCGGACCCACCCGCCGGCGCGCCGTTGTGTTGTCAGCCGAACGAAGGACAAGGGACGACAAAGGCTGTCCGACTTCGGACACACGACCGGGCCGGTACGACAGCGGGTCGTACCGGCCCTGATCGGCAGATCACTTCATTCCGCGATCTTCGTGCTCCCGCACCAGGTGTAGACCGGCAGGTTCTCCTCGCCGATCCGACGGTTCTGGCCGTGGTAGGCGAAGTGCTCGTACCCCGCCCCGAATGCCACCTTGATTTTCTCGTCGAGCCGGTCCACGTGCCAGACCTGCTCAATCCTGGACTGCTCGACCGGACCGCCGGACAAAAAGATTCGAGTGCTCATCTTTCGATGCCTCCTCTGGGTTATCTTTATTGTGCGACATTCGTCACTAGGGAAATCGCCAAAGGACGCGGTCCTGGAGTTTCGTCACACCGCCGTGCGGCCTGCGGCCAGCGCCCGGGTCAGCTGGGCGCGCACCGCGTCCTGGTGCTCGGCGAGGAAGAAGTGGCCGCCGGGGTACACCTCGACCCGGAACTCGCCCTCGGTGTGCCCGCGCCATGCCTCCGCCTCGGCCATGGTGGTCTTCGGGTCGGCGTCTCCGGTGAGCACGGTGATCGGCGTGCGCAGCCGGCGGTCGGCCGGGGCCCGGTAGGTCTCGATGGCCCGGTAGTCGTTGCGCAGCGCGGGCAGGCTCATCCGCAGGATCTCCTCATCGGCCAGCACCGCGCCGGAGGTCCCGTTGAGAGTGGCCATCTCGGCGATGATCGCGTCATCGCCGAGCAGATGAACCCGTTCCGGCCGGGTGGTCGAGGGAGCCCGCCGCCCGGAGGCGACCAGCTCCACCGCACCGGCGCCCGCGCGCTCCAGCCGGAGCGCGAGCTCGAAACCGATCGCCGCGCCCATGCTGTGCCCGAACAACACCGTCGGTTTGGGCGTCAACCGGGCAAGCTCATCGGCAATGTGGTCAGCCAGTCTCTCAATATCCGGGACACCTTGATCGCGCAGCCGGTCCTGCCGGCCCGGATACTGGATCGCGACCACGTCGACCGCGGGCGCGAGCTTCTGGGATACCGGGTAGTAGAAGCTGGCCGAACCCCCGGCGTGCGGTAAGCACACCAGTCTGGTACTACTTGCCGCCGAGGGGTGGAACCGTCGGATCCACTGGGTCGTCTCGGTATCGGCTATCGCCACGGGCGTTCCCTTCGTCATGTTCACTTGACGTAGCTGGGCAGCACCCGGGGTGGCCACGAACCCACCCCGAACAGGCCCATAGAATACGCCTTGGAAACCAGCGCGGGACGGTTCTTCGCCTTCAACCGGCGCAACAGCGTGGTCACGTGGTATTCGACGCCGCCCCGGCTCAGGTGGAGCATGGAGGCGAGCTGCACGGTGGAAATCCCGGCCGCCACGCCTTCCAGAATGCGCGCGTCCATGTCCGTGAGCAGCTTCCGGCTCGATGACAGCATGTGACCACTGCGGTCGCTGGCCTCCGGGCGCACGATGACCATGATGCGCTGCACCTTGCCACCCTCGCCTGCCACCGCCACCCCGGTCAGCTCACCGCTGAAGTCCGGCTCGCCGCTGCGCAGGCCCGCGATCTGGCTGGTGAACCGGGTCTTCTGCCCGTCGAGCAGTCGGCCGAGGCCCTGCGTGACGCTTTCCCGCACGCTGGCGTGCAGCAGCTCCACGAACGTTCGCCCGCAGGTGTCGCCCGCAGACCTGCCAAAGAGACGAAGGAGCTTCGCGTTGGCCTCGATGACCCGGAGTGACGAGTCCAGCGTCGCCACACAGATTCCGGACTGGTCGAAGAGAGACCTGACTATTTCCTGCGCGTCGTCAACCTTCCGCATTCCGCTAACCGACTCATGCAAAGCCGTCGCCGCCACGTCAGCACTCATCGGATGATCAGTCCTCCCGTTGAGAGATTGTGATCCAAACCCGCCCGGCACCTTCACCCGGTTGGGTGGCCCCTTACGGAATGGATCGTCTGTGGCCACCCAAGTCATGTCAACGAGAGTCCAACAGCCTGTCTTAACACTGTGGTCCGCAGGCGGAGCAGGTTCGGACCGTGCGGACCCCCGCAATGACCTGGAGCAATGCGGCCAGTTGGCGGTAGCCGGACCGGCGACCACCGGCCAATTCGACCGGTTTTGTGACCGAACGCAGCCGACAATCACCCGCAGTAGCCGGATAGGCGGCCTTCTCCGATGATTGCGAATGGAAGTACTACATTTCCTGTCATCCACACCCGCACGGCACCTCAACTGGACCTCAAGAGCGGGCAGTCACCGATTTGACTAATTCTTGAGGTAGGGACATAACCGCGGTGTCGATAAGGTGCCTGGCGATTTCCGGACGCGGTCTAGGCTGGGCTGGTGATCACCCGACCCATCACCGCGGACCTGGTGCGCGGCGCGCTGGAACTGGAGCGCACCGAGCACGGTCTCCGGCCGCACCGCCTGCCGGCCCGCGCCCGCGCGCAGTGCGCCGACGGCCAGCTGGCCATGGCCGAGGCCCAGCCTTCCGGTGTCCGCCTGGTCTTCCGCACCACCGCCACGGCCATCGAGCTGGACACCCTGCGCACCACGATGGCCTACCAGGGCGCGCCCCCGCGGCCCGACGGCGTCTACGACCTGCTCGTCGACGGCGAGCTGACCGCGAAGGCGAGCACCACCGGCGGCAACACCGTGCTGATCGACCTGGCCACCGGCACCACCCAGGCCCAGCAGGGTCCGGTCGGCACGGTCCGCTTCGGAGGACTGCCCGAGCGCGCCAAGCAGGTGGAGATCTGGCTGCCGCACAACGAGCTGACCGAGCTGGCCGACCTGCGCACCGACGCCCCGATCGAGCCCGTGCCACCGCAGGGCCGCACCTGGCTGCACCACGGCAGCTCGATCAGCCACGGCTCCAACGCGGCCAGCCCCACCGGCACCTGGCCCGCGCTGGCCGCGGCGAGCGCGGGCGTGCAACTGGTCAACCTCGGTTTCAGCGGCAGCGCCCTGCTGGACCCGTTCACCGCGCGCACCCTGCGCGACACCCCGGCCGAGGTGATCAGCCTCAAGCTGGGCATCAACCTGGTCAACCTCGACCTGATGCGGCTGCGCGCCTTCGGCCCCGCGGTGCACGGCTTCCTGGACACCATCCGCGAGGGCCACCCGGAGACCCCGCTGCTGGTGGTCTCCCCCATCCTGTGCCCGATCCACGAGCACACCCCCGGCCCCGGCATGCCCGACTTCAGCACCGGCCAGGTCCTCTTCCACGCCACCGGCGAACCCGCCCCCGGCAGGCTGACGCTCACCGTCATCCGCGCGGAACTGGCCCGCATCGTCGAGCAGCGCCAGGCCGAGGACGCCAACCTGCACTACCTGGACGGCCGCGAGCTCTACGGCGAAGCCGACTTCGCCGAGCTGCCGCTGCCCGACCGGCTGCACCCGGACGCCGCCACCCACCGCCGCATCGGGGCCCGCTTCGCCGCACTGGCCTTCGGCCCCGGCGGCCCGCTGAGCAACGGAGCCGCACGGTGACCGAACCGACCCACCGCGAACGCAACGCGATGATGATCGCCAAGATCCGCGAGACCGAACCGCAGCCCTGCACCGAGGGCCGCCACGTGCTCCGGGTGCTGTGCGTGCCCGGCCGCCGCACCGGCACGCCGCGCGAGGTGCCGCTGGCGGTGACCCAGCTGGACGGGCAGCGCTACGTCTGCTCGCCCAGCCGCCGCCGGGACTGGACCGCCAACCTGCTCGCCGCCGGTGCGTGCCGGATCGAGCAGGACCCGGGCCGGACCTATCGCGCGGAGCTGGTGGAAACGGACATCGGGGCCACAGTCCTGGCCACCTATCTGGGCAACGTCCGGCCGGGCGGGGCGAACATGTGGCCGTTCCCGAAGGACGCGCCCGCCTCGGTGATCCGCGAGCACCTGACCGAGGTCGCGGTCATCCGCCTCATCCCGGCCTAGGCTCGCCTGCCCTCGACGAAGAGCATCCGCAGCTCGATCGAGCCCTCCCGGAACTTCACCGCCTCCTGGTACTCCGGCGAGTCGTGCCATTCGCGCAGCCGCGCCATGTCCGGGAACTCCAGCACCGTGACCACCCGGTCCGGCGAGGGCCAGCTGCCTGCCGCCACCTCCGGCGTCTGCCCCTGCACCAGGTAGCGGCCGCCGTAGCGGTGGATCGACGGTTCGGCCAGCGCGCGGTACTTCAGCGCGCCCTCCTCGTCCAGCTGCACGGCGTCCACCAGCACATACGCGGGCATGCCTGCTCCCAAGGTCGTTTACTACACGGTGTGTACCTTTGACACGCCGGATACTACGGGAACGCAGTAGAGTGTCAACGGTGCCGATGACCACGGACCAGCCGCCCACCCGGCGGGAGCGGCTGCGCGCGGAGACCATCCGGGAGATCACCACCATCGCGCTGGCGCAGATGGCCGAGGGCGGGCCGGGCGCGATCTCGCTGCGCGGCATCGCGCGCGAGATGGGCATGACCGCCAGGGCCATCTACAGCTACTTCCCGACCAGGGACGACCTGGTCACCGCGTTGATCGGCGGCTTGAGCGAGTCGCTGGCCGGCGCGCTGGAGTCCGCGCGGGACGCGGTACCGGCCAGCGAACCCGGCAACCGGCTGCTCGCCTGGGGCGAGGCCCTGCGGGCGTGGGCGGTGGCCAACCCGGCGGGCTTCCGGCTGGTCTACGGCGACCCGGTGCCCGGCTACCAGCCACCGCCCGGCGGACCGGCCGAACAGGCCGCGCGGCGGATCTGCGCCGGGCTCAACCAGCTGGTCGCCGAGGTCGGGCGGCCCAGGGCGGCGGACCAGGTGGACTGGTCGGCCTTCCCACCCGGGTACGCGGCCAAGGTGCGCGCGGACGTGCCCGAGGTCTCGCCCGCGGTGGTCTCGCTCGCGCTGCGGGTCTGGGGGCGGCTGCACGGGCTGGTCACGCTGGAGGTCTTCGGGCACCTGGGTTCGGTGTCCGCCGACCCGGCCGCGCTCTACCGGGCCGACCTGCTCGACCTGCTCGACTCGGTGGGCGCCGATGTTCCTCGATGAGCAGCGGACCTGGGCGCTGCTGCGCGAGCTGGACACCGCCGAGCACCCCCGCGACTACAACAGCACCGCCAACCGGGGCCGGTTCGAGCAGCTGGTGACCCGGGTGGAGGCGAGCTTCGGCCACTGCTCGGTCGAGCGCGAGGCGCAGTGGGTTCCGCACCACGGCACCATCGTCATCCCGGCCGAGGCGACCGCCTCCACCGAGCACCTCACCCTCACCGTCTCCAACTTCGGCTCGCTGGTGGCGGTGACCCTGGGCAACCCGGGCAGCCACGACCAGGAAGAGGAGGACGTGCTCTTCGAGCAGGCCGACCGCGATCGCATCGGCGCGGCGCTGGCCGCCCTCGGCTACCACGCCATCTCCGAGCACCTGCTGTGGCAGACCTACGACGGGGCCGCCCCGCACCACAGCCGCCACGGGCGGTTCAGCTGGTGGGACCGCTTCTTCGACTACCTGTGACCGGGCGGAAGGCCGGATCCCGGCCGAGCAGCAGCGTGCACCCCGCCGCGAGCAGCATGAACCCGGCGATGACCAGCATCCCGGCCCGGTAGTCCCCGGTCAGGTCGCGCAGCCAGCCGGTCAGGTAAGGGGCGAGGAAGCCGGAGGTGTTGGCCAGCGAGGCGATCACCGCGATGCCGCCGCTGGCCGCCGCCCCGGTCAGGAACGCGCCGGGCAGCTGCCACCACACCGGCAGGGTGATGAACGCGCCCACCGTGGTGACCGTGATCGCCAGCATGACCAGCACCGGCGAGTCCAGGTACAACGCGAGGCCCAGCGCCAGCGCGGCCGGGACCAGCGGGACGGCGATGTGCCGGATGCGCTCGCCGGTCCGGTCGGAGTGGCGGGCGTACCACCACATGGACAGCGCCGCCGCGGCCGAGGGCGCCGCGGCCACCAGGCCGATCTTGACAGTGGAAAGATCGCCGCGCAGACCGGCCACGATCTGCGGCAGGAAGAAGGTCAGCGCGTACAGCCCGCCGCTGATGCCGAAGCCGATCAGCGCGATGAGGTAGACCCGCCGGTCCCGCAGGGCCGCGCGCAGCGAGCTCCGGCCGTGCCCGGCCACGTCCTCCCGGTCGGCGTCCAGCGCGGCGCGCAGCGCGGTCGCCTCCTCGGCGGGCAGCCAGCGGGCGGTCTCCGGGCGGTCCGGCAGCAGCACCAGCACCAGTCCACTGAGCAGCAGTGCGGGCAGGCCCTCGGCCAGCAGCATGAACCGCCAGCCGGCCAGCTCGATCAGCAGTGTGGACAGCGGGGTGCCGACGGCCACGGTGACCGGGACGGCCAGCATGAACAGCGCGGTGACCTGGCCGCGCTCGCGCCGGGGGAAGAACTCGGTGAGGTAGAGGATCATGCCGGGCAGGAACCCGGCCTCGCACACCCCGAGCAGGAACCGGAGCAGGTAGAAGCCGGTCTCGTCCTGGATGAACGC
Source organism: Crossiella sp. CA-258035 (assembly GCF_030064675.1). Taxonomy (GTDB): domain Bacteria; phylum Actinomycetota; class Actinomycetes; order Mycobacteriales; family Pseudonocardiaceae; genus Crossiella. The sequence continues at coordinate 5,887,660 of NZ_CP116413.1, forward strand.
GGTGCCGGTGGCGCACAGGCCCCAGCCCAGGGTGATCACCGCGATCCACCGGCGCGCGCCGACCCGGCGCAGCACCTGGTTGCTGGGCAGCTCGAACAGCGTGTAGCCGACGAACAGCAGTCCCGCGCCCAGGCCGAAGACGGTGCTGCTGAAGCCGAGCTCGGCGTTCATCCGCACCGCGGCCACACCGACGTTGACCCGGTCCAGGTAGTTGACGAAGTACAGCACCGCCAGGAACGGCAGCAGCCGCCAGCGGGCCCGGCCGATCGCGCGGGTGAGCGGGTCTGGCGTCAGTGCACGCAGAACTCGTTGCCTTCCACATCGGCCATGGTCACGAAGTACTGCCCGCGCTCGCGTCCGGTGCGCGCCACCGTCCCGCCACGCGCGCACAACCGCGCCACCAGCGCGTCCACCTTGGCGATCTTCTCAGCCAGCTCGTCGCCGGGCGCGGTGGCCTGGATGTCCAGGTGCAGCCGGTTCTTGCCCTGTTTCTCCTCCGGCACGCCGAGGAAGCAGATCCGGCCGTCGCCGCCCGGCTCGACCACCGAGGCGAACTCGGCCACCTCCTCGGCCGGGAAACCCTTGGCCCGCTGGAACTCCAGCCAGCTGGGCTGCCCGTCCGGCGGGTCCTGGACGCGGTAGTCCAAGGCGCAGGCCCAGAACTCGGCCATCAGGTCCGGGTTCCGGCAGTCGACGACCACCTGGAAGGCGCGTGGCATACCGCCAGCATTCCACGATCAGCCCGAGCGCAGCTGGGCCACCCTCGTGTCCAGGTTGCGGAAGTGCTCGGTCATCGCGGCCGCCGCGCGGTCGGCATCCCGCTTGCGCAGCGCGGTCACGATGGCCCGGTGCCTGCGCACGGTCTGCATCGGGTTGGGGTCGGTGACGCCCAGGCGGTGGTTGACCCGGTGGAAGACGTCCCAGAACGCGCGCAGCAGCTGGGTCAGCAGCGCGTTGTCCAGGCAGCGGTAGAGCACCTCGTGGAACTCGCGGTCCTGCTCGGCGAAGGTCTCCCCGCTCTTGGCCCGCTCGCTCATCCGCTTGGTGACCTCGTCCAGCCCGGCCAGGTCGGCGGCCGGGATGATCTCGGCCACCCGGCGGATCAGCACCCCCTCCAGCGCCTCGCGCACCTCGACGATCTCCTCCATCGAGCGCAGGTCGCGGCCGATGTCGTGCAGCACCCGGAAGGTCAGCCCGTCGGCCAGCGGATCGAGGGACAGCCGGCCGACGTAGGTGCCGAAGCCGTGCCGGATCTCCACGATGTCCAGTGCCTGCAAGGCTTTCAGCGCCTCGCGCACGGAGTTGCGGCTCACCCCGAAGGTCTCGACCAGCTCGGTCTCGGTGGGCAGCGGGTCACCCGACTTCAGGCCGCGGCTGAGGATCAGCCCGGTGATCTCGTCCCGGATCGCCCGGTTCATCCGGGTGGCCAGCCTGGGCTCCTGCTGCGTCACGATTGGACCTCCTGCATCCAGCAAACCTTAGAGCAGACCGGCCTGCGCCAGGTGGGCGCGCACCGCGGCGCGCTCGGTGTCGTTCAGCGGGATCATCGGTTCGCTGGTGACCGGGTTGGCGATCACGCCGAGCGCGGCCAGGCCCTCCTTGAACGCGCCGATCGCCGAGGAGTAGCGGCCCATCCGGCCGTCGCCGACGTGGATCAGCTGGAAGAGCTTGCGCAGCCGCAGTTGTTCGGCGCGGGCGGCGTCCCAGTCGCCCCGGGCGGCCGCCTGGTAGAGGCGGACGTAGCCGTGCGGGTCCAGGTTGCCGATGCCCGGCACCAGGCCGTGCGCGCCCAGGAACAGTCCGAGGTCGGCCAGGGTCTCCGAGCCGGAGTAGCAGTGGAAGACCGAGCGGTCGGTGCGTTCCAGCACCGCGCGCAGGCCGTCCAGGTCGCCGCTGGAGTCCTTGAGCCCGGCCAACGTGCCGTCCTCGGCCAGCTCCTCCACCACCTCCACCGGCAGCTTGCTGCCCACCGAGGCCGGGATGTCGTAGGCCAGCAGCGGCAGGTCGACCGCGGCCCGGATGGCCCGGAAGTGGCCGGGGAACTCGCTGGGGTGGGTGGGCGCGTAGAACGGCGCGGTGGCCACCAGCGCGTCCGCGCCGAGTGCCTTGGCCGCGCGGGCGTGCTCCAGCACCCGGGGCGTGGTGGTGTCGATGATCCCGGCCAGCACCGGCACCTGGCCCGCGGCCACTCCGGCGACCACTTCCAGCGCTCGCTGGCGGAGCTGGTCGGGCAGGTAGGCGACCTCGCCGGTGGAGCCGGTGACGAACAGCCCGTGTACGCCGGCGTCGAGCAGGTGGGCGGTGAGGCGTTCCAGCGAGGGCACGTCCAGGTCGCGCTGGCTGGTCAGCGGGGTGCACACGGGTGGCACGACACCGCCGTGGAGCTGGGTCACGAGCTTCTCCCTTGCGGAGCGGAACCGGTGGGGCCTACGGTCGCCTGACATCCTACGTCCGATGTCCAATGTCCAGCCAGTGCGAGGTCCCGTGAGCTCAGTGGTGCGCGACCGGCTCGGCCGGTTCGCCTTCGGCGCCGACTACAACCCGGAGCAGTGGCCGGAGGAGGTCCAGGACGAGGACGTGGCGCTGATGCGCGCGGCCGGGGTGAGCCTGGTGTCGGTGGGCATCTTCAGCTGGGCGGTGGCCGAGCCGGAGCCGGGCCGGTACCAGTTGGACTGGCTGGACCGGGTGCTGGACCGGTTGGCCGCCAACGGGATCGGCGCCTGCCTGGCCACCATGACCGCCTCCCCGCCGCCCTGGCTGGCGCACCGGCACCCGGAGACGCTGCCCCGCCGCGCGGACGGCACCCTGCTCTCCCCCGGCGCGCGGCAGCACTACTGCCCGTCCAGCCCGGTCTACCGCGCCTGCGCCGCCGAGCTGGTGGAGACCCTGGCCACCCGCTACGCCGGGCATCCCGCGCTGGCCATGTGGCACGTGAACAACGAGTACGGCTGCCACGTACCGGAGTGCTTCTGCGACGTCTCGGCCGCCGCCTTCCGCGGCTGGCTGGCCGAGCGCTACCAGGGCGTCGACGGACTGAACGAGGCGTGGTCCACCACGTTCTGGTCGCAGCGCTACCACGAGCTGGCCGAGGTGCGCCCGCCGCGCACCGCGCCGACCTTCCCGAATCCCGCGCAGGTGCTGGACTACAAGCGGTTCTCCTCACACGCGCTGCTGGAGTGCTTCCTGCTGGAGAAGGAGATCCTGCGCCGGGTCACCCCGGAGGTGCCGGTGACCACGAACTTCGTCGGGGCCTGGCACCGGATCGACGTGGCCTCCTGGGCACCGCACCTGGACGTGGTCTCCTACGACTCCTACCCAGACCCGCACGACCCGGACACCGTGGTGCAGGCCGCTTTCGCCTACGACCAGATGCGCGCGCTGCACGGGAAACCGTGGCTGCTGCTGGAACAGGCGCCCAGCGCGGTGAACTGGCGCACCCGCAACGCGCCCAAGGCGCCCGGTCAGATGCGGCTGTGGAGCTACCAGGCGGTGGCCAGGGGCGCGGACGCGGTGATGTACTTCCAGTGGCGGCAGTCCCGCGGCGGCGCGGAACGCTTCCACTCCGCGATGGTGCCGCACGCCGGTCCGAGCGCCCGCGCACACCGGGAGACCGCCGCGCTCGGCGCGGAGCTGGCCCGGCTGGAACCGTTGCTGGGCAGCGGAACCGACGCTTCGGTGGCACTGCTGGCGGACTGGTGCAGCGGCTGGGCGGTGCAGGGCAGCGCGCTGCCCTCGGCCGATCTGTCCTTCGAGGACACCAACCTGGCCCACTACCGTCCACTGTGGACTGCCGGGATCGCGGTGGACGTGGTGTCGGCGCAGGCCGACCTGAGCCGCTACCGGCTGCTCGTGGTGCCCAGCCTCTACCTGGTGGACCAGCCGGTCGCCGCCCGGCTGGTGGAGTACGTGCGCGCGGGCGGGCACCTGGTGCTGTCCTTCTTCTCCGGCATCGCAGACAGCGCGGACCGGGTGCACCTGGGCGGCTACCCCGGCCCGTTCCGCGAGTTGCTCGGGCTCACCGTGGCGGAGTTCTGGCCGCTGCCTGCCGACGGCGTGATCGCGCTGGAGTCCGGTGGCACCGGCCGGATCTGGTCGGAGTGGATCACCCCGGCGGGCGCGGAGGTGCTGGACCGCTTCGCCAAGGGCGAGCTGACCGGACTCCCGGCGATCACCCGGCACGCCTTCGGCGCGGGGGTGGCGACCTACCTGGGCACCCGGCCGGATGAGGCAGGCATGGCCGAGGTGCTCGGCCGGGCACTGGCCGACGCGGGTGTCGAACCGGTGCTGGCCGGGCTGCCTGCGGGAGTGGAGGTGGCCGAGCGCCGTGGTGACCAGCGGTGGCTGTTCCTGTTGAACCACAACACTTCCGAGGTGACCGTGCCGGTGCCCGGGGGCGCGGTGGACGGCCTGACCGGCGAGCCGCTCGGCACGGCGGAACGGCTCGCCGGTCGCGGTGTGCTGGTGGCGCGGCTGCCCCTGGCCTGAAGCTGCCACCGGCTGTACCAGCCCCGCCGCTCGCCCCACCCTGGACCGGTCGGGAGTTGACGGAGGGGCGATCCAGTGGCCGGTCGGTGGAGGTGGCTGCTCGCGGTCGCCGTTGGCGCGGCCGCGCTCGGTGGCTGCACTTCAGCTCCCACCGGCGTGACCTCAGCTGACGCGGTGCCCCACCTGGAGTCGTTCGTCGAGGGCTCCGCGCCGCATGGCGGGCCGGGCCTGGCACCTCCGCGAGGACCCCTTGCCCCACCCGGCTGACCAGTCAGGCCACCGCCAGCACCCGCTGCCGGGCCGCCTGCAACTCCCGCCCCGGCGGAATCTGCAGCTCCTCCCACAGCAGCCCCTTGATCTGCCGGTACGCCGCGAGCGCGTCCGCCCGCCGCCCGGCCCGCTCCAGCGTGCTCACCAGCCGCGCCCACACCTGCTCGTCGTAGGGCTGCGCGGCCACCGACTGGCGCAGCACCACCACCGCCTCCGGGTACCGCTTCCTGGCCAGCAGCGCGGTCACCAGGCCGGAGCGGCCGCGGTCCCGCAGCTCGGTCAGCCGGGTCTGCTCGGCCAGCGCGCACATGCCCAGGGAGCTGAACGGGGTGCCCCGCCACAGCCGCAGCGCGCTGTCGAACCCGGTGGCGGCCGCGTCGTGGTCGCCGTCGGCCAGCGCCCGGTGGCCTGCCGCGAGCAGGGTCTCGAACTCGGTGACGTCCAGGGTGGCGCGGCCGGGGTTGAGCCGGTAGGCGCCGCGGGTGCTGTCGATGCTGAGCGCGCCGAGCGGGACGAGCCGCTTGCGCCACTGGCAGACGAACGCGCGCAGGTTGACCGAGGCCGAGGGTGGCGGCCGGTCACCCCACAGCGCCTCTACCAAGCGGTCGGTGGGGCACCATTGGCCGCGCCAGAGCGCCAGCGCGGTCAGCAGGGTCTGCGGGCGGGCGGAGAGCAGCGGCAGCGGCCGGTCCGCGTGCCACAGCTCCAGGTGGCCGAACAGCCGGAGCACGGTCTTGTCCATGTGGGCCCTTTCTCCATCGGGGGCCATCACCTTGCGCGGACGGGGTACAGCGGGCGTTCAGGGAGAGTTCTGCCGGGCACCAGAGGTGTCCGGAGCACTACTGGTAGTCACGGTGCGGGTCTGGCAAGCTCTGACCGCGAGGTCAGCGAGGGGGCGGGTGTGCTGTTCAGGGTGTTCGGGGTGCTGGAGGTGCACGGGCCGGACGGGGTGCTGGAGTTCGCCGCGGACAAGCCCCGCCGGATGCTCTCCGCCCTGCTGCTGCACGCCAACCGCTGGGTGCCCGACCACGAGCTGGTCGAGGCGATCTGGCCGGCCGGCGCGCCGGTGTCGGCGGCGGGCAACGTCAAGACCTACGCCAGCCAGGTGCGCAAGCTGCTCGCCCCGTTCGACACCCAGCCCGGCCGGTTGGAACGACGGCCGGGGGCCTACCGGCTCACCGTGGCCCGCGCCGAGCTGGACACCATGGTCTTCGAGGACCGGATCGGCCAGGCGGAGGCGGTGCTCGGCGCGGACCCGGCGCGGGCCGCCGAGCTGGTCACCGAGGCGCTGGCGCTGTGGCGCGGCGAGCCGTTCGACTCCCTCGCGGTGGAGGCGGCCGAGGTCGAGCAGGCCCGGCTGACCGAGCTGCGCTGGTCGGCCCGGCACACCCTGGCCGACGCGCTGGTCGCGGCGGGCAGGCACCGGGAGGCGATCGGCCTGCTGCGCGCGATGACCACCGAGGACCCGCTCAAGGAACCGACCTGGCTGCGCCTGCTGGCCGCGCTGGACGCCGGTGGGCGACGGGCCGAGGCGCTGCTGGCCTACCAGGAGGCGCGCCGGGCCATCGTGACCGAGCTGGGTATCGAGCCGGGCGCGGCCCTGCGCGAGGCGTACCAGCGGGTGCTGGTGACCGACCCGCCCACCGCGCCGGACTGGCAGGCCGCCACTCCGCCACCCGCGCGACCCGCCGCCGCGCAAGCTCCCGCCAGCCCCGCCGACCCAGCCACCCCCACCGCCCCGCAGGCTCCCGCCGCCCCGCCACCCGAGCCACCACCCCCGCCTGCCAGGTCGCGGCTGCGGCGGTCGCGGTGGATCGTGGCCGCCTCGCTCGCGCTGACCGCGGTGCTGGCCGCGGGCGTGCTGACCGCGATCCGCTGGTGGCCGGACAACTCTCCCCAGCCGGCCACCGCCGCGGAGCGGTTCGGCTGGGGCCAGCCGGTGCACGCCGCGGAGTTCCGCACCGGCCTCGACGACGGCTGGACCGCGGTGGGCCCGCGGCCGGGGCAGCACGGCAAGGGCAGGCAGATCCCCGAGCGGGTCAGCGTGCGCGACGACGTGCTGACCATCACCGGCGACGCCAACGGCGACACCGGCTACCTCGCCCGCGACGAGGGTTCCTTCCGCACCCGCTGGGAGGCGCGGGTGCGAGTGCCCGCGGGCTGCGCCTGCTACCGCCCGCTGCTCACCCTGTGGCCGGTCAAGAACGACTTCCCGGCGGGCGGCGAGATCGTCTTCCTGGAGGTGTTCGACCCGGAGCGGCAGACCGCGCACTTCTTCCTGGCCGATGAGAACACCAAGGACAACCGGTACACCGCGTCGCGCGCGGTCGACATGACGAAGTGGAACCACTTCGCGGTCGAGTGGACCGAGAACGAGCTCACCGGCTACATCAACGGCGAGAAGTGGTTCCACACCGCGCAGCGGGACAAGCTGCCGCCGAGGCCGATGCGCCCGACCATCAAGCTGGACGCGACCATGACCACCGAGTTCCGGCCGGCCACCATGGAGGTGGACTGGATCCGCGAGTACCGGAGCTAGCGGAGCTGGGTGAAGGTGATGGTCTCGTACGGTCCGCGCACCCCCGTCTCGTACAGCAGACCCACCGTGGACCCGTTGAGCCGCACCAGGTCCGAGTAGGCGGCCGGGGCTTCGGAGACCCGGTGCAGCTGCCACCAGGTCCGGCCGTGGTCGGTGCTGGCCCGGACCGACATCGCCCGGCGGGCGGCCGGGTCGGCGGGTCCGGAGTACAGCAGCAGACCGGGATCGTCCGTCTGAAGCACGCTGCCCTGCACCCTCGGGCCTTCGATCGTCCTTTGTGGACGGTAAGGCGAGCTCAGGGTGCGGCCGCCGTCGTGGCTGACCGCGTCCAGCCTGCCCGCGAGCGTGCCCTGGTTGCGGCTGGAGAAGTACAGGCGGCCGTCCGGCAGCTGGGCGACGGTGGTCTCGTTGGCCGCGATCTGAGTGTCGGCGCGGTCCTCGGTGAAGCCGATCCGCCAGGTGTGGCCGCCGTCGTCGCTGAGCAGGGCGTGCCCGCCGTGGTACTTCTGCTCGGCGCCGGTGTCCGCCGAGCCGGACGGTGGCGCGCTGGAGTGGTTGGCGGGCACCACGATCCGGCCCTGCCGGGTGGTGATCGCGTGGCCGGGGCCGGTGGCGTACCAGCGCCAGTCCGGCTTCTTCGCCGCCGAGGTGATCTCCCGTTCCGGCGTCCAGCTGCGGCCGTTGTCCCTGCTGCGCTGGAGGAACACCCGCCGGGTGTCGGCCGGGGCCACCGCGCCGGTCATGATCTCCCGTTCGGTGACCGGGCCGTTGCGGGTGGTCAGCAGCAGGACTTCGCCGCCGGGCAGCGCCACCGGGGCCGGGTTGCCCGCGGTGGCCTCGCCGTTGCGGGAGACCACCGACAGCGGTCCCCAGGTGCAGCCGCCGTCGCTGGAGCGGCGCAGCACCACGTGGATCGCGCCGGTGTCGCCCGCGGAGTGCACCCGGCCCTCGGCGAAGGCCAGCACCTCGCCGGAGCTTGCCCGCACCACCGCGGGGATGCGGAAGGTGTGGTAGCCCTCGGTGCCGGCGGTGTAGGGCACGGAGGTGCAGGGGGTGGGCTGGATGGAGTCCAGAGGCAGCCGGAGCACCTGACCGTCCGGCAGGTCGGCGTTGCTCAGCCGGAGGCGGTCCAGTTCGGCCTTGGTCAGCGCGCGGGTGTGCAGCCGGACCTCGTCCAGCGCGCCGTCGAAGCGCTGCGTGTGGTCCAGGCGCTGGCCCAGCACGAGTTGGAAGGACACCCGCTGGGTCACCGAGCCCGCCACCGCGGCGGCCGAACCGGCCTGCACACCGTCCACCCAGAGCAGCAGCCGTCCCGCCGACCGTTGCAGCGCAACGTGGTGCCACTGGTTGTCGTCGTGGGCATTGGCGGTGGCCACCGAGCTGCTGCCGCTGGGCGTGGTGATCCGGGCGACCAGCCGCTTGTTCGCCGGTTCGGCGCGCAGCCACAGCTGCGGCGCGCTCTCCCCCATGCCGCCCAGCCACAGCAGGACCTGTTCGCGCTGGGTCCCGCCGTAGCGGAACCAGGTGCTGAAGGTCAGCTCGCCGTCGCCGGGCAGCCGGGCGCGGTCGTAGGGCACCCGCAGGTAGTCGTCCGCGCCGTCCAGTTCCAGGGCTTTGCCGAACCTGCCTGCGGTGAGCGCGGGACCGCCGATCGCGTTGGCGTGCTTGTGGATCCGGGACGTGTCGGGAGTGGCCGGACCGGCCGGGTTGCGCCAGCCGAGGTCGTCCTCGGTGAAGCGGGTGAACCGGATCTCGTCCCTGGCGTCGACCTTGCCGCCCTCGTACAGCAACCCGATCCGGGCGCTGGGCGTCGACGGGTCGCTGAGCTGCACCAGGTCGGAGTAGCCGGACCAGTCCGAGGTGATCCGGGTGCCCTGTTCGGCGTTCTCCCAGCTGCGGCCGTGGTCGTAGGAGGAGCGGATGGTCATCCACCGGCGGCGGTCGGTGTCGGCGGGCGCGGAGAACAGCAGCCGGTCCGGGCGGCCGGTGCGTTCCAGCCGCAGCACCGCGCCCTGCACGGTGGGCATGACCAGGTCCGGGATGGCCTGGAACCGCTGGCTGAAGGTGGCACCGCCGTCCTTGCTGATCGCGAAGCTGTGGTTGCCGACCGCGCTGCCGCCCTGTTCCCGCGCCCCGGCGTAGATCGAGCCGTCGGCCAGCTCGGTGACGGTGAGCTCCTGTGGTTTCAACGGGAACGGCCCGCCGGGCGGGAACGTGATGCTGTCCACCGCGCCGACCTGCCAGGTCTTGCCGTGGTCGTCGCTGTAGACCAGGGCGGCCTCGTTGGCCACCGACTTGCTGCTGCCCCGGTCGCTGGTCTCGCCGCACACGCCGAAGACCAGGCGTCCCTTGTGCGGGCCCCGGGTGAGCTGGATGCCGTGGCCGGGACCGGTGGCGTACCAGTAGTCCCAGGCAGGCAGCTTGACCTGGGCGCTCATCTCCACCGGCGCCGACCAGGTGAGCCCGTCGTCGTCGCTGTGCTGCACGTGCGGGGTGCGTTTGCACGGCACGTCACAGGGTTTGTCGTCGGTGCGGCCCTTGTTGTAGCTGGTGAACAGGAAGATCCGGCCGGTGTCGTGGTCCACCACCGGCACCGGGTTGCCGTGGGTGTCCCCCTTGCCCTCGTTGACCAGCCGCAGCGGCGACCAGGTCTGCCCGCCGTCGGTGGAGCGTTTGAGCACCACGTCGATGTCGCCGGTGTCCCCGCAGTTGAGCACCCGGCCCTCGGCGAAGGCCAGCAGCGAGCCCTGCGCGGTGCGCACCACGGCGGGGATGCGGAAGCAGTGGTAGCCGGTTTCGTTGGCGGCCTTGAACAACGCCTGCTCGACCGGTTGCGCGGCCGCGACCGGTGCGGTCAGTCCGGCCAGGAGCAGGAGTAACAGGGAGAACAACGCTGTCACGCGCACGGCGGGTTTCCTCTCGGCTCACAGCTCCGGGTGGACACAGCGGTAGGTGTGCTCGCCGAGGACGGTGAGCGGGGGCAGTTCGGCGGCGCACTCGGCGGTGGCCTTCCAGCAGCGGGTGCGGAAGTTGCAGCCGCTGGGCGGGTTGGTGGCCGAGGGCACCGGTCCATTGAGGACGATCGGCTCGACGGCGTGCCGCAGGCTCGGCGTGGCCGAGAACAGCGCGCGCATGTAGGGGTGGCGGGCGGCGGCGGGCACCGCGGCGGCCGGGGCGCGTTCCACGATCCGGCCCAGGTACATGGTGACGATGTGGTCGCTCATCCGCTGCACGGTCTGGATGTCGTGCGAGACGAACACCATGGCCAAACCGAGCCGTTCGCGCAGCTCCACCAGCAGGTTGAGGATCTGCGCGCGCACGGACACGTCCAGCGCCGAGGTCGGTTCGTCGGCGACCAGCAGCGCGGGCCGCAGCGCCAGTGCCCGCGCGATGGCCACCCGCTGCCGCTGCCCGCCGGAGAGCTGGCCGGGCACCGCGTCCGCCACGCTGTCCGGCAGGCCCACCAACGACATCAGCTCGCGCACCCGGTCGGCGCGTTCGGCGGGAGGGCCCTCGCGGTGCACGTCCAGCGGATCGCGGATGATCTTGGCGATCGGCAGGCGGCGGTTGAGCGCGGTGGCCGGGTCCTGGAAGATCATGCCCACATCACGCCCGAACTTGCTGGCGCGTGCGGTCGCGGTCATCTGCCACAGCGACTCGCCGCGGTAGCGCACGGTGCCCTGGGTGGGCCGTTGCAGGCCGACGATCACCTTGGCCAGCGTGGACTTCCCGCAGCCGGACTCGCCGACCACGCCGATGGTCTGCCCGGCGGCCAGGGTGAGGCTGGCGTCGGTTAGCGCGTAGACGTGATCGTGGCCGAACAGTCGGGCGGCGCGGATCCGGTGCACCACATGGACGCCGTCGAGTTCCAGCAGGCTCATCGCGCCTCCAGCAGCTCGGTCCGCTCCGCCGGGAAGTGGCAGGCGATGAGGTGGTCTGCCTGGTCGCCGATCCGCTCCGGCGGTTCCCGGTGGCAGACCGCGCGGGCGGCCGGGCAGCGGTCGGCGAAGCGGCAGCCGGGCGCGAAGTCGGCCGGCGAGGGCACCACACCCTTGATCTGGGTCAAGGTTTCCCGTTTGTCCTCAAGGGAAAGCACCGCGGAGAGCAGGCCGCGGGTGTAGTGGTGCCGAGGTGAGCCGACGATCTGCGCCGTCGCGCCGAGCTCGGCGACCTGGCCGCCGTACATCACCACCACCCGGTCGGCGATCTCGGAGACCAGCGCGAGGTCGTGCGAGACCAGGATCAGCGCGAAGCCCAGCTCGGCCCGCAACCGCAACAACAACTGCACGATCTGGGCCTGCACGGTGACGTCCAGCGCGGTGGTCGGCTCATCGGCCACGATCAGCCCAGGACTGCGGGAAAGCGCCATCGCGATGAGCACCCGCTGCCGCTGCCCGCCGGAGAGCTCGTGCGGGTAGGCGCCCAGTGTCCTTTGCGGATCGAGGTTGACCAGTTCGAGCAGCTCGGCCGGGGAGCGGGTGCCGCCCCGGCGGGTGAACTGCTTGAGCTGGCTGCGAATGGTCATCGCCGGGTTGAGCGAGCTGAGCGCGTCCTGGTAGATCATCGCCAGGTCCTGGCCGAGGTAGCGGCGGCGCTGCCGGGGCGTCAGGCCGAGCAGGTTCTCCCCGGCGAAGCGGATCTCCCCGGAGACGCGGGCGTTGTCCGGCAGCAGGCCCATGATGGCCAGCGAGGTCAGCGACTTGCCGCAGCCGGACTCGCCGATCAGGCCGAGCACCTCACCGGCGCGCACCGTGAACGACACCTCGTCGACCACGTTGACCCCGTTGTGCCGGTCCGGGAAGGAGATCGCGAGCTTGGACACGGCCAGCACGGTCTCCCGGTCGGCCAGGTCGCGGGCGCGCCGGTGCAGCCGCTCCCCCGCCTCGCGCAGTCCCTCGATCGGCAGCACCGGCTCGGCACCGGCCGGTTCTTCGCTGGTGGCAACGGCTTTCGCCACCTGACCGGCCTGCGCGCGCCGGGCCGAGGGGGTGGCCCAGGCATCCGAGATGCCCTCGGAGAGCACGTTCAGCGCGAGCACGGTGACCAGGATGAGCAGGCCGGGGAACAGGGTGGCCCACCAGCCGCCGGTGAGCACCAGGTCCTTGCCGTTGGCCAGCACCGAGCCCCAGGACGGGTCCGGCTGCTGGATGCCCGCGCCGATGAAGGACAGCGATGCCTCGAACACGATCGCGTCGGCCACCATCACCGTGCAGAACACCAGCACCGGCGCGGCGCAGTTGACCGCGACGTGCTTGAGCAGGATGTAGGCCCGGCGGGCGCCGATGATCCGTTCCGCGGCCACGTAGTCCTCGCGGTACTGGGCCAGCACGTTCGCCCGCACCACCCGCGCCACCGAGGGCGTGTTCAGGAAGGCGATGGCCAGGACCAGCACCTCGATGCCGCGGCCGAACACCGCGACCAGCACCGCGGCCAGCGCGATGCCGGGGAAGGCCATCACCACGTCCAGGACCCGCATCGCGGTCTCGTCCAGCGCGCGCCGCGAGGTGGCGGTGACCGCGCCGATCACCGCACCGGCCACCAGGGCCAGCGCGGTGGCGCCCAGGCCGATGGCCAGCGACCAGCGGGCGCCGTGCAGCAGCCGGGCGAAGATGTCCCGCCCGGCGGAGTCGGTGCCGAACCAGTGTTCCGCACTCGGCCGGGCCACCGCGGCGCCGGTCAGGTAGGGGTCCCCGGCGATGAGCGGGGCGAGCAGGGCCAGCAGTGCCAACAGGACCAGCACCGCGAGGGCGAGCAGGGACGGGAGCTTGAGGCGGCGCGTCACGAGTGGCTCCGCAGGCGTGGGTTGGCGATCAGGTAGAGGATGTCGACGATCAGGTTGACCAGCACGAAGCCCAGCGCGATCGTGATCACGAAGCCTTGCACCTTCGCGGTGTCACCGTCGGTGACCGCCTGGATCATGTTCTGCCCCATGCCCGGCAGCGCGAACATGGTCTCGATGACCACCGCGCCGCCGAGCAGGTAGCCCAGCCGCAGGCCGAGCACGGTGAGCGGGGTGACCATCGCGTTGCGCAACACGTTGCGCCCCACCACGACCACCGGCGGCAGCCCGCCGCCGCGGGCGGTGCGCACGTAGTCCTTGTCCAGCTCCTCCACCATCGAGGTGCGGATGATCCTGGTCAGCTGGGCGGCCACCGGCAGCGCGAGGGACACCGCGGGCAGCGCCATCGAGTTCAGCCAGCCACCGAGGGAGTCGGCCGGGCTGATGTAGCCGCTGGTGGGAAACAAGCCTTGGCCGACGGCCAGCCACTGCACCAGCAGCAACGCGATCCAGAACGCGGGCGCGGCCACCCCGGCCAGCGTGACCAGCCGGATCAGCTGGTCCGGCCAGCGGTCCCGGAACAGCGCCGAGAGCACGCCCAGCGGCACCGCCAGCAGCAGGCTGATCACCAAGCCCAGCAAGGTGAGTTGCACGGTGAGCGGCAGCGCGGTGGTGATGGTCTCGGCCACCGACTGCTTGGTGATCAGGCTGGTGCCGAAGTCACCGTGCAGCAGCAGCCAGACGAAGCGCAGGTACTGCACCGGCAACGGGTCCAGCAGCCCGTTCTCCCGCCGGAACCGCTCCAGCTGCTCCGGGGTCGCGTTGGCCCCGTCGAAGGCGGCCAGCGCCGGGTCCACCGGGGAGAAGCGCATCACCACGAACACGAACAGGGTGACGCCGAGCAGCAGCGGCACCAGCGCCAGCAGCCGCCCGAGCAGCATCCGCAGCACGATCAAGGCAGCCTCCGCTCAGCCGGTCGGCTTGGCCTGGTTGAGGTTGAGCCCCGGGTAGCCCTGGGCGCGGACCCCGCCGAGGGTCCGGGGATCCCACGCGGTCCCGTTCTGGGTGAAGACGATCGGGTACACCACGGCCTGGTCGGCGAGCAGGTCCAGCGCCTGCTTGACCAGCGCCGCGCGCTCACCGTCCGAGCCGGTGGCCGAGGCCCGGTCGAGCAGTCGCGACAGCTCTTCTGCCTGCGGCCCCTTCCACTTGGCGTACTTGGGTGCCACGCCGGAGCCCGCGTAGTAGTAGCGGATGAGCAGGTCGGGGTCGTTGCCGAACTGCTCGGCGTTCTGCGTGGTGGCCACCACCTGGAAGTCCGCGCCGCTGTCCAGCTTGGAGAACAGCGCCTTGGTGTCCTGCGCGTCCACTGTGGACTGAACGCCGACGGCGTCCCAGCCCTCCTTGAGCACGTTGACGCAGTCGGCGACCAGGGTGGTGTTGGTGGCGAGCAGGGTGATCCGCAGGTCGCCGACCCCGGCCTGCCGCAACAGTTCCCGCGCCTTGCCCGGGTCGTAGCCGAGGTCGTTGGCGGCGGGCTGGGCGACGAGCTTGGGGTTGATGAAGGAGGTGCCAGCGGTGCCCTTGCCGCGGAGTCCAACCTCGATCATCTTCTTCTTGTCGATGGCGTGGTGCAGGGCCTGGCGCACCAGCTTGTTGTCAAAGGGCGGCCGCGCGGTGTTGAACATCAGCCACAGGTTGTTGCCGCCGTCGGCGAACTCCACCGTCCGCCCGTCCGCGCGCAGCTGGTCGGCGTTGGCCGCCGGGATGTTCTCCACGATCTGCACCGCGGGCCGCGCCCCGGAGATCTTGGCCACCCGGGGCGCGGCCTCCACGATGGAGTTCCACAGCATCCGGCGGTACACCGCGGGCCGCGGCCCGTTGTAGCCGTCGAAGCGCTCGAACCTGGTGTGCGACAACGGGGCCTGCTCCACCACCCGGTACGGCCCCGACCCCACCACCTTGCCGGCCACCGCGTCCTGCCACCGGCCCTCGAAGACGTGCCTGGGCACGATCTTCACCGTCTGGATCCGTTGCAGCGCATAGTGGAACGGCCCGGCCAGCAGGAACTCCACCGAGTGCTCCCCGGTCTTGCGGACCTCCTTGAGCCAGGGCGTGAGGAAGGTCCGGACCAGCACGTTCTCTCCTGGGTCCAGCGCCCTGGCATAGGTGAACACGACGTCGTCGGCGGTGACCGGCCGCCCGTCGTGCCACTGCGCGCCCGCCCGCAGCTCGAAGGCGAGCCGGGTGCCGGTGGCCTCGGGCAATGCCTTGGCCAGCGCCGGATACGGCTCGCGGGTGAGCGGGTCGCCCTCCACCAGCGCCTCGTAGCAGTGCAGCATCGCGGCCATGGCGAAGGCCGAGGCGGTCTGCAACGGGTCCCAGGTCTGGTTGTTGCCGTAGCCCACCACCGCGGTCAGCGACTCCTTGGTGTCGCCGGTGGAGTTGGTGGAGGCGGGTCCGCCACAGGCGCCCAGGGCCGAGGAGAAGGCCGCGGCCGCGCCGGCGAGTCCGGTGAGGCGCAACAGATCCCGCCGGCTCAACGGCTGACCGGATCCGAACCGAGTCGTGGACACCCGGCCTCCTCTGCTCTGAGATAGGACGTCCCATGTCCAATGACTGGGCAACCATAGGGCGCGACCCCTGGCCGGTCAAGGTTTCCGGGCAGCGCCCAGGTTGACCAGCAGTCCCACCCCGGTGACCGCCGCGGCGACAAGTCCCAGCCGGGCCGGGGTGAGCTGCTCCTGGAGCAGTCCGCCCGCCGCGCCGCCCAGTGCCACGCCGAGGTAGATGGCGGAGTTGTTCAACCCCAGCAACAGGGCCGAGGCACTGGGCGCGCGCTCGACGAACCGGCTCTGCTGCGGCACCACCGGCAGCGACACGCACACACCCCAGCCCACCGCCCAGACCACGGCGACCACCAGGTCGTCGACGGCCAGCGGACTCAGCGCGAGCAGCACGGCGGCCGCGGCCAGGCCGCCGGTGACCACGTGCCGCGGCGGGTAGCGGTCGGCGAGCCGGCCGGCCACCGTGTTGCCGACCATGTTGCCCACTCCCCAGGCCAGCAGCACCACGGTCAGCGCGGTGGCCGAGCCGCCGGTGGCCCCGGCCAGCGCCGGGGAGATGTAGGTGTAGAGCACGTGCGTGCCGGCCAGGGTCAGCGTGGTGACCGCGAGCAGGCCGAACACCCACGGTTCGCGCAGCGGAGCCAGCCGGGCGCGCAGCCGGTCCGCGGGCAGCGCGATCGGCGGCAGCGACCGGGCCACGCCGAGCGCGGCCAGCACGCCGAGCCCGGCCACCGCCCACAGGGTCAGCCGCCAGTCCGCGCCGCCGATCAAGGTGCCCGCGGGCAGCCCGAAGGCGATGGCCAGGGTCAGCCCGCCCATCACCACCGCCAGCGCCCGGCCGCGGCGTTCCGGCGGGGCGATCGCGGCCGCGGCACTGAACGCGGCTGCGCCGATCAGCCCGGCCCCGACCGCGGTGAGCACCCTGGCCAGCAGCACGGTCAGGTAGTCGGGACCGAGCGCGGTGGCGATGTTGCCCACGGTGAACACCGCCAGCGCCAGCAGCAGCGCCTTCCGCCGGTCCAGCCCGCTGGTCAGCGCGCCCAGCACCGGCGCGGACACCGCGAAGGCCAGCGCGAACCCGGTGACCAGCTGCCCGGCCGCGGCCAGGCCGACCTGGAGGTCGGCGGCGATCTGCGGCAGCAGCCCGGCGATGATGAAGCCGTCGGTGCCCACCGCGAACAGCGCGGTCGCCAGCGGCAGCAGCTGGGCGAACAGCGGTTTCTGCTTGTCCAAGTCCTCACGTCCTTCTTCGGTGTGCCTGCCCGGCCACCCTGCGCGCCGCGACTTGCCACTCGCTGTCCACTCGCTGTCCGCGGGTACGGTGGGCAGGTGCGGTTCGGGGTGCTGGGTCCACTCGCGGTGTGGACCGCCGAGGGCACACCCGTCCCGGTCCCCGGTCCCGAGGTGCGCGCCCTGCTGGCCGCGCTGCTGGCCCGCGAGGGCGAGTGGACGCCGGTGCCCGCCCTGATCGACGACCTGTGGCAGTCGGACCTCCCGGCGAACCCGGTCAACGCGCTGCAGATCCGCGTCTCCCGCCTGCGCCGCGCCCTGGACGCCGCCGAACCGGGCGCCCGCGCCCTGATCGAGTACCGCGCGGACAGCTACCGCCTGCAAGCCCCCACCGACGCCGCCGAGTTCCAGGCCCTGCTCCGCCGCGCGCGCACCGCCGCCCCGCACTCCCGCGCCGCCCACCTGACCGAGGCCCTGGCCCGGTGGCGCGGCCCGGCCCTGCCCGAGTTCGCCGAGGCCCCCTTCGCCGCCCCGGTGCGCCAGCGCTGGCAGGAGCTACGGCTGACCGCCGTCGCCGACCTGGCCGAAGCACGCCTGGCCCTTGGCGAGCAGCACACCGTGCTGGCCGAGCTCGCCGAGTGGGTGCGCCGCCACCCTGCCCACGAACGCCTGCGCGCCAGCCACCTGCGGGCCCTGTACCTGGCCGGCCGCCAGCCCGAGGCCCTGGCCGGTTACGCCGAGTTCCGCGCCTGCCTGACAGACCAGGGCTTGGACCCCAGCCCGGCGCTGACCGCACTGCACCAGGCGATCCTCACCCGAGACCCCGCCCTGACCCCCGAGCCGGTCCGCCACCCCGGCAACCTCCCCGCCCCGGTCACCGAGCTGATCGGCCGCGAGACCAACCTCGCCGACCTGCGCAAAGCCCTCGCCAGCGCCCGCCTGGTCACCCTCACCGGCCCCGGCGGCGTGGGCAAGACCCGCCTGGCCCTGGCCGCCGCGGCCGAACACACCGAACCCGACGGCGCCTGGCTGGTCGAACTCGCCGGTGTGCGCGCCGCCGACCCGCTGGCCGAGGCGGTGATGACCGTGCTCGGCATCCGGGAGAACACCATGCTCGGCCCCATCCCCGCCGCCGACCCGCTGGACCACCACCACCGCCTCACCGCCTACCTGGCAGGCAAGCGACTCCTGCTCCTGCTGGACAACTGCGAACACCTCCCCGACGAGGTCGCCACCCTGTCCCGCGCCCTCCTGCACGCCGCCCCCGGCCTGCGCATCCTCACCACCAGCCGCGAACCCCTGTCCACCCCCGGCGAACTGGTCCACCCCGTCGCCCCCCTGGACCTCCCCGCCGACCACGAAGACCCGCTCCAGTCCAGCGCCGTCCGCCTCTTCCACGCCCGAGCCCAGGACGCCGACCCCGCCTTCACCCTCACCCCCGCCAACACCCCCGCGGTCATCGCCCTGGTCCGCGACCTGGACGGCCTCCCCCTGGCCCTGGAACTAGCCGCTGCCAAGATCCGCTCCCTTGGCGTGCACCAGCTCGCCGCCCGCCTGGACGACCGCTTCCGCCTGCACGCCACCGGAAACCGAGGCAACCCAGCCCGCCAGCGCACCCTGCACGCGTTGCTGGACTGGAGCTGGGACCTGCTCACCGACCCGGAACGAGTGGTGCTGCGCCGCCTGGCAGTGCTCGACGGCGGCACCCTGCCCGCGATCGAAGCGATCTGCGCCGACACCCCGCTACCAGGGACCGAAGCCTCTGGCCCCGGCCCGGCCGTCGCGGCGCACGAGGTCGCCGAGGTGCTCTCCCGCCTCGTCGACCGCTCGATGGTCACCGTGGTCGACGGCGGCGCGCGCTACCGCCTGCTGCACACCGTCGCCGCCTACGCCCGGGCCCGCCTGACCGACGCCGGCGAGGCGAAAGCCGTGCGCGCCAGGCACTCCCACCACTACCTCACCCTGGCCGAGACCACCCCCAGCGCCGACCTGGCCGCCCTGGACGCCGAACGCGGCAACTTCCAGTGCGCCCTGGACACCGCCGTCGCCCAGGAGCACGCCGCCCACGCCCTGCGCCTGGCCGACGCCCTGGCCTGGTACTGGCTGCGGCGCGGCCGCGTGCGCCAGGCCGCCCGCTGGTGCGCCGACGCGCTCGCGCTGCCCGGCCCGCCCTCGGCCGCGCGAGCCCGGGTGCGCTGCTGGGCCGCGGGCATCGCGATCGTCGCCGACCTCGAACCCGACCAGGCAGCCAGCGCTCGCACCGCCCTCACCGCCTTCGACGACCTAGACGACCCGGTGGGCGAGGCCATGGCGCACTGGTTCCTCGCCTACGTCCTGCTGCACTCCGGCGACCTGGACACCAGCGAGGAGCTAACCACCCGCGCCGCGACCGCCTTCCGCGCCCTCGGCCACTCCTGGGGCCTGGCCGTCACCACCTGCGTGCAGGCCAACCACGCCCTGACCCGCGGCGACCTGACCACCGCGCACACCCACGCCGAAGCCGCGGTCGCCCTGTTCCGCGCCGTCGGCGACCGCGGCGGCGAACTGCTCACCACCTACCCGCGCGCCACCCTCGCCGAACTGCACGGCGACCACGACCTGGCCGAGCGGCTGCACCGCGACGGCCTCGCCCTGGCCGAAGACCTCGGCATGTGGGCCGAGGCCGCCGACCGCCTGTGCGGCCTCGGTCGCATCGCGCTGCTCCGCGGCGACCACCACACCGCCCGCGACCTGCTCACCCGGGCAGGTGAACTGGCCACCGAACGCGGCTTCAAACCCGGCCAGGTGCACGTCGCCCTCACCCAGGGCCAGCTCGCCCGCCGCACCGGCGACTTCACCGAGGCCGAACAGCACCTCAGCCAAGCCGCCGCCTGGTACCGCCGCACCGGCCGCGCCCCCGGCTACACCACCGTCCTCACCGAGCTGGGCCACCTGGCCAACCACCAGGGCGACCCCGCCCAAGCCAGAACCCACCACGCCCAGGCCCTGACCTTCGCCCGCCACCTGGGCAACCCGCACGCCGAAGCCACCGCCCTGGAAGGCCTGGCAGCCACCCACCTCCCTGACGCCCCAACGGAATCCGCCCGCTTGCTGGGCACGGCCCACCGCTTGCGCGAGCGCACCGGAACTCCGCTCGCCGACCGCAGCGACCTGGACCAGATCACCGCTGCGACCCGGGATGCCTTGGGAGAGCAGGCATTCGCGCTCGCGTTCAGCAACGGTTCCACCGCGCCCGGCTGAGCGAACCCACCCGGGCCAGCGGAGAACAGGTGCGGCAGACAGGTCGCATCCGCTCCGGCGGCCGACGTCGCACCGGCTCCGATGCCAGCGGCCACTCACGGTGCGGTGGTTGTCCAGCCCGGCTGCACCTCATTCTACGGCGACGCAGCTGGGGCAAGCGCGGTTTATCCACAGGGAGGCGGGCTGTGGCGAGTTGTCCACAGGGCGGTGCGGAGTGGGTTGCTCAGCGCTCGACGATGGTGAAACCGTGGGGCACGGCCTTGGCGAGGAACAGCGGCGCCTTGCCCTGGGCCGGACGTGCGGAACGCCAGAGTGCGGACTCGCGTTGCTCGCGCATCGCCGCCGACACGGCGCCCAGGTCGAAGTCCCGGCGGAGGGCGCCGCTGGAGGCGAGCATGTGGATGGCCTCGTAGATCGATTCGGTGATGCTGGACAGCGGTGCGGCAGTGGCGCCGAAGCGGTTCCGGTAGCGGTGAAGAAAGGCGGTGTTGGTTGCGGAGTCGACCTCTTGGAAGTAGCTGAACGCGCTGTACACGCCCTGGGCGGCGACGCCGCCGGTCAGCTCGCGGGTGGACTCGTCGAAGGCCATGGACAGCGTCCGGCAGCGGGACCGCAGGCCCGCGGCATGGCTCTGGCGCTCGAAGTGGGCTTCGTCGGAGCCGACGAAGGTGGAGATCACCAGGCTGGCGCCGGTGCTGATGATCTCCTCGATGACGTCGGCGAAGTCCTTGGTGCCCAAGGGTTTGTACCGTTCGGCGACCACTGAGCCGCCGAGCCGTTCGATGATGCGGCGGGCCTCGCGGTTGCACACGCGCGGCCAGACGTAGTCATCGCCGCACAGGAAGGTGCGGCCGCCGGTCTCGGCGACCAGCGCGGGCAGCGCGGCACGCAACTGGGCGGAGGGCCGCTCCCCCAGGCGCACCACGTTGGGCGAGTAGCGGCCGCCCTCGTTGATCGGCGTGTGCACGAGCAGGACACCCAGCCGCCGGGCCCAGCGGGCCAGGGCGGGGAACACAGCGGAGGTGCAGTTGGTGATCACCACCCGGCAGCCGTCGGCGTGGACCAGGCGACGGAGCTGTTCGGCGCCGATGTCGGGCGAGCTGGCGTCGTCGCGGACCACGACCTGGAGCTGGCAGCCGTCCACGCCGCCGTCGGCGTTGACCTCGTCGGCGGCCATCCTGGCCAGGTTCTCACTCGGCCCGCCGAAGATGCTGGCCGGGCCGGACTTGCTGACCAGCACGCCGATCCGGATCGTGCGCGGTCCGGCCAGCTCCTCGAGGGGGTCGTAACCGCGCTGCCGCAGCAACCAGGTGACCGCGTCGTCCGGCACCTCGACGCCGAGGCGGACGGTGGTGCCGCGACCGCCGTTGGTCAGGGTCATGGTGCAGGAGACCCGGCCGGGCCAGGGCACCTGCTGCTCGATGACGATCTTGTGCGGTGGGTCCAGGTAGGCGATGCGGCCCACGGCCTCGATGGTCGGGCTCTGCGGGTCGGATGGGTTGACCGGGAGCTCGAAGCGGACCAGTCCGCCGACCATGAACGCGTCGTAGTCCGCGCCGAAGAGCCAGCCTGCCGCTTTGTCCTGTCCCAGCAGTCCGAAGACATCCCCCGGTGGCAGGGCGACGTCCCGCTGCTGCGTCAGTACGAGGTTCCCCACCTGCGCTGTTCCGCCTCCGGATCGCGGTGCTTCTCCGTGATCGTAGCGAGTCCGTCCAGCGACGCTCCGTACAGGGTGCTCAGGAACGCCACCACATCGTTGATCGGTTCGACCCGGAGGGAGTAGTAGCGGTACTTGCCCGCGGGGCGCTCCTGCACCATGCCGGCCTCGCGCAGCACCTTGAGCTGCATCGACACCGCAGTGCGGCCGATGTGGTCGATGTGCCCGGCCAGCTGGGTGACGGTCAGTTCGCCGTGCTCGCGCAGCAGGCTGAGCACGGTGCGACGGGTGTCGTCGGCCAACGCGTCAAATGCGGACGCACCACCGCCCACAGCAACCACCCACCATGCTCGCTCGGCCCCCATTACCGCCCCAATTTGATCACTGTAGGCGATCCACCCGGTAACCAGCAAGACAAGTGGGTGATTCTCCGGCACCCAACCGGCGCAGGGCGGTCAGCCAGTCGCGTCAAGATCCATTGACACGTAACGGTAGGCTCAATACGCTTCGGTAACTCGGCGCGCCCACTACCGCAGACGGAGGGGATTTTCGGCCATGGGAACAGTCCCTCCCAGTATCGAAGATCTCCGCGCGCTTGCCAAGCGTTACAACTTCACCCTCGACGACGCCGATCTGGAGTCCTTCCGCGGGCTGATGGCCCCCACGCTGGCCTCCTACGACGCGGTGGAGAAGCTCTACGCCGAACTCGCCCCGCCGATGCCCAGCCGCAGCTACGCCGTGCCCAGCCCGGCGGAGAACCCGCTCAACGCCTGGCAGCTCTACACCGAGCTGTCCACCCGCGAGGACGGCCCGCTGGCCGGGCGCAGGGTGGTCATCAAGGACAACATCGCGGTGGCCGGCGTGCCGATGGGCAACGGCTCCCGCTCGTTACAAGGCTTCGTGCCGCGCGAGGACGCCACCGCGGTGCGCCGACTGCTCGACGCGGGCGCGACCATCGTCGGCAAGGGCACCTGCGAGGACCTCTGCTACTCCGCGGGCAGCCACACCGCCCACTCCGGCCCGGTGCGCAACCCGTGGGACCCCGAGCGCACCTCCGGCGGCTCCTCCTCCGGGCCCGCGGTGCTGGTGGCCACCGGCGAGGCCGACCTGGCCCTCGGCGGCGACCAGGGCGGCTCGATCCGCATCCCGGCCGCCTTCTGCGGCGTGGTCGGCCACAAGCCCACCTACGGGCTGGTGCCCTGCACCGGCGCGTTCAGCATGGACAACACCCTCGACCACCTGGGCCCGATCACCCGCACCGTGCGCGATGCCGCGCTGATGCTGACCGCGCTGGCCGGGCACGACCCCGAGGACCCGCGCCAGGACTCCGCGCTCAAGCCGCGCGACTACCTCAAGCGCCTGGACGAGGGCGTCAAGGGCCTGCGGATCGGCCTGCTCACCGAGGGTTTCGACATCCCGGGGCTGTCCGAGCCCGGGGTCGACGACGCCGTCCGCAACGCCGCCCACGCCCTGGAACAGGCGGGCGCGCGGGTCACCCCGATCTCGGTGCCCTGGCACCGCACCGGCATGGCCGTCTGGACGGTCATCGCCACCGACGGCATCGCCTGGCAGATGATCGAGGGCAACGGGATCGGCCGGAACTGGGCCGGGCGCTACGACCCCGAGCTGATCGCGCACTTCGGCCGCGGCCGCGCCGAGCACGCCGACGCCTTCTCCGAGACGGTCAAGCTGGTCACCCTCAACGGCGGCTACACCATCGACAAGTACCACGGCGCGCACTACGGCATGGCGCAGAACCTGGTGCCGCACCTGATCAAGGGCTACGACCAGGCGCTGGCCGAGGTCGACGTGCTGGTGCTGCCCACCGCCCCGCACGTGCCCAAACCGCTGCCCGGCCCGGGGGCCAGCCGCGAGGAGTACGTGGTCGCCGCGCTGGGCCTGGTGCCCAACGTGGCCCCCTTCGACGCCAGCGGCCACCCCGCGATCGCGGTCCCGGCGGGCCGGGTGGACGGCCTGCCGGTGAGCATGATGATCGTCGGACCGCACCACCGCGACGACCTGTGCCTGCGCGTGGCCAGGGCCGTCGAGACCGCGCTGGGTGGCTTCCCGCCCGCACCCGCGCACGCCTTCGCCGCGACCAGGGAGCAGCCATGACCATCCTGCCCGAGCACGGGCTGCCCGCGGAGTTCGGCAGCCCCAGCCCCGAGCAGCTGCTCTTCTACTGGATGCCGGTGGAGGGCAGGCGGCACGCCATCTGCGGCGCGCACGGCTCGCACCGGCCGGGCCAGCCCGCGGACACCCTGTGCGGGCGCCAGGTCCTCACCCGCACCGCCTCTGAGCACGAGTGGATCCGCTGGGCGACCTGCGACGACTGCTGGCACATCGCCAAGACCGCGCAGGCCGCGCTGTCCCGCCGGACCTGATCTCGAAAATGCCGTTGCGAGCGCCGAACACGGCGGTTTAGCGTGGCGGTACACGAGAGAGGAGGTGGTCCAGCGTTGGATATCAACAGGACTCGTGAGGTGGCTGTCCGCTAGGACCGCCTTCGGCTTCACTGAGCGAATTCCAGACAGCTACCGGCCCCCGGACCTCCGAGCCCAGTCCGACTCGGCCCACCCAGCTACCGGTGGGAGACAGGTCCGGGGGTTGCTGTCTGTCTAGAGGCCGCTCAGCGCGGCGCCTGCCACCAGCACACCGGCCGCGATCAGCCGGAACAGCCGCGGCACCGTCTTCTCCGTCAGCAACGCGGCCAGCAGGTAGGCCACCGCGGCCAGCACCGCCATCTCCACCGAGGGCAGCGCCGGGGTGAATGCGAACAGGCCGCCGATCCGGCTGAGCAGGAACACCAGCACCGGCCCGAGCAGCGCGATGAAGGCGTTGCCCGCCACCTGGAGCATGCCCAGCAGCCACCAGCCCACCGTCACCGCCAGCAGCGTCACCACCCCGACCACGATCCCGGGGCTGGTCAGCGAGTCGACGGGCACCCAGCCGCTCGACGCGTCGCACGGCTCGCTCGGGCACGAGGAGGGCAGCAGCGGCAGCACCGCCAGCCACAGCAGCACCACCGAGGCCCCGACGGCCGCGGCCGCGGCGCAGCGGATGACCAGGCGCAGGGGTTGGGCTTCGACCATGAACGAATCGTGGCAGAGTCCGGGCGTCGGCGTGCGCGCGCCGGGTTGCTCCGGCAGGGTTGAATTCATGAACCGAGCGCTGGACGCCGATGAGCTGCAGAGCGAGTTCGACGCGCACGCCCGCCGCTACGACCTGCTGGTGGGCGCGAACCTCGGTTACCACCGGGACCTGCGCCGCGCCGCGAGCCGCCTCGGCCTGCGCGAACAGGGCGGCGGGCAGCGGGTGCTGGACCTGGGCTGCGGCACCGGCGCCTCCACCGCCGCCGTGCTGGCCGCCTACCCGCTGGCTACCGTGGTCGGCGCGGACGCCTCCGGCGGCATGCTGGCCGCCGCGCGCGGCAAGCCGTGGCCGGGCAGCGTGTCCTTCGTGCACGCCAGGGCCGAGCGGCTGGCCGCGGCCGGGGTGCGCGGGCCCTTCGACGCGATCTTCGCCGGGTACCTGCTGCGCAACGTCGCCGACCCGGACGCCGTGCTCACCGACCTGCTCGCGCTGCTGCGCCCCGGCGGCCACCTGGTGCTGCACGACTACACCCTGGACCGCCGACCGCTCAGCCGCCTGGTCTGGACCGCGGTGTGCTGGGGCGTGATCATCCCGGCCGGGCTGCTCACCACCGGGCGCACCGGCCTCTACCGCTACCTCTGGCGCAGCGTGCTGGACTTCGACCGGGTGGACGCGCTCCAGGACCGGCTGCGCCGCAACGGCTTCACCGAGGTCCGCGCCGGATCGGCCGGGGGCTGGCAACGCGGCGTCACGCACACCGTGCGCGGCCGCCGGGAACTCGACGGAGGCACCGCATGATCCCCCTGGGCACCGACCGGCGCGCGGTCAAACACCTGCCGCGCGGCAGCCGCGCCGACGTCAAGCACCTGCCTGCCCGGCCCAGGGTGGTGGTGGTCGGCGGCGGCATCGCCGGGCTGGCCGCGGCCACCGCGCTGTCGGACCGGGGCGTGCAGGTGGTGCTGCTGGAACGCGAGGCCTACCTCGGCGGGCGGGTCGGCGGCTGGCCGGTGACCCTGGCCGACGGCAGCGAAGCCACCATGACCCGGGGTTTCCACGCCTTCTTCCGCCAGTACTACAACCTGCGCCAGCTGCTGCGCCGCGCCGACCCCGAGCTGCGCGCGCTCACCCCGCTGACCGACTACCCGCTGCTGCACAGCAACGGCCACGCCGACACCTTCGCCGGGCTGCCCACCACCCCGCCGTGGAACGCCGCCGCGTTCGCCTTGCGCAGCCCCACCTTCACCTGGGCCGAACTGTCCACAGTGGACGGGCGAAGAGCGATGACGCTGCTCGACGTGCGGGTGCCGGAGACCTACGCCGAGCTCGACCACATCGACGCGGTGGAGTTCCTGGACCGGATCGGCTTCCCGGTGGCGGCCAGGGACCTGGCCTTCGAGGTGTTCTCCCGCAGCTTCTTCAGCGATCCCCGGCTGCTGTCCGCGGCCGAACTGGCGGTGATGTTCCACATCTACTTCCTCGGCTCCAGCGAGGGCCTGGTCTTCGACGTGGCCGCCGACCCGTTCCCGCACGGCCTGTGGGAACCGTTGGGGCGCTACCTCTCCGGCCGCGGCGTGGACATCCGCACCGGCGTGCGGGTGGCCGCGGTGGAGCCCAGCGCCCGCCGCCGCTACGCGGTGCACCTGGCCGACTCACTGGCCCCGCTGGAGGCCGACGCGGTGGTGCTGGCCACCGATGTCGGCGGCCTGCGCACCATCGTCGGCGACTCCCCCGGCATCGCCACCGCGGACTGGCGCGGCACGGTCAGCAGGCTGCGCACCGCACCCCGCTTCGGCGTGCTGCGCCTGTGGCTGGACCGGCCGGTGCGCGCCGACCGGGCAGGTTTCCTGGGCACCGCCGGGTTCGGGCCGTTGGACAACATCAGCGTGCTGGACCGCTACGAGCACCAGGCCAGGGACTGGGCGGCCCGCCGCGACGGCGCGGTGGTCGAACTGCACGCCTACGCCATCCCCGCGGACGCGGTGCTGGTCGACGTGCGCGCGGAACTGCTGGCCCAGCTGGGCAAGGTGTACCCGGAGACCGCGGACGCCCGGATCGTGGACGAGCGCTTCGAGATCCGCTCGGACTGCCCGCTGTTCCTGCCCGGCACCTACACCGAGCGGTTAACGGTGACCACTCCGGAGGACTTCCTGGTGGTGGCGGGCGACCACGTGCGCACCGGACTACCGGTGGCGCTGATGGAACGCGCGGCCACCTCGGGCTTCCAGGCCGCCAACGCGGTGCTGGGCCAGTGGGACGTGCAGGGCCGGACGCTGTGGACGGTGCCCACCCAGGGCCGCAGCCCGCTGCTGCGCACACTGGCCCGCCGGTTGCGCTGAGGGCTCAGCCGGGGAAGCGGCCGGTGCGGCGCAAGGCGTACCGCCGCTCGGCGTAGTCCAGGTCGTCCCGCCACAACCGTTCCGCCGCCCAGCGCATCACCGGCCGCACCACCGGCGCGGCGGCCCTGGCGAAGCGGAAACCGGGCCGGTCGGAGTGCGCGATGGTCGCCTCGATCACCGCGGTGCGGCCAGGGCCCAGTGGCGTGGCATGGGTTTCCACCACACTGCCGGTGCCCTCGCCCTCGACGATGTGCATCACCACCGTGCGCGGCTCCGGGCAGGTGAAGGCCGCCAGCACCGGCACCCCGACCCGGCCGCCCAGCCTGAAGGTCACCTCGACCAGGAAGCGGTCCTCCTCCTCGTCGTGCTCCGGGGCGGAGACCACCCGCAGGTTGGCGAAGGAGTACGGGTGGAACCAGGCCCCGTGCCAGGGATCCAGCCGGTTGGCCACCACGTCCTCCGGCTCGCAACGGCCGAGCACGGTGGCCACCGCGGACAGCGCGCCGGCGGCGGGGCGTTGCGGCAGCACGGGTTCCGGCAGCGGTTCCTCGCCGCCGACGGAGTCCAGCCGGACCCAGGCCAGCACACCGTCGTCGTGCGCGGGAAACGGCTGCCAGCCCGGGAAACCTTCCGCGCCCAGGGCCAGCCCGTGCCAGCGGCACAACAGCTTCCCGCCGTGCACCGCGGCCTGGCACAGCGGCGCGCCCAGGTGCGGACACGAGCCGGGCGCGGCGTGCAGCGTGCCGTCGGTGCCGCGCCAGGCCACCACCTCGACCCCGGCGATGGTTCGACCGAACGGCCTAGTGGCGGGGACCTCCGTGCTGGCGGCCAGCACGAACCAGTTCCCGGCCGGCCGGGCCTGCGCGCGCTTGAGGGCGGCGGCGATCAGACCGGGCTTGGCCGCCCGCCAGGTCGGCTCCTGCTCCGGCCAGGCCGGGGTGTTCAGCAATCGCAACGGCAGACCACGGCGGGGCATACTGCAACGCTAGTACGCACAGTGACATCCAGCGACCGCACGCGCGCATGTGGGTGGAATCCACTGTTTCTCCCGGCGGTGTGGTGCCCGCGCACATGGTCAGCGGGCCCCGACTTGCCTACCGTCGGAGTCCATGACCACTCAACCAGGGCTGATCGGGCGCACCGCACTGGTCACCGGCGCCGCCAGCGGCATCGGACTGGCCATCTCCAAGATGCTGGCCTGCGCGGGCGCGACCGTGCACCTGGTGGACAAGAACGGCCCGGCGGTGCACACCGCGGCCGAGGACTACGGCGGCGTGGCACACGAGATCGACCTCAGCGATCCCGCCGCGATCGACACTCTTCCGTCCACAGTGGACATTCTGGTGAACAACGCCGGCATGCAGCACGTGGCCGGGATCAGCGAGTTCCCGCCGGAGGTGTTCCGGTTGATGCAGGACGTGATGGTCACCGCGCCGTTCCTGATCCTGCGGAAGGTGTTGCCGCACATGTACCAGCGGCGGTGGGGGCGGGTGGTCAACATTTCGTCCGTGCACGGGCTGCGCGCCAGTCCGTTCAAGTCGGCTTATGTCGCGGCCAAGCACGGGTTGGAGGGGTTGAGCAAGGTGGTCGCGCTGGAGGGGGCTCCGTACGGGGTTACCAGCAACTGCATCAACCCGGCTTATGTGCGGACGCCGTTGGTGGAGAAGCAGGTGACTGACCTTTCGCATGCGCATCGGATCAGTGAGGAGGAGGTGCTGACCGATGTCCTGCTGGATCGGACCGCGGTGAAGCGGCTGCTGGAGCCTGCGCAGGTGGCTGAGGCTGTGTTGTGGTTGTGCAGTCAGCAAAGCGGGCATCTCACCGGAATCTCCATCCCTATCGACGGCGGTTGGACTGCGCGGTGAGGGATTCGCGGGTGAGGTGCTCGCAGCGCGTTTGCTGTTACATTGGCGCGCTCCGCGCGCGGGATTTTTTCGCTCTTGAGTCGTGCGTTCGTGCCCCCGACACACGCGAAGCAAGCTTCGGAGTGTCGGGGGCACGAACCCACGACGCGAAAAAATCAACCCCACCGCTGAGTTAAGAGCCCGGCGTGTCGCTGGCGCGCCACGCCTCTCTTCGCGGATGGGGACTTTTACCCTCTTGCTCCCCTGCCCTCCCGATGACGTGAGGTGATCCATGTCCCTGCCCACCGCCGCTCCCGCGCGGTCCTCCATCACTCGTATCGTTGGCGCCAGCATGATCGGCACCACCATCGAGTGGTACGACTTCTTCCTCTACGGCTCGGCTGCCGCGCTGGTGTTCAACACGCTGTTCTTCCCCACCTCCGACCCGCTCACCGGCACCCTGCTCGCCTTTGTCACCTACGCCATCGGGTTCATCGCCCGGCCGTTGGGCGGGATCGTGTTCGGGCACTTCGGGGACCGGCTCGGGCGCAAGAAACTGCTGGTGATCAGCCTGCTGATGATGGGAGGCGCGACCTTCCTGATCGGTCTGCTGCCCACCTACGCCACCATCGGCGCGGCCGCTCCGCTGCTGCTCACCCTGCTGCGGCTGGTCCAGGGCTTCGCGCTCGGTGGCGAGTGGGGCGGGGCGGTGCTGATCGTCTCCGAGCACGGGGACCCGAAACGGCGTGGTTACTGGGCTTCCTGGCCGCAGGCCGGGGTGCCGGCAGGCAACCTGCTGGCCACCGCGGTGCTGGCGGTGCTGGCCGCGGTGCAGCCCGAGGCCGACTTCCTGGAGTGGGGCTGGCGGATCCCGTTCCTGCTCTCCGGCGCGCTGGTCGCGGTGGGGTTGTGGATCCGGCTGGCGGTGGCGGAGTCGCCGGTGTTCCTGGCAGCTCAGGCCAAGGCCGAGCAGACCGGTGAGCGCGAGGCCCCGCCGATCGTGCGGGTGTTGCGCGAGCACCGGCGCGAGGTGCTGGTGGCCATGGGGGCCCGGTTCGCCGAGAACGTCTGCTACTACATCCTCACCGCGTTCATCCTGGTCTACCTGACCGGACCGCTCGGCCTGCCCAAGTCCACCGGCCTGAACGCGGTGCTCATCGCCTCGGCCATCCACTTCGTCTCGATCCCGCTGTGGGGCGCGCTGTCGGACCGGCTCGGGCGCAAACCGGTGTACCTGTTCGGCGCGATCGGCACCGGGCTGTGGGGCTTCGCCTTCTTCGCCTTGCTGGACACCAAGTCCTTCTGGCTCATCACCCTGGGCACCACGGTCGGGCTGATCCTGCACGGCGCGATGTACGGGCCGCAGGCGGCGTTCTTCTCCGAGCTCTTCGGCACCAGGGTCCGCTACTCCGGCGCCTCGGTCGGCTACCAGCTGGCCTCCATCTTCGCCGGAGCGCTGGCCCCGCTGATCGCCACCGCCCTGTTGCAGCAGTTCGGCTCCTCGTTCCCGATCGCGGTGTACCTGTTCCTGGCTGCCGTGCTGACCACCGGCGCGGTGCTGCTCTCCCGCGAGACCAGGGGCGAGCAGCTCGGGTGAGCGAGTCCGACCTGGCCCAGTTGCTCGGCCTGCTGGCCACCGGCGCCGAGGCCGAGCAACTGGCCCGGCCCCTTGCCACCGCACGGGAAACCGGCCTGCCCGCCGCGCGACTCCGCGTGCTGGCCGAGGCGACCGAGCACGCCCTGCGCATCCACCGCACCCTCGGCCAGCACCGGCGGCGGGAGGCCGAGCTGGCCGCGCTGTTCGACACCGCGGGCGACCTGGCCGCGCTGCGCGACGTGGACGCGGTGCTGCGCTCGATCGTGCGGCGGGCCAGGCTGCTGCTGGGCACCGACCTGGCCTACCTGAGCCTCAACGACGAGACCGCGGGCGACACCTACATGCGGGTCACCGACGGCTCGATCTCGGTGCGGTTCCAGCAGGTCCGGCTCGGCATGGGCGAGGGCCTCGGCGGGCGGGTGGCGCACACCGCGGAGCCCGCGGCCACCGCCGGCTACCTCAGCGACACCCAGTTCGCGCACACCGCCGCCATCGACGCCGCGGTCGCCGACGAGGGCCTGGTGTCCATTCTCGGCGTTCCACTTCGCCTGGCGAACAGGGTCATCGGGGTGCTGTACGCAGGTGAACGGGACACCCGCTCGTTCACCCCGGAGGAGATCGCCTTGCTCACCAGCCTCGCCGACCACGCCGCCGTCGCCCTGGACACCGCCCGCCTGCTGGAGCAGACCCACACCCACCACGAGGCCCTGCGCCGGGCCGAGGCCGCGCACGACCGGCTCACCGATCTGGTGCTGCGCGGCGGCGACGTGCACGACGTCGCGGTCGCGGTGGCCGAGCTGCTCGGCGGCGGCATCGCCGTCCGCGACGCCGAGGGCGCGGTGCTGGCCCGCACCGGCACCGCCCCGCCCCGGGTGCCGGCCCAGGCGGTGGCCGAGGCCAGGGCCAGTGGCCGGGCGGTGCGCAGCGGCAGGCGCTGGGTGTGCGCGGTGCTGGCCGGGGCGGAGCTGCTCGGCACCATGGTGCTCACCGACCGCCCCGAGCTCACCGAGGCCGACCAGCGGCTGTTCGAGCGCGCCGGGGTGGTCACCGCGCTGGTGCTGCTGCTGCGCCGCTCGGTGGCCGAGGCGGAGAACCGGGTCCGCGGCGAACTGCTCACCGACCTGCTTGCCGGCACCGCCGACCCGGACGCGCTGCTCGCCAGGGCGGCGCGGCTGGGGGTGGACCTGGGACGGCGGCAGGTGGTGCTGGTGGCGGAGAGCGCGCGGGAGCGGGTGGGGGTGGCGGCGGCCAGGGTGGCGCGGGCGGCGCAGGGGCTGGCGGCGGGGGCGGTGCTGCTGGTGCCCGGGGAGGATCCGGGGGCGGTGGCGCGGACGGTGGCGGCGGAGCTGGGGGCGGCGGTCGGCGGGCCGGTGACGGTGGGCGGGGCGGGGCCGGTGGTGGTGGCGGGCGGGGCAGGCGGGGGCGCGGCGGGTGGGGGCGCAACGGGTGGGGGCGCGATCGGTGGCGGCGGAGCGGGCGGAGGCGCGGCGGGTTCGGGGTTGGCGGGGTCGGGGCGGGGTGTGGCTGACGGGTTGGGCGGGCTTGGCGCGGCGCATCGCGAGGCGCAGCGGTGCCTGCGGGCGCTGCTCGCCCTCGGCCGCCGGGGCGAGGGCGCCGCCGTGGCCGAGCTCGGCTTCGTCGGCGTGCTGCTCGGCGACCGGGCCGACGTGGCCGGGTTCGTCCGCGACACCCTGGGCGCGGTGCTGGACTACGACGCCCGGCGGGGCACGGAGCTGGTGCGCACGCTCACCGAGTACTTCGGCCACGGGTGTTCGCCCGCGCGGACCAGGGAGGCGCTGCACGTGCACGTCAACACGGTCACCCAGCGGCTGGAGCGGGTGGCCGACCTGCTGGGCGCGGACTGGCAGGAACCGGCGCGGGCGCTGGAGGTCCAGCTGGCGTTACGGCTGCACCGGTTGTCCGGCTGAGCTGATCCGCAGCGGCGGCAGGGCGGTCCAGGTACGCCGGGCCTCGCCCCGGACCCTGGTCCCGCCACTCCGCGCGCCCGTGCACGCCGGGGAACAAGGGCGGGCGCAGCTGGCCGGGGCGGATCACGCTCGCGATCTTCACTGCTCGTCTCCCCCGCGGTTTGGGTTTGTCAGTCCATCCGGTTGACTTCACTCGTCACTGAAGTCACAGACTTGCCGGAACTTTCACCGCATGCCGATCGCACTCGACCCGTCGTCGCAGGAAGTACGCCACCGTCGCACCGCCCAGCGCCAAGCCCCAGAACGGGAAGAAGGTCATCGGGTTGACGATGAACTCGGTGAGCCCGACCCGGCCGACCATCCGGATGAACACCCCCAGCCCCGCCGCCGTCACGATCACCGCGACGCACGTGGCCGGGATGATCGCGACCAACGGGCGCACCCGCTTGCCCCGCAGCCCCGGCACCCAGAACGGGTAGACCTCGCCCCACCGGTACACCAGCCCCAGCGTGAGCAGCCCGCCCAGCGCGGCGAAGGTGCCCAGCCCCGCCCCCGCGATCCACAGCCCGTTCTCCTGCCCCTCCCGCAGGAACTCCTCGCTGATCAGCCCGAGGCTGAACCCGGCGAACCAGGCCCACCGGGTCACCGCGTAGGCCAGCGGGACCAGGAAGGCCAGGTAGGCGCACCACTTGCCCCAGCGGGCGGCCGCGGCGGGGGTGGCCGATGCAGGCACCGGACGCGGGCCGACGCCGCAGCTCAGGCAGGCGTCCGCGGTGCGGCGCTGGTAGTTCAGGGTCGCGGCCAGCCAGAGCAGCGCACCGAGCACGATGGCGAACTGGTTGAGGTTGGCGGTGTCGAACTTGTCCAGGTAGCTGACCGGGGGCCAGCCGAAGGGCGCGCCGACGAGCACGATCGGCAGGTAGCCGACCAGCATCAGCACCCGGCCGTCGTTGAGGAACAGCGCCAGCGCGGCCGTGACCAGCCAGGCCAGGGTGAGCAGCAGCGGGCGGATCGCCTTGGTGCCCAAGGACATCAGCAGGGCCACCACGGTCGCGGTGGTCATGCCGATGGCGAGCAGTGGGGCGCTGGTCGCGGCCGGGACCGCGCCGAGGGCGGACAGCTGCGCGGACGGGTCGGCTGGCCCGAAGGGGTAGCCGGAAGCGCCGAACGCCCAGCTGAGCGCGAACACGGCGTACAGCGCTGACCAGATCGTGGCCGACCAGCGAATCATGGTGTCTCCTGAGGTGGTGGGCGGTTGTGCCGCAACGGTGTCGCGGATCCGCGGCCCCGGGCTCACCCCCTGGCGCGAAACCGCTCCCTCGCGAGATGGAGAGACAGTTCCGCCGCTCAGGGCTAGCTTAGGTAGACAGACAACGTAATACGGAGGGGGAACCATGACTGACACGGTGGACGTCCCGCTGTACATGACCCGGAACGGGTTCGCGCCGGCGGCCGAGCTGGCCGAGATGCGCGACAGCCGGTCGGTGCGCAAGGTCCCGTTCGCGGTCTTCGGCGCCAAGGGCGAGGCGTGGCTGATCACCCGGCAGGAGGACGTGCGGGCGGGCCTCGGCGACCACACCCGGTTCAGCAACAACCCGGACATCCTCGGCGCGCGCCCACTGCCGCCGGGGCTGACCAGGGAAGAAGCGAACCGGATGCGCAAGGGCAACATCCTGTTCCTGGACCCGCCGGAGCACGGCCAGGTGCGCAGGCTGCTGATGTCGGAGTTCACCCAGCGCCGGATGCGGCGGCTGGAGGAGCGGATCGGGGTGATCGTCGAGGAGCACCTGGACCAGCTGGAGCGGCTCGGGCCGGGCGCGGACCTGGTGGCCAACTTCGCGCTGCCCATCCCCTCGCTGGTGATCTGCGAGCTGCTCGGCGTGCCCTACGCCGACCGCGCCGACTTCCAGGCCCGCAGCGCGCGGCAGATGAACGCGCTGCTGCCGGTGGAGGAGCGGATCGCGCTCAACCGCGAGGGCCAGGCCTACATGCACTCGCTGGTGACCAAGGCCAGGGCGAACCCCGGTGAGGACCTGATCGGCATGCTGGTCCGCGAGCACGGCGCGACCGTGGACGACGACATGCTGGTCAACATCGCCTCGCTGCTGCTGCTCGCCGGGCACGAGACCACCGCGAACATGCTGGGCATCGGCACCTACGCCCTGCTCACCCACCCCGACCAGCTGGCCTGGCTGCGCGCCAACCCGGACCGGATGGACAACGCGGTGGAGGAGCTGATGCGCTTCCTCACCGTGGTCGCCGCCGGGGTGCCCCGGATCGCGGTGCGGGACGTGGAGCTGCACGGGCAGCGGATTCCCGCGGGCGACATCGTGGTGTTCGTGCTCGCCTCGGCCAACCGCGACCCCGGGCAGCTGGACCGCCCGGACGAGCTGCTGCTGGACCGCCCGCCGCGCCCGCACCTGGCCTTCGGGCACGGCGCGCACCACTGCCTCGGCGCGCCGCTGGCCAGGTCGGAGATGCGGGCCGCGTTCAGCGGGCTGCTGCGCCGGTTCCCCGGCCTGGCGCTGGCCGTGCCGCCGGAGCAGATCCGGTTCCAGCCGCACCAGGCCGTCTACGGGGTCGCGGAGCTGCCGATCACCTGGTGATCGACCCGCACGGTGAGCACCCCGTCGGCGATGCTGCCGCGGCCGGGCAGGCCGTAGGAGTCGAGCAGGTGCCGCACCACGGCGTTGTCGGCGTAGGTGTGCAGGCAGACCGCGCGCACCCCGTCGGCGACCGCGGCCTTGGCCAGCCGCCGCAGCAGCGCCCGGCCAAGGCCCCTGCCCTGCCAGTCGTCGCGGACCAGGAAGGCCAGCTCGGCGGGGTCGGCGGCCTGGAACACGCTGCCCGCGCCCACCACCTCGGTCCCGGCCATGGCCAGCTGGGTGTGCGTGGCGTGCTGGCTGACCAGGCAGCCCAGCGCCCGCCCGCTGGTCTGCGGCGCGCCCAGGAACCGGCGGCGCAGCGTCTCCGCCGAACAGCGGCGGTGCAGCTCGACCAGGCCGTCCAGGTCCGGCGGGCGGGCCCGGCGCAGCAGCGCGGTGCGCCCGGCCAGCCGGATCAGCTCCGGTAAGTCGTCCATGGCCCCCGATCCTGGGCGCGGCAGGTGACACCGGCGTTACCCGGCCGCGTGGGTTTCACCACCGTGCGCGGGGTGAGCGGGGAAAACCGTTTGCCGGGCACTTAAACTGGTCCGCAGTATGGGTACGCCGCTTGTGAGCCCCTCGCTCACCGAACTCCACCACCGCCTCGCCGAGCTGATGCTGCGTGATCAGCGTCGGTTGCGCCGTCGTATCGAGGGGGCCCGCAAGCTGCGGGACGCCGACAAGCGCGCCGCGGTCACCGCGGAGATCGCCGGCGAGGTGGCCGCGGCGGAGCTCCGGCTGGAGAACCGGCGCAACTCCCGGCCCAAGATCAGCTATCCGGCGCAGCTGCCGGTCAGCCAGCGCAAGGACGAGATCCTGGCCGCGGTCCGCGACCACCAGGTGGTGATCGTCGCGGGCGAGACCGGCTCCGGCAAGACCACCCAGCTGCCCAAGATCTGCCTGGAGCTGGGCCGGGGCGTGCAGGGGCTGATCGGGCACACCCAACCCCGACGGCTGGCCGCGCGCACGGTGGCCGAGCGGATCGCCGAGGAGCTGGGCACCTCGCTCGGCGAGACCGTCGGCTACCAGGTCCGCTTCACCGACCAGTCCAGCACGGACACCCTGGTCAAGCTGATGACCGACGGCATCCTGCTGGCCGAGATCCAGAACGACCGGACGCTGTCCCGCTACGACACGCTGATCATCGACGAGGCGCACGAGCGCAGCCTCAACGTGGACTTCCTGCTCGGCTACCTGGCCCAGCTGCTGCCCCGCCGCCCCGACCTCAAGGTGATCATCACCTCCGCGACCATCGACCCCGAGCGGTTCTCCCGGCACTTCGGCGACGCCCCGATCATCGAGGTCTCCGGCCGCACCTACCCGGTGGAGGTCCGCTACCGGCCGATCATCGACCCGGACAGCGAGACCGAGGACACCGACCGGGACCAGGTCACCGCGGTCTCCGACGCGGTGGACGAGCTGCTGCTGGAGGGGCCGGGCGACATCCTGGTCTTCCTCAGCGGTGAGCGGGAGATCAGGGACACCGCGGACGCGCTGGAGAAACGGGAGCTGCGCAACACCGAGGTGGTGCCGCTGTACGCGCGGCTGTCCGCGGCCGAGCAGCACCGGGTGTTCCAGGCGCACACCGGGCGGCGGATC
The DNA here is from genome assembly GCF_030064675.1 of Crossiella sp. CA-258035. Taxonomy (GTDB): domain Bacteria; phylum Actinomycetota; class Actinomycetes; order Mycobacteriales; family Pseudonocardiaceae; genus Crossiella. The sequence goes on from NZ_CP116413.1 coordinate 5,924,469, forward strand.
GTGCTGGCCACCAACGTGGCCGAGACCTCGCTGACCGTGCCCGGCATCAAGTACGTGATCGACCCCGGCACCGCGCGGATCTCCCGGTACTCCCACCGCACCAAGGTGCAGCGGCTGCCGATCGAACCGGTCTCCCAGGCCTCGGCCAACCAGCGCAAGGGCCGCTGCGGCCGGGTGTCGGAGGGCATCTGCATCCGGCTCTACAGCGAGGAGGACTTCGAGGCCAGGCCGGAGTTCACCGATCCGGAGATCCTGCGCACCAACCTGGCCTCGGTCATCCTGCAGATGACCTCGCTCGGCCTCGGCGACCTGGCCGCGTTCCCGTTCATCGACCCGCCGGATGCCCGCAACATCACCGCCGGTGTGCAGCTGTTGCAGGAGCTGGGCGCGCTCGACCCGGAGCAGAGCGATCCGAAGAAACGGCTGACCCCGTTGGGGCGCAAGCTCTCCCAGCTGCCGGTGGACCCCAGGCTGGCCAGGATGGTGCTGGCCGCCGACGAGCTGGGCTGCGTGCGCGAGGTGCTGGTGATCACCGCCGCACTGTCCATTCAGGACCCCCGCGAGCGCCCGGCGGACAAGCAGCAGGACGCGGACGGCAAGCACGCCCGCTTCGCCGATCCGAACTCGGACTTCCTGGCCTACCTGAAGCTGTGGGAGTACCTGCGGGAGCAGCAGCAGGAGCTCTCCAGCAACCGGTTCCGCAAGCTGTGCAAGGCGGAGTACCTGAACTACCTGCGGGTGCGGGAGTGGCAGGACATCCACAGCCAGCTGCGCCAGGTGGTCAAGCAGCTGGGCATCACCCCGAACAGCAACCCCGCGCCGGAGCAGCAGATCCACACCGCGCTGCTGTCGGGTCTGTTGTCGCACATCGGTTTGCAGGAGGAGCGGAAGAAGGAGTACCTGGGCGCGCGCAGTGCCCGCTTCGCCATCTTCCCCGGCTCCGCGCTGTTCAAGAAGCCACCGCGCTGGGTGATGGCGGCCGAGCTGGTGGAGACCTCGCGGCTGTGGGGCCGGATCGCGGCCCGGATCGAGCCGGAGTGGGTCGAGCCGCTGGCCGGCCACCTGGTCAAGCGCACGCACAGCGAGCCGCACTGGGAGAAGAAGCAGGGCGCGGTGATGGCCATCGAGCGGGTGACCCTGTACGGGATCCCGCTGGTGGTCAACCGCAAGGTCAACTACGGCCGGATCGACCCGGAGCTGAGCCGGGAGCTGTTCATCCGGCACGCGCTGGTCGAGGGCGACTGGGAGACCACGCACAAGTTCTTCCACGCCAACCGGGCGCTGCTCGGCGAGGTCGAGGCGCTGGAGGACCGGGCGCGGCGGCGGGACATCCTGGTCGACGACGAGACGCTGTTCGCCTTCTACGACGAGCGGATCGGCAAGGAGGTCGTCTCCGGGCGGCACTTCGACAGCTGGTGGAAGAAGACCCGCAGGGAGACCCCCGATCTGCTGACCTTCGACAAACAGGCGCTGATCAACGCCACCGCCGGGTCGATCACCGAGGCCGACTACCCCGATGACTGGCGGCAGGGCGGGGTGACACTGCCGCTGACCTACCGGTTCGAGCCGGGCAGGCGGGACGACGGGGTCACCGCGCACATCCCGGTCGGCGTGCTCAACCAGGTCGGCGGCGACGGCTTCGCCTGGCACATTCCCGGGCTGCGCAAGGAGATCGTGGTCTCACTGCTGAAGTCGCTGCCGAAGAACCTGCGCCGCAACTTCGTGCCGGTGCCCGATGTGGCCGAGGCGCTGCTGAGCCGGCTCTCGGTCGAGGACGGCAACGTGCTGGACGCGGTGGAGGACGTGCTGCACGAGCTCACCCGGATCGAGGTGCCCAGGGAGGCCTGGCAGCTGGACCAGGTGCCGGACCACCTGAAGACCACTTACCGGGTGGTCGATGAGAACGAGAAGGTGCTGGCCGAGGGCAAGGACCTGGCGGCGCTGAAGCGGAAGCTGACGGCTCAGGTGCGCAAGACGTTGTCCAAGGCTGGCAACGAGCTGGAGCGGACCGGGCTGCGGGACTGGACCATCGGGACACTGCCGAAGACTTTTTCGCAGGAGCAGAACGGGTTCACGGTCACGGCTTATCCGGCGTTGATCGATGAGACCGACAGTGTGGCGGTCCGGATGCTGGACAGCGCGGCCGAGCAGCGGCGGGCGATGTGGCGGGGAACGCGGCGGTTGTTGCTGCTGACGGTGCCCTCGCCGGTGAAGCAGTTGCAGCGGGGGCTGAGCAACCAGGCGAAGCTGACGTTGAGCCGGAATCCGCATGGCGGGGTGGCTGATCTGCTTGTCGACTGCATCAATGCGGCGGCGGACAAGCTGATCGCGGCTGGGGGTGGGCCTGCTTGGGATTCGGCTGGGTTCGCGAAGCTCCGGGATGGGGTTCGGGGCGGGTTGCAGCTGGCGGTTTTTGAGGTGGTCGGGCACGTCGAGGCGACGCTGATGGCGTGGCACGAGGTGTCGGCTGTTTTGGAGACCAAGGCTGGTTCTGATGCGGCCGCGGATGTGCGGAAGCAGGTGGATGCGTTGGTGTACAAGGGGTTTGTGACTGCTACCGGGTGGTCTCGGGTGGTGCATCTGCCGCGGTATCTGCGGGCGGCCAAGCATCGGCTGGAGAAGGTTGGGGAGAATCCTCGGCGGGATGCGGAGTTGCAGGCTCAGGTGTCGCAGGTGCAGCAGGCGTATCTGGAGCTTCGGCGCGAGGTGCCGCAGGCTGCGGCTGGGTTGGCCAAGATTCGGTGGATGATTGAGGAGCTGCGGGTTAGTTATTTCGCGCAGTCTCTGGGGACTGCTTATCCGGTTTCGGACAAGCGGATTTATCGGACTATGGATGAGTTGCTGTCTGCTTAGCGGTTGTCGAGCCGCGTGGTTCGGTTGATTTTGTGATTTGGTTTGGGGCCCCTAGGCCATCCCGGATTGGGCTGACGGGGCAGGCGGTGAGGCCTGCCCAATCGCTGGGGTAGCTTATGGGATGGCCTCCCCCCAAACAAAATCACAAAATCAACCGCTCGCGGAGGGTGCTATCTCGCTGGCGGAGGTTGTTTGCGCGCGTTGGCCGGTCGTGGTCAGTTGATGTCGAACTCGTTTCCTTCGGGGTCCTTCATCGCTATCGCGTAGTGGTCGACTCCTTCTTGGTACATGGTGTGGGTGATGGTGGCGTCTAGGGCTACCAGGCGGTTGGCTTCGGCTTCTACTCGCTTCTTGCGGGTCTGGATCGGGTCTTCGCGGTTGCCGCTGGCGTGGATGTCGATGTGCAGGCGGTTCTTCACCGCCTTTGCGTCTTGGACCAGCTGGAACCAGATGTCCGGTCCACCACCCTGTGGGTCGCTGATCCGATCCGCCCCGCCGGTCAATGCCTCTTCCGGCAGGCCGAGGTCGCGGTAGTAGGCGTCCCAGGTGGCGAAGCCGGGTGGGGGTGGGGCGAGTTGGTAGTGCAGGGCAGCGGCCCAGAAGTGGGCTTGGCGGGTGGGGTTGGCGCAGTCGACCACCAGTTGGTAGCGGACGGGCACTGGGTTTCCTTTCCAGCGTTGCTAGCGGAGCCACTTTCGGAGCTTCTTTGTCGAAGCCTTGCGCCATAGCGCTGGAAGTTCAGTGCGAGCCTGTGTCGCCTTTGCCTCGTCGCGCCCCAGGAACAGGCCGTAGGTGAAGCCGTTCTCTGTCGCCAGGTGGGCTTGGACGCCAAGGTCGCGGAGGGCTTGGCGGCTTACTACGGCATCCTGGTGGTGGCCCAGGAGGGTTTGGATGTCCTTCATTCGTTTGCGGAAGCGGGTGGCGTTCTTGCCGAACACCGGTTCCAGCGCTTCGGCGGCGTAGCGGGCGCGTTTGGCTGCTTTGCGGGCTTCGTGCAGGGCCAGTTCTTGTTCCGGGCCATCCTTGGTCGCCGCCTCTGTCATCGCTCGGTCCAGCTTGCGGTAGGCGCGGCGGACCTGCTGGGGCAGGACGTCCTTCGCGGGGTGGGTGGCCAGGCGGGTGGGCGGGGGTTCGGAGAGGGCGAACTCCAGCAGGCACAGCAGGTCCAGGTAGCGCTGGCCGTCGAGTTCGGCGAGGACCTTCTTGCGGGCGGCGGCGGCTTCCTGGCGGTAGTGGCCGTCGACCCGGGCCTTGACGGGGCCGAGGACGAGTTCGTCCGGGGTGTCTTGGATGTGCTGGGTCACGCGGTGGTGCAGGACTTCCAGGTCTCTTGCCTCGCCCAGGACCGCGCCCAGCCATTTGAGCTCGTCGGACAGGCGGCCGGTCTGTTCCTTGTCGATGACCTTGCCGTAGGCGCGCAGGGTGCTGCGCAGGCGGCGGGTGGCGACCCTCATCTGGTGGACGGCGTCTGGCTTGTCGCGGCGGATGAGGATGTCGCCTGCCACCAGGGCGGCGGCGTGGGCGCGGAGGTAGGCCAGGACGACGGTGATGGCGGATGACTTCTTGGTCAGGGGGCGGGGTGGGGTGTGCGCGAAGACCGGGCGGGGCGGGGTGCCCAGGAGGCGGCCGATCTTCGACTTGGACGTGCTGCGGTGGGCGCCTGCGGTGATGAAGCGTTCGTCCACTGTGGACAGTAGGGTGAGGTCGCCGTTGACGAGCTCTACTTCGGCCTCCTGCCAGGTGTCCAGGGTGGCGGACTCGCCCATGGTCTGGGCGCTGACGTCGTCGATGACCACCTCGGCCAGCACCGCGCCCTCGGCGTCCACCAGGTGCCAGCGGCGGCGGGTGGTGCGCAGGCGGCCGATGGGGGCCAGGTCGTTGCCCCTGGTGTGCGCGCGGACGAGCTTGGCCAGGGTGGCTGGGACCTTGCGGTTGCGGCCCAGTGGCAGGCGGATTTCCTCGCGGGTGTCCGGGCCGAGCGGCAGTTTGAGGTGCCAGCCGGCGTCGTCGCCGCCGGTGCGGCGGCGCAGGGTGATGCCCTCGGCGAGCAGGCGGCGGTCGGCGGTGTCAAAGTAGGTCGCGTCCAGGGCCAGTTCGTCGGGGCCCAGCAGGGCGGCGACCCCGGGCAGGCCGTCCAGGTCCGGCAGGGCCAGTGGTTCCGCCGCCTCGTACTTGCGTTCGATCTCCCGCGTTTCGGTCGCCATCTTGCATGCTTACCCGAGATCCGGCCGTTCAGCACCTGGTGTTTGTGGATCCCGGTGATCGGGAACGGCCCTGGGGAGGAGGTGTGCGATGAACCGCCCAGCCGACGAAGTCCCCGAGGCCGACGCGTTGGAGCAGAGGACCGAGGTGATGCCGGAGGAAGAGGACGTGCTCATCGACGTGCGGCCACTGGAGGCCGATCCCGCCGATGTGGCAGACCAGCACCGATCGGTCCCACTGGATGAGGAAGAGGTCTAGGTACGGGTACGTGCGTGGGAGGGGGCGCGGGCTTTGGTGCGGCGGCGGACGAGTTGGGCCGCCGTGCGGGTGTTGATCACTCGGTCCGCGTCCACTCCGCACTCCTGTGCCCGGGCGCAGCCGAAGCCGAGCCAGTCGAGCTGACCCGGGGCGTGCGCGTCGGAGTCGATGGCGAACTCGCAGCCCAGGTCGACGGCCAGGCGGAGCAGCCTGCGGGGCGGGTCCAGGCGTTCCGGGCGTGAGTTGATCTCTACGGCCACGTTGTGGTCGCGGCAGGCGGTGAAGACGCGTTCCGGGTCGAACTGGGACTCCGGGCGGCCCTTGCCGGTGACCAGGCGGCCGGTGCAGTGGCCGAGGACGTCCAGGTGCGGGTTGGCCACCGCGGCGCACAGGCGTTCGGTCATCTCCGCGGCCGGCATGCGGAGCTTGGAGTGCACGCTGCCGACGACCAGGTCCAGTTCGGCGAGCAGGGCGGGATCCTGGTCCAGGCTGCCGTCGTCGAGGATGTCGACCTCGATGCCGGTGAGGATGCGGAACGGGGCCAGCTGCTCGTTGAGCTGCCGGACCAGCTCGAGCTGGGCGCGCAGGCGGTCGGCGGAAAGTCCGTTGGCGACCCGGAGGCGGGGTGAGTGGTCGGTGAGGGCGATCCACTCGTGGCCCAGCTCGCGGGCGGCCTCGGCCATCTCCAGGACCGGGCTGCCGCCGTCGGACCAGTCGGAGTGGGTGTGGCAGTCGCCGCGCAGGGCTTGGCGCAGCTCCTCGCCGACGGTGAGGGTGGGCGCGGTGTCCAGCAGCGAGGTGAGGTAGCGGGGCTGCTGACCGGCGAGGGCCTCGGTGATGACGGTGGCGGTGGCCTTGCCGATGCCGGGCAGGTCGGTGAGGGTGCCGCGCTCGACCCGCTCCCGGAGCTCCCGCTCGGTGAGCGGCTCGATGGTCGAGGCGGCGCGGCGGAAGGCCCGCACCCGGTAGGTCGGCTCGGCCGCTCGCTCCAGGTGGAAGGCGATCTGGCGCAACGCCCGAACGGGATCCACCAGCCAGGAATACCCCGCTTGATCCCGGGCAACTCCTCTGGCCATGGAGGCGGAGCTACCTACGCTGACCAGCCTGGACGAGCTGGCCAAGGTCGTCGACGAACGCTCGGCGGAGCTGTACCTGCGCTGGTCGAAGGGACCGGACACCGATCAGGGTGCGGTCAGCAAGGACGAGCTGACCGGGGTGGAGCTGCCCGGCCTGTCCGCCAACCCGCTGGCGGTGGAGGACTGGTGGGCGGACCGGCCGCTCACGGTGTGGGTGGCCCGCCGGCTCTACGACTACCGCCACCTGCGCGAACGGCGTGGCCCGCAGGTGCGGCCGTGGGTGTTCCAGGGGACTGAGGTGGGCCGGGGGCCGGACAACGAGCCGCTGGTGCGGTGCGACCGGGCGGTGGCCTGGATCGCCGAGGAGGTGCTGGCCGAGGCCGAGCGCACGGTCACGGAGTACCGGGCCGACTGGGGTCCGCTGGACCGCGGCAGCCGGTAGCCGGACTAGTGGCTCGTCGCGTACTGGCGGTCACCGCCGGGGAATCGCGGCCACCGCTTCCACCTCGATCAGGATGTGCGGGGCGGCCAGCCCGGCCACCACGATCAGCGAGTGCGCGGGCCAGTCCTTGTCCGGGAACCACTGCTCGAACAGCCCGGCCCGCCCGGCGCGCACCGCGGGCAGGTGCTCGGTCCCGGCGACCATGGTGAACAGCTTCACCAGGTGTTCGGGGCCGCCGCCGGCCTCGGCGAGCAGCGCGGCCAGGTTCTCGTGCGCCAGGCGGGACTGGGACTCCGCGTCGGCCGGCATGCTGCCGTCCGGCCGGGCCCCGATCTGACCGGAGACGAACAGCAGCTCGTGCCCGGCGGGCGCGGTGGCCAGGTGGCTGTACTGGCCGACCGGCGGGCCGACCACCGCCGGGCTCCAACGCTGGATCACAGGTCCTCCAAGGCAACCAGGCCGTCCTGGATGGCGCGGGCCACCAGCGCGGCCTTGGTCGGGGCGGCCCGGCCGACGTTGGCGTACTTGATCCGCACCCGGTCGATGTAGGTGTTCACGGTACGCGCGGACAGGCCGAGCTTCTGCGCCACCATCTCCTTGGACTCACAGGTGAACCACTCCACCAGCACGTCCTGCTCGCGCGGCGCGAGCCGGGGCCGGTTGCCCCTGGTGTCGGTGCCGATCGCGCCGGCCAGCGCCGGGGGCGTGTACGGCAGGTTGTTCGCGGCCGCGCGGATGGCCGCGACCAGGTGCGTCTGGCCCTCGGCCTTGGTCAGGTAGGCGAACGCGCCGATGTCCACACAGGTCAGCGCGGTCTCCGCGTCGTCGCGCATGGTGTAGACGATCACCTGCCGCCCGGCGTCGACCAGCCTGGTCAGGTCGCCGTAGCCGGGCTGGGTGGTGTTGCCCAGGTGCAGGTCCAGCACCACCACGTCGGCACTGGCGCCGGGCTCGGTCCACGCCTCGGCGACGGTGGGCCCGGTGGCCAGCACCTCGATCGGCGGGTCGGCAAGGCTGCACCAGGCCTGGACACCGGCCACGATCGCGGGGTGGTCGTCCACCACCACCGCGGTGATCAGTTCTGCGCTCGCCACTTGGCTTCCACCCACACCCGATCCGCGTTCACCAAGTTCGTCACCTCGACGCCGTCGGCCCGCACCACCGGGGGTTCCGGGGCGTCGGCGACCACGCTTACCGTAACGGCGTTAGCGGAACCGACCACGGTCACCCTCGCCGTGCTGGCCGCGGCGACCAGGGTGGCCAGCGCGGGTTCGGTCAGCGCCCGCCGCACCGCCAGGTCCAGCGGCGGCCGCTGCCCGCGCACCGCGAGCTGCACGCTCACCCCCTGCCGCTGCGCGGTGTCGATGCAAGCGGCCAGCTCGTGCAACAACGGATCCGCCACCTCGTCCCCCTCCGCGAACAACCGCCGCATCCGCGCCGCCTCCACCGCGGCCCGCCGCCGCACCAGCTCATCCCCGGGATCGGCCCGCCCCGAGGCCAGGTCCACCAGCAACGGCAACGCGGTCCGCGACAACGCGGCATACCGCTCCTGGTGATCGCGCTGCAACTCCGCCGCGATCGCCGTCGCCGTCCGCCGCTGCTGTTCTGCCCGCGCCGCCACCGCCGCCTTCGCCGCGATCCGGTGCAACATCACCGCGGCGAACCCCACCGCCACCTGGTAACCGAACACGGTCACCCCGGCGATCAGCAGTCCGACCAGCGCCGCCCGGTTCGCCTGCCCCACCAGGACGAGCTGGCCGAGGTTGACCGCCGCATGCACCCCGAGGAAGATCAGCAACGCGCCGATCCCCTTGTCCAGCAACAGCAGTATCCCGAACCAGCCGAGCAACATGAAGGACCATTCGGCCCGGCTGACGACCAGTTCCGGCGGCACCCCGGTCAGCGCGAGCAGGGCCGAGCCGAAGACCAGGACGAGCAACGGCCAGCGCCAGCGCCCCGGATCGGCCCGGACCGCGCAGAAGACCGCGACCGCGAACAGGACGCCGAAGGCGACCAGCTCCATGGTTAGGGACCGGTAGACCTCGGCGTGCGCGATGATCACCGGCAGGGCGAGGCCGAGCAGTCCGGCGAAGGTGATCAGGACGGTGGCCAGCCGCAGACCGCGCAGGTAGGTGGCGGCGGTCCACCCGGGGCCCCGGGCGGCGGGGGTGTCTGTCTCGGCGCTGAGCGTGGCGGGATTTGGCTGACCGCCGATCCGACCTACGGCAGCACCAGCCCCGCCATCCCGCCAAACCCAAGCCCGCCGCACCCGCGCCAGCCGCCCACCCCACGACCCCCGGCTCATCCGGGCCACTCCAACCGCACCGTCGTCCCCTCCCCCGGCACTGACCGCACACTCCCCCGCCCACCGACCCGGTCCATCCGCGCCACCACCGACCCGGTCAGCCCCCGCCGCTGCGCCGACACCGCCTCGACCGCGAACCCGGCTCCCTCGTCCCGCACCTCCACCACTACCCGGGCCCCGTCCCCGGACACCACCACCGACGCCCGGTCCACCCCGGCGTGCCGCCGCACGTTGCGCAGCGCCTCGGCCACGCCGCGGGCCAGGGCGTCGGCCACGTCGGCGGTGACCACTGGCTGGTACTCGAACCGTAGGTCCACCGCCACGGGGGCGGCCTCGGCGGTGCGGGTCAGGACCGTGGTCAGGTGGACCGGTTCGTGGTCGGGTTCGGGGCGGGTGGCCAGGGCGGCGACGTCTCTGGCCGCTTGTTCGGCGAGCCAGGGTTCGGGTTTGGTGGCCACGCCCATGCCGACCATCAGCAGGGTGGCCGCGCCGGTGTCGTGCAGGGTGGCCAGGTACTCGCGGTGTTCCCGGTCCCTGGCGGCTTCGACCTCGGCCGCGCGGGCGGCTTCCGCGGCCTGGGCGGTGGCGGTGTCCGCTGCCCGCGCGCCCCGGCAGACCAGCACGAACAGCAGTCGCGCGAGCCCTGCCTCGACGAAGAGCCAGAGGCCGTAGGGGATGCCGGTGTCCCACTCGGCGACCAGCGCGACGCCGCCGGAGTAGGCCACGAACAGCACCAGCACCACCACGACCAGCGCGCCGCGCGCCGGCGGGATCCGCCACTGCCAGCTGACCGCGACCACCGAGACCATGACCAGCACCCAGCTGGTCCCGTCGTCGAGCGCGGACGCGGGCTCGATCTCGCCCTGGAGCAGGCACAACGCGGTCAGCACGGCCAGGTCGGCGGGCAGCACCCAGCGTCCGTCGGCCCACCACAGCACCAGGTTCCACAGGTTGACGGCCAGCACGGCGGCGATGGTGACCGGGAGGTTCTCCGCGCCGGAGAGGGGCGCGAGCAGTCCGGCGCAGGCCAGCACGACTGTGCGTACAAGCAAGGAGTACCGGAGAGCTGAGCGACGGAACTCGCGTTCGATCGCCCAATCCGGGTCCATGGCTGGAGAGACTAGCTCGTGTTGGCCAGGTGGGTCCGCCGATAGTCGCTGGGAGTGAGGCCGACTTCACGACGGAAGATCGACCGGAAGTTCGCCGCGGTGCCGAAGCCGGTGGCCGCGGCGATCCGCTCCACCGGCCAGTCCGAGCGCTCCAGCAGCCTGCGCGCGCTGAGCAGGCGTTGCCGCACCACCCAGCGCATCGGCGGCAGGCCGGTCTCCTGCTCGAAGTGCCGGACGAAGGTGCGGCGGGACAGGTTGCTGTGCTCGGCCAGCCGCTGGACGGTGATCGGCTCGCCGAGGTTGGCGATTGCCCAGGCCCTGGTCGCGGACAGGTCCGAGCGGGACGGGGTGAACACGTCGACGTACTGCGGCTGCTCGCCGCCGCGGGCCGGGGCGGCGACCACGCCCTTGCCCGCCTCGTAGGCGGCGGCCGCGCCGAAGTCGGTGCTGATCAGGTGCAGGCAGGCGTCGATGGCCGCGCCGCCGCCGGCCGAGGTGAGGATCTTGCCGTCCTGCACGAACAGCCGGTTCGCCAGCGCGTTCACCCTCGGGTGCAGCTCGCGGAGCTGCGCCAGGTACTGCCAGTGGGTGGCGGCGTCCCGCCCGTCCAGGATCCCGGCGGCGGCCAGGGCGAACGCGCCGGTGCAGATGGCGACCACCCTGGCGCCCAGGTCGGCGGCGGTGCGGATGGTGCCGAGGTATGCCTCGGGCAGCGGCAGCCCGGGATCGTCGTAGCCGGGGACGACCAGGATGTCGGCCTTGGCCGCGGCGGCCAGGTCGTGCGTTGGGGTGACGCCGGCGACGGGCTCCTCACCGCAGACCAGGACGCGGTAGCCGGGATGGCCGCCGAGGATGTGCGCCGGGATGCTGAGGTCCAGCGCGATCAGGCGGGGCATCGCCAGGATGGCCGCGGTCAGGGCGGGGTCAGGCACCATCAACGCAGTGTAAGAGCCTGGTCAGACCGTAGGTACGGGCCAACGTTGCGCATGGCCCTGCCGATGTACTCCTCCTTCTCCCCGACTGGCACCACATAGGCAAGAGCTTCCTCAGCGGCCTCAGGTCCGGCCAGCCTGGCGATGATCCAGGTGGCCAGGTAGTGCGAGGCGAGGCAGCCACCGGCGGTGGCCACGTTGTCCCTGGCGTAGAACGGCTGGTTCAGCACCTCGACCCCGGCGGCCACCACCCACGGCTTGCTCGTGCGGTCGGTGCAGGCCGGGACGCCGTTGAGCAGCCCGAGCCTGGCCAGCACCAGCGTGCCCGAGCACTGCGCGGCCAGCAGCTGGCGGGCCGGGTCGAGGCCGCGCAGCACGGCCATGATCGCGGGATCCTCGACCACCTCGCGGGTGCGCGACCCGCTGCCGACGATCACCGCGTCCGCGGCGCAGGCCTCCTCCAGGGTGGCCATCGACTCGATCACCACTCCGTTCATCGAGCGGACCGTAAGCGCCGGGCTGGCGATCGTCACCCGCAGCTCCGGCTGCTTGACCCGGTTGAGCAGGCCGAGCGCGATGAGCGAGTCCAGCTCGTTGTAGCCCTCGAAGGTCAGGATCGCGATGTGCATGGCGCGAGCCTAGGCAGCCGATGCATGACAGTCGAAGAATTGTCATGCATACAATCAGCCGTGCGGATCCCCCGGTACAAGCGCCTGGTGGACGCGCTGGCCGAGGACATCCGGTCGGGGCGCTGGCCGGTGGGCACCCGGCTGCCCACCCACCGCGAGCTGGCCGCGCGGGAGGGCATCGCGCTGGTGACCGCCTCCAGGGTCTACGCCGAGCTGGCGGCGATGGGCCTGGTCAGCGGCGAGCAGGGCCGGGGCACCTTCGTCCGCGACCTGGCGCCGCGGCCCGGTCAGGGCGCTGACGAGCAGTCGGTGGCCGCCGACGCGGTGGACCTCAGGTTCAACTACCCCTCGGTGCCCGGCCAGGCCGACCTGCTGCGCCAGGGCCTGCGCGAGCTGGCCACCGCGGGCGAGCTCGACTCCTACCTGCACTACCAGCCCCACCGCGGCCGAGCCAAGGACCGGGCCGCGGTCGCCGAACACCTGCGCCGCCGCGGCCTGCGGGTGCCCGCGGACCAGGTGCTGGTGGTCAGTGGCGCTCAGCACGGTCTCGCGGTGACCGCGATGGCCGCGCTGCGACACGGCGACGTGGTGGCGGTGGACGCGCTGACCTACCCCGGTTTCACGGTGCTCGCGCGCACGCTCGGGCTGGAGCTCGCGACCGTGCCGGTCACCAAGTCCGGGCCGGATCTTGGTGCGCTGCAACAGCTCTGCGCCCAACGGCCGGTCCGCGCGATCTACACCATGCCGACCCTGCACAACCCGCTCGGCTGGGTGCTCTCCCGCACCACCCGCGAACGCCTGGTCGCGATCGCCCGCCGCCACGACCTGCTGGTCATCGAGGACGCCGCCTACGCCTACCTCGCGCAGGACTGCCCGCCGCCGCTGGCCGCGCTGGCCCCGGAGCGCACGGTCTACGTCTCCAGCCTGTCCAAGAGCGTGGCCACCGGCCTGCGGGTCGGCTTCCTCGCCGCACCACCGGACCGGGTGGCCGCGATCGAGCGGGTGGTCCGGGCGACCACCTGGCACACGCCCGCGCTGACCACCGAACTCGCCTGCCGCTGGCTGGCCGACGGCACCGTGGACCGCCTCGAAGCCCAGAAGCGCGCGGATGCCGAGGCCCGGCAGGCCATCGCCCGCGAAGCCCTGGCCGGGCTCACCGTGCTCGGCCACCCGGCCTCCTACTTCCTCTGGCTGCCGCTGGCCGAGAGCGCGCGGGCGGACCGCATCACGGCCGCCCTTGCCCGGCACCACATCTCGGTCGCCACCGCCGAGCAGTTCGCGGCCACTGCCGTTGTGCCGCAAGCACTCCGGCTGGCCCTGGGCTCGGTCGAACCCGCCGAGCTGCGCCGGACCCTGCACACCCTCCGGCAGGTGGTCGAGGCGGACGCGCTCCGCTGAGCTGGCACGATCCTTGCCCTGTCTGACCTGATCACCGCTGGTGAGCGCGCTCGGCCCGGCCCTAGCGTGCAGCTCATGCGAACAACGGAAAATCACGGCGTGCCTTGGGAAATCGACTACGGCTACGTGCAGGCCGTCCGGCACGGCGACACCATCCACCTCTCCGGCCAACTCGCCCACCGCGGCAGCGAGCCGCCGTCCGGCGACATGGGCGAGCAGATGCGCCAGACCTACGCCAACGCCGAGGAGCTGTTGCGGCGCTTCGGCTCCTCGCTGGCGGACGTGGTGGAGGAGGTGCTCTACGTGCTGGACATCCCGGCCGCGATGGCGGTCGCCGGCCCGGTGCGCAAGGCCGCCTACGGCCGGGAAGACCCGCAGGTGGCGAGCACGATCCTGGGCACGACCGGGCTGGCCTTCCCCGAGCAGCTGATCGAGATCAAGTTCCTCGCCCGGGTGTGAGGCGGGATGGTGCCGCGTGTGCCCACGGGAGGCGCACGCGGCCACCGCCGCCGCAGCGTCGCGTCGGTCCCGCCCGGACCAACGCGCCGGCTCGGCGGCCTCGGCGAAGAAAACCCCCAGTTGCCTCTTCGCCCCCCACCCGCCAGGAACAACCCTAGGACCGGCGGGCCACCTGTGGTGACGGTCGATCGACCCGCACGGAAGGAGCAACTGTCCGACTCCGCTGCGTGAGTACCACGCAGGCCAGCAGGACCACCGCCATCAGCGCGGTGTACACGCCGATCTCCTCGCCGAGCAGCAGCGCCGCCCAGCTCAGGGTGAACACCGGCTGGGCCAGCTGCACCTGTCCGACCTTGGCCACCCCGCCGCGGGCCAGTCCGGCGTACCAGGCGAAGAAGCCGAGGAACATCGACACCAGGCTCACGTAGCCGAAGCTCGCCCACGCCTGCCAGCTCACCGCCGCCGGTGCGATGGGCAGCGCGGAGACCACGGTGAGCGGCACGGTCAGCGGCAGCGAGACGACCAGCGCCCAGCAGATGGTGCGCGCGCCGCCGAGGTCGCGGGCCAGCGCGCCGCCCTCGGCGTAACCCAGGCCGCACAGCACCACCGCGGCCAGCAGCAGCAGGTCGGCGAGCTCGAAGCTCCCGCTGAGCCCGCCGGCGGTGCCCAGGAACACCAGCACCGCGAGCAGGCCGGCGCCGCTGGAGAGCCAGAACCGGCCGCTGGGCCGCTCCCCCGCGCGCAGCACCGCCCACACCGCGGTGGCCGCGGGCAGCACCGCGATCACCACCGCGCCGTGCGAGGCGGTCTGCACGGTCAGCGCGAGCGAGGTGAACAGCGGGAAGCCGATGATCACGCCGAGGGCGACCAGCAGCAGCCGCCCGACCTGCCGCCGGTTCAGCCGACCCCAGCCGGTCAGCCACAGGTAGCCGAGGGAGAGCACCCCGGCCACCGCGGCCCGGCCGAAGGCGACGAACCAGGGGTTCAGCTCGGCCACCGCGAGGCGGGTCAGCGGCAGCGACAGGCTGAAGCTGAGCACGCCCAGCGCGCCGAGCAGGAAGCCGCCCGTTATCCGGTTCTGGGCGATTACGTTACTCTTGTCCCTCATGAATGACGATAACGCCGCCCGTCGCGTTATCCAAGAGCTGCGGGCGCACGTCACCTCCGCGGCTCCCGGCTCCCGGCTGCCCTCGGTGCGGGATCTCATGGCCAGGCACCGGATCTCGCCGGTCACCGCGCAGCGGGCGATCCGTCAGCTGGCCAGCGAGGGCCTGGTGGAGGTGCGGCCGGGCAAGGGCAGTTTTGTCGCCCCGCGCGCCACCGGCGTTACCGAGGTGGCCGACCTGTCCTGGCAGGCGGTGGCCCTCGGCGAGCGCAAGGCCGGTGAGGAGGCGCTGCCCGAGCTGCTGGCCATGCCGCGCCCCGAGCTGATCCCGCTCTCGGCCGGCTACCTGGAGGCCGCGCTGCAACCGGTGAGCGCGCTCGGCGCGGCGCTGGCCAGGGCGGCCCGGCGGCCTTCGTCCTGGGAACGCGGCGCCGTGGAGGGCCGCCTGGAGCTGCGGTCCTGGTTCGCCCGCCAGGCCGGTGGGGCGCTGCGGGCCGGGGACATGGTGGTCTGCCCCGGCGGGCAGGCCGCGCTGGGCACCGCGTTGCGCGCGCTGTGCGTGCCGGGCGACACCGTGCTGGTGGAAGCGCCGACCTACCTGGGCGTGATCGCGGCCGCGCGCACCTTCGGCCTGCGCGTGGTGGGCGTGCCGGTGGACGCCGACGGCGTGCGCCCCGACCTGCTGGCCGCCGCGTTCGAGCGCACCGGGGCCCGGCTGTTCTACTGCCAGCCCGCCTACGCCAACCCGCACGGCGCGGTGCTGGCCCGGCACCGGCGGGCCGAGGTGCTGGCCGCGGCCCGCGCGGCCAGGGCGTTCATCCTGGAGGACGACTGGGCGCGGGACCTGGTGATCGAGGGCGAGCAGCCGCTGCCGCTGGTCGCCGAGGACCTGCACGGCCACGTGGTGCACCTGCGGTCGCTGACCAAGGCGGGCGCGCCCGGCCTGCGGGTGGCCGCGCTCGGCGCGCGCGGCGCGGCAGGCGCGCGGATCCGCACCGCCAGGGTGGCCGACGACTTCTTCGTCTCCGGGCCGCTGCAGGAGGCCGCGCTGGAGTTCGTGGCCTCCCCGGCCTGGGCGCGGCACCAGCGCACCCTGCGCGCCGAGCTGCTGGCGCGCCGGGACACCCTGGTCGCCGCGCTGGCCACGCACCTGCCCGAGCTGACCCTGGCCGTGCTGCCCCGCGGCGGGCTGCACGTGTGGGCCCGGCTGCCCGACGGGGTGGATGATCTCGCGCTGACCACCGCGGCCGCGGCGCACGGCGTCGTCGTGTTTCCCGGGCGACCTTGGTACGCCGCGGAACCACCGGCTCCGCACCTCCGGCTGACCTTCGGCGCGGCCGCCCCCGAGGTGCTCGGGGAGGGGGTGCGGCGGCTGGCCGCGGCGTTCGCGAGCTTGTGACTCAGTCCCGTGCCGTCGCCTGCTGGGGGATGACCGGCGACTGGGGACGGCGCTGGATCTCGTCCAGCATCTCGGCGATGGTGTCCGGCACGAACAACTCCACCACCTTCTTGGCCGCTGCCAACAGATCCTCGCGGGTGGCCACCGCGTCCTGCCGAGCCACACTCTGGTACATCACGACCTCATACCTCATCCTCCACCGGCCGCGCCCGACTTCCCTTGCCGGACAACAGATCTACCTGCCAGTACGGAGTTACCGGCAAGTCATCGCCCGATCGGCCTTATCGGTGCTGCGTCACAGCGTTCATGCTGGTACAAGCAACACGAGGAGTGGTCCAGTAGCGAAGGTGAGCGGCTGACCGCCCGGTTGGGTGAAGGTGGTCCCGTTGTCGGCAGCGGGCCGTGACCACCGGCCTTGGTAGGACCGCCCGTCCCGCAGCACAGTGGCCTCGCCGGAGCCGACGGTCTGGGCGAACGGGCTGGTGCCCTTGCTGTCCCGGAACGGCGAGTCGCGCACCACGACCTTCTGCACCACCACGGTGCTCACGCTGACCGCGCCGCCCTCGGCCGCGGCCAGCGGCGCGCCGTCCATGCCGACCCGCCAGCGCTGCTCCTGCGGGCTGTAGTCCAGCGACACCACCGCCGCCGGGTAGCGCACCACGTGCTGGGTGGTCTCCGCGCCGCCCTCGGGGGCCGGTCCGAAGCGGAAACCGATGTCCCGCACCGCACCCGCGCCGGGCGCGGCGGCCAGCAGCTTCTCCGGGACGGCGTAGGTGTTGTGCGGGGCGGCGCGGCGGGAGTCGTGGGTGTAGGCGTCCCGGGCCTTGTCCGGCGGCACCGGCACCAGCGGGGCGGCCGCGATCCGCGGCGCGAGCTCGGGCGCGGAGCCGGAGTAGGCCAGCGCGGGACGCTGGAACTGTTGCAGCAGCTCAAGATCTGACTCCCGGGCGCTGCGCACCGGCCCGACCGAGGCGGGCAGCCGCGAGCTGAACACCGCGACGAACCGGGTCAGGCCGCCCTCGACCGGTTCCAGGTAGAGCAGGTCGGCCTGGGTGAGCCCGGTCTGCGGGCGCGCGGGCGAGACGTTGTCGATCTTGACCGCGAGCACCGGCTGACCGGCCGCGGCGGGTAGTCCGGTCAGCGGCGAAGGCGCTTCGGCCGCGGAGCTGGACGGGCTGGTGGGCGGCGGGGCTGGGGTGGAGCAGGCGCCCAGCAGAAGGAGCGACAGGAGCGGGGCGGTCAGTCGGTGCACGGCAACCTCCCGGCGAGGCCAGTGCAGTGAGGTTAGCGAGTTCGGGGGGTGCCAGCGACCTGACTTTCAGGCAGACTTACAGCCTAGCTGATAGTTCCGACTCCCTTGGAGGACCTCGTGTCCGAGCGACTCACCGTCGGCATCCTCGTTTCCCCTGGTTACGTCGTCGCCGACATCATCGGGCCGCAGACCGTCTTCGGCATGCAGCCCGATGTGGACCTGCACCTGCTGTGGAAGGACACCGGCCCGGTGGTCGGCGCCCCGGCGTTCCCGACCGTGCCGACCACCCGCTTCGCCGACTGCCCGGAGGAGCTGGACGTGCTCGCGGTGGGCGCGGTCGGCTCCGAGGTGCTCGGCGACCCCGAGGTGATCGAGTTCTTCGGCCAGGCAGCGCGCCGGGCCAGGCACGTGATCGCGATCTGCGGCGGCACCTTCGTGGCCGGGCTGGCCGGCCTGCTCACCAACCGGCGCGCCACCACCAACTTCCACCTGGCCGACCTGCTGCCCAGGGTCGGCGCGATCCCGGCCGGGACCGGGATCGTGGTGCGGGACGGCGACATCTGGACCGCGGGGCCGGTCACCGGGTCCTACGAGGCGGCACTGCTGGTGCTGGCCGAGCTGCGCGGGATCGAGGCGGCGCGGCGGGCGGAGCTGGACCTGGAGTTCGCGCCGAAGCCGCCGTTCGGCACTGGGAGTCCGGCGCTGGCCGGGCCGGAGCTGACCGCGGAGTCGGTGGCGGCGTTCAGCGGGTGGCACGAGGAGCTGGCGGCGGTGCTGGACCGGGCGGAGGTGGCGGCCCGCGCCTGAGCGCGGCGGCCGGGGCGGGGCCGGTCAGCTCGCCGAGCGTCGTGGTGGGGCCATCAGCGGTGCCAGGCCCGTGCGCAGCGCGGCCCGCTGCTCCTGCGTGAGCTGCCCGAGCACTTCCTCGTCCAGCCGCGCCCCGGCCCTGGCCAGTTCCGCCAGCAGTTCCCGGCCGCGTTCGGTGATCTCCAGCCGGGCCGCGTGCCCGTGCCCGGCGAGCACCCGCTCCACCGCGCCCCGCTCCTCCAGCGCGCGCACCGTGGTGTGCATGCTCTGCGTGGTGACCCCCGCGCGCCGGGCCAGGTCCGAATAGGACAGATCGGGGCGGCGGGACAGGTGGCCCAGCGCGCCGAAGTGGCGCAGGGTGAGGCCGTGCGCGGCCAGTTCCTCGTCGACGCGGCGGCTCAGCAGCCTGCCGACCGTCACCAGCAGCAGGGTGGTGGAGTCCGCCACCGTCGGCTCCTCGGCCATGCCGGTGATCTTACGGCCACTTGCCGATGACCAGCTGCGGTGCGAGCCGGGTGTGCGGGGCGGGCAGGGCCAGCAGCTCGGCGACCACATCGCGCAGGCTGCCCGCGCAGTCCCAGACCACGCCGCCCTTGGCGCCGGGCTGGTCGGCGAGCAGGCGGACCGCGCGGGCGTCGTCGCGGTCGGCGATGAACACCGCGTCGGTGAAGTCCCGGTCGGTGAACGAACCGGCCAAGCCGAGGGTCTGCCCTGCCTCGACCCAGGGCCGGAAGATCCAGCCTGCCTCGCGCAGTGCGGCCAGCACGACCAGCTCCGGATCGTCCTGGGCCGCCTCATGCCCTGCCGTCATCGTTCACCTCAAATCCGCTTGCTTGCGCAGCGTACCCCCTTGCTCACGCTGTGAAACCGTTGGGTGCGAAGGCCACGGCCAGGTGCAGGTTCATCGCGCACGGCACCCGGCCGTCCGGCAGCACGGTGACGGTGCTGTCGAAACAGCGGCGCAGGGTGGCCAGCGCGGCCGGGTCCAGCGGGCCGAGGTCGTAGATCTCGACCAGCCGCGCCCACACCTGGTCCAGGCCGCCGGTGAGGTCCAGCCGGATGGCGCGCCAGTCCACCTGGCCGAACCCGGCGCCGCCGAGCACCTGCTCCAGACCGGCCCGGTGCCGGGCGCGGCGATCGCCCAGCTCGGGCTGGCGGCGGTCCACCGGAACCTCTTCCAGCACCGATCGGGTGAGGTCGTTGAACACCTCGTAGGCGGTGCCGGGCACGGCCCCGCCGGGCAGCACCACGGCCAGCACGCCTTCGGGCGCGAGCACCCTGGCCAGCTCGGCCGCCACCCGGTCCAGGTCGCTCAGCTGGGCCAGCGCGAGGTGCGAGACGCAGGCGTCGAAGCTGTCGTCGGGGAACGGCAGCGCGCTCGGGCAGGCCACCGCGAGTGCCGCACCGGCGAGCGCGGGCCGTTGGCGGGCAACGGAAAGCGGCTCCGCGGCCGGGTCGGTGCCGGCCAGCCGCCTGGGGTGCGCGTGCGCCAGCAGGTCGAGCAGGTGGCCGTCCCCGCAACCCAGGTCCAGCACCCGGCGCTGACCCGCGACGACGTCGCTGAGCACCTGGTAGCTGGTCCGGCCGTCCGGGACCCGGCCCGCGTCGACGGTCAGGCGGCCCAGGTGGATCGGTCCCAGCGACGCCTCGCGCGCGGCAACCATCATGATCGGAGAACATACGGCAGCCGCGCCACCGTGATCGTCAAGGCGGGCGACTCGCCAGCCGTGTCACCGGAAGGGCGCAACGCTAGGCCAGCTGCTTCACTGCGGTCACCAGGCTGGCGAGCGAGTCCTTGGCGTCGCCGAAGAGCAGGGTGGTGCGCGGGTTGAACAGCAGCTCGTTCTCGATCCCGGCGAACCCCGGCCGCATGGAGCGCTTGAGGAAGACCACCGACTCGGCCTTGTCCACGTCCAGGATCGGCATGCCGTAGATCGGGCTGTCCGGCTGGTCCCGGGCGGCCGGGTTGACCACGTCGTTCGCGCCGATCACCAGCGCGACGTCGGTGCTGGCCAGCCGCGGGTTGACCTCCTCCATTTCCTTGAGCTGCGCGTAGGGCACATCGGCCTCGGCGAGCAGCACGTTCATGTGGCCCGGCATCCGGCCCGCGACCGGGTGGATGCCGTAGGCGACCTCCACCCCGCGCGCGGCGAGCAGGTCGGCCAGCTCGCGGACCACGTGCTGGGCCTGGGCGACCGCGAGGCCGTAGCCGGGCACCACGACCACGGTGCGGGCGTAGCCGAGCTGGATGGCGATGTCCTCCGGGGTGCCCGCGCGCACCGTGCGGGACTCGGCCGGTCCGCCGCCACCGACCGCGGTGGCGGTGAAGGCGCCGAAGAGGATGTTGGTCAGCGAGCGGCCCATGGCCTTGGCCATCAGCCTGGTGAGCAGGGTGCCGGAGGCGCCGACCAGGGTGCCGGCCACGATCAGCAGGGTGTTGCCCAGCACGTAGCCGGAGGCGGCCACCGCCAGGCCGGTGAAGGCGTTGAGCAGGGAGATCGCGATCGGCACGTCCGCGCCGCCGACCGGCAGCACGAACAGCACGCCGAGCAGCAGCCCGGCCACGGTCAGCCCGATCACCAGCCCGGTGGACGCGGTGGGCAGCACGGCCACCGCCAAACCCAGGCACAACACCGAAACGCCGATCGCGGTGGACCGTCCATAAGGGAGGGTCACCGGACGGGTGGTCATCAGCTCCTGGAGCTTGAGGAAGGTGACCAGGCTGCCGGAGAAGCTGACGCTGCCGACCAGCACGCCGAACACGGTGGCCGCGCGCATGCCGGTGCTGCCCGGGGTGGCCAGGAACTCGGTGAGCGCGACCAGGGCCGCCGCCGCGCCGCCAACGCCGTTGAACAGCGCGACCATCTGCGGGATCGCGGTCATCTTCACCGCGCGGGCCGCGGGCACGCCCACGACCACACCGAGGGCGATGGCGGCCAGGATCCAGCCCACGTTGCCGATCCGGCCGTCGAAGAAGGCGACCAGCACCGCGAACAGCATGCCCAGCGCGCCGACCGCGTTGGCCGTGCGGGCATGCTTGGGGGTGCTCAAACCCTTGAGCGCCAGGATGAAGCACAGCGCGGCGAGCAGGTAGACGAGGTGCACCAGATCCTGGCTCATCGCCTGCGCTCCTTGCCGCCGAACATGCTCAGCATCCGGTCGGTGGCGACGAACCCGCCGACCACGTTGACCGTGGCGAAGACCACCGCGAGCAGCGCCAGCACCAGCTCCACGGTGCTCTCCGCCTTGCCCGCCACCAGGATCGCGCCGACCAGGATCACGCCGTGGATGGCGTTGGCGCCGGACATCAGCGGGGTGTGCAGGATGGTGGCCACTTTGGACACCACCTCGAACCCGAGGAAGACCGAGAGCAGGAAGATGGTCAGCAGACTGATCTCGCTGGTCACGTCGCCTCCTTTGTGACGCAACAGCTTGCCAGGATCTCATCGGCCAGCGGGTCGGCGCGCAGCTCGCCGTCCACGGTGAGGTGCCGGACGAAGTTGGCCATGTTGCGGGCGTAGAGCGCGCTGGCGTGCGCGGGCATGCCGCTGGGCAGGTTGAGCGCGCCGAGCACGGTCACCTCGCCGTGCCGGATCTCCTGCCCGGCAACGGAGAGCTCGCAGTTGCCGCCGGACTCCGCGGCCAGGTCGACCAGCACCGAGCCGGGGGTCATACCGGCCACCATGTCCGCGGTCACCAGCACCGGGGCCTTCTTTCCGGGCACCGCGGCGGTGGTGATCACCACGTCCGCGGCGGCGACCTGGGTGGTGAGCAGTTTCCGTTGGCGGGTCAGGAAGTCCTCGGACTGGGCGGCGGCGTAGCCGCCCGCGCCGTCCTGGCTGCCCAGCTCCAGCTCCAGGAACCGCGCGCCCAGGCTGCGCACCTCCTCCGCGGCCGCGGCCCGCACGTCGTAGGCGGAGACCACCGCGCCCAGCCGCCGCGCGGTCGCGATCGCTTGCAGCCCAGCCACTCCAGCGCCCAGCACCAGCACCTTGGCCGGCGCGATGGTGCCCGCCGCGGTGGTGAACATGGGCAGGAAGCGCGGCAGTCGTTCCGCGGCCAGCAGCACCGCGCGGTACCCGGCGACCAGCGCCTGGGAGGACAGCGCGTCCATGCCCTGTGCCCTGGTGATCCGGGGCAGCAGCGCCAGGCTGTAGGCGGTGATCCCCTTGTCCCGCAACGCGGTCAGCGCGTCCTCGGGTGGCACGAACAGGCTGACCACGGTGGTCCCGGCCCGCACCACGGCCGGGTCGGGTGGCTGCACGCCGACCAGCAGGTCGGCCGCGCCGAGGTCCTCGGTGAGCTGGGCCCCGGCGGCGCGGTAGTCATCGTCGGATGCGCAGGCGTGGTGACCGGCGCCGGACTGCACGAGCACGGTGAGTCCCGCGCCGGTGAGCAGGGGAACCGTCCCTGGCAGACAGGCAACCCTGCGTTCGCCGGCCCGCGACTCCGCGGGTACTCCGACCTTCACAGCGCCAACCGTAACGGACGTACGGTGATCTGGACCACATTTCCCGTTTCACCGTATTGACCCCCATTGGCGGCTGGAACCCCGCTGTTCTGCGGCTTCCACGCCTGCCGGAGATCATCCGCGGCGGCCCGAACCACTCGGACGGCGGTAGCCGATACGGTCAACGGGTGACCCTCCCCGACCTCTCCGGCACCGTCGCCCTGATCACCGGCGCGGCCGGCGGCCTCGGCCACGGCCTGGCCCGCCGCTTCGCCGAGGCGGGCGCCGCCGTGGCCGTGCACTACCGCACCAGCGTCACCCAGGCGCACGCCCTGGTCGCCGAGCTCCAGGACCGCGGCACGAACGCGCTGGCCCTGCCCGCCGACCTGCTCTCCCCCGACCAGGTCCGGCACCTCGTCGAGTCCACAGTGGACCATTTCAGCCGACTGGACACCCTGGTCAACAACGCCGCCGTGCAACCGGTGCAGCCGCTGCCAGAGATGACCTTCGACCAGTGGCGCGAGGTGCTGGACACCAACCTGGACGCGGTCTTCCTCACCACCAGCACCGCCGTCCGCCGGATGGACCCCGGCTCCTCGGTGGTCAACATCGCCTCGATCGAAGGCAGCCAACCGGCTTTCGGCCACGCGCACTACAGCACCGCCAAGGCCGCCCTGCTCATGCACACCCGCACCGCCGCGCTGGAGTACGGCCCGCTGGGCATCCGGGTCAACGCGGTCAGCCCCGGCCTGCTGCACCGCGAGGGCCTGGAAACCCAGTGGCCGGAGGGCGTCGAACGCTGGCACCGCGCCGCTCCCCTGGGCCGCCTCGGTCAGCCGGAGGACGTGGGCAACGCCTGCGTGTTCCTGGCCTCGCCGCTGGCCTCCTGGATCACCGGGCAGAACCTGGTGGTCGACGGCGGCATGTCCACCCACCCGAACTGGTAAGGACTTCCCGTGCTCACACCGGAACAGATCATCGCCGAGCTCGGCCTCCAGCCGCTGCCCGTGGAGGGCGGCTACTGGGCGCAGACCTGGCGCACCGAGCAGGGCACCGGCATCTACTACCTGATGACCGGCGGCAACTTCTCCGCCCTGCACCGCCTGGCCCACCCCGAGGTGTTCAGCTACCACGCCGGTTCGCCCGCGCGGATGCTGTTGCTGCACCCGGACGGGCGGGTGCAGCGGCCGGTGCTGGGGCTTGACCTGGCGGCCGGGCAGCGGCCGCAGGTGGTGGTTCCGGCGGGCACCTGGCAGGCGAGTGAGCCGGTGGGCGAGTGGTCGCTGCTGGGCACGTTCATGGCCCCGCCGTACACCGACGACGTAGTGGACTTCCCGGTCGGGGACGAGCTGGCACTGTCCTATCCGGACCACGCCGAGGAGATCCGCAGGCTGTCGCCGAAATGACGGATCTGCTGGCGCGGCAAGCGGAAGTCCGGGCTGAGGCCGAGGCGGTGCTCGCCGAACTGGAGCTGGCCCAGCGGCTGGCGGTGGCCGGGGAACCGAC
Organism: Crossiella sp. CA-258035; assembly: GCF_030064675.1. Classification (GTDB taxonomy): domain Bacteria; phylum Actinomycetota; class Actinomycetes; order Mycobacteriales; family Pseudonocardiaceae; genus Crossiella. Next base: position 5,948,651 of record NZ_CP116413.1, read on the forward strand.
CCTGGTGGGCAGTGCCGCGCTGGGGCTGATGGTCCGGCGGGACCTGGACCTGACCGTGGCCTGCCCGGCACTGGACGCGGCCACGCACGCGGCGGTCCAGTCCTGGCCGGTGTTCGCGCGGTAGCGCAGGCCCAGGTAGAGGCCGTCCGGGTGGTGCAGGTCAGTGTTTCAGGCCCCGGTGTCGTTGCGGAACGTGCCCTCGACCTTCGACCTCTGGTTCGTCGACCGGCCGGACCGCCAGCCCGACCTCGAACACCTGCGCACCCTGGCCCCGCGCCTGGACGACACCAGCCGCGCGCCCTGGAGATCAAGACCGAGCTGGCCGCCCAGTCGCTTCGAGGTCTACCGGGCCGTGCTGGACCACGGGATCAGCGGCATCGAGGCCTTCGACGCCTGGCGGTTATCCGGTCGCCCCGAGCCGTGACCGGTGCCAGGATGCCCGCATGGGCAGGAGCTTCGAGGAACTGGTGGCCGAGGCCGACTCGGTGCCGGTCGACGGCTGGGACTTCTCCTGGCTGGACGGCCGCGCCACCGAGCAGCGGCCCTCCTGGGGCTACCAGCGGTCCATGGGCGAACGCATGGCCGGGGCCGAGGTCGCGCTGGACATCCAGACCGGCGGCGGCGAGGTGCTGGCCGGGGTGCCGCGGCTGGCCGAGCGGACCTTCGCCACCGAGTCCTGGGAGCCGAACCTGGCCAAGGCCCGCGCGCTGCTGGAACCCCGGGGCGCGCAGGTGCTGCTGGATGCCGACGAGCCGCCGCTTCCGTTTGAGGACAACACTTTCGACCTGGTGGTCAGCCGTCATCCGGTGACCGTGTGGTGGGCCGAGATCGCCAGGGTGCTGGCGCCCGGCGGCACCTACTTCTCCCAGCAGGTGGGGCCGGCCAGCGTGTTCGAGCTGGTGGAGTTCTTCCTCGGGCCGCAGCCGGAAGAGGTGCGCAACGGGCGGCATCCGGAGGCGGCGCGCGCGGCGGCCGAGGCTGCCGGACTTCAGGTGCTGGATCTCCGGATGGAGTCGTTGCGCACCGTCTTCCACGACATCGGTGCGGTGGTCTACTTCCTGCGCAAGGTGATTTGGATGGTGCCCGGGTTCACGGTCGCCGAATACCTGCCGGACCTCCGGCGACTGCACGAACGGATCGAGTCCGAGGGCTCATTCCTGGCGCACACCACCCGTTTTCTGATCGAGGCGCGGAAACCGCTCAGTTGAGCCAGCCCCTGCGTTCGGCGTGGCAACCCAGCTGGAACCGGGTCGTGCAGCCGGCCCGGTCCATCAGGGTCCGGATCCGCCGCAGCACGGTCCGGGGGCTGATGCCCAGTTGGCGGGCGATCGACTCGTCCGTGCAGCCGGAGCACATCAGCGACAGCAGGGCCCGCGCCTGGGGATCGAGCAGGTCCTCGGGCAGCCCAGCCGGACGCTGGGCCTGACTCGTCTGCAACATCATCTTCAGGGCCTCCTCACACCGCGGGGGCACGCACACCGCCCCCTGGTCTCGCCTGGGGCCATTGGCCGACACCCGCGTCCGCCGCAGCTCAGCCCCTGCTAGCACGGCCAGTCTGGCACCGGCTGTCCAAGATCGGCAGCGTCGGCTTCCGGGCTTGTTGCGATCTTGCCGGTGCCGGGAACGGCCGGGTGCGGACATCAACACGTGTGGATCGGCGACCGTAGGTGGGAGCGCTTCCTCGGCGAGTCGGGCGGGAAACGGGCAGGCGTGTCGCTGGGTCGGACGACTCAGGGTCCGGTTGGGCTCGGTTGGTCTGGATGGCCGAAGCGTGCTCCGGGGGCTTTGTCCAGTTGCCGCTGGCCGTCCGGGTGGGCAATCGTTGTCCGGAAACGGGCGGAAAGCGGGCATGGTTCAGCCGCGGAGCGGGCACCGGAATGCGCCAATGGGTGCCGGAGATGATGACCGAGTTGGTTGCCTCAGTGGCCTAACTAGCTTGGTTTCGGCGCTGTTTGTCATCAAAAATCCTTTTGCCCAGCGGAAAATAACGGTGGTTCTTTGTCCGCTGTAGCGGGCAGTCAGCTGACCACGTCGGCGGGCGCCTGCCCCTGGGCGAAGCGGCGCACGTTGTCCAGGGCCGCGGCGGCGATGCGCAGCATGGACTCCCTGGTGACCCCGCCCGCGTGCGGGGACAGCGCCACGTTGGGCGCACGCAGCAGGGCCAGCGTGGCCGGCGGCGGTTCCGGGTCGAAGACGTCCAGGCCCGCGCCGCCGAGCCGCCCCGCGTGCAGGGCCGCGGCCAGCGCCTCCTGGTCGACCAGGGCCCCGCGGGCGGTGTTGATCAGGATGGCGGTGGGTTTCATCAGGGCCAGGCGGTCGGCGTTGATCAGGTGCCGGGTGGCCTCGGTGAGCGGCAGGTGCAGGGACACGTAGTCGGACTCGGCGAGCAGCGTGTCCAGGGGCAGTTCGGTGATCTCATGGCGCTCGGCCAGCTCGGCGGGCAGGCCGCGCCGGGTGGCACAGACCAGTCGCAGGTCAAAAGCCTTGGCGCGCTTGGCCAGTTCGCGGCCGATGGCGCCGAAGCCGACGATGCCGAGGGTCTTGCCGAACAGCTCGGTGATACTGAACTGCAAGCGCGGCAGCGCCCACTCCCCCTGTACGAGCGCGTTGTGGCCGGGGATGAGCTGCTTGGCCAGCGCGAGCATCAGGCACAGCGTCTGCTCGGCCACGTCCTGGGCCTCGGCGCCGGTGGAGCCGATGTTGCACACGGTGATCCCGGCGGCGCGGGCGGCGGCCAGGTCGATGTGGTCGAAGCCGTGGCTGGCGCACTGGATCAGCCTGGCTCGCCCGGCCCCGGCGAGGTGGTCGGCGGTGACCGGGGCGAGCGCGCTGAGGATGACCCCGGCCTCGCGCAGCGCGACCGGGTTGGCCCCAGCCTCCTCCACCGCGGTCAGCTCGAACCCGTCGCCGAGGGCCGCGGCGAGCATGCCGCTGAGCTTGGTCCCGCCGACGTGCGGGGACAGCACCGCGAGGACCTTCACCGGGTCACCTCGGCGAGCGCGTCCCGGTCCAGCTCGCCGGGGGTGCGGTGCCCGGCCAGGCCGAGGGTGAGCTCGGTGTCGGCCAGGATCGAGCGCAGCACGTGCCGCACCCCGGCCTCGCCGCTGTGCGCGAGCCCGTACACCCAGGGCCGCCCGAGCAGCACCGCCTTCGCGCCCAGCGCCAGCGCCTTGAGCACGTCCGCGCCGGTGCGCACGCCCGAGTCGAACAGCACGTCCAGGCGGTCGCCGACGGCCTCGGCGATGCCGGGCAGCGCGTCCAGGGAGGCGACCGCGCCGTCGACCTGGCGGCCGCCGTGGTTGGACACCACGATGCCCTCGATCCCGGCGTCCGCGGCCCGTCGCGCGTCCTCCACGTGCTGGATGCCCTTGAGCACGATCGGCCCGTCCCAGTGCTCGCGCAGGAAGGAGAGCCGGTCCCAGCTCTTGTCCTGCCCGGTGAACAGCCCGACCCAGCGCAGGATCGCCATCTGCGGGTCCTCTTCGGGGGTCTTCGCCAGCCCGGCGCGGAAGGCGGGGTCGGAGAACGGGACCGCGGTGCCGATGCCGCGCAGGAACGGCAGGTAGGCCTGGTCCAGGTCGGTGGGTCGCCAGGCGAGGGTCCAGGTGTCCAGGGTGACCACCAGCGCGGTGTACCCGGCGGCCTTGGCCCGGCGCAGGATGCTGGCGCACACCTCGTCGTCGTTGGGCCAGTACAGCTGGTACCAGCGCGGCCCCTCGCCGCTGGCCTCGGCCACCTCCTCGATGGTGCTGGAGGAGGCGGTGGACAGGATCATCGGCAGCCCCAGCTCCGCGGCCGCGCGGGCGGTGGCGGACTCGGCGTCGGGGTGCACGATCGCCTGCACGCCGATCGGCGCGAGCAGCACCGGGGCGGGGAGCTGCTGACCGAGCACGGTGGTGGTGAGGTCGCGCTGGGTGGCCTCGCGCAGCATCCGGGGCACCAGCCGCCAGTGGTCGAAGGCGGCCCGGTTGGCCCGCACGGTGGCCCCGGAACCCGCGCCGCCGGCGACGTAGCCGAACGGGCCCGGGTCCATCAGCCCCTTGGCCATCGCCTCCAGGGTGGTGGGGTCGGTGCTCATCGGCGGTCGCTGGTCGGCGAGGCCCTGCAGGTAGATCTCGTTCTGGTAGGCACCGTACTGACCAGCCATGACGCTCCTTCGCACCGGTTGGGTCGTGCTACTCCCCGGTAACAGTCTTGGCCGCAGCCGTGATCGCTGTCCACCCCGCGGTGAGCCGGGTCATGCGCGCAGGTAGGCCAGCACGGCCTGCACCCTGCGGTGGCCCGCGCCGTCGGTGCTGGGCAGGTCGAGCTTGGTGAAGATGTTGCCGATGTGCTTGTGCACCGCGCCCGCGCTGATCACCAGCATCTCGCCGATGGTGGTGTTGGAGTGGCCCTCGGCCATCAGCGCCAGCACCTCGCGCTCGCGGGCGGTCAGCGAGCGGATCGGGTCGTCGGCCCGGCGGCGGACCAGCAGCTGGGAGACCACCTCCGGGTCCAGCGCGGTGCCGCCGGCGGCGACCCGGTTCAGCGCGTCCAGGAAGTCGGCGACCTTGCCGACGCGTTCCTTGAGCAGGTAGCCGACCCCGCCGCCGGGGCTGGCCAGCAGCTCGCCGGCGTAGCTGTCCTCCACGTACGCGGAGAGCACCAGCACGGCCAGCTCCGGGTGCCTGCGGCGGGCCTCCACCGCGGCGCGCAGGCCCTCGTCGGTGAAGGTCGGCGGCAGCCGGACGTCGACCACGGCCACGTCCGGGGTGTCCGCGTCGATCGCGGCCAGCAACTGCTCTGGGTGCTCGACCGCGGTGACCACGTCCAGGCCCTCGCTGCGCAGCAACAGGGTCAGGCCCTCGCGGAGCAGGGCGTCGTCCTCGGCGATCATGATCCGCACGGGGGTGATCCTCTCAGGTTCCGGTCGGCAGGCGCACGCCGAGCACGGTGGGGCCGCCCTCGGGACTGGACAGGGTGGTCTGGCCGTCGAAGGCGGCGACCCGGCGGCGGATGCCGGTCAGCCCGGTGCCGTTGGCCTCCTCGGCCCCGCCGTGGCCGTCGTCGCGGACCTCGATCACCAGGTGGTCTCCTTGCACGGCAAGGGAAACCTCCGCGTGTTCGGCCCCGCTGTGCTTGGCCACGTTGGTCAGCGCCTCGGCGATGACGAAGTAGGCCGCCGCCTCCACCGCTGCGGGCAGCCGGCGCAGGCCGGTGACGGTGAGGGTGGCCGGGATCGGGCAGCGGGCGACCACCGCGTCCACCGCGCCGTCCAGGCCGCGGTCGGCCAGCACCGGCGGGTAGATGCTGCGCACCACCTCGCGCAGCTCGATGAGCGCGTCGGTGGCCGCGTTCTGCGCGGTGAGCACCGAGGCCAGCGCGGTCGGCGGGTCGCGGCGCAGCGCGCGCTCCACGATGCCCAGGTGCATGACCACCGCGACCAGCCGGTTCTGCGTGCCGTCGTGCAGGTCGCGTTCGATCCGGCGCAGCTCGGCGCCGTGCGCCTCCAGCGCGGCGGCCCTGGTCGCGGTCAGCTCGGCGACCCGCTGCGCCAGGCTGGCCCGGCCCGGCGAGAGCAGCCTGCTCGCCCAGCCCGCCTCCCAGTCGGCCAGCCTCGGCGGCAGCCACCAGGACACCAGCGCGGCGGCCAGCGCGCTGAGCACGGACAGGCCCGCGGCGGGCCAGGAGTCGACGTGGATGCCGTAGGAGCTGTCCAGCCCGCCGGGCACCAGCCACCAGACCATCGGCACCACCAGGTTCTGCGGCACCGAGACCGGCACCGCGAAGCCGAGTATGCCCAGCAGCATCCCTGCCGGGGCGTGCACCAGCAGCCAGCGCAGGTCCCTGCGGGTGGCCGGGTCGGTGAGCACGGTGACGACCTGGTGCAGCAGGTGGCCGGAGACCTCGGCGTAGCGCTCCTCCACCGGCTTGCCGGTGCGCGCGGCCACCCGGCGGCGGTCCACCGCGACCAGCCAGCGCTGCACCCGCACCACCAGCGGCAGCAGCGGCAGGGTGAACACCAGCATGACGCAGATCAACAGTCCAAACAGGACCATCAGGCTGGCCAGCGCGGTGGCGAACCCGAGGGCCAAGCCAAGGATCGCCCGCCCTGCCCGCAGCAGCTCCGGTCGCATCCGACCTCCCGTGGTAGAGCTGGCTCCACCCCTGATCCGGCACCGCACGGGATGTCGCGGCGCATCACCTGAAACCTACCGTCGTGGCCATGACAGCAGTACGACTGGACTCGGTCACCAAGGTCTACGGCAGCGGTGACAACACGACCACGGCGCTGCGCGGGGTGAGCAGGGCCATCCCGCGAGGCCGGTTCACCGCCGTGATGGGGCCGTCCGGTTCGGGCAAGAGCACCTTCCTGCAGTGCGCCGCCGGGCTCGACACGCCCACCTCCGGCTCGGTGCGGCTCGGCGAGACCGAGCTGACCGGGCTGACGGAGACGAAGCTGACCGAGCTGCGCCGCGAGCGGATCGGGTTCATCTTCCAGGGCTACAACCTGGTGCCCTCGCTCAGCGTCACCGACAACATCACCCTGCCGCTGCGCTTCGCCGGGCGCGGCGCGGATGTGGGCTGGCTCAACGAGATCGTGCGCCGGGTCGGCCTGGACGGGCTGCTGCACCGGCGGCCGGGCCAGCTCTCCGGCGGGCAGCAGCAGCGGGTCGCGGTGGCCCGCGCGCTGGTGGCCAGGCCGGAGGTGGTCTTCGCCGACGAGCCCACCGGCGCGCTGGACTCGCGCACCGGCGCGGAGGTGCTGCGGCTGCTGCGGCAGCTGGTGGACGAGCTGGGCCAGACCGTGGTGATGGTCACCCACGACCCGGTGGCCGCCGCGCACGCGCACAGCGTGCTGTTCCTGGCCGACGGCCGGTTCGTGGACGAGCTGCACGGACCGGACGCCGACCAGGTGGCCAAGCGGATGACCCACCTCGGGGAGTGGTGAGCGGTGTTCTCCTTTGCCTGGCAGACGATCCGGGCCCGCAAGGGCGGGTTCGCCGCGGCCTTCCTTGCGCTGTTCGGCGGCGCGGTGCTGCTCACCGCCTGCGGGGTGCTGTTGCAGTCCGGGCTCTTCGGCGGGGTCCCGGCGCAGCGCTACGCGGCCGCGCCGGTGGTGCTCGGCGGCGACCGCGCGATCACCGTGGAACGACCGGAGAAAGCGGACCTGAGCGAGGATCTGACCGAGCAGGTGCCGCTGCCCGCCGCGCTGGTGGAGCAGGTGCGCCGGCTGCCAGGGGTGGAACGCGCGGTCGGCGAGATCAGCTTCCCGGCCACCGTGGTGGGCGGGGACAACCGGGTGCTGCCCGGCGCGGACCAGGGCCGCACCCTGGGTCACGGCTGGGGCAGCGCGCCGCTGACCCCGTTCGCGCTGACTTCCGGCGTCGCGCCCCGCTCCGGTGAAGTGGTCCTCGACGCCGAGCTGGCCCAGCGGGCCGGGATCTCGGCAGGTGAGCAGGTGCGGATCATGGTGGACTCGGCCCCGCGCGCCTACCGGGTCAGCGGCCTCGCTACGCCGCAGGGCCGGGACCGGCTGGTGCGCCAGTCCGCGGTGTTCTTCCACGACGACACCGCGCGCACCCTCTCCGGCAGGCCGGACCAGGTCTCCGCGATCGGCGTCTTCGGCCCGGCACCGGAGCTGGCCAAACACCTGCCGCCCGGCGTGGTCGTCCACAGTGGACTCGACCGGGGCGAGGCGGAGAACCTGGACGGCGCGCGGTCGAGGTTCGTGCTGATGATGGTCTCCGGCTCCTTCGCCGGTTTCGTGCTGATGATCGTGGTCTTCGTGACCGCGAGCACGCTGGCCCTGGTGCTCAACCAGCGCCGCCGGGAGCTGGCCCTGCTGCGCGCCATCGCGGCCACCCCGAAGCAGGTGCGCGGGCTCATCGCCACGGAGACCCTGCTGGTGTCCGGGGTCGCCGCGCTGCTCGGCCTGGCCCCTGGCGTGTTCGCCGCGCAGTGGCTGCTGGGCATGTTCGCCTCGATCGGGGTGGTGGCCGAGGACTTCACCCTGTCCATCGGCCCGGTCCCGTTGCTGGCCACCGTGCTGCTGTGCGTGGGCGCGGCCCAGCTGGCCAGCCTGACCGCGGCCCGGCGGATGCTCAAGCTCAAGCCCACCGCCGCGCTGGGCGAGGCCGCGGTGGAACCGGCGGCGCTGGGCCGCGGCCGGTTGATCACCGGCTGGGCGCTGCTGGGCGTGGCACTGGCCGGGGCCTGCTCGACGCTGTTCATCCCCGGTCCGGTGGCGCAGGTCCCGGCCAGCATGTCCGCGCTGCTGGCCATCATCGGGCTCGGCCTGCTCGGCCCGGTGCTCACCTCGGCCGCGACCCGGATCGCCGCGGGGCTGTTCCTGCGCTCCCCCAGGGCCGACCGGTACCTGGCCGCGCACAACAGCACCGCGAACTCCCGCCGCCTGGCCGCCGCGGTGACCCCGCTGGTGCTGACCATCGGCTTCGCGGTCACCCACTTCTACAGCGGCACCACCCTGGCCGAGGCCACCCAGCACCAGGCCCGCGCGGCCACCACCGCCGACTACGTGCTCACCGCGCCGCAGGGCGTGCCGGCCGAGGTGGCCGCGGCGGCACGGCGGGTGCCGGGGGTCACCGCCGCCACCCCGCTGGCAGGCACCGAGGTGATCGCGGTGGACAAGGAGGCCAGCGAGGAACCGCTGTCCCGGTCCAAGGCCTACGGCGTGGACCCGGCGCAGCTGTCCGGCACCCTGGGGCTGAAGGCGGTCAGCGGCGCGCTGACCGAGCTGCGCGGGGACACCGTGGCGCTGAGCGAGTCCGAGTCCTCCTGGCTGGGCAAGGCGGTCGGCGACCGGGTGGAGCTGTACCTGGGCGACCGCACCGTGGTCACGCCGAAGGTGGTGGCGGTCTTCGCGGACAACCTGGGCTACGGCGATGTGCTGCTGCCGCAGGACGTGCTGCTGCCGCACACCACCGACCGGCTGGCCGACTCGGTACTGGTCGCGGCCAAGGACCCGTCCGTCCACAAGGGACTGTCCGAACTGGCCGCCACCTACCCCGGTCTCCAGGTGCAGGACCGCGCGCAGCTGACCGTGGCCACCGACGCGCAGCAGGAGGCCAACCTGTGGCTGAACCGGGTGCTGCTCGGCGTGATCCTGCTCTACGTGGCGCTCTCGGTGGTCAACAGCCTGGTCACCTCCACCCTGGACCGGGCGGGCGAGGTCGGCCTGCTCCGGCTGCTCGGCGGCACCCGCCGCCAGGTGCGGCGGATGTTCCGCGCCGAGTCCGCGCTGGTGGTCTCGATCGCGGTGCTGATCGGCTCCGCGGTCCCGGTGCTGCCGCTGACCCTGCTCAGCCTCAACCTCACCGGCTCCCCGATCCCGGCCGGGCCACCGCTGGTGTACGTGGGCATCCTGGCCGCGACCGTCCTCATTGGACTGTGCTCGATCCGGCTGCCCGCGCGCAGGCTCACCCGGCGCGCTTAGCAGGGCACCCGGTAGCCGACCTCCGGGAAGTGCTGTGCCCAGTCCGCGGCCGAGAGCGCGGGCTGGGCACAGGCGCGGGTCTCGGCCAGCGCCAGGTCGGTCTCCCACAGCTGCGCGGTGCGGTCGTGGCTGCCGGTGGCCAGGGTGTGGCCGTCCGGGGCGAAGGCGAGCGCGAACACCGCGCTGGTGTGCCCGGACAGGGTGGCCAGCGACCGGCCGCCGGCCCACAGCCGCACGGTCTGGTCGTAGCCGCCGGAGGCCAGGGTTCGCCCGTCCGGGCTGAACGCCAGGGCGGCGACCACGTTGGTGTGCCCCGGCAACTCCACGGGCGCGCGGGCCGGGTCGGCCGGGTCCCACAGCCGGATGGTGCGGTCGTCGCCGCCGGAAGCGAGGGTGCGGCCGTCCGGGCTGAAGGCCAGCGACACCACGAAGTCGGTGTGCCCGGTCAGCACCGCCCGCTCCACCGGCTGCCGGGGATCGTCCAGCCGCCACAGCCGGACGGTCCGGTCGTCACCGGCGGAGGCCAGCGTCCGGCCGTCCGGGCTGAACACCACCCGCTTGACGTTGAGGGTGTGCGCGGTCAGCGTGCTCGCCGCGCCGGTGGCCAGCTCCCACACCCGGACGGTGTGGTCGTAGCCGCCCGAGGCCAGGGCGCGGCCGTCCGGGCTGAACGCCAGCGACACCACCGAACCCGTGTGTCCACTCAGGACGGTCGGCGGGCGTTGCGGGTCGGCCGGGTCCCACAGCCGGATCGTCCGGTCGGCCCCCGCGGAGGCCAGGGTGCGGCCGTCGGGGCTCAGCGCCAGCGCGAGGACCGGCCCGGTGTGCCCGGTGAGCGTGCCGGTCTTCTTGGGCCGCAACGGGTCCGTCAGGTCCCACAGCCGCACGGTCCGGTCGTAGGCCGAGGTGGCCAGCCTGCGGCCGTCGGCGCTGAACACCGTGCCGGTCACCGCGTCGGTGTGCCCGGCCAGCGGCACGGCCAGCGCGCTGCGCAGGCTGTCCGCGGTCTCCGCCGAGGGCGAGAGCCGGTGCGCGGCGATGGCCAGCTTGGCCGCCTGTTCCGGGCTGCTCGCGTGCAGGGCGACGGCCGCGCCGGCGACCTTGTGCGCCAGTGCCGCGTCCCGCTGCCGGGCCATCGCGTTCTCCGCCCGCACCGCGTACACCGTGGCACTGCCACTGACCAGCAGCAGCACCGTCAGCACGGCCACCAGCGCCCGCCCGAACCGTCGCCGGCGACGGGCCGCGGTCCGGCTCAGCCGCAGGAACTCGCGCTCGCGGCCGGTCAGCGACTCCGGTGGCAGGTCGGCGGCCATGGCCAGCCGGGCGCCGCGGTAGAGCGCGCCGGGGTCGTGGTCCAGGGACTCCCAGAGCGCGGTGGCCTCGGTGAGCTGGCGGTGCCTGCGCAGGGCTTCCCGGTCCTCGGCCAGCCACTGCCGCAGCCGCTGCCAGTTGCGGATCAGCGCCTCGTGGCCGATCCGCACGCCGTCCTGCTCCAGGCTGATCAGCCGGGCCGCGGCCAGCCGTTCCAGCACCACCGGCTCGGCGGGTTCCAGCTCGGCCCGGTCCAGGCGGCGGCCGGTGTCCTCGGTGCCCTCGCCCAGCGCGACCAGCCGGACGAACAGCCGCCGCGCCCAGTCCTGCTGCCCGGCGGTCAGCTCGGCGTAGACCGCCTCGGCGGTGCGCGCGATGGCCTGGCTGATCCCGCCGGTGGCCTGGTATCCGGCCAGGGTGAGCATGGTGCCCTTGCGCCGCGCCCAGGTTTCCCGCAGCGCGTGCGAGACCAGCGGCAGCACAGCGGCCTCGCCACTGGCTTCCAGCAGGATCTGGGTGACCAGGTCCGGTTCCACCCGGCAGCCTGCCCGCAGCGCGGGCTGGGTGATCACCGCGCGCAGCTGCTCGGTGCTCATCGGCCCGAGCAGCACCTGCGCCGTGCGCAGCACCTCCACCAGCCCAGGCAGCGCCGCGCAGTGCGCGTAGAAGTCGGCCCGCACGCCCAGCACGATCCGCACCCGGCTGTTCACCGCGCGCGCCGCGGTCAGCAGCAGCTCCAGGAACCGGTCCCGCTCGGCCGGGTCGGCGCGGAGGGTGAAGACCTCCTCGAACTGGTCCACCACCAGCAGCAGGTCACCCTCCCGGTCGGCCAGGGCCTGCAACACGGTCAGGTGCAGCGCCTCCGGCTCGGCCAGCGCGCGGGCCAGCTCGACCGCGCCCAGCCCGGCGAAGTCGGCCAGCCGGACCGCGAGCTCCTGCACCGGCCGCGGGCCTGGGGTGAGCAGCAGCGTCGGCGAGCCCTTGGCCTGGTGCAGCAGACCGGCGCGCAGCAGCGAGGACTTGCCGGAGCCGGAGGGCCCGGTGAGCACCACGCAGCGGTGCCCGGCGACCCGCTCGGTCAGCTCGGCCAGCAGCTCCTCGCGACCGAAGAACCGGTCGGCGTCCGCGGTGCCGAAGGCGGCCAGCCCCACGTAGGGCGCCTCGGCAGGCGGTGGGTTCGCCGGGTCGCCGTGCAGCTCGGCGGCCACCGCGAACCAGCGCTCCCGCCACTGCTCGGGGTCGCCGTCGCAGGCCCGCACGTAGGCCAGGGTCACCTCGAGGCTGGGCAGCTTGCGGCCACCGGCGGCCTCGGAGAGCGTGCCCGCGGCGAAGTGCGCGCGACGGGCCAGCTCGCGGTAGGCCGGACTGCCCGCTTCGCGGCGCAGTTTTCGCAGGTCAGCGGCCAGGCTCAGCAGCGGCCCTTCGCCCTCGTCCAGCGGTCGTTCCGCGCGCGCCACGCACTCTCCCGTCCCAGATGGCTGGTTCGGGTGCACATCCTGACATCGTGCTTGACCAGCGCACTCATCAAGTGATTTAGTCACTTTATGACGCGACGTGAGCAGACGCTGTCCGAGCGGCTGGCCGAGGACATCGTCGAGATCATTCGCAGCGAGCGACTGGTCCCCGGCGAGGCACTGGCCTCCTCCAGGGACCTGGCGCGGCGGCTCGACGTCACCACCCCCACCGTGCGCGAGGCGCTGCGCCGCCTGGAGGCCACCGGCGTGGTCGAGCTGCGGCACGGCTCGGGCACCTACGTCGGCCCCGGCCTGGACCGCAGGCTGCTGGCCAACCCGCACCGCCCGCCGGTGGACCGGGACTCCATCCTGGAACTGGTGGACGCCCGCCTGGTGCTCGAACCCGCGATCGCCGCCGAGGCCGCCCGCGCCAGGGTGCCCGAGGCGCTGGCCGCGCTGGAGGTGGCCGCGGACAACGCGTTGCACCCGCCGGATGGCGATGTCCGGCCCGCGCTGCACTTCCACGTGGCACTGGCCGCGGTCACCGGCAACGGGTTGCTGCGGGAGATGGTGGACGCGCTGCTGCAGATGCGCGCCAGGGAGCAGATCGAGATCCGGCACCGCTACCACGACCGCGACCGGGACCACGCCGAGCACCGCGAGATCGTCGCCGCGGTCCGGGACGGGGAGGCCGACCGCGCCGAACGACTCGTGCGCGAGCACCTGCACTCGATCAGGGCCGCCGTGGCCGCGGAGCACGCGTGAGCAGGCACCGCCTCGGTGAGCTGACCACCGAAGAAGCCCAGGCCGCGGTGCTGGCCAGCCCGGTAGTCCTGCTGCCGGCCGGTGCCTTCGAGCAGCACGGACCCGGCCTGCCGCTGGCCACCGACCTCATCCGAGCCGAGCACGTCGCCGAACTGGTCGCGGCCAAGCTGGCCGGGCGGGCACTGATCGGACCCTCGCTCCCGGTCGGGGTCTCCCCGCACCACCTGGCCTTCACCGGCACCATCTCGTTGTCCACCACCACCTTCGCCACCCTGGTGCGGGAGTACTGCGAGAGCCTGTACCGGCACGGCTGGCGGCGGATCCTGGTGATCACCGGGCACGGCGGCAACAACGCCGCGCTGGGCACGGTCGCCCAGGACTTCCTGGCCACCCATCCCGACCTCCAGTTCGCCTGGACCCCGCTGACCGCGCTGGCCGGCGCGGTGGTGGCGGAGATGGACGTCAGCGAGGTGCACGGGCACAGCGGCGAGGCCGAGACCGCGCAGATGCTCCACCTCGCCCCCGAACTGGTGCGCACCGACCTGCTGATCCCCGGCACGGTCAGTCTCGACGAGCTGACCCCGCTGGCCCGGCTGTCCCGCAAGGACGGTCACCCGAAACTCGCACTGCGCTATGACCGGCTCAGCCCCAACGGGGTGCTGGGCGATCCGCGACGCGCCACCGCGCGGCACGGCGAGTCCATTGTGGACACTGTGGTGGACCGGATCGTCGGTTACCTCGACGACTGGCTCGCCACCTGACGCTCCCCGCTACCCCTCGTCAGAGCCGACGAAAGGGACCCCCATGTCTCGTCCCGCCCGACTGCGCGCCGCGGTCCTGCTGATCTCCGCCGTCGCCGCGATCCTCCCCAGCGCTGGCGCGACGGCGGCCTGGTCCGCCCTGCCCGGTGGCTGCGACCGGACACCGCCGCAGCCACCGGGCACCAGCGCCCTGCAACAGATCCGCAGCGGCGGCCTGAACCGCACCTACCAGCTACACCTGCCTGCCGACTACGGGTCCACAAAGGACTGGCCGCTGGTCCTGGCCTTCCACGGCAGGGGCAGCACCGGCGCGGCCACCGAGGAGTTCGCCAAGCTCTCCACCCTGCCCGCGGTGGTGGTCTACCCCAACGGGGTCATCGGCACCGGTGAGGGCAACCGGCAGGCCTGGCAGGGCGCGCCCTACTCCGCGCCCGGCGTGGACGACGTGGCCTTCACCCGCGACCTGCTGGACTCGCTGGAGCAGACGCTGTGCGTGGACGACCGGCGGGTGTACGCCACCGGCAAGTCCAACGGCGCCGGGTTCACCGGGATCCTGGCCTGCGCCATGGCCGACCGGATCACCGCCGTCGCGCCGGTCGCGGGCGCCTTCTACCCCAACGGGATCAGCTGCCGCCCGTCCCGCCCGGTGCCGGTGATCGAGTTCCACGGCACCGCCGATGCCACCATCCCCTACACCGGCGACGAGGACCGTGGCCTGCCCGCGATCCAGAGCTGGGTGCGCCAGTGGGCCGACCGGGACAAGTGCCGGAAGTCGTTGCCAGAGCAGCAGATCGGCGCGGACATCACGGTCACCGGCCGCACGGACTGCAAGGGCGGGGTCGAGGTCGAGCACGTGGCGGTCAGCGGCGGCGGGCACACCTGGCCCGGCGCGGACAGTTACAGCGGCGGCGGTGTCACCACCCAGACCATCGAGGCGCACGAGGTGCTGTGGCGCTTCGTCCGCGACTACCGGCTGCCCCGCTGAAGCCCGGAGATCCGACATGACCACCTCCCCTGCCACGGAGAAACCCAAGCTGCCAGGGGTGCTCCGGCTGCTGGCCGTGATCGAGCGCGCGGGCAACGCGCTGCCGCACCCGTTCTGGCTGTTCTGGCTGCTGTCCCTGCTGCTGGGCGCGATCAGCGCGGTGCTGGCCGGGTTCGACGTCTCGGTGGTCTCGCCGAGCAACGGCAAGACCGTCACCGTGCGGAACCTGTTCAGCGGCGACGGCCTGGCCATGGCGCTGTCCACCATGGTGGAGAACTTCGCCAAGTTCCCGCCAATGGCCACCATCGTGGTGGTGATCATGGGCGTCGCGGTGGCCGAGCGCAGCGGGTTCCTCGGCACGCTGATGAAGGTCAGCGTGTCCAGGGTGCCCGCCGCCTGGGTGGTGTTCGCGGTGGCCTTCGCCGGCACCGTGGCGCACGTGGCCTCCGCGGCCGCCTACATCATCCTGGTCCCGTTGGGCGGCCTGGCTTTCCGCGCGGTCGGCAAGTCGCCGATCCTGGGCATCGTGGTGGCCTACACCGCCATCGCCTCCGGTTATGACGCCAGCCCGGTGCCCACCCCCAACGACGCGATCTTCGCCGGGATCACCACCGCGGCGGCCCGGTTGATCAGCCCGGAGATCACGGTCTCCCCGCTGAGCAACTGGTTCTTCAACATCGCCTCCTCGGTGCTGCTCGCGCTGGTGATCACCCTGGTCACCAAGCTGGTGCTGGCCAAGCGCCCGGACCTGGACCCCGATCCGGACGCCGACCTGACCGACATCGGCGATCTCGTTGTGGCGCAACGGGAACGCCTGGCCCTGCGGTTGTCGCTGGCCACCCTGGCGGTCTCGCTGGGCCTACTGGCCGCCCTCACCCTGCCGAGCTGGTCCCCGTTGCGGGGCAAGGGCGGCAGCATCATCGACTCCCCGCTGCTGGACGGCATCGCCGCGGTGGTCGCACTGCTCTTCGGTGTGGTCGGCATCGTCTACGGCGTCACCGCCGGGACCATCCGCAAGGCCGCGGACGTGCCGAAGCTGATGGTCGAGGGTCTCAGGCAGATGGCCCCGGTGCTGGTGCTGTTCTTCGCCGTCGCCCAGTTCCTGGCCTACTTCGAGTGGACCCACCTCGGCGATGTGCTCGCGGTGGAGGCGGCCGAGGTCTTCCGCGACAGCGGCCTGCCGATCCCGGTGATCTTCCTGCTGGTACTGGTGCTGCTCACCCTGGTCAACGTGATGGTGACCAGCGGTTCGGCGATGTGGTCCATCGCGGCCCCGGTGCTGGTGCCGATGCTGATGCTGGTGCACATCTCGCCGGAGACCACCCAGGCGCTGTTCCGCATCGCCGACTCCGGCTCCACCGCGATCACGCCGATGAGCCCGTACTTCATCATGGCGCTGGGTTTCATGCAGCGCTACCGGAAGAACGCGGGCATCGGCACCCTGGCCTCCTACACGCTGCCGCTGGCGGTGGCCATGACGCTCAGCTGGACGGTGTTGTTCCTGGCCTGGTGGGCACTCGGGATCCCTTGGGGCCCAGGCGTTCCGTCACGCTGACCTGGTGTCCAGCCAGACCAGCTCGATGGTGGCCTCAACCACCCGCCACCCCTCCGGCCCGCGCCGCACCTGGTAGGTCAGGCGCAGGCCGGAGGCGCGGTGCGGCGGCTGGTCCGGGTGGAAGAAGCGCACGTGCTGGTTGGCGTGCACCGTGGCCCGGCCGCCGTCCAGTGCCACCAGCACATCGGTGTGGAAGTGCTGGGCCAGCTCCTCACCGGGCCGGGGCGCGGCCACCTCCACCACCGCGGCGAGCCCGCGGAACTCCCCACGCGGACTGCGCACCACCACCTCGGCGTCGTAGATCTCCGCCGGATCCCCGCCCTGCCCGTCCAGCCAGCGCCCCAGTCGCGCCAGCAGCGCGGTGATCTCGTTGCGGTCCAACAGTTCCTGCAAGTCGGTCATGACCCCTCATTTCGTTGGTGACACCAACGCTAACACAGACCGTTGGTGCCGCCAACAATCCTGTTAGGCTGGTAGCCATGTCCGAGGCCCCGCGCCGGCTGAGCACCCGCCCGACCTACCTGCTGACCCAGACCGCCACGCACGCCAGGCGACTGGTCACCGAGGTCTTCGGCGCGGAATGCGCCCGCGGCTACCACTACCGGCTGCTGGCCACCCTGCACGAGTTCGGCCCGGCGAGTCAGGCGGAGCTGGGCAGGCGCGGCAACATGGACCGCAGTGACGTGGTCAACGCGCTGAACGAACTGGCCGCCGAGGGCCACGCCGAACGCACCCCGGACCCCGCCGACGGCCGCCGCAACATCATCCGCATCACCCCGGCGGGCAAGGAACGACTGCGCAGGCTCGACCACGCGCTGGACTCCGCGCAGGACCGCCTCACCGCGCCACTGTCAGCGGCCGAACGCGAGCAGCTGGTGGAGCTGCTGGGCCGCCTGCTCGCACACCACGAACAGTCCACACCGGACTGACCCAGCGCCGCCGCAGCCCCCACGGCCCCCGCCACGCCCCGACCATCGCCGCCCGCGACCGCCCGGCAGACCCGCCCCGCCCGGCGTGTGCGACCACGCGACGCTCTCACCTCGCCCCGCGCCAGCGACCGCCCAACATCTCCACCCCGTTGAACACCCGCGGCCACCCAGCATCCCCTCACCAACGCCCACGCCAGCCCCGCTGCCCGTCAGCGCGGCCAAACCGCCCCCGCGATCCCCCCGCCCCACCTACGCTGCGCCCATGCCCACCTTCACCGCTCCCGACGGCACCCGGCTCGCCTACCACGTCGAGGGCACCGGCGCGCCGCTGATCTGCCTGCCCGGCGGACCGATGACCGCCTCGGCCTACCTCGGCGACCTCGCCGGGCTGACCGAGCGCCGCACCCTCATCCGCCTGGACCTGCGCGGCACCGGTGACTCCGCCGTCCCCGCCGATCCGGCGACCTACCGCTGCGACCGCCAGGTGCCCGATGTCGAGGCGCTGCGGATCCACCTCGGGCTGGCGCGGATCGACCTGCTCGCGCACTCCGCGGGCGGGGACCTGGCGCTGTCCTACGCGGGCGCGCACCCGGAGCGGGTTGAGCGCCTGGTGCTGATCGCCGGGCGGGCGCGGGCGGTGGGGATCGAGTTCCCGTTGTCGGACCGGGACGAGGCGATCGCGTTGCGGGCGGGCGAACCGTGGTACCCGGAGGCGATGGCCGCGCTGGCGCGGTTGCGGGCCGGTGAGACGGGTCCGGAGGTGGCGGCCAAGCTCGCGCCGTTCGGGTACCGGGACTGGAACGCGGAGACCCGGGCGCACGCGGAGTTCTGCGACCGGCACCGCAACGGCGAGGCCGCCGCGGCCTACATCGCCGAGGGCGCGTTCGATCCGGAGGCCACCCTGGCCGGACTTGCCCGGCTGACCGGGTCGGTGCTGATGTTCTCCGGGGAGGTGGACACCGGGCCGCGGCCCAAGGTGGTGGAGTCCATGGTTGCGTTGTTCCCCAAGGCGGTGCACGTGGAGGTGCCCGGGGCGGCGCACCAGATCTGGCTGGACGATCCGGCGGTGTTCCGGGCGACCGTGGACGAGTTCCTCGGCTGAGGGCTCAACCGGCCAGGCCGTGCAGGGGGATGGTGTGGCCGGTGAGGTCGGCCTTGGCGCGCAGGTAGCGCAGGTTGGTCTCGGTGGCGAAGACGCCGGTGGGCACGGTGCGGCGGATGCGCACGCCGAGGGCGCGCAGCTGGGCGGCCTTGTCCGGGTTGTTGGTCAGCAGGTCGAGCTCGCCGACACCCAGCGCGTGCAGCATCTGCGCGGCCGGGGTGTAGTCGCGGCCGTCCTCGGGCAGGCCGAGGGCGGTGTTGGCCGCGTAGGTGTCCAGGCCGTCGTCCTGCAGGGCGTAGGCGTCCAGCTTGTTGTACAGGCCGATGCCGCGGCCCTCCTGGCGCAGGTACAGCAGCACGCCGCCGCGCTGGCCGATCCGCTCGGCGGCCTCGCGCAGCTGCGGGCCGCAGTCGCAGCGGGCCGAGCCGAACACGTCGCCGGTCAGGCACTCGGAGTGCAGGCGCACCAACGGTTCCGGGGTCCGCTCCGGCTCACCGAAGACCAGGGCCAGGTGTTCCAGTCCGTCGGCCAAGCCGTGGAAGGTCACCGCGGTCGCGGTCACACCGAAGCCATCGCCGAAGCGCAGCGGCACGCGCACCCTGGTGCGCACCGCGGCCTCCGCCCTGGGATCTGCCATAGTCGCTAGTTTTTCAGAAGCCTCCGGTCAGCCGCAGGTCGGCCTCCACCCGGGTGGCGACCGCTCTGAGCTGCGTGAACACCTCCTCCCTTGGCGCGGGGCCGGTGGGCAGCACGGCCAGGGCGAGCGGGCCGCCGCCGCGGGCCAGGTCCGCCGAGGCCAGCGGCACGCCGCCCGGCACCGGGACCGCCAGGCAGCGCACCCCGTCCGGCAGCTCGGCATCGACCTCGGTCCAGTCCGGCCCGGCCAGCATGGCCCGGCCGAGCGCGGAGTCCACGGCCGGTCGCCGGGCCCCCACCGCCAGGTCGAGGCGGACCACCCGCCCGGTGCCGACCACCGCGGCGCAGCGCAGGTCCGCGCCGTCGAGCACGGCGGCGGCCACCGGCTCCCCGGTCGCGGCGGCCAGCTCGGCCAGGTGCGGGTGCAGCAGCTCGGGCAGGGTCAGCGCGGACAGCTTGGCGTAGCCCAGGTCCAGCACCGAGGGCAGCAGGTGGAACACGCCCTCGTCCTCGGTGGCGTAGCCGGTCTCGTGCAGGGTGAGCAGCGCCCGCCGGGCGGTGGCCCTGGGCAGGCCGGTGGCCCGCGCGGCGGCGGCCACGGTGAGCCCGCCCGCGCGGAAGGCGCCCAGCACGGCCAGTCCCCTGGCCAGCGCCGCCACGAACTCCACGCCCGGCTCCTCCTTGGCCGGGACCACCGGCGGCGGTGTGGCAGGTGGGTCGGGCCGGGCGAGCTGGGCCTCCATCTCGCGCACCGCGTCCAGCAGCACCGGCAACACGGTCTCCCGGAAGGTCTCCGGGGTGTGCCTGCTGGTGTGGCTGAGCACGCTGACCGCGCCGAGCTGACCGCGTCCGCGCACCGGCGCGGCCAGTGCCAGCAACCCGGGTTCGACCCATTCCTCGTCCAGGGACCAGCCCAGGTCCCAGGCCCGCGCGGTCCGCCGCTGGAAGGTCAGCCGCCGCTGCGGCAGCGGGTGGCGCAGCGGGGGCACCGCGGGATAGCCGTGGTCCAGCGGGTCCGCCGCCCTGGCCGCGGCCCACTCCTCGAACTGCTCGTGCTCCCAGCCCGCGGCCAGCACCACCCCGGCCGCGGTCCGGTCCTCCGGCAGCAGCCCGCCGACGTGGAAGGCCAGGTAGACCGCCCGCCGCCGGGCCGACTGGGCAACGAGGCGGACGCCGCCGACATCGGGCACGGCCAGCGAGACCGACTCGTCGAGCCGGTCGGAGAGCTCGGCCAGCAGCGGGCGCAGCGGGGCGACGAAGCCGGTGCCGTCCAGGTAGGCGTGGCCGAAGGTGAGCAGCCGGGGCGTGGGCAGCAGGTCCGGGCCTTCGGCGCGCAGCAGGCCCAGGTGCAGCAGGGTGTCGGTGATCCGGTCGATCGGCGAGCGGGCCAGTCCGGTGAGCCTGGCCAGGTCGGCGCGCCGCAGCCGGGACCCCTGGTGCCCGCCGATCGCGCGCAGCACCGCGAGCCCGCGTTCCAGTGGCCCGTTCTCGACCGGCACTCCTGCTCCCTCCACGACCCGAACTGTTGACGCCCTATCCGATAACACGCCACACTGCACTGTATCCCTGACGAACAAAAGTTCGCTACACGAACACTTTCCCTGCGGAGGTCCCCCTGTGCGCACCCGTCAGCTGATCGTCAACGGCGTCGAGACACCCGCCGCGAGCGGGCGCACCACCCCCGACCACTCCCCCTGGACCGGCGAGGTCTACACCCAGGTCGCCGCGGCCAGCCCCGCTGACGTCACGCTGGCCGCCGCAGCCGCGCACGAGGCGTTCCCGGCCTGGGCCGCGGCCAAGCCCAGCGAGCGCCGCGCGGTCTTGCTCAAGGCCGCTGACCTGCTGGAACAGCGGGCCGAGCAGGTGGTGGAGCTGCTCGCCGCGGAGACCGGCGGCACCAGGGGCTGGGGACTGTTCAACGTGGACCTGGCCAGCCAGATCCTGCGCGAGGCCGCCGCCGCGACCACCCAGCCGGTCGGCGAGGTGCTCAGCTCCGAGTTCACCGGACAGCTCTCCCTGGCGGTGCGCGAGCCGGTGGGCGTGGTGGCCGCGTTCTCGCCGTGGAACGCGCCGGTGATCCTGGGCGTCCGGTCCATCGCGGTGCCGCTGGCGGTGGGCAACACGGTGGTGCTCAAGCCCTCCGAGGACGCGCCGGTCGCCGCCGGGTACTTCCTGGCCGACCTGCTGCACGAGGCCGGCCTGCCGCCGGGCGTGCTCAACGTGGTCAGCAACGCCCGCGAGGACGCCGCCGAGATCGCCCGCACGCTGATCGCCGACGAGCGGGTGCGGATGGTCAACTTCACCGGCTCCACCGGCGTCGGCCGGATCATCGGGGTGACCGCGGCCGAGCACCTCAAGCCCGCGGTGCTGGAGCTGGGCGGCAAGAACTCGGTGCTGGTGCTCGACGACGCCGACCTGGACCACGCCGCCGCCGCGGTCAACTTCGGCGCCTTCGCCAACACCGGCCAGATCTGCATGTCCGCCGACCGGGTGCTGGTGCACCGCGCGGTCGCCGAGGAGTTCACCGCGAAGCTCACCGCCCGCGCCGCCACCCTGCACCGCGGCGCGCCAGCCGATCCCGCGACCACCCTCGGCCCGCTGGTCAGCGCCGGGTCCGCGCAGCGGGTGGCCGCCCTGGTCGCCGAGACGGTCGAGGCCGGGGCCACCCTGCACACCGGCGGCGGACCAGCCGAGGGCGCGAGCTACCCGGCCACGGTGCTCTCCGGCATCACCCCGGACATGCGCATCCAGCACGAGGAGGTCTTCGGCCCGGTGTGCACGGTGCTGACCTTCGACACCGACGAGGAAGCCGTCGCCTTGGCCAACAACACCGGCTACGGCCTGAGCACCGGCATCCTGACCGGTCACCAGGGCCGGGGCCTGGCCATCGCGCGGCAGCTGCGCACCGGCATCGCGCACGTCGGCGACCAGTCGGTGGCCGATGAGCCGCAGGCGCCCTTCGGCGGGGTCGGGCAGAGCGGCTACGGCAAGTTCGGCGGCCGCTGGGGCGTGGACGCCTTCACCACGACCCGGTGGATCACCGTGGGGCCGCAGCACAGCCAGTACCCGATCTGAGCCCGCATCCTGCGCGGGCAAGGCACTGTGCCACCGCGGCCGCCTGCCCGCGCGGCGGGGTCACCCGCACGGGCGGGGCCATCGCCGGATCGGATGATCGACTCTTGCCGCTGTGCCTGGGGCGTGTTCGGATTCCGCCGCAGCAGTGCCGGGGCAGGAGGAAACGTGCGCAGATGGCCCTACGTCCTCGCGCCGCTGGGCGTGCTGCTCGCCGTCCTGTTCGGCATCCTGGCCTACTACCACGAGCGGGACACCAGGGAAGGCTTCTACGAGCTGGGTGACACCGCCGCGGCCGACCGGGTGGACGTCTCGGTGTACGTGCAGCGGGTGGACGCCCCGGCCAGGGAACTGGTGCTGCAACTGCACATCACCCCGCGCGGGGCCTTCAGCGACAACGGCGACGAGCGCTCGGCCGGCAAGGAACTGGTGGTGGACAGCTCCTCGGTGGCCACCGCGCCGCTGCGGTTCAAGCCGGGCGAGCGGATTCCGGCCAGAGAGCTGCGGATACCGCTGGACGACGGGGTGGTCTCGGACTTCCCGTTCGACCGCTACCGCACCACGCTCTACTTCGAGGTCACGGCGGGCGGCTCCCCCGTGCCGACCACGCTGAGCTACGCCGACCACGACCCGTTCTTCCTCTCCCGCGTGGTCAGCGGCGCCGCCGAGGACGGCGGGGTGAGCGCGGACCTGCTGATCAAGCGGTCCCGGAGCACGTTCATCCTGGCCTGGTTCCAGGTGGTCGTGATGTGGGCGCTGGCGCTGTCGGTGCTGGCCGGGGCACTGCACATCGTGCGGCGCGGCCTTGGCATGGTCTGGCCCGCGCTGGGCTGGATGGCGGCCACCCTGTTCGCGCTGGTCGGCTTCCGCAACGCCGCTCCCGGCCTGCCGCCGATCGGCTCGATGATCGACTACTGCGCCTTCTTCTGGGCCGAGGCGGTGATCACGCTGGCCCTGGTGCTGGTGGTGGTCAAGGGCGTGCGGCGGAAGTCGTGAGCATGTTCCGGTCCGCGCCGGGTATCCCCCGGGCGACACGGGAGGCTTCATGATCGAGGTCGAACAGCGGATCGAGACCGCGCCGGGCACCGTCTTCGCGGTGCTGGCCGACGGCTGGAGCTACGCGAGCTGGGTGGTGGGCGCCTCGCACATCCGCAAGGTGGACGCAGGCTGGCCCGCGGTGGGCACCCGCATCCACCACAGCATCGGCCCGTGGCCGCTCCAGGTCGAGGACGTGACCGTGGTGCGGGAGCTGGAGCCGTCCCGGCTGCTGGTGCTGGAGGCCAGGATGTGGCCGATGGGCAAGGCGACCGTGCGGCTGGAGCTGGCCCCGACCCAGGACGGGGCCACCGTGGTGGCGATGTCGGAGCTGGTGGACGCCGGACCGGGCAAGCTGCTGCCCGGCGCGGTGCAGGCGGCGTTGTTGCGGCCGCGCAACCGGGAGGCGCTGCACCGGCTCGCCGACATGGCCGTCGGCCGGGCCCGTCAGCCGTAGACCAACCGGTGCAAACCGTGGATCGCCGTCTGGTACACGCCACCGGCGATCCCGTTGCGCGCCAAGGCCGCCCGCGCCGCGTTCGACCCCGGCCCGCCGTGCACCGCGCCGCCGGGATGCGCCCCGGCGCCGGCCAGGTACAGCCGGTCCACCGGGGTGTCCGCCCGCCCCAGTCCCGGCACCGGCCGGAACACCAGCTGCTGGCTCAGCGCGGTCGACCCGGCGTTCACCGAACCCTCCACCAGGCTCGGGTTGCGCCCCTGGAGGTCCGGCGGGGCCTGCACCGCGCGGCCCAGGATCCGGGACCGGAAACCCGGCGCGTGCCGCTCCAGCAAGGACTCCACCAGGTCGGTGTAGCGGTGCAGCCGGTCCGGCGTCCAGTCCAGGCCGCGTGGCACGTGGAAGTAGGCCCACACCGCCTCGGTGCCGGCGGGTGAACGGGTCGGGTCGGCGGTGGTCATCTGTCCTAACAGGACGAACGGGTGGCTGGGCTCGATGCCGCAGGCCAGGTCGGTGGCGAACCGGCTCAGGCCGTTGAGGTCCGCGCCCAGGTGCACCACGGCCGCGCCGTGCGCTTCCGGGGCCAGCCACGGGATCGGCGTGGACAGCGCCCAGTTGACCTTGACCGTGGCGTCGTCGAAGGCGAACCGTGCCAGGTCCTCGACCAGCCGCGCGGGGAGCTGCTCCTCGCCCACCAGGTCCCGGTACAACGAGACCGGGTGCACGTCGGCGAGCACGGCCTTGCGGGCCCGGTAGCGTTCCCCGGTCACGTCTTCCACGCCGACCGCGGTGCCGCGCGCGGTCAGCACCCGCCGCACCATCCGTCCACAGTGGACACCGCCGCCGCGCTGCTTCAGCCGCGCCACCAAAGCCGCGGTCAGCGCGCCCGCGCCGCCCTCCGGCACCGGGAACCCGACCTCCTGGGCCAGCATGCCCAGCAGCCAGCCGAACACCGCGCTGCCCGCCGCGTCCGGGCTCAGGTCGGTGTGCATCGCGTTGCCCGCCAACAGCAACCGCGCGCCCTCACCGGCGAACCGCTCCCCGGTGTAGCCGCGCACCGAGGACAGCGCCATCCTGGCGAACCGCAGTCCCTCGGCCACGCCCAGCGCCCGGCCCAGGGTCAGCGCGGGCCGCACCGGCGGGAACGGCCGCAGGATCGCCTCGATCAGCCCGTCCCTGACCCGTTGCCAGCGCGCGAACTCCGCCAGCCAGACCTCGCCGTCCCCGGGGGCGAAGGTGCTCACCGAAGCCGCGGTGTCCTCGGGCGTGGCGCCGAGGCGGGCGGCGCGCTGGTCGGGCAGCACGTGCGCGAGCGGGTGCGGCGCGTTGCGCCAGCGCAGGCCGTGCGCGCCCAGGTCCAGCCCGGCCAGCACCGGGGAGGCCACGCCGAAGGGGTAGCAGGAGCTGAACAGGTCGTTGTGGAAGCCGGGCGCGGTGATCTCCGCGGTGCGCACCGAACCGCCGGGGGCCTCCTCGGCCTCCAGCACCAGCACGTCCCAGCCCTGGTCGGCCAACAGGTTCGCCGCGACCAGCCCGTTCGGGCCGGCGCCGATCACGATCGCGTCCACCTCGGTCAACGCCATGCCCCCGACGGTAGCCGAGTCACCGGGTCAGCGCCGGGGCTGGTGCGCGCCACGGCGTTCCAGCCGCCGCATCACCGGCCCCGCGGTCAGCCCGTGCAGCACCACCGAGAGCAGGATCACGCAGGTCACCACCCGCCACAGCGGGTCGACCGGCCCGAAGTCGGCGTGCCCCAAGGCGAAGGCCAGGTAGAACAGGGTGCCGATACCGCGCATGCCGAAGAAGGCGATCGCCGCGGCCGCCCGGGGCCGCGCCGCCCCGCCGAGCAAGGCGACCCCGCCCAGCAGCGGCCGCACCACCAGCACCACCAGCACCGCGAACAGCACCTCCGCCGGCCGCAGTCCGGCCAGCAGCCCGCTGCCCACCGCCACGCCCAGCGCGGTCAGCAGCGCCGCCACGAACAGCACCTCCAGCTGTTCGCCGAAGTCGTGCAGCACGTCGTGGTAGTCGTGCGACTCGGCGTTGCCGCGCACCACGTAGGCGCAGACGAACACCGCCAGGAAGCCCAGCCCGCCGGCGATCTCGGCCAGTCCGAACGGCAGCAGCGCCACCGCGAGCAGCACGAACCCGTCGGTGTGCTCGGCCAGCCGCAGTGAGGGCGAGCGCGCCCGGAAGAACAGCCGGTGCAGCGCCTTGCCGACCAGCCAGCCCACCCCGATCCCGCAGGCCAGCGACCACACCACCTCGGTCAGCGCCCAGCGCACCCCCAGCTCGCCGGGCCCCGCGAGGGTCACCGCGGCCAGCACGAACGGCATGGCCAGCGCGTCGTTGAGCCCGGCCTCGGCGGTCAGCGTGGTGCGCACCTCGTTGTCACTGCCCAGCTCCGCCTCATCCGGTCCGGGCACCTGCACCTCGGAGGCCAGCACCGGGTCGGTGGGCGCCAGCGCCGCGCCGAGCAGCAGCGCCGCCGCCACCGGCACATCGAGCAGCCCCAGCGCGAGGAAGGCCACCGCGGCCACCGACAGCGGCAGCGTGATCCCCAGCAGCCGCCAGGTCGATCCCCAGCCCCGCCAGCCGATCGGCCGGTTCAGCTTCAGCCCCGCGCCCGCCACCGAGACGATCACCGCCAACTCGGTGAGCAGCTGCACGAGGTCCAGCTCCTGGCGCGGGTCCAGCCGCACCAGGCCCTCGGGCAGCAGGAACACCGAGGCGCCCAGCAGGGTCAGCACCAGCGGCGCGGACAGCGCGCGGCCGTGCAACACCCTCGGCAGCACGGCCGCGAGCAGGGCGAGCCCGCCCGCGACCGCCAGCACCAGCTCCACCCGACCTCCCGGCTTGAACCCCGGACCACGGGATACCCGGGTAAGTGATGAGCGAACGCCAATTCTGGATCCAGTCCGTCAAGACCGCGCTGGCCGCCGTGCTGGCCTGGTTCGTCGCCGCCTGGCTGCTCAAGGTGCCGCACCCCTTCCTGGCCCCCTACGCCGCCTTCTACGTGGTCAGCGACACCGTCTACCGGTCATTCGCCAACGGCGTGCAGCAGCTGGGCGCGCTGCTGGCCGGGGTGGTGCTGGCCTTCGTGGCCGGTGAGCTGATCCCGTGGCCGCTGCTCGCGCTGGGGGTGGTGGTGCTGGCCGGGCTGGCGCTGGGGCGGTGGCGGGTCTTCGGTGAGAACGGGGAGTGGGTGGCGGTCACCGCGCTGCTGATGCTCGCCTACGGCATGGCCACCGAGGAGCAGTACCTGGCGCTACGGGTGGCCGAGAGCGGGCTGGGCGTGCTGATCGGGGCCGCGGTCAACCTGTTCCTGCTGCCGCCCGCGCACCTGCGCGACGCCCGCCGGGCACTGCACGCCCTGTCCGAGGGCCTGGCCGAGCTCGCCAGGGACATGGCCGGGGGCGATGGCGAGGCGCGGGACTGGGCCCGCCGTGCCGACGAGCTCTGCGACCAGGCGCACGCCGCGCAGCGGGCCAACCGCAGGGACGCCGAGAGCACCCGCTGGAACCCCCGGCACAACGGCCGAGACGAGGCGCACCGCAGGGCGGACACCCTGCGCGCGCTGTGCCGGGTCGCCGAGGAGCTGCGCCACCAGTCCGACACCCTGCGCGACCTGAGCACTCCCCCGGCGGGCTACCGCGAGCTGCTGCCACCGCTGGCCGAGGCGGTCCGCGCGCTGAGCGCCGATCCCGGCGACGCCGAGGGCGAGGTCAGGGCGGCCACCGACCGGTTGCGCGCGCTGCTGGCCGAGCGGCCGGAACCGCACGGGCCGCTGCTGGCGTCGATGGCGCACACCGCTGATGTCCTGACGCCCTAGGATCGGCGGGTGGCGTTGCACCCCGCGGTCCGGTTCGGGCTCTGGCTCCTGCGGCGGGTGCGCACCCCGGAAATGAAGTCCCTGGCCGACTACCGGGACTGGGACGCGCGCTCCTACCGCGTGATCCACCGCCTGATGGCCCGCCCACCCGCACCGGCCAGGGTGCTGGCCCGCCGGATCCCGGTGGACGGCGGCGAGATCCTGCTCCGGATCTACCTCCCGCACGGCCCCGGACCGTTCCCGGCGCACGTCTTCGCGCACGGCGGCGCGTTCTGGCTCGGTTCCATCGAGGACACCGACCCGCTGTGCCGCTTCTACTGCGCGCACGCGGGATGCGCGGTGGTGTCCGTGGCCTACCGGCTGGCCCCCGAGCACCCCTGCCCGGCCCCGGCCGAGGACGTGTACGCCGCCTTCCAGTGGACGCTCGCACAGGCCGCCGAGCTGCGCATCGACCCGGCTCGGGTGTCCATCGGCGGCGTGTCAGCCGGGGCCGGGACAAGCGGCCGCGGCGACGCTGATGGCGCGGGACCGGGGCACCCCGCTGCCCTCGGCGCAGGTGCTGGAGATCCCGTTCGTGGACACCACGCTGAGAACCGCCGTGGACGCCGGCGTTGGTCTGTCCACTGTGGACCTGCGGGGCGCGGCCGACCTCTACACCGGCGGCGGGGACGGCGGGCTGCGCGACTACGCCTCCCCCGCGCTGGCCGCCGACCTCACCGGGCTGCCGCCGACCGTGGTGCTCACCTGCGAGTTCGACGCCCTGCGCGGCAGCGGGACCGCCTACGTCGAGCGGCTGCGCGCGGCCGGGGTGCCGGTGACCTGGTTCGACCTGCCAGGGCACATCCACGGGTCCAGCTACCTGACCCGGTTCCTGCCCTCGGCCCGCCGCTACGTGCGCGCGGTGGTCCGTGCCCTGCGGGCCCGCCGGTAGCGGATGGCAGGATGCTCGGGGTGAGCCTGGGTGTGAGCAGGGAGCAGGAGGTCTCGCCCGTACTGGCCCGTACGGTGCTGGGACTGTGCCTGGTGGCCGCGGGGGTCGCGGCGGCGCTGGCCGGGACCGCGCTGGTGCCGGTGCCGGAGGTGCCCGGTCTGCCGCGGCCGTTCACGCTGGTGACCTTCGGGTTGCCGGTGGTGCGGGTGCTGCTGGACATCGCCGCGGTGGCCACCGTCGGGCTGAGCCTGCTGCCGAAGCTGGTCGGCATCGACGATCCGGAGCGCACCGAGGGTGTGCTGTCGGTGGCCCGCAGGCTCACCGTCTGGACCGCGGCGGTGTGGCTGGTGTGCGCGCTGGCCTCGGTGGTCCTGCAGGCCACTGACCTCGCGCCGGGCACGCTGCCCACGCCGGGGCTGGTCTACGACTACGTGGTGCTGGTCGGGGCGGGCAAGGGCCTGCTGGTCAGCGCGGGCTGCGCGCTGGGCTGTGTGCTGATCGGGCGGCTGGCGGTGCGCTTCGGCGAGGCCGTGCCCGCCGAGCTGCGGATCTTCGTCGCGGTGTTCGGCATCCTGCTGCTGCCGCTGACCGGGCACGCCTCCAACTGGCGCTGGCACGACGTGAGCATGGTGTCCATGGAGCTGCACGTGATGGGTGCGGCGGTCTGGACCGGCGGGCTCGCGGTGATCGCCACCCTGCTGCTCGGCCACGGCGAGCTGCTGGCCCGCGCGCTGCCCAAGTTCTCCAAGCTGGCCACCGTGGCGCTGTTCCTGGTCGGCGCGACCGGGCTGTTCAACGGACTGGTCGAGATCGCGCTCACCCCTGGCGGCGGCCTGCCCGGCGGCCTGCTGACCAGCGTCTACGGCTGGCTGATCATCGCCAAGACGGTGTTCCTGGTGCTGCTGGCGGCCACCGGCGCGCACATCCGGTTCCGGCTGCTGCCCCGGATCGCCCGCCGGGAGCGCACCGCGCTGCTCGGCTGGGCGACCCTGGAGGTCGGTGTGATGGGCCTGGCCTACGGGGTGGCCGTGGTGCTCACCAGGGCGCCGGTGGTCAGCTGACCACGGCCGCGCCGCTGGGCAGCACGTGCCAGCCGCGGCGCTGGTGCAGCCACACCACCAGCGACCAGCCGGCCGCCAGCAGGATCGCCGCCGGCAGCGCGGAGCCGTAGTCCACCGGCGGCGCGACCAGCAGGAACCCCTGCGCGGCGACCGCGCCGTAGCCGAGGCCGACCGCGAGCAGCGAGCCGAGCAGCGGGCGCGCCCACTCCGGCACCGGCAGCAGGAAGGCCAGGTCCACGCCCACCGCGGCCAGCACGAAGAAGAACGGCACCGCCGAGGGCGGGAAGTCGATACCGGACAGCAGCGGCCACAGCAGCGCGCGGAAGCCCACGTACCCGGCCGCGACCAGCGTGGCGGTCCAGCGACGGCCCACCATCGCCCTGGCCATGGCCAGCACCAGCAGCGCCGCGGTGCACGCCCACACCGGGTACACCCAGTCCGGCACCGGCAGCGAGAAGGCCACCAGCGAGTCCCGGTCCACCTGGGCCTTGCCGATCTGGTCGGCGGCGAACTGCAGCAGGATCGGCTCGGCGTAGGGCGCGCCGCGGTCCCAGGCGGCGATGGAGAGCACGCCGTACTCCTGGTGCTGGTTGGGGAACCACACGTTCTCCAGGAAGAACAGCCACAGCAGCCCCATCACCACCGGCCGCTGGTTGCCCTCGCGCGGCGCGCCGACCCACCAGGCCCGGATCGCGCCGGAGATCATCACCGCGGTGCCCAGGTAGAGCAGCGCGTGCGAGATGCTCCAGGAGGTGATGTCCAGGCCGTTGACCCGGTGGTTGATCAGGTCCAGCGGCACCGCGGTGAAGAAGATGCCCGCGCCCCACTGCATCAGCCGCAGGCCGAGCCGGTCCGTGCCGTAGCCGGTGTAGCCGTGGAAGAGCACCAGCGCGACCACGATCGCGTTGCCGGTGATGTTGATCATGTGCGGTGGCGCGGTGTCGTCGCGCAGCCACTTGAAGTGCCAGGAGACGTCCCACGAGGCGCCGAGGACCTTGAGGAACAGCGCGACCAGCCACAGCCGGAACAGCCCGGTGAGCAGCTCCTGTGGTGTCTCCCGGCCAGGAGCGCCCCTGGTCCAGTAACGCTTCGCCAGGTCCGAAAGTCGGCTTCTCGCCCCCGTGCTCATGCCGGGATGATGCACCGCTACGGGCCTGTCGCGGGGAAAAAGCGGCATATTCGACACCCGTGTCGGACTGTTCTCAGCGGATCGCAACCTATCCGTGATGAGCGTGATCACGGTCACGGAAGGGAAAACCCGGGTGGAGCAGGGTGAGAGCCGGACAACCGTCGGGCTACCGGGAAGGCGGCCGTCGATCGGCACATTCTGGGGGCTGTTGGAGCCGGCCGAGCGTGCCGCGATGCGTTCGGCAGGCACCCGGCGGCGGTTCGCGCCCGGTGCGGTGATCTGGAGCCAGGGCGAGCCGTCCCAGCACGTGTTCGTGGTGCTGGCCGGGCGGATCCGGGTGAGCACCGGCTCGGTGGCCGGGCGGGAGGCGATGGTGGCGATCTGCGGTCCCGGCGAGATCCTCGGGGAGCTCTCCGCGGTCGACGGCCGCACCCGCTCGGCCAACGTGGCCGCGGTGGACGAGGTGGAGGCGCTGGTCGTGCCCGCCGCGCGACTGGACCGGCTGTGCGAGCAGCAGCCACGGATCGCCTGGGCGATGCTGCGGGTGCTGGCCGACCGGCTGCGCCAGTCCGACCGGCGGCGCGGCGAGTACACCGACGGCCCGGCCGCGCACCGCGCGGTGGCGCTGCTGCTGGACCTGGCCGAGCAGTACGGCCAGCCGGTGGCGGCGGGGGTGGAGATCGCGCTGTCGATCAGCCAGCAGCAGCTGGCCGACACCATGGCGATCTCCAGGGAGTCGCTGGCCCGGGTGCTGCGCGAGCTGCGCAAGCGCGGGCTGGTGGACACCGGTCGGCAGCGGATCACGGTGCTGGACCTGGAGGGGCTGCGCGAGCTGGGCGAACACCAGGCGTGACCTGGCGCACCTGCCTGGAGTTGTGTGTCATCTGACGCGGAGGACCTGCGGAAACGCCATTACACCTGTACTCCTCCAGTTCGACCGGGCAGAGAGGGGTCAGGTCATGAGCCAGCAGGAACAGGTTCGCCGGGACGGGTCGACCGTGAGCAGTCGCCTGGTCATCACGCTGTTGTTCACCGTGGTGCAGGCCGGGGCGCTGGTGGTGGTGCTGGGCGAGTTCCCCGCCGAGGGCGTGCTGCGGGTGGCGCTCGCGGTGGCCCTGGCGGGGACGGTGCTCTCGGTGCTCAACGCCTGGGAAGAGGTGCTGCTCAGCTCTCGACGGGGTTGCCGGCGGGACCGCTGAAGGCGTGCTCGCGCCGCCTGCCGTCCGGGGTGTCGCCGAAGAGCCTGGCGTCCGCGTCGTCGTTCGCGGCCGCCGGCTCGGCCCGGCCGTTGGTGCGGGCCTGGGTCAGGCGCAGCTGCGGCAGCGCCTCGGCGTGGTGCTCGCGCAGCCAGCCCACCAGGTCCTCCCGGACCAGGCAGCGCAGGTCCCACAGGCTGCCCGCGTCGGCCGCGCTGACCAGGGCGCGCACCCGGACCAGGGTGTTGGTGGTCTGGGTCACCTGGAGCACGCAGACCCGGCCGTCCCACAGCTCGCTGGCCTCCAGCGCGCGGCGCAGCTCAGCGCGCAGCGCCTCCACCGGCACGGTCCAGTCCAGGTCCAGCTCGACCGTGCCGAGCAGCTGGGACTCCCGCCGGGTCCAGTTCTCGAACGGCGTCTTCATGAAGTAGGAGGTGGGCAGGATCAGGCGGCGGTCGTCCCACAGGTGCACCACCACGTAGGTCAGGGTGATGTCCTCGATCCGGCCCCACTCCTTCTCCACCACCACCACGTCCTCGATCCGGATCGCGTCGCTGAAGGCGATCTGGATCCCGGCGAAGACGTTGCCCAGCAAGGACTGCGCGGCCAGCGCGGAGATGGCGCCGATCACACCGGCGGAGGCGAGCAGGCTGGTGCCCGCGGCGCGGGCGCCGGGGAAGGTCATCAGCATCGCGCCCACGGTGAGCACCGCGATCACCGCCACCGCGACCCGGCGGAGCAGGGTGATCTGGGTGTGCATCCGCCTGGCCTGCCGGTTGTCCGCCTGGTCCAGCCGGATCCGGGCCAGCGCGGTGTCCTCGAAGACCAGCACCAGCGCGATCACCAGCCAGGCGCCTGCCGCGATCTGGGCCAGGCCGAGGCCGTGCAGCACGGGTTCCCGCCAGTCACCGCCGGGCGCGCCCAGCAGCAGGGAGAGCTGTATGGCGGTCAGCCCGGCCAGGAACTGGGCCGGGCGGTAGGCCCGCCGGGCCAGGTCGGCCAGGATGCGGGCGCGGCGGCCGAGTCGCTGGATGAGTCGGTGCAGCAGGGCCACGGCGAGGATCGCCAGCGCGACGACGGCCAGGGTGCTGCCGATCAGCAGCAGCACGTCGGTCCAGTACGCGGGCACAGGGCTCCTTCCGGTTCTGGGACAACGGCTCCCTGTGCGTTACCCCGTACGGGGGACGCGCACACCTTGATCCGCATCACCCCGACCCGCCAGCACCGCGTGCGCGAAGGCTTGCAGCAGCGGGTCCTTCCGGTCTTGCGGCCAGGCCAGGGCGATCCGGAGCGGTTCGATGTCGGTGATGGGCAACCACACCAGATCGGGGTGCGCGTAGAAGCGGGCCATCGACTCCGGCCCGATGCAGACCGCCGCGCCGGTGGCCACGCCCTCCAGCATCTCCTCCACGTTGTCGTTCTCCGGTCCCCAGCGCGGGGCCGAGCCGTCGGGGCGGGGGTTGACCGCCCACCAGTCCACCCAGGCGGCCGGGGCGCGGCGGGTCCACATCACCGGTTCCTCGAGCAGGTCGTGGATGGACACGGAGTCCTTGTCCGCCAACGGATGTGTGCGGGTGAGCGCGACCCAGCGGGACTCGGTGGCCACCGGTTCCACGTGCAGGCCGACGGTGTCGGCGGGCAGCCACACGAACGCGATGTCCACCGTGCCCTCGCGCAGCGCCTCGGGTTCGCCGCCCCAGTCCAGCCGCCGGGGCTCGACCGCGCCGGGCGCCAGCCGGGCGCGGGCCTGCCGCGCCAGCGGACCCCAGCCGGTGGCCACGAACCCGACCCGCAGCGCGCCGCGCTCGGCCGCGGCGGCGGCCCGGACCAGCCGCTGGGCGCGCTGCCAGTCGGCGAGCTGCGCGCGGGCGGCGGGCAGCAGCTCCGCACCGGCGGCGGTGAGCCGGATCCCGGTGCTGCCGCGGGCGAACAGCTCGACCTCCAGCCGCGCCTCCAGCTGCCGGATCTGGCGGCTCAGCGAGGGTTGCGCGAGGTAGAGCGCCTTGGCCGCCGCGGTGAAGCTCAGATGCTCGGCGACGGCGAGGAAGTAGCGCAGTAGCCGGGTGTCCACATCGGCCATGCCCGAACGGTATGGGCACGGGTATTGGACCCCGGTGAAGCGGACGCGGTTGCCTTGACGGCATGACAGAGACAACGGTGAGCCGGTCCGCGGTGCTGGCCGGTGGGGCAGCGACGGTGGCGGCGGCGCTGCTCGGCGGCACGGCCCAGGCGAGCACCAAGGAACACCCGCACGTGGCGCTGATCCGCCGCTACTACGCCGCCTACGCCAAGGGCGACCTCAACGCGCTGCGCGAGTTCTTCGCCCCCGACATCCGCTGGGCGATTCCCGGCCACCATCCCTTGGCCGGTACCAAGACCGGGGTGAAGGAGGTGCTGGCGTTCTTCACCGAGCTGGGCCGGGCCGGGTTCCGCGCGGAGGTGCTGTTCCTGGCCGCGGACGGGGACTGGGTGGTGGACATGCACCGCGGCTGGAGCACCAGTCCGCCCGGCCTGGACATCACCTGGGTGCTGGCCTACCGCATCCAGCGCGGGCGCATCGTGGAGGCGGTGAACTTCGCCGCGGACCAGCACGCCGCGGACGCCTTCTTCTGGCAGCGCTACCCCCTCGCCCCGCTGCCGGACCGGCTCAGAACGCGGTGATGTCCCCCGGCGCGCGCTCCGCCCTGGTCAGCGCGCGCAACATGGCGGGCGCGCCGCGACGGCGCAGGGCCAAGCGGCTCAACAGGTCCAGCACCGACTCCACCGCGCTGACCGGGAACTCCGGGGTGGGCACGCCGATGCTGACCGCCAGGTCGTCGGCGTGCACGGTCAGCTCCATCATGCGGGTGACCAGCAGGTCCTCCAGGGACAGCGACCACGGCCCCCAGAACGGGATGCGCACCGGCCGGTCCGGAGTTCCCGGCAGCCGCCCGGCCAGGTCCGCGATCGCCGCGTCCACCTGGTCGGCCAGCGCCGCCGGGCCCTCGGTGGCGGCCTGTTCGCCGCTGTCGCGGATGCGCACGTTGAGGTCGTGGTCCAGGTCCGCGCCCACCCACTCGACCCGGCTGTAGTGCTCCAGCAGCGAGACCGGCAGCTCCGGCGGGATCGGCCCGTCCAGGATCGCGGGCAGGGCCAGCACCTGGTAGGCGAAGTGCCCGGCCAGTCCGGCCACGGAGAACTCGGGCAGCGCGCTCGGCTTCTCCCAGTCGCGGGCCAGTGCCGGATCGCGCAGCAGTGCGGCGGCCACCCGCGCGGTGTCCAGGAAATCGGTCCGGCGGCTCATGGAGCTCCCCTCTCCCAGGCATTTCGCAGGCAGCGCCCAGCGCGCTCCCACCTCCGGATCCAAGCATGTCCGCCATGACGAGCACACCCGATTCCGAACAGGCGCGGTCGCACCCGTCGAAGCTCACCTTCGGCCTGGCCGCGGCGGCGCTGGCCACGGTCGCCTTCGCCGGTGGGATGTGGGCCGCCACCGCCCTGGCAGCCGACTCCGCGAACGCCGCCCCTGGGCAGCGCGGCGGCGTGCTCCTGGGACCCGGCGGCCGCATGCCCACCGTCGGCACGGTGGACCGGATCGAGGGCGACACGCTCTACCTCAAGGGGCCCAACGGTTCCGAGGTCAAGGTCACGCTCGGCGCGGACACCGCGGTGCAGCTCGGCCAGCCCGGCAAGGTCAGCGACATCCAGCCGGGAGCCACCGTGACGGTGCAGGGTGAGCGGGCCGCGGACGGCTCGGTGACCGCCCGTCAGGTCACAGCGCAGAGTGCCCGCTGACCGCGATGAACGCCTCCGCCGGACGGGGCGGCCCGAGTTGCGCGCCCTGACCGGCGTCCACGCCGATGCCGGTCAGCCAGTCCAGCGTGGCCGGGCTGTCCACCCCGGAGGCGATCACCTTGACCCCCACCTCGTGCGCCAGCTCGGTCAGGCTGGCCACCACCCTGGCCACCGAGGAGCCCGGGTCGGGTTCCTCGCCGAGGCGCTGCACCAGCACCCGGTCGAAGCGCACCGCGTACACCGGCAGCGTGGGCAGCCGGACGAAGTCGGTGAAGTCGCGGCCGAACTCGTCCAGGCCCACCGTGACGCCCATGTCGGTCAGCACCCGCAGGTTGTCCGCGGCGTCGCTGTCCTCCTTGACCACCGCGCGCAGCGGCATCCGCAGGCGCAGCCGCTGCGGGGCCAGCCCGGCCTCGGCCAGCGCCTTGCGCACGTTGTCCACCAGGTCCGGGTCCTGGGACTGGTACGGGGTCAGGGTGGCCAGCACGGTCGGCGGATCACCCTCCGGCGGCCGCCATTCCGCGGCGTCCCGGCAGGCCCGCTTGAGCACCCAGCGGCCCAGCGCCAGGATCAGCCCGGTGCTCTCGGCCAGCTCCACGCACTTCTGGTGCGGCAGCGGCCCCAGCTCCGGATGCGCCCACTCCACCAGCACCTCGGTGGCCACCAGCTCCCGCCCGCCGAGCCAGCGGATCGGCTCGTAGCGCAGGCTGAACTCGCCGCTCTCCACCGCGCCCGGCATCGAGGCGGCCAGCTTGAACCGGGCCCGGTCGCGGGCCTCGCGGGCCGGGTCGAACAGGCCCCACTGCGCCTTGCCGCTGGCCTTGACCCGGTGCAGCGTCAGGTCGGCCGCGCGCAGCAGCTCGGCGGCCACCATGCCCTTGGCCGGGCGCTGCACCACGCCGATGCTGGCGGTGACCGCCACCCCGTAGCCGTCCAGGTAGGTCGGCTCGGTCAGCTCCTCGTTGATCCGGGCGGCCAGCGCGGGCACGTCCGGCGGGGTGGGCGAGTCCTCGATCAGGATGGCGAACTCGTCGCTGCCGAAACGGGCCACCATCGCGTTGTGGCCGGCCACCGCGGCCCGCAGCCGCTGCGCGGTGGTCTTGAGCAGCTCGTCGCCGATGTGGTGGCCCAGCCCGTCGTTGATCACGGTGAAGCTGTCCAGGTCCAGGTGGCAGAGGGTGATGATCTGCCCGTCCTCGGCCCGGCCGAGCACGCTCTGCAACCGGGAGTGCAGGTACTGGCGGTTGGGCAGGCCGGTGAGCTGGTCGTGCAGCGTCTGGTGGCTGAACCGGCCCTGCAGCAGGTGCAGGTTGGTCAGGTCCTCGACCATGGTGACGTGCCCGTTGGGCCGTCCGTCCGCGTCGTGCAGCAGCGAGACCGCGAGGTAGGCGAACACGCTGTCGGCTTCCTTGCTGACCAGCCGGGTGCGGCAGCGGAACCGGTCCACCTGCTCCTCCACCAGGTGCCGGTACAGCAGCGCCAGGTCGGCGGTCTCCTCCGGCGCGAACAGGTCCGGCACGGTGAGGAAGCCCAGCTCGGGACCGGTGTAGCCGAGGATCTCGGTGAAGGCCTGGTTGACCTCGATGAAGTTGCCGTCCAGATCGCTGATCGCGATGCCCATGGCGGAGGCGGTGAACAGCTCGCGGAAGCGGCTCTCGCTGACCCGCAGCTCCCGTTCGGCGTCCAGTTTGGCGCTGAGCAGCGCCTTCTTGAGCTCTTCCTGCTGGTTGAAGGTCAACTGGCGGACCCCTTCGGCGAAGCCCGCGGCGAACTCGGCGAGCAGCGCGGTGACCTTCGGTTCGTCGACCGAGCCCTGCCGCTCGGCCAGCTCGCGGCGGCAGCCCTCGCCGAGCAGCTCGATGGTGCGGCGTAAGGCCAGCCTGCTGGTGATGTTGCCGAGCACCAGCTGGGCGCCGGCCCGGCCGGCTGGGCGGGGGTCGAACGGGTCAGCGGCGACCAGGTCGAGGAGCTCGTCGACCAGGTCGAGCAGCTGCTGCTCGAGCTGTTCCCGCGACAGTGGCACATAGGCGGCCGTGCTGACCGCCACCGTCCACCGCCGGGCCAGCTCGGCGCGACCCGCGGCGCTCAATTCGACCTCTCATGGCAACACGCACCAGAACCGGGCAATTACCGCCCGTAGCATATCGCGTCAGGTCACGATAACGACACGGCAGCGCCCGCCGTCCCTCCATCGAGTCTGGGCGGCTCAGCCGCCGTCGAGTTCCGCCAGCAACAGCCCACTGCGCGGCTTAGGGGTGAAGTACGTGCTCTTGCGCGGCATCCGCCGCCCCGCCTCGTGCACCGCGAGCACGTCGGCCAGCGGCACCGGCGCGATCAGCAGCTCGATGTCACCGGGCTCCCGCGGCGCGGGGCGGCGGCCGCCAGGCACGGCCAGCACGCTCCGGCCCGCCGGGTCCAGCCCGAGCGCGGCCGCGATCAGCGTCTCCTCCACCGCGCTGTGGTCGATGCGCGGCAACGGTTCCCCGGCTGGCGGCGGCGGCAGCTCCACCCGCACCGCCTGACCTTCCGCGCGCGCCAGCACGGTGCCCGGCATCGGCTCCTCGGCGGGATCGGCCTCGGTGACGGTCAGCCCGTACGCCCGCCAGGCCCCGGCCACCTGGGCCAGGCTCAGGCCAGTGCCCGCGAGCACCCGGTGGATCGGCCCGACCCGCAGCAGCGGCCCGGCGGTGACCAGCGCGAGCAGCCCGCCCAGTCCGGCGGCCTCGGCGGCGGCGACCCGGTGGTTGCCGTCGGCCACCAGCAGCGGGTGCCGCCCGGCCAGCGCGAGCAGCTCCTCGCGCTGCTGCCCGGGACCGAGCAGCCACAGGCGGTGCCGGTTACCGAGAACGTCCACAATGGACACTTCAGGGTCGCCGAGCCCGGCCACGGTGGTGCGCAGCGCGGCGGTCAGCTCCTCCCCGCCGCAGACCGGGACCAGCAGCGCGGAGCTGGTCAGGCAGCCCAGCTCGGCCAGCACCGCGGCGCGCTCGGCCACGATGTCCGGGTAGACCTCCTCGGTGCGCCGCACCGCGGAGCCCTGCACCTCGTCCACCTCGGCGGGGTCGGCCAGGCAGAGCAGGCCGAGGGTGCTGCCGTCCGGGCCGTCCACCTGGTACGGCGCCACCACGTCGGCCACCCTGCGGTAGGACTCCCGTTGCAGGCGGCGCAGCTTGGCGCGCGCGTCCGGCAGCACCTGGCTCAGCCCGCGGTGGCGGGCCAGCGAGTCGGGCGTGCGGTGCGGGTGCTGCACGGCGAGCAGGGTGACCCTGCCCGCGGTCTGCGCCGACAGCGCGGCCCTGACCTGGCGCGGATCGGTGAACTCGTCCACGTCGGGGCCCGGCACGGCCTCCCGCACCACCCAGGCGGTGCCCATCGCTCGCAGCATCCCGACACCGTCCCACCCGGTGAAACGATGGTCAATCAGACCCAGGTCGGGATGTCGCAACTGTCACAGTCGTTACCGGGGAAGGTAATCTCGCTGGGTATGGGGGTTGTTTTCGGACAGCACCGGCCGGGACGGGGAGTCAGCGCGGTGGAGAACCCGCAGCTCCCCGGCCTCGGCATGGCCAGCGGCACCCTGGCCGAGCTGCGTGAGCGGGCCGGCGGCCAGGCCGGTCTGCACGCCCCGCAGCGGATCGACTTCCACCTGATCGCCCTGGTCACCGCGGGTTCCGGCACGCACACCGTGGACTTCGTCGCGCACGAGTGCCGCCCCGGCACGCTGCTGTGGGTGCGGCCGGGCCAGGTGCAGCAGTTCACCAGGGACGCCGAGCTGGAGGCCTGCCTGGTCTTCTTCGCCCCCGCCTTCCCGCCCCGGCTGCGCGCCGCGGACTACCTGCTGACCCGGCGCGGAGGACCGGTCCGCTGGCAGCTGGCCGGCCCGGACCTGGCCGCGATCACCGCGAACCTGGAGCTGCTGGCCGCCGACTACGCGCGCACCGACACCGGCGACTACACCGCCTGGACCGAGCTGCTGCGGCACCTGCTGGCCACGCTGCTGCTGCGGATCGCCCAGCTCCCCCGGCCGAGTGAGTCCGAGCGCAACGGGAACAACCCGACCTTCGCCCAGTTCCAGCGCGAGCTGGAGCGCTTCTTCGCCCAGACCCGGCAGGTGGAGGACTACGCGGACCGGCTCGGCTGCTCCAGCAAGACGCTGACCAGGGCCTGCCGTTCGGCCACCGGCCAGGCGGCCAAACAGCTGATCGACGCCAGGGTGGCCCTGGAGGCCAAACGTCTGCTCGCCTACACCAACCTGCCGGTGGCCAACATCAGCCGCAGGCTCGGCTTCAGCGAGCCGACCAACTTCGGCAAGTTCTTCCAGCGGGAGACCGGCCAGTCCCCGTCCACGTTCCGCTCGGGGCTGCTGCGCTGATCGGCCTCACCAGTGCGACACGGGCAGGTACATCACGCAGAAACCGAGGAACAGGCCCAGGATCGCCCACCGGCGGGGCGCGGTGTCGCGGTTGAGGAAGGAGACCGCGGCGAGCACGAAGAGCACCGAGCCGAGGGTCAGTCCCACCGAGGCCACGGTGAACAGCGGACCTGGCCACGGCTCGGCCATGCCGTACCCGGCCAGTCCCATCCGGGTGTACTTCAGCAGCGGGAAGGCCAGGCTGCCCCCGGCCGCGGCCCAGGCCAGCAGCAGCATCGGCCCAGCGGGCACGGTGTGCCGCCAGGGCCGCACGGTGGCCAGCGCCAGCACCCCGCACACCGCCCGCAGCACCGAGTCGGCCAGCACCGAGGCCAGCACCGGCGCGTGCAGGTAGTCGCCGCTGAGCACGTGCCCGGCCAGGTCCAGGAACACCCACAGCACGTAGGCGATCACCCAGACCGCGGCGGCGTACGCCGGCCAGACGGGTCTCCAGCGCGCGGTCACCGGCCGCGGTGGCCGGTCCAGCGTGCTGAGCCCAAAGTTACCTCCCCGCATATGACAACGGTGGAGCCTAACTCGGCGGAACGGAAGGTCTCCGGCGCGGAGAAAATTGAAATCACCAAAAGCAGGTGCGCACCTTACCAACCTGGGCGGCCGTTTCGGGGCTCGAATGTCAAGTGGAACTGAAATCTCGAACAAGAACCCCCTTCGGTCGGTCCGGCTCCAGCAAATCGGCCCCTACCAGGAGGTTTGCCAGTTTCGTACGGTCGGTGAGATCCCGGCTCCCCTGAGCCACCGGATAACCGTTTCAGTACCGGCGGGAGACCTCATTTGCCCAGAAGAACTCGAACCACCTGGCTCGCCAGGCTGGCCGTGTTGGCGGCGGTGGCCGCCTCGATCGTGACCGTGGCCACGTTGTACGCACAGTCACCGTCCGCGGATGAGTCGGGCCAGCCCCGGCCCGTGCCGCACGCGCCCGTGGCACCGGGCGCCGGAGTGGGCGACCCGCTGCCGCCCGCTCCGGAGCCCGCAGTCGCCGCCGAGGTGCGCACCGCCGCCGCCGGCAAGGTGCTCGCGCACGGCAAGGGCGTCGTGGTGGACGAGGTGGCCGTGGTCGAGCGCGCCCGCCCGGTGCGCAGGCTGACCGTCTCGGCCGCCTTCGAGGTCCGCGCGCTGGACTACGTGCTGCTCGTCGACGGCAAGCCGGTCGGCAGGGGTCTGCTGACCGAGAACCTGGACGCGGCCAGGGCCGTGCTGCCCGAGGACGTCCAGCTCAAGCCAGGCGCCACCGTGACCTACCGGTACGGCGACGAAGCGCCGGTCACCGTCGGCACGCTGACCATGGGAG
This sequence comes from Crossiella sp. CA-258035, assembly GCF_030064675.1. Taxonomy (GTDB): domain Bacteria; phylum Actinomycetota; class Actinomycetes; order Mycobacteriales; family Pseudonocardiaceae; genus Crossiella. The sequence continues at coordinate 5,989,792 of NZ_CP116413.1, forward strand.
GCCCGCGATGAGGCGCCTGCTCGCCGCGGCCCTGCTCACCCCGCTGGCCGCCACCATGCTGGTCGCCGGCACCGCGCAGGCCGCGCCCGCTGACGTGCCGGACCCGTTGGTCAACGGCACGCACCAGGTCAGCGAAGCCCCCTACGACCTGGGCGACAGCGCCTACACCCCGCCCGGGTTCGCCAAGCCGGTCGAGCTGGCCGGGCAGGTGTACTACCCCAGCGACGCGGCCAAGGGCCCGTTCCCGCTGGTGCTGTTCCTGCACGGCAGGCACGCCACCTGCATGTCCGCGCCCACCGGCGGCAGCGCCTCGCTGGCCTGGCCGTGCACCCAGGGCAGGCTGCCGATCCCCAGCCACCGCGGCTACGACTACGCCGCCCGCGCGCTGGCCAGCCACGGCTACGCGGTGGTCTCCATCAGCGCCAACGGCATCAACGCGGTGGACAACTCCGACGCCCAGTACGGCATGGTCGCCCGCGGCCACCTGGTGCTCAAGCACCTGGACCTGTGGCGGGACTGGCGGGACCAGCCCGGCGCGCCGATCCCGCAGGAGGCGGTGCGCTCCTTCGACCTCGGCAAGATCGGGTTGATGGGGCACTCCCGCGGCGGTGAGGGCGTGGTGCGGGCGGTGGAGCTGAACTCGCAGCGGCCGCAGCCGTATGCGATCAAGGCGATCCTGCCGCTGGCGCCGACCGACTTCCACCGGCGGATCCCGCTGAACCTGCCGGTGGGCACGCTGATCCCGACCTGCGACGGCGACCTGTCGGACCTGCAGGGCGTGCACTACTACGACGACGCCCGCTACGCCGACGCCAACGACATCGGCGTGCACACGATCTTCACCGTGCTGGGTGCCAACCACAACTACTTCAACACCAACTGGGCGCCCAGCAGCGGCCTGGCCGGTTCGCTGGACGACTGGCGTTCCTCCAACACCAGCTCGCAGTGCCACCCCTCGCAGTCCACCCGGCTGACCGAGGAGCAGCAGCGCAAGGTCGGCAACGGCTACCTGGGCAGCTTCTTCCGGCACTACCTGGGCGGCGACGCGGCGTTCGCGCCGCTGTGGAAGGGCGAGGTCGGCACCCCGGCCTCGATCGCCCCGGCGACGGTGCTGGTCAGCTACCACGCGCCGAGCCAGAACAACCGGCGGCTGGACATCAACCGGTTCGCCGCGGCCGACTCCGACAAGGTCAACCAGCTGGGCGGCCAGGTGGTCCCCGGCGGCACGCTGACCTCCCGGTTGTGCGGCGGCACCGCGAGCACCACGGACGTCTCCTGCCTGAACACCAAGCAGGCCAGCCGTCAGCGGGAACCGCACCGCGGCTGGGGCACCCTCGGGGTGTCCGCGCAGCGGCTGCTGTGGGGGCACATCTCGGACACGCTGAGCAACACGATTCCGGTGGCGTACCAGGACGTGCGCAAGTTCGGCGCGGTGCGGTTCCGGGCCGCGGTGGACTTCACCGACCCGGCCAACCCGGCCGGCGTGGCCCAGGACTTGCAGGTCGTGGTGACCGACCGGGCCGGTGGCCGCAGCTCGGTGCCGGTGGCGCAGTTCGGCAAGGCCCTGGACTACCCGCACGTGCCGCCGGGCACGCCGGATGTCATCCCGCACCTGCTGTTCAACCAGGTCCGGGTGCCGCTGAGCGCGTTCAGCGGGGTTGACCTGTCCCGGGTGGACAGTGTGTACCTGGCGTTCAACAAGACGCCGAAGGGCGCGATCGCGCTGGCGGACCTGTCCTTCACTGATTGATCGAACACTCACTGACAGCCCCCGGTTCCAGTGCCGGGGGCTGTCGGCTGTGCGGGGTCAGTCGCGGGCGGCGTTGCCCAGCCTGCGGTCAGTCGCGAGCAGCCCGGCCCGGTCTGCGGTCAGTCGCGAGCAGCCTGGCCCAGTCTGCGGGCCGCCTCGGCCAGTTCCGCGAGGTCGGCGGCGGCGGCGAAGCTCAGCCGCAAGTGCGGTCCTGGCGGCTCGGCGGCGAAGTGGCCGCGGCCGGAAACCACTGTCACGCCTTGGGTCCTGGCCTCGCGCACGACCTCCTCCTCCGCGCGGTCCAGGGCGAGCCAGAGGTGCAGGCCGGTCGCCGGCTGACTGACTGTCCACTGTGGAGTCTCGCGCGCGAGGGCCGCGGCCAGAGTGGCGCGGCGGTCGGCGAGGGCGGCGGAGAGGGCGCGCAGGTGGCGGTCCCAGGCCGGGGTGCTGAGCAGTTCGAGGGCGGCTTCCTGGAGGGGGCGGGGCAGGAAGAAGTCGTCCACCAGCCTGGTGGCGCGCAGGCGTTCCAGCACCGGGCCGCGGGCGATCAGCGCGCCGACTCGCAGGCTCGGGGCGGCGGGTTTGGTGAGCGAGGTCAGGTAGACCACGGTGCCGTCCGGGTCATCGGCGACCAGGGGTGGCGGGGGCGGGGCGGCGTGGCCGAGGTGGCGGGCGAAGTCGTCCTCGATGACGAAGGCGTTGGCCGCGCGGGCCAGCTCCAGGACCTGGCGGCGGCGGTCGGCGGCCAGGGCCGCGCCGGTGGGGTTGTGGCAGCCGGGCTGGAGGTAGAGCAGGCGGGCCCCGGTGCCGAAGGCGTCGGCCAGCAGGTCAGGGCGGATTCCGTTGGCGTCCAACGGAACCGGCACCGGCCGCAGTCCGGCTGCACGGGCCGCGGCGAGCGCGCCCTGGTAGGTCGGGGACTCCATGAGCACCGGGCTGCCCGGCACGGCCAGCGCGCGGAAGGCCATCGCCAGCGCGCCCTGACCGCCGCCGGTGACCAGCACGTCCTCGGGGCCGAGGTCGCCGCCGGCCATCCGGGCGAACAGGGTGCGCAGCGGGGCCAGGCCCTGCGAGGGCGCACGGTCCCAGGCGTCGGGACGGCGCGCGGCGCGGGCCAGCGCGGCGGCCAGCGGCCGGGTGGGTTGCAGGGACGGGTGCAGGTAGCCGCCCGCCATGGTGATCGCGCCGTCCGGGGGCGCGCTGAGCAGGTCGGTGACGGTGAGCGGGTCGAGCGGGCGGCTGGGCAGGGTCACGGTCTGCCAGGAGGTGTCGCCGCGGGCGGGCGCGGCCCGGCGGGGTGCGACGAAGGTGCCAGTGCCCGGCCTGGTCAACACCAGCCCTTCGGCGGCCAGTAGCGCTACCGCCCTGGCCACGCTCACCGGGCTCACCCCCAGCTTGCGCACCAGGTCGCGGCTGCTCGGCAGGCGTTCGCCCACCGCGAGCCGGGCCACCTCGGTGCGCAGCCGGTCCGCCAGCCAGGCCACGGTGCTACTCTCGGACATGAGAGACAACGATAGCGCTATCGCACTGGATCTGGCAGCGCTACGCGCGGACACCCCGGGCTGCGAGTCGGTCGTGCACTTCAACAACGCGGGCTGTGGACTGCTCGCCCGGCCCGTGCTGGCCGCCATGCGGGAACATCTGGACCTGGAAGCCCGGATCGGCGGCTACGAGGCGTCGGCGGCGCGGGCCGGGCAGGTGCGCGACTTCTACGCCGCGCTCGCCGAGCTGATCAACTGCCGCCCAGAGAACATCGCCTTCGCCGGTAGCGCTACCCACGCCTACACGAAGGCGCTGTCCGCGATCCCGTTCCAGCCCGGCGACGTCATCCTGACCACCCGCAACGACTTCATCTCCAACCAGATTGCCTTCCTGGCCCTGCGCAAGCGCTTCGGCGTGGAGGTCGTGCACGCGCCCGACCACGCCGACGGCACCGGTGTGGACGTCGAGGCGATGGCCGCGCTGATGCGCGCCCGGCGGCCCCGGCTGGTCGCGGTCACCCACGTGCCGACCAACTCCGGCCTGGTGCAGCCGATCGCCGAGATCGGCCGCCACTGCCGGGAGTTGGACCTGTTGTACCTGGTGGACGCCTGCCAGACGGTCGGCCAGTTCGAGCTCGACGTGGCCGAGATCGGCTGCGACCTGCTCTCGGCCACCTGCCGGAAGTACCTGCGCGGCCCCCGTGGCTCGGGCTTCCTCTACGTCTCCGACCGGGTGCTGCGCGAGGGCTACGAACCGCTGTTCGTCGACATGTACGGCGCCCGCTGGACCGAGCCGGACCGGTATGAGCCGGTGGCCTCGGCGGCCCGGTTCGAGGAGTGGGAGTTCCCGTACTCGACCCTGCTCGGCTGCGCGGCGGCGGCCCGCTACGCGCTCAATGTCGGTATGGCAGAGGTGGAGCGCTACTCCCCCGCACTCGGCGCGGACCTGCGCGCCCGGCTGGCCGAACTGCCGGGGGTGCGGGTGCTGGACCGGGGCCCGCGGCTGTCCGCGATGGTCACCTTCGCGATCGCCGGGTGGGATGCCGCGCCGTTCAAGGCGGCCCTGGACCAGCGCGGGATCAACTCGGCGCTGAGCTTCCGCGAGTTCGCCCAGTTCGACTTCCGGGACAAGCAGGTCGACTGGGCGCTGCGCCTGTCCCCGCACTACTACAACACCGAGCAGGAGGTGGCCGCGGTCGCGGCGGCCGTGGCCGAACTGGCGGCCTGACCCGGTGGCGTCCCGGGCGCGACCCTGCCGCGCGCCCGGGGCACCGCGGGTCTCAGGGGAGCAGCAGGCCGTTCTTGCCCGCGCGGGCGTCCTCGAAGCGCTTGCCGACCTCGGTCCAGTCGACGATGTTCCACAGCGCGTTGATGTAGTCGGCCTTCACGTTGCGGTACTGCAGGTAGTAGGCGTGCTCCCACACGTCGAAGACGACTAGGGGCGTGGTGGCGATGGAGAGGTTGGAGTGGTGGTCCTTGAGCTGCTGGGTGATCAGCCGCTGACCGATCGGGTCCCAGGCCAGCACGCCCCAGCCGGAGCCCTGGATGGTGGTGGAGACCGCGTTGAGCTGGGCGCGCAGCTTGTCGAAGGAGCCGAACTCCTCATCGATCGCGGCGGCCAGTTCGCCGGTGGGCTTGTCGCCGCCGTGGGGGGAGAGGATCTTCCACCAGACCACGTGCATGGCGTGCCCGGCCAGGTTGAAGGCCAGGGTGTGCTCCAGGCCCACGATCGAGCCGAAGTCGCCCTTGTCGCGGGCTTCGGCGATCTTGTCCAGGGTGTCGTTGGTGCCCTTGACGTAGGCCGCGTGGTGCTTGGAGTGGTGCAGCTCGTTGATCTCCCCGCTGATCGCGGGCTCCAGTGCGGAGTAGTCGTAGTCCAGATCCGGCAGCACGTACTGAGCCATGGGTGCGTCCACTTCCTCGTTGCCGTCAGGTTGTGCGCCCAGCCAACAACCTCCAGCTAACCCGAGGTCAACCGATTGTGACGCCGGTCATGATCACGTCGCCGAGATCCGTATGCTGATCGTGTGGGCACGGACACGCAGGGTCGCTTCGTGGACAAGGTCGCGCTGGTCACCGGTGGCACCAGCGGCATCGGGCTGGCCACGGCCGAGCTGCTGCTGCGCGAGGGCGCGAAGGTGGTGGTCACCGGTCGCAGCCAGGAGCGGCTGAGCGCGGCGCGGCGACGGCTGGGCAGCCCGGACCGGGTGCTGGCCATCCGCGCCGACTCGGCGGTGCTGTCGGACCTGGACGAGCTGATGGCGCAGGTCCGGAGCCAGTTCCGCGGGGTGGACGTGCTCTTCGCCAACGCGGGGACCGGGGTGTTCAAGCGGACCGAGGAGTTCACCGAGGAGGACTTCGACTGCGTGGTCGACGTCAACTTCAAGGGCGTGTTCTTCACCATCCAGAAGGCGCTGCCGCTGTTCCGCAACGGCGGCGCGATCGTGCTCAACTGCGCCGCCTCCATGCACCGCGGCCGCGCCGAGACCAGCCTCTACAGCGCCACCAAGGCCGCGGTGCACAACCTGGCCCGCACGCTGGCCGCCGACCTGGCCGAGCGGCAGATCCGGGTGAACTCGGTGAGCCCCGGCTACATCGACACCGACATGCTCAACGAGGCCACGCTGGGCCCGGTCCCCACCACGGTGCTGCGCAACGAGACGGTGGCCAGACGACTCGGCCGCGCCGAGGAGGTCGCGGAGGCGGTGGCCTTCCTCGCCTCACCGGGCGCGAGCTACGTCAACGGGCAGGACCTGCTGGTCGACGGCGGACTGGTCCGGTCGATCAGCAGCTGACCCGGCCGGCTGGGCGGGCCGTCCCGTGACGACAGCCCGCCCAACCGCCCTGCGACGCCGCGCCGGGGCCCAGTGCCCGGCGGGCGCCGAGGTTTTTACGGCATTGTTCGGGTTGTCCCTGAATCCCGCCATTCACCCGGCCATCCGGCCGGATCAAACTTTTGGCACCTGACCCGGTTCTGCGCCCATTCCGCGCCACGCCCCGAATACCGCGACAACGCCGCGCCCCCACTCGGATGCGCTTCGAGCTGGGCCGGGGTCCACCCCGCGCGGCCGCCCCATCCGGTCCGCCTCACCTCGCGCAACACTCCGGGCAGCCACAGCAGTCTTGCCACGTCACAACCCCATTCCGCCGACAACGCGATTCGATGTCGAGACTCGGGGAAGAAAAGTGGCACGACAAGGAAATAGGGGACCGCCTGCACCATCGGGAAGTCGCCGGAGCCTGAAAAGGCGTGCGGCAAGAATTCGAAAGCGGGGTTCTACGTAAATGTACGTATCGTTCCAGACCCGATAGGGTGACGGCCATGCGCGTCGAACACCACGACGGCCAGGCGGCCTTCCTCGAAGCGCTTGCCGCACTGCTCGCGGTCTGCGACACCCTCGACGACACCAAGATGCTCGCGGCCAGCCGGTGCCACGGGTGGACCGTCGGCGACGTGATCGCGCACGTGCACCTGGGCCTGCAGGAGATGCTGCTGGGCCTGGTCTCGCCGACCGACGCGGCGCCGGACACCGACGCGGCCAGCTACTGGCAGGGCAGGCTGCCCGGCCGCGAGACCGAGTCCGAGCGGATCGGGCAGATCCAGTACGTGCGCAGGCTGGCCTCGGCCTACCGCCGCCCCACCGGGCTGCTCGGGCACCTGCGCCCGACCTCGGACGCGGTGTCCAGGATGGTCACCGCGCTGCCGCCGAACACGGTCCGGTTCCAGGGCAAGGTGCTGACCTCCGGCGACTTCCTGGCCACCTGGGCGGTCGAGGTGGCCGTGCACCACCTCGACCTCAAACACGAGCTGACCCTGCCGCCGCCCGCGCCGACCGCGCTGAAGCTGGCCCGCGGCACGGTGGAGTCCCTGGCCGGCGCGCCGATCCTGCCCGCGCTCGACGACGAGGTGATCGTGCTGGCCGGCACCGGGCGGGTGCCGCTGACGGAGTTCCAGCGCCGCACGGCGGGCCGGTTCGCCGCGCGGCTGCCGGTCTTCGGGTGAGGGTGCGCGGCTCAGAACACCGCGGCGACCCGCTGCACGATCACGTCCACGCTCTCCACCTGGACGATGCCGCCGGCAGGCAGGTGCTGGTCGTGCAAGCAGAAGACGTCGATCCAGTCCGCCTCCGGCAGTATGGCCAGGCCGTTGACCACCATCGTCCGGTGCCAGCCGCCGCTGCCGCCCCAGTCCTGCAGCTGCCCGCCGATGAGACCAGCTTGCCCCGGCTCTGCAGGAAGCAGCGGAAGGAGGTCGGCGGGTCCAGGCTGTTGGCGATCAGCACCGCGGCGGTGACCGTCCAGGCCCCGGCGGGCAGCTTGGCGGTGGGCTGGCGCTGCCCGTGGTGGCGCTCCCGGTGAGCTGGCTCTCGCCGGTGGCCGGGTGCGGGACGGCGCCCAGCGCCTGCGAGGCCGAGGAGGCGAGCAGCACGGTGGCGAGCAGCGCGAGCAGGACGGCGGGTCCGCGCCGCCAGGTCAGGGTCTTGCGCATTCTGTTCTCCTCCAATGGGAATGGTTGCCGGTGACCCCGCGTCCACCGGCCCGCGCGGACTCGTCCAAGACGCAACGGCAACGGGCCGATAGGCCGAGCTGATATCCGCAGCTCACTGGCTAAACTCGGGCCACGGGACGGTTTTTCCGGGGGGCTCCCATGGTCGAGCTGCGCCACCTGCGCTACTTCCTGGCGGTGGCCGAGGACAGCAGCTTCACCAGGGCCGCGCGCAGGCTGCGGGTCAGCCAGCCCACCCTGAGCCAGCAGATCCGTGCCCTGGAACGAACTGTGGGCGGCCCGCTGTTCGACCGCCTGCCCAGCGGCGCCCGGCTGACCCCGGCCGAACAGGCATTGCTGGAACCCGCCCGGCGCGCGATCACGACCGTGCGCGAGGGCCTGCAGACCGCGGGCGAGGTGGTCCGCTCCGCGGCGGGAAAGCTGCGGGTTGGCCTCATCTACGGCGGCGCGGGCGCGGTCACCCAGCCCATCCTTTCCGCCTTCGGCAAGGCTTTCCCGCACATCCAGCTGGACGGCCCGCTGGCCAGTTCGCGGAGCGCGCAGCTGTTCGGGCGGGCCGAGGTGCTGTTGCCGGGGTCGGCGGAGTTCGAGGCGGGGATGGCGGTGTACCTGTGGCAGTCCGATGCCGCCGAGCGGGGGCGGTCGGTGACCGAGACGCCGCGGAACCCGTTGCTGCGCATCGGGATCGACCGGGTGGTCTACACCGAGCACTGGCTGCGGCGGGAAGGGTTCGCGCCGCGCCAGCGCTGGGTCCGCGCGGGCTAGCCGCCCAGTTCGACCGAGCCGCCGGGGACCACCTTGCGGGTGGCGCGGTAGCTGTAGGCCGCGTACACCACCAGGCCCACCAGCAGCCAGAGCCCGAAGCGCCACCAGGTCTCGGCCTTGAGGAAGGACATCAGCCAGACCGAGAAACCCACGCCCAGCAAGGGGATCACCGGCATGCCCGGGCTGCGGAAGCCGCGGGGCAGGTCGGGGCGGCGGTAGCGCAGGACCACCACGGCGAGGCAGACCAGGACGAAGGCGAACAGCACGCCGATGTTGGTCAGCTCCGCTGCCTCGCGGACCGGGAGCAGGCCGGCCAGCACCGCGGCCACCCCGCCGATGATCCAGGTGGCCCGGTGCGGCACCTGGCGGCGCGGGTGCAGGGCGCCGAACCAGCGTGGCATCAGGCCGTCGCGGCTCATCGCGTACCAGAGCCGGGAGGCGCCCATCATGAACGAGAAGCTCACCGTGACGATGCCGAGCACCGCGCCGATCGCGATCACCGTGCCCACCCCGCCAAGGCCGACCGCCTCGAACGCGGCGGAGAAGCCGCGGGCCGGGTCGACCTGGGTGTAGTGCACCATGCCGGTCAGCACGATGCAGGCCAGCGCGTAGAGCACCATGCAGATGGCCAGGGACAGCAGCATCGCCTTGGGCAGGTGGCGCTGGGCCTGCTTGGACTCCTCGGCCGCGGTGCTCAGCGCGTCGTAGCCGAAGACGGCGAAGAACACCGTGGCCGCGCCCGCGACCGCGCCGCCGAAACCGAAGGGCGCGAAGGGTTCCAGGTTCGCACTGTCCACTTTGGTCAGTCCGACCACCACGACCAGCAGCACCACCGCGATCTTGACCACGGTCAGCACCGCGTCCACCCGCGCCGAGGTCCGGGTGCCCCGGTTGAGCAGCCAGGCCACGCCGAGGCAGATCAGCACCGCCACCAGGTCGACCCGGTGCCCCTCCCCCGTGCCGGGCGCGCCCATCATCCACACCGACAGCTCGACGCCCATCCGCTCCAGCAAGAAGCCCACGTAGCCGGACATGCCGATGGAGACCGCGGCCACGATCGCGGTGTACTCCAGCAGCAGGTCCCAGCCGATGATCCAGCCCACCACCTCGCCGAGCACCGCCGAGGCGTAGGTGTAGGAGGAGCCGGCGCGCGGCACCATGCCGGCGAACTCGGCGTAGGCGAAGGCCGCGCACACCGAGGCGGCCCCGGCGATCAGGAACGAGATCAGCACCGCCGGGCCGGCCACGTCCCTGGCCACCGCCCCGGCCAGGCTGAAGATGCCCGCGCCGATGATCGCGCCGACGCCGATCAGGGTGAGCTGGCCCAGCCCGAGCACCTTGGCCATCCGGGGCTGGTGTGCCTGGTCCAGTGGGGGCAGCGTCCGCCGGAACACCCCGCGCGGCCCCGTGCCCAGCAGTCCGTCGCCCACGGAATCACTCACCCTTCGTGTCCCAGGTCACAGTGCCGCCGAGCTTGGCTGGCCGGGAGGGCCCGCGGAAGGTGGCCGACCCCGGCAAAACCTCGGGGTGAGCACCAGCAGCGCTCGCGGAACCGGGCCGCCGGAACGCCTCCCGCACCTATCATGAGCAGGCAAAACGCCGGACCTCGACAGCTGGCTGGGCCGCTGGCGCGCGGGCGCGGGCGCCCGGGTGAGGTGCGGGTGACGTGCGCGGACGATCGGCCGGGCGGGACCGGCTCCGGAGGGGGTCGCACCACCCGATCTGGGGGTGGGAATTCCCGAAATTCGCCGGACGGGGTAGGGTTCGTCGCGTTAACTGATTTTTTGTGGTCGGAGGATTTGTGGCAACTGGCAGTGTGAAGTGGTTCAACGGGGAAAAGGGCTTTGGTTTCATCGCGCAGGACGAGGGCGGCCCTGACGTCTTCGTGCACTTCTCCGCGATCAACGGCACGGGCTTCAAGGAGCTCCAGGAGGGCCAGAAGGTCACCTTCGACGTGACCCAGGGCCCGAAGGGCCCCCAGGCCGAAAACGTCACCGGCCACTGATGGCGACGGCCTGAACATTCAGGCAACCGGGCTGTCTTCATGACAGCCCGGTTTTCGCTTTTTCTGGGGTAGCTCAGCGCTTGGCGGCGTGGTGGCGGGACAGCACCAGGGCCGCCGCGGCCGCGTCCTGCACGCCGAGGCCGACGCTGTTGTAGACCACCAGGTCATTGGGCGTGCGGCGGCCCGGCCTGGTGCCGCAGAGCACCTCGCCCAACGAGGTCAACTCCCCCTCGGTGAGCACCCCGTCGGCGACCGCTCGCATGATCGGCCCGGCGTGGCCGGTCGCGGTGGGCACGTGGTCCACCACCACCCGGTCCGCCCGGTCCAGCAGCGCCTGGTCCAGCTCGTGCCGGTCCGGGGCGAAGGAGCCGACGCTGACCACGGTCGCGCCGGCCGCGACCTCCGCGGTGGGCACCACCGGGGTGTGGCTGAGCGTGCCCGCGATCACCAGGTCGGCGTCCCCGACCGCGGCCACCGGGTCGGGCACCGGCACCACCTCGACCCCCAGCTCCTCGGTCAGCTGCCCCGCCGTCTGCGCGCAGCGCTCCCGGTTGGGGCTCCACATCCGGATCCGGCGCAGGTTGCGCACCCTGGACAGCGCACGCACGTGCCAGCGCCCCTGCACCCCTGAGCCCAGGATGGCCAGGTCGCCCGCGGTGGGCTGGGTCAGCGCGTCCACCGCCACCGCCGAGGCCGCCGCGGTGCGCACCGCGGTCAGCTCGCCACCGGCCAGCACCGCCAGCACCTCGCCGGTGAGCGGGTGCAGCACCACCAGGGTCGCGGTGATCGCGGGCAGGCCGCGGGCCGGGTTGTCCGGCTGCACGCTGACCACCTTGTTGACCACGCCGTGCGCGGTGGAGACCCGGCCCAGGTAGCTGAGCACGGTGGAGCCGTCCGGGCTGTTCAGCACCGCCTTCTCCGCCACCAGGCCGCTGCCCTCGCCCAGCGCGGTGAACGCCTGCCGCTGGCTGTCGATCACCCCGTCCAGGTCCAGCAGGGCCGAGACCTCGGCCTCGGACAGCACCACGGGACCCGCACTCACCGTCATGACTCCAGTCTGGCCACACCCCGGCCCGTCGGCCACGTGGCCGTGAGACCGAGGCCAACTCTCCGTGACGCTGAGCGCGAGCAAGTGTGCGCGTTGGGTGGCTTGTCCGATCCGGCGCGCGCCCTACGGTGAGCTGTGTGGACACGACGACGTTGACCTCGGTGATCGACGGCAAGGCCGTGCGCGGCACGGACTACCTCTCCCGCAACCCCGCCGAGCCGGCCGACGTGGTCGCCACGGTCCAGCTCGGCGGCGCGGCGGACCTGGTGCACGCCGCCGAGGTGGCCCGCGCCGCGCAGGCCGAGTGGGCCGCGGTGCCCGCGCCGGTGCGCGGCCGGGTGATCGCCAACCTGGGCAGGCTGGTGGAGGCCAACCAGGAGACCCTGGCCAGGCTGGTCACCAGGGAGATCGGCAAGCCCTTCGCCGAGGCGCTGGGCGAGGTGCAGGAGATCGTGGACACCTGCGACTTCTTCCTCGGCGAGGGCCGCAGGCTGTACGGGCAGACCGTGCCCAGCGAGATGCCGGACAAGCAGCTGTTCACCTTCCGGGCGCCGGTCGGGGTGGCCGTGGTGATCACCGCGGGCAACTTCCCGGTCGCGGTGCCCTCCTGGTACCTGGTGCCCGCGCTGCTGTGCGGCAACGCGGTGGTGTGGAAGCCCGCCGAGTACGCCGCGGCCAGCGCGGCCGCCTTCGCCGAGCTGGCCTGGCGGGCCGGGGTGCCCGCGGGCGTGCTCGGGCTGGTGCTGGCCGACGGACCGTCCACTTTCGACGGTCTGCGCACGGCGCTGGCGCGGCGGCTGGTGGACAAGGTCGGCTTCACCGGCTCCAGCGCGGTCGGGGAGCGGATCGGCGAGCTGTGCGGACGGCACCTCCAGTCGCCCTGCCTGGAGCTGGGCGGCAAGAACCCGATGGTGGTCACCGAGGACGCCGACCTGGACCTGGCCGTGGACGGCGCGCTGTTCTCCGGCTTCGGCTCGGCCGGGCAGCGCTGCACCTCGCTGGGCACGGTGATCGTGCACGAGGACGTGCGCGCGGAGTTCACCCGCCGCTTCGACGCCGCGGTGCGCGCCGCGGTGGTCGGCGAACCGGACGGCCCCGTCCTCTACGGACCCTTGCTGGACCAGAAGTTCGCCGACTCGTATGAGTCCACATTGGACTGGATCCAGCCGCACCACACCGTGCTCGGCTCCACCGGGATCGGCCGGATCAGCGCGGACAACCCGCGCGAAGGCTTCCACGGCAAGGCCGGGAACGGGCTGTACTACCACCCGGTGGTCGTGGACGGGGTGCGGCCGGACGACCGGATCTTCCTGGAGGAGACCTTCGGGCCGATCGTCGGCATCACCGGCTACCGCGAGTTCGCCGAGGCGGTCGAGCTGGCCAACGCGCCCGGCTACGGCCTGTCCTCCTCGATCTACACCACCGATCCGGCCAAGGCGTTCCGGTTCCGGCAGGGCATCGGCGCGGGCATGGTGAGCGTGAACAACTCCACCTCCGGCGCGGAGGCGCACCTGCCGTTCGGCGGCAATGGCCGCTCCGGCAACGGTTCCCGGCAGTCCGGCATCTGGGTGCTGGACCAGTTCACCCGCTGGCAGTCGATGAACTGGGACTTCTCCGGCAGGCTGCAGAAGGCGCAGATGGACGTCACCACTGTGGAGCCGGAGCTGGGCTACCGGCTGCCCGAGCACTGGGCCGGGCGGTGACCGGCCGCGCCCCGCTGCCCGCCGCGGCCGACGTGGTGGTCATCGGCGGCGGGGTGATGGGGGTCAGCGCGGCCTTCCACCTGGCCGAGGCCAGGGCTGAGGTGCTGTTGCTGGAACGGGACGAGCTGGGTTCGGGCAGCACCTGCCGGGCCGCGGGCGGGGTGCGCGCGCAGTTCTCCGACCCGGTCAACATCGAGCTGGGCAAGCGCAGCCTGGCCGCGTTCGAGAACTTCGCGCAGCGGCCGGGCGGGGAGATCGACCTGGCCCAGCACGGTTACCTGTTCCTGCTGGACAACGCCGAGGACGTGGCCGCGTTCGAGGCCAGTGTCACCGTCCAAAATGGACTTGGCGTGCCCAGCAGGATGCTCGAACCCGCTGAGGCGAAACGACTCTCCCCGCTGATCGACACCGACGGGCTGCTCGCCGCCGCCTACTCCCCCACCGACGGCCACTGCACCCCGGAGGCCGTGGTGCAGGGCTACGCGCGGGCCGCGCGGCGGCACGGGGCGCTCATCCGGCGGCACTGCGCGGTCACCGGCATCGACACCGAGGACGGGGAGATCCGCGCGGTGCGCACGGACGAGGGGGCCGTGCGCACCGCGACGGTGATCTGCGCGGCCGGGGCCTGGTCGGCCGCGGTGGGCGCGATGGCCGGGGTGGAGCTGCCGGTGCGGCCGCTGCGCAGGCAGATCCTGGTCACCGAGCCGGTGCCGGACCTGCCGCCGGAGCTGCCGATGACCATCGACTTCGGCACCAGCTTCTACTTCCACGGCGAGGGCGCGGGGCTGCTGGTGGGCATGTCGGACCCGGACGAGGAGTTCGGTTTTCACCTGTCCCGCACCGACTCCTGGCTGCCCAGGCTCAGCGCCGCGGTGGCCAGGCGGGCGCCCGCGCTGACCGAGGTGGGCATCGCGCACGGCTGGGCCGGGCTCTACGAGGTCACCCCGGACCACAACGCGGTGGTCGGCGAGGCGGAAGGGGTGCGCCGGTTCCTCTACGCCACCGGCTTCTCCGGTCACGGTTTCCTGCAGGGACCGGCGATCGGCGAGGTGCTGCGGGACCTGGTGCTGGGCCGGGAGCCGGTGGTGGACGTCGCCGCGCTGGACGTCCGCCGGTTCGCCGGGGCCGGAGTCCGGCCCGAACACAACTGCGTCTGAGAGGAACCTCGGTGGACCTGCACGAGTTCGACGAGTGGGGCCCGGAGAAGGTGGTCAGCGTCTCCGACTCGCGCACCGGGATGCGCGGCGTGCTGGTCATCGACAACACCGCGCGCGGCTCCGGCAAGGGCGGCACCCGGATGGCGCCCGGGGTCACCGTGGCCCAGATCGCCCGGCTGGCCAGGGTGATGACCTGGAAGTGGGCCGCGGTGGACCTCTTCCACGGCGGCGCCAAGGCCGGCATCCGGTGGGACCCGGCCAGTCCGGACAAGGAGGCAGTGCTGCGCGCCTTCGTCCGCCGCCTGGCCGACCAGATCCCGTCCAGCTACGTGGCCGGGCTGGACATGGGCATGACCGAGGCGGACGCGGCGATCATCCAGGACGAGCTGGGCGACCGGGGCGCCGCGGTGGGTGTGCCGGAGGAGCTGGGCGGGGTGGCCTACGACAAGATCGGCGTCACCGGGCACGGGGTGGCCGAGTCGGTGGACGCGGCGCTGGCGCTGCTGGGCCGCCCGACCGCGGGCGCGCGGATCTCGTTGCAGGGCTTCGGCGCGGTCGGTCTGGCCGCGGCCCGCCGCCTGCACGAGCTGGG
The DNA here is from genome assembly GCF_030064675.1 of Crossiella sp. CA-258035. GTDB lineage: Bacteria > Actinomycetota > Actinomycetes > Mycobacteriales > Pseudonocardiaceae > Crossiella. Next base: position 6,004,800 of record NZ_CP116413.1, read on the forward strand.
CGCGGTGGTCATCGCGCTGTCCACCAGCGAAGGCGCGGTGCACGATCCGGACGGCCTGGACGTGCCGCACTGGCTGGCGCTGCGCGCCGAGCACGGCGACACCTGCGTGAAACTGGCTCCCGCGCAACGGATTCCGGCCGGAGCGGAGCTGCTGGTGGACTGCGATGTGCTCATCCCGGCCGCGGTGCAGGACGTCATCGACGAGCCGACCGCGGCCCGGATCCGGGCGAACCTGGTGGTGGAGGGCGCGAACCTGCCCACCAGCCCGGCCGCGGAGTCCGCGCTGGCCGAACGCGGGGTCACCGTGGTGCCGGACTTCATCGCCAACGCAGGCGGCGTGGTCGCGGCCGCCTTCGCCATGGACGCCCGCTACTCCCCGTTCCGGCCCGATCCGGCCGCGATCATGGCCACGGTGGCGGCGAAGATGCGGGCCAACACCGAGCTGGTGCTCACCGAGTCCCGCCGCACCGGCGTGCTGCCCAGGGCCGCGGCGATGCGGCTGGCCCAGGACCGGGTGCGCACCGCGATGGCGTTGCGCGGCCGCCTGCCCCGCTCCCGGTAGGCAGAATGACGGCCATGGCGACGATCTACCACAACCCGCGGTGCAGCACCTCCCGCAACACCCTCGCGCGGCTGCGTGAGTCCGGCGAGGAGCCGACCGTGGTCGACTACCTCAAGACCCCGCCGACCCGCGAGGAGCTGGCCAAGCTCATCGCGGACGCGGGCCTGACCCCCGCGCAGGCGGTGCGGCGCAAGGAGAAGCTGTTCACCGAGCTCGGCCTGGCCGAGGCCGATGACGAGGCGCTGCTGGACGCGATGGCCGAGCACCCGATCCTGATCGAGCGGCCGTTCGTGGTCACCGGCAAGGGCACCCGGCTGGCGCGGCCGATCCAGAACGTCGAGGAGATCCTCTAGCCGCCTTCGGCCAGGCGCTTGATCGCGTTGAGTCGGCTGTCCCAGTCGGCGGCGACCCGGCGCAGCCACTCCGCGGTGACCAGCAGCGCCTCCGGGCGGACCGCGTAGCGCACCTCCCGGCCCTGCCGCCCGCCGGTGACCAGCCCGGCCCGGTCCAGCACCACCAGGTGCTTGACCACCGCCTGCCTGGTCACCGGGAGGTGCTCGGCCAGGGTGGTCGCGCTGGCCGAGCCGAGCCGGGACAGCCGCTCCAGCAGTTGCCGCCGCAGCGGGTCGGACAGGGCCACGATCACCTCGTCGACCTGGTCGGTCATCCCGCGAGCTTCTCCGCGTAGGCGACCAGCTCGTCCAGCTCGGCCTGCCAGCCACCTACGTTGTCCTGGTACTGCTTGAGCTGCCGGTCCGGGGACACGCCCAGGGACTCGAACCCGGTCTCCACCACGGTCAGGCTGGTCCCCCCGTCCTGCTCGGCCAGGGTGAACTCGACCAGCGAGGTCTTGCCCTCCTCGGCTGGTCCGTCGTCGACCAGGTTCCAGCGGTAGGAGAAGAAGCGCGGCGGCTCCACCGCGACGATGGTGGCCTGGCTGGTGCCGTGCTCGGTCCAGCCGAAGCTGGCCGCGCCGCCGGGGCGCAGGTCGACCTGCGCGGTCTGGCCGAACCACTGGGCGATGTGCTCGGCCTCGGTGAGCACCGACCACACCCGCTCGGGCGGGGCGGCGATGTGGATCTGACGTTCGATGCGGTCCATGTTGTCCTCCTCTAGGCGCAACCCCAGAGTTGCACATGGCCGCTCGGCGCGCAACTCTTGGGTTGCAGATACCACGTAGGGGGTGCGGTGGCCTGTCCGGTCTCCGTAGAGTCGCGCAATGCTCAACCCGATCCATCTGCGGACCCTGCGGGAGTGCGTCCGCACGGGATCCTTCGCCGAGGCGGCGCGCAACCTCGGTTACACGGCCTCCGCGGTCTCCCAGCAGATGGTGCTGCTGGAACGCGCGGTGGGCGCCCCGCTGTTCGAGCGGTCCGCGCGGAGTGTGCGGGCGACCGCGGTGGCCGAGCTGCTGGCCGAGCGCTGCGGCGCGGTGCTGGGTGCGCTGTCCACAGTGGAACGGGAAGCGAAAGCCCTGGTCGCGGGCGACGCGGGCACCTTACGGCTGGCGAGCTTCGCCACCGCCAACGCCAAGGTGTTACCGGTGGCGCTGGCCGCGATCGTGGCCGCGCGCCCCAACGCCGAGGTGCACCTGGACGAGGGCGAGCCGGACGAGGTGCTCGGCGGCGTGCTGGAGGGCACCCTGGACGCGGCGGTGGTCTTCGCCTACGACCTGGATCCCCGGGTGTGGCCGGTGGAGCTGCGCGGCACCGAGCTGCTGGCCGAGCCGCTGACCATCGCCGTCCCGGAGACCCACCGGCTGGCCGGCGGCCAGGAGGTGGACCTGGCCGAGCTGGCCGGGGACCGCTGGATCTGCACCAGAGCGGACACCGCGGGCGCGCGGTCGCTGGGCCGGATGGCCACCGCGGCCGGTTTCGACCCGGCGATCATCTTCCGCAGCAACGACTACGGCGTGGTCGCCGAGCTGGTCGCGCGCGGGCTGGGGGTGGCCATGATGCCCAGGCTGGCCGTGCCGGACCGGGGTGTGCGGGTGCTGCGCCCGGCCGGGTGGCAGGCATTCCGCCGGGTGCTGGTGCTGCACCGCCCGCAGAACAGCAACCCCCTGCTGCCACTGGCCCTGGACTGCCTGGCGCGCTCTTGCGCCGATCTGCGCACCCGCTGGTCGCCCTAGCCCAGCGTGCGCCTGCGTGCGGTGACAGAATCGGTGGCATGACCAAGGCACGTCTGGACACCAACCACGGCAGCATCGTCCTGGAACTGGACGCCGACAAGGCGCCGAACACGGTGGCGAACTTCGTGGAGTACGTGAACAAGGGCCACTACGACGGCACCATCTTCCACCGCGTCATCAGCGGTTTCATGATCCAGGGCGGCGGTTTCGAGCCGGGCCTGAAGCAGAAGCCCACCGGCACCCCGATCAAGAACGAGGCCACCAACGGCCTGAAGAACAACCAGTACACCGTCGCCATGGCGCGCACCGGTGACCCGCACTCGGCCACCGCCCAGTTCTTCATCAACACCGTCGACAACGACTTCCTCAACCACACCTCGCCCACCCCGAACGGCTGGGGCTACGCGGTGTTCGGCAAGGTCGTCGAGGGCCAGGAGACCGTCGAGTCGATCCGCGGCGTGGCCACCGGCAACGCGGGCGGCCACTCCGACGTCCCGAAGCAGGACGTGATCATCGAGAAGGCCAGCATCGTCTGACCCCCCGGTCCCCGACCGGCGCCCCACGACCGGTCGGGGATCACAGGTCACCGGCTGACCAGCAGATCCACCCCCGTCAGCTGCGCGGACAGCCCCCACAACCGCTCCGCCGACGCCGGGTCGACCGCATAGGCCGCGACTCCCCGGCGCTCCTCCAGCGAGCCCGCGACCTCGGCGATCTCGCAGTCCTCCAGGTAGACCCCGCCCAGCCCCGCCAGCTGCGGCGAGGTGGCCGCCCAGACCTGGGTCGCCGCCCCTTCCGGCACGCTCTTGAAGGAAGGGTCGACCGGGTTGCCGTCCTCATCCGCCCACCCGTTGGCGATCTGCTCGGCCAGCGGGATGTGCCGGGCCAGCGGCGTCATGATCGCCCCCGGGTGCAGCGCGAACGCCCGCACCCCGTGCTCCCGGCCGATGGCGTCCAGGTGCACCGCGAAGAGCACATTGGCGGTCTTGCTCTGCCCGTACGCCAGCCACTTGTCGTAGCCGGTGGCGAACTGCGGGTCGTCCCAGCGGATGTCGGAGTAGAAGTGCCCGCGCGAGGACACCGAAACCACCCGGGCCTCCCGCCCGGCCAGCGCCGGCCACAACCGGTTGACCAGCGCGAAGTGCCCAAGGTGGTTGGCCGCGAACTGAAGCTCCCAGCCCGGTCCCACCCGGGTTTCGGGCGAGGCCATCACCCCCGCGCTGTTGACCATGATGTCGATACCGCGACCAGTGGCGAGGAAGTTGTCGGCGAAGGTCCGCACGCTGTCGAGATCGGCCAGGTCCAGCGCGGCGACTTCGGCCTCGTCGCCAAGGGCTTCGGTAGCCAGAATCGGACGGCGGGCTGGCACTACGACGTGCGCACCGGCGGCGGCCAGCACGCGGGTGGTCTCCAGGCCGAGGCCGGAGTAGCCACCGGTGACGATGGCGAGTTTGCCGGTGAGATCGATACCGGCGAGGACTTCGGTGGCGGTGCTGTGCGCGCCGAAACCGGAGTTGAGGGGCTGTTGTGGGGTCGTCATGACAACGACGCTATGACTTGAAGCGCGCTCCAGGTCAAGCGAATCCACAGTGGACAGTGCCCTTGCGCGACAAGGCCCACCCGGGGGTGAAAACCCACAAAGCGGGCCTCTCGTCTTCTCCGTACGGCCTGGAGACTGCTGACCGCATCTCGTCGAGCGGCCCCTGCAACCTACCGCCGCCAAAGCCTCGCAACGTGACGGGGGCCGCTCGACGAGATGTGGTTTGCTGTCGGAAGGTCGTGCGGAGAAGACGAGAGGGTCGCGAGCACGCTGGGTCTTGAGTCGGCAACCCGAACCCCGCCCCGCAACCTGCTCGACCGGCTTTTGACTTGTCACACCCCTCCGGGGGTCTGCCCGTCCGGCGAGGACATTCTTTTGGTTTTTAAAAGCGAAAAGAATGTCCTCGCCGGACGGGCAGACCATCAAAGCAGGGGGAGGATCAAAGGCAGCGAGATGAGTTGCAGACCAGTGCGAGTTTGTGTTGGCGCGCTTTCAGCAGCGTGGGTGGTTCCGCGGGGTCTGGGTGGTTCTGCTTCGACGGCCTTACTAAACCAAACCACATCCCGTCAAGCGCCCCGGTCCCAGCCTCTGGTGCGGTTGGCGGGGTTGGTGGGGCGCTTGACGGGATGTGGTGTGTCTTCTTCAGGCCGTCGAAGCAGAACCACCCAGACCGGCCGCTCCGTTTGCGATCAACGGCAACGGCGTCGCGGAAAGTTCTGCAACATCAACTTACAACGTTGTACACTGGGTGTCTGCGACCGTGTCCTCGACCGTATCGGGAGCCCTGGTTTCGTGACCGCCGCGCACCTCGCTGCAGCCGACCACCCACGCCCGCAGCTCATCCGTGATCCTGACTGGTCCGATTTGTCCGGGCCGTGGGGGTTTGCGCATGACGACGCCGACTCCGGCCTGAGTTCCGGCTGGTACCGGAGTGCTGAGCCGTTCGACCGGACCATCGCCGTGCCCTATCCGCCGGAGTCCAAGCGGTCCGGGATCGGGGACCGGGGGTTCCATCCGGTGGTCTGGTACCGGCGGGAGTTCACCGCCGCTCCCCCGGATCCCGGGCGGGCCTTGTTGCTGCACTTCGGGGCGGTGGACTACCGGGCCACGGTGTGGGTCAACGGGCATCAGGTTGGCGCGCATGAGGGTGGGCATGTTGGGTTCTCGCTTGATGTGACCTGGGCGCTGGCTCAGTCTGGCGCGCAGGTGGTCACTGTTCGGGTGGAGGACTGGCCGCAGGACACCGCGCAGCCCAGGGGCAAACAGGACTGGGCCGTTGAGCCGCATGTGATCTGGTACCACCGGACCACCGGGATCTGGCAGCCGGTGTGGCTGGAGGAGGTGCCCGCGCTGCGGGTGGACTCGCTGCACTGGACGCCGGAGGTGGCTGCCTGCCGGGTGCGGTGTGAGCTGGGGCTCAACACCTGGCCCGTGGAGGCGCACACGGCGGAGGTGGAGCTCCGGTTCGGGGATGAAGTCCTTGCGGTGCAGAGCTTTCGGCTCACCACTCGTGAGCTCCGGTGTGACATCGCCATTCCGGCGCTGCGGAACGCGCAGGACCTGGACCGTCTACTGTGGACTCCGGAGCGGCCGCACCTGATCGACGCCACGGTACGGCTGCTGGGCGCGGACGGGGCGGTGGCGGACAGGGTGTCCTCCTACCTCGGGTTGTCCAGTTTTGGTGTGGCTGACCGGCGGTTCCTGGTCAACGGGCGGCCCACCTTCCTGCGGTTCGCGCTCGCCCAGAACTACTGGCCGGAGTCGCATCTGGCGGCCTCGGCGCAGGAGTTGCGGCGGGAGGTGGAGCTGGCGAAAGCGTTGGGGCTCAACGGGATCCGGGTGCACCAGAAGGTGGAGGATCCCCGGTTCCTGTACTGGTGCGACCGGCTTGGGCTGCTGGTGTGGGAGGAGATGCCGAGCGCGTTCGAGTTCGGCCCGACCACGGCGCAGCGGCTGCTGGCCGAGTGGCCCAGGGCCGTGCAGCGGGACCGCAGTCATCCCAGCGTCATGGCCTGGGTGCCGTTGAACGAGAGCTGGGGTGTGCCGGACATCGGCGTGGACCCGGCGCAGCGGCACCTCGCCCAGGCGTTGTTCCACCTGACCAAGTCGCTGGACCCCTCGCGGCCGACCATCGCCAACGACGGGTGGGAGATCGCCGGGGGTGACTTCTGGGGTGTGCACGACTACCACCAGGATCCGGACACGCTGAAGTCCCGCTACACCAGGGAGAACCTGGACCGGGGGCACTTCACCGAGCGCTGGCCCAACTCGCGGCGGCTGCTGCTGGACGGGGTGGACTACGCGGAGCAACCGATCATGCTCAGCGAGTTCGGCGGGGCCACCTTCACCCCGGCCAACGGGGCGGAGGTCTTCGGCTACGGCACCATCGACTCGGCCGAGGACTACGCGGCCATGCTGGACTCGGTGATCGGCGCGGCGCGCTCCGGTGGGCTGGCGGGGTACTGCTTCACCCAGCTCACCGACACCGAGCAGGAGACCAACGGGCTGCTCGACGAGCACCGCACGCCCAAGATTCCACTCGAACGGCTGCACTCGATCCTGTCCCGCAACCCTTAGACCCAGCCGTCGTTGTGCTCAGCGCGAAGGTCCGTCGGCCTGGGGGACTTGGGCCTGTCCCGGCCCCCGGGCCATGCTGGAAACCCGGCGTGAAACGAGCGGAGAGACGATGCCCGAGCGGATCGACCCACTGGACCTGCTGTCCGCCGACGGGCTGCTCACCGAGGAGGAGCGGCTCATCAGGGACACCGTCCGGCGGTTCGCCGACCAGCGGCTGCGGCCGGTGATCGGGGACTGGTTCGAGCGCGGCTACTTCGACCGGGACCTGGCGCTGGAGTTCGGCAAGCTCGGACTGCTCGGCATGCACCTCCAGGGTTACGGCTGCGCCGGGTCCAGCGCGGTCGGCTACGGGCTGGCCTGCTTCGAGCTGGAGGGCGTGGACTCCGGGTTCCGCAGCTTCGTCTCGGTGCAGGGCTCGCTGGCCATGTACGCCATCCACCGCTGGGGCTCCGAGGAGCAGAAACAGCGCTGGCTGCCGGAAATGGCCGCGGGCCGCGCGATCGGCTGCTTCGGGCTCACCGAACCCGACCACGGCAGCGATCCCGGCAACATGCGCACCAACGCCAAGCGTGACGGTGGCGACTGGATCCTCAACGGCAGCAAGATGTGGATCACCAACGGTGGCCTGGCCGACGTGGCCGTGGTGTGGGCGCAGACCGAGGACGGTGTGCGCGGGTTCCTGGTGCCGCGCGACACCCCCGGCTTCAGCACCCGGAACATCACGCACAAGCTGTCCCTGCGCGCCTCGGTCACCTCCGAGCTGTTCTTCGACGACTGCCGCCTGCCAGCTGACGCCCAGCTGCCCGAGGCCGCCGGCCTGCGCGGGCCGCTGAGCTGCCTGAGCGAGGCCCGCTTCGGCATCATCTTCGGCGCGCTGGGCGCGGCCAAGGACTGCCTGGACACCGCGCTGGACTACTCGGTCACCCGCACCCAGTTCGGCAAGCCGATCGCCGGGTTCCAGCTCACCCAGCAGAAGCTCGTCGACATGAGCCTGGAGGTGCAGAAGGGCTTCCTGCTCGCCCTGCACCTGGGCCGGCTCAAGGACGCCGGGCAGCTGCACCCGCGCCAGGTGAGCATCGGCAAGCTGAACAACGTGCGCGAGGCCATCAAGATCGCCCGTGAGGCGCGCACCATCCTCGGCGCCAGCGGCATCACCCTGGAGTACCCGGTGCTGCGGCACGCCAACAACCTGGAGTCCGTGCTCACCTACGAGGGCACCAGCGAGATCCACACTCTGGTGCTCGGCGAGGCCCTCACCGGCAACCCGGCCTACCGATGACCCAGCCGGTCGACCAGCACTTCCTTGACACGATGAGGAATATGCCCACAGCGCAGTCCACAGTGGACATTGAAGGACTGAGCGCGGACCGGGCGCTGGCCCTGTTCGACGCCCAGCTCGGCAGCCGCCACCTGGACCTCGCCGCGCGCGAGCTGGGCAAGCGCGGCGAGGGCTTCTACAGCATCGGCTCCAGCGGCCACGAGGGCAACGCCGCGGTCGCCGCCGCGCTCCGGGTCACCGATCCCGCCCTGCTGCACTACCGCTCCGGCGGCTTCTACCTCGCCCGCGCCGCCCAGAAACCGGGCTCCAGCCCGCTGCGCGACGTCCTGCTCGGCATCACCGCGGCGGCGGCCGAACCCATCTCCGGCGGGCGGCACAAGGTCTTCGGCCACCGCGCCCTGTCGGTGATCCCGCAGACCTCCACCATCGCCTCGCACCTGCCCCGCGCGGTCGGCCTCGCCTTCGGCATCGAACGCGCCCGGAAACTGGGCCTGCCCACCGAATGGCCCTCCGACGCGATCGTGATCTGCTCCTTCGGCGACGCCTCCGCCAACCACTCCACCGCCACCGGCGCGCTCAACACCGCCACCCACTGCGCCTACCAGAAGCTGCCGCTGCCGGTGCTGTTCGTCTGCGAGGACAACGGGATCGGCATCAGCGTGCGCACGCCGAAGGACTGGATCGCCGCCGCCTACGGCAACCGCCCCGGCCTGCGCTACTTCGACGCCGACGGCGCCAACCTGCCGGAAGCGCTCCGGGTGGCGGAAACCGCTGCCGACTGGGTGCGCACCCGCCGGGCCCCGGCCTTCCTGCGGCTGCGCACGGTGCGGCTGATGGGACACGCGGGCTCCGACGTCGAGTCCGCCTACCGCAGCCAGGCCGAGATCACCGCCGACCTGTCCCGCGACCCGGTCCTGCGCGCCGCGATCCTGTTGGCAGAGAACGGCATCCTGACCCCGGCCCAGTTGCTGGCGCGGTACGAGGCCAAGCGCGCGGAGGTCGCCGCGCTGGCCGCCGAGGCGGTTGCCGAACCCAAGCTGACCTCGGCGGCGGAGGTGCTGGCACCCCTGGCCATCGGCGACTTCCCTGCCACGCCAACGGTTTCCGTGGACACGCCCGCTGCCGAGCCCCGCACCCTGGCCCAGTCCATCAACCACGCCCTCGCCCAGCTGCTCACCGAGGATCCGGCCACCCTGGTCTTCGGCGAGGACGTGGCGGCCAAGGGCGGTGTCTACGGTGTCACCCGCGGCCTGCGCAAGTCCTTCGGCGCGGCAAGGGTTTTCGACACCCTGCTGGACGAGCAGACCATTCTCGGCACCGCGCTGGGCACCGCGCTCTGCGGCTTCCTGCCCATCCCGGAGATCCAGTACCTGGCCTACCTGCACAACGCCGCCGACCAGCTCCGCGGCGAGGCGGCCACGCTGCGCTTCTTCGCCGACAACCAGTACCGCAACCCGATGGTCGTGCGGATCGCCGGACTGGCCTACCAGAAGGGTTTCGGCGGCCACTTCCACAACGACAACGCCCTGGCCGCCCTGCGCGACATCCCCGGCCTGGTCATCGCCGTGCCCGCGCATCCGGCGGAGGCCGCCCCGCTGCTGCACGCCTGCGCCGCCGCGGCCCGCAGGCACGGCGCGGTCTGCGTCTACCTGGAACCCATTGCCCTGTACCACACCAGGGACCTGCACTCCCCCGGCGACAACGCCTGGCTCGACCCGCTACCGGCCGCGCCCATCGGCCTCGGCCGGGCCCGCACGCACGGCGACGGCACCGAGCTGACCATCATCACCTTCGGCAACGGCGTGCCGATGAGCCTGCGGGTGGCGCGCCGCCTCGGCCTGCCCTGCCGGGTGGTCGACCTGCGCTGGCTGGCCCCGCTGCCCGTGGCCGACCTGCTGCGCGAGGCCGAGGCCACCGGCCGGGTGCTGATCGCGGATGAGACCCGGCGCACCGGCGGGGTGTCCGAGGCCGTGGTCACCGCGCTCACCGACCACGGCTTCCGCGGCCCGATCCGCCGGGTGACCAGCGCGGACAGCTTCATCCCGCTCGGACCGGCGGCACAGCACGTGCTGCTGGCCGAGGCACACATCGCCAAGGCGGCGCTGGAACTGCTGGCCTGACTCAGACCTTCGGCAACCGGGACCGCTTCACCGGATGCGCCACCCTGGTGGCGGCGTAGTGGAACCCCTCGCCGTCCAGTCGCCTGCCGGTGTGCCGGTCCACCAGCACCGGGTCCACCTCCGCCCCGGTCTCGTCGTCGCGCAGCCGGACCGCCGCCTTCTTCCCGGTCACGTGCCTGCGCCCCCAGGCTCCCAGCGCCTCGATCACCGGCCGCAGGTCCCGGCCCCGGTCGGTGAGCACGTACTCGTCCCTCGGCGGCCGCTCCTGGTACCGGCGGCGCTCCAGCAGACCCCGGTCGCACAGCTCGGACAGGCGGCGGGTCAACGAGTTCGGCGAGATGCCCATGCTCTGCTGGAACTCGTCGAAGCGGGTCAGGCCGTGCAGGGCGTCCCGGATGAGGAGCAGGCTCCACCACTCCCCGACCTGGTTCAGCGTCTGGGCTATGGCGCAGGTCATTTCCTCGAAGCTCTTGTGCCGCACCGGCATAGTGTAGCTTCCATCATGGAACCTACGGTGACTGGAGGGCGTATGGCGACCGTCGGAGTACTGGGGCCCGGTGGGGTCGGCGGGCTGATCGCGGCACGGCTGGGGGCGGCCGGGCACGAGGTCACCGTGGTGGCCACCGAGCGCACCGCGGCCGAGATCACCGCGCGCGGACTGTCCTTCCAAGCGCCCGGCACCGCCGCCACCACCAGCTATCCGGACGCCCGGCCCTGGCTGACCGCGCCGGTGGACCTGCTGGTGGTGGCGGTCAAGGCCACCGAGCTGCTGGCCGCGGTGCAGCGGGTGCCCGCCGCGGTGCTGGGCGGCGCGACCGTGGTGCCACTGCTCAACGGCATCGACCACCTGCCGGTGCTGCGCGCGGTGTACCCGAGCGCCTCGGTGGTGGCGGCCAGCATCGCGGTGGAGGCGGCCCGGCACCGGCCCGGCGTGGTGGAACAGCTCTCCGGCATGGCCGATCTGGTGCTGGCGGACGGCACCACCGAGGGCGCTCGGGCGGCCGAGCTGTTCCGCGCGGCCGGGCTGACCGTGGGCACGCACCCCGACGAGCAGACCGTGTTGTGGCGCAAGCTGTCCTTCCTGGACCCGTTCGCACTGCTCACCACCGGCGCGGACGCCCCGATCGAGGAAGCCTTGCGGCGCAGGCCGGAATGGTTGCGCCCGCTGGTGGACGAGGCTGCGGCCGCGGCGGCCGCGCACGGAGTGGACATCAACGCCGACGCGGTGGAGTCCCGCATCCGGAGCCTGCCCGGCACCATGCGGTCCTCGATGCTGCGCGACCGCCAGGCCGGCCGGGCGCTGGAGCTGGACGCGATCGCCGGACCGGTGATCCGCGCCCTCGGCCACGCCAAGGCCACCACCACGGTCGAGGTGGCACGCGCGATCCTGGGCAACAGCTAGGTTTTCCGCGCCGCGCCAGCGTAGAAACCACTCACCGCCAGGGCGGGCTGACCGCGGTCGGGCCGCCACTCCACCGCGTCCACCAGCCCTGGCGGCACCAGCGCCAACTCGCCGAACATGGCCAGCACGTCCGCCTTCGGGCGCGGGTGGATCGGCGTCGCGCTGCGTTGGTACAGACCGGCGACCGAGCGCCACTCCGGCGGCAGGTTGTCCGTGGTGACATGGGAGATCGCCACCAGGCTGCCGGGGGCGAGCCGTTCGGCGTAACGCCGCACCACCTCCGCCGGATCGTCCTCATCCGGCAGGAAGTGCAGTACCGCCACCAGGAGCAGCGCGATGGGCTGACCGAAGTCCAGCTGCGCGCGCACCCCGTCGGCGGCCAGCACCGTTGACACGTCACGGAGATCGGCCTGCGTGACGCTCACCCTCGGATGCCCGGCCAGCAGCCGGTGGCTGTGCGCGACCGCCACCGGTTCGGCGTCCACATAGGCGATCCGGCAGCGCCGATCGGCCGCGTGCGCCACCTCGTGCACGTTCGCCTCGGTCGGGATTCCCGAGCCCAGGTCCAGGAACTGCCGGAGGCCCAGGTCCACCGCGTACCGCACCGCCCGGCCGAGGAAAGCCCGGTTCAACCGCGCCGACCTGGGCATTTCCGGGCGCAGCGCGATGGCCGCGTCGGCGAGCTCCCGGTCCACCGGGAAGTTCTGCGTGCCACCGAGGAAGTAGTCGTACATGCGCGCGGGATTCGCCCTGCTCAGGTCGATCTCACCGCGCACCCAGCCCAGCTCGTCCGGACCCACACGATGGAGTGTGCGCACCCGCACCGGTTGCGGGCAAGATGGCAGCAACCGGAAGGGGAGTCCGATGACATCGATCCGTGCCACCACCGCGGTGTTCGCCGCGCTGATCCTCATCACCACGTCTACAGGTACCGCAGCCGCGAGCACCGATCCGCACCGCGAGGCGGTGCAACGACAACTGACCGCCGTGGTCGCCAGCGGGGCCGCGGGCGCGCAGATCCGGGTCACCAGGGACGGCCGCGAGTTCACCGCCCGCGCGGGCGTGGCCAAGCTGGGCAGCCAGCGGCCGGTACCGCTGAACGGCCGCTTCCGGGTCGGCAGCATCACCAAGACCTTCGCCACCACCGTCACCCTGCAACTCGTCGCCGAGGGCCGGCTCGGCCTGGACGACCCGGTGTCCGGCCACCTGCCCGGCCTGCTGCCCGACGGCGACCGGATCACCGTGCGGAACCTGTTGCAGCACACCAGCGGTTTGCACAACTACACCGACGACATCCCCAGGGACCCCAAGGAGTTCCTGCCCCGCCGCTTCGACCACCACACCGCGCTGGCCACCGTGCGCAAGGCCGCGGCCAAACCGCTGCTGTTCCCGGTGGGCACCAAGTTCTCCTACTCCAACACCAACTTCCTGGTGGTGCAGCTGCTCATCGAGAAGATCACCGGGCGGCCGTGGGGCGCGGAGGCGCACCGGCGGATCCTGGCCCCGCTGCGGCTGGCCGACACCGAGGTGCCCGGCGACAACCCGTTCATCCTCGGCCCGCACGCCCGCGGATACCTGGTGGCAGAAGGGAAACCGGTCGACGTCAGCGCGCTGAACCCGAGCATGGCCGGGGCCGCCGGGGAGATCATCTCCACCACCGCCGACCTGGACCGCTTCCACCGCGCCCTGCTCGAGGGCCGGTTGCTCGCCCCTGCCCAGCAGGCCGAGCTCACCCGGACCACCGAGGTCAGCCCGAACTACGGCCTCGGCTACACCAAGATGACCAGCAGCTGCGGGATCACCCTGTGGGGCCACACCGGCGGGATTCCCGGCTACCTCAGCGTGATGCTCAGCAGCGCCAACGGCAGCCACCGGCTGGAGAGCTCGCTCACCACCGGCACCGCCCTCGACCAGCAGGCGCTGAACAAGGTGGTGGACAGCGCGGTGTGCGGCTGACAGCCTTGCCAGGTGGAGGAAACCGACGTCGACTTCTGGTTCGACCCCAGCTGCCCGTACACCTGGGTCACCGCCCGCTGGCTGACCGAGGTGGCGCGGGTCCGGCCGATCACGTTGCGGTACCAGGTGATGAGCCTGTCCGTGCTCAACGAGCACCTGGAGGTCGACCCGGAAGGCGACACCGGCGGCTACCTGTGGATGCCGGTGCGGGTCTGCGCCGCGGTCGAACGCCACCACGGCCAGGACGGCCTGCGCCGCTTCTTCACCGCCTACGGCGCCAGGGTGCACGAGCACGGTGACTGGGACTTCGGCACCGCGCTCACCGAGGCCGGGCTACCGGCCGAACTGGCCGCGGCCGCCAGCGACGAAAGCTACGACGCGGCGGTACGCGCCTCGCACGAACGGGGAATCTCGTTGGTGGGCAAGCACATCGGCACCCCGATCATCGCCGCCCAGGGCACCGCGTTCTTCGGCCCGGTGATCTCCAAGGCCCCGCGCGGCGAGGCGGCCGGGCGACTGTGGGACGGCGCGCTGCTGGTCGCGGCCACCCCCGGATTCCACGAGCTGAAGGGAATCCCACACCAGCCCCCGGACCTCACCTGAACCCCCACTGCCGTGTTGGCCGTTGTCGTACACGGTGTTGGCCGAACTGGCACACCGTTCCGGCCAACACACCGTCTCAGAACAGCCAACACTGGGTACGACAACGGCCAACACGGCGGCGGGTGCTAGTCCAGCAGGCCGGCCTCGTGGGCCACGATCGCGGCCTGCACCCGGTTCGCACAGTCCATTTTGGTCAGCACGCGGCTCAGGTGCGCCTTGGCGGTGCCGACGCCGATGTGCAGTCGCTGCGCGATCTCCGCGTTGGACAGCCCTTCGCCGACCAGCTTGAGCACCTCGCGCTCGGCGTCGGTGAGCCGGGCCACCCTGGGCGCGGCGTCCCTGGCGCGGGCCGGACCGAGCAGGTGCCGCTCGATCAGGTCGCGGGTGATCCGCGGCCCCAGCACCGACTCCCCCGCCGCGGCCACCCGCACCGCCCGGATCAGCTCGGTCGGCCCGGTGTCCTTGAGCACGAACCCGGTGGCCCCGGCCCGCATCGCCTGTGCCACATAGCGTTCCTCGCCGAAGGTGGTGAGCATGACCACCCTGGTGTCCGGGGCCAGCCTGGCGATCTCCGCGGCCGCGGCCAGCCCGTCGCCGCCGGGCATCCGGATGTCCAGCAGCGCCACGTCGATCCGCTGCCGCACACAGATCTCCGCCGCCTCCGGCCCGCTGCCCGCCTCGGCGGCCACCACGATGTCCTCGGCGGTGTCCACGATCATCCGCACCCCGGCGCGCATCAGCCGCTCGTCGTCGGCGATCAGCACCCGGATCTCCCGCTCGCTCACCGGCGCAGTTCCTCCTTGCTGACCAGCGTCCCGTCCCGGAAGCACAGCCGGTACTGGCGCACCGCGGGATCGTCCACCGCACGGTAGTGGACGCATTCGGCGTTCTCCGGCACCGGCACCGGGTCGAACGGGCTGAGGTCGCTGCCCTCGCCGAAGCGCTCGCGCACCGACTCCTGACTCGCGCCCAGGCTGAGTCCGGCGTAGTCGGCGGCCGGGATCGGGCCGCCGCCGGTGAAGAAGCCCAGCACCACGAACACCACCGCGACCAGCAGCATCGGCGCCACCACGAGCAGGCCGAGGCAGCCGGAGCCGAGCACCCGGCCGGTGGTGAGCACCTCCCCCGCCAGCGGCCCCGGCGGCGTGACCGGCGCCGGGCGCTCCGGAGCAGGTGCGGCGGGCGGCAGCATCGGCAGCGCGGCGCGCAGCACGAACCCACCGTCCACAGTGGACCCACTGGTGCACCGGCCGCCCAGCAGCTCCACCCGTTCCTGCAACCCGGCCAGCCCGCGCCGGGTGCCCAGCGGCCCACCGGCGGCCGGACCGTTCTCCACCACCACCCGGACCCAGTCCGCATCGACCTCGACCCGCACCTCGGCGGTGGCGGCCGGGGCGTGCTTGTGCACGTTGGTCAGCCCTTCGCGCACCACCCGGTGCACCGCCCGCCGCACCCGCACGTCGACCTCGTCCAGCTCCGGACCCTGCCACCGCAGCTCGACGTCCACCCCGACCCGCCGCGACTCGGCCACCAGCCGGGCCAGATCGGCCCTGGTGCCGCTGTCCTGGTCGAGTTCCTCCGCTGGGCCGACCCGCAGGATGCCCAGCACGTCACGCAGTTCGGCCATCGCGGTGCCCGCGGTGGTGCGCAGCAGGTGCGCGTGCTCGCTCAGCTCGGGGGCCTGCTTGGCGGTGGCCAGCTCCAGCGCGCCGGCGTGCATGGAGATCAGGCTGAGCCGGTGCCCGAGCAGGTCGTGCATCTCCGCGGCGATGTGCGCGCGCTCGGCGGTGCGCGCCTCCGCGGCGGTGAGCAGCCGCACCTGCTCCAGGTACTCGTTGCGGTCCCGCAGCACCCGCGACAGCGGCCGCCGCCTTCCCACCAGCAGCCCGGCCAGCGCGGGCAGCACCAGCAGCCCGGTGGTGATCAGCAGGTACCCGGCCAGTTCCTCGGCCTCGAAGCTGGGCCCGCCGAGCAGGAACCCGGCCACCAGGGTCACCGCGAGCGCGAGCCACAGCCGCGACCGGGGCAGCACCCGCCGACCGGCGTGGAAGCTGATCAGCGCCAGCACCGGCATCGCGGCGAACGAGCCGACCAGGTACAGCCCGGCCGAGCCGACGAGCGCGCCGGCCGGCCAGCGCAGCCGGGCCACGGTCAGCAGCACGGCCAGCACCGCCCCGACGAACACCGGCGGCATGGACAGCGGCAGCAGCACCACCGGCAGCAACGCCAGGCCGAGCACGAGCAGCACGAGCAGCGACTCGCCGACGATCCGGGCCGGGGAGGCCGCGCGCACGGCGTCGAGGATCGATCGGGGCTCCGCGCGGAGCCGGTCCAGCCAGGTCACGTGCACACCGCCTCTGTCAACCGTTCGGCGCAGTACATCGTGCCCGCTGCGGCCGCGGCCAGTGCCGACCGGCCATCGCCACCTGGCCGGGTGGCCACCGGCTCAGTCGATCGGCTCCTCGCCCGCGATCCCGTGCACCAGGCCCAGCTCCAGCAGGTCCTGCGGGCGCAGCCGGAGCTGGTTGGCGGTGTGCTCGACCTCGGCGGCCTCCCGCTTGAGGATCGCCGCGCCCAGCTCGGGAGCGATCACCGAGAAGTAGGCGTCCGGGGTGATCCACAGCCGGTCGGCCGAGGACAGCGCGAGCGCGCCGCCGGAGCCGCCCTCGCCGATGACCAGGGTGGTGATCGGCACGTCCGCCGCGGCCACCGCGCCGAACAGCTCGGCCAGCGAGCTGCCCACCCCGGCCTGCTCGGCGGCGCTGTCGTTGGCCGCGCCGGGGGTGTCGACCAGGGTGAGGATGGGCAGCCGGAGCTGGTCGGCCAGCCGGATCAGCCGGGCCGCGGTGCGGAACCCGGCCGGGGTGTTCGCGGTGCCGGTCTGGGCCACGTAGGCCACGGTGGCGCCGTCGCGGCGGCCGAACCCGCAGCGCATGCCGGGGTCCACACCACCGGCCCGGTCGCCGCTGATCTCGAAGCGCCGGTCGAAGTAGTCCTCGAGGTAGGCATGCGCGCGCGGGCGTTCCGGCGCGCGCGCCCTGCGCACCGCGGACCAGCCGTCGGCGGGCCAGTCGTCGCGGCCCAGCGCGCGCGGCACGGTGGCCGGCTGCACCGGGGCGGCGCCGATCGGGGCGAGCAGCTCGACCACCTGCCGCAGCACCTCGGGCAGCTCGGCGGGCGTCAGCACCGCGTCCACCGCGCCCGCGGCGAACTGGCCCTCGCTGTGGAACTCCGGCCCGTCCCCGGTCTTCGGCGGCCGCACCCGGCGCCCGCCGAAGGCCACGGTGGCCCCGCGCAGCGCGAGCACCACGTCCGCGCCCGCGCCGAGGGAGGCCCACACCCCGCCGGTGGTGGGCTCGCGCAGCACCGCGATGTGCGCCAGGCCCTCCCACCGGGTGAGCTGGCACTGCCGGGCGATCCGCTGCAGCTGGGCCAGCGAGCGCATGCCCTCCTGCATCCGGCTGCCGCCGGTGGAGATCAGCGAGACCACCGGCCAGCGCAGCCGCCGGGCGATCTCGAACGCGCGGCAGATCCGGGTGCCCGCGCGCTGGCCGAGCGAGCCGCCGATGTAGCGGAAGTCGAAGGCCACCAGCACCACCGGCTGGGTGCCGATCTGGCCCTGCCCGCAGACCACCGACTCGGACTCGCCGGACCGGGTGCGCGCCCGAGCCCGCTGCTCCTTGTAGCCGCTCCAGGAGAGCGGGCCGTCGCCGTAGTCGGCCTCCGGGCCGGTGTCGGCGAAGGAGAACTCGGCGAACTCACTGGTGACCGCGGCGATCGCGGTCCGGGCGCCCCCATCAGTCACCGGCAAGCGACCTCTTCATGATCTTTCCCATCTCGTTGCGCGGCAGGCGGTCCAGGAACTGTACGCGGCGCGGGCGCTTGTGCGGAGCGAGCTGGGTGGCCACGAGGTTAACCAATTCTTCCGGCTCGGGTGTGCGGCCGGGAGCGGGCACGATCCAGGCCACGATGCGCTCGCCAAGATCGGGGTCGGGCTCGCCGGTGATCGCCACCTCGGCCACGTCCGGGTGCTCCAGCAGCACGTTCTCGATCTCGCCCGCACCGATCTTGTAACCACCGCTCTTGATCAGGTCGGTGGCCTTGCGCCCGACCAGCCGGAGGTAGCCGTCGGCGGCGCGGGTGGCCACGTCACCGGTGCGGAACCAGCCGTCCCGGAAGGCCGCGGCGGTGGCGTCGGGCCGGTTCAGGTACTCCAGGAACAGGTTCGGGCCGCGCACCTCGACCTCGCCGACGGTCTCGTCATCGCTGCCGGTCACCACCGTGCCCTGCTCGTCGACCAGCCGCACCTCGACCCCGTCCACCGGTGCGCCGACCGTACCGGGCCTGCGCTCGCCGTCGGCCCTGATGGCGCAGTTCATCAGCGTTTCTGTCATGCCGTAACGCTCGAGGACCCGGATGCCAGTGGCCGCGGTGATCCGCTGGTGGTCGCTGACCGGCAGCGCGGCCGAGCCGGAGACCAGCAGCCGGGCCCGGCCGATCGCCGCGGCCAGCGCCGGGTCGGCCTCCACGTCGGCGGCCAGCCGGTGGTACATGGTCGGCACGCCGAACATCATCGTGCCCCCGCCGGCCAGCTCGCGGGCGGCCGCCTCGGTGCTGAACCGGCCCAGGTGGCGCACCGACCCGCCCAGCCGCAGCGGGCCGAGGACGCCCAGGATCAAACCGTGCACGTGGAACAGCGGCAGGCCGTGCACCAGCACGTCGGCCGAGGTCCAGCCCCAGCCCTCGGCCAGGGCGTCCAGGTTGCTGGCCAGCGCGCGCCTGGGCAGCACCACGCCCTTGGGCGGGCCGGTGGTGCCGGAGGTGTAGACGATCAGCGCGGGCGCCTCCGGCCCAGGCTCGGGCGGGAGCTCGACCCGGGGTCCGGCGGCCAGCGCGACCGGGTCCACCTCGATCCTGGGCAGGGCGGCCAGCGCGGACGGCAGGGTCTGGCCGGGGGCGGCGAAGACCAGGCCCGGCTCGCTGTCGCCGAGGATGTGCCCGAGCTCGCGCGCACCGGCCTTCGGGTTGATCGGGATCACCGGCACCCCGGCCAGCAGGCCGCCGACCACGGCCAGGCAGGTCGACATCGAGTTGGTGGCCCACACCGCGACCCGCTGCGCCGAGGCGGCCTGACCGGCCAGCGCGCCCGCGGCGGCGGCGAGTTCGGCGTAGCTCAGCGCCAGGTCGCCGAACCGCAGCGCCTCCCGGTCACTCGGCTCGGTCAGGGCGGGCAGCAGCGGTGAGGACACGGGCACCTCTTTCGATCAGTGGAGCGTGGGCACGACCAGGGTGAGCCAGAGCAGCGGCGGGGCCGCCACCACGATGATGCCGCCATAGGCCATCAGCCTGCGGAAGAGCCGGTCCCGGTCCGCCTCGGCGGCGTTGGCCAGCACGATCGCGCCGTTGGTGGAGAACGGGCTGACGTCGACCACGGTGGCCGAGACGGCCAGCGCGGCGATCATGCCGACCGGGCCGACCGCGCCCTCGGCCAGGAAGGGCACCGCGAGCGGGATGGTCGCGCCGAGCAGGCCGACCGAGGAGGCGAAGGCGGAGACCACCGCGCCGATGTAGCAGAGCAGCAGCGCGGCCAGCAGCGGCGCGCCGACGTCCTTGACCGCCTCGGCGAGGTAGGTGATGGTGCCCAGCTTCTGCAGCACGCCGACGTAGGTGAGCACGCCGCAGATCAGCAGCACGGTGGGCCAGGTGATCTGCCCGACCGCGGCCTTGTGCGTGCTCGGCGAGAGCAGGCCGAGCAGCACCGCGATGGTGATCGCGACCAGGCCGACGTCCAGGTTGAACGCCAGGGTCAGCACGACCAGCACGAGCAGTCCGGCCAGGGTGAGGATCCGGTCCCGGTCCAGCCGCACGCGCTCAACCGACTCGGCCTCGGCGACCGGGGTGCGGGGCAGGCGCAGGCCGCCGAGCAGCACGAAGGCCGCCACCGCGATGACCAGGTTGGCGATGAGGCTGGCCAGGAACACCGTGACCGGGCTGCCGGGCAGGCCGTTCTTGTCCACCAGCCCGTTGACGATCACGCCGTAGACGCTGATCGGGGAGAAGCCGCCGGCCTGCGCGCCGTGCACGACCAGGATGCCGATCAGCAGCGGGTTGATCTTGTACTTGGCCACGAAGCCGAGCGCGACCGGCGCCACGATGGCCACCGCGGCCGGGCTGACCGCGCCGATCGCGGTGAGTAGCGCGGCGACGGTGAACATCACCCACGGGATGACCGCCAGCCGTCCGCCCGCCAGCCGCACCGCGGCCGCGACCAGCCAGTCGGTGGTGCCGTTGGCGCGGGCGATGGCGAACAGGTAGGTGACGCCGACCAGCACCACGAAGATGCCGCCGGGGAACCCGGACATGATCTTCTCGGTGGACAGTCCACCGGCGAAGGCGCCGACCAGGAACGCGGCCGCGAAGGCCAGCAGTCCCATGTTGACCGACCACACCGAGGCCACCACGAAGATGGCGGCCAGCGCGAGGATGGAGACGATCTGAGCGGACATGGCGACCCCCTCGAATTGGCTCAGCCACTGAACCACCAGGCCACTGACCGGGTCAACTGCTAACGTGGCCGGGAGCGTGCCGTTCTAGGGGGAATGCCGGTGTCCGACACCCTGCGCCCGATCAACCGACCCCGCCTGTACGAGCAGGTCGTGGCGAGTCTGCGGGACTACGTGAGCAGCTCGGGCCTGCGCACCGGCGACCGGTTGCCACCCGAGCGGGAGCTGGCCGAACGGCTCGGGGTCAGCCGCGCTTCGGTGAAGCAGGCGATCGTGGTGCTGGAGGTCCAGGGCCTGGTCGAGGTCCGCCACGGCGGCGGCAGCTACCTGCTGCGGGACACCCTGGACACCGAGCCGGTGGCCGCGCTGGTCGAGCGCCGCCGCAGGCTGCCGGACGTGCTGGAGGCCCGCGAGGCCATGGAGACCAAGCTCGCCGAACTGGCCGCCGAGCGCCGGACCAGCGTCGACCTGGAGGCCATCGAGGCGGCGCTGCGGCACATGTCAGCCGAGATCGAGGCCGGCGGCATCGGCATGGAGGGCGACCGCCGCTTCCACGCCGCGGTCACCGCCGCGGCCCGCAGCTCACTGCTGGCGGAGTTCATGGGCATGATCGCCGAGCAGATCACCGAGAGCCGGGCGGAGTCGCTGCGCCAGCAGGGCAGGCCGCGCCGCTCGCTGGAGCAGCACCGGCGGATCGCGGCGGCGATCAGGGCCGGGGACGGGCCGAGGGCGGTCTCGGCGATGCGGCGGCACGTGCGCACGGTCAGCCGGGTCCGGCTGCTGACCTGGGAGCCGGCCGATGAGGACTGAGATGACCGAAGCCGAGCTGCTCGAGGTGTTCAAGGCCCTGGCCAACCCGGTGCGCCTGCAACTGCTGCGCTGGCTGCGCGAGCCGGCCCGGCACTTCGCGGAGATCAACGAGGTCGGGGTGTGCGTGAGCCACATCCAGGCCAAGGCGGGGCTGGCCCAGTCCACGGTGTCGGCCTACCTGACCACGCTGGAACGGGCCGGGCTGGTGCGCTCCACCCGGGTCGGGAAGTGGACGCACTACCGGCGCGACGAGGGCCGCATCGCCCAGCTCGTCGAGGAGCTGGGCCACTCGCTCTGACCTCCTTGCCTCAAATCGACAATCTGCGATACTTCGATTCAATCGAGTCGAGGGAGAGCAACGTGAGCACGATCGAGGGCATGGACCTGGGGCGCTTCGGGGTCTGGACGTTCGACTTCGAGGACCAGCCCGCGAGCCGGATGCGCGAAACCATCCAGGAGCTGGAGGAGCTCGGCTGGCCCGCGTTCTGGATCCCGGAGCGGGACGGCCGTGAGGCGCTCACCCACGCCGGGTTCCTGCTGGCCGCCACCGAGCGGATCGCGGTGGTCAACGGCATCGCGCGGATCTTCTCCCGGGAGGCCCGCTGGACCCGCGGCGCGGCCCTGCTGCTGGCCGACGCCTACCCGGACCGGCACCTGCTCGGCCTGGGCGTCAGCGGCGCCCCGACTGCGGTGCCGCCGCTGCGCGCGATGCGCGAGTACCTGGCCGAGATGGACGCGGTGACCAGCGCCAACCCCCTGCCCGCCAGGCCGATGCGCCGGGTGCTGGCCGCCTACGGGCCGAAGATGCTGGCACTGGCCCGCGACCTGTCAGCGGGCGCGCACACCTACCACGTGCCGGTGCACCACACCGCGCAGGCGCGGGAGGTGCTGGGCGCGCAACCGTTCCTCGGGGTGGAGCAGGCGGTGCTGTTCGAGACCGATCCGGCGCGGGCCAGGGAGATCGCCCGCGAGCACCTGCACGTCTACCTGACCTCGCCGTTCAACGTGGCCAAGTTCCGGCGGCTGGGCTACACCGAGGCCGACCTCGACGGCGGCCGCGGCAGCGACCGGCTGGTCGACGACCTGGTGGTCTGGGGCGATCTGGACACCATCACCGGCAGGCTGCACGAGCACCTGGACGCCGGCGCGGACCACGTCGGCGTGCAGGTGCTCGGCATCCGGCCCGGGGAGTCGGCGCTGCCCCAGTGGCGGCTGCTGGCCGAGGCGCTGCTGCCGCGGCCGGGCGCGGGTCAGGCGGCGTAGCCCGGGATCTCCTCGATCCGGTGGTAGACCGGGAGGCCCCGCTGCCGCGCGATGGCCACGTCCTGGTCAGCCCCCTTGGACTCGCCGGGCAGGCGCAGCACCGCGTCGCAGTGCGCGAGCAGGCGTTCCGCGGTGGGGTACATGATCCCCTCGGCCACCGGATCGGCCGGGCCGGTGCCGCCCGCGCCGCGCAGCACGGGCAGGGCGACCCACTCGCCGATCATCGGCAGGTGCCCGCTGCGGAAGATCGGCCAGGCCGCCTCCTCCAGCCGGCGCAGGTTGGCGGCCAGCAGCTCCGGGTCGTCACCGGTGCCGGAACGGTAGGGACCGGCGATCAGAATCAACAGTGGTGTGCTCATGCCCGGCACGCTAACGTGCATAAGTCGGCAAAAACAAGGAGAAATACGGATGCTCAGTGCGCAACGCCGCGAGCTGCTGCTGGCCCGCCTGCGCGAGACCGGGCGGATCGTGGCCAAGGACGTGGCGGCCGAGCTGGGCACCTCCGAGGACACCATCCGCCGGGACCTGCGCGAACTGGCCGCGGACGGGCTGTGCCAGCGGGTCTACGGCGGCGCGCTGCCGGTCAGCCCGGCCATCGGCGACTACGCCACCAGGGAGAACCTGCGGGTCTCGGCGAAACAGCTGGTGGCGGCCAGGGCCGCGGCTCTGGTCCGGCCGCACAGCACGGTGATCCTGGACGGGGGCACCACCGCGCTGGAGGTGGCCAGGCGGTTGCCGCGGGACCTGGCCGCCACCGTGGTCACGCACAGCCCGACGGTGGCGGTGGCCTTCGTCGACCACCCGGGGGTCGAGGTGTTCCTGCTCGGCGGCCGCCTGTTCAAGCACTCCCTGGTCACCTGCGGCGCGGCCACCGCGGAGGCGGCCGAGGGCGTGCGTGCCGACCTGTTCCTGCTGGGTGTCACCGGTGTGCACGCCGAGGCCGGGCTGACCACCGGCGACGCCGACGAGGCCGCGATGAAGCGCACCCTGGCCGGGCGGGCCGCGGACACCTACGTGCTGGCCAGCTCGGAGAAGATCGGCGCGGCCTCCCGGTTCTCGGTGCTGCCGCTGACCAGGGTGGCCGGCATCATCACCGACGCCCCGCCGACCGACCCGACCGTGACCCGCCTGGTCCACGAGGGCGTCGAGGTCCTGCACACCGAGCCAACCGTGCAAGATCGTGCATAACCAGGACCTCCCCGTCCCAGGGACGGAGAGGTCTCTGGTACTCCCCCGGCATCCACGCCAACCTGGATGCCATGACCCCCACACCCCAGCTCAGGCGGCGTCCAGGAAGTCCGGCACCAGCGGGAACAGCAGCGCCGGCTGCGCGGTCACGGTCGTGTGCCTGGTCCCGGGCAGGACCGCCAGCCGCGACTTCGGCAGCCCGGCGACATCGCCGTTGACGCCCCCGCCGAACAGCGAGAACAACTCCACAGTGTGAGCCAGCCGGATGATGTCGGAGTCGCCGGCGATCAGCAGCACCGGTGCGGTCACCGCGCGCAGCTGCGCCGGGGTGATCACCGGGAAGGCGGTCAGGTAGTTCTTGACCTTCTCCACCAGCCGGGGGAAGTCCTGCGGTCGCGGCGCGATCCGCAGGTACTCCTCGTGGTAGGGCGAGCCGACCAGGTGTTCGGGCTTGAGCTTGGCCATCGACTCGACCATGCCGGGGTGCATCCCGTCCAGCGTGTAGGCGACCGAGGCCAGCACCAGCTTCCGCACCTGGCCGGGGTGGCGCAGCGCCAGTGACAGCGCCACCCCCGCCCCCATGCTGTACCCGAAGACGTCGGCCTTCGGCACCCCGATCGCGCGCAGCAGGGCGGCGGTGTCATCGGCCATGTCTTGCAGGGTCAGCGGCCGGTCGACGTCCGCGGTGTGCCCGTGCCCCTGGAGCTCGACCGAGATCACCTTGCGCCCCTTGGCCAGCTGCAGCAGCAGCGCGCCGAAGGAGGTCCCGGTGGCGGAGAAGGCGCCGTGCACCAGCACCAGCGGCGTCCCCCGCCCGTGCCCGTGCACCTCGTAGTAGGACCGCAGCCCGTTGACCTCGACGTAGTGCCCCTTGCCCGCCGCCGACTCGGGCGCGGCGGCCACGGTCGGGGCCGCCCCGACCGCGACCACGGCGGTGGCGGCCAGCGCGGCGCTGGTCAAGGTGGCGATGAGTGTGCGCATGGGTTCCTCCCGGTGTCTGTCCCACCCCTGCGTCGAACGGGGACCGGACGGATCGACACCCCATCCAGAACTTTTTCCGCGACCTCAGGCGACACCCGCGTGGCCGACCCGGGCACCCCCGCCGCGGCCAGGTCCCAGCCGCGCCCGGCCGTCACCGCCGGGGCGCTGCCCGCACCCTGCCGCCACCATCGGGCGCAGCCCGCACCCGCCGCCGCCGGGGCGCTGCCCCGCACCCGAGGCGCATCGACCACCCGCCGCCCCTGGCGACAGCCGCCCCCACCCTGCCGCCGCACCGCATCCCGCTCCCGCTCGGCCAGCGACCCCGGCCGGAACTTTCTCCGCGAGTTCAAGCGTCGAGCGCGCGGCCGCGCCGGGGACTCGCCCGGACTGGATGCCACGTTGTCCGGCCCGCGCCGCGGCCAACGCCAACCACTCCAGCCGCAGCCAGGTCAGTCGCAGCCAGGTCAGTCGCGCCCAGCCTTCCCGCCGGGCCGCTGCCCGGCACCCCACGAGGCTGCGACTCCTGCGACCCCGGGTGGAGTCCGCAGCCGCAACCCGCTCCCGCTCAACCCGCGACACCCCGACCGGTCACAGCCGATGTTCGGTTCCGCGCGGCCCGGTGGACAGCCAGCCCCGCGAAACCGCTGCTCCCCTTCGATCCACCACCCAGCGCCGGCAAGCGGCGGCTGCCGCCAAGGACGCGACCTGCCCACTAAGACCTGGTCTCAAAACTCGGCGTGTCGCTAGGTGAACCAACGGCCCGCCCCTGGCTCCGCACCGCCCGCCTGTGGACCCGGCCCGACGGACCGGAGGTCTGTCAGAGAGACTGGGGGCCAGTGCCCGCCCTCTCGACCTGGAGCCTTTGATGCCGCAAGGGACCGTCCGTTGGTTCGACGCCGAACGGGGTTTCGGCTTCCTCGCGCCCGAGGACGGCTCGCCGGACGTGTTCGTGCACGCCTCCGAGATCGTCGGGGACGGCGGCGCGAAAGTGCTCCGCGAGGGTCAGGCCGTCGTGTTCGAGGTCGGCGAGAACGACCGCGGGCCCCAGGCGCTGCGCGTTCGCGTCACCGCCGATGCGGCCACCGGCAGCGCCGTGGGCCTGCTCGGCACCGTCAACTGGTACGAGCCGGGCAAGGGGTACGGCTTCGCGTCGCCGGACGGCGGCGGCGCCGACATCTTCGTGCACAGCTCCGCCATCGTGACCGGCGGCGTGGTCACCGAGGGGCAGCGGGTGGCCTTCCTGATCGTCGAAGGCGAGCGCGGCCCGCAGGCCGGGCACGTGATCCCGCTGGGAGCAGGGGCCGGCTCACCCGCTGCGGCTGATATCGCGGACGGTGCCGACGGCACGGTGGCCTGGTACGACGAGGACAAGGGCTTCGGCTTCATCAACCCCGACTCCGGCGCCGGGGACGTCTTCGTTCACGCCCGGGCCCTGGCCGAGGGGCTGACGTGGCTCGCGGAGGGCGACCGCGTCGCCTACGAGGTGGCTAGTGGAGACAAGGGCCCGCAGGCCCGCGACGTGCACCTGGTCCGGGGCGCCGAGCCCCAGACGGCGCCGCAGCGGTCGGCACCTGCCGCAGCCGCAGGGCCGGCGGCGCGGGACGTGCCCGTACGAGGCGGCGAGGGCGTCGTCGCGCGCTACGACGGCGACCGCGGCTTCGGCTTCATCACCCCGGACGCAGGCGGCGACGATCTCTTCGCCCACGTGTCCGTGATCATGGGGTCGGAGCCGCTGCAGAAGGGTGACCGGGTCCGGTACGCGGTGCGTCAGAGCGACCGGGGCCCGCAGGCCGACCGCATCGAACGCCTCTGACGAGGCGGCCCCACCGATGGCTGATCACTTCCCGACGAGAGCGCTCGTTCATCCCCGTCGATGGTGCCGTCAGCAACGCGGCTGCAGCCTCCTCCAGGAGATCGATCTCCCTCGTGGTGACGGGGGCCCCGTGCCGACCCGAGGGCCTGCTCCGCGCTCAGAAGCTCACCAGTCACCTCCACCCAACGACACAGAGCTACCGATGTATCCCAAACGAGTGAATGGATGCGTTAGACCTGGTCGCAGAGCTCGATCTTTATGAGCCGGCGGACGTTGATCACGGTGCAGGCCAGCGTGAGTAGCGCCAGCGTGGTGCGTTCGGTCCGGTCGTAGCGCAGCCCGAGGCGTTTGAACCGCACCAGCCAGGAGATGGTGCGTTCGACGACCCAGCGGACCCGGCCGAGGCGGGACTTGCCCTCAATCCCGCGCCGGGCGATACGGACCTTGATACCGCGGCGGGTCAGGTAGCGGCGGCAGCGGCGGTAGTCGTAGCCCTTGTCGGCGTGCAGCTTGTCCAGTCGGCATCGTGGCCGGCCCGCCCGGCCGTGGTGGCCGCGCACGGTCGGGTTCGTGTCCAGCAGCGGCTCGAACAGCATGCTGTCGTGGGTGTTTGCCGCCGACAACATGATGTGCAGCGGTAGCCCGTTCGCGTCGCACAGAACGTGGTACTTGGAGCCGGCTTTACCCCGGTCAGTGGGGCTGCGGCCGGTCAGCTCGCCCCCCTTTTCGACCGCACCGACACCGCGTCGATGCAGCCTCTGGTCCAGTCGAGCTCGTCGATGTTGGACAGCTCGTCGAGCACGAGCTGGTGCAGCCGGTCCCACACGCCGGCGTCCTGCCACTCACGTAACCGCCGCCACGCGGTGTGCCCGGAACCGCATCCGAGCTCCTCGGGTAGGTCTCGCCAGCGGCAGCCGGTGTCGAGCACGAACAAGATCCCCTCTAGCGCGGCACGGTCATCGATCCGGGGCCGCCCACCCAGACCGCGCGGCGCTGGTCGGGACGGGATTAGGGGTTCGATCAGCTCCCAGAGCCGGTCTTCGACCCGCCGCTGCTGCGTCGTCTTCGCCACGACTGTTCACGATCGACGACCAGGACCGGCAGGTTACGCAGTGACACACCCTTAAGTTTTGAGACCAGGTCTAACGCCCAGCCGATGCCTGCCGCGGCGCGATCGCGGTCGCGGTCGCTCAGGACAGCCGCAGCCCGCGGTAGCCCTCGGCGGCGACCTGTTCGCACAGGGCGCGGTAGTTCTGGAAGCCGCCCGCGTACGGCATGAAGACCCTGGGCTTGCCGGGCACGTTGGCGCCCAGGTACCAGGAGTCGGCCTGGGGGTACAGGGTGGCCGCGGCGGCTTCGGCTACCTGGCGGGTCCACTCCTGTTCGGCGGTGGGGTCGGCCTCGGCGCGGTGCAGGCCCTGTTCGCGCAGGTGGGTGAGCAGGGTGGTGAGCCAGTCGACGTGTTGTTCGGCGGCCAGGATGACGTTGGCCAGGACCGAGGGACTGCCGGGGCCGGCGAGGACGTAGAAGTTGGGGAAGCCGGCGATGGTCAGGCCGAGGTAGCTGGTGGGGCCCTCCGCCCAGCGGTCGGCCAGGCGGACCCCGTGCTCGCCGCGGATGTCCAGGCGGAGCAGTGGGCCGGTCAGGGCGTCGTAGCCGGTGGCCAGGACCAGCACGTCCAGGTCGTGGTCCTGGCCGCCCGCCTGCACGCCGCTGGGCAGGATCTGTTCCAGGGGGTGTTTGCGCAGGTCGACCAGGGAGACGTTGGGGCGGTTGAAGGTCTGGAAGTAGCCGTCGTCCACGCAGGGGCGTTTGGCGCCCACCGGGTGCGAGTCGGGGGTGAGGGCGGCGGCGGTGTCCGGGTCGTGCACCAGCTCGGCGATCTTGGCCCGGATGAACTCCGCGGCGGTGGCGTTCGCGGCCGGGTCGAGGATCAGGTCCTGGTAGGTGAAGAAGAAGCCGAGTCCGCCTTCCCGCCAGCGCTGCTCGTAGAGCTCCGCGCGCTCGGCCGGGGTGGCCGCCAGCGCGGAGGGCTGGGACTCCAGTGGCACCCCGGCGAAGGAGGCCAGGGACTGCTCGCGGAGCTCGGGGTAGCCGGCCTGGATCCGCTGCCACTCCTGGTCGGTGAACCGGCGGTGCTGGGCGGGCACCGAGTAGTTCGCGGTGCGCTGGAAGACGGTCAGGTGCGCGGCGGTCTCGGCGAGCACCGGGATGACCTGGATGCCGGAGGAGCCGGTGCCGATCACGCCGACCCGCAGGCCGGTGACGTCCACCGGTTCGGCGGGCCAGGCGCCGGTGTGCAGCAGCAGGCCGGTGAAGGTGTCCAGGCCGGGCAGGTCGGGGACGCTCCTGGCGGACAGGCTGCCCACCGCGGCGACCAGGTGCCGGGCACGCAGTTCGGGGCCGGTGTCGGTGTGCACCAGCCAGTCCTCGCCCTCGCGGGTGGCTCCGGTGACCCTGGTGCCGAAGGTGATGTCCCGGCGCAGGTCGAAGCGGTCGGCCACGTGCTGGGCGTAGGCCAGGATCTCCGCCTGGGTGGCGAAGCGCTCCGACCAGCGCCACTCGCGTTGCAGGTCCGGGTCGAAGGAGTAGGAGTAGGACACGCTGGTGATGTCGCAGCGCGCGCCCGGATACCGGTTCCAGTACCAGGTGCCGCCGACGTCCTCACCAGCCTCGACCACCCGGACCCGGAAGCCCGCGCCGCGCAACCGGTGCAGCGCGTACATCCCGGCGAACCCAGCGCCGACCACCACCACGTCGAACTCCGGCTCCCGCATGAGATCAAGGCTGCCGAAGTCAGCAAGCGCTCACCAGGTGTGATCGGGTGAGTTGTGAAGAACCTGTCAGGTCTGCGGCCGCGGTCGCAGGCACCGGCGCGGTCGGCCTATCGTCGCGGGGGTGTGCGCGTTTGTGCTGGTCGCCGAGGACGATGTCAAGCAGGCCGACATCCTGCGCCGCTACCTGGAGCAGGAGGGGCACGCGGTGACCGTGGTGCACGACGGGCGGGCCGCGCTGGAGGTGGCCCGCACCCGCGGCCCCGACCTGGTGGTGCTGGACGTGATGATGCCCGGGCTGGACGGGCTGGACGTGTGCCGGCTGCTGCGCCGGGAGTCCGAGCTGCCGGTGCTGATGCTCACCGCCCGCTCCACCGAGGACGACCTGCTGCTCGGCCTGGACCTGGGCGCGGACGACTACATGACCAAGCCGTTCAGCCCGCGCGAGCTGATGGCCAGGGTGCGCACCCTGTTGCGCCGCACCAGGTCCGCCGCGGACGACCACGTGCTGCGGGCCGGTTCGCTGACGGTGGACCCGTTGCGGCACGAGGCGTTCGTGGACGGCAGGCTGGTGGAGTGCACGGCCGGGGAGTTCGCGCTGCTGACCGCGCTGGCCGAGCAGCCGGGGCGGGTGTTCACCCGGCAACAGCTGCTGGAGCGGACCAGGGGCTACGACAAGTTCATCACCGAGCGGATCATCGACGTGCACGTGATGAACCTGCGCAAGAAGATCGAGGCCGATCCGCGGCGGCCGGCCCGGCTGCTGACGGTGTACCGGGTCGGGTACAAGCTCGCCGACGGCGGCCGTGATGCGCCGTAGGGTCTCGCCGCACCGGAGCCTGGTGGTCAAGCTGCTGGCCAGCTCGGTGCTGATCGCGGTGGCCGCGGTGGGGCTGACCATGTGGCTGACCGCGACCACCACCAGCGAGGCGATCCGGCAGGAGCAGGGCCAGGTGCTCGCCGACGACGCCAGCATCTACGACGGACTGGCCGGCTACGCCGCGACCCACCCGGGCTGGGCGGAGGTCGGGCCGCTGGTGCGGGAACTGGCGGCCAGGACCGGGCGGCGGATCGCGGTCACCGACCAGGACCGCCGGATCCTGGCCGACTCGGCCGCACCGGGCACGCCGCTGCCCGCGCGCACCGCCGCGGTGGTGGACCCGCTGCGGCTGGATCCGGCGCTGGCGCCGGGCGCCGCGCAGAGCCTGATCGACGCGCGCGCCATCGGGCCGTTCCGGCTCAGCGAGCAGGAGCGGGAGCAGTCGCGGCTGAAGGCGGAGAAGATGGCCAACTGCCTGCGCGGCTCGGGCCTGTCACCGCAGACGGTGGTCCTGCCCAACGGCAGGGCCGAGGTCAAGGCCGTCACTCCGGCGGTGAAGGCGGGGCTGGAGGAGTTCTGCGACCGGGGCTGGATCAGCGACACCGAGAAGCAGGCCCTGGACGAGGTGAACAAGCTCGCCGCGGGCTGCCTGCGCCAGCACGGGCAGCCCAGGATCCGGGTGGCGGAGGACTTCACCTGGTACGGCGGCGCCGGGGACGCGGCGGTGATCCGGTCCTGTGTGGACGACGCCCGCCGCGAGCAGCTGCGGCCGCACGTCGCCCCCGCCGCGCTGCTGTTCCTGGCCAGCCAGGCCGATCCGCGCGCGCAGCCCGATCCGGTGCGGGTGGACACCAGCCGGTTGCTGGGACTGGGTTTGCTGGTGCTGGCGCTGACCGTCGGGGTGACCGTGCTGGTCGGCGGGCGGCTGGTGCGGCCGCTGCGGCTGCTCACCGAGGCCGCCTCGGCGGACGGGCGGCGGCGGGTGCCGGTGACCACCAGGGACGAGATCGGCGTGCTGGCGCGGGCGTTCAACGACCTGGCCGATCGGCGGCAGCGCCTGGAGGAACAGCGCAAGGCGATGGTCAGCGACATCGCGCACGAGCTGCGCACCCCGCTGACCACCATCCGCGGTGGGCTGGAGGCCGCGCAGGACGGGGTGGCCGTGCCGGATGACGCCTGGTTGTCCTCCCAGCTGGAGGAAGTGCTGCTGCTGCAACACATCATCGACGACCTGCAGGACCTGGCCGCAGCCGACGCCGGGGCGTTCCGGCTGCACCCGGAACCGGTGTCGGTGCCCGACCTGCTGGACCAGGTGGCCGCCGCGCACCGGGCCAGGGCCGAGCAGTCCGGCATCGCGCTGCGCACCGAGGTCGACGGCGACCCTGAGCTGCACGCCGACCCGGTCCGGCTGCGCCAGCTGGTCGGCAACCTGGTGGCCAACGCGCTGCGGCACACCCCGGCCGGCGGCGAGGTCGTGCTGGCCGCGGGCACCGAGCGCGCGGAGGTGGTGATCTCGGTGGCGGACAACGGTTCCGGCATCGCCGAGGCGGACCTGCCGCTGGTCTTCGAGCGGTTCTGGCGGGCGGAGAAGTCCCGCAACCGGGGCACCGGCGGCAGCGGGCTGGGCCTGGCCATCGTCCGGCAGCTCGCCGAGGCGCACGGCGGCGCCGTGACCGCGACCAGCACCCCGGGGGTGGCCACCGTGTTCACCCTCCGGCTGCCCGCGGACCAGCTGAGCTGACCGGGCGGCGGCAGAGCTGACCACCGGCCAGCCGCCGCGCTGACCAGCCGGCGGCCGGAGCCGCTCCCGGTCACGATGTGTGCCCTCGATCGGCCCCGGCCACCGCGCGCGTTCACAGCTGCCGCCGATCGGTGTAGAAGTGGGGCGTGCCCGACAAACCCCCACTGCGGATCGGCGTGCTCGGCGCGGCCCGCATCGCCCCGGCCGCCCTGCTCACGCCCGCGCGCGCGACACCGGCGGCGGAGGTCGTGGCGATCGCCGCGCGGGATGCGGAACGGGCGCGGCGGTTCGCGCGCAAGCACGACATCGCCAGGGTGCACCCGGACTACGCGAGCCTGCTCGCCGATCCGGACCTCGACGCCGTCTACCTCCCGCTGCCCAACAGCCTGCACGGCCGCTGGACCCTGGCCGCGCTCGCCGCGGGCAAGCACGTGCTGTGCGAGAAGCCGTTCACCGCCAACGCCGCCGAGGCCCGCCAGGTGGCCGCCGCGGCGCTGGGCAGCGGGCTGGTCGTGATGGAGGCCTTCCACTACCGCTACCACCCGCTGTTCCGGCGCGCGGTGGAGATCATCGCCGCCGGTGAGCTGGGCACGGTCGAGCGGATCGAGACCGCGCTGTGCTTCCCGCTGCCCAAGTTCTCCGACATCCGATACCGCTTCGAGCTGGCGGGCGGGGCGCAGATGGACGCGGGCTGCTACGCCGTGCACATGGCCCGCACCCTGGGCCTGGCCGCCGCCGAGGGCGAGCCCGAGGTGCTCTCCGCGCGGGCCAGGCTGCGCGGGGAGGACGTGGACCGGGCCATGCGCGCCGAGCTGCGCTTCCCGGCCGGGCACACCGCGCGGACCCGCTGCTCGATGTGGTCGCGCGACCTGCTGCGGATCTCGGCCAGCGTGCGCGGCGACCGCGGCGAGCTGCGCATCCTCAACCCGGTCGCGCCGCAGTTCGGCCACCGGCTGACCGTGCGCGCCGACGGCCACCGCCGGGTCGAGCGCTTCGACAAGCGCAGCAGCTACGCCCACCAGCTCGACGCCTTCGTCGCGGCCGTCCGGAACGGCGGCCCGGTGCTCACTCCGCCGGCCGACTCGGTGGCCAACATGGCGGTCATCGACGCCATCTACACCGCCGCCGGACTGCCCGCCAGGGTCGCCGACGCCACCTGAGCGCGGTTCAGAACGCCGCGGCCAGCACCGTGCGGCCCTCGGTGTCCAGCACCCGGAAGCCGGCGGCCTCGGTGCGCAGCACGGCGCTGCTGAGGTTGCACCGGATCTCCCCGGCGCCGTTGCCGACGAACTCCCCCGCCGGGTGGTCGCCGCCGCGGCGGTCGGTGACCACCACCCGGTACCCGGCGCCCTGCTCGAAGCCGCGGGCGGTCAGCTTGATCTCGGTGCCCCAGGTGTGCGGCACCAGGTTCGCGCTGGCCGCCACCCTGGCCGCCAGCTGCTGCACCGCGACCGTCTCCAGCGGGGCGGGCGGCAGCCGCAGCAGGTCCGCGGCGACGTAGCCGACGGCGGTGCCGGTCAGCACCGCGAGGGCCACCCCGACGCTGAGCCGGGCCGAGCGGCGGCGCACGGTGCGCCGTTCGGCGCGGATCCGGCCCAGCACCGCCTCGCCCAGTCCCGGCGGCACAGCCGGTTCGTCGCTGACCCGGTCCGGGTCGACCTCGGCCAGCGCCTCGGCCACCGGGACCAGCTCGGCCAGCTCGGCCCGGCAGTCCCCGCAGCAGTCCAGATGTGCTTGCAGGGCAACGCATTCCGGTTCGTCCAGCCGGCCGAGCACGTACGCGCCGAGCTGGGCGCGCAGCACCTGGTGCGACTCGCCGTTCACGGTTCCACGCCCATCTCCTCCATCGCCAGGTGCAGTGCCTTCAGGGCGTAGAAGAGCCGGCTGCGCAGCACCGCGACCGGCACGCCGACCTCGGCGGCCAGCTCCGCGCTGGGCCGTCCGCGCAGGTACGCCTCGACCAGCACCACCCGGTGCGGGCCGGACAGGCGGCGCAGCGCCTCCTCCACCAGCCAGCGGTCCAGCACCGACTCGGCCAGTCCCGGCTCGGTCGCCAGCGCGGGCATCCCCGGACCGGCGGCGTGGGCGGCGGGACGGCCGGCCAGCCGCCGCGCCTGGTCCAGCACCACGGTGCGGGCGATCGCGAACAGCCACACCCGCAGTCCGGCCAGGTCCGGGTCGAACCGGTCGGCCGCCCGCCAGGCCCGCAGGAACACCTCCTGCACCGACTCCTGGGCGGTGCCCTCGTCCCGGAGCTGGCGCAGCGCGAAGCGGTACAGCTCGGGGCCGTGCGCGGCGTAGGCCGCCCGCAGCCCGGTCTCGGCGCTGAGGTCGGTGGCGAGACCGCCCGCGGCGGCGGCCCTGCCCCGTCGACGCCCAGTGCCGCGTCCAACGGTGAACTCCATGGTTTCCCCTTGTGCCGTCGCCGGTGTCTACGAGTCCCGGCCCGGGGCCGTTCAGCCAATGCACACAAACAGACGTATTCGTGACATCCGGTGAACCGGATCCGCCTGCCCCGGCGAATCCTTAGAATGGTCGTGATGCGTCGCCTGCGTTCCCCTCTCGTCATCCTGCTGCTGGTGATCCCGCTGGTCGGCCTGCTGCTGCTGATCAGCGACGGCCCGGCCCCGAAACTGCCCGCGCCCCCCGAGGACGCGCCCAGGGCGGTGGTCGCCCTCGGCGACAGCACGCTGTCCGGGGAAGGCGCGGGCGACTACGAGCCCGGCACCAACGGGGAGAACGGCAACTGGTGCCACCGCTCCACCAAGGCGATGATCAACAAGCTGTCGGTGCCGGACCTCGCGAAGACGTTCAACCTGGCCTGCTCGGGGGCGCGCGCGGCCAACCTGGTCGACCGGCCGCAGCACAACGAGGGCCCGCAGGTGCCCAAGCTGCTGGAGATCGCCCGGCAGTACCGGATCGCCGCGGTCGTGGTGCAGGTCGGCGCGAACGACGAGCCGGGCTTCAGCTCGGTGGTCAAGGACTGCGCGGAGGCCTGGCTGCGCGCGAACGTCACCGGCTGCTCCGGCGCGCTGGCCACCGGCTGGGGCGAGCGGGTGGACAAGATGGTGCCCAAGGTGGCCGCCGCGCTCAAGGCGATCCGCGCGGGCATGCGGGAGAACGGCTATCCGGACGCCAGCTACCAGCTGGTGGTGCAGTCCTACGCCGCGCCGGTGGGCCGGACCGTGGTGCACAGCCTGCGCAACCTGGGCGGCTGCCCGTTCCGCGGCGGCGACCTGGAATGGGTGCAGGACAAGGCGGTCGGCGAGCTGGCCGCCGGGCTGCGCACCGCAGCGGCCGCGGCCGACGCCCGGTTCCTGGACCTGTCCAGGGCCGGCATGGGCCGGGAGGCCTGCTCGACCAGCGGCACCGGCGACGGGGAGTGGTTCACCCGCTTGAAGATCAGCTGGACGGACCTCAGCGACGAGGGCCGCTCGGCGCACGCGATGCAGGAGTCCTTCCACCCGAACGCGGCCGGGCACGAGCAGTTCGCCCGCTGCCTGAGCCAGTTCCTGCAGACCTCGGACAAGGCCGCGGCCTGCGTGGCCGACCCCGAGCGCAACCTGCGGCCGGTGCCGGGCGCGGCCATCGGGGCCAGGGCGGCGAAGTAGCGGGGTGTCCCGCGTTCCGGGGATACGGCACCAGCTGGTCTCGATCTAGGCTGCTGCCATGGACCTGGTCTACGAGCGTCGCGGTTCGGGTGCGCCGCTGGTGCTGCTGCACGGCGTCGGGCACCACTGGCAGGCCTGGGAGCCGGTGCTGGACCGGCTGGCCGAGCACCGGGACGTGATCGCGCTGGACTTCCCCGGCTTCGGGGCCTCGCCGATGTTCGCCGACGGCGTCCGGGTGCACCCCGGGCTGCTGGCCGACGTGGTGCTGGAGTTCTGCGCCAGGCTGGGCGTTGACCGGCCGCACGTGGCCGGGAACTCGATGGGCGGGCTGGTCGGACTGCTGCTGGCCCAGCGCGGGCAGGTGCGCAGCGTGACCGCGCTGTCCCCGGCCGGGCTGTGGACCCCGCGCGAGCGGGCCTGGGCGTTCCAGGTGCTGCGCGCCTGCCGGCACGCGGCCAGGGTGCTGCCGCCGGGTGTGGTGGCCAGGCTGGCCGAGCGGCCGGTGGCGCGGACCCTGTTCACCGGGATGATCTACGCGCGGCCCGCGGCCCGGTCCGCGGCCGCGGTGGTGGCCGAGGTGCGGGCGCTGCGCGAGGCGGCCGGGTTCGACGTGGCGCTGGCGGTGGGCCGGGAGTTCCGGCTCCAGGGCACGGTGCCCGCCGAGGTGCCGGTGACGGTGGCCTGGGGCACCAAGGACCGGGTGCTCTCCCGCCGGCAGGGCCTGCGCGTGCGGGACCTGGCGCCGCAGGCCCGGCTGGTGGAGCTGCCCGGCTGCGGGCACGTGCCGATGAGCGACGACCCGGACCTGGTGGCCGAGGTGCTGCTGCGCGGTTCGGCGGGCGGGGTGGTCAGTCCGCCTTCGCCACGAGCACCAGCTTGAACTTGCCAGTGACAAGATCGCGTTCCGGCGGGCGCGGATCGAGGGAGACGTCCACCGTGCCCAGGCCCTGCCTGGCCAGGTAGCCGCACAGCTTGTCCCGCAGCAGCGGCCAGGCGTCCTCGGTGGTGGCCGCCAGCCGGACCTGGAGCCGGTCGGCGGCGGTCTGCACGATCTGGAAGCGGCGCACCCCGGGCAGGCCGTCGACCACCGTGGTGACCGCCAGCGGCAGCAGCCGCACGGTGCTGCCGTCGGGGGCGCGCAGCGCGAGCAGGTCGTTGGTGCGGCCCTGCACCCGCACGGTGGGGAACTGGCGGCCGCAGCCGCAGAAGTCGGCGTCCACGGTGACCGCGTCGCCCAGGTCGTAGCGGATGATCGGCTGCACCCGGTTGGCCAGGTTGGTCAGCAGGACCGAGGTCGAGGGCATGCCGGGGGTGACCGGGCGGCCGCGCTCGTCCACCGGCTCCAGCACCGCCCAGTCGTCGTTGACGTGCAACCGGTCCAGCGCGCAGGTGAAGGTGAGCAGCATGAACTCCGTGCAGCCGTACTGGTTGCGCACCTCGGCGCCGAAGGCCTGGGCCAGCAGCGCCCGGTCCGCGGCCGGGATGGCCTCGCCGCCGGTGGTGACCAGCGCGGGCGCGATGCGCAGCCGCCCGGCCAGCTGCTCGTGCGCCAGCGCGACCTGCGCGGTGGCGTAGCCGCCCAGCATCGTGGGCTGGTACTCGTTGAGCTCGGCCACCGTCTCCGCGATCGGCGCGTGCACCGAGAACACCCGTAACCGCTCGGCCCGCGAGGCCCGCCGCGAACGCTGGAACTCCGCGGTGGCCACCCCGCCGAAGTGGCCGTCGGTGGCGACCAGGCTGGCCATCCGCCCGCCCTCGGCCGCGATCCGGCGCAGCAGGCCCGGTCCCAGCGCGGGCATGGTGCGCAGCGCGCCCAGCGCGGTGGACACCGAACGCATCCGCTCGTCGTGCAGGACCACCGCGCGCTGCCCGCTGCTGCCCGAGGTGGTCGAGACCAGGTAGCGGTCCCGGAACAGCACGCCGATCCGGTCCGGGTCGGCCAGGTGGGCCTCCACCTCGGCCAGCCGGACGGCCGGGTCGGTGACCCACTCGTCGAAGCGGTCCATCAGCTCCGGCTTGCTCGTCGGCGGCAGGTCGGTGAGCCGGTAGTCCCTGAGCAGGTCCGCGTAGTGGGCGCGGTAGAAGGGGGAGCCGGCCCTGGCGAAGGAGACCAGCTCGGTGATCCGGGCCCGCTGCCGGGCGAGCACCCGGGCGCGCTCGCCCCGCCGGTCCCGCCACGCCTGCCAGTGCGTCTTCATGGTCAGCCCCCAGGCCGCTGGTTGGGCGACCACGGTATTTCCTCCCGCGTACGGCCACAACCGAGTGCGGTAGCGTCCGCCGGGAGAAATCGCCAGTACCAGCCTGTTCTAGGGAGTGCCTGCCATGTCGTCCAGTGAGCTGCTGCCCGGCACGCGACGTGCGTTGTTGCGACGGGTGGCCGTCGAGCAGGCGAGCAGCCGGCTCCCCTCGCTCACCACCGGGCTGGTCCGCGGCGGCGAGCTGGTCTTCAGCGGGGCCCGCGGCCAGGTCGAGGGCGCGCCGGTCACCCTGGACACCCAGTACCGGATCGGCTCGATCACCAAGACCTTCATCGCGCTGCTGGTCATGCGCCTGCGCGATGAGGGCAAGCTGGACCTGTCCGACCAGCTCGACCGGCACCTGCCCGGCACCCCGCTGGGCGGGCGGACCGTGGCGCAGCTGCTCTCGCACACCTCCGGCCTCACCGCCGAATCCCCCGGCCCGTGGTGGGAACGCTCCCCCGGCTACCCGGCCAGTACCCTGATCGACGGCCTGACCAGCGAGGACGTCCCGCACCGGGCGGGCCGCCGGTTCCACTACTCCAACGTCGGCTACGGCCTGCTCGGCGAGCTGGTGGCCCGGCTGCGCGGCCGGTCCTGGGAGGACGCGCTGCGCGCGGAGCTGCTGGAGCCGCTGGGCATGCAGCGCACCACCGCGATGCCCAAGCCGCCGCACGCGCACGGCTGGGCGGTGCACCCGTGGGCCGACGTGCTGCTGCCCGAGCCCGCGCACGACGCGGTCTCGATGGCCCCGGCCGGGCAGCTGTGGTCCACCATCACCGACCTGTCCCGGCTGGCCCGGTTCCTGCTCGGCGACACCGCCGAGGTGCTGCACCCGGACACCGTGGCCGAGATGCGCGAACCGGCCACCGTGGACGACGGCGACGAGTGGCGCGCCGGGTACGGCCTCGGCCTGCAACTGGTGCGGCACAAGGGCAGGCGGCTGGCCGGGCACACCGGGTCGATGCCCGGGTTCGTCTCCACGGTGTGGGTGGACCCGAAGGAGGACACCGCGGTGCTGTACCTGACCAACAGCACCGTCGGCCCCGCGGGCCCGATCGCCACCGACCTGCTCGACCTGCTGCACGAGCTGGAGCCGCACCTGCCCGAGGAGTGGGCGCCGCAGCCCTCGGCCGATCCGGCGCTGCTCGCGCTGACCGGCCAGTGGTACTGGGGCCCGAGCCCGTACGCGCTGCGGCTGCTGCCCGACGGCCTGCTCGACCTGAGCCCGTGGAGCGGCCGGGGCCGGGCCTCCCGGTTCCGCGCCAACGACGACGGCACCTGGACCGGGCTGGACGGCTACTACGCCGGGGAGAAGCTGCGCATCGGGCGCGCGGCCGACGGCACCGCCATCCACCTGGACGTCAACACCTTCATCTTCACCCGCACCCCGTACGACCCGGCCGCGCCGATCCCCGGCGGGGTGAACCCGGCGGGCTGGGTGCCGGTGGAGCCGAACTGACGATCTACCTGCCGGTGTTGGCGGGACTGGGCGGATCGGCCAAGATTCCGTGGCATGCCGTCCAGTCCCCGCCGACGACGCCCCCGACTGACCGCCACCAGCCGGATCCGCCGCGCCCGCCCGGCCGCCCGCCCCGCCCCGCCGCCCGCACCCGCCGCGCCCGCGGCCCCGCCGCCGCTGCCGCCCGCGCCGCCCGCCCGGCGAGCAGCCCGCGGTCTGCTGCTGCCGGTGGCCGTGTTGCTGGTCGGCCTGGCCGCGCTGGGCACGCTGTGGATCGCCTCGCGGTCGCTGGCCGCCACCGAGGCGCAGCTCACGCTGACCGCGCAGTCCCAAGCGGCGCAACGGTTCACCGAGGCGGTCGGCCAGCTCGGCTCGGCCAAGGCGGACATCCGGCTGGGCGCGATCTACGGCCTGGACAGCCTGATCCGCGACTCGGCCAAGGACGCGGCCAGGAGCGTGGAGGTGCTCACCGCGTTCGTGCGCAGCAGGGCCCCGATCGAGCACTGCGCCGGTGACACCGCGCAGGCCCTGCAACGCCCGGCCGAGGACGTGCAGGCCGCGATCACCGTGATCGCCCGCCGCGGCAGCGTCTCCGGCGACCGCCTCAACCTCAGCCGCGCCTGCCTGGCCGGGGCCGACCTGACCCAGGCCCACCTGGACCGCGCCGACCTGACCGGCACCGACCTGAGCCGGGCCAACCTGGCCCGCGCCCGGCTGCGCTCGGCCGACCTGAGCGACGGCGTGCTGGTGCAGACCGACCTCACCGGGGCCGACCTGCGCCGCGAGGAGGGCGCGGACGCCTGGACCACCCGCCTGCGCCAGGCCAACCTGACCGGCGCGAACCTCACCTCGGCCAACCTCACCGGCGCGGACCTCGCGGGTGCGGAGCTGACCTCGGCCCGGCTGACCGGCGCCGACCTCACCGGCGCGGACCTGCGCGAGGCCACCGGGGTCAGCTGATCAGCGCGGCAGCCGGGCGGCCACCGCCTTGGCCAGTTCGGTGAGCGGCTGGCAGAGCTGCTCCCCCGGCACGGTGTTGTCGCGCAGGTGCAGCCGGACCACCTCGATCATGGGGCGGCCCAGGGCGTCGGAGAGCGGCCGGTGCGGGATGTCGGCCTCACAACCGTCCTCATCGACCTTGACCAATCCGTCCACGCCCGCGCCGAACTCGACGCTCCGGCCGCCTCTGCGCTGGGCCAGCGGCGGCTTGCGGTCGAACTCGATCATGACCTCGCGGCTGCCCCGCACCCACTCGCAGTCCCAGTCGCCGAAGCCGGGATCGGCCTCGGCCTCGCCGATGACCGGAACCAGCTCGGCGCGGGTGAGCAGCGCGCAGGCCTCCAGGCGCGCCAGCGAGTTCTCCGGGGCCTCGGTGGGACGACGCTTGACCTGCCCCTGGGTGAGCACCTGGAGCACACCGGTGGTCAGGGCCTCGGCCATGTCGCACAGCGGGGCCGGCCGGTCGCGGAGGTGCTCGGCCCGGATGCGGATGCGGTAGCCGTCCGGCAGGTGCACGGTGCGTTCACATTCATCGTCCCGTTGCGCCGGCCGGTGGATCGGGGCGATCACGGTGGCGGTCGGGGTGGGGGTGCTGGCGCCGGGATAGCCCTGCAACTGCACCTGGACGCTGACCTCGTCGGCCGGGTCGTCCGGCTTCATGCGCACCAGCACCCGGCAGCGGTTGAAGTTGCCGTAGTCCTCGTCCCGGACCGGCTGCCCGAAGCGGCTCAGCGCGGATGCCTCGACCAGGGCGCACGGGTCGACGGTGCGCGGGTCGCCGAGCAGGCGCTGCCGGTCCTCCGACGGCGAGCCGGCCTTCGGCCAGAACACCGCGGCCGCCACCAGCACCGCGGCGGCCGCGGCGGTGCAGACCGGCCAGCGGCGGCGCGCCGGCGGCGGGACGCGGATGGTCAGCTCCAGGCCGTTGGCCACCTCGGCGAGCATGGCTCTGGCCGCCTCCGCGCTGGGCCTGCGGCGGGGATCCTTGTGCAGCAACACATCCAGCACCCGGCCCAGCGGACCGTCCTGGTGGTGCGGCTCCAGCAGGCAGGCGCCGGCGAGGGCGAGCTGGCCCTGCGGTCCCGAGCCACCCCACGGCGACTGGCCCTCCACCGCGGCGAAGAGGGTGGCGCCCAGGGAGAAGACGTCCGAGGCACTGGTCGCGAGCTTCCGGTTGGCGACCTCGGGGGCGACGTAACCGGGGGTGAAGTCCGAGCCAGCCTCACTGTCACCGGTCTCCTCGGCCCAGCGGGCGATGCCCAGATCGGTCAGCTTGGCCTGGCCAGTGGCGGTGAGGAGCACGTTGCCCGGTTTCACGTCCTGGTGCACGATCCCGGCCCGGTGGATGGCGGCGAGCGCGGCGGCCAGCTGCTCGCCGATCCGGGCCGCCCGCTCCGGGGCCAGCGGACCGTCCTCGTCGATGACCTTGGCCAGGTCGCGGGATTCCAGGTACTCGGTGACCACCCAGTGGTCCTCGCCCTCGGTGAACGAGGTGAACACGGTGACCACGTTCGGGTGGTCGAGCGCGGCGCCCTGGACCGCTTCCCGCCGGGTCCGCCGCCCCCGCTCCCCATCGTCCGCCCTGGAGCGCTTCATGGCCACCACGCGGTTCAGCTCGACATCGCGGGCCCGCCAGACCTCGCCGTGGCCACCGCTGCCCAGCTTCGCCAGCAACCGGTAACGGCCTGCGATCAGCTCGTCACTCCCCATGTGCGGGCAGTGTAGGCACGGCGCTTGTCTAGACGGCTGGTGGCCGGTCCTCATACGGCGTGGACAGCACAACCGTGGTCCGGGTGGAGACGTTGGCGACCTCGCGGATCCGCCGCAGCAGGTCCTCCAGTGCCGTCGCCCTGGCCACCCGGACCAGCAGGATGTACGACTCGTCCCCGGCCACCGAGTAGCAGGACTGCACCTCGGGCAGGGCGGCCAGGCGTTGCGGGTAGTCGTCAGGAGCCGAGGGGTCGATGGGGGTGAGCGAGATGAACGCGGTCAGCGGCAGGCCGACCTGCTCGTGGTCGAGCCTGGCCGCGTAGCCGCGCAGCACCCCGCGCTGTTCCAGCCGTCGCACCCGTTGGTGCACGGCCGAGACACTCAGCCCCACCTTCTCCGCGAGATCGGTGAAACTGCAGCGGCCGTCCTCGGACAGCACCCGCAGGATCGCGCGGTCGATCGGCTCAAGATTCGTCACGCGGGTAGTGATACCAGGTCATGCGGCTGGTTGTTCAGTCGCTGGACACCGGTTTCCGTAACGACCACGATGTCCTCGATCCGCGCGCCCCACCGGCCGGGCAGGTACACCCCGGGCTCGATGCTGAAGGCCATGCCCGGCTCCAGCAGCAGGTCGTTGCCGGCCACGATGTAGGGCTCCTCGTGCACCTCCAGGCCGATGCCGTGGCCGGTGCGGTGCACGAAGTACTCGCCGAGCCCGGCCTGCTCCAGCACCTGACGGCCCGCGGCGTCCACCGACTCGGCGGTCACACCGGGCCGGACCGCGCGCACCGATGCCTCCTGGGCGGCCAGCAGCGCGGCGTAGCCGGTGGCCACGTCGGCGTGCGCGGGCTCGCCGAGCACGTAGTTGCGGGTGCAGTCGGAGTTGTAGCCCTCGGCGACCGGGCCGCCGATGTCGACCACCACCACGTCCCCGGCCTGGATCACCCGGTCGGACAGCGAGTGGTGCGGGCTGGCGCCGTTGGGCCCGGAGCCGACGATGACGAACTCGGCGTGGGTGTGCCCCTCGGCCACGATCGCGGCCGCGATGTCCGCGCCCACCTCGGCCTCGGTGCGCCCGACCTTGAGCCACTCCGCCATCCGGGCGTGCACCCGGTCGATGGCCTCGGCGGCCTTGCGCAGCCCGGCGATCTCGCTGGCGTCCTTGCGCATCCGCAGCTCGCGCAGCACCGGCCCGGCCAGCACCTGCTCGGCCCCCGGCAGCGCGGCCCGCAGCGGCAGCACGTGCCGGGCGGTCATCGCATCGGCCACCGCCACCCGCGACGGCGCCTGGCCCGTGCACCGCAGCAGGTCGGCGACCAGCCGGTACGGGTCCTCGCCGTCGACCCAGGTGACCAGCTCC
Source organism: Crossiella sp. CA-258035 (assembly GCF_030064675.1). Classification (GTDB taxonomy): domain Bacteria; phylum Actinomycetota; class Actinomycetes; order Mycobacteriales; family Pseudonocardiaceae; genus Crossiella. Next base: position 6,048,242 of record NZ_CP116413.1, read on the forward strand.
ACACCCAGCTCGGCCAGCGGCAGCGCGCTGTAGCCGGGGGCTTCCAGCTTGGGCAGCACCAGCGCGGGCGGCGCGCCGTCCTCGGCGGGCAGCACCAGGCAGGTGAGCCGCTCGAAGGACTCCCCGCCCGCGCCGAGCAGGTAGCGCAGGTCCGAGCCCCCAGCGACGAGCAGCGCGTCCACCCCGGCGGCGGTCGCGGCGGCGGCCGCGCGCTCCAGCCTGGCGGTGTGCGCCTGAACGTCCACTTCTCCGGTCGTCGTCGACATGGGCGCTACTTTATGCGGTCCATCTGCCGCCACACCCGGAAGACCAGCGGACACAACGTGGCAACCAGGTACAGCCCGCCGGTGAGCCACATCGTGGTGGCCAGGCCGAGGTGGTCCACCGACAGTCCGGCCAGCACGGTGCCCACCGGCATCCCGGCCGCGCAGCCCGCCGCGGTCACGCCGAAGACCACCGGCCGCTGCGCCTCCGGGATCCGCTCGTACTCCACCACGGTCAGGATCGGGTTGATCGCCCCGCACAGCAGCCCGATCGCCACGAAGCCCGCGACCAGTGTGAACATCCCCGGTTCGGCGATCAGCAGGAGCTGTTTGGGCGCGCCGACGGCGAGGAAGGCCAGGGTGTAGACCGGCCAGCGCGGCAGCCGCGGCCCGAGCCAGCCGTAGAGCACGGTGCCCACCAGCGCCGCCCCGCCGAAGACGCCGGTGACCACGCCGAGGGCGACGCTGCTGCCCAGCACGTCCTTGGCGTAGCGGGGTAAGAGCACCGAGTAGACCGCGGCGTCCATCAGGTTGGTGACCATCAGCATCAGCGTGATCGCGCCGATCAGCCGGTCCTTGCGCAGGTAGCCGACCCCGGCGCGCAGATCGGCCAGGTAGGCCCGCGCGCCGCGCTTGGCGGGCACGTCGTCGGGGTGCACGCCGGGCACGAACAGCCCGACCAGCAGCGCGGAGACCAGGAAGGTGGCCGCGTCCACGAACAGCACCTCGGCCGCGCCGGTGACCGCGATCAGCACCCCGGCCAGCATCGGCCCGACCATCTTGGCCGCGCGGGAGGCCCCGTCCGCGGCGCTGGCCGCCCGCTCCAGCGGGGTGCCGCCGAGCTTGGCCAGCTCGGGCACGACGGTGGAGCGTGCGGTTTCCCCCGGCGCGCGGCTGATCCCGAGCACCGCGACCAGCAGCACCAGCTGCCACAGCGCCAGTCCGACGGTCAGGTGCAGCACCGGGATGGCCAGCACCGCCAGCGCGGCCAGCAGGTCGGAGAGCACGCTGGCCCCGCGCGCGCCGAAGCGGGCCACCATCGGCCCGCCCAGCGCCGAGGAGGCCACCACCGCGATCAGCTCGACCGCGGCGACCAGGCCGGTCTGGGTGGAGCTGCCGGTGGTCTCCAGCACGAACCACGGGATGGCCAGGAAGGTCATCATGGTGCCGCACACCGACACCCCGTTGGCCGCGAACAGCGCCACCAGCGGCGCGCGGCGGCGCACCGGCGCGGGCGCGAGGTCCTCGACGATCACGCTTCCTCCTTCTTGCTACGGCGCGGGAAGGACTGCCACTGGGTGACCACCGAGGTGTCGCCCTCGCGGCGCGGACGTTCGTAGCGGTCGAGCACCTGCTCCAGCTCGGCGTTGAGCGCGGTCAGCTCCGCCGGGGTCAGCCACATCAGCCGGTCGGACAGCGAGGCGGCGTCGATCCACTCCCGCGGCCAGCTGGCCATCTCACCCACGTACTGGCTGGCCTTGCGGTAGTAGATGTCGACGATCTCGTGCAGGAACGCGCCCATCGCGCCCTGGGCCGCCGGGTCCTCGAGCAGGTCGCCGATCTCGAAGGAGGTCAGCTGGTGCCGGGCCCGCCACCAGCGGTCCCTGCGGTTGCCGCGCCCGGGGTCCTCCTCGATGAACCCGTACTCGGCGAGCTGGCGCAGGTGCCAGCTGGTGGTGCCGGAGCTCTCCCCCAGCCGCTCGGCCAGGCCGGAGGCGGTGGCCGGTCCGTCGGCGCGCAGCAGGCCCAGGATTTCCAGCCGCAGCGGGTGGGCCAGGCCGCGCAGGGTGCGCGCGTTCAGCTGGGTGACCCGTTCCAGCGGACGCTCGTCTTCGCTCACGAGCAGCACCGTACAATCGCCAAGGACTCTTTGCAAAGGGTTCTTGGTGATTTTTGTCGGACAGTCGTGGCAGGCTGTGCGGGGTGAACGCTCCCCTCGTGCTGATCGACGCGGCCAGCCTGTGGTTCCGGGCCTTCTACGCCGTGCCGGAGTCGATGACCGCCCCCGACGGCACCCCGGTCAACGCCGTGCGCGGTTTCACCGACATGGTCGCCAGGCTGATCGCCGACCGGCGGCCGGGCCGCCTGGTGGCCTGCCTGGACGCGGACTGGCGACCGGCGTTCCGGGTCGAGGCGCTGCCTTCGTACAAGGCGCACCGGGTGGCCGAGGAGGGCGACGGCAGCGAGGAGCAGGTGCCGGACACGCTGACCCCGCAGGTCCCGGTGATCCTGGACGTGCTGGACGCGGCCGGCATCGCCACCGCGGAGGCCGAGGGCTACGAGGCCGACGACGTGATCGGCGCGCTGGCCTTCGCCGAGAGCAAGGACCCGGTGGAGGTGGTCACCGGCGACCGCGACCTGTTCCAGCTGGTCCGGGACGCGCCGGTGCCGGTCCGGGTGGTCTACGTGGGCAAGGGCATCGCCAAGGCGGAGACCTTCGGCCCGGTGGAGCTGGCCGCCAAGTACGCCCTGCCCGAGGAGAACGCGGGCGCGGCCTACGCCGCCATGGCCGTGCTGCGCGGCGACCCCAGCGACGGCCTGCCCGGCGTCGCGGGCATCGGCGAGAAGACCGCGGCCAAGCTGATCACCCAGTTCGGCTCCCTGGAGGCCCTGCTGGCCGCGGTGTCCGACCCGATGGACCGGGTGCTCACCGCCCGCGCCCGCACCAGCCTGACCGCCGCCGCGGACTACCTCGCGGTCGCGCCCAAGGTGGTCAACGTCGCGGTGGACGCCCCGGTCCGGATGTACCGCGAGGACCTCCTGCCGGCCACCCCCGCCGACCCGGCCCGCTTCGCCGCCCTCGGCCACCGCTGGGGCATCGACCGCTCGCTGAACCGCCTGCTCCAGGCGCTGAAGGCGAACGCGGGCTAGCCGACCGGCCAGCCCAGCGCCGAGACCTCACGCCGCACCCGCGCCCAGTCCGCGCCAGGCGCCAGCCGCCGCGTCAGCTCCGCGGTCAACGGCGCCTGGCGCAGCACCTCCCTGACCGCGCGGTAGTCCAGCTCGCGCTGGTAGTAGTCCTGCGCGAACCCGTGGTACCCCTCGGTCCCGTTCGCGGCCACCACCTGGAACAGCCAGCGCGACCCGTCCGGATCGTCCCCGGCAGGGAACACGATCTCCCCGCACTGCCACCGGTTCCCGTTCCACCGCCGCCACACCACCACGGTCGCGGCCAGCAGGTCGTCCAGGCAGAACGCGGGCTCCTCCACCAGGTCCGCGAAGTCGGTGGGCAGCTCGTCCACCAGTCCCGGCCACAGCTCCCCGTCATCGGAGACGAACGGGCTCATCGCCGACTCGTGGTCGAACCCCCTGATGAAGACCCCGGCCTCCTGGAACACGATCGAGTACTCATCGCCGGAGCCGTTGCGCATCCAGGCCAGTTCGCGGCCCTGCGCCCAGTCCGGGTCGTAGCCGAAGTAGCGGGACCCCGGGTCCTCGTTGAGCACGACCTCCAGCGCCGCGATGGCCCGGCAGCGGGCGCGCAGGGTGTCGATGTCGGGCAGCTCGCGCACCAGATCCAGGACCGTCACGCCTCCATCAGAGCACGGCCCCCTGACATCAGCGGAACTTCGCCGTCCGCTGGTGGTACTCCTCTTCGGCGTCCGCCCCCAGGTACCCCCACGGGATCCGGTGCAGCCGGTCCCCCATCCCGGCCAGGTGCGCCTTCGCCCGCTCCCGGTCCATCGCCATGCAGAACGCGGCCGCGAACAGGTTGTGCGCCTCCAGGTCCCTGGGGTGCCTCTGGGTCTCGGTGCGCCACCGGTCGGCGGCCTCGGCGAGCTCGCCGGCCACCTTGGCGAAGTGGCGGACCTGCAAGGTGGCGATCTTGAGCGGGCTGCGTTCCTCGATCAGCTTGCGCAACCGGGGCAGGTAGGTCTCGAAGTAGGCCAGCGGCAGCATGGCCACCAGCGGGTTGCCCGGCGGGGCCTTGTCCACGCAGCCGTGCGCGAAGGCCAGCATCTCCTCCTCCGAGCCACCCCACTTGGCGGCCAGGTACTGCAAGCGGTGCCAGTGCGCCGGGTACAGCATCGGCGCGCGGTCGATGACCTTGCGCCAGAGGTCGTCGTTCTGTTCCCGGTCCACGTTCAGGCCCCGCGCCACCGGCATCAGGCTGACCCACGGCGCGGCGTCCTTGGGCAGCAGCTTCGCGCTGCGGTGCAAGGGTTCCACCGCGCGGCGCAGGGTGGCGTGGAAGAGCTTGGCGCGGTCGGCGCCGACGGTGGAGCCGCTGCCGGAGCCGCGGATGGCCCAGGCCTCCTGGATCCGGGCCTCGCCGACCAGCAGCCACAGGTCGGGGTCCTCGGCCTGTTCGGCGATGGCGGTCAGCTCGTCGCTGTGGCCGATCACGGTCTTGCCCAGCACCGCGGCGCGCAGGGTGCGGGTCTCGGGGTCCTCGCGGCATTCGGCCAGCACGGTCAGCCCGGCCTGCAGGCTGCCCTCGCCCAGCTCCGCGACCGCGGCGTCCAGCACCGGGTCGTGGTAGGCGCGGTCCTGGACCATCAGCGGTCTTGGCTGGGCCGCTTCCTTACGCGCGGCCGACCTCTTCCCCCAACCGAACAACCCCATTCAGCCACAGTATCCCGATCTCACCCGGCCCAGCGAGACACCTCAGAAGAAGGTCCCGGACCACGGCACGCGATCACTGGCGAACAACCGGTCGGCCTCGGCGAGGGCCTCCGGCGAGGTCACGGTGATCCGTCCGGCCGCGGCCAGCTGGCTCGGCCTGCTGTCGCCGAGGTAGATCATCGCGAGCACCTCGGCGTCGAGCTCCAGCTGCGCCGCCGCCTCGGTCCGGGCCACCCCGTCCGGGCTGATGAGGTAGTGGCCGGTGTTGCCGGGCAGGAACCGGTCCCGCACCGAGAGCACCACCGGCTCGGCCGCGCCGTAGGTCCGCGCCGCCAGCGCGGCGGGCACGTCGACCAGCCGCAGCCAGATCTCGTCGGTGACGCCGGTGGTGCGCACCGCGTCCCGGTCGGTCAGCAGCGCCTCCAGGGGCAGGTCCATGGCCAGCGGGTCGTCGGTGACCACCTCCACCGCCAGGTCCACGCCGAGCAGGAACCGCCACAGCCCGGCCTGCGCGCCGGGGTTGTCCGCGTGCAGGTCCCTGATCTCCAGGTACCGGCCCCGCTCGTTGCGGCCGGTCGTGTACACCACATAACCGTCCGGTCCGGCCGGTCCGGTGTGCACCGCGCCGAGGAGGTACTCATCGCCGCCGCGGTGCCGGGCCAGCGCCAGCGACCAGTAGTGCGCGGACCGCTCCTGCCAGCCGGGCCGGGAGCGGTCCAGCCCGTGGTAGACCGAGGGCAGCAGCGTCTCCAGCTCCTCCGGCGCGAGCAGCCGCACCTCGCCGGTGACCGGCGCGCCGGGGTGCAGCTTCGCCCGCCCGGTGCGCACCGCCAGGTCTCGGCCCCTGCTGGCCACGCCGTAGCCGAACCGCCCGTAGATGGCGGCCTCGCTGGCCCGCAGGCTGGCCAGCACCTCACCGCGTTCGGCCAGGTCAAGCAGCTGGCTGCGCATCAGCTCGGTGACCACCCCGCGCCGGGTGTGGTCGGCGCGCACCCCGACCCTGGTGACCCCGGCGTGCGGCACCCCGGTCCGGCCGGGCACGGTCAGCGGCGCCGGGAACGAGGTGGTGGTGCCCACCAGCAGATCACCGCTGCGCACCCCCAGCGTGCGGCCGGGCACGTAGGCGCGCTGGGAGTGCTCCCACTGCTCGTCCGAAGCCGGCGGGTGGTGCATGGCGGCGCGGAAGAGCGTGTGCGCGGCCCGCACCTCAGCCAGCACCTGTACCTCGTGATCGGTCACCAGCAGATCGTGCCCCGCCCGTCTCGGTCTGACGAATGGTTTAACCGGCAGGACACTGCCATTCACTCCCCCGCGCGGATTTGTGCATGCTTTCCTCAACGGTCGTTTCGAACAAGCTCGGGGTGGGGAAGCATGATCGAGACCTGGTTCCGGACCGCGGACGTGCCCGCGGCCGAACGATGCGACTACTGGCGGGAGCTGACCGCCCGCCTGTGCGGCGAGGCCGCCATCGAACCGCTGGACCCCGGAGACTTCCACTCCGAGGTCCGGGCCCTGGGCATGGGCGAGCTCGGCGTGGTGCTGGAGCACCAGTCGCCGTTCTCCCTGGTGCGCACCACCGCGCACGTGCGCCGCGAGGACCCGGACCGCTGCTACCTGATCCTGCTCGAGGAGGGCTCGGTCGGCTTCGAACAGGACGGCCGGTCCGGGGTGCGCAGCCCTGGCGACCTGATCGTGCACCACACCAGGACCCCGTCGGTCACCCACGGTGGCACGGTGGGCCGGTCGATCATGCTGCACTTCCCGCGCGCCCTGCTGCCACCGGTGGCCGGCGAGCTGCTGGGGGTCTGCCTTCCCGCGGGCGGCGGGCTCGGCGCGCTGGTCGCGGGCGTCCTGCGCGAACTGGCCGTGCTCAGCGGCGACCGCGATGAGGAGGCGCTCCGGCTGGCCGGGATCACCCTGGACCTGCTGGCCGCGCTCTGCCACCGGGAACTGGGCACCGAACGCCCGGCCACCACCACCCCGGCGGCGCTGCTCGGGCAAGTGCGCGCCTTCACGCAGCAGAACCTGGCCGATCCGGAGCTGGACCCGGCGATGATCGCGGCCGCGCACCACATCTCCGTGCGCTACCTGCACCGGTTGTTCCAGCAGGAAGGCCAGACCGTGGCGGGCTGGATCCGGGACCAGCGCCTGGAACGCTGCCGCCGCGACCTCGCCGACCCGCTGCTGCGCGAACGGCCGGCGCACGCGGTGGCCCGCCGCTGGGGTTTCACCGACAGCGCCCACTTCACCCGCGCCTTCCGCACCGCCTTCGGCCTGCCCCCCGGGGAGTACCGCAAGCTCGAACAAGCCGGGGGCGGGCAAGCATGATCGAGACCTGGTTCCGGACCGCGGACGTGCCCGCGGCCGAACGCTTCGACTACTGGCACGCGCTGGCCAGCAGCCTGTGCGGCGCGGCCCGCATCGACAACCCGGGGCCGGGCGACTTCCACGCCGAGGGCCGGGCCCTCAGCCTGGGCGCGATGGGCGTGGTCACCGACACCAAGTCGGCGTTCTCCATCGTGCGCACCCCGGCGCACGTGCGCAGGCACGACGAGGAGCGCTGCTTCCTCACCCTGCTGGAGGAGGGCGTGGTCCGGTACGAGCAGGACGAGCGGCAGACCGAGGTCACCCCGGGCAACCTGATCATCTACCCCTCCTCCGCGCCCTCGGTGACCGCCGCGGTGAACCACGGCCGCTCCAGCATCCTGCACTTCCCGCGCACCCTGCTGCCGCCGGTGGCCACCGGCCTCATCGCGACCACGCTGTCCGCGCGCGGCGGCCTGGGCGCGCTGGTGGCGGGCAGCCTGCGGGAGCTGGTCGCGCTGCCCGGCGACCGCGCCGAGGAGGCGGCCCGGCTGGCCGGGATCACCCTGGACCTGCTGGCCGCGCTCTGCCACCGCGAGCTCGGCACCGAACGACCGGCCACCACCACCCCGGCCGCCCTGCTCGGCCAGGTGCGCGCCTTCGCCCAGCGGCACCTGGCCGACCCCGGCCTGGACCCGGCCATGATCGCCGCCGCGCACCACATCTCCGTGCGCTACCTGCACCGGCTCTTCCAACAGGAAGGCCAGACCGTGGCAGGCTGGATCCGGGACCAGCGCCTGGAACGCTGCCGCCGCGACCTCGGCAACCCCTTGCTCCGGGAGCGCACGGTGCGCGCGGTGGCCCACCGCTGGGGCTTCACCGACGCCGCGCACTTCACCCGCGTCTTCCGCGCCGCCTTCGGCCTGCCGCCCGGGGAGTACCGCAAGCTCGCGCAACTGCCCAGGCAGCGCCCGCGCAGCGTGCTGGCCTAGGCGGGCCGCGATGATCGAGACCTGGCTGCGCACGGCCGAACTGCCTGCCGAGGACCGGCTCCCGCACTGGTGCCGCCTCGCCGAGAAGGGCTTGGGCGCGACCACGATCCGCGTGCCGGAGACCGCCGAGTTCCACAGCACCAGCCGGGTGCTGAACCTGGGCAGCCTGGTGATGACCGCCGAGGACCTGCAACCGGTGCACCTGGCCCGCACCCGGGCCCAGATCCGGTACTCCGACCCGGAACGCTGGCACCTGATCCTGCTCGCCGAGGGCGTCTGCCGGTTCAGCCAGGACGGCCGCGCCGACGAGTTCAGCGCGGGTGACCTGCTGCTGCACCACACCTCCGCCCCGTTCACCGGCGAGGTGAGCGCGTCGACCTCGCTGTTCCTGCAGTTCCCGCGCAAGCTGGGGCTCACCGGCCTGGAGTCGCTGACCTCGACCCGGATCCCGGCCGACCGCGGCATCGGCGCCCTGGTCGCAGGCTGCCTGCGGGAGCTGGGCGGGCTGCCCGCAGGCCGGGCCGCCGAGGCGGACCGGCTGGCCGGGGCCACCCTGGACCTGCTCAACGTGCTCAGCGCGCGGGTGCGGGGCACGCCGAGCGCGCCGGAAGCCCACCCGGCGGCGCTGTTCGCCGCGGTGTGCGCGTTCATCCGCACCAACCTGGCCGATCCCGCGCTGGACCCGGCCACGATCGCGGCCGCGCACCACATCTCCGTGCGCTACCTGCACCGGCTCTTCCAGCAGGAAGGTCACACCGTGGCGGCCTGGATCCGGGACCAGCGGCTGGAACGCTGCCGCCGCGACCTGGGCGACCCGCTGCTGCGCGAGCGGCCGGTGCACGCGGTGGCCCACCGCTGGGGCTTCACCGACGCCGCGCACTTCACCCGCGCCTTCCGGACCGCCTTCGGCCTGCCACCCGGGGAGTACCGCAGGCTCGTCCAGGCCGGTTCGCCGAGCCGGACGGAGTAGTCCGTTGTGCCCGCACGGTCAAGGCCGGTGCGTTGGCAGTCAACGACGCCGGGTCCGGATTCGGCCAGGATTGCTGACACGCGGGCGGCACGCTACTGGGGAGGGAGCCCCGACCGCGTGGACCGGCGCGGAGGCGTTCCTGGGGGCCGCCGTCGCGCTGGTCCGCACCTACTCGCCGGACGGTTCCCCAGTGGCCGCCTCCGGTGGGGCCGGGTCAGGGCTGCCACCTGGCCCGCGCGCCGACCCCGCACGCCGGGCGGGCTCGGGGTCGGCGCACCGCCCACTCAGGACACCCTCGCCTACTTGGGCAGGCTGACCTCGTAGATCGCGTCGCTGTTCTTGACCGTGATGGTCACGGTCTTCTCCTTGCCGTCGATCTTGACCTTGCAGTCGAAGGTCGAGCCCTGGGTGACGGCCTGGCCGGAGGGGCAGGTGGCGCCCTCCACCTTCTGCACGTTGTACTTCTCGGTGAGGATCTTCTTCACGCCCTCCTGCACGGCGTTCTCGTCGAAGACCTTCTTCAGGAACCAGCCGGGCCAGACGAAGCCGAGCACCGCGACCGCGGCCACCAGCAGCACCGCGAGGCCGCCGAGGATCAGCGGCAGCGCGGACTTCTTCTTCGGGCCGCTCGGCGGCTGACCGTAGCCGGGCTGCTCGCCGTAGCCGGGCTGGCCGTACTGACCGGGCTGGCCCGGCTGACCGGGGAACCCTTGCTGCGGCTGGCCATAGGGACCGGTCGGCTGACCGGGCTGCGGCTGCCCGTACTGACCGGGCTGGGGCTGACCGGGCTGCTGACCGTACTGTCCGGGCTGCGGCTGGTTCGGGTCGGGCTGACCGTACTGTCCGGGCTGCTGCCCGTAGCCGGGCTGCTGGCCGTACTGGCCCGGCTGCGGCTGCTGCGGGTACCCGGGCTGCTGGCCGTACCCCGGCTGGCCGGGCTGCTGGCCCTCGGCCGGGAAACCACCGGAGGGGGTGCCCTGGCCAGGACCCGAGCCGTACGGCTGCTGGCCCCACTGCTGCGGGTTGTTCTCCCCGGGCGGGCCATACGGGCTGGTCATCCTGCGCCTCCGAGTTCGTGGTTGGCGCGGCCGTTCCGCACGCGCTGCGGGCGATCAAACCACAGCCGGACCGGGTGTACCCGGCCGACCGACCAAGTTGCCATCAGGTCACCATCGCCACCACGCCACGGCGGATGGACGCGGCGGCCTTGATCGCGGTGGCGCCGATCGGATCCTCCCCGCCCAGCACGTCCCTGAGCTGCTCCAACAGGTCCACCACCTGACGGCACCAGCGCACGAAGTCACCGGCGGAGAGCTCCTGCCCGTTGGCCTCGGCCGCGCTGAGCACCTTCTCCAGTGATTCCCCGCGCGCCCACCGGTAGACCGGCCAGGCGAACCCGGCGTCGGGCTCCCTGGTGCGGTCCAGGCGGTGGCGGCGCTCGTCGTCCTCCAGCTCGGCCCAGATGCGCATGGTGTTGTCCAGCGCCTCGGCCACCCCGCCGCCGGGCAGCCGGGGCTGGGTCGGCGCGTCCCGGCGGGACTCGAAGACCAGCGCGGAGACCACCGCGGCCAGCTCGGCCGGGTCCAGGTGCCGCCAGGCGCCGGTGCGCAGGCACTCCGCGGCCAGCAGGTCGGACTCGCTGTAGAGCCGGGTCAGCCGCCGCCCGTGCTCGGTGACGATCTCGCCGACCTCGTCCTCGGTGCGCGGCGCCCGCAGGTAGCCGCGTTCCCGCAGCAGCGCGCGGATCCGGTCGAAGGCGCGGGCCAGTGAGTGCGTGGTGGCCGCGACCTGGCGTTCCAGCTTCTCGGTCTCGCCCTGCAACCGGTGGAAGCGCTCGCCCCAGCGGGCGTGCTGCTCCCGGTCCTCGCAGGCGTGGCAGGGGTGCGCGCGCAGCGCCCGGCGCAGGGTGGCCAGCTCGGCGTCCTCCACCGCGCCACCGGAGGAGCGGCGCCGGCCACGGCCGGGCGGCTGGATGCCGGTGTTGCGCAGGGTCGCGGCCAGGTCCCGGCGGCTGCGCGGGGAGCGCACGTCGACCTGCTTGGGCAGCCGTACCCAGCCCAGCGACTCGACCACCGACGGGAAGTCGTGCACAGACAGCCGCCCGGCCCAGCGGTCCTCGGTGACCACCAGCGGCCTGGGGTCCCCGTTGGGGTCCAGGCCGGGGTCGATCACCAGGGCCAGCCCGCTGCGCCTGCCGGAGGGCACCTCGATGACATCGCCCTTGCGCAGCTTCTCCAGCGAGGCCGCCGCCTCCGAGCGGCGCACCGTGCTGCTCTGCCGGGCCAGGGTCTTCTCCCGCTCGGAGATGCGCTTGCGCAGGTTGGCGTAGTCGCTGAAGTCGCCGAGGTGGCAGGTCATCGACTCCGCGTACCCGGCCAGGCCTTCCTTGTTCCGCTCGATCCGCCTGGCCAGCCCGACCACCGAGCGGTCGGCCTGGAACTGGGCGAAGGACTGCTCCAGCAGCTCGCGGGCGGCCGCCGCGCCGACCCGCTGCACCAGGTTGACCGCCATGTTGTAGCCGGGCTTGAACGAGGAGCGCAGCGGATAGGTGCGGGTGGAGGCCAGGCCGCCGACCTGCCGCGGGTCCATGCCGGGCTGCCAGACCACCACGGCGTGGCCCTCGATGTCGATGCCGCGCCGCCCGGCCCGCCCGGTGAGCTGGGTGTACTCGCCGGGGGTGAGGTCGACGTGCGCCTCGCCGTTGTACTTGACCAGCTTCTCCAGCACCACGGTCCGCGCGGGCATGTTGATGCCCAGCGCCAGGGTCTCGGTGGCGAAGACGACCCGGACCAGGCCGCGGACGAACAGCTCCTCCACGGTCTCCTTGAACGCCGGCAGCAGCCCGGCGTGGTGGCTGGCGATGCCGCGTTCCAGCGCCTCACGCCATTCCCAGAAGCCCAGCACGGCCAGGTCGTGCTCGGGCAGGCCGCCGGTCTTGGCCGCGATGATCGCCCTGATCTCGGCCACCTCGGCCTCGGTGGTCAGCCGCAGGCCGGAGCGCACGCACTGGTTCATCGCCGCGTCGCAGCCGTTGCGGCTGAAGATGAACACGATCGCGGGCAGCAGGCCCTGGGAGTCGAGCTGGCGGATCACGTCGTTGCGCGAGGGCGGCCGGAACGTGCCGGTCCTGGGCCCGGGCCCGCCGCGCCGGTCCTGCCGCGGCCTGCCCCAGGGCAGGTGCCGCCGCTCCATCTCCTGGGTGTGCCGGTTGAGCTCGGGGTTGATCCGGATGTGGCCCTCGCGGGAGTCCTCGGCGAAGAGGTCCATCAGCCTGTTGCCGACCTGCATGTGCTGCCACAGCGGCACCGGCCGGTGCTCGTCCACCACCACGGTGGTGTCCCCGCGCACCTCGACCAGCCATTCGCCGAACTCCTCGGCGTTGCTGACGGTGGCCGACAGGCCGGTGATGCGCACCTGCTCGGGCAGGTGCAGGATGACCTCTTCCCAGACCGCGCCGCGGAAGCGGTCGGCCAGGTAGTGCACCTCGTCCATGACCACGTAGCCGAGGTTGTCCAGCGCCCTGGAGCCCGCGTAGATCATGTTGCGGAGCACCTCGGTGGTCATGATCACCACCGGCGCGTCGCCGTTGATCGAGGTGTCCCCGGTGAGCAGCCCGACCTGCTTGGGCCCGTACCTGGCGGCCAGGTCGGCGTGCTTCTGGTTGGACAACGCCTTGATCGGCGTGGTGTAGAAGCACTTCTTGCCCTCGGCCAGGGCCAGGTGCACGGCGAACTCGCCGACGATGGTCTTGCCCGCGCCGGTGGGCGCGCACACGAGCACGCCGTGTCCGTCCTCCAGCGCCTCGCAGGAGCGGCGCTGGAAGGGGTCCAGTTCGAAGGACAGTCCCGCGATGAAGTCGGTCAGCTTCGGATAGGCGGACCGGATGCGGGCTGCGGCGAAGGCCTCCGAGGGAGACCTGCCTGAGTCGGAGGAAGGGCTTGCTGCCACCTGTTCAGACTTTCACACGTCCCCGACAGTCACCGCGCGAAGTACCGGTTGGCCTCCGGACGCCAGGCGAGTACGACCGGCAGCGTGGCGATCGCCAGCAGCCCGAGCTCCGGGAGCAGGTCGCTGGCAGGGACCGGGAGCCCGCGCAGCAGGTGCGTCAGGCGGTAGAGCACGAACAGCACCGTGTAGACCGTGATCACGACCCTGGCCCAGTTCCGCCCCCGGTGGAACGCCCTGGTCAGCCACAGCAGCAGCAGACCCGCGAGCAGGATGGCGACCAGCGCGACCAGGGAGTACAGCAGGCGGTTGTCCGAGATCGCCAGGGTCAGCAGCGCCACGCCCAGCGAGACCACCGCGGGCACGGCGAAGAGCACGGCGGCCACGGTGACGATGCCGGGTGGGGCGGCCTGCGCTGCTGGCTGGGTCACCTGGCGAAATCTAGGGCAACGGCCTGTCAGCGCGCTAACGACCGGCGCCGGCCACCACGGTCAGCGCCCCCGGCACCGCGCGCACGGTCACCGGCAGCCGGGCCTGGCGCTCGCCGTCGGCGTAGGCCACCCAGCCGTTGTCGCCGCTGAGCTGGACCTTCCGCGCCCGGAACGTGCGGACCACCGGGTGGTCCACGTGCCGCCCGGTGCGCAGGGTGGGCAGGATGCGCAGCAGCAGGCGGCGACTGGCCGCGCCGACCACGGTCACGTCCAGCTCGCCGTCGGCGGGGTCGGCGTCCGGGCAGATCGGGATGCCGCCGCCGTAGCTGGTGGTGTTGCCCAGCGCGACCAGCGTGGCCTCCACCTCCACCCGGCCCGCCGTGGTCTCCAGCAGCAGCTGCCGCGGTCGCAGGCCGGCCAGCTCGGCCAGGATGGCCAGGTCGTAGCGGCGCGGGCCGCGTGGCCAGCGCATCCGGTTGGTGCGCTCGTTGACCGCGGCGTCGAACCCGGCGCACAGCACGGTGGCGAAGTAGCCGCCCCCGGCGATCCGCCCCAGGTCCAGCGTGCGCCGCGACCCGCCACGCAGGGCCTCGGCCACCGCGGCGGCGGCTTCCCGCGAGCCGCGCGGCAGCCCGACCGCGGCGGCCAGATCGTTGCCGGTGCCCGCCGGGATCACCGCGAGCGCGGTGCCGCTGCCCGCGCAGGCCTGCACCGCGGCGTGCGCGGCCCCGTCCCCGCCGAGCACCGCGAGCACGTCCACCCCGGCGGCGACCGCGGCGCGGGCCAGCTCGGCCAGGTGCTCACCGCTACCGGCGACCAGCGGCACCAGCTCGGTCACCGCCGGCCGGAGCGCGGCGGCCACGGATCCGGCGACCCGCGCCGCCGACCAGGCCCCGGAGGCCGGGCTGACCAGCAGCGCGAGCCGCGTCACGTGGCGTCGTCGTCGTAGCGGACCCTGGGCTTGTCGACCACCGGCGACGGGGTGGCCCGCACCGGCTCGATCTGCTCCACCGGCGCGGTGCCGTCCGCGATCGGCGAGGCCTCGTCGTCGTTCCAGGTGTCCCAGCCCTCGGCGGCCCGCTTGCGCGCGGCCCGCTTGTCCCGGAACCGGGCGATCTGGATGGAGAACTCGTGCAGCAGGGACAGCGCGAGGGCCAGGGCGAGCATGGAGAACGGGTCGGTGCCAGGGGTGGCGATCGCGGCGAAGACGAACAGGCCGAAGATCGCGCCGCGGCGGCTGCGCCGGAGCTTGTCGTAGGTGAGCACGCCGGCGAAGTTGAGCATCACGACCAGCAGCGGCAGCTCGAAGCTGACCCCGAAGATGATCAACAGGGCGAGCACGAAGTTGATGTAGTTGCTACCGGCCAGCGCGGTGGCGAACTCCTCGCCACCGAAGCCGACCAGCGCGATCAACGCCTTCGGGATGATGAAGAAGGCCAGCACCGCGCCGAGCATGAACAGCACCGAGGCGCAGCTGACGAAGGCGCCGGCGTACTTCTTCTCCTTGTGGTACAGCCCCGGCGTGATGAACGCCCACAGCTGGTAGAGCCAGATCGGGGCGGCCAGCACCGCGCCCACGGCCAGCGAGACCTTGAGGCGGACCATGAACGCCTCGAACGGCTGGGTCTGCAACAGCTGGCACTTGCCCGCGTTCAGCGAGACCTTGTCCGGGATGGCGCAGTAGGGGTCCAGCACGATCGAGCCCAGCGTCGGGATCGGGCCGACCGTGTACACCCACCACAGGAACGCGATCACGGCCCCGGCCACCAGGGCCAGCACCGAGACGCCCAACCGGTGCCGCAGCTCGTAAAGGTGCTCGATGAGCGTCATCGTGCCGTCGGGGTTCTTCTTCCGACGGCCGCCGAACAGCTTGCCGAGCCCTTTACGGCGGCGGAGCTCTCCGCTCCCCACCGAGTCTGTCTCCTCTTACTCCGCGCTCAGCGGTTGTCAGCGCGACCCTGGGTCTGCTCCAGCGGCGGCGCGACCTGCGGCGCGGGCTGCTGGACGACCGGCTGGGTCGGCGGCAGCGGCTGCGGCGCGGCGGTGTAGGGCTGCTGCGCGGCGGGCTGCTGCTGGACCGGCGGCTGCGGGGCGGGCGCGGCAGCCTGCTCGGCCTGCCCGTCCTCCTCGCGCATGGTCTTGGTCTCGGCCTTGAAGATGCGCATGGAGCGGCCGACCGCACGAGCCATGTCAGGCATCTTCTTGGCGCCGAACAGCAGCACGACCACCACAGCGATGATCAGCAGCTCAGGTACTCCGATAGGCACGGTCGTTCCTCCTGTCTCCCCCGCTACCCGATGGTACGCGGGGCAGGCATGTCGTCCTTGGTCGAAGCGCGTCGCTCCATGATCGCCACGCGCAACGCGGCGGAGCGGGCACGCAGCAGTCCGGTGCGGTCCCTGACCGTGCCCTGGAACCTGGCCTGGGCCCGCCCGGTGCGCTTGACCGCACCGAACACCCGGACCAGAACGATCACCAGGACGACCAGTCCGGCGAGGACCGGCAACATGAGGGACAGGTACTGCACCAGCACACCGTAGCTGGCCGCACCGACCGTGACGAGACCCGCCCGACGGATCCGATCACCCGTTTCCCGAGGGATGAACGGTTCAGAACGATCGTCTTACCCATCCTTGAACAGCACCCGGAATCCGCACCGCCGGTAGTCGCGGCGTCACAGCCGCAGCGCCCAGTCCCTCGCGACGTCGTACCACTGAGAGGCGGTCCGGTGCAGGTTCAGCGAGTGCCCGGTCTCCGGCACCACGAACGCCTCCAGCGCCACCCCGTCCCCGTACAGCGGCCGCTCCCCCGCCAGCAGCGTCGCCGCGCTGGTGCAGTCGCTGGCCCCCTCCCCGGTGAACAGCACGTCCCGGTCGCCCACCACCAGCAGCACCGGCACGGTGATCCCCGGGTACTCCGCCACCCCGGGGAAGGTGTCGTAGCCGGGGATGACATCCGGCTCGGTCAGCTGCTCGTCCAGCGCGACCAGCTGCTCGTCCACGGTCGCCGGGTGCAGGAACAGACCGGCCCTGGCGCCAGGGATGCTGGTCATGTACCCGTCGTCCAGCCCCCGTCCGGCGAAACGAGGGTCCTGGTTCGCCGGGTGGAAGTGCGCTTCGATCCCGGCGTAGACCTTCTCGTTGGGCTGGTTGGTGCCGCCGGTGAGGATGATGCCGTCCACGTCACCCGGATGGCGCAGGGCGGGGCTGAGGGCCAGCGCGATGCTGAACGAGTGGCTCACGAAGACCACCCGGCGGTAGGGAACCCCGTCCACCTCGCCCGCCCGCAACGCCTGGACCACGTGGTGCATCGAGTCGGCGTGCGCCGTGCCCAGCAGATCGGCGCTCGGCGGCCTGCTGCTGTCCCCGGTCCCGAGCCGGTCCACGGTCAGCACCGCGTGCCCCGCGCCCACCATGGTGTCCACATAGGACGGACCGTTGGCGCGCACCTGCCAGTAGCCACGGCCGTAGTAGCCGCCGGGCACCGCCACGTGCACGGTGTCGGCCGGCCCGGCCGGGGTGCGCAGCTCGCCCGCGACGTGCAGGTCGATACCCACCTGGATCCTGACGTCCACTCTGCCCCCATTGCTCAAACTTGAATACCGGTGCCAGAGTATGCCCCGCCAGCAACACCACGGCAAGCCACCAGCCCCGAAGCCGCTCGCCCGCCGCGCCCCGGCCAAGCCGCTTGCCCACCGCCGCCACTCCGGTCGCCGCCCAGCCAACGCCACCCGTGGCAGCCGCCAGCCCCGGCCGTTCCGGCGGCAGCGGCCCCGTCGTAACGGTCGGCGGCAACGGTCCAACCACGGCGGTCCAATGCCGACCGCTCAGCCGCGACGAGCCAGCGGCGGCACTCCAGCGGCGACCCTCCAGTCCCAACCGCCCAGCCGCGACGGCCCAGCGGCGGCGGTTACCGTCGCGACCGCCCAGCGGCGACTGTCCGGTCCCGGCCGCCCAGCCGCGACGCCCGGCTCAGTCCACCGGTGCCAGGCTCGCGCGGCGCAGCGCCTGCCGCGCCCGCTCCCTGATCTGCCCGGCCAGCTCCTCCGGCCGCTCCACGTGCACGTCCCGCCCCAGCCCGAGCATCAGCCGGACCATCCAGGACTCGTCGGTGTAACGCATCAGCACCCTGGCCCGGCCGTCACCCAGCTCGGTCACCTCGTCCACCGGGTAGTACTCGGCCACCCACCGCGCGTCCGGCTCCAGCACCAGCATCGCCACGTGCTGGTCCGGCTCCGGGCGGTACAGGCCCTCGGAGACGTCGGTGGGCTCGGCGTGCGGCGGGGGCGTGGCGGGCTCGGCCAGGACGTCCACCTCGTCGATGCGGTCCAGCCGGAACAGCCGCACGCCCTCGGCCCGGCGGCACCAGGCCTCCAGGTAGCTGCGGCCGTCGACCAGCAGCAGGCGCATCGGGTCCACCACCCGGTCGCTGATCTCGTCCCGGGAGATCGTGTAGTAGCGCAGCCGCACCGCGCGCCGGTCCTGCAGCGCCCGCTGCAACGGCTCGCGGACCTCGGCGGTCGCCCGGCTCTCCCGCCCGGCCAGGCCGACCACCACACCGGCGGGCTGGGCCTGGCCCACCGCGGACTCGATCTTGGCCAGGGTGCGGCGCACCGCGTCGGTGTCGGCGACGCCCGGGGTGTCGGCCAGCGCGCGCAGCGCCACCAGCAGCGCGGTCGCCTCCTCGGCGGTCAGCCGCAGCGGCCGGTTCATGCCCGCGTCGTAGGTGACCGTGACGGTGTCCCCGTCGAAGGACAGGTCGATCAGGTCACCCGGCCCGTACCCGGGCAGCCCGCACATCCACAGCAGCTCCAGGTCCTTGCGCAGCTGCTGCGCGGTGACCCCGAAGTCGGCGGCGGCCTCGGAGATCAGCACTCCCGGCCGGGCCAGGAAGTAGGGCACCAGGGACAGCAGCCTGGGCAGCCGCTCGGTGGAGGAGGAGGCGGTCATCGGGCCGCACCCGCCGCACCCGCGAGCAGCTGGTGCACGTGCGTGCGCAGCGACTCCGGTTCCAGCACCACCACGTCCGGCCCGTACCCGGCGATCCAGCTGGCCGCCGAGTTCGGGTACACCAGGTCGATCTCCATCACCTCGCCGGCTTCGCCGTCCAGCTCCATCGCCTCCACCGCCTTGGCCCGCCGCCGCAACCCGTGCGCCCGCTCCAGCGCCACCCAGACCCTGGCCGGGGCCGACTGCGGCGCGTTGTCCTGGTCACCGGCGACGAAGTGCAGCAGGTCGACGCCCTCCGGCCGACGCACCGCCCCGTCCCGCCCGGTGGCCTTGGGGATGCCGACCACCCTGGACAGCCGGAAGCAGCGCGGCGCGCCGCGGTCACGGTCCTGCCCGACCAGGTACCAGCGCCCGCGCCAGGACACCACGCCCCACGGCTCGACGGTCCGCCGCTCCGGTTCGGGCGCGCTCTGCTTGCGGTAGTCGAAGCCGACCACCTTCCCGGCGTGCACCGCGGCCAGCAGCGGCCCGAACGCGGGCTCGTTGGCCCGCACCTTGGGCTCCACGATCGACGGCGCCGCCTGGTCCACATCGACCCCGGCCGCGCGCAGCTTCACCAGCGCGCCGTGCGCGGCGCCGGTCAGCTCCGGCGACTCCCAGAGCCGCACCGCCAGCGCCACCGCCGCGGCCTCGTCCGGCTCCAGGTCGATCTCGCCCAGCTCGTAGTCGCGCCGGGCGATCCGGTAGCCCTCGGGGTCGAACGCCGAGTGCCTGCCGGTCTCCAGCGGCACGCCCAGGTCGCGCAGTTCGGCCTTGTCCCGCTCGAACATGCGGAAGAAGGCTTCCTGGTTGGCCGCGTCGGTGTACCCGGGCACGATCGACCGGATCCGGTCGGCGGTCAGGTACTGCCGGGTCGACAGCAGGCAGAGGACCAGGTTCACCAGGCGTTCGGCGCGGGCAACGGACACCGAAGCAGCTTACGGGTCCGCGCCAGCGCGCTGGGCCGAACGGGCCTTGTTGCTCCCCTCTGTGTGGTACGTGCCCGGTCAAGGACCGGCTGGTGAGCAGGTCAGCGGGTGCCGACGCCGATCAGCGAGTCCGCGCCGAGGTCGTTGATGCCGGCCGCGGCCAGCCGGTGCAGGAAGTCCGCGCGGACCGCCTCCACCTGCCGTTCGGTCAGCCCGGCCAGCCGGGCCCGCATGCCGGTGCCGAGCACGAAGCTCCACGCCAGCTGCTCGTCGATCGGGATGCGCAGGTCCACCTTGCGCACCGCGACCTCCGAGAGCCCGAGCCCGGCCAGCCAGCCGGCCAGCTTCTCCTCGGTGTTGATGCGCTGGGCGGCCAGGTTGACCGGCGAGTTGATCGGCAGCTCCGGTTTGTACACCCGCACCGCGTCGACCAGCTCGGAGCCGAACCCCTCGGTGGCGGCATCCGCCCAGGTGGTGACCACGAACTTGCCGCCGGGCCGGACCAGCGTGATCAGCTTGCTCACCGCGGCGTCCATCTCGGGCAGGAAGAACACGCCGTAGGCGCACTGCACCACGTCGTAGGGCTCGCCGTCCGGCGCCTCCCAGACCGTGGCGTCGGCCTCGAAGAACTCGGCCTGGCGGAGCCCGCGCCGGGCGGCCACCTTGCGCGCGTAGGCCAGCAGCTCGCCTGCCAGGTCCAGCCCGTGCACCAGCCCCGCTTCGCCGACCAGTTCGGCCGCGGGCAGCGCGGAGGCGCCTGCCCCGCAGCACACGTCGAGCACCCGGTCGCCTGGCTCGAGCCCGGCCGCCTCCGCTGTCGCCGAGCCCATCGGGCCCCACAGCAGCGGCGACCAGTCCACGAACTCCGCGCGTCCCGCGTCGAACACCGCACCCACATCGGTCATGAACCGATCTTGCCAAAAAAAGACCGGCAGTCGTGTCGAAGTACCCACTCGCCGATCGACGCACCGGTAGAACGGGGTCCCCACGATCCCGATGATCACGACGAAGGAGTCGACGATGCGTTTCATGGTTCTGGTCAAGGCCAGCGAGGAGACCGAGGCTGGCGCCATGCCCAGCGAGGCGGAGCTGACCGCGATGGGCCGCTACAACGAGGAACTGGTCAAGGCCGGCGTGCTGCTCGCGGGCGAGGGCCTGCACCCCAGCTCGAACGGTGTCCGGATCGCCTTCGACGGCGACAAGCGCACCGTGATCGACGGCCCGTTCGCCGAGACCAAGGAGCTGCTCGCGGGCTTCTGGCTGCTCGAGGTCGGCTCCCGGGAGGAGATCATCGAGTGGGTCAAGCGGGCTCCGATGGAAAGCGGCGAGCTGGAGATCCGCCAGGTGTTCACCGAGGACGACTTCGGCGACGCCATGTCCCCCGAGCTGAAGGAGCACGAGGCGAAGCTGCGCGCGCAGGTGGAGGAGCAGCAGCGCGGGAAGTGACCCCGGCGGCCGCCGGGCCGGCTCCCTGGTTGCCTCGTCGCGGAGGGCCTGCTCTGATGGCCCTTCGTGACGGCAACCGAGGCCCATCGGGCGGTCGAGGCGGTGTGGCGGATCGAGTCCGCGCGGGTGGTGGCCGGTCTCGCGCGGCTGGTCCGGGATGTCGGCCTTGCCGAGGAGCTGGCCCAGGACGCGCTGGTCGCCGCGCTGGAGCAGTGGCCTGAGGAGGGTGTGCCGCGCAACCCGGGCGCCTGGCTGATGGCCGCCGCCCGGCGTCGCGCGGTGGACCTCATCCGCCGCAACGAGAACTACCGGCGCAAGCTCGCCGAGCTCGGTCGTTCCCTGGCCACCGCGCACGAGCCCGACCTGGCCGCCACGCTCGACGAGGACATCCAGGACGACCTGCTGCGCCTGGTCTTCACCGCCTGCCACCCCGTCCTGTCCACCGAGGGCAGGGTGGCACTGACCCTGCGCATGCTGGGCGGGCTGACCACCAAGGAGATCGCGCGGGCCTTCCTGGTGCCCGAGCCGACCGTGGCGCAGCGGATCGTGCGGGCGAAGAAGACCCTGGCCGAGGCGAAGGTGCCGTTCGAAACGCCGGTGGGCGCCGAGCGCGCGGCCCGGCTGTCCTCGGTGCTGGAGGTCATCTACCTGGTGTTCAACGAGGGCTATTCGGCGACCGCGGGCGAGGACTGGCTGCGCCCGGAGCTGTGCGCGGAGGCGCTGCGGCTGGGCCGGGTGCTCGCCGGACTGGTCCCGGCCGAGGCCGAGGTGCACGGCCTGGTGGCGCTGATGGAGATCCAAGCCTCCCGCACCCGGGCCAGGACCGGGCCGGACGGGACGCCGGTGCTGCTGCTGGAGCAGGACCGTTCGCGCTGGGACCGGCTGCTGATCGGCCGCGGCCTGGCGGCGCTGGAACGCGCGGAACAGCTCGGCCATCCGCGCGGCCCCTACACCGTGCAGGCCGCGATCGCCGCCTGTCACGCGCGGGCGCGCACCGCCGAGGAGACCGACTGGGTCCGCATCGCCGCGCAGTACCAGGCGCTGGCGCTGCTCACCCCGTCGCCGGTGGTGGAGCTGAACCGCGCGGTGGCGCTGGGCATGGCGTTCGGGCCCGCGGCAGGCCTTGAGCTGGTCGAGCAGCTCAGCGAGGTGCCCGCACTGAAGAACTACCACCGGCTGCCGAGCGTAAAAGCCGATCTCCTGACCAAGCTGGGCCGCCACGAGGAAGCGCGGACGGAGTTCCTGCGGGCGGCGGAGCTGACGGAGAACACCAGGGAGCGAACCCTGCTCCTCGATCGGGCGAGTGCCCTGCCCTCGATTTGACAGCCTTCATGAACAACAAGTTATATGAGTTCCATGGCAATTACAAGTGGCTCTCTGGACCGGAACGACAACGCGCGACCTGTCCTGCGCTTCGAGCGCCGGCTGCGCCATCCCCCGGAGAAGGTGTGGCGGGCGGTGACCGATCCGGCCCACCTGAAGCACTGGTTTCCGGCGGAGCTCCAGACCGAGCAACGCATAGGCGCGCCCATCACATTCGTCTTCCCGGGCGCTGAGGCGCCGCCGGGCAGTGGCGAGATCCTGGAGTTCGATCCACCCCGAGTGTTCGCCTTCTCCTGGAAAGACGCAAACTCGCAGGACACGACCGTTCTTCGGTTCGAGCTGGTGCCTGCGGACGAGGGCTGCCTGCTGACTTTCACGCACGCCCTCGGCGGCCCCGGCGACCTGCTGGCCACGGCGCGCCACGCGGCGGGCTGGGACGGCAGCCTGGACGTCCTGGAGGGGGTTTTAGCAGGCCACGAGGTCGAGTCCACCAGGAAGGACTGGTTCCGCCGAGCCGAGCGCTACGTCGAGGAGTTTGGGATCGCCACTGGCGAGTGCGTGGCAGTGGCTGACGGCTTCCTGCTGCGGGCCCAACGGGACCTGGTTCACCCGAAAGAGAAGGTCTGGGCCGAGCTGACCAAGGACGACCCAGCCGTCCTCGGCGCCGCTCCCCCGCTGCGCGCCACCCACGGCTACCAGGCCGCGGGCACCGTCACCGAGCTCGACGCCCCCGACGGCCTGACCTACACCTGGCTGCACGAGGACGAACCGGCCGGTGTGGTGCGCTGGCAGCTGACCGAGCAGCCATTCGGCTCCCTGCTGACCGTCACCCAGACCATCCCGGCCCACCTGGCGGACCTGCGCGCGGTCACCCTGGCCGCCTGGCAGACCCACCTGGAACTGTTCTTCGCCGCCCTTTTCGGCGAGATCCGCTGCCCCTGGCCCACCGACCGCACCGAGGACTTACGCCAGCGCTACGCCAAGACCCTGAACGCCTGACCACACCCAGCCCCTGACCAAGCCCCGCCCCCGGCTCCCCCACCCTCGCGAGCAAACGCGCACCGGCAATCACGCCTTGATCCCGAATCTCGCGAGGGCACCGGGTCCCACCCCAAGCCCGCCCGGGCGCAACAAGTTCCCCACCGAACCCGCCCGGCGGACAACCACGCCAGCACCGCGAACCCTGCTCCACTCCAACGGCGTCGGAGCCACCCGAGCGCAGGCATGCGGCGAGCCCCACGACCAGCACGGCCAACGCGACCCCGAAGCGCCGCTTCCCTGCCCGTAGGACCGGTATCAACGACCGCTGACCACACCTGGCCGGGGCGGGCCGGCCCGCCCGAAGCGCCACTTCCCTGCCTGCACAACCGGCATCGACGACCGCTGACCAAACGCTGGCCAGGCGGAGGTTCGTCGCGGGGTCAGGACTGGGCGGTCGGGTGGACCACGATGTCGCCCACGTCCACGTTCGCCGGCTGCCCGATGGCGAAGGCGATGCCGCGGGCGATCGCCGCCGGTGGCAGCGCGAACTCGGTGCGCGAGGCGTCGATCTGGGTCCGGACCCGCAGGTTGGTGATCGTGTGCACGATCTCGGTCTCGACGTAGCCGGGTGACACCACGGTCACCCGCGCCCTGCATGACCACGAGCTCGGCAAGGCCGGGCGGGCGCTCATCACCCTGCTGCTCGACCTGGCCGGACAGGCCGGGCACACCGAGCCGGTGGCGGCCCTGCGACTGCTGGAGCGGCTGATCGCCCTGGCCCACGGCTTCGCAGCGCTGGACACCGGCGGTTTCCTGACCGGCTTCCGCCTGGCCGAGGAGGAGGTGGCCACCAGGGCCACCCAGGCGGCGGCCGCGCTGATCCGCAGCGGCCAGTCCAGGGACGGACCGTGAGGCGGCGGCGCGGACGGCGGGCTGGGCCCAGTCCTGGTCGTCGAAGGGCTCTGAGCGGGCTCCGCGCCGGACAGCGGTTACCAGCCGTGCGGCCAGGCAAAGTCCGCTGCGGTGATGACGAGTTCGCCGAGCGGTTCCGCGCCGGGGGCCGAGGTCACCGCACTTCCGACTCCGGCACCACCCGCGCGTCGCAGGCGTTCACGAACACCTGTTCCGGACCGCCGCCAGCCGGGACCAGGCCCAGCGCCCACAGCGGCGTCCACCGGTCCCCGACCCGGCGGGCCACCAGCTCGCCCCTGGCGACCTGCCTGCCGGGCCGGGCGGCGATGGCGGCCGCCTCGGCCTTGGGCTGGTCGACCGTCACCGCGCACAGCTCCGGCGGGGGCACCCGCGCGGTGCTGAACTGCACGAGCCCGCCGTCCCGATCAAGGAGGAGGTCCGCCCGCAACGGCAACAGCACACCGTCCTTGCGCTGCCGCCAGCTCGCGGAGAAGTCACCGCCGGCGACCGGGGCCACTCGCAGTTCGGCCCCGAGCGCCCACGGGAAGTAGCTCTGTGCCCGCCGGATCGCGATGTCCTTGGCCGCGGCCGCGTCGATCGGCGCGGTGGCCGGGGTCAGCGACGGGGTGAACTCGGCCGCGGTGACCTCGCCGGACGGCCAGTCCAGGTGCACCAGGCCGCGGTTGGTCGTGCCGGTGACCAGTGCGGCGATCAGCAGGGTCTGGCCGTCGGCGCGGCGGACCTCGCGGAGCTGGTAGCCGCCGTCGGGGCCGAGGAACTTGCGCGCGGTCTCGCGCAGCAGGTCCTCCTGCTCCCGGCTGGTGCCGTTGGCCTCCGGCAGCGGCTCGTCGGCCACGGGCCGCACCAGCGCCACGGCCAGCCCCGCCACCACGACGAGTCCGGCAGCCGCCACCACCCACGGCGCTCGCCGGAACCGGATCGCACCGGATCGCCGGAATCCGGTGGCGACCCCGCCCAGCACCGCGCCGACCACAAGGCCGAGGAGGTTGACCAGCAGCACATCGGAGTCACAGGCCCGGCCCAGCACCGGCAGCAGTGCCTGCGCCAGTCCCACCGCGGCCACTCCGGACAGGCCCAGCACCAGCGTGAGCCAGAACCGCCGGAACACCACCACCGCGGCCAGGCCGGCCGGGACGAACAGCGCCAGGTTGAGCACACCCGCGGTGGACAGCAGCGCCTCCGGCGACGGCACCGCGACCCGGCAGGTGCCGAACGATCCGGTGCCGGCCCGCACCGGCGTCAGCGTGGTCGCCACCACCAGCGCCCCAGCCACCCCGAGCAGGAGCACCGCCCACCACCGGGCCCGCCCTGCCCGTCCCAGCAGCCAGCCCAGCACCGCGAACAGCACGGCCAGGCCGCCGAACACCGGCAGGGCATAGGGCTGAGCCCACAGGTAAGCGCCGATCACACCCGGCATCCTGACAGCCCCCGGGCGCGACCGTCAGCCCGCCGCGCGGCGTGGACCACCCGTGGCGCGGAAACGGTCCACCCGCGATGCGGCGCGGACGGCCGTCACGAGGAGCGATCCACCGACGATGCCACGCGGACCGGCCGTCACGAGGAGCGAAGCGCCTGTTCGAGAATCAACGGCATGACGGCACAGGATCAGGCTCTCGCTCACGTCGCCGCTCGGTCCGAGGGCAGGCCGATGGCCGGGGATCTGCGGGTCAGCCTCAACTTCCACCCCGACCGGGTGGTGGCGGGGCGGCCGATCCTGGCGATGCTGGGCGCGGACGGGTGCTACCGGTCCCAGTTCGAGACCGGGACCAGCAACGGCGGGCTGACCGCGCACCCCGGTGGCGACCGGTGGCGGTGGGAGAGCCGGATGTTCGGCTCCGCCTACGACTCGGTGCCTGCCGCGCAGCGGCCCAAGTACGGGGCGTTGAACTTCCGGCGGCGGGTGGTGGGGGCGGCGCCGCGGTTCGGGTCGGCGCACTTCCGGCTGTCCGCGGAGTCGTTGCAGCGCACCACCTTCTGCTATCCGGACAGTGTGTTCGAGCCGGTGCGGTTCGGCACCGCCGAGCGGATGTCGCTGATCGAGGTGGCGCTGGCGGACTCCCAGGATCCGCTGGATGACTACGTCGAGGCGCAGGTGCACGGGCCGGTGCTGCTGGACCGCGATGTGGAGGCGCTGGTGCTGGACGCCTGTTTCCGGGACACCGAGGTCGCGGAGCTGGCCTCGGCGCTGCCGTGTCCGGTGGAGTGGCATCCCGGGTTCCGGTTGTCCGTGGCGCGGCTGCGGGAGACCGAGGGGTACCGGACGCCGGAGGCGGTCGCGCTGGGGGTGGAGCTGGCGGTGGACGGGGTGCTGGATCCGGCGGTGCTGGGGCGGGCCGCGGCCTCGGGGGCAGGTGAGCCGCAGGTGGTGAAGCACCTGTGGCATCACCTGGCGCGGTTCGGGGCTCCGGAATGAGTTGTCAGTGGGCGCAGCAGGACGGGGCAGGGCGGGGCATGCGGCGGCGCAGGGTCTTCGCCACGTGGCAGGCGTCCCAGCCGACTCCGCCCAGGGCCGCCGAGTACAGGGCGCGCTGGCCGAGCAGGCCGACGTAGGCCAGGCCCGGGTGGGTGGTGGACAGGCCGTGGCGGTGGCGGGGGTTGCCCGCGCGGTCCAGCGCGCCGAGGGGGCGGAGGTGTTCCAGGTTGGGGCGGTAGCCGGTGGCCAGGATGACGGTGTCCACCTGCTCCGCGCGGCCGTCGGGCCAGTGCAGGCTGGTGGCGGTGGCGCGGGTGAACATGGGGCGGGAGTCGGGTTTGCCCCGGCGCAGCGCGGCGCGGAACCCGCCGATGTTGTCCAGCACCTGCTGGCCGACGAGCAGGCCGGAGCGGACCAAGACCGCGCCCAGCGGTAGCCCGCCCAGGTGCTTCATGAACGTCCAGAACGCCTGCATGTCCTTGCTCTCGGTGATCTTCACCGGACGGCGGCTGACCAGGCTGACCCTGGCGACCTCGGCCAGTTCGACCGCGATCTGCACGCCGGAGTTGCCCGCGCCGACCACGACCACCCGCTGACCGGCGAACTCCGCGGAGGTCCGGTACTCGCTGGCGTGCAGCACCCGGCCGGTGAACTCGCCGAGGCCGAGGTCAGGGCGGTGCGGCGTGCTGAAGTTGCCGGTGGCCGAGACCACCACCGGGGCGTGCCAGGTCTCGCCGGCCGCGGTGCTGACCACGAAGCCGTCGCGGTCGCAGACCACCGAGGTGACGCGCTGGCCGGGGTGGATCTCGCAGTCCAGGCCCTCGGCGTAGCGGCGCAGGTAGTCGATCACCTGGTCGCGGCTGGGGTAGTGGCCGGGGTCGCCGGGGAAGGGCAGGCCGGGCAGGGCGTTCAGCCGCGCCGGGCTGAACAGGACCAGGCTGTCGTAGTACATCGGCCAGGAGCCGACCGGTTCCGGACCGGCCTCCAGCAGCACCGGCTGGAAGCCGTGGGTGCGCAGCGCGCAGGCGGCGGCCAGGCCGGACTGGCCGCCGCCGATGACAATCGCCCGGTCGGGGTGCCGCGCGCGCTGGGTGGTGATCATCATGCCGCGAACCGTACAGCCTACGGTTCGCGAGGGGCAATTGATTTGCGCACGCGGGAGGGGGACGGGGCCGGACGCGCGGCGGTGCGAGGCGGGCAGGCAGGGCGTGAGGCGGGCGAGGCGCAGCCCGGAACAGCCTGAGCCCGGAGCGGTTGGCGCTCCGGGCTCAGGTGAAGTGGCTGGCAGTGCGGTTACAGCGAGGCGATCAGGCGTTCCACCCGCTCGTCCACCGCGCGGAACGGGTCCTTGCACAGCACCGTGCGCTGGGCCTGGTCGTTCAGCTTCAGGTGCACCCAGTCCACGGTGAAGTCCCGGCCCGCGGCCTGGGCCGCGGCGATGAAGTCACCGCGCAGCTTGGCCCTGGTGGACTGGGGTGGCGTGTCCTTGGCGGCCTCGATCTCGCCGTCGTCGGTGACCCGGTGCACCAGGTCCTTGCGCTGCAGCAGGTCGAAGATGCCCCGGCCGCGGCGGATGTCGTGGTAGGCCAGGTCCAGCTGGGCGATGCGCGGGCTGGACAGTTCCAGGTTGTGCTTGCTCTGGTAGCGCTCCAGCAGCCGGTGCTTGATCGCCCAGTCGATCTCGCGGTCGATCCGGCCGAAGTCCTGGGCCTCCACCGCGTCCAGGGTGCGGCCCCAGAGCTCGATCACCCGGTTCGCGGTGGGGTCGGGCTGGCGCTGGGCCACGTGCTCGACCGCGCGCTGGTAGTACTCCCGCTGAATGTCCAGCGCCGATGCCTCACGCCCGCCCGCGAGCCGAACCTGCCTGCGACCGGTGAGGTCGTGGCTGATCTCGCGGATGGCCCTTATCGGGTTGTCCAGGGTGAAGTCGCGGAACTGCACGCCGGCCTCGATCATCTCCAGCACCAGGTTCGCGCTGCCCACCTTGAGCAGCGTGGTCACCTCGGACATGTTCGAGTCGCCGACGATCACGTGCAGCCTGCGGTAGCGCTCGGCGTCGGCGTGCGGCTCGTCGCGGGTGTTGATGATCGGCCGGGACCGGGTGGTCGCGCTGGAGACGCCCTCCCAGATGTGCTCGGCGCGCTGGGACAGGCAGAACACCGCGCCGCGCGGGGTCTGCAGCACCTTGCCCGCGCCGCAGATCAGCTGTCTGGTGACCAGGAACGGCAGCAGCACATCGGCGATGCGGGAGAACTCCCCCGCCCGCGCGACCAGGTAGTTCTCGTGGCAGCCGTAGGAGTTGCCTGCCGAGTCGGTGTTGTTCTTGAACAGGAAGATGTCGCCGCCGATGCCCTCGTCGGCCAGCCTGCGCTCGGCGTCGACGAGCAGGTCCTCCAGGATCCGCTCGCCCGCCTTGTCATGGGTCACCAGCTGGGTGAGGTCGTCGCACTCCGCGGTGGCGTACTCCGGGTGCGAGCCGACGTCCAGGTAGAGCCGCGAGCCGTTGCGCAGGAACACGTTGGACGACCGGCCCCAGGACACCACGCGACGGAACAAGTACCGCGCCACCTCGTCAGGGGACAGGCGTCGCTGTCCGTGGAAGGTGCAGGTCACCCCGAATTCGGTTTCGATGCCGAAGATCCGCCGCTGCATGTGTCCACAGTAGGCGCTAGCGGCGCGTCTGACCGGACTCCATCCGGGCGCCAGTTAGCGTGTTGTTGTGTTCGAGTGGTTTCGCAGGGTGTTCGAAGATGTCGACAGCACGGATCGTGACCTCGTTCGGCGTAGCGCCGACCTGCCACGATCCGCCGCTGACCCGACGCTCAAGGTGATCACCACCGCCGCCAACCACAGTCTGCTGTGGTTCGCGGTGGCGGCGGTGCTCGCGTCCAAGAAGGGCCGGACCCGGCGGGCCGCGTTCCGGGGGGTGGTGGCGATCGCGGGGGCCAGCGCGAGCGCGAACCTGATCGCCAAGCCGCTGTTCCCCCGGCGCAGACCCGCGGCCGAGCTGGTGCCGCCGTACCGGCGCATCCCCGACCCGCCCACCTCCTCCTCCTTCCCGTCCGGGCACGCCGCCTCGGCCGCCGCCTTCGCCACCGCGGTCGTCATGGAGGCCCCGGCAGCCGCCGTGGTGGTCATCCCGCTGGCGGCCACGGTCGCCTACTCCCGGGTGCACACCGGCGTGCACTGGCCCAGCGACGTGGCCGCAGGCGCGGTGCTGGGCGCGAGCATCGGCCTGGCCACCCGGCACTGGTGGCCGTTGCGCCGGGAGTCCCCCTCCGAGACCAGGCACCGGACCGAGGCCGCCGCGCTGCCCGAGGGCGAGGGCCTGCTGGTGGTGGTCAACCCGAACTCCGGTGACGACTCGTTCAACCAGAGCGAGGAGGTCGCCCGCAACTGGCCCAAGGCCGCCGTGGTCGAGCCCAGCGAGCGCGAGGACCTGCTCGAGCAGCTGCGCCGTACCCTGGATTCGGCGGACCAACCCATCCGCGCGCTGGGGGTGGCCGGCGGTGACGGCACGGTCGCCGCGGTCGCCTCGATCGCCGCCGAGCGCGGCCTGCCGCTGGCCGTGCTGCCCGCCGGCACGCTCAACCACTTCGCCAGGGACGTGGGTGCGGAGGACGCGGGCAGCGTGGTGCGCGCGGTGGACACCGGCTCCGCGGTGGCGGTGGACCTCAGCTCGGTGATGGTGGACCAGCGGCCGCGCCGCTGGTTCGTCAACACCGCCAGCCTGGGCGGCTACCCCGACATGGTGCGGCTGCGGGAAAAGTGGCAGGGTCGCTGGGGCAAGTGGCCGGCCGCGGCGGCCGCGCTGGTCCGGGTGCTGCACGCCTCCCGCCCGCTGAAGGTCCGCATCGACGGCGAGACCAGGCAGGTGTGGCTGCTGTTCGTCGGCAACGGCTCCTACGAGCCCAAGGGCTTCGCCCCGACCAGCCGTCCCCGCCTGGACGACGGCCTGCTGGACGTGCGCTACGTGCGCGCGGACATGCGCTGGTCCCGCACCCGGTTCGTGCTGGCCGCGCTGACCGGGGCGCTGCACCGCAGCCGCACCTACTGCCAGCAGGACCGGGCCGAGGTGCACGTGGAGGTGCTGGGCAACAAGGTCGCCATCGCCACCGACGGCGAGGTGGGACCGGAAGGGCGCCACTTCCGGTTCACCTCACACGTGGCCGCGCTGGGCGTCTACCGCGAGACCGACGGCTCAGCCGAGCTGTGACCAGGTGTGGTCGCTGCCGGTGAACCGCTTCACCGGGGCGCCGTTGGCGGAGAAGAAGTAGGACCGGCTCGGCGCGTCGCCGAACCCGCCGACGACCAAGCCGTCCATGTTCCAGTTGTCCGGGCCCTCGGGCCAGGAGGGGTGGGAGACCAGCCGGATCTTCATGCCGGTCACGTCGCAGGAGTTCGCCGTCCAGTTCGGGTCGGCGAAGGCCACGCTGCGGTGGTGGGTGGAGTTGCCGCCGAAGCCGCCCCAGACCGACTGGAGCGGGACGTCGCCGTGCCGGGTGGTCACCCAGACCAACAGCTCGGAGTTGCCGCGCAGGTCATCGCCGCCGGTGCGGAACTCCAGGTTGAACGCGCGCAGGTTGACGCACGGGCCGATCGGTCCGGCGGCGGCTGCCGGGGCGGTGGCGGCGAGGGCGCCGAGGGTGAGCGCGCCTGCGGTGAGCGCGGTCGCCAGGCGGCGGGATGTGCTGGTCATGCGGTGGTCCTTCCTGGTCGTGGAACCCGTGGGTCCGGGTTCCACGACCAGGTTTAGCGGGGCTGGAGTTGACCAGGAAGGTGGCTTTGACCAGCCCGGACAATCCTGGTCAACTCGCGCGGGCGGCGCCCCTGAGGAAGAACGTGACGACGCTGTCGATGTACTCGGCGCGGTCGCCGCGCGAGGGTGGTTGTTCGATGCCCAGGAGCAGTCTTTCCCGGGGGTCGAACAGGATCATGCCGCTGAACATGCGGGCCGCCTCGTGTGGGTCCCGGCATGCCAGGAGTCCGCGCGTGGCGGCGTCGCTGAGGATGGTGGCGACGGCGTTGTCGAAGTGGCTGATGCCCTCGTCGTAGACCAGCCGCCCCAGTTCGGGGAACCGGCCGGATTCGGCGAAGGTCAGGCGTTGCATCTTCAGGCCCTCGGCACTGGTGAGAACGTCGTAGAGCAGGGTGCCGGCTTGGATTAGCGCCTCTTTCAGATCGCGGCCGGTCACGGGTGCGGCGGCGGCTTGGCGCAGGGGCTCGACAATGCGCTGACGGAGGGAGTTGACCAGTTCGAGGAACAGGGCTTCCTTGTTCTCGAAGTGGCGGTACAGCGTTTCCAGGGAGCAGCCGGCTTCCTTGGCGATGGCTCGGATCGAGGTGCCCGCGTAACCGCTGTCGAGCAGCACGGTCAGGGCCGCGGCCGCGATCTGTTCTCGGCGGACGGGGCCTCGGCGTTGCCGTTCCCGGGCTGTCATCAGGCCAGCTTAACGATCGGCCGACTCAGGCCACGGCGTCGGTGAGGTCTTCGTCGAGTTCGCGGACACCGTTGCGCGAAGCCCGCACCGCCTGGAATCCGTCGCGCCGGAGCAGGTGTTCGTAGTCGCCGATCGCCTGCTGCCAGGTCCGGCCGCCGGTGTGCACGGAGTGAATCGCCTCGGCGAGCCGGCGGGCGTCCTGGAGCGCGGAGTTGGCGCCCGACGCCCTGGTGGGCAGCATCGCGTGGATGGCGTCGCCGAGCAGGGTGACCCGGCTCGGTGACCAGGCCGGGACCTCGCGGGCGGTGCCCATGGCCAGGCCGAAGAACTGGTCCGGAAATGCCTGGTCGAGCAGGATGCGGAACACCGGGTGCGCGGTCGCGGTGACGGTCCTGAGGTGGTCGGACAGGCTCGCGGAGGACCGGCGGGTGAAGTCATGGGCTAGGTCGCCGAGCTGGTGGCGGCGCAACAACAGTCCCCACATGACGTAGTCGTGCTGGTCGCCGGGATCAAAACCGGGGAGGAGCCGTTTCGCGGCGGCGGCGGGTTGTTCGCCGAAACGGACCGCGCCGATGATCGCCTGCACCTCGCCGATCGCGGTCAGGGTGAAACTGCCCTCGATCCGGTCCATCAGGCCGGTCGCGATCAGCTCGGGCGTGATCGGTGTCTTCGCCTGCAACAGTCGCAGTTCGCTGTCCTCGACCGTGGCCCCGGGCAGCCGCAGTTTGCGCACCGCGGAGCCGATTCCGTCCGCCCCGACAAGAAGGTCCGCTTCGGTCACCGTGCCGTCGGCGAACTGGACGGTGACTCCTGCCGCGTGCTCGGTGTAGCCGGTCACTGTGGAACCGAACCGGATCGTGCCGGGCACGCCGTGGGCGAGCAGGCGTCGCACGATCCGGCGGCTCGCCGACGCGCCCGGTCGAATCGCGTCCGGCCTTCCTTCCCTGCCGGTGGACTCCCGCCGTTTCACGATTTCGAGGTCGGTTTGGCCGAGGATCGTGACGTACTCGTCGGGCTGTCCCAGGGTCGCGTCCAGGAACTCGTTCTCGGGGGCGGTGAGGCAGGCGTGCAATGCGCCGAGTCCGCGTTCGTCGAGGTGGATTCGCGCGCCCTGTGGCCGTTGTTCCAGTGCCTCGTCACGTTCGTGGACGGATACCTCGATATTGGCGAGGAGCAGGAATCGGGCCAGGGCGAGACCACCGAGTCCCGCGCCGACGATGACGACACGCATGCGAACTCCAGTTCTGGGAAGGTCGATGGTCGCGAGCTAACCAGAACGATCGATTCGGATCAAGGGAGGAGCCGAGGGGTCAGCCCGGGAAGTCGATCTCGCGGAGCTCGGTGCGGCCGGTGATGCCGAGCTTGCGGTAGGCCGCGCTGAGGTGGCCTTCGACGGTGCGGCAGGTGAGGCTGAGCTGGTCGGCGATCTGCTGGTTGGTGTGGCCTGAAGCGGCCAGCTCGGCGACGCGGTGTTCGCCGGGGGTCAAGCCGCCCGAGCCGTGGTTGCCGCGTCGGCGGGGGCGGCTCTGCAGGGTGGTCAGCTGGGTGTGCGCGGCGGTGACCAGGCCGGTGGCGCCGCAGGTCTCGGCCAGGTTGCGGGCTTCGGCGCTGTTCTGCCTGCCCAGCCTGGTCTGCGCGCTGACGTGCTGGGCCGCACCCAGGTCGAGCAGGGTCCGGGCCAGCTCCAGCGGGGCGTTGGCCTGGCGGAGCGCGCTGACGGCGTGGTGCAGCAGCTCCAGGCCCTGCGCGCCGCCGGTGACCAGGCCGAGGGCGCGCAGGGCCAGGCCCCTGGTGCGCGGGGTGTCCCAGTGGTTCGCGGCGGTCATGGCCTGCTCGGCGAGTTCCCTGGCCGCGGCGCGGTCGCCGAGGGCCAGGTGGGCGCGGGTGGCCCAGCCGCGCCAGTCGCAGATCGCCGGGTTGCGGCTGCCGATCACGGCCTGGCGGCGGGCGCAGTCGAGCAGGTCGGCCAGCGCGTCCTCGATCCGGCCCTCGGCGAAGAGCGCCCGGCCCCTGGCGTAGCGGTAGTGCGCGTACTGCAGCGACTCCTCCAGGCTGGGGCTGCCCGCCATCTCGGCCAGCACGGTCAGCGCCTCGGCCGGGCAGCCCAGCTCGACCAGGGCTTCGGCGCGCACCGCGGTGGCGATGATCCGCGGGAAGCCGTCCGCGCCAGGCGGGATCAGGTCGGCGGCCTGGCTGGCGGCGGCGACCGCGGCGGCCGGGGCGCCCTCGGCCAGGGCCACGCCTGCCTGACAGGACAGCATCATGCCGGTCTCGAAGGTGGAGCCGCGCTGCTGGGCGTGGCTGAGGGTGGCGGCGCAGGCGGCCGCGGCGCGCTGGTGGTCCCCGGCCCACAGCAGCACCCAGACCGGTCCGGTGGTGACCCGCTGGCCGAGCAGGGACAGTCCGTGGTCCAGGCTGCGCGCGGCCAGGTCCGCGGCGCGGGCGGCGGACCCGCCGGAGACGGCCACGGCGAAGGCCAGTGCGCCCAGCAGCGACCGCTCCCCCGCGCTGCCGCCGGTCAGGCCCTCGGCGAGCGCGGCCAGCCCGGCGCGGGCCTGGGCGGCGGTGCGTTCGTAGAGCATGGACCACACCAGCGCGCGGGCCCGCAGCAGCAGCGCCGCCTCCCGGTCGGCCGGGGTGAGCCGGTTCGCCATCCGCTCCAGCAGCGCCACCGCCTCCTCCACCCTGGCCTCGCGGACCAGGCTGTGCGCGAGGGTCTGGGTGATCTCGCCGAGCCGGAGCAGGCCGGTGTGGTCCCCGGCGTCCAGGGCGTCCATCGCCTGGGTCAGGTGCCGCACCGCGGCGGCCGGGCGGGTGAACGCCTCGCACTCCCCCAGCTCCACCAGCAGGTCCACCCGCTCGTCCGGTTCGGGCGGCTCCTCCAGCGCGCGCCGCAGGTAGCCGGCGGCCACATCGGGCGCGCCCCGGTGCGCCGCCTGTTTGGCCGCGGCGCGCAGCCCGCGCACCACCAGCGCGTCCCCGGCCGGGGCGAGCTGGACCAGGTGCGCGGCGACCTGTTCGGCCTCGGCTCCGGTCGCGGTGAGCAGCTCGGCGGCTCCGTGGTGCAGGGCGGTCCTGCGCTCGCGGGGCAGGCCGCCGTAGACGGCCTCGCGCAGGCCGGGATGCGCCCAGCGCACCCGGGTCCGGTCCAGCAGCAGGCCGATCTCGGCGAGCTGTCCCGCGCAGGTCAGGCCCTGGTCAGCGGTGAGCCCGGCCAGCTCGGCGGGCAGGGCGACCGGCACGTCCTCGCCGAGCACGGCGGCGGCGTCGGCGAAGCGGCGCACCGTGGCGGGCAGGCCGGTCATCCAGTCCAGCAGCGCCTTGCCGAAGAGCTGACCGGTGTAGCGGTCCAGCACCGCGGCCGAGCCGGCGGGTTCGCCGCCGCCGAGCTCCAGTGCCCGGCGCAGCAGGCGCACCAGCAGCGGGTTGCCGCCGGTGATCTCGTGGCAGGCCCGGCTCAGCCGTGGGTCCAGCGGCGCGGGCAGGACCGCGGCGACCAGGCTGGCCACGCTGGACTCCGACAGCCTGCCCGGTCGCAGCACCACCCCGTCGGCCAGACCGGGCTGCGCCGAGGGCCTGCGCAGCAACAGCCGCAGCAGCGGCAGGTGCGGGGCGGCCGTGCCGAGCTGGGCGAGCCAGCGCAGCGAGGGTTCGTCGGCGGCGTGCAGGTCGTCGACCACGAGCACGGTGACCCGGTCGTGGCGGCACAGGTTCGCGGTGACGGCGCACAGCCCGGAGACCACGGCCAGCGGGTCGGCGGGCGCGGCGGCGGCCTCCAGCAGCACCGGTCGCGCCGCGGCGGCCGGACCGGCGAACAGCGCGGCCAGCTCGTCAGCGTCGGCCTCGGCGAGCACCGGTTCGAGGAGCTGGCGCACCACCCCGAAGGCGAACTCGCGTTCCAGCTCGTCGCAGCGGGCGCGCAGCACCAGCGGACGGTCCGGCCGCCGCCGGTCCAGGAACTCCCGCACCAGGCTGGTCTTGCCGATCCCGGCAGGGCCTTCCACCACCACCTGCCGGGACGAACCCGAGGCACACGTCTGGAACTCCTGGGCCAGCGCGGCGAGCTCGACGTCCCGATCGAGCAGGCCTGCGGACCGCGGAACAGGTGCAGCCGTCACAACCCGAACACTCCAGCACCGCTAAGCCCCAGACCAATCCCCCGAACGAGACTAGACGGTTTCGAGTTGGCCGCGGGGCGCGGGTGCGGGCTAGCTGTTCACCGAGCCGAACGGCAGTGCGTAACGGACCGGGTTGGCCGGTGAGCTGCGCGCGTCGACCGGCACCGCGGCCCGCCGGTCCACCACCCGGCGGAGCTGTTCGGTGATGGCGGCCTGCTGGCCGGGAACGTGCTCGGCCAGCAGCAGGGTGCGCGGGCGCGGTGCCTCGGCGGGCAGTTCGGCGAGGACCTCGAACCGCACACCCGGCGGGAAGACCACGCGGTAGCGGTCGGTGTCCTCCTCGGCGAGCACGCCGGTGCGGCGGGCGGTGCGGGACCAGATGACCAGCTCGGCGTCGCCGGGCAGGTGCATCGCGGGGCTGGCGAAGGCGTTGCGGAAGGCGGGTTCGGCGTGCACCGAGCCGACCGGGAGGTCCGCGGCGGACAGGGTCGCACCGGTCAGCGCCGCGCCACGGTAGGCGGGCAGGCGACGCAGGCCGGAGACCACGCAGGCGATGAACGGGCGCACCGGGGCGAAGCGGCCGGCGCGCAGGGAGTCGTCGGTGGTGGTGGTCTCGGCGCCGAGGTAGACCAGCAGGGCGACCAGGTCGGCGACGACGACTTCCGGCGGGTCGCCCGCGCCGCAGCGGAGGCCGGGGAGGCCGGCGAGCAGGCGAGTGACCCGGCCGGCGATGCGGTCGTAGTCGGGCCCGAGGCTGCGGCGGAGCCAGTCGCGTTCGGCTGGGGTGCTGTGGTGGGTTGGGGGATGGGGGCGGGGGCTGGCGGGGGTTCGGGGGCGGGGAGGGGGCGGGGACGACGGCGGGCGGGGCGGGCTGGGTGGCGAGGGCGGGCTGGGCGGCGGAGGTGGCGACGGCGGCGGGCTCGGCGGGCGCGGGCTCGGCGGCGGCGGGCTGGGCGGCGGGGGTTCGGGCTGGCTCCGGGGCGGGCGCGGCGACGGTGGGGGCGGCCTCGGCGGAGGCGGGTTCGGCGACGGTTGGAGCGGGGGCGGGAGCTGGCTGCGGCGGGTGGACCGGCTCGGGGGTGGGTGCGGCAGCGGTCGGGACGGGCGCGGCGGCGGGGGTCGGGGGCGCGGGTGCGGGCTGCGCCCGGCGGACGGGCTCGGCGGCGGGCGCGGGCTCGGCGGGGTGGGTCTGCGGGGCGGGCGGGGGTTCGGGGGCGGGTTCCGGTGTCCGGACGACGATCGGGATGTGGGCGGGCGCGGGCTGCGGGGCCGGTGCGGCGGGTTCGTCGGCCGACAGGGCTTCCAGCACTGACTGGCGGCGGGGCGGAGCGGCCGGGGGGCGGTCGTCGGTGCGGCCCGCGTCCAGTGGCACCAGGCGGAGGGCCTGGCGGGTCAGCGGGTCCAGGCGGGCGACCAGGGTGGCGGCGGCTTCGGCGAGTTCGGGTGGGAGGGGGGTTCTGGGGGTGCCGATGGTGACCCTGGCCCATTCGGCGTCCCACGGGACGGCGCGGACCTCGTTGCCGTTGGCGGGTTCGGCCGGGGGGCGGATCCACAGGCCGGACTGGACGATCTCGACCACCGCGCCGGGGGTGAGGCGGTAGGTGCCGGGGGTGGCTTCGGGCAGGCCGGGGGCTGGTGGGCGGCAGCCGCGGAGGGCAGGGACGGGGAGGTCGCCGCTGGTGCGCGGACGATAGGTGAGGGTGGTGGCGAAGGGGCGCCAGGTCTTGGTGAGCGGGTCGGTCCACAGGGTGACCTCGGCGCCGGTGCGGTCGGCGACCAGTTGGCCGACGGGGGTGCCGCCGTCCTGGATGGGGCCGTGCTGGGCCAGGCGGATCTGGGCGCGGACCGGGGCGGGGAGCTCTGCGAGCAGGCGGCAGATGGCTTCGGTGCCCAGTGCTGGTTCGCCGGGGGCGCCCAGGATCAAGGTTGGCGTGGGCTGGGTGGGGACGGTGTAGACCGGGGCGGCGCCGGGGGCGGCGGGGCCCAGGGCTCGGCCCGCGTGCAACCAGAGGCCGGCGGGGATGGGTTCGGCGAGGACGCCGTCGCCTGCGGGCCAGGGCTCGATCGGGGTGCCGGTTTCCCAGGCGGGGGTGGGATAGCGGAGCTCGACCGGGTCGGGGAACCAGGACGGGCGGAAGCGCCACCAGCGGCCGCCCGCGACGAACAGGCCGCCGGGGACGGGGAGGAGTTCGCCGTCGGGGGCCAGGACTTCGGTGTGCAGGGTTTCCGCGAGGGCGCGGGCGGGGGCTTCCGCGCCGCCCGCGCCCGCCCGGGAGCAGAACAGGCGCAGGCGGCCTGCTTCGCGGAGGAGTTCGGGGAGCTGGGGCCACGCCTGGGCGTCGGGCAGGTCGAGCACCACGGGGGTGTGCGCGGGGTCGGCCGGCAGGCCCGCGACCAGGTGGGCCAGGGCGCGGGCGGGTTCGGTGGGGCCGGTGGGGGCGGCGACCACCAGCACCGGGCCGAGCCGGTGCGCGGTGGGGGACTTGCCTCGGGTGCCGATCATCATCGTGGGACCGCCAGTTCGGTGCGGGCCGCCGCCGGGTCGAGCGCCGGTCCGGTGGGCAGGAAGGACAACAGGCCGGTCGGCACCGGCACCGGGGTCGCGCCGCCGTAACCGAGCAGCGCGGCGACCTCGGCGGAGGGCACCGGGTACTTGACGCCCAGGTCAGTGAGCACGAACCGGGTGCCGGAGGACACGCCCGGCGCGGGCTGGGCCTCGATCAGCGCGCCGGAGCCGGGCGGCACCCGGACCAGGTCGGCGATCCTCGGGTCGGCCTTGGGGGTGGCGCGGCTGAGGTCGAGCTGGCCGCGGGGCACGGTGACCAGCCGGGCGGTCGGGCCCGCGCGGTCCATGGTCAGGCGCAGGCACAGGGTGCGGCCGTCCGCGCCGAGGTCGCCGACGGCCTGCGGCGGGGTGCCCGGCAGGTTCGGCGCGGCTCCGGTGGCCGAGCGCTTGGCCTGGGCCGCGCCCGCCGCGGAGATGACGATCGGCTGCACCGGGCGGCCCTGGTAGGCCTGTGCGGTGGCCGGATCGCCTTGCACCAGCGCGAGTTCGGTGCGGGACAACGGGGCAAGGCCGTCGTTGCGCATCAGGAAGTAGTCCTCCGCGCCCGCGGCGTTGCGGGTCTGGAAGATCTGGCCGACCACGGTCGGGCGTCCGTCCACAGTGGACCCGGTGGCGCCGCGGCCGGGCACCTGGGGCGAGGTGAGGGCGGGGCCGGGCTCGATCGCGTTGAGCCAGGCCGGATCCACCGGCAGCGGGCGCACGCTGGCGTAGCCGAGCGCGGCCAGCACCGCCTCGCCGCCGATGCGCAGCCGCCGGTCCCGCCACACCAGGTGCAGTTCGCCGTTGACGTCGCGGACCAGCACGGCCTGCTCGTCCGGGACCTGGGTGGTGGGCCAGGCGGTGTCCAGGCCGAGGGCGACGGCGGGCCTGCTGGTCTCGTCCGGGTTGGCGGCGAAGGCCGCGCACACCAACCACGGCGCGGTGCTGAGCCTGGCGGGGTCGGGCAGCACCTCGGGGGCGTCGGGAATGCCGATCGGCCTGCCGTGCGGCACCTCGCGCAGCGAGTTCGCCGACACCGAGCGGACCTTGGCCTTCTCCCCCGCGGCCAGCAGCGCGGAGGCGTAGTTGGCCACCGGGCGCAGGGTGCCGTCCAGGTAGAGGAACCGGCTGCCGGTCTCCTCGGCCACGATGATCGCGCCCGGCTGCTGCCAGCTGGTGTTGCCGCCGCGCACGACGAGTCCGTAGACGAAGTAGCCCAGCAGCAGTGCCACGCCCAGGCCCGCGCCGATGAGGGTGCCGGTACCGGCGCGGCGCAGCGGGGTGTCCTGCTGGTCGGGTTCGCCGCGCACCAGGGCGGTCACCAGCCTGCCGGTGACGAACTGGTGTGCCTGCAACTGGTCTCGCTTGTTCTGCACGGGGTCACCCGGCCAGTGCGCGGATCAGCGCGTACGCGTCGAGCACCGCGAGCAGCAGCGGCACCACGGCGATCGCGGCGGCGGTCTCACCGATGTCGGCGGCCCGGCCCCAGTACGGGAGCAGCCGTTTGCCGGGCAGTCGCCAGGCGCCGAGCACCAGCAGTCCGGCCAGCACCGCCAGTCCTACCAGGGAGATCACCCGCAGCGCGGGCAGCGGCGCGTGCGCCCCGGCGTGCAGCAGCACGGCGAACCCGGCCGCGCCGGGCACGGCCACCGCGAGCCGCTGTCCGGTGCTGACCAGCACCCGGGAGCGCAGCAGCAGCGCGGTGCACATCGCGGCCAGGAAGGCGGGCGCGGTCCAGCCGGGGGCCGCCACCACGGGCGGCAGGCAGGCCGCGACCACCACGGCGGAACCGGCCAGCAGCGCGGTGAGCAACCGGTCGGCGGACTTGGCCTTGGCCAGCACCTCGGGTTCGGACAGCGGTTCGATGTCCTCTTGCAGCTCCTCGGCCCCGCCGGGCAGCTGCGGCGGGCGCAGGCGCACCATCCGGGTGGCCACGCCGGGTGCGAGCATGGTCAGTCCAAACGCGACAGTGGCGACCACCGCGGCCGAGCCACCTGGGCTCAGTTTTGGCCACAGGACGAGCAATCCGCCCAGGGCCGCGGCGACCGCGGCCACCCCGGTGGCCAGGAACACCGGCACCGCGGTGCGCACCGCGAGCACGGCCAGCACGGTGGCGGCCATCGCCGCTGAGCCAGCGCCGAGCAGGTTGGGTGCGCCGAATCCCGTTCCCGGCACCAAGGATCCGGCCACCGCGGCGAAGGGGGCGGCGGCCAGGCCGAGCTGGGCGGCCACCGGGGCGTCGCCGATCGCGCGGGAGGCGATCGCGCCCGCGGCCAGCAGCAGCACGGCGACCGCGCCGGATCCGGCGGCGCGCAGCCACAGCGGGCCGGGCACGGTGAGCAGCGCGAGGAGCAGCACCAGCAACGCGGTCGCGGCCAGGCCGAGGAACAGCCACCGGGTCAGCTCCGGCCGCCACCGGTCCGCCCGGCCCCGGATGGCCACCCCGACACCGTCGGTGAGGTCGTCGAAACCGATGGCGGGCAACGGGATCCGCGCCGGGCGCAGGTGCAGCACCTCACCGTCGCGCAGGCCGAGCGCGGCCGGGGTGGCGTCGGTGTCCAGCGGCGTGTCGCCGAGGCGTTGCAGCACCCACTCCCGCTCGCCACCGGCGGCCACGGTCAGGCCGGGGTCGACGTGCCGGAGCAGCACGGGCAGCAGCTCGGCCAGCGGGATGTCCTGAGGCACAGCGAGATCGGCGCGGCCGCCGGGTGCGGCCACGGTGAGCCGGCAGAGCTGGTCGGCCGGGTGGGCGGCGGTGGTCATCGGGACTCCTGGCTGGGGGCGGGACAGTGGCCGAGCTGGATGAGGGACACGCCGCGGCGGGTGACCAGCTGCGCGCGGCCGGGAGGCAGTTGGCGGGGCGGGGCCTCGCCGAGGAACTTGCCCTCCTCCTTGGGATAGGAGAGCAGCAGGCCGGGGCTGCCCAGCTCCCACATGCGCCGCAGCACCGGGTCCATCATCGCCCTGATCGCGCTGGAGCTGCTGCGCGCGGTGACCAGGTGCAGACCGATGTCCGCGCCCTGGGCGAGGAACGGATCGAGGACCTCCAGCGGGCCGCCGATGCCGCCGCCGAAGAGCTCGTAGTCGTCGACCAGCACGAACAGTCGCGGGCCCTGCCACCAGTCGCGGCGGCGCAGCCGGTCGGGGGTGATCTCCGGGCCGGGCAGGCGTTTGTGCATGGACCCGGCGGCCTTGACCGCGAGGTCGGCCAGTGCCGGTCCGCTGACCGCGTAGCCGATCTTGTACTCCTCCGGCACCTCCTCGGCCAGCTCGCGGCGCACGTCACCGAGCAGGATGCGCGCCTCGGCCGGGGTGTAGCGGCGCAGGATGGCCTGGATCAGCATGCGCAGCAGGCCGGTCTTGCCGGTCTCGGTGTCGCCGAAGACCATCAGGTGCGGGCTGGTCTCGAAGTCGTGGTGCACCGGGGCCAGCCGCTGCTCGTCCCAGCCCAGCGCGATCCGCAGGTCGCCGTCGGGCTCGGGCAGCTCGGACACGGGCAGTTCCAGCGGCAGCAGCCGGACCGGCGGGGCGGGTTCGCCCGGCCAGCAGGCGGTCAGCTCGCCGATCATCACCTTGGTGGCCAGCTGGAGGTCCTCCACGCCGGTGCCGCCGTCGACCCTGGGCAGCGCGCCGAGGAAGTGCAGGCCGTCGGAGGTGAGGCCGCGGCCGGGTTCCTTGGGCACGCTGGCCGCGATCCGGCTGCCGATCTCGGATTCGAGGGGGTCGCCGAGGCGCAGCTCGTAGCGGGTGCCGAGCAGGTCGCGCAGCCAGGGCCGGATCTCCGACCAGCGGTTGGCGGTGACCACCAGGTGGATGCCGTAGCCGAGGCCGCGGGAGGCCAGCTCGGAGAGCCTGCTCTCCAGGTCCTCGTAGTCCTGGCGCAGCGTGAACCAGCCGTCCACCACCAGGAACACGTCGCCGTACGGATCGTCCACAGTGGACTCACGGCGTAGCGCGCGGTAGGCGGACATGGAGTCGATGCCCAGGCGGGCGAAGTCCTGTTCGCGGCGTTCCAGCAGGGCGCTGAGCTCGGCGATGGTGCGGCGCACCCTGTCCGTGTCCAGTCGCCCGGCCACCGAGCCGAGGTGCGGCAGGCCGTTGAGCGCGCCGAGCGCGCCGCCGCCGAAGTCCAGCGCGTAGAACTGCACCTCGTGCGGGCTGTGCGTGACCGCCAGGGCCATCAGCAGGGTGCGGACCAGGGTGCTCTTGCCGGACTGCGGCGCGCCCACCACGCCGACGTGCCCGGCACCGCCGGAGAGGTCGGCGACGAGCAGGTCGCGCACCTGCTCGAAGGGCCGGTCCACCACGCCGACCGGGGCGTGCAGCTTGCCGCGTCCGGGCCAGTCCAGCGCGGTCAGGCCGCGCTCGGGGCTGGGGTCCAGGCCGGGCAGCAGGCTGTCCAGGCTCGGCGTCTCGGCCAGCGGCGGCAGCCACACCTGGCGTGCCGGCGGGCCCTGGCCGCGCAACCGTCCGATGAGGACGTCCAGCAGGCTGCCGTCCTGTTGCGGCGTGGCGGTTTCCTCGGCTCCGACGACTGGTTCGACCGGGGCGAGGGGCTGGTGGGTCAGGCCGAGCGGGCGGACCTCGGCGGCGCGGCGCAGCGGGGTCGGTCCGCCAGTGGCGGCCGGGGCGGCGGGCGGGGCGGAGACGTAGCCCGCCTTGAACCGGACCAGGGTGGTGGTGTCGTACTTGAGGAAACCGTTGCCGGGCGCGGAGGGCAGCTCGTAGGCATCCGGCACGCCGAGCACACTGCGGGACTCCATGGCGGAGAAGGTGCGCAGCGCGATCCGGTAGGACAGGTGCGACTCCAGCTGGTGGATGCGGCCCTCGTCGAGCCGTTGCGAGGCAAGGAGGAGGTGCACGCCGAGCGAGCGGCCGAGGCGGCCGATCATCACGAACAGGTCCATGAACTCGGCCTTGCTGGCCAGCAGCTCGCTGAACTCGTCCACCACCAGGAACAGGGTGGGCATCGGGTCCAGGGTGGCGCCCTGCGCGCGGGCCGCCTCGTACTCGCGCAGTGAGCTGTGCCCGCTGCGCCGCAACAGTTCCTGCCGCCGGACCAGCTCACCGTGCAGGGCGTCCTGCATGCGGTCCACCAGCGGCAGTTCGTCGGCCAGGTTGGTGATCACCGCGGAGGTGTGCGGCAGCTGCTCCATGCCGAGGAAGGTCGCGCCGCCCTTGAAGTCCACCAGCACGAAGTTGAGCAGCTCGGAGGAGTGGGTGACCGCGAGGGTGATCACCAGGGTGCGCAGCAGCTCG
This sequence comes from Crossiella sp. CA-258035, assembly GCF_030064675.1. Lineage (GTDB taxonomy): Bacteria > Actinomycetota > Actinomycetes > Mycobacteriales > Pseudonocardiaceae > Crossiella. Next base: position 6,092,089 of record NZ_CP116413.1, read on the forward strand.
CTCTTGCCGGAGCCGGTGGCGCCGATGAGCACACCGTGCGGGCCCATGCCGCCCTGCGCGGACTCCTTGATGTCCAGCTCCACCACCGATCCGTCCGCGGACAGGCCGATCGGCAGCCGGAGCTTGCCCCAGCGGGAGTTGCTGCGCCACAGCGCGTGCACGTCGAAGTCGCGCGGGTCGCCGATGCCGAGCAGCTGGGCCAGGTCGAAGTCGGCGGAGAGCGGTTCGGCGGCATCCGGGACACCGCCGGTGCGGTAGGGGCTGAGCCTGCGGGCCAGCGCCTCGGCCTTGGTCGCGCTGAGCCCGTCCGGCAGCCCGAGCGGCCTGCGCCCGTAGTTGTCCATAGTGGACAGTCGGCCGTCCTCGACGTGCAGCACCAGGTCGCACCCGGTGAGCTGCTCGGGGTCGGCAGCGGCCTCCAGCACCACGGTGTTGCGCAGTCCGCCCTGCCGCAGCCGGGAGTGCTCCGGCAGTTCGGCCCCGTCCAGCAGCACCACGGTGAAGGGTTCGCGGGCGTGCGGGGCGGCGGTGCGGTCGAAGCCGGGTCGCTCGGTGAACGCGGGACCCAGCAAGGACATCAGCTCGTCGTGCTCGGCGGCGTAGAGCCGGACCTCGCCCGCGGCGTCGCTGTCGGTGGGGTGGGCGGCGTGCGGCAGCCACTTCAGCCAGGCCCAGTCCGCGGCCCGCTCCGGACCGGCCAGCAGCGCGATCCGCAGCTCCTCCGGCGCGTGGAAGGTGACCAGCTGGGCGATCATCGCGCGCAGCAGGGCCCGCGGCCGGTCCTCGGCCCCGGTGACGCCGATGTGGGCGAAACCGCGCAGGTACAGCGCGGTCGGAGTGTCCGGCACCGAGGTGTAGGCCCGGATGAACCGGCGCAACGCGCTGGCGCACAACGGTTCCAGGTCCTCCACCGGCCGGGTCTCCGGCGGCACCAGTCGGATCAGCGAGCGCTGGGTGCCGGTGCCCACCCTGATCTCGGCGAAGTCGTCGTCGGAGGGCCTGCGCTCCCACAGCCGGGGTCCGGCCGCGATGGTCCACAGCCGGGCCGGGTCGGGGTGGTCGTAGGTGAGCGCGACCCGGTGCTCCAGGATGGCCCTGCGCACCTGCTTGCGGACCTGGCTGAGGTAGCGCAGGTAGTCCCGCCGCTCGCCCTTGAGCTTGCGCTTGCGGTCCCCGGCGGCGCGGCCCAGCTGCATGACCAGCATGCCGATGGTGGAGACCGCCATCAGCCCGGAGGCGATGTAGGTGACCGGCCCGGCGCCGGGGTTGGCGAACAGCAGCACGGTCGCGCCGGAGCCCAGCGCCATCGGCAGGTAGGTCATGGCCATGCTGATGTCGGCGGCCTGCGCCTCCGGCAGCGCGGGCGGCTCCTGGAGTTCCAGCTCGCCGCGCGGCAGTGGCGGGGCCGGGCGGCGCGGCGGCCGGCTGATCTGGACGGTGCTCACCGTTGCTCCCTAGTCGAACTTGCTGCGCGCCAACGGCGTCGTCTTCCCATGGGCAGCACCACCCAGCCGATGGCGGCCGCGCCTGCCAGCAGCACCGCGGCGGCGGCCACCAGCGCGGCCCGCAGGATTCGTGGGTCGGCGGGGCCTTCCGGGGCGCGGGCCGGCACGGTCACCGGTCCGGGTTTGGCGGCCTGTGCGCCCTGTTCCTCGGGCAGCACGGCGGTGACCGCGTTGTGCGGGTTGACCACGCCCCAGCCCAGCTCCCGGTCGGGGGCGCGGCGGGGCGGTGGGTCGGCGGTGGCTTCCAGGCGGTGCTTGACCTGGGTCGCGGTCAGCTCCGGCCGGTAGGCGCGCACGAGCGCGGCGACCCCGGCCACGAACGGCGCGGAGTAGCTGGTGCCGTTGTCCTGGAAGTGGCCCGGTCCGCGCGGGCCGACGCTGATCACGCCCTCCCCCGGCGCGGCCAGGTCCAGGAAGTCACCGGCCTCGGAGAACTGGGACCGGTTGCCCTGCTGGCCGATCGCGCCCACCGCGAGCACCTCGGGGTAGGCCGCGGGATAGCTGACCGGGTTGCCGTCCTGGGCGTTGTTGGCCGCGGCGGCGACCACCAGCACGTTGCGCTCGGTGGCGTAGCGGACCGCGGCGCGCAGCTCGTCGGTGCCGTACACCGAGGTGACCGACACGTTGACCACCCCGGCGCCCTTGTCCACGGCCAGCCGGATGCCCTTGGCGATGCCGCTGACCGTGCCGTCGGAGGTGCCCACCGACTGCCGGATGGGCAGGATCCGCGCGTCCGGGGCGATCCCGGCGAAGCCGACCCCGGTGGCGGGTTTGGCCGCGATGATCCCGGCCACGAAGGTGCCGTGCCCAGGACAGTCCACAATGGACTTGGGGCTGCCGGTGACGTCCAGCTCCTCCTGCACCCGGCCGGACAGCTGCGGCACCGAGCCGTCCACCCCGGTGTCCACCACCGCGACCAGCTGGCCCGCTCCCCTGGTCAGCGGCCAGACCCGTTGCGGGGCAAGGCGGTGCTGCGCCCACGGCACCTGGGCGACCAGTGAGGTGGAGCCGGGCAGGCACTTGCCGGAGAGGCCGCCCGGCGGGGTGAGCGGCGGCGCGACCGGGTCGCCCGGCGCGGGCTGGGCGGCGGCCGGCAGTCCGGTGGCGAGCAGCAGCAGGGCGGTCAGGCAGGTGGCGGCGGTGCGGTTCATCCTGGCAGGCCTGCCTTCTCGCGTTCCTCGACCGGCTGGTCCAGCAGGTGCGACCGCAGCCGCTGCCACACCGCGCGCACCTCGGCCAGCCGTTCCGGCGTGGTCCCGCCAAGGCCGAGGGTGACCACCGGACCGGCCGAGCCCGCCTGCCTGCTCCACACGCCACGATCGTCCGGAGTGGACACATCTTCGATGTGGTGCAGCACCAGTCCGGCGGGCACCACTCGCACCAGCGTGTCGCCGGAGCGGAAGGTGTGCTCGTCCACCCTGGTCAGCCCGTGACCCGGGGTCAGCCACCGCTCCGGCGGCAGCACCGCGGCCACCTGGGGCGCTTCGGCGGTGTTGCTGGGGGCGTGCTGGAGCAGCTGGGCGTAGGGCGCCCAGCCCTCGGGGTCCAGGTCGAAGACGCGCACCGCGTCGCCGTCGCTGGTGCCGTTCACCGCGAGCACCGGCCGGCCGAGCTGGTCGGCGAGCTGGCGCGCGGTCCAGGCCGCGTCCCGCTGGGTGAGCACGATGCGCGCCTGACTCGGCAGCTGGCCGGCGGCCTCGGCGATCTCGGCCGGGGTCAGGCCGCGGGCGGTGGCCACCAGCAGGGTCTGCTGCTGGGTGGGCGGCAGGTCCAGCGGCGGCCAGCTGCCGCCGTGGTTGTCGCGCAACAGGAAGACCTCGCCGGTGGGCACCAGCGTCAGGTCCGGTGTGGACAGTGCGATCGGCTCCGGCCGGGACACGTCCGGCGGGGCGAGGTCGGCCGGGGTCGGCTGGTTGCCGCTGCCCAGCCGGTCCCGGTGCGCCAGCAGGGTCTCGTCGGTGGCGAACATGGCGGTGAGCTCGGCCATCTTGGCGTCGTTGCCCGCCTCGCCGGAGTAGCGGAAGTGCCGGTTGTCCGGGGTGCGCGCCAGCTCGTTGCCGTCGGGGACGAAGCGGTTGGTGAAGGCGTTGGGCCCCCGGTGCTCGTGGCCGCCCGCGTCGAGGTAGCTGCTGTTCCTGGTGTAGGAGGAGAAGTCGGCCTGGTAGTACTGGTGGAACTCCTCGAACAGCTTCCTGGTCTCGGCCGGGGTGCCCTCGCCGTGCTTGCGGGCCAGCCGGTCCAGGAAGGCGAAGGTCTCATCGGCGGTGAGCTTGCCGCGCAGGTAGAAGCCGAACGGGTCGGAGTCCATCACCGCGACCGCCAGCCGGAAGTCCCGGTCGCTGCTCCACAGGCCGCGGAAGTGCCGCATCAGCTGCGCGGCCAGCAGGTGCTCGGGTTCCCGGTCGTGCACCTCGTAGCCGTCGCCGAACTGGTTCTTGGCGTTGTTCTTCTCGATGTCGTGGAACAGGATCGCCTTGGCGAATGCCTCCACCGGCACGAACCTCTCGGCGTGCGACTCGCGCGCGGTGAGCTTGAGGTACTGGCCCAGCACCATCTGCGCGTGCTCGTGGAAGGTGTGCCCGTTCGGCTGGCTGGGCGTGCGGTCCGGGCCCTTGTCCGGGGTGCGCGGCTCGGTGCACACCGCGTCGAACTTGCGGGCCAGGTCCCCGGGGTACTTGGTGCGCAACAGTTCCACCAGGTCCCGGGTGGAGCGGCCCTCGCCGAGCATCAGGTTGATCTGGTCGCCGGTGGCGCGCTGGTCCCGCCACACCTGTTCCCGGTTGGCCTTCCACTCGGCGTAGCTGTTGGGGAAGGCGGCAGGGCGCTGGAGCAGCTGGTCCTGGTCGAAGCTCACCGTGAAGCGACCATTGTCGTGGGTCACGCGGGCGCCGATGTCCGCGGCGGTGGCCACCTGCTCCAGCCTGGACAGCTGGTCCGGCGTGGCCGTCGACTCGATGACCACGTTGCCCAGGACCGGGTTCAGCTCAGCGCCCATCCTGACCGTGCCCGCGGCCCTGCGCAGGTCCGCGTTGGCCTTCTCCCAGGTCTTCGCGTCGAACCGGTTGTCGGCAAAGGTGATCTCGATGGTGTCCCCGGCCACCACGGCCGTGCCCCCCGGCCTGACCTGCCGGGCCACGTTGGTCAGCGTCGTGGCCAGTCCGTCCAGCTTGGCCACGTCGAGGAGGTCGGGGGCGAACCGGACGGTGAACCGGTGGACCTCCAGGGTCACCGTCGCGTCCCGGTCCGCGGTGCTGATCGCCTTGCCCAGGTTGGCCATCATCCGTTCCAGCTTCGCCGGGTCGAAGACCGGCACGTTGAAGTCGATCTTGGTGCGGTCCACGTCGGCGGCCAGCACCGCGCCGATCTCGGCCTGGGTGGCCAGTTCCGGCAGGCCCTCCATCAGCTTGGTGATCTCGGTCTGGTCGACCTGGCGGAAGGTGAACCCGGCCAGTGCCGCCTCGGCCCGCTCCCTGGCCAGCTCGGGCACCTGCCGGGCAAGGGAGCGCTGGAAGTCCGGGTCCAGCACGGCCAGCACCGGGTGGTTGCCCAGGGCGTGCTCGGTCTGCCTGGTCAGCTCCGCGAGCACCTCGCCCACCACCAGCTCGCGCAGCTGGTCGGCGCTGGAGCGGGCCAGGTCCTGCTGCCGGAAGGCGGTGAGCGCGGCGTCGGTCACCGGGCCGAGCACCTGCTCGCGCAACACCACGGGCAGCGACTCGGTCTGGACCTGCAACGGTGGCAGGGTCACCTCGTCCAGGCGGCCTCGCGCGTCCGCCACGACCCGTTCCCGGAAGGCCCGCGACCGCTCACCGTAGAGCCAGCTCTGCTTCTTGCCCTGGGCGCGGGTCGGCTCCGGCAACGTGCTCAGGTCCTGGAACTGTTGCTGTAGCGCGGCTTTCAGGTGCGGGCGGATCTCGGCGGCCAGCGCGTGCCTGCTGTCCCCGGTGAGCAGGGCCAGGTCCGGGTGGTTGACCAGGCCACCGGTGCGCTGGTCCGTGCCCTTGCCCGGAGTGCCGAAGGCCAGCGCGTCACTGAGCGGGTTGAGCACCAGGTCCTCGAACGAGGTGGGCTTCTTGCCCGGCTTGCCGGTTCGGCGCACCAGGTCCACCATCGCGGTGTCGGTCTTGGGCACCGTGCCGCTGGGGGTGCCCTGGCGCAGGAAGGCGTCCAGCTCCCGAAGTCCGTTGTCCAGCACGGCCTGCACCACGCTGTCCCGCACGGTCGCCAGCACCCGGCCCGGATCGGCCAGCGGCGGCGCGGTGAGCCCGTCCGGCAGGGTGCCCGCGCTGGGCTTGAGCACCTGGTCCGCGACCGCGGCGACCATGTCCGCACCGGGGCCGTGGGTGTTGAGGAACTCGTTGAGCCGCTTCTCCCGCGCGGGCGGGCTGAGGTCCGGCAGCGAGGTCTCGGTGTCACCGGGGATCTGGGTGGCGTCCCGCTCGAACAGGGCCTCGGGGAACCGGGTGCCGTGCTGGGACTGGGTTTCCAGCCAGGTGTAGTAGTGCTCGCGCAGGTCCGCGGCGAGCCGGTGCAGCTGGTTCGGGTCGTTGCGGAAGCCGTCGAAGACCTCGGTGCCGTCCTCCTCGCGGGTGGCGGCGAACCACGGGTTGTAGGCCAGCGGCGTGCGCGCCGGATCGGGGCTGAAGTTCCGGTCCAGGCCGAGGCGCTGGTAGAGGTCGGCGACCGGCCGGATCCGCCCGGCCCGTGCCGACTGGTCCAGCGTCTGCTGTCCGGTGGGCAGGTAGGTGATCAGCGAGCCGGGGCGGGCGGTGGCCATCAGCGGGCCGAGGTGTCCGCCACCGATGCCGAACTGGTTGCCGTCCCCGCGCTGGTCGACGTTGACGGTGTTCTTGTGCAGCACCGAACCGGTGTGACCCTCCACCGCGGTCTCCTGGGTGAACCGCTGGTACGTCTCCAGCGGCACCAGCCAGGAGCGCAGCACCGGCTGGGGGTTGAGCGCCTGCATCTTCGGCTGTTTCGCGTCCTCCAGGTACTTGGCCAGCCACTGCACCGCGCGCAGCGGCCGTCCGCCGCCTGCCCACAGCCCGCCGTTGGCTCCGCTGGAGATGTGCACCAGGCCGCTGTCCGGGTCCTGCTGGATGTCCTTGAAGTCGGAGAGGACCTGCTGGCCCAGCTGCCCGGCAGGGAAGGTCTCCGGTTTGAAGACCGCGGTGTAGAGGCGGACGAAGTGCTCGCCGCGGATGGTCTCGACCTCCATCTCGCTGCGGTGCAGGGCGGCCAGCTTGTCGCCCTCGGTGATCCGGCTGGAACCGGCGTAGCTGATGTCCGGCCGTCCGATGTGGACGTTCTCCACCACCCCCTGGTAGCGGCCGTCGGCGGCGCGCAGCACGTGCACGGGCACACCGGTGGGCGGGCCGAAGGTGGTGAACTCACCGTTGCGCTCGAACACGTGCACCTGGAGCCCGGCCGCCTCGGCCAGCTCCTGTTCGGTGGTGGCGGTGGCCGCGTGCTCGCGCAGCAGCCGCCGCGGTCCGGTCTCCACTGTGGACAGTCCGGTGTCCAGGGCACTGGCGAAGGTCTCCAGCCGGGTGCCGCCGCGGACCGGGACCGGGTCCACGCCGTGCCGGTCCAGCTGGGTGCGCTGCGGTGCGGGCACCGGCACGATCCCGTGCACCGGCAGCACTCCCTCGGCGATCCGGTTGATCAGCCACAGGTGCCGGGGCATCAGCCGCACGTCGTCCTCGTGCACCCGCACGCCCATCAGGCCGGAGTCCTGGTGCACGCCGCTGGGGTGGATGCCGCCGCGCGGGCGCAGCAGCACCCGGGCGGTGTCCGGCTGGCCGGGGTTCGAGCGTTCGGCGTACTCGTCGGGCAGGCCGAAGTAGTGCGCGATCTCGTGTGCCAGCACCGAGTCCGAGGCGGTGACCGGCCAGTGCTGCTGGGTGCCCCGGCCCTGTTCGCCGACCTTGACCGTGGTGTGCGCGAGCTCCGGCCGGTCCACGAACTCCACGGTGGCGGCGAACTGGTCGCCGCCGGGCAGGCGGTGGCCCTGGTCGAGCAGTCTGCGCACCCCGTCCTGGGCGCGCTGCTTGACCTGCTCGACCTGCTCGTGGGTGACCCTGCCCTCGGCGGCCAGGTGCACCCGCAGGGTGAACTCCTGCACCGCGCCGCGGCCCGGCAGCTCGATCCGCCGGTGGTCGTAGCGGATCAGGCCTTCGTAGTGCGGCACCAGTCCACTGGTCACCGGCGCGTTCTCGGCTGCCCTGAACCGGGCGTCGCCGCGCACGTCCAGCACACTCGCGTTGACCGTGCGCACCGGCGCGTGCTGCCTGGCCTCGGCCCAGTCGGCGCGGTTCAGCGCGGTGTCCGCGCGGTCGAACCAGGGCGCGTGGTCGCGTTCGCTGTGCCGCCAGCCCTCGTCGTCGGCGACCTTGGCTCCGTTGTCCACCTTCGGTTCCGGCCAGCCGCGGCTGGTGGTGTCGGCGGGCGGGCCGGTCGGCGCCTGCCGGGTCTCGGCCGCGGCCTGGGCTTCGCGCTGCCGCTGGATGGCCTCGTCGGTGGCGAACAGCGCGCGCAGGGCCTCGAACTGCTGCTGCAGCGACGGGCCGTTGTCGGTGGGCGGGGCGTACTGGAGGGTCCGGCCGTCCGGGGCGAACAGCGGCCGGTCCTGGGCGTCGGTGGCGAACCGGTTGCTGAAGTGGTTCGGCCCGGTCTGCTGCTGACCGGCTCGGTCGAGGTAGCTGCTGTACCGGGTGTAGGAGGAGAAGTCCGCCTGGTAGTACTGGTGGAACTCCTCGAACAGCTTCCTGGTCTCGGCCGGGGTGCCCTGGCCGTACTTGCGGGCCAGCCGGTCGATGAACGCGAATGTGTCCTCTTTGGACAGTTTGTTGCGCAGGTAGAAGCCGAACGGGTCGGAGTCCACGATCGCGGTGGCCAGCCGGAAGTCCCGGTCGCTGCTCCACAGGCCACGGAAGCGCTGCATCAGCTGCACAGCGAGCAGGTGCTCGGGCTCGCGGTCGTGCAGCTCGTAGCCCTCGCCGAACTGGTTCTTGGCGTTGACCTTCTCGATGTCGTGGAACAGGATCGCCTTGGCCAGCGCCTCCACCGGCACGAACCGGGTGCTGTCGGTCTCCAGCGCGGTGAGCTTGAGGTACTGGCCGAGCACCATCTGCGCGTGCTCGTAGAAGGTGAACGCTTCCTTGGTCTCCTGGGTGCGCACCGGTTTCATGGTGTGCTTGGTGCACACCTCGTCGAACTTGTGGTCCAGGTCCGCGTGGAAGTCCGCGATCAGCCGCTGGACCAGCGCGGTGGCCTTGTGCTCGGGGGTGTCGTCGCTGTCCAGCAACGCCTTCAGCGCGTCCCCGGTGGCCCGCTGGGTCAGCCGGGTCTGCTCCTGCTCGGCCCGCCAGCGGGCGTAGTCGTTGGGGAACGGGTCCGCCTCGGTGCCCAGCAGCCTGGGCTGGTACGCCACCGTCAACTGACCATCGCCGGTGGTGGTCACCAGCCCGCCGATCTCGGCCCTGGCGATCACCTGGCTGACGTTCTTGGTCAGGTTCGCGACCCTGGCCTCGTCGGCCAGCCGGGAGCGGAAGTCGAGGGTGAGCCGGGCATCGTCGGCGCTCAGCAGGGAGCTGACGCCCTCCTGCTTGGCCAGGTCGCGCACCGCCGCGGTCAGCTCGGCGACCCGCGCCGGGTCCGCGTCCTGGGTGTTCAGCTCGACCCGGAACTGGCCGGGCCGCGGTGTCAGGGTCGGGGTCTGCTCCGGCGTGGTGCTCGCGGTTTCCAGGTCGCGCAGCACCTGGTCGATCAGGGCCGGATCGGTCGGCGGGGTGGCGAACCGCACCGTGAGCAGGTTGGCGGTGTCGGCGGTGATCTCGGCGCTGATCCGCCCGTCGAGCGCCCGCTTCAGCTTCGCGCCGAGCCGGTTCAGGTCCGCGTCCGCCAGCGGGCGGGAGAGCTCCACCGTGATCGCGGCCGGGTCGGTGACCACCCTGCCCAGTCCCGAGTTCGCCACCACCGGGCCGAGTTTCGCCAGCAGGCCGTCGACCTTGGCCTGGTCCCACAGCCGGGACTCGAACCCGATGGTGTTGCTTGCTGTGTCCACAGTGGACACCAGACCCGCGCCTTCCTGCTTGGCCACCTCGGCCAGGCCCGCCTTGAGGTCGCTGACCTTGCCGGGGTCGCTGATCTTGGCGTCGAAGTCGATCCGGAACCTGGCCGGACGCGGTTCCACCCGCACGTCGAGCTTCGCCTCGTTGATCGCCTTGGTCAGGTTCTCGGTCAGCGTGTCCGCGACGATCGGGCCGCCGAACTCCGCCGTGATCCGGTTGGTGGTGGGGTCGGCCCGCACCTGCCCGGTGAGCTTGGACTTGGCGATCGCGTTGTCCAGGAGCTGGGTCATCGCGGTGACCTTGTTGCCCGGCGTGCCTTCCGGGAAGTGCAAGGTGATCGCGTCGGGGTCGAGGGTCAGCGCGCCGACACCGTGGTCGCCGACCACCGCACCCAGGCGCTTGCCCAGCTCGGTGATCTGCCCCGGGTTCCACCGCTGCCGGTCGAAGTCCACCGTGACCCGGTTCAGGCCGACCGAGGCGACCAGGTCGATCCCGTTGCCCCTGGCCGACTTCGCCGCATCCGCCAGCACGGCGGCGACCTTGTCCGGGTTCCACATCCGGGAGTTGAAGTCGACCTTGATCCGGTCGGCGTCCGCGGCCAGCAGCGCGCCGATCTCGGCCTGGGAGGCCAGTTCCGGCAGGCGGCCCATCAGCTTGGCGACCTTGGTCGGGTCGATGTCGGTGAAGACGAAGGACTTCAGCCCCTCGGTCACCCGCTTGCTGACCTGGGTGGCGACCGTGGTGGCCAGCTCCGCGCGCTGCCGCTGGTCCAGCAGCCGCATCAGCGCCCGCTCGTTGATCGCCTGCTCGGTGGCCGTGCTCAGCCGGTCCAGCACGTTCTCCCGCACCAGGGTGCGCAGGTCATCGGCTTTGCGGCCCAACAGGTTCTGCTCGCGGAAGTCGGCCAGCGCCTCGGTGGTGGCCGGGCTGATGATCTTCGGGCCCAGCGCCTCGGTCAGCTGCTTCTTGCCGATCTCCAGCTCCGGCACGGGCACGTTGTCGCCGAACAGCTGCCGCCGCAGGTCGGTCGGCAGCTTGGCCGGGTCGATCTGCAACGCGGTGCCGCCCTGGTCGTCGCGGAGGTCGCGCAGCACCAGCTCCTGGAACCTCGCCATTCGATCACCGGTGAGCCAGCCGGCGCCCCGGCCAGGGAGCTTGTCCAGCTCCTGCAAGGCCGCCGTCGTGAGCTGCCGCTGCACGGCCGCTTTCACCTGGGGCAGCACGATCTCGGCGAGGGTGTTCCGGCTGGACCCGGTGAGCAGGCTGAGGTCCGGCTGGGTGGCGATGCCCGCGAACTGGCGCTTCTTCACGGTGGTCCCGTCCCACACCGCCTGGGCCAGTGGCTTCAGCACACCGTCGGCGAAGGACACCGGGACCTTGTTCACCTTGCCCGGCCCGTTCTCCACCATCTTCTGGAACTCGGCCAGCGAGTTGCGCGCGAGCTGAACGCGCACCGCGGCCAGGCCGGCGTTCAGCCCGTCGGCGAGCAGGGTGCCCCGCACCGCGGTCAGCGCGGCACCGGCGTCGGCCGGCTGGGTGTCGGGCATCTTGTGCAGCTGCTCGCGCACCACGACCTCGCTGGCGGCGAGCACCTGCGACTCCACCGCGGCCACGGTGGCCTTGCCGGGGCCGACGGTGTTGAGGAACTCGTTCAGCCGCCGCTGCCGGGTGGTCGGGCTCTGGTCCGGCAGCGGAGTGGTGGTGCCGCCGGGGAACTGGGTGGCATCCGGCTGGATCAGCGCGTCCGGGACCGTGCCCGCCGGGGCCTGGTTCTGCTGCCAGGTGAGGTAGTGCTCGCGCAGGTCCGAGGCGATCCGGTGCAGCTCGCCCGGATCGTTGCGGAAACCGATGCCGCCGGTGTTCTTCTCGGTCAGCCACGGGTTGTAGGCCATGCCCAGCACGTCGGGGCGGAACTTCCGGCTCAGCCCGACCCGCTCGTACAGGTCGGCCACCGGCCGGACCCGCCCGGCCAGCTGCTCCGGCGGTGGCGGCGTCTTCGAGTACGGCAGGTAGGTCTCCAGCGAACCGGGCCGGGCCTGCTCGATCAGCGCGTCCAGGTGCTTGCCGCCGATGCCGAACTGGTTGCTGTCGGCCCGCTGGTCGACGTTGAAGCTGTGCGTGGCGGGGTCGCTGCCGGTGCTGCCCTCCACCGCGGTCTGGTCGGCGATCCGCTGGTAGACGTTGAGCGGCACCAGGAAGGAGCGCAGCTTCGGGGAGAGCGTGGCCCCGTCGGTCACCACGTACTTGGCCAGCCACTGCATCGCCCTGATCGGCCGGCCGATGCCCGCCCACAGCTGCGGGTTGTTGCCCGGCGAGATGCTCAGCTGCCCGCTGACCGGGTTCTGCTGGATGTCCTTGAACGGCGAGGTGACCCGCTTGCCCGGCTGTTCGGGGAACTTGGCCGGGTTGACGATGGCGGTGTAGACCCGGACGAAGTGCTCACCGCCGATGGTCTCGATCTCCATGTCGCTGCGGTGCACCAGCCGGTCCTCACCGTGCGCCACCGTACGGGACGGGCCGGGGTAGCTGATGCCCGGCCGTCCGATGTGGACGGTCTCGGTGATGCCCTGGTACAGCTGGGATTCGGTCCGCACCACGTGCACCGGCAGGCCGGTGGGGTCGCCGTGCCGGGTGAAGGTGCCGTCCGGCTCGATCACGTGCACCTGGAGGCCGGTGGCCTTGGCGATGTCCTGCTCGCTGGTGGCGGCGGCGATCCGGTTGAGGCGGTGGGTCTCGCCCTTGGGCAGGGTGGCTTTGAGCGCTTCCTTGAAGCTGAGCAGCGGGGTGGTGCCGGGGACCGGGACGGGGAGAGCGCCGTGTTTGTCGAGCTGGTCGCGCTGGCGGGGTGGCAGGTTCTCGTAGGCCGTGCGGGACGGGTCGGGCGTGGTCGCGGGCGGCGGGGTGGTGGTGGGTGGGGTGGTGGGGTCGGTGGCGGCGGTGTGGGTGTGCGGGTTGACCAGGGACGGGTCGGGGGTGGTGGCGGGGGTGGGTTGAGGGATGTGCTGGTTGTGGGTTTCGGGTTGGGGGTGTGGGGATCCGGCGGGGCGGGGCGGGTGTTGCCGGGGTCGGGCTGGGTGGTTTCGGGCTGGGGCGGGGTGGGCTGGTTCGGGTCGGGGTGGGTGGAGGTTGGCGGGGGTGGGGCGGGCTGGGACGGGTCCGGTTGGGTTGAGGTGGGGGCGGGCGGCGTGGACTGGCCCGGGTCGGGTTGGGTCGCCGGGGGCGGCGGGGGCGGGGTGGGGTTGGACGGGTCCGGCTGGGTGGGGGCGGGCTGGGTTGGGGCGGGCTGGGTGGGGGCAGGCTGGGTCGGGGCAGGCTGCGAGGGGTCCGGTCGCGTCGGCTCGGGGTTCGACGGATCGGGTTGCGGCGTGGTGGTTTGCGGCGGTGCGGGCTGCGAGGGGTTGGGCTTGGGCTGGGAGGGATCGGGCGAGGTTGGCGCGGGCTGGGTCGGGCTGGGCTGGGTCGGATTGGGCTGCGTCGGGTTGGGCTGGGTCGGGTTCGGCTGGGGTGACGGGCTCCGCTGGGACTGCGGGGGTGGCGACTGGTTCGAGGTGTTCGGGTCGGTCGAGGTGTTCGGGGTCGGCGCGGGCGGAGTTTCCACAGTGGACTGCGATCCGCCCGGTGTGGGACCCTCGGAACTGGTCGTGGTGCTGGGGTTCAGGTCGGGCATGGTGATGTCGCCGGGGTTGGGCAGGTCACCGAGGTCGCCCATGTCACCACCGGTGCCGGAGCCGCCGCCGCCCTTGGCGCGGTGCTTGAACTTGCCGGTGCCGCCCTCGACCATGCCCTCGATGCCGCCCGCGCTGAGGTTGTACAGCGAGGCGTTGTTCGGGTCCAGCGCGACGCTGGTCAGGTACTCGTGCAGGCCGCCCTTGATGCCGCTGCCCAGGACGTTCTTCTCGTTGAAGAACTTCGGCGCGACCTTGTTGCCGATCCCGCCCAGGCCGAAGCCGATCAGGCCGCCGACCGCGCCGGCCTTGAGCGCGTCCAGGGTCTTCTTGGTGTCCCACTCGGTGCGGGTGCCCATCAGCATCTGCAGGCCCTGCACCACCACGTCCATGCCGACCTGGAAGATCACGCCCTGCACCACGGCCATGAACAGCCGTTGCAGCACCTGCTTGACCACCATCCGGGCCGAGGTGGTCAGCGCCGCCTGCGCGGCCGCGGCGGCCGGTGCCGCGGTGCCCAGGCTGGCCGCGACCCAGAACGCCAGCTGGGCGATCTGCACGGCCAGCCAGACCAGGGTGGCGATGATCATCAGCTTGGCGTACTCGACCTCGAGGGCCACGTCCCTGGCGCCCTTGCCGAGGTTGGCCGAGGTCTTGGCCACCGCGGGCACCGAGGCGCGGAACTTGCCCATGAACAGCCGGAACTGCTCCGCGGCCTGTCCCTGCAACGCCGCCAGCAGCTGCGCGGTGGGCGCGTCCAGCTGCGCGGCCAGCGCGGTGAGGTCGCGGTTGGCGCCGTCCCAGGCGTCGGCCAGCCTGCGCAGCTGGTCCTCATCGCCCTTGGGCCACTGGTCGCCGACCACGATCGGCACCAGCCACAGCAGGGCTCCCGGCATCTGCAAGCTCATCGGCGGCCGCCCCCGCCCGAACCGTGCTGACCGCCGGTGCCGGGCTGGCCGCTGGCGGGCGCGTCGCCGGAAACCCGGCTGAGCAGGTCGCTGACCAGCTTGGCCTGCTCCTCGCCGTTGGCCAGGCCCTTGCTCATCAGGGTCACCCCGTCGCCGGTCTTGCGCAGCACCTTCGCGATGCCGGGCAACGCCTCCAGGACCTGCGCCCTGGCCGGCAGGTAGTCCTTGGCGAACTGCTTGCCGATCTGGTCATCACCCCAGCACTCGCCGACGCTGGTGATCTGGCTCGCCAGCACCGCGGCCATCCGCTCGGCCGCGTCGGCCAGCTGGCTGAAGCTCGCGCCCGCCCTGGCGATCGCGTCGGTGTCGGCGCCGAAGGTGCCCTGTGACATGGTCAGGCCCGCCTGTCCTCGCCCGTGGGCGTGCCGTGCTTGAGGTAGTGCCGCACCGCGTCCGGCATCGGCGGCTGTTCGGGCACGAAGGCCGCCACGCCCTCGGCGCGGAAGGCGGCCAGCATGTCCTCCTGGCCCGCGGTGAACGGGGCCAGCAGTTCCGCGACCTCGGTGGCGGCCTTGGCCTTGGCCGAGTCGATGGTCTCCAGCAGCACCGCGGCCAGCTCGCTGGGCGCCATCCGCCGGTACGCGCCGGAGGGGAAGGCCAGCTCCAGGATGTCGCCGTGCGCGCCGACGGTCACCTCCACGCTGTGCCCGGCGGCGGTCGCGGTGGCGCGCACCTGGGCCAGCGCGCGCTGCATCTCGCCGAGCTTGGCCCGCTGCTCCTGGTAGCCGGCCAGCAGCTCGTCGATCTCCTGCTGAAAGGGGTTGGACATGTCGTTGCCTTCCAAGGGCCCCCGTGGCCAGCACGCGCGGTCTGGCCACGGGGGCGTGGTGTGGTCCCGGGCGGCGCCCGGTCAGTGGTGTTCGGGACGACCGAGCACGCCCGGGGGGAGTTGGGGGTCGGCGCCCCAGACGTCCTCGTCCTCGACCAGCCAGGTGAGGCGTTCCCGTTCCTGCTGACCGCTGGGGGCGGCACCGCCACCAGGGACCATCGGCCCGAGCGGCCCGGCGGAGCCACCCGTGCCTCCGGCGCCGGGGTAGGCGCCGAGCGGATGAGCGGCGCTACCCACTCGCGCGCCCTTGGACACCCCGGATCCGGTGAATGGAGTGATCTTTCCCTTGGGCGGCAACGGTTTCCCGTCTGGACCCTTGCCGCCGGGCGCGCCACCGCCCATCGGCATCCCGCCCAGCGGCGGCAGGCCGGCCGCGCCACCGCCGCCGAACTTGCCGACCGACTTGGCGTCGTAGGGTGGGACCCCGCCCCGGCCGCCGCCACCGGTGCCGGGCGGCGGCAGGAACGGCATCGCGCCGCCGCCACCGCCGCCGACGGGCAGCGGTCCGCCACCGCCACCTCCGCCGCCGCCACCGGTGAACGGCGCGACCGAGCCGCCGTTGAGGGTGGGCGGCGGCAGCGTGCCGACACCGGCGAGGTTGGTGTTCGGGTTCTTCAGGCCGAGCTCGTCCGGGTTGACCGGCTTGGGCAGGTTCGGCCCGTCGCCGGTGGGCGGCGGCGTGACCGAGTTCGGCCCGTTGGGTCCGTTGGTGCCGTTGGGCACGTTCGGGCCGTTGACGCCCTCAGGAACCTTGGGGCCGTTGATGCCGGAGTTCTCCGGCCCCGGTGGTGGCGGCGGCGGATCGGTCTTCGGCGGCGGGTCCGTCTTGGGCGGCGGATCCGTCTTCGGCGGGGGCTTGTCGCCGCCGCTGCCGTTGGGGTTGGGGTTGGGGTAGTTCTGCAGGTTCGGCGGCTTGAGCGCGGGCGCGGTGCGGTCGTAGTAGTGGTCGGCCAGGCCCTGGATGACCTTGCGCATGTCGTCGCTGGCCATCTTCGGGATGGTGTTGCCGGGCACCAGCGTGGTCTGGCTCCAGCTGGTCACCCCGTCCTTGGTCGGCGCGCCGAGCCGCTTGGCCTCGTTGACGTAGTGCGTGGTGATCAGCTGGATCTTCCACTGCGCCTCGTTGAGCCGGTTCCCGGCCTGGAACAGCTGGTCCGGCACCGATCGCTGCCCGCCGGGGCCACCTGCCAGCTCCTCGGCGTGCGCCCGCAGCACGGTGCCGAAGCGGTCCAGGAAGCCGCGGAAGGACTGCGCGGCAGGCCCCTGCCAGGCCGCGCCCTCGCCGCCGACGGCCTTGGTGCTCTCGGTCACCGCCTTGTGCAGCGCCTCGAAGATCACCTTGACCTTCTGGAACTGGTTGGCCGCGTTCCACAGCGACTGCGGGGTCACGTTCTGGCCCAGCTGGGCGAAGTCGGCCCCGGTGCCGCCGTCGGCGCCGCCGGTGATCGCGGACTCGATCGCCCGCCACTGCCAGCCGCTGAAGTCGGTCCGGCCGCCACTGCCGGAGCTCCCGGTCGGCTGCCACACACCTGGGTTGGTCTGCTGCGCCTCAGGGATCTTGATCTTGTCCGCCATGGCTCACTGACCCTTCGACGGCGGTGGTGGCGGAGGAGGTGGCGGCGTGGCGCCGCCCGGCAGGTAACGCCCGGCGTTGGCCAGCACCTTGCCCAGCTCGTCCGCGCCCTTGGAGTTCAGCTCCTCGGTGCTCTCGTACTTCTTGCCCAGCTCCAGCAACCCGGTGGACAGCGCGGCGAAGGCGTCGATGAGGTCCATCAGGTTCTTCTGGTACTGCCCGCGCAAACCGTCGCCGTTGACCAGGCGCTTGATGTTGGCGCCCTCGGTGAACGCCTCGGTGCCGGTGGGCCGCACGTCGATGGTGTCCAGCGCGCTCTTGGCCGTGCTGACGTGGGTCTTCCAGTCCTCGGCCGCGGCGGCGAAGCGGCGCAGCACCTCGGTGTCCACCGAGACGTCACCGCCGCCGGATCCCCCGTCCCGCACCGTTTTCACCTCGGGCGGGGCGGGGTTCTCCGGCTTGCCCTCAGCGGGCTTGTCGGCCGGGTTGTCGGTCCACTGCTTGGTCGACGACGGCGGCGGCGGGTCCATCGGCTGGTGCTTGCTGTACTTGGGATCGTTGTCGAGCCTGGGCATGGTCAGCGCTTTCCGACGCCGTTACCGGACCACATGTTCATGCCCTGCTGCTCCATGGCGTTGTAGTTGGCCAGGATCTCGTTGAGGGAGTTGCGCGCGTTGGCCAGCTGCACCGGCATCTGGCTGGCCGAGGCGTCCCAGCTCTGCTTGCAGGAGGTGTAGGCATCCTTGGCCTGGCTCTGCCAGTCGGCCATGTTCTTGGTGGCGTCCTGCTCGAGCCTGGTCAGCATGCTGCGGATCTGGGTGTCGACGGCCTGCATGTTGGCCAGCACGGCCTGGATGCGCGAGGGGTGGATGCGGAATACGGACATGGCGAGGCTCCTGGTGCGGTGCGGATGGGGGCTGTGCTGGGGAACTCAGATGCCGAGGTTCTGGCCGCCGAAGGGGTTGCCCGCCATCTGCTCGTTGTAGGCCTCGCCGACCTCGTAGGTGTTCTTGTTGCCGATCAGCGTCTCGTGCATGGTGTCCAGCTGGCGGGCGATGTTGCTGAAGTGCTGGCACCAGCTGTCCAGCGCGGTCTGGTACTTGCTGGAGGCCGCGCCTTCCCAGGCCGAGCGGATGGAGCCGATCTCGGTCTGCATCTTGCTCAGCTGGGACAGCGAGGTGCTCAGCGCGGCCTCGAAGTCACCGGCCGCCTTCTGCATGCCCGGCGTGCTGACCTGCGTCTGCGGTGAGGTCACTGGTTCGCTCCTGCTCACTCTGCGGCTGCCGGTCCCGGTGACCGGCCGCGACCAGATTGCGGGTTTCCACCGCTCGTAACACCGTGGAATCACCACGAGAAAACCGCTGGGCCGTTAGAGTGCCGTGGCCTTGATCACCACTACCCGCAGTAAGTGGGTTACCTGGTGTTACTCTCCGTGTCGATGGAGCTCTGGGATCGCGGCGACGAAACCGCCCTGCTGGCCGAGGAAGCGGAGCGGGCCCGCGGCGGTCAGCTGCGCGTGGTCGTGGTGGAGGGACCCGCCGGGATCGGGCGGACCAGCCTGCTGGACGAGTTCGTCGCGGATGTGCGCTCGGCGACCGTGCTGCGCGCCCGGGGCACCGAGCTGCAGCGCCGGTTCGCCTTCGGTGTGGTGCGGCAGCTGTTCTCCCCGCTGCTGTGCCGCCTGCCCGAGGACCGGCGGGAGGCGCTGCTGGCCGGTGGCGCCGAACCGGTCCGCCAGGTGCTGGCCGGGGCCGAACCGGGACCCGATGTGGTGGCGCTGGAGAACGCGCCGTTCGCGGTGCTGCACGGCCTGTACCGGCTGGCCGCCACCCTGACCCGCGAGCGGCCGCTGGTGCTGGTGCTCGACGACGCCGACCTGGCCGACGCCCCTTCCCTGCGCTGGCTGCGCTACATGCGCACCCGGCTGGCCGAGGCGCCGGTGCTGCTGGTGCTGACCCGGCGCACCGACGGACCGGCCGAGGCCGAGGACGTGCTGGGCAGCCTGGTCACCGACCCGGACTGCGTGCTGATCCGGCCCCGGCTGCTCTCCCCCGCCGCGGTCGCCCGGATGCTGCCCGAGTCCGCCGATCCCGCCCTGGCCAGAGCCTGCCACCAGATCAGCGGCGGCAACCCGCTGATGGTGCGCACCCTGCTGGCCTCGATGTCCATCGGCGACTCCCCGCTGGAGCGGGCCGGATCGCTGACCGGCCAGGTGTTCGCGCACAGCCTGGGCAGCTGGCTGACCCGGCTGCCCGCCGCCACGGTCGCCTTCGCCCGCGCGCTCAGCGTGCTCGGCGAGGCCGCCTCGGCCGAGCTGCCCGCCCGGCTGGCCGGGATCACCGGGCCGGAGGGCCGCGCGGCCGAGGACCACCTGTGGCAGGCCGGTCTGCTGCGCTGCGACCCGGTGCTGCGCTGGAACCACCCCGCGGTGCGCGAGGCGGTCTACACCGAGCTGGCCGGAGAGGAGCGGGCCCGGCTGCACCACGCCGCGGCCACCGCGCTGCACGACGCCAGCGCGCCGCTGGAGGAGGTGTGCGCGCACCTGCTGCTGGTGCCGCCGGCCGGGGACAGCTGGGTGCTGGGCACCCTGTGCGCGGCCGCGGCCCAGGCGGCCCGCCGGGGCGCGCCCGACGGCGCGGCGGAGTACCTGCGCCGCGCGCTGGCCGAACCGCCGCCGGCGGAGGCCCGCACCGGCATCGTGGTCGGCCTGGGCATGGCCGAGGCGTTCAGCAACCCCGCCGCCGGGGTCGACCGCCTGTTGGAGGTCTTCGACGAGGTCACCGACCCCAGGCTGAAGGCGGCCATGGCCGAGGTGCTCTCCGACGCGCTGGCCCGCCTGACCCGCCACGACGAGGCGATCGCGATGCTGGCCAGGGCCGCCGAGGACGTCGCGCCACTGGATCCCGACCTGGCCAACACGCTGACCGGGCGCAGGCTGATCGTGTCCATCAGCGAGCAGGAGGGCCCGGCGCGGGTGAAGCGGCCCGGCGCCGACCTGCCCGGCGACACCGCGGGCGAGCGCTGCCTGCTCAGCGCGCTGGCCTTCGCCTCGGGCATGGGCGGCGATCCGGTGGCCGAGGCGGCCAGGCTGGCCGGGCTGGCCATCCCGCGCACCACGGCCGAGCTGACCTCGCCGCTGGCCGGCCCGGTCAGTCTGGTGCTGACCTGGACCGAGCAGCTGGATGAGGCGGTCCGGTTGTGCGACAAGGCGATCGCGGAGTCCCGGCGCACGCACGCGCTGCTCAGCCTGGCGCTGTTGTTGTCCCACCGGGCGCAGCTGGCCCAGTTCACCGGGGCGCTGTCGGCGGCGCTGAGCTACGCGGAGTCCGCGCTGGAGATGCTGCCGCTGGAGCAGTGGGGCTACCTGGGCACGGTGCCGGTGGCGGTGCAGAGCGACCTGCTGATCGAGCTGAACGAACCGGAGCTGGCCCGCCGCCGGATGATCGCCGCCGAGCTGGAGCACACCTGCGACCAGGGTTTCGCCGGCGCGTTCTACCAAACCGTGCGGGCCAGGGTCCGGATGGCCTGCGGCGAACCGGCCGAGGGCCTGGCCGACCTGCTCACCGCGGCCGATCACCTGCGCGAGTTCGGCTACGAGAACCCGGTGATGCTGCCCTGGCGGGTCTGGGCGGTGGAAGCCCTGCACGCCCAGGGCCACCACGCCAAGGCCGCCGAGATCGCCGCCCAGGCCCTGGCCAGCGCCCACCGCTGGGGCACCCCTCGCGGTCTGGGCACCGCCCTGCGCCTGACCGGCCTGACCCGCCGGGGCCCGGAGGGCGAGGCCAACCTCCGCGAGTCGGTCGAGCTGCTCAGCGGCATCACCGCCCCCCTGGAACTGGCGGCCAGCCTGCTCACCCTGGGCGAGCTCCGCATCGAGACCGAGGACATCCGCGGCGCCCGCACCGCCCTGCGCCGCTGCCTGGAGGAAGCGGAACGCTGCGGCGCGGCCCGCCTGGCCGAACTGGCCAGGGAACGCCTGGTCGCCACCGGCGCCCGCCCCAAGCAGACCCCGGCGGCCGGCACCGCGGCGCTCAGCTCCGGCGAACGGCGGGTGGCCGAGCTGGCCGCGGGCGGCCTGAGCAACCGGCGGATCGCGGAGGAGCTGCACCTGACCATGCGCACGGTGGAAACCCACCTCAGCGCCACCTACCGCAAACTCGGCATCCCCAACCGCACCGCCCTGCGCGCCCTGCTAGGCCCAGGCGGCGGGTGACATCCGGTCGAGCAGGTCGCAACGCAGGTCCAGCGCGGGCAGCAGCGCGTCCGGATCCCGCTGCTCGGCGAAGTCGTCGTACACGTCGAACTGCACCCCCCGGATCCAGAACCCCTGACAGCGCCGAGGATCCCGCAACAGGAACTCCACCACCTGCGGCGTCAGCACCGCCCGCGCGAACCGCTCATCCTCCGCCGTGACCTGGTACGTGCGGTCGAACTCCGGATGCCCGACCCGGATGTCCCCCACCCCGAGACCGTCGTTCACCGCACTCTGCAACCGGAACACCTTGCGCACCTCCAACGTCGGCCGAGGCGCGGGCAACCGCACCCAGATGACGTCGCGATAACCCAAGGAACCGTTGGTGCCACTGTCCATCGGATCCTTGACGAAGAACTTCGCGCCCAGGAACGGCCTGCCCCGGTGCTGCCCGGTGACGATGTCGTGGGCCTGCGAGGCACTGGGCCGCCGGTCGAAGCCGACGATCATCGGGTTCAGCTCGGTGTGGCGCTGCACCTCGTTGAAGACCTCGGCGTACCGGTCGTCACGCTCCAGGAACGTCCAGCCCCGTCTGGGCAGCTCCTCGCGCAGCCGAGCCATGAACCGCTCTTCCTCGGCCTGGTACGAGTTGCGCAGCCACCGGACCATCCAGGTGAGCAGCCCACCGACCACGAGCAGGCCACCGACCACGATGATCACAATCCACAGTGGACTCATCACGCTTCCCCTCAACCCGGCTGGGCAGGTCGACCACCCCCAGCGAGGTCAGCGTAGCCAGCACCGCCACCGCCGCCACAACGGTCCAGGCCAGCGGGTTGCCCAGGTTCAGCGTCCGGAACATCCCCACCCGCCGGTGCACCAGCAGCGCCGGGCCCCGCCCAGCGGAAGGTACGCAAGAGCGGTGACCCAGCCGGAGTCGGCGAGCATCCCCCACTGCCGAAACGCGTTCACCAGCAGGCTAGCATCGGCACAGGCCGCGGACGCCAGGGCCAGGGCAGGCCGACCGGGTTGGTGCGCAGGACGAGGTCCACAGAGGACACTCGCTGCCGCGCGCTGGTCCGCCCGCGCCGCCCGCGGTGGCTGCCGGTCGGGTTGCTGCTGATCCCGCTGGTCTCCGGTTCGGTGTGGCCATGCGTGCTCGCACACGGCACCACCAACGCCATCTCGGCCGGGTCGCGCTGGTCGTCGCGATCGGCGTCTGCGTCAGCGTGCGCGGGCTCGGGAACAGTCCCGATCGCGCTGCCTACCGTCAGCCGGCATGAGACTCCTGAGTGCATCGGCCGCGGTGCTGGTGGCGCTGACCAGCGCGCCGGCCCTGGCCGCCGCGCCGCCCCGGCTGACCCTGTCCGGCGGCGCGCAACTCCCTTACCACGCCAGCCATTCCCTCTCCGGCGCGCGCGAGCCGACCAGCGCGGTGGTGGTCGTGCACGGCACCGGGCGCAACGCCAAGGGCTACTACGACCGGATGGTCTCGGCCGCGGGCGGCACCGCGCGGCGCACGGTGATCATCGCGCCGCACTTCCAGACCAAGGACGACCGACCGGCACCGCGGGACGCCTACTGGGCCAACGGCGGCGCGCACTCCTGGAAGGACGGTGGGGACGCGGAGCAGCCGCGCGGACTGAGCTCCTTCACCGCGATGGACGAGCTGCTGCGGGTGCTCGCGGACAAGGGCCGCTTCCCCAGCCTCGGCAAGATCACCCTGGTCGGGCACTCCGCGGGCGGGCAGTTCGCGCAGCGCTACGCCGCGGGCAGCCGGGTGGCGGGTGAGCTGAGGATCGGGGTCGGTTTTGCGGTGGCCAACCCGTCCTCCTACCTGTACCTCAGCCCCCAGCGACCACTCGGCGTGGGGTCCTGCCGCGAGTACGACGACTACAAGTACGGGTTGCAGCGCCGCAACCCGTACCTGGCCACGCCCAGCGCGGAGCAGATCCGCGGCTGGTACGGCGCACGGCGGGTGACCTATCTGCTGGGCGAGCGGGACACCGAGCGGGACGGCTCGTTGGACACCGACTGCCCGGCCGAGGTCCAGGGCCGCAACCGGTTCGAGCGCGGCAGCGCCTACTTCGCCGCGATCCAGCGGCAGTTCCCGGCCGCGCCGCACCGCAAGGTCACCGTGCCGGGGGTCGGCCACGACTCCGGGGGGATGTTCAGTTCGGCGCAGGGTAGAACCGTCATCTTCGGGTAGTTTCTGATCGGTGGACGAGGGTCGGGTGCCGCTGGTGGGCCGTGGGCCGCAGGTCGCCGCGCTGCGGCAGGCCGTGGCCGCGCCGCCGGTGGTGCTGCGGCTGGAGGGCGAGCCCGGGGTGGGCAAGACCCGGCTGCTGGCCGAGCTGAGCGCGCCGGGGCGGGTCCTGCTGTCCGCCGCCTGCCAGCCCTTCCGCGAGCCGTTCCCGTTGGCGCCACTGGTGGACGCGGTGTTGTCGGCCCCGGTTCCGTTGGGCGGCAACGCCTTGCTCGGCGCGCTGGCCCCGCTGCTGCCGGAGCTGGCCGATCGGCTACCGCCCGCGCTGCCCTCCCTCGGCGACCCGCGGATGGACCGGCACCGGCTGTTCCGGGCGTTGCGGGAGCTGCTGGCCGGGGCCGGTCCGGCGGTGCTGGTGCTCGACGACCTGCACTGGGCCGATGAGCAGACCGTGGAGTTCCTGCGCTTCCTCACCGGACACCTGCCCGAGCGGCTGGCCCTGGTGGTCGCCTACCGGCCTGGTGAGCTCGATCCCGAGGTGCGGGCCGCGCTCGGGCCGGGCACCACCGTGCGGCTGGAACCGTTGACCGACCGGCAGACCGCGGCCATGGCGCTCGCGATGCTGGGCGGCGGCCGGGTGCCGGCGCAGGCGCGGGAAGCGTTGCAGCGGCGGACCGGCGGGGTGCCCTTCGCCATCGAGGAGGTGGTGCGGGACGCGGCCGAGCGGGGTGGCGCGCCGTGGGCGGAGCTGGCCGGGGACCGGGTTCCGGCGAACTTCCGGGAGGCGATCGAGCAGCGGCTGGCCAGGGTGGCGGCGCAGGTGCGCGCGGTGACCGGCGCGGCCGCGGTGTTCGGCGCGCCGGTGCGGGCGGCGGAGCTGTGCCGGGTGGCCGGAGTCAGCGCCGAGGCGCTGGCCGCGGCGGTGCGCTCGGATCTGCTGCGGGAGTCGGATGAACGGTACCGCTGCCGTCATGAGCTGGCTGAGCAGGCGATCCGGCTGACCCTGGACACCGGGCAGCGGCAGCGGTGGCACCGGCGGATCGCCGAGGTGCTCGCCGAGCGGCCGGAGCCGTTGCCGCACACCAGGATCGCCCACCACCTGCACTCCTGCGGGGACCTCGCCGGGTGGCGGCGGCACACCGAGCTGGCCGCGGACCGGGCGGTGGCGGTCGGCGATCCGGGCGCGGCGGTGGCCAGCCTACGGGCGCTGCTGGCCGAACCGGTGCGGGAGCACGGATCCAGCGAGCGGCTGGCGTTGAAGCTGGGGCGCACGGCGGTGGACGGGCTGGACGGGACGGCCACGATCGCGGTGCTGCGCGAGGTGCTGGCCGGGGTTCCGCTACCGCCCGCGGTGCGCGGTGAGCTGCGGTACTCACTCGGCCTGCTGCTGCTCAACCAGGCCGGTGAACCCGCGGCGGGCTACCGCGAGCTGGAGCAGGCGGCGGGCGAACTTCGGGTGGCGCGGCCGGAGCTGGCGGCGCGGGTGATGTCCTCGCTGTCCAACATCCACGCCGGGCACCAGCACCTGGACGTGCACCTGCGCTGGCTGGCCGAGGCCGAGCGGCTGGCCGAGGCGCACACCGATCCGGTGCACCACCTCGCCTTCGCGGTGAACCGGGTGACCACGCTGCTCACCTGCGGCCGCCCCGAGGCCTGGCGGCTGGCCCCGGAACTGCTGACCGAGCCGCTGGACCCGGCGCTGGGCCGCCACCACATGCGCGGCTGCCTGAACTTCGTGGACGCCACCGCCTGGCTCGGCCACTACGCACAGGCCGACCGCTACCTGGCGCACGGGCGCGAGCTGGCCCGGAAGTTCAGCGCGCCCTACACCGAGGAACAGCTGGCCGTGGCCGAGATCCTGCTGGCCTGGCTGCGCGGGGACTGGACCGGCCTGCTCCCCCGCGCCGCGGACCTGGCGGCCAAGTACGCGGGCCTGCCCAGGATCGCGGTGGAGTGCAGGCTGGTCGAGGGCGCGCTGGCCGCCGAGGCGGGCGAGCCGGACCGGGCGCTGCGGCTGCTGCGCGAGCAGGAGGCCGCGGCCCCGCCGGTGGCGGCCACCGCGAGCGCGATCGTGGCCGGAGAACAGCTGCGCCGGGGTTCGGTGGCCGCGGCGGCGGAAAGTGTGGCGAGCGCGGTGGAAGTGTTGCGGCGCACCGGGATGTGGGTGTGGGCCAGCGAGATCACCCCGGTCGCGGTGGAGGTGCTGTGCGCGGCGGGGCGTCCTGGGGCCGCCCGGGAACTGCTGGCGGAGCACCGGCAGGGCATCGAAGGGCGGGACTGCCCGGCCTCGGCCGCCGCACTGGAGCTCGGCGAAGCGATCCTGCGCGACCGGGAGTCCGAAGTGGACGGTGCGCTGGCCGGGTACCTGGCCACTGAGGAGCTGTTCGCCGCGCTGCCCCGACCGTACTGGCTGGCCAGAACCCGTTTGCTGGCCGGGGAATGCGCGGGTGACGCGGCCAGGGTGCGGGCGGCGGCCGAGGACTTCGCCGCGCTCGGGGCGACTCGCCGGGTGCGTCAGTGCGAGAAGGTGTTGCGGGACCTCGGCGGGACCGGCCGCAGGCGCGGACGGCCGGGCTACGGCGACCGGCTCTCGCCCAGGGAGCTGGAAACAGCGGAACTGGCCGCGCTCGGCCGGACCAACCGGCAGATCGCGGCCGCGCTGGAGCTGTCGGTGCGCACGGTGGAACAGCACGTCGCGCACGCGCTGCGCAAGCTCGACCTCAGCTCGCGGCACGAGCTGGCCAGACTGTTCGGGGAAGGGGGTGGGGCGCCGCGCCGCCCCACCCCGTGATCATCAGCCCCGCGCCAGGGTGAGCCCCCACTTGCGCAGCGCCTCGTTGACCGGCTGGAAGATGGACTGGTTCCGCGCCCCGCCCGGGTAGCAGGAGGACAGCCCGCCGGAGTGCACCCCGATGGCCTTGTCCCCGGCCAGCCAGGCGCCACCGGAGTCACCGGCGATGGAGCAGGCGGTGGTGAAGCTGAGGCCCTCGATTACCACCGTCGGGTAGACCACGGTCTGCCCGGTGGCGGTCACCCGGCCGCACTGCCACCGGGAGGCCACCCCGGAGTGGCAGACCGCCTGGTTGACCAGTGCATCGGCCGTGCCGGACACGGTGACCGGGGCCGCGCCCCAGGTGTTGACCGAGCTGGTCACCGACCAGCCCGGCTCGGTCACCGAGACCACGCCCATGTCGCCTTCGCGGTTGAAGACGCTGCGGCTGCCGCCCACGTTGGAGGTGCCGACCCTCGGTCCGCCGTAGCTGGCGTAGGCGGGCTGGTCGCGGTCGTTGGTGCAGTGGCCCGCGGTGAGGAAGTGCTGGCCGCCCTGGGCATCGGTGGCCCCGAAGCCGACCGAGCAGTTGCCCTCGTAGCCGGGGATCCAGGGGTCGCCCGGCCGGATCCGGCCCTGTTGCGGCACCGGAGCCCCGGCCGACTCGCTGACCTGCGCGCCCAGTGCGCGAACCCGGTCCAGGAACGGCTGGGTGGCCGCGGTCCGCGCGGCGGTGCTGACCCGCACGACCACGGTGTTGGCCACCGGGTCCACGCCCCACCCGGTCAGCCCGGCGACGCCCGGCGCGGCCAACTCCCGCACCGACTCGTTCATCCGGTCCAGGTCCGCGGCACTCCGGCTGACGGTGACCGGCCGCGCGCCCGCGGCGCGGACCAGCGCGGCGGTGCGGTGATCGGTGACCGCGACGCTCAGGCCGCCGATCTGCTCGTCGAACCATTGTCCCGCAACGCTTCGCCGCACCTCGGCGGGCAGTCGTTCGGCGATGCGCTGGGCCTCGGCCTGCTGGGCCAGTCTGGTCTGAGCCTGTGCCGGGGTCAGCTGGAGGTCCCTGGCCAGGGCCGCCACCATGCTCCCCTCGGCCTGGGACGGAGCGGACAGGGTGGCCATGCCGATCATCAGTCCACCAAGGACAGTCATGGTACGCATGCCGTCACGCCTTCCGGTGAGTGATGCGGAGGTCGTCCACCCCGGCCTCGACCAGGCTGCCGCCCGCGGCGTCGGCGGCCTCGACCACCACGCGGATCGTCTTGCCCGCGAAGGGGGACAGGTCGGCCTTGGCGCTCTGCCAGCCGGCCGCGGTGTCGGTGCTGCCGGTCTTCTGCTCGAACACCACGCTGCCGCTGTCCCCGGCGAGCACCCGGATGCGCAGGTGGTCCGCACCGGCGGAGTTGGCCAGGTGACCGAGGAAGTACTGGCAGGACAACGTGATCCGGCCCCCGGCGGGCAGCTGGATCGGCGCGGAGGTGAGGCTGCTGACCCCGCCGTCCAGGTCGTTGTCCCCCACCGCCGCGCCCGCGGCGGCCCCGGTGACCGCGGCCCGCGACCCGCTCGGCGTGCCCTCGGGCTGCATCACCAGTCCGGCGTGGCTGGTGCCCTGCGGGTCGCCGACCTCGAACCGGCCCGCGGTGGCGGTGTCCGCGCCGCCCGCGTTGCCGCTCCACCCGGTGGCCCGCTCGAAGTCCTCGGTGTACACCGGGGTTTCCGGGCCGGGATCGGGGTCACTGCCGGAGACCGCCTTGAGCGCGTTCGCGATGCCCTCACCGAAGTGCGAGTTGCGCGCCGGGGTGCCGGTGCAGCGGCTGTCCCCGCTCGGGCACGGGGTGTCGATCGCCTGTGCCAGCAACAACTTCCGCAGCTCGTCCGGCCCTGCCGTCGGGTGTGCGGAGGCCAGCAGGGCGGCCACGCCCGCGGCGTGTGGCGAGGAGGCCGAGGTCCCGTGGAAGGTGGTGTAGCCGTTGTTCAGCCCGGTGGTGTTGATCATCGCGTAGCCGTCGCCGCCGGGCGCGGTGAGTTCCACGGTGTTCAGGCCGAAGTTGGAGTAGTAGGCCAGTTCCTTGCGGGTGTTGGCCGCGGTCACCGACACCGCGTTCGGCAGGTCGCCGGGCAGGAACAGCCCCTGCTCCTGGTCCAGGTTGGTGCTGCTGTTGCCCGCCGCCGCCACGGTCAGCGTGCCCTTGCCGTGGGCGTAGTCCACCGCCCGCCGGACCGCCTCGATCACCGCGTCCTGGTCGGGATTGGTGGTGTGGTTGAACATCCACGGGTCGACGTAGTAGCTGTGGTTGGTCACCCGGAAGCCGCGCTCGGCCGACCACATCAGCCCGCAGACCACGTTCTCGGCGTACATGTAGCCGGTCGGCTCCATCACCTTGACCGAGGCCACCCGCACGCCAGGCGCGACTCCCACCACGCCCTTGCCGTTCTTGGCCGCGGCGATGATCCCGGCCACCGAGGTGCCGTGGCCGGCGGCGGGGGCGTGCGCGTCCGGCTCCCAGGCTCCGGCGGCGGTGTTCGGCTTGCCGTACAGACAGGAGACCGAGTTGGCGGCATCGAAGTTCTCCCGCAGGTCCTCGTGGCCGCCCTGGACACCGGTGTCCAGCACGCCGACGGTGACGGTGCGGCTGCCCGGGTTGACCGCCCAGGCCTGGTCCGCCCCCATCTGCTTCATGTTCCACTCGACCGCCTCGGCCGGGCGGTTGATCGCCGTGCCCAGCTGCGGTTCCAGGTACTTCCGCGCCGTGCCGCCACCAGGGGGCACGTCCGAGTCGCGGGTCTGGCCGACCTTCTGCACACCGCTGACCGCACGCAGTTTCGCGGCGAAGCCGGTGTTCTCGGCGTGCGCGACCACGACGCCGATCGGCGGGTACGAGTGCTGCACCCGCCCGCCATTGGCCACCACCGCCTTGGCGATGTCCTCGGTGCCGCCCGGCGCGGTGAGCACCAGGTAGGCGCGCACCCCTTCCGGCGCGGCGGTGGCGGCCGGGGCGAGCGCGACCGCGGGCAGGACCGCGGCCACGGCGACGCCGAACAGCTTGAGCCCCAAGACGCAGGGATGTCTCATGCGAGCCCTCCTCAACAGGAACTGTGCGAGGAGGACCATCCCGGCCCGGGGGCCAGGCGTTCAATCAGCGGCGCTACCTACCGAATTGCGGCACTACGCAGGAAAACCCACCAGGTCCCGCTGACTCCGCGGGTTGATCTCGTAGTGGTCGTCGTACTGCCCGCTGAACCCGGCGACCAGCACCCACTGCCCCGGTGTGAACCCGCGCAGGTCGATCCGAGTCTGGGTGTTCACGAACACGGTCAGCTCACCGGAACCGTCGTCCACGAACAGCTTCGCGCCGTAGGGCGGGTCGTTGAGCACCGGCTTGGTGACCTTGGCCAGCACCCGCACCAGCCGGCCCTCGCTGGACTCGTCGACCTTCGCGGTGGCCCGCCACTCCGGCCGCACCGGGCTGCCCGGACGGCCCACGGTGACCGCCTCCGGACCGGCCGGGACCACGGTGAGCAGGCCGGAGCTGTCGGTCAGCACCCCGGTGGCCCGCACCCGGCGGCCGGGCCGGACGTCCAGGTCGGCCTTGAGCTTGAGGTAGATGCCCGCGGTCCGGTCCTGGATGGCGAAACCCTTGTCGAAGAAGCTGGACTCGAACGCGCCGGAAGGGGTGGTCACGGTGCCCGCCACGGTCACCGTGCTGCCCAGCGGCAGCGCGCGGGCGGCGGCGATGGACCCGGACGGGGCGGCCTGCGCGGGGACCGCGGTGAGGCCGAGGGCGAGCACGGTGACCGCCACCAGGCGCAGGAGGACACTCTTGCTGGACAGGGTGACCAACTCCTTTCAAGAATCGCCGCTCATCATGGCGCACTCGAAGGGCCTCGCTAAGCTTCCCGGCGAGGGGGACCCAGCTGTGCGGATCTTTGGTCGGGACGAGTCGCTGCGCCTGCTCGCCGAGACCCGCGGCGGGCTGGTCCTGCTGCGCGCCGACCCCGGCATGGGCGTGAGCACGCTGCTGGCGGCCAGGATCGCGGCGGCGCGGGCGGACGGGCTGCCGGTGCGCCAGATCCCGGTGCTGCCCACCGGCCGCACCACGCTCTCCGGCGGCCTGCCGGACTGGCCGGAGCCCGGCGTGGTGGTGCTCGACGACCTGCACCGCGCCGACGACGCCACCCTGCTCGCGCTGCACGAGCTGGTAGACCGCGCGCCGCTGGTCCTCACCGGGCGCCACCGCGGCGTCACCCCGGCCCGGTTCGCCGCGCTGGACCGGATCGGCCTGGTGCACGACCTGGCACCGCTGGACGCCGACGCGGTGCGCGCCATGGCCGGCGACCACCCGCTGGCCGAGGCCGCCGGCGGCAACCCCTGGCTGCTGTCCCGGCTGGCCGCGCCCGACCGGGCCGAGCAGGTCACCGCCTGGGCCACCGAGCTGGCCTGGCCGGACGGCACCCTGCTGCGCTACGCCGCGCTGCTGCCCGAACCGGTCACCGTGGACGAGCTGGCCGCGGTCACCGAGCTGACCGCCGCCGAGGTGCTCACCGGGCTGGGCAGGCTGCGCGGGCTGGGCCTGGTCACCGAGCGCGCCGGTCAGGTGCGGCTGCGGCAGCCGCTGGTGCGCGCCGACCTGGCCACCACCTCGGCCGGGCTGCGCGGGCAGGTGGCGCGGGCGCTGGCCAGGCGGGGCAGCGCGCCGGTCGCGGTCGCCGAGGCGCTGGCAGGGCTGCCGGTGACCACCTGGACGGTGTCCTGGCTCATCCGGCACGCCGACCAGCTGGCCGCCCGGCCCACGCCCGCGGTGGTCGAGCTGCTGCGCGAGGTGGTCGCCTGGCTGCCACCGGGCGCGGCCAAGCTGCACCCGCTGCGCGCCGCGCTGGCCGAGGCGCTGCTGTGGTCGGGGCAGCTGGCCGAGGCCCGCCGGGTCGCCTCGGCCGGGCTGGTCACCAGGGTCGCGCTGCCGCTGCGGCAGCGGCTGCGGGCCACCCTGGCCAGGGTCGGGCTGGCCGAGCTGGACCCGGCCGCGGTGCTCGCCGCGCTCGGCCCGGAGCGCCGGGACGGGCAGCTGGCCGCGATCGAGGCATTCGCCTGCCTGCTCGCCGGGGACCTGGCCGGGGCCGGGGCCGCCTTCCAGCACGCCGAGTCCACCGCGGCCGAGGACCCGGTGGTCGCGGTGGCGCTGCTGAACTTCCAGGCCATCGGCCGCCTGCTCACCCGCGACCTGGCCGGGGCCCTGGAGGTCCTGGAGCAGGCCGAGGCATCGCTGGACATCGAGGTGGCCGACCCGGCGCAGTGGCTGCTCGGCCGCCTGGTCCGCGGCACCGTGGAGGACCTGCGGCAGGACCCCTCGGCGCTGGCCACCCTGACCGCGGCCCGGCCGGTGGCCAGCACGCTCGGCGCGGGCTACCTGGCCTGGCACCGCACCGCGTGGGCGCTGGCCGCGTTCAACCAGGGCCGCTGGGACGAGGCCCTCACCGAGATCGAGGCGGCCCTGACCATGCCGGAGGATGCCTACGGGATGGCCCGCCCGCTGCACGGCCTGGCCGCGATCATCCACATGCACCGCGGCGACCTGCCCGCCGCCCGCGAGCAGGTCCGGCGCTGCGAACAGGCCGAATGCCGAAGCGTGGCGGTGTTCTACGAGCACAACTCGGTCACCGCCCGCGCCATGCTCGCCGACCTGGAAGGCGACTCCGAGCTGGCGCTCCAGCTGGTCCGGGCGCTGGCCGAGGGCGGCGTGGGCGTGCACCACGGGCACGCGGTCACCGGCGTCGGCGCGCGGGTGGTGCGCATCGCGGTCAACGCAGGCGACAAGGAGCTGGCCGCCCGGATCGTGGCCACCATGCAGCGCTGGACCAGCGACGACTCGGTCGGCCAGCGCGGCGTGCTGCTGTACTGCCAGGGCATGGTCGACGGCGATGTGGACCTGCTGCTGGCCGCGGCCAAGGAGCTGGCCGACGGCGGCTCCGCCATCGCCGCCGCCCGCGCCGGTGAGGACGCGGCCAGGGTGCTGGCCGCCTCCGGCGAGCCGGAAGCCGCCCGCGCCGCCTACCAGGAGGCGATCGCCCACTACACCGGCCTGGCCGCCACCGGCGACATCAACCGGGCCACCGCCGCCCTGCGCGCGCACGGCGTCCGCCGCGGCGCCACCGGCCCCCGGCGCAGGCCCAAGCACGGCTGGGAGGCCCTCACCGACGCCGAGTACCGGGTGGCCGCCCTGCTCGCCGAGGGCCTCAGCAACCGCGAGGTCGCCGACCGCCTGGTCATCTCGGTGCGCACCGTGCACTCGCACGTCTCCCGGGTGCTGGCCAAGCTCGGCTACGCCACCCGCGTCGAGGTCGCCCTCGGCTTCAAGCCGCGAGACTGATCAGCACACATACCGATGTTTTCCGGCGGCCTGGCTGCTGTGCTGACGGCCTGACGCCGCACGGGGTGGTGCGGGTCATCGAGGGGAAGTCGAAACATGCGAAAAACGATCCTGCTAGTCGTCGCGGCGCTGGCCGCGACCCTCGTCGGCGCTCCGGCGCAGGCGGCGCCCGCCTGGCGGCCGGGGTTCACCTCCGGCGACGGCATCGACGTGCTCAACGTCAACCACACCACGCCCCGCTCCACCGTGGTGAGCATCAACACCGGCGCGGTGGACAAGAACACCACGCACTTCCGGCAGTCGCACGACCTGATCGTCACCCTGCCCGAGGGCCACAACCCGAACCTGGCCTACCCGGTGCTCTACCTGTACCACGGCCGCGGCCAGGGTCCGGGCAACTGGCACCTGGAAGCCAACGTCGAGCAGATCACCGCCGGGTTCCCGTTCATCGTGGTCACCGCGGAGGCCGGCCGGGCCGGGTGGGCCACCAACTGGGTCAACCAGTCCGCGGGCGTCCAGCAGTGGGACACCTTCCACCTGGACCAGCTGATCCCGTTCATCGACCGCAACCTGCGCACCATCCGCGAGCGGGAAGGCCGCGCCATCGCGGGCTTCTCCATGGGCGCGTTCACCGCGATCCGGCACGCCGTGCACCGGCCGTGGCTGTTCCGCATGGTGGTCGGCCTCTCCGGCGGCTACAACCTGGAGGACCCGCGGATGCGTGCCGCGGTCACCGGTTCCCTGCCGCTGGAGGGCCTGCCCGCGGACGGCCCGTTCGGCGGACCGTTCGACGGCTCCTGGGGTTTCAACAACCCGTGGCACCGGGTGAACGCGCTGCGCGACATCCACACCGTGATCTACGGTGGCACCCAGCACCACGACCAGCTGGAGGCGCAGGCGCACCGGCTGACCTACGAGTTCCACCAGCACCTGCTGGCCAACGGCATCAACAACAGCTGGATGGTCGAGTACAACTGCGCGCACAACATCGTGTGCGCGGGTGAGCAGGGCCTGCGGCGCGAGCTGCCGGTCATGCGGGACGTGCTGTGGGGACCGAGGTAACCACTGCCCAGCCCGGCTGACCCCGGCACCGGACCGGGGTCAGCCGCGACCGGGCGCAGCCGTGGCCCCGGCTGCGCCCGGTTCGGTCAGCACCGCCAGCCACCGCTCGTACTGCGGTGCCAGCGCGGCGATCCGTTGCGCCAGAACAGGATTCTCCCCGGTCACCACCGCGTGCTGGAGCCCGCCGACCCCGCGCGCCAGCTCCGTCGCCGCCGTCGCCGCCCGCGTCATCCCCAGCAGGTCCAGGCACGTCGCGGCATCCCCCAGCCGACGCGCGCCGAGCCGGATCGCGAAGTGCGCCAACAGGTCCCGCACCTCTGGCTCCAGCCCTCGGTCCGCCAGCTCGGCCAGCCGCAGCAGCGCCGCCGCCCCGCCCAGCGACCCCGGCGGCACCGCCACCTCCGCCCGCCCGCTCAGCCAGCGCACCGCCCGAGGCAGCGATTCCCGCAGTGCCACAACGGGATCCACCACCCGCTCCCGCACGAAGTCCGTCCGCATGCCGAACGGCACGTCCACGTACTCCACCGCCTCCGCCCGCCACGCGGCCAGGAACGCCTTGGTGGGCAACGTCGCGTACGGGTGCCCGTGCGGATCGTGCAGCAGCACCTCCTCCTCGGTCGCGGCGAGCACCAGCACGTAGTGGTCCCCGCCGCCACCGGTCTGGTACGCCAGCAACCCCATGTCCACCGGCCCGGCCAGCACCGGTTTCCCGGCCGCCAGCAACCGGTCCAGCGCCTCCCGTTCGCTGCCGCCGCTGTGGTGTGCGCAGCGCCAGCCCAGCGCGGCCACGGCATCGGCCACGCCGATCTCCGGATGCCAGCCGTAGGGGTCGAAGTACGGCGTGCGCCCCGCCACCAACTGCACCCCGAACGGCGCGCCGGTCAGCGTCTCGATCACCGCGGTCGACGGGGCCTGGTCGCCGAACATCATGGCCAGGCAGTGGGTGTAGCAGTAGGGACCGGAGCCGAGGTAGGTCGTCATGGGCGCAGTACAGCGGCTGACACGGTGTCAGGGTCAACGCCCCCGACGCCTCGCCACTGAGGATCCTCACCGAGGCGATCTCGGCGGAGCTCCCCGCACCGAGTCCAGGCAGCACTGGATGAACTCCCGCACCACCGGATCCCCGTCGGCGGCTGGCGTCCACGCCACCCCGACCTCGCTGGGACTCACCCCGCTGACCGGCCGGTAGACCACCCCGGGCCGGGCGTAGAACCGGGCGTTGGACTCCGGCCCCAGCGCGATGCCGTAGCCGTTGGCGATCGCGGTCAGCCAGTCATCCGGCTGGTCGGTCACCGCCCCGATGCGCACCGGATGCCCCTGCCGTTCCTCCGCCGCCAGCCAGTAGTCCCGCCAGGGACCGGTTTCCGCGGGTGCGGCCACGAACGGCTCGTCCAGCAGCTCCCGGAAGTCGACCACCTCCCGCCCGGCCAGCGGATGCCCGGCGGCCAGCGCGATCCAGCGCGGTTCGCTGAACAACACCGCCACCCGCAACGCCTCCTGCCCCGGCACCGGCAGCCGCAACAACGCGACGTCGACCTCCCCGTCGGCCAGCCCGGCGGTCGGGTTGGACCAGGCAGCCTGCCGCATGTCCACCCGCCAGCCGGGCCTGCGCCTGCCGAACTCGGCGATGATCTCCTGGGTGGCCTCGTTGGCCGCGCTGGCGATGAACCCCACCCGCAGCACCCTGGCCGCCCGCCCCGCCGCGACCCTGGTCTCCCGCACCACCTCGTCCCACCCGGCCAGCACCGAGGGCACCCGCGCCGCCAGCGCCCGCCCGGCCTCGGTGAGCGCCATCCCGTTGCGCGAGCGGAGGAACAGCGGTGTCCCGAGCTGCTCCTCCAGCCGCCGGACCTGCTTGGTCAGCGCGGGCTGCGAGACGAACAACCGCTCCGCCGCCCGGCTGAGGCTGCCCAGCTCGGCCACGGCCGCGAAGTACCGCAGCAACCGGGTGTCCACATCCATTCCACAAGGTTATAGACGCAGGTATTGGACGCGCACCCCAGCCACCCCCAAGGCTGAACCCATGTTCGTCGCCTACCTGCTGGTCACCCTTGCCACCATCGCGCTCAACACCGCCGCCGCCATCGCCGACTTCACCAGGGCCAAGTTCGTCCTGGCCAACTCCGCCGAGCTCAACCTCCCGGCGTCCTGGGTGGCGCCCCTCGGCGCACTCAAAGCCGCTGGCGCCGCCGGCCTGCTCCTCGGCCTGCTCGGCTACCAGGTCATCGGCCTGGCCGCGGCGATCGGCCTGACCCTGTTCTTCCTGTGCGCCAACGTGATCCACCTGCGCGCCCGCGTCTACCACAACATCGCCGCCCCGCTGGCCTTCCTCATCCTGGCCGCCGCCACCCTCACCCTGGACCTGCTCCGCTGACCCTCCGGGCGATCTTCCGGGCAGCCCCCAGTGCACCCCGCTGACAGCGACCCCGGACTCCAGCACAATCGGCCGCCCCGGCACACACGCGAGGAGGCTTCGTGGGGCGCCCGGAACACCCCGTCAACCCCACCGACGGCCCACTCCCCGCTTTCGCCCACGACCTGCGCGCCCTGCGCGAGAAGGCAGGCGGCCGCAGCTACCGCACCCTGTCCCGCAAAGCGGGGTATTCGGCCTCAGCCCTGTCCGCAGCCGCCCGCGGCTTGGAACTCCCCACCCTGGCCGTCACCCTGGCCTACGTCGGCGCCTGCAACGGCGACCCGATCGAGTGGACCCACCGCTGGCAGGAACTTTCCACAAAACTCGCCAGCTCCGCCGAACCCCACCCCGCCGCTCCCGCGCCCAACACCGCCCACTCCTCCGACTCCCCCACTCCTCCCGCGCCCTCGTCCGTCCCCACCTCCGCCACTCCTCCCGCGCGAAATCTCTCGACCTCCCCCACCACCTCACCGCCCAACCCCGCGCTCTCCCCCACCACCCCGCCCACTCCCCCCTCCCTCTCCACCCCCGCCGCCCTCGCCCGCTGCCGCAGCCTGCTCAACGCCGTCCGCCGCCACTGGATCGACGCCGAGCTCATCCCCTCCCTCGCCGTCACCGGCCGCTTCCCCAGCCAGCTCACCGAGTACCGCCGCGGCCGCGACACCCACCTCCCCCTGCCACCCACCGAACCCCGCCGCCTGCTCACCGAAGCGGGCACCCTGACCATCGTCGGCGCCCGCGGCGTCGGAAAGACCTTGCTACTGCTGGAGATCGCCCGCGCCCTGCTCGACGACTGGCCTGCCGACCCCGACCAGCCCATCCCGGTCGTACTCCCGCTGTCCTCCTGGTCCCCGCGCGCGGGCGACCTGGAGACCTGGGTGGTCGAGCAGCTGCTGCAGCTGTACAATGTGGACCGCGAGCTCGGCTGGGCCTGGGTTGGCCAACGGCGACTGCTGCTGTTGCTGGACGGCCTGGACGAGGTGCCGCCGGAGCACCGGGACTCCTGCGTGGCCGCGATCGAGGAGTACCGGCACGCCAGGGGCGCGACCTTCCCGCTGGTGCTGACCTGCGGCACCGACGTCTACACCGCGCTGACCACCGCGCCGCGCACCCGCCGGGTGGTCGAGGTGCGGCCGCTGACCGTGGACCAGGTCGCCCGCCACCTCGCCGCGGCCGGGCCGGAGCTGGCCGGGTTGCGCACGGCCCTGGCCGCCGACCCGGGACTCGCCGAACTGGTCACCACCCCGCTGTTCCTGGCCGTGGCCAGCGTGGCCTACCGCGGCCGGACCGCGGCGGCCGTGCCCACCGGAGTCGAGGTCGAGCGGTGGCGGGCGGAGGTGCTCGCCGACTACGTGGCCCGCCGCCTGCACGACGGCGCCCGCCCGCACCCGACCCGGTTCAGCGAGCCGCAGACCGCCCGCGTCCTGTCCTGGCTGGCCACCACCATGACCGCCCGCAACCAGACCGTCTTCCTGCCCGACCGCATGCAGCCCGACCTGCTCACCCGCCGCTGGCACCGCTGGCTGGTCAGCCCCGGCCTGGCCCTGCTGGTCGGCCTGGTCACCGCGCTGTGCTTCGGCCTCTCCGGCGGCTGGGCCCTGGAGCTGATCTCCGGCGACACCGACGACCCACGCACCCGCGGCCTGGTGGCCACGGTGATCGGCGGCCTGGCCACTGGACCACTGATGGGCTGGCAGGTCCTCGGCACCCGCATCGAACCGCTGGCCCCGCCCCGCCAGTCCGCCCCGGCCTGGCGCCGCACCATCCGCCACGCCGCACTGTGCGCCCTGGCCGGAACCGTGGTCGGACTCCTGCTCGGCTCCTGGTTCGGCGAGCTCACCGCCCAGCAGACCCTGGGCGTGTCCAGCTTCCTGATCGTCGGCATCTCCGGCTCCCTGCTCGGCTCCGCCGCCGGCGGCGCGGTCCTCGGCCTCACCGCGGGCCTGGCCGTCGGCGTGCTCACCGGCCTGGAACAACAGGCCACCATCCGACCCGCCCAACCCGGCATCGGCATGCGCGACACCGCCCGCACCGCCCTGCTCGCCGGTGTCCTCGGCGTCCTGCTCGGCGGCCTGGCCTACGGCCTGCTGCTGGGCATCCCGCTCGGCGTGGTCGTCGCCCTCCGCCTGGGCGGCGGCGCCTGGCTCCGCCACTGGACCCTGCGCCTGCTGCTGTGGCGCGAGGGCGCGATCCCGTTGCGGTTCCTGGACTTCCTGCACCACGCGCACAGAACTTGCCTGCTCAACGAGATCGGCGGCGGCTACAAGTTCACCCATCCCCTGTGCCAGCGGCACTTCACCGTCCGTAATGTGGACCAATGGCCAGCGATCCAGCCCTGACCTACCGCGGCGCCCTGCGCATCCTCGGCAAACACAACCGCCCCTGGCTGGAGAAGCTGGACAAGGCCCTTGGCGGCATCATCCTGGCCGCTCCGGCGGCCGGACTGATCGACCCGATCACCGCGCTGGCCGCGCTGTGGGGCTGGGTGGACCAGAAGAACGAGGCGATGAACCAGCTCCAGCGGACGCTGGACTCGGCAGCGGACTCCCGCACCGGCGGCTACGAACGCCACCAGCTGATCGCCGCCGCGCACACCACCCTGGTGGCCGCCGCCTTCTTCGAGACGCTGCGCGAGCAGATCGGGGAGAAGAACTACCAGGCCCTCAAGGTCAGCCGGTTCGAGGAGGAAATGCTGGTCACCGGCCGACTCCGCGAAGACGGCGAGAAGCTGGTCAACCTGCTCTGCCAGGCCCCGGTGCGCGCTCCCGGCACAGCAGGCGGCTTCGAGGAGAACTGCGCCGCGGTGGCCAGCTGGCTCACCCACATCGCCTCGCGCACCTATGACCTGCTGTCCCGGCTGACCCTCTGGCGCACCCTCGACATCCCCCTGGGCGGACTCCCCGAGCGCGCGCTGGAACGCTACCGCGGCCTCTACCTCCGGCTGGCCGCCGACGTGCCCGAGTTCCTGGTCTGGGCCTCCTTCGGCGAATACGCGGCCATCCGCGACGAGGTCACCGGCACCCGCCGCGACCTGCTCGCCGCACTCAACCACCACGGCACCGCCTTGCAGCGCCTGGAAACCCTGCTCACCCTCACCTCCGGCACCCAACAGCCGAACGACCTTTGCCAGGCCGTGCACCGGGCCAACCGCGGCGCGCTGCGCGAGCTGGTGGTCCCGGTCGACTCCGCGCACCACTGGGGCTGGGCCGAGGACATCGTCTTCCCCGCCATCGAAGAGATCTACGTCAACCCGCGCTACCGGATCGCCACCCAGCACCACTCGCAGGAGATCCCGTGGCCAACGCTGGCCGTGCACAGTGACCTCGACCTGCGCCTGACCGCCCACCTGACCAGCCCGGAAAGCACCGCCATCCCGCTGCTGGTGCTCGGCCACCCCGGCGCGGGCAAGTCCACCCTGACCAAGGTCCTCGCCGCCCGGCTGCCCGCGACCAGCTACACCGTCGTCCGGGTTCCGCTGCGCCGGGTCGACGCGGAAGCCCCGGTCTACGAACAGATCCAGCAGGCCCTCAACCAGGGCACCCACGGCCGCGTCGACTGGGCCGACCTGGCCAGGCAGAGCCGCGACACCGTGCGCGTGGTCCTGTTCGACGGCCTGGACGAACTGCTGCAAGCCTCGGCCACCCCGCGCTCCGGCTACCTCCAGGAGGTGGCCGACTTCCAGCGCCGCGAGGCCGACCAGGAGCACCCGGTGGTCACCATGGTCACCTCCCGCACCACCGTGGCCGACCGGGTGCGCATCCCCACCGGCACCCCGGTGATCAAGCTGGAGGACTTCGACGAGGCCCAGGTGCGGTCCTGGCTCCGCGTCTGGCACCAGGCCAACCCGGCAGGCGGCCTCAGCGCCGAGGACGCGTTGCGCCACCTGGACCTCACCGGCCAGCCCCTGCTGCTGCTCATGCTCGCCCTCTACGCCGCCGACCCCGACTCCCCCGGCCTGGACGCCGACCTCTCCCGCGCCGCCCTGTACCGCGAGCTGTTGCACAGCTTCGTCCGCCGCGAAGTGTCCAAAAAGGACACCCCGCCGGACACCGAACAGTTCCAAGAAGCCATCCGCGACCAGCTCTGGCGCCTGTCAATCGCCGCCCTCGGCATGTTCAACCGGGGCCGCCAGGACATCACCGACACCGAGCTAGGTGCCGACCTCGCCGCCCTGTCCGAAACAGCGGTCCGCGCCGACCTGGGCCGCCGAACCATCGCCGAGTTCTTCTTCATCCACTCCCCCGAGGCCAGAACCCACCAACTGGACGAACACCAACGCCACTACGAGTTCCTGCACGCCACCTTCGGCGAATACCTGGTCGCCAGCCAGGTCCTCATCGAGCTGGACGAACTGGTCAGCACCAGCGGCCGCTACGGCCTCGCCGACGACCCACTGTTCGCCCTGCTCTCCCACCAGCCCCTAACCGTCAGCCGGTCGACGATCACCTTCATCCGCGAACTGGCCGACGAACGCCCCGCCGAGGGCCGCGTCCGCATCACCCGCCTGCTGGACAAGGCGTTCACCGGCTACCGCCAGCGACAGGGCTCGACCCGCTTCGCCGACTACCGCCCCCAGCCGGTCGACCACCTCCGCGAACTGGCCGCCTACTCCGCCAACCTGATCCTGCTCCGGGTCCTGTTCGCCGCAGACGACACCCCGGTGCCGCCCAACTGGCAGTCCACAGTGGACCTGTGGCGGGCCGGGCTCGGCTACACCGCCTGGGTGGCCACGATCGACGCGCTGAAACCGACCGAGCTAGGACTGTTCTGCCCCAGATTGGGATTCAGGGTGGTGTCCACCGGGCTCGCCGAAATCACGCACGCCCGTTTGGCCGGTGACCGGCACCGCGAAGCCCTGCTCCGGTTCGGCGCCTCTGCGCTGGAGGGCCTCCACTACGCGACCAAGGACACCCGGTGGGACCACGCCCTGTTCAGCAGCCTGCTCGGCTCGCTGCACTCGACCGAGCTCGTGCAACTTTTCCTACCTGACCTTCCCGAAGGGCCACTACTCGAGAGCGTCAAGATCAGCGAATTGCTCAGTCGGCTGCTGCTCGACATCCGGCTCCAGGCCTCCTACCCGGATATCCGGGTCCTCGTCCAATGGCTCCTGGAGTTCCATCAGGTGGTCGAACTCGCCCCACACGCGCTCGCCGCGGCGATCTCGGCCCATCCGAAATTGCTGGCCGAGTTCCCCGAACTCCGCGAGCCTCGCCGATACACCGACAGCGCGGCCGCCTCCGCCGTGCTCCTGTACGAGCGGGAAAGTCCTGGCGACGAAGGCGGTGCGCTGCTGACAGAACTACGTGAGCAGCTACCGGAACCCGACCTGATGAACGCGCTCGCGGAACTGCTCGCGGACAGTCCGCGGCAAAGCGAGCCCAGAATCACCAGAATGCACCGCCCGGAGCGGTGACCGGCTCAGTCCTCGGTTCTCGGCCGCACTATGCAGTCCGGCCCCGGCGTCATGATCGACTCATGCCCGTCCACCCCCCGCACCCGGTACGGCGGCGCCCCATCCCCGCCCAGTACCTCAACCACCTCAACCACCCGGTTGCTGTTCCCCACAACCCGGCCGTGCACCGTGATCCGATCCCCGACGCTGGCGCGCATCCTGACTCCCTCGATGTGAGCGTTCGCATTCAGCATCGCCCGTGACACCCTGGCACCACATGCCCTCATGGGGTGAAAGTGCTGGTCAGACAACTTGTGTGTGCACGCACCTCAGCGCAGGGTGTCCCACGACCGGCGGAGCTGGGTGAGGCGTTCGTCCAGGTAGGCGGCTGTCGCGCGGGGGCCGGTGGGCAGGACGCGCAGGGTCAGCTCGATGGCGGTGGTCCAGAGTTGTTCGACCAGGTCGAGGTAGGGCAGGGCGGCCAGGTCGGCCGGGGTGAGGTGGCGGACCTCGTCGTAGCCCTGCTGGAAGTACTCCCACAGGTCGGCGCGGCTGGAGCGGTCGAAGCGGTACAGGCGGACGTGGTCCCAGGCGCGCCAGCCGGGGCCGGCCAGGTCGAAGTCGTAGAAGGCGAAGCGGCCCTGCTCGTCGACCACCACGTTGTCGATGCTGACGTCGCCGTGGCAGATGCCGAAGTCCAGGTCCTGGCCAGCCAGCTCGGACAGGCGGGCGCGGCAGGCGGCGGAGACCTGGGTGAGCAGGGTCTTGTCCGCGCGCTGCGGGCGGTGGCCGCGGATCAGCGCGACCGGTTCCTCCAGGGTCCGGCGCAGGTCGTACGGACGCGCGCCCTCGGTGACCTCGAAGCCGGTGGTGGCCTCGTGCAGCCAGGCCAGGGCGCGGCCGAACTCGCGGTAGTTGGTGGAGGTGAACGGACGGCGCGGCTGCTCGCCCGGCACGTACTCGGTGACCAGCACGCACCGCGGTCCGGCCGGGGTGGTGAGCACGCCGCAAGGCTCGCCATCGCGCCGGGGCACCGGGCGGGAGACCGCGGCACCCCGGTCGGCCAGGTGGGCCAGCAGCGCGGCTTCCCAGGCGACCTGGGGACCGGTGCGCCAGCGGATGCCGTACACCTTGATGACATAGCGCCGGGACTGGTGGTTGACCAGGTAGACGTCGTTGGTGTGCGAGCGGACCAGCCGTGGCCGGGAAGCGCCCGAAAGCCCATAGTCGTCCAGCAGCGCGTTGATCGCGGCGAGATCGACCCTGGCCATCGGGGCGCTCACACAGCTACTTGGTTTCCTCGCCGTTGCCCTCGGCTGGTTTGTCGTCCTTCGGCGCCTCGGCCGCCGGCTCCTCCACCGCGGGCAGCAGGGCCTCCAGCGCGGCACCGGTGATCCGGCGGAACTTGCGGCGCGGACGGGTCCGCTCCAGCACCGCGACCTCCAGCTGCTTGACGCCCAGCACCCTCGGCTTGTCAGCGGC
This sequence comes from Crossiella sp. CA-258035, assembly GCF_030064675.1. Classification (GTDB taxonomy): domain Bacteria; phylum Actinomycetota; class Actinomycetes; order Mycobacteriales; family Pseudonocardiaceae; genus Crossiella. Next base: position 6,134,586 of record NZ_CP116413.1, read on the forward strand.
CGCGGCGGCCGAACCGGCGCGCGCGGGCGCGGCCGCGGTGGCGGTGAGCGCCTTGACCGCGATCGGCACCGCCTCGGCCAGCTCCATGCCCTCGCGGAAGGCGTCCTTCATCGCGGTGTTGATCGCCTCGGCCTGGCCGCCCATCACCATGTAGTTCGGCTCATCGCTGATCGAGCCGTCGTAGGTGAGCCGGTAGAGCTGGTCGGACTCGGCGGTCTCGCCGACCTCGGCCACGCAGATCTCCACCTCGAACGGCTTGAGCTGCTCGGTGAAGATGGTGCCCAGCTGGGAGGCGTAGGTGTTGGCCAGCGCCCGCGCGGTGACGTCCCTGCGGTCGTAGGCGTAGCCGCGCACGTCGGCGTAGCGGATGCCCAGCGTGCGCAGCGCCTCGAACTCGCTGTAGCGGCCGACCGCGGCGAAGCCGATCCGGTCGTAGATCTCGGAGACCTTGTGCAGGGTGGTCGAGGGGTTCTCCGCCACGAACAGCACACCATCGGTGTAGGTCAGCACGACCACGCTGCGGCCACGGGCGATGCCCTTGCGGGCCAGCTCCGACCGGTCCCGCATCACCTGCTCGGCGGAGGCGTACAACGGCATCGTCACGGTGGTAACTCCCGGCTTGAGGATCGACGACAGGGCTGGTTACGGGGGACGGCTCAGCCGCCGGGGTTGGCCATCCGGCCTTGCACGACGGCCTCGGCCACGGCCTTGGTGGACTCCTCGGACCACTTCACCGCACCCGCTTCGGCGGTGATGGTCACGACCATCGGGTAGATCCGCCTGGTCAGGTCGGGGCCACCGGTGGCGGTGTCGTCGTCGGCCGCGTCGTAGAGCGCCTCGACCGCGGTGCGCACCGCGGTGTCCACGTCGGCGGCGGGGTCGAACTTCTTCTTCAGCGCGGACTTGGCGAACACCGAGCCGGAGCCGATGGCGTGGTAGCCCTGGTGCTCGTCGGCGCGGCTGCCGGTGATGTCGTAGGAGACGATCCGGGCGGCCCGCTCGGGGTCGGCGGCCTCGGGGTCGTAGCCGACGAACAGCGGGATCGCGGCCAGGCCCATCATGGCCGCGTCCAGGTTGCCGCGCACCATGGTGCCGAGCTTGTTGGCCTTGCCGTCCAGGGACAGCGAGACGCCCTCGATCTTCTCGTAGTGCTCCAGCTCCACCGCGAACAGCCGGACCAGCTCCACGGCCAGCCCGGCCACGCCCGCGATGCCGACGGCCGAGTAGTCGTCGGTGACGAAGACCTTCTCGATGTCCCGCTGCGCGATGACGTTGCCCTGGGTGGCCCTGCGGTCGCCGGCCAGCAGCACGCCGCCCTTGAAGGTGGCCGCCACGATCGTGGTGCCGTGCGTGATCGGACCGGTCACCGGCGCCTCCGGCAACCCACGCCGGCCCGGCAGCAGGTCGGGCGCCGCCTGTCCAAGGAACTCACTGAAGGACACCGCCCCCGGCGCGAAGTAGGCAGGGTGCAGGGCCGCGCCCGGGTAGTTCCGGGCCGACGTGTTCTCCATCGGCTGTCTTCGTCTCCTGGTGTGCGGTGTGCGCGGCTAGGACACATACGGACGAGCGGGGCTACTGCCCGCCCTTCTGCACGTAGGCGCGCACGAAGTCCTCGGCGTTCTCCTCCAGGACGTCGTCGATCTCGTCGAGGATCGCGTCCACGTCCTCGCCGAGCTTCTCCCGGCGTTCCTGACCAGCGCCGCCAGCTCCGGCCGACTCCTCGTCGCCGTCGCCGCCGCCCTGCTTCTGGACCTGCTCCTGTGCCATGTCGCCTCCCCGTTGGTTGGCCTGTCCGCAACATTACCGACCATGACCGACAAGGTGGAGAGACCGGTCAGGTCTGTAACCAAGAAGATCAACGACGGGTGAGCTGACGAACCAGCTCCTCCGCGGTGTCCGATGCTTCCAACAAGGCTCCGACGTGCGCTTTTGTTCCCCGGAGCGGCTCAAGGGTGGGAATCCGGACCAGCGAGTCCCGGCCCAGGTCGAAGATCACCGAGTCCCAGGAGGCGGCCGCCACCTCGGTGGGGTAGCGCTCCAGGCAGCGGCCCCGGAAGTAGGCGCGGGTGTCCTCCGGCGGCGCGGTGATGGCCGCGCGCACCTCCTCCTCGCTGACCAGGCGTTTCATCGAGCCGCGGGCGACCAGGCGGTTGTAGAGGCCCTTGCCGAGGCGGACGTCGGAGTACTGCAGGTCGACCAGTTGCAGGCGCGGGGAGCCCCACTGCAGGTTGTCCCTGGCCCGGTAGCCCTCCAGCAGCCGCAGCTTGGCCGGCCAGTCCAGCCGGTCCGCGCAGCTCATCGGGTCCCTGGCCAGGTCGTCGAGCACCTCGCCCCAGGTCTTGAGCACGTGCGTGGACACCCGGTCGGCGCCGTTGCGCTCGATGTGCTCGGCGGCCCGCTCGTGGTAGGCGTACTGCAGGTCCAGGCCGCTGAACTTGCGCCCGCCCGCCACCTCCACCTTGACCTTGAGCGTGGGGTCGTGGCTGATGGCGTGCACCGCGCGCACCGGGTCGGCCAGCCGCAGGTCGTCGAAGCGGCGGCCGGACTCGATCATGTCCAGCACCAGCGCGGTGCAGCCCACCTTGAGGTAGGTGGAGTACTCGGCCAGGTTGGCATCGCCGATGATCACGTGCAGGCGGCGGTACTTGTCCGCGTCGGCGTGCGGCTCGTCGCGGGTGTTGATGATGCCGCGCTTGAGCGTGGTCTCCAGGCCGACCTCGACCTCGATGTAGTCCGAGCGCTGGGACAGCTGGAACCCGGCCTCCTCGCTGGCCGCGCCGATGCCGACCCGCCCGGAGCCGGTGATCACCTGCCGGGAGACGAAGAACGGGGTGAGTCCGGAGATGACGGCGGTGAACGGCGTGCTGCGCGCCATCAGGTAGTTCTCGTGGGTGCCGTAGCTGGCGCCCTTGCCGTCGATGTTGTTCTTGTACAGCTGGAGCTGCGGCTGGCCGGGCACGGTGGCCGCCTTCATCGCGGCCTCCTCCATGATCCGCTCGCCAGCCTTGTCCCAGACCACCACGTCGCGGGCGTTGGTCAGCTCGGGCGTGGAGTACTCCGGGTGCGCGTGGTCGACGTAGAGCCGCGCCCCGTTGGTCAGGATGACGTTGGCCGCGCCGAGGTCCTCCACGTCGTGGTCGGCGGGCGCCCCGCCGGGCGGGCCCAGGTCGAAGCCGCGGGCGTCCCGCAGCGGGGACTCCACCTCGTAGTCCCAGCGCGCCCGCCGGGCCCTTGGTATGTCGGCCGCCGCCGCGTAGGCCAGTACCACCTGGGTCGAGGTGAGCACCGGGTTGGCCGAAGCGTCGCCGGGCACGGAGATGCCGTACTCGACCTCGGTTCCCATGATCCGCCGCATACCGGCAGCCTACGGGGTGAGACGGACAGTGACGTCAGCCTGGCGAGTAGATCGTGTCGATACTGCTGCCGAGCCTGCCGATGTCGGCGCCGTAGACGTGCACCGAGACGGCCAGGGTGGACCCGGAGTTGCGCACCAGGTGGATGTCCCGCTCCGGCGGCACCAGCGCGGAGACGCTGCCGGCCTGGTTGGTCACCACGTCCCGCCGGTGCAGGCTGCGGCTGCGCGGGTCCAGGTCGAAGCGGACCTCTTCCTCCACCCCGCGCAGCACGCCGACCACGCACCAGCAGCGGTGGTTGTGGATCGGGGTGCGCTGGCCGGGCAGCCAGACCAGGGAGACCACCGAGAACCGGCCGCCGGGGTCGACGTAGACCAGGTGCTGCCGGTAGCTCTCCGGTGAGGGCAGCAGGTGCGCCGGGGCGAGCACCCTGGGCTGGGTGAGCAGCTCGCCGAGGCAGCCGGCCACCTCGGTGGCGATCCGCTGCGGCTGGGCGCCGCTGCCGACGATCTTGTCCACTCGGCGGGTGAAGGCGCACATGGCGCGGGTCCGGATCGGTCGGAGCTCGGCTGCGGAAGTCATGGGGAAAGTGTTTCGGCGAATTCGGCGCCTGGTCCAACAAGCATTGCGCACACCGGCCCAAAGCTGGGCTTATACCCGCAGTCCGCACCTATGGCGGGCTGATTCGCAGCCGGAATCCGTGGTAGGGAAACAGAATGCTGGAACTACGACACCTGCGGGTGCTGCGCGCTGTCGCCCGTACCGGGTCGTACTCAGCGGCCGCGGTGCGCCTCGGCTACACCCAGCCCGCGATCAGCCAGCAGATGAAGGCGCTGGAACGGCTGTGCGGCACGCCGCTGGTGGTGCGCTGCGGGCGCAAGATGCGGCTGACCGAGGCCGGCACGGAGCTGGTGCGGCGGGCCGGGCTGGTGCTGGCCGAGGTGGCCGCGGCCGAGCGCGCGGTGGCCGAGCTGGCCGGGCGGCGGGCCGGACAGGTGCGGCTGGTGGTCTTCCCCAGCGGCAGCGCGACGCTGGTGCCGCCGGTGGCGGCCCGGATCGGCCGGGAGCACCCTGACATCCGGCTGTCGCTGACCGAGGCCGAGCCGCCGGAGTCGGTGGAGCTGCTGCGGGCGGGGGAATGCGATCTGGCGCTGGCCTTCACCTATCCGGGCGAGCCGGAACCGGCGGAGACACCGGGGCTGATGACGGTGCGGCTGTTCACCGATCCGCTGGTCGCGCTGCTGCCCGCCGGGCACCGGCTGTGCGCCGCGCCGGAGGTGGCGCTGTCGGACCTGTCCGGGGAGCACTGGATCGCCGGGTGCGCGCGCTGCCGGGAACACCTGGTGCACGCCTGCGCGGCGGCCGGGTTCCGCCCGGACATCACCTTCGCCACCGATGACAACCTGGCGGTGCAGGGCCTGGTCGCGGCCGGGCTGGGGGTGGCGGTGGTGCCGGAGCTGATGCTCAACGCGGTGCGGCGGCCGGATGTGTGCGTGCGACCGCTGCGGCCCGCGCTGTGCCGCGAGGTGTTCCTGTGCACCTGGCCCGACCTGGCCAGGGTGCCCGCGATCGGGCTGACCGTCGCGGCGCTGCGCCGGGCGTGCGCGAGGTCATAACTGCCGGTCGTGGCGGTGCCCGGCCCCGGCGACGAGACTGGCCGGGTGTCTTCGGGTGATGAGCTGGTGGCGATCTACGACGAGTCCGGCGCCGAGGTGGGCAGCGCGCCGCGGCGGGTGATGCGGGCCGAGGGGCTCTGGCACGCCAGCACCGCGATCCTGTTGCGCTCCACCGACGGCGAACGGGTGTACGTGCACAAGCGCAGTGACACCAAGGACATCAACCCCGGCTGCCACGACTGCTGGGCGGGCGGTGTGGTCGGCGCCGGCGAGGATCCCGCGCTGTGCGCCGAGCGGGAGCTGGCCGAGGAGCTGGGCGTCTCCGGGGTGCCGCTGCGGCACCTGTTCACGCTGCCGTTCGTGGTGCCGCCGGTGCGCGCGCACCAGTACGCCTACGAGGCATTCTCCGACGGCCCGGTGACCCACCAGGCGGAGGAGGTGGTCTCCGGCGAGTGGATGTCCTTCACCGAGCTGCGCAAGCGCCTGGAGGACCCGGACTGGCCGTTCGTGGACGACGGCCGCGCGCTGATCCAGCACTGGTTCACCCACCTGAGGAGCTGACCCGTTGCGCGAGCTCGCGACCGCCCTGAACGCTGACGACATCACCGTCGAGGCCTGGGCGGGCTGGATCCTGACCAGCTGCACCGTGCCCACCGACTCCTACCCGGTCCGGCTGGACATCCTGGCCGACGCCACCACCCCGCCGGAGCGGATCTCCTACCTGCTGCCCTCCGGCGCGGCCAACTTCACCGGCAGCTTCTTCACTCCGCGCGAGCACAACCTGGCCCAGCACCTGCGCGAGCACGGCAGCCTGGTCATCGGTGTCACGCCGAGGGAGGACGCGCTGCCCAGCGCCACCGAGGCGGCCACCGCGGCCATGGGCCTGAGCCAGCACAGCGCCGACCTGGCCAGGGTGGTCGAGGCGGTGGACGCGGTGCTGCGACTGCCGTTCGAGGTGATCGGCCACTCCGGCGGCGCGGCCACCGCCCTGGACTTCGCCGCCAAGGACACCTCCACCCGGCTGGACCGGATCGTGGTGCTGGACAACGTCGGCCCGTACACCGACCCGGCGCTGATCGCCGACGCGAAGGGCTCGGTGGCCGCGTTCCAGGCCGCACTGGCGGCAGGCAGGCTCGGCCTGGACGGCGTCACCGGCATCCTCGCCCTGTACGACCGCCCGCAGCACGAGCCGACCGAGACCCCGCGCCCCGGCGGCCACCCCGGCAACTTCACCGTCGGCGGCCAGCTGCACCACCACCTGATCCGCACCGCCCACCTGGCCCTGCCGTTCCGCCTCGTCTACCACGAGAGCCATTTCGCGGGCACCTATACCTTCGCCGAGAACCCGGCCGAGGACAGCTGGGAACTGCACCACACCCCCGCGGCCCGCTACCGCCAGGCCCTGCGCGCCTACGGCAGCGGCGTGATCCCGTTCGCCTTCATCCGCGACACCGCCGCGATCTGGTGCGGCGACACCTCCGTGCACCACCTCGACTTCGCCAACATCCGCGCAAAGGTGTTGTGGCTCAACACCACCAAGGGCATGGGCGACCACCCCAACGGCGCAGGTCTCATCCGCGCCGGCGGCAACCCCCACGTCACCTACCGCGTCATCGAAGGCTACGGCCACCACGACCCCACCCTGGGCGCCAACGCCTCCCGGGACATCTGGCCCCTCCTCACCACCCACTGACCCCACGAAGCCGAGGAGCCAGCGCGGCGAGTTGGCCGCGCTGGCCACTTCCGCCGCCGGGGGTGGGCAGCTCGGCCGCCGCGTTGGCCGTTGCGGCACGCAACGTTGGTCGCAGCGGGCGAGCTTCGTCCACGAGGGCGGGTCAGGGGGCGGCTTGGGCCTTGGCCAAGAGCACGGGGTCGTGGGCGCTGACTACTTCGACCGCGGGATTGGTGCGCAGCTCGGCCAGGCGAGATCTGTTGTGGTGCAGGCGTTCGCGGTCCACGGCCAGCAGGGTTTCCTGGAAGCGGTGCAGGGTGGGACGCCAGCCCGTGGCGGTGAGGGCGCTGTGGTGGAAGAAGGCGTCACCCGCGTGGAAGAGCCAGGTGTCGCCCCGGTTGACCGCGTAACCCGCGTGCCCCTTGGTATGGCCGGGCAGCGGGATGAGGATCAGGCCCGGCGCGATGTCGTCCAGCGAGGTGGCCGCGGGGAAGCCGAACCAGGAGTCGCCGGCGGGCTCGTGAGTGGTGATCTTGGGGCCGTGTGACCAGTGGGTGCGGTGGTAGCGGCGGCGTTCCTTGGCGGTACTGGGCTGTTGGGCGGCTTGCCACTCGGCGGCGGTGGTGTGGACCTGGGCGTTGGGGAAGTCGGCCAGACCACCCGCGTGGTCGAAGTCCAGGTGGGTGAGCAGGATGTGCTGTACGTCCTCCGGCGCGTGCCCAAAGGCGCGCAGCTGGTGAACGGCGGTCTCAGCCGGGTCCAGGGCGGGTTTGGTGAGCCGCCGGGTGAAGCCGATGCGGCCGGCCGGGTCCTCGATGTCCTTGAGGCCGAAGCCGGTGTCGACGAGGACCAGGCCGTTGGTCGTTTCCAGCAGCAGGACGTGGCAGACCAGCGGAGTGCGCATGTGCATGCTGCCGCAGTTGAGGTGATGGATCTTCATGCCGTCAGCAGCCTCGGGTCGGGGGTGTGGGTGCGGTTGTCCGCCGCGCGGAGCAGGAGGACGCGGTTGCGGAGGTGGGACTTCATGCCAGCGACTTTCGGTCGGGAGCCAAGCCCGCGGTGCCCGCTGGGCGAAACACAACGCGGAACGGGAGGACGCGGTTGCGGAGGTGGGACTTCATGCCAGCGGCCTTCGGTCGGGAGCCAAGCCCGCAATGCCCGCTGGGCGGAGCACAACGCGGAACGGGACGACACGGTTGAGAAGGCGGCGAGTCGCGCCAGTGACCTCCGGCCGGCAGCCGTAACCAGAATCCCGACCATGCAAAGGAAAGGCGCAACGTGACCACGCAGTCGCGGCGGTGCAGATTCACGCCAGGGACCTCCGACCTGGGGCCGTGACCGCGACACCCGCCGCACGGGGCAATGCGCGAAACGGGATGACGCGATTGCGGTGGCGGCGAGTCATGCCAGCGGCCTCGGTCGCGAGATGTGGCCGCGGGACCGGCTTCGCCGAGCGCCGGGCGGGCTGGGGTGCTGCCAGCGAGGTGGTGGGGCCTCGTGGCGTCAGCGGACGGGGGTTGGCGGGGGTGGTCGTGGTGACCGGCGAGCTGGGCAAGGCGCGGACCGGGACGGTGCGGCTGGGGGATGGGGCTTTGTGACAGTGGCTGCCTTGGGGCGGGACTTGGTCGCGGTTGTCCGCCGCGTCGAGTGGGACGCGGGGCGGGACGGCGCGGTTGTGGGGGTGGGGAGTCATGCCGGCGGTTGGTGGTTGGGAGGCGTGGCCGCGGTACCGGGTCCGGTGAGTGGCGGGTGGGGGCTCATGTTGTCAGCAGTCTGGGGTCGGGGGGTGTGCCTGCGGTGCTTGCCGCGCCGAGCAGGGCGCGGGTCAGGGTGAGGAGGTCTTTGGGGTTTTTCTTGTTCAGGGTGGCGAGGAGTTGTTTGAGGACGGTCAGCTGGTCGAAGTAGATGCGTTCAGTGACCAGGTTCTCGTGTTCGTCGAAGAGGAAGTAGGCGGTCATGCGGGTGCGGTGGCGGCCGCCTGTTGGGGGGATCTTGCCCAGGGGACCCAGGTGGGTGCCGGTTAGCCAGAACTCGACGACGACCGCGTCCGCGGTGTGGCGTAAGGCGAGGATCTCGTGGTCCTGGTCGGGGAAGGCGGTTCTGGTGTCGCGGTAGTAGCCGCGGACGGCCGCGTCGCCGTCGTGGACCGTCATCGAGGCGATCAGCTCGTAGTGCGGGTGCGGGAACGTGGCCAGCACCTCGTCCCACTGGTGCGCGACCTCGTCGTGGAAGTGGTCCAGGACCAGCTTCTCCCTGGCGCGCAGGACGTCCTCGGGCGGTAGGACGTACGCGGTCATGGCTTGGCTCCGCTCTTTGGGTAAACCTACGGTGTAGATATGGACAAGGTAGACCTACGGTGTAGGTTTTGTCCAATGAGTGGTGGAGAGGGTGGCGAGGGAGTGGCGGGTGCGCCGCGGCGAGGGCGGCCTCGGCGGGGGGCACCCACGTTGAGCAGGGACGCGATCGTGACCGAGGCCATCGCCATGGCCGAGGAGGAAGGGGTGGACGCGCTGGCCATGCGCGGGCTGGCCCGGCGGCTGGGCGTGGACCCGATGAGCTTGTACAACCACGTGGACAACCGGGAGGCGCTGCTCAACGCCATCGCCGAGCACGTGCTGTCCACCCTGCCGCTGCCGCCGCTGACCGGCGAGCTGGGCCCGGACGTGCGCGCCATCGCGCACGCCTTCCGCCAGGCCGCGCTGCGTCACCCCAACTGCGCGGCCCTGGTGCTCACCCGCCAGCTCAACTCCTTCGCCGCGCTGGGCCCGACCAACGCGGCGCTGGGCGTGCTGACCACCGCGGGCTTCTCCGCAGCTGACGCGGTGCACGGCATGCGCGCGGTGCTGGCCTACGTGGTGGGCAGCCTGCTGCGCGAGGCCTCGGCAGGTCCGACCTTCAGTGGCGCGAACCTCGGCGGGGTGGAGGAGCGGCTGGCGCGGCTGCTGGCCACCAAGCAGCCGCACGTGGTCGGCGCGGCCGGGCACCTGGCCACCTGCGACCACCTGGCCGAGTTCGACTTCGGACTGGACCTGCTGGTCACCGGCCTGACGGCGGCCGCAAGCCGTGTAGCAGGATCGTGAGGTAGCGCTCGGCGGCGGCCTCGGGCTCCGGGCTGTTGGCGGCGGCGTGCAGGACGCCGCAGAGCAGGCGGCGCAGGTCCTCGGCGTCCACCTCGGCCGTGAGCCGGCCGTCCTGCCTGGCGCGGCGCAGCAGCTCGCCGGTGGCCGCGTCCAGCCTGCGCTTGCGGTCGGTGGTGCCGGCCCCGGCGTCCTCCTCGGTGACCATCACCTCGGCCAGGCCCGGTTCGGCCAGCGCCATGGCGACCGCGGCGCGGGCCAGGCGGGTCAGCGCGGTCCAGGCGTCCGGCTCCGCGGTGGCCGCCTCGACCTCGGCCAGCAACTGCTCGAACCGGTTGTCAGCGAGGGCCTCCAGCAGGGCTTGGCGGGTGGGGAAGTTGCGGTAGACCGTGCCCACCCCAACACCCGCCTGCCTGGCCAGCTCGTTGAGCTGCAAGGAGAGGTCACCGGCGGTCATGGCCGCGCGAGCGGCGGTCAGCACCCGCTCGCGGTTGCGCGCGGCGTCGGCGCGCAGCGGCTTCCGGTCGGTCACCACCCGATGCTAGCTGATGAGCTATCCGGTTAAGCCTCACTCACCGCGCTGGTTGAGCGCGTACCTGGTGCCGTCCTGGTCCTCGAACATCGACCACCAGCCCCAGGGCTGCTTGACCGGCGGATCCGGGAAGCTCACCCCGCGCTCGGTCAGCTCGGCGTAGGTCTGCTCGATGTCCGCGCAGGTGAAGAACACGTTGGAGTGCGGAAGCTCCTCGGGCACCGCGCGGTCGGCCGGGTGCTGCGGACCCTTGCCGTCCAGCACCAGCGACACCGCGCCGTCCGGCGACATCACCTCCAGCCAGCGCGCGCCCTCGCCGTAGGCGGCGTCGGTCACCACGCTGAACCCCATGCGCTCCACCCAGAACTCCTTGGCCGTGTCGCAGTCGCGCACGGTCAGCACCACCTTGCTCACGCCAGTGATCATCACGAACCCCTCTCATATATCCACAGTGGATACAACGAGGGTGGACTGTATCCTGCGGAGGTGAGTTCCGCAAAGGCACTGCCGCCGCTGACCCCGGCCGCCTTCCAGGTGCTGCTCGCGCTGGCCAGCGGCGCCCGGCACGGCTACGGCGTGATGGCCTTCGTCGAGGAGACCACCGGCGGCACGGTCAAGCTCGGCCCCGGCACGCTCTACCGGACGCTGGCCCGCCTGGTCGCCGACGAGCTGGTCACCGAGACCGAGGCCGCCGACCCGCAGGCCCCGCACGACGCCCGCCGCCGCTACTACGAGCTCACCGCGCTCGGCCGCGAAGCGGTGCGGCAGGAGGCGGAACTGCTCGCCGCGCTGGTCGAGGCGGCCCAGCGCGCGGGCCTGCTGACCAACCGGCGGTGCGCGTGAGCACCCGCCCCACCGGCTTCGCCCCGCACCTGTTCGTCAAGGACACCGAGGCGGCGATCGCCTTCTACACCAAGGTCTTCGGCGCGCACGAGCTGTGGCGCAACCGCCTGTCCGACGGCACCATCCTCTTCGTCGAGCTGGCTTTGGGCGACCACCGCCTGCTGGTCAGCGAGGAGACCCCGTCGCTGGACGCGCTGGCCCCGACCACCATCGGCGGCAGCCCGGTGCAGCTGCACGTGGAGGTCGAGGACGTGGACCGGGTGTACCGGCTGGCGCGCTGGGCCGGGGCGGCGGAGGAGATCCCGCTGCAGGAGGCGTTCTGGGGCGAGCGGTTCTGCGCTTTCCGGGACCCCTTCGGCCACCGCTGGGCGGTCTCCACCGGCCGCGAGCAGCTCAGCCCGGAGGAGATCTACGCGCGGACGCCGCCGGAGGTCTGAAACACCGCGCCCGGCCGGGCCACCTCGACCGGCCCCCGGTACTCCCCCGCCGCCCTGGCCCGCGCCGCCTCCGGGTCCGTGCCCGGGTGCAGGTGGGTGAGCACCAGCCGCCGCGCCCGGCCCTGCTCGGCATGCCTGCCCGCGTCCTCCGGGGTCATCACGCTGGTGAACGGGCGGCTGGTCGGTGCGGACAGGAACGCCTCGCACAGGAACAGGTCCGCGTCCGCGGCCAGTTCGGTGATCGCCGGGCAGCTGCGCGAGTCCCCGGTGTAGCCGAGGACCTCGCCCCCGGCCTCGGCGCGGAGCCCGAAGGCCGGCATGCCGTGCTGCACCGCGATCGCGGTCAGCCGCAGCCCGCCGACCGCGTGCGCGGAGTTGTCAGTCAGCTCCGTGATGGCCAAGAACCGGTGCAGCTCTTGGGGATCCTCGTCCAGCTGGGTCAGCAGGTGACCGGTCAGGCCGGGCGGGCCGAACACCGGCAGCGGCCCGCCGCCCGGCGGACCGTAGGCCAGGGCGTGGAAGGCGGCAGGCAGGTCGCCGCAGTGGTCGGTGTGCAGGTGGGTGATCCACACCGCGTCCAGGGCGCGCAGCTCGGTGTGCCGCAACAGCTCCGGCAGGGTGCCGGTGCCCGCGTCCAGCCAGGTCCGGCGGCCTGCCGCGGTCAGCAGGTATCCGGAGCAGGGCTCACCCGGTCCCGGCCAGCCGCCGGAGCAGCCCAGCACGCGCAGTTCCACGCCGGAGATCCTGCCCGAGTACTCCCCTGGTTGTATCCCGATTTGTCAGCCACGGCCGGACGAGATCCGCGCGCGGCCCGGACACGCTGTGCCCCATGGACTTCACCCGCACCCGCCTGGCCGCCTACCTGCTGCCGCTGGGCCTGTTCTTCGCCGCGATCAACACCGGCGTCATCTTCCTGGTGCACGCCGAGTACGCCTCCTGGCGGCACCTCACCCCGGTGGCGCTGGACCCGGTGCACCACGCCTGGTCCGGCACGGTGTTCGCGCTGGTCATCCCGCTGGCCGTGGTCTCGGCGGTGCTGGCCGTGGTCATGCTGTTCCTGCGCCACCCGCGGCTGCCCTGGTCGAGCGTGCTGGCCGGGGCCGGGCTGCAAGCGGTGATCATGGCGACCAGCATCCTGATGTGGCCGCGCTGGCAGGAGGAGATCGGCCGCACCGAGGTGCTGGGCGCGGCCTATGAGTCGATCATGGACACGCACTGGCTGCGGGTGGCGCTGATGACCGCCTACAGTGTGCTCGTGCTGGCCCAGACGCTTGTCCTCGTGCGCAAACCGGCATGAGCTGGCGGTCGGTTCCGCTCAACCTAGCCGTGACCGGGCTGGCCGTCGGCCTCGCGCTGCGCTGGCCGGGCGAGCACGCACTGGACGGGCTGGGCTGGCCGTTGTTGCTGGCCGGGTGCGCGCCGCTGCTGGTCCGCACCCGGTTCCCGCTGGCCGCCCTGGCCGCGCACAGCCTGCTCGCGCTGCCCTACCACTGGCTGGACTACCCGCACGAGGCGCTGATCGTCCCGGCGATGGCCCTGCTGTTCAGCGCCGCGGAACGGCTCGCTCGCCCCTGGTCCTGGCTGGCTCCCGCGGTCCTGGTGCTGCTCACGGTGACCTCCGAACTGGTGCAGGACGGGGAGATCACCCTCGGCCTGCTCGGCCCGGTCGGCTGGCTGGTGGCCGCGGCGGTGCTCGGCGCGGCCGTGCGCGCCACCAGGACCGCCAGGGCCGGCCGCCGGGCCGAGGCCGCGCGGCTGGCCGCCGAGGAGCGGCTGCGCACCGCGCGGGACCTGCACGACGTGCTGGCGCACAGCATCACCGTGATCGGCGTGCAGGCGGGGGTGGCCGCGCACCTGCTGACCACCGGGCCGCTGGACCGGGCGGCGCTGGCGGAGACCCTGGACGGCATCACCGAGTCCTGTGGACGGGCCAGGGCCGAGGTGCGCGCGGCCCTGGACTCGTTGCGCGGCCCGAGCGTCGAAGCGTCCTCCGACCGCCTGCCGGTGCCCGGACTGGCCGGGCTGCCCGCGCTGCTCGGGCCGGTGCGCGCCACCGGCATCGAGGTCGAGCTGCGCGCCGACGAACTCGCCGGACTGCCGCCCGCGCTGGACGTGGTGGCCTACCGGATCGTGCAGGAAGCCCTGACCAACCTGGTCCGGCACGCCCGCGCCACCCGCGCCTCGGTGGAGATCACCCGCACGCCGAGCCACCTGCTGCTGACCGTCGCTGACAACGGTCGCGGGACCGCTGACAGCGCCGGGCTGGGACTGACCGGGCTCGCCGAACGGGCCCACGCCCTCGGCGGCACGCTCAGCACCGGTTCGCCCGCCGCGGGCGGGTTCCTGGTCATGGCCGAACTGCCCATCCCGGAGGCGGCATGATCCGCGTGGTCCTCGCCGACGACCAGACCCTGGTCCGCCGCGCCTTCGCCCTGCTGGTCGGCTCCGCGCCGGACATGACCGTGGTCGGCGAGGCCGCCACCGGCACTGAGGCGGTGCGCGCGGCCAGGGACCACCGGGCCGATGTGGTGGTGATGGACATCCGGATGCCCGAGCTGGACGGGGTTGAGGCCACCCGGCTGATCGCCGGGGACGAGGACCTGGCCGGGGTGCGGGTGCTGGTGCTGACCACCTACGACACCGGGGACAACGTGGTGGCCGCGCTGCGCGCCGGGGCCAGCGGGTTCCTGGTCAAGGACACCCAGCCCGCGGCGCTGCTGGAGGCGATCCGCACGGTCGCCGCCGGGGAGTCGCTGCTGTCCCCTGGGCCGACCGCGACGTTGATCGCGCGGTTCCGGGAGACGCCGGAACCTGTTGTCCGGCAAGGGGAACTCGCCGCGCTCACCGCGCGGGAGACCGAGGTGCTGACCCTGGTCGCACAGGGCCTGACCAACCACGAGATCGCCGCGCGGCTGGTGCTCAGCCCGCTGACGGTCAAGACCTACCTGAGCCGCCTGCTCACCAAGCTGGACGCACGCGACCGGGTGCAGCTGGTGATCCTGGCCTACCGGGCCGGTCTGGTCTGACCGGCCCGGCAGGCGTTGGGGATCAGTCCGCGACCAGGGCTTCCAGCGGGCTCACCCTGGCCGAGCGGCGGGCCGGGCCCACCGCGGCCACCAGGGCCAGCGCCACCAGGCCGAGGCCGACCGCGGCCAGTTGCAGCCAGGGCACGGTGACCGAGCCGAACAGCTCCAGGCTCTGCACCGCCAGCCCGCCGTAGAGGCCGCCCAGGCCGAGACCGACCACCGCGGCGCAGGCGCCGAAGACCACCGCCTCCCAGGCCAGCGCGGCCCGCAGGCCGCCCCTGGACAGGCCGATGGCCCGCAGCAGGCCGGACTCCTGGGTGCGCTCCACCACCGACAGCGACAGGGTGACCGCGACGCCGACCACGGCGACCAGCACGGTCATCCCGACCAGGCCGAGCGCCACCAGGCTCATCGTGTTCAGCGCGGTGGCCAGCTCCTTCTTCTCGTCCTCCGGCACCGTGATGCGCACCCCGCCCTCGGCGGTGGCGACCACGCCGACGGCCTTGCGCAGCGCGTCCACATCGGTGCCGGGGGCCGGGTCGACCAGCAGCTGGTTGACCGCTGCCTTGGGCTCGACCGTGGTCAGGTCGCCGGGGAACAGCGAGACCGAGCCGAGGGTGCCCGCGTCGCGGTAGACCGCGGCCACGGTCACCTCCAGCTTGCCGCCGCCAGGACCGCTGACACCGAGCTTGTCGCCGAGCTTGGCGCCCAGCTTGACCGCCAGGACCTCGGACAGCCCGGCCTTGCCCTTGCCCAGGTCGGTGAGCTTGCCCTGGTCGACCCTGCCCTTGGTCAGGGCGGGGAAGGTGCTGACATCCACGCCGACGGCGTAGATCTGGTCGAGGCTCGCGCCAGGTCCCTTCAGCGCCACCCGAGCGCTGAGCAGCTTGCTGACCTGCCCGGTCTCCGGCAGGGCGTCGACGGCCTTGGCCGTCTTGTCCGCGATGCCGTCGGCGTCGTTGGACTCCACGCTCAGCTTGGCCGGGTAGCGGGCGTCGATGCGCTCGTTCGCACCGGCCTGAGCCGAGGCGAGCCCGACCAGCACGGCCGCGATCAGGCCGACGCCCATGGTCAGCACCACGGTGGTGGCCGCGGTCCGCTTGGGCACCCGCAGCGCGTTGCCGACCGCGATCCGGCCAGGGACCTTGCCGACCGCGCGCACCGGGGCGCCGACCAGCCTGGCCAGCAACGGCATCAGCAGCGGCCCGCCCAGGATCAGCGCGGCGAAGGCGAAGACCCCGGAGGCGACCACGGAGAGCATGTTGAGCTCCGAGCCCTTGTCCCCGCCCGGCCGCAGGAACAGCAGCCCCACCGCGGTCAGCAGGCACAGCGTCATGAACACCACGCGCGCCTTGCTGCGCCCGGTGCCTGCCTCGCTGACCTTGGCCGCGCCCAGCGCCGCCACCGGCGGCACCTTGGTGCCCGCGACCGCGGGCCCGACCGCGGCGATCACCGTGATCACGGTCGCGGCCAGCACGCACAGCGCCAGGTTCACCCAGGAGACCTGCAACGAGGGCAGCGGGGTCTCCACCTGGGTGTTGATGATCGCCAGCGCCGCGTGCCCAAGACCCAGCGCCAGCCCGGCGCCGAGCACGCCCGCGACCAGCCCGGAGGCCCCGGCCTCGGCCAGCAGCGCGCGCAGCACCTGTCCGCGCGAGGCGCCGACGCAGCGCATCAGCGCGGTGCGCCGCCGCCGCTGCGCGATGACGATCCGGAAGGTGGAGGAGACCACCAGCGCCGCAGCCAGCATGGCCAGGCCGGTGAACACGCTGAGCACCATCAGGATCTGGTCCGCCGAGCTGCCAAGGCGGTCGGTGTCGATCTTGCGCTGCTCCGCGCCGGTGCGCACCTGCTGCACCTGGTCGCCGAGCTTGGCCTTGATCGCGGTTACCACCTGCTCCGGCGTGCTGCCCGGCTTGGCGGTGATCTCGTAGGTGTACCAGGAGGAGCGCGGTTCCAGCCCGTGCACGGTGGCGGGCGAGGCGACCAGGGTGCGGTCCCCGCCGCCCTTGATCTTCACCAGCCCGGTGACGGTCAGCGTCGCGGCCTGCTGACCGCCGCCGCGGCCGATCAGCGAGACGGTGGAGCCGACCTTGAGGTCCTCCCGCTTGGCGGTGGCCTCGCTGACCGCGACCTCGTTGGCCCCGCCCGGCAGCTTGCCGCTGAGCAGGGTCGCGCGGGCCAGCGCGCCGGGGGTGTCCGCGACCACCCGCCACGGCTGGCTGGAGTCCTTGGCGCTGTAGAGGTAGGCCGCGCCCTCCGGCGCCACCTCGTCGACCCCCGGCACCGCCTTGAGCTCGGCGGTGAAGTCCTTGCCCGGCTTGTCCGGGTTGTTCGGGTCGTACTCGGTCTTCGGGGTGAAGACCGCGGCGGCCGCCTCCGGGGTGGTGGAGGCGGTGTTGATCAGCGCGACCCGCAGGGTGGCGGTGAACATCAGCGAGGCCGCCGCGAACATGGTGGCCACCACCACGGCCAGGCCGGTCAGCAGCAGCCGGGTGGGCCGCTGCTTGATCTCCTGGATCACGGTGCGCAGCAAGGGCGAACGCGCCACGGTCAGACCCCCAGCTTGCGCAGCGCGTCCAGCACGGAGTCCGCGGTGGGCTGGTAGATCTCGCCGGCCAGGCGGCCGTCGGCGAGCAGCACCACGCGGTCGGCGTAGGAGGCGGCCACCGGGTCGTGGGTCACCATCACCACGGTCTGGCCGAACTGGTGCACCGAGCGGCGCAGCAGGTCGAGCAGCTCGTGGCCGCTGCGCGAGTCCAGGTTGCCGGTGGGCTCGTCAGCGAAGATCACCTCGGGCCGGGACACCAGCGCCCGCGCCACCGCGACCCGCTGCTGCTGACCACCGGACATCTCCGAGGGCCGGTGCGTGAGCCGGTCCTTGATGCCCAGGATCTCCACCAGCTCGTCGAACCACGTGCGGTCCGGCTGCTTGCCGGCCAGTTCCAGCGGGAGCAGGATGTTCTGCTCCGCGGTCAGCTGCGGCAGCAGGTTGAAGGACTGGAAGACGAACCCGATCCGGTCCCGGCGCACGGTGGTCAACGCCTTGTCCGACAGGGTGTTCAGCTCGGTCTCGCCGAGGAACACCGAGCCGCTGGAGGCGGTGTCCAGCCCGGCGAGGCAGTGCATCATGGTCGACTTGCCGGAGCCCGAGGGCCCCATGATCGCGGTGAACCGCCCGGCGTGGATCTCCAGGTCGACCCCGTCCAGCGCCCGGACCGCGGCCTCGCCACGGCCGTAGACCTTGACCAGGCCGAGAGTCCGAGCCGCGACCCGCAGGTCGGCGCCCCGGAGCGTGGGCGGAGCTGACGTCACGAAATCCTCCAAAGAGTCCAAATGGGACGGTTCGTACCCCAGACCGTCCCAAGTGGACGGCGACCGGCCACGATTCTGGTTGCCCGCCACCCCGGCCGCCACCGGTGCAACCCCGGGATTACCCCGAGATGGCCCGGGGACGGCTACGGGCTCTGTGGTTCAGACCACGAACGGGCAAGCGCAGGCAACCCGGGGCCGTCTCGCGCGTCGCGCGGACGCTCAGTCGCCCAGCACTTCCCGCAGCACCGGCAGGCTCTCCCGGTACCGCGCCGCGTACCGCTGCGCCTGCCGCCCCCGCCAGTACGGCCCGCCGTTGTACCGCGCGGTCAACTCCGCGCCCTGTGCCTCGGTCAACTCCCCCGCGAACCCGGCCTCCTGCCGCAGCCCGGCCAGGTGGATGGCCGCGACGTAGATGCCCTGCCGCGGTTCCTTCAGCGTGGCGATGATCTCCCGCCGCTGTGCCCTGGTCAGCGTGCCGGGGTCGTAGCCCAGTGCCTCCGCCCCACGCCGGACCTGGATGGCCATCGGGCCGTAGGAGGTGTAGTCGGGGTTGCCGGCCGCGCGGCCGGGGAGCAGGCGTTGCGGGATGGTGCGGCGCAGCCAGTCGACGAGGTCGTCGAGCACCATCGGCTTCTCGCCGACCTCCTGGTAGGCGACGCCGGCCAGCACCTCGGGCGGGATGTCGTTGTCCTTGGCCGCGACCTCGATGATCTCCCGGTTCTCCCGCAGCCAGCGGGCGCGGAACCGGGTCCGGCCCTCGCCCAGGCCGCTCCACCACAGCAGGCATTGCCAGGTGCGCCAGGTGATCGTGCCCCCCGGCAAGGCGGTGGCCCGGCCGCGCACCTGGCGCAGCGCGGGCGAGACGGCCGACTCGCTCACGGTTCCACCGTAGCGAAAGCGGTCACAGCGGAAGGCCCGGCCATCCTTGGCGGGATGGCCGGGCCTTGACTGCTCCGCTTGCTACAGGTACTGGCCGGTGTTGCTGGCGGTGTCGATCGCCCGGCCCGACTCCTGGTTCTTGCCGGTCACCAGGGTGCGGATGTAGACGATGCGCTCGCCCTTCTTGCCGGAGATCCTGGCCCAGTCGTCCGGGTTGGTCGTGTTGGGCAGGTCCTCGTTCTCGGCGAACTCGTCCACGATGGCGTCGTGCAGGTGCTGGACGCGCAGACCGGGCTGCTTGGTGTCGAGCACCGCCTTGATCGCGGCCTTCTTCGCGCGGTCGACGATGTTCTGGATCATCGCGCCGGAGTTGAAGTCCTTGAAGTACAGGATCTCCTTGTCACCGTTGGCGTAGGTGACCTCCAGGAAGCGGTTGTCCTCCGTCTCGGAGTACATCCGCTCCACCGTGTGCTGGATCATCGCCTGGATGCACGTGGACCGGTCGCCGCCGAACTCCGCGAGGTCCTCCTCGTGGATGGGCAGGTTCGCGGTCAGGTACTTGGCGAAGATGTCCTTGGCCGCCTCGGCGTCCGGCCGCTCGATCTTGATCTTCACATCGAGCCGCCCTGGCCGCAGGATGGCCGGGTCGATCATGTCCTCGCGGTTGGAGGCGCCGATGACGATCACGTTCTCCAGGCCCTCGACGCCGTCGATCTCGCTGAGGAGCTGGGGCACGATGGTGGTCTCGACGTCGGAGGAGACACCGCTGCCACGAGTCCGGAAGATCGAGTCCATCTCGTCGAAGAACACGATCACCGGGGTGCCCTCGGATGCCTTCTCCCGGGCCCGCTGGAAGATCAAGCGGATGTGCCGCTCGGTCTCGCCGACGAACTTGTTGAGCAGCTCGGGGCCCTTGATGTTGAGGAAGTAGGACTTGGCCTGTCCGTCCGTGTCGCCACGGGAGGCGGCGACCTTCTTCGCGAGGGAGTTCGCCACGGCCTTGGCGATCAGCGTCTTGCCACAGCCGGGCGGACCGTAGAGCAGCACGCCCTTGGGCGGGCGCAGCTCGTACTCGCGGAAAAGATCGGAGTGCAGGAACGGCAGCTCCACCGCGTCGCGGATCTGCTCGATCTGCTTGAACAGGCCGCCGATGTCCTCGTACCCGATGTCGGGGACCTCTTCCAGCACCAGGTCCTCGACCTCGGCCTTGGGCACCCGTTCGTAGGCGAACCCGGCCTTGGAGTCGACCAGCAGGGAGTCACCGGGCTTGAGCGGCTGCTCGAGCAAGGGCTCGGCCAGCCACACCACCCGCTCCTCATCGGCGTGCCCGACGATGAGCGCCCTGGCCAGGCCCTCGCCCTCGGTCAGCACCTCGCGGAGCGCGCACACCTCACCGGTGCGCTCGAACGTGCCGCCTTCCACCACGGTCAGCGCCTCGTTCAAGCGCACGCTCTGACCGAACTGGAGGCTCTCCGCTTCGACGGCCGGCGACACCGCGACCCGCATCCGGCGACCCGCGGTGAACACGTCCACCGTGGAGTCCTCGTAGCGGGCCAGGAAGACCCCGTAACCGCTGGGCGGCTGGGCGAGGCGGTCGACCTCCTCGCGCAGGGCCAGCAGCTGTCCTCGGGCTTCCTTCAGCGTCTCGACCAGCTTGGCATTGCGTTCTGTGAGCTGACTCACTCGAGTTGTGGCCTCGGCGAGTCGCTGCTCCAGCAGCCGCGCGTGCCGAGGAGACTCGGCGAGCTTTCGGCGTACCAGGGCCAGCTCGTCCTCAAGGAACCGAATCTGTGCACTGAGTTCAGCGGCCGTGCCACCGCTGATCCGCTCGCCACCCTCGTCGGGCTGGCTGCCGGGACGATCGTGCTGCATGTCGGCACCCCTCCTCCCGTGCTCTGTCCGTTCACGGTACCGGCGATCACCGACAACAACGTTGTTCTACATGGCAACCGGGCGTGGCGGAAGGTCACAACCGCCCACTCGGCCGGTCGAACTGCTCCATCTCGGTGTAAGGACTACCGGTGCACCCACTACGGTGCGTCGAGTAGAGGTCGGTCAGCGCCCGAATGGGCGGGCCGGCGGCGCGAGCGGTACCCATAGGAGATCCTGATGTCCGTCCCACCGCCTCAGCCGGGACCAGCCGGCCGGCAAGTTGGCTGGGGACAACAGCCTGGCGGCTACCCACAGCAACCGGTTCCCACCCCCCGAACTGGACCGGAGCAACGACCGGGTGGACTTTCCGCAGCGTACCAATATCTGGGACGCCTGCGGCGGAAGTCGAAGGCCGGGGCGGCGGCCGGTTACCCGGCCCAGGGCCCGCACAGCGGCTACCCCGTGTCGCCCGGAATGCACCCCAACCCACTCCCCTGGGTGATCGGCGGGGCAGGCGTGGCCGCGGTGGGCATCACCACGATCCTGGTGCTCGGCTTCACCGGTGGCGGCGGGTTCGGCACCGCGCAGGCGGTGGTGGACGCCTACGTGAAGGGCGTGAACGAGGGCGTCACCGATCCGGACCTGTTCTGCCCGGCCTACCGCAAGCAGGCCGACGACGACGCGGGCCGGACCAGGGAGCAGCTGGCCAGCATCGGCGGCGGCGCGGCAAGCCCGGCGAAGGCCACCGCGACGGCCGGAAAGGTCACGGAGAGCGGGACATCCGGTAGCGCTGTGGTCACGTTGGAGGCGCAGGGACCCGCCGGTTCGTTGAGAATCAAGAACACACTCGCGCTGACGCAGGACGAGGGCTGGACGATCTGCGGGGTCATCCCGGAAATCGACTTCCCACGGCCGACGCCACCCGGCTCCGGCGGCTGACGAACGCGACACCCC
Organism: Crossiella sp. CA-258035; assembly: GCF_030064675.1. Taxonomy (GTDB): domain Bacteria; phylum Actinomycetota; class Actinomycetes; order Mycobacteriales; family Pseudonocardiaceae; genus Crossiella. Next base: position 6,156,162 of record NZ_CP116413.1, read on the forward strand.
CGACGACGAAGGAGCGCCGAGGTGACCTACCCCCCGCAGGGCCCCTACGGACAGGACCCGTACGGCCAGCAGCCCGATCCCCATGGGCAGGGCCATGGGCAGCAGCCGGGGTACGGCCAGCAGCCCGGCTATGGGCAACAGCCCGGGTACGAGCAGCAGCCCGGCTATGGGCAGCAGCCCGGCTATGGGCAGCAGCCGGGGCACGAGCAGCCTGGTTACGGCCAGCAGCAGCCCGGCTACGGTCAGGACCCGTACGGGCAGCAGACCGGTCCGTACGGCCAGCAGTACCCGCCCACCGGCGGCTTCCCGCAGCAGGGCTACGAGCAGCAGCCGCAGTACGGCGGTCCGCAGTACGCGGCCTACCAGGCGGCGCAGTCCCAGCCGCCGAAGAAGAAGACCGGCATCATCATCGCCGCGGCCACCGCCGCCGTGGTGCTGCTGGGCGGCGGCGGCACGCTGATCTACTTCCTGACCCAGTCCCCGGACCCGAAGGAAGTCGCCACCGCGGTGCTGGCCAACTACCAGCGCGACTTCGACAAGAGCGTCCTGGAGATCAACGGGGAGAAGGACTACCAGCCCTACCTGTGCGCGGAGGACATGAAGAACCTCCGGGAACGCCGCGAGGCCGTGCAGAAGCAGGAGTCCTCCCGCACCGCCACCCCGACCAAGACCACCACCGCGCACAACAGCAAGGCCACCATCACGGTCGCCTCGGTCGAGGCGAACGAGGAGGCCGGCACCGGCACGGTCAAGGCGGACCAGACCAGCACGGACAGCAGCGGCAGGGAGAAGAAGCAGCAACGCTCCTTCCGCCTGGTGAAGGAAGACGGCGAGTGGCGCATGTGCGGATTGATCGCACCGCTGGAGCGCTCGGGCGGGGGTTCGGGGTCGACCTCGGCGCCGCGACCGACGCTGTCGATTCCGCGGATCACGATTCCCAGCATCAGCATTCCGAGCCTCAGCATCCCGACTTTCCCCATGCCGACCACTGGCGGCTGAGCCCGAAGCGCGCGAGGGGTTGGCTTGACAACACAAGAGGTCCTCTCGTCTTCTCCGTACGGCCTGGAGACTGCGCACCGCATCCCAGCGAGCAGACGCTCTCAGCAACCGCCGCCAAAGCCTCGCAGCGTGACGGCGGCTGCTCGCTGGGATGTGGTTCGCTGTCGGAAGGTCGTGCGGAGAAGACGAGAGGGACTCGAACACGCTGGGTCTTGAGTCGGCAACACAAACCCCGCCCCGCAACCTGCTTGTCCCGGGTGTTGATCTGCCCCACCCCTCCGGGGGTCTGCCCGTCCGGCGAGGACATTCTTTTGATCTTGGGGTTGAAGATCAAAACCCAAAAGAAGTGTCCTCGCCGGACGGGCAGACCATCAAAGCAGGGGGGAAGATCAAAGGCGGCGAGATGGGTTGCAGACCAGTGCCAGTTTGTGTTGGCGCGCTTGCAGCAGTGTGGGTGGTTCCGCGGGGTCTGGGTGGTTCTGCTTCGACGGCCTTCCAAAACCAAACCAGCCCTGTCAAGCGCCCCGGTCCCAGCCCTCGGTGCGGCCGGGTTAGACGGTGGGGCGCTTGACAGGGCTGGTGTGTTTTTTCCAGGCCGTCGAAGCAGAACCACCCAGACCGGCCGCTCCGTTTGCAAGCAAAAGCGAAGGCGACAAGCCAACCCTGTCGCGAGCCCCTTACCCCTTGCTCGAGCGGCGTTGCGGCTTCGGTGTGATCACGCCGTCGGCCAGCTTCCGGGCCGTCAGCAGGAAGGCCGTGTGTCCCACCATCCGGTGTTCCGGGCGCACCGCCAGGCCCACCACGTGCCACGGCCGCATCAGCGTCTCGAAGGCCTGCGGCTCGGTCCACATCTCCTGCTCCCGCAACGCCTCCGTCACCTTCGACAGCTGCGTCGTGGTGGCCACGTAGACCACCAGCACGCCGCCCGGGATCAGCTTGCTGGCGATGGTGGGCAGGACGTCCCACGGGGCCAGCATGTCCAGGATCACCCGGTCCACCTCGCCGCCGTCGTAGTCGTTGACGTCGCCGAGGGTGAGGGTCCAGTTGGGGGGGACCTCGCCGAAGAAGCGGGTGACGTTGCGTTCGGCGTGTTCGCGGTGGTCCTCGCGGATCTCCCAGGAGGTGACGCTGCCCTTCTCGCCTACCGCGCGGAGCAGGGAGCAGGTGAGGGCGCCGCTGCCGGCGCCTGCTTCCAGGACCCGGGCGCCGGGGAAGATGTCGCCCCACATCAGGATCTGGGCGGCGTCCTTGGGGTAGATGACCTGGGCGCCCCTTGGCATGGACAGCACGTAGTCCGAGAGCAGGGGGCGCAGGGCGAGGAAGGTGGTGCCGCCGACGGAGTTGACCACCGAGCCCTCGGGCTGGCCGATCAGGGCGTCGTGCGGGATGGCGCCGCGGTGGGTGTGGTACTCCTTGCCCTCTTCCAGGACAACGGTGTACTTGCGGCCCTTCGGGTCGGTGAGTTGCACCCGGTCGCCGGGCTGGAACGGGCCGCTGGTGGAACTCACCGGGTGTTACCTCCGCACTACTGGCGCGACGTGCGCCTACTCGAGCTGGCGCACGATCCTAGCCCCGGCGCCGGCGCAGGGCGTCCCGCAGGTCCTCGCGGTGCAGCACGCCGGCCGGGCGGCCGTCCTCGTCGACGACCAGGAACTGCCACGCCGCGGTGCCGCGGACCCGGTCGATGATCTCCTCGCCGGGTTCGGAGTCCAGGATGACCGTCTCGGCGTTGATCGGCTCGGCGGCCCGCTCCGCCGGGGCCAGGGGGCTGGTCGCGGCCAGGCGGGCGGCCATGGCGGCGTCCAGCAGGCCCGCGGCCACGCCGTCGGCGCGGACCAGGACCACGCCCCGGCCGGCGGAGGCGTCCAGGGCGTCGGCGACCGGGCTTTCCGCTGGCAGTTGCAGGATGGGGCGGACCAGGGCGGCCAGGGTCAGGCCCTCCGGCCAGGTGCGCTGCTGCTCGTTGGCCATCTCCGCGCCGGCGCCGATCACTACGAACCAGGCCATCAGCACGCACACCGCCAGCCGCAGCCACCGGTCCGGGGTGTTCGCGGCCAGGCCCATCACCGCCCACCAGACCATCGCCGCGGCCACCACGCCCGCGCCGACCACCGCGACCCTGGTGCCGGTCATCCGCTTGCCGGTGGCCGCCCACACCAGGGCGCGCAGCACCCGGCCGCCGTCCAGGGGCAGGCCGGGCAGCAGGTTGACCACGGCGACCGCGGCGTTGGCCACCGCGACCTGGAGCACCAGCAGCCACAGCACGCCGCCGTCGCGGACGAGCAGCAGGGCCAGCCCGGCCAGCGCGGCCAGGCCGACCGACACCGCGGGTCCCGCGGCGGCGACCCAGCCTTCCTGGCCCGGTTTGCTCGGGGTGCGGACCAGCTCGGCCGCGCCGCCCAGCAGTTGCAGCCGGACCCGGCGCACCGGCAGGCCCAGGCGCAGCGCCACCACGCAGTGGCCCAGCTCGTGCAGCAGCACCGACACCGCCAGCAGCACCGCGAACGCGGCGGCCAGCAGCACCGAGGTGACCAGGCCGGTGCCGGGCACCAACATCTCCACCAGCGGCGTGTACAGCACCACGATCGCCACCGCCAGCAGCCACCAGGAGTGGGCCAGCAGCACCGGCACGCCGCCGACCCTGCCCAGCAGCAGGCCACCGTCACGCAGGCGCGGACGGCCGCCTCGGCCGTGGATGGTCGTCACGACCGGTGAGCCTAGGTCTTGGGGTGTGGTGTCGCCGTGACGGCGCTCCGGGCAGTGCGGTTGCCAGCTCGTGCGCGGTGGATCTCGTGCGTGAGCGCCGGAGTCCAGGTCGTTCCTGGCGGTGCCGCCGGGACGGCCTCGTACCGGGTTGTACGTGGCCGTCCTGGCGGTGCCGCCACGAACGGGCTGGGCCCGGCGATCGCGTGCGAGATCCACCGCGCACGAGCTGCTGTCAGGGGTCTGGCTTAGGGTGCAGAGCGTGACCGATACCGCGCGGGATGCGACGCCCTCGACCGAGCCCGTCCTCGGCGAGGCGCAGGCACAGGTGCCGGCGCCGAGGCAGGCCACGCGCAGGCTGGCGCTGTCCCCGTCCAGGGCGGGGGACTTCAAGCAGTGCCCGCTGCTCTACCGCTTCCGCGCGGTGGACCGGCTGCCGGAGAAGGCCACCAAGGCCCAGGTGCGCGGCACGCTGGTGCACGCGGTGCTGGAGGAGCTGTTCGCCAAACCGGCCGCCGAGCGGGTGCCGGCCACCGCGCACGCGCTGGTCGAACCGGCCTGGCAGCGGTTGCAGCAGGAGCGGCCCGAGCTGGCCGAGGAGCTGTTCACCGGCGCGGACGACCCGGAGCAGGAGCCCTGGCTGAACTCCGCGCGTGGCCTGGTCGACGCCTACTTCGGCCTGGAGGACCCGCGCCGCCTGCAGCCGGAGGCCTGTGAGCTGCTGGTGGAGACCGAACTCGACAACGGGATCCTGCTGCGCGGCTACATCGACCGCCTGGATGTGGCCCCCACCGGCGAGATCCGGGTGGTCGACTACAAGACCGGCGCGGCGCCACGGGAGATCGGCGAGGCCAAGGCGCTGTTCCAGATGAAGTTCTACGCGCTGGCGCTGTGGAAGCTGCGCGGCGTGGTGCCCAGGCAGCTCCAGCTGATGTACCTGGCCAACCGGGAGACGCTGAAGTACACCCCGGACGAGGCCGAGCTGCGCCGCTTCGAGCGCCTGGTCTCCGCGATCTGGCAGGCCATCCTGACCGCGGGCCGCACCGGCGACTTCCGGCCCAGCCGCAGCCGGTTGTGCGACTACTGCAACCACAAGGCGCTCTGCCCGGAGTTCGGCGGCACCCCGCCCGCCTACCCCGGCTGGCCGGAGCCCGCCGCGGAAGCCGAGACCGTGCTGGACCGGACGGACTGATCCGCCAACTGCCCCATTGGGCACGCATTCGGCTATTCGCCCGATGTTCCGCGCAATTCGCGCGCACCCCCTAGATCGTTTCGCTATAACGGAGCCATCGGTTCGCCGGTATCCGTTTCCCGGCGTAATTCGATCATTGCCAGGGGGAAACATGGGGATTCCATCTCCGCATCACAGCGGGCGCGGGGGCGCCCGGGTCCGGCTCGTCGTGGTGCACACCGCGGAGGGCGCCCGCACGGTCGAGTCACTCGGCCGGTTCTTTCAGGGCAGGACGCAGGCATCCAGCCATGTCGGCATCGACGACCGGCGGATCGAACAGTACGTCAACTACGACCGGGCAGCGTGGACACTGCGCTCCGGGAATCCGATCAGCGACAACGCCGAACTGTGCGGATTCGCCAAGTGGAGCAAGGCGGAATGGCTCCAGCACCCGCGGATGCTGGAACTCACCGCGCAGTGGATCGGCGAACGCTGCCGCGCGCGGGGCATCCCGCTGCGCAAGCTCACCCCGGCCCAGGTAGCGGCCGGCGAGTCCGGGGTCATCGGGCACCACGACTGGACGGTGGGCAAGAAAGAGGGCTCCCACTGGGATCCCGGACCCAATTTTCCCTGGGACCTGGTGATGGCCAAAGCCGGCGGTTCCAGCTCACACGGGGGTGTTCTCATGGCTCTGTCCGATCACGACCAGGCCGTCGTGCTGGAGGCCGCGAACGCGGTCCTGCTCGGCGAGGCGGGCAAGCGCAACACGGGCCGCACCGCGGCGATGCTGCACGACGTCAAGGGCGCGGTGGAGGAGCTGCTCGCACTGCTCCGCCCCGGCGTCGAAGGCCTCCGGCACGCGGGGCCGCTGGCCCAGCTGATCAGCAGGGCGGCCGAGAACGAGGGCCTGCCCGAGGTGGGCGAGCTCTCCGACGCCGACCTGGAGCTGCTGGCCAAGGCCGCCTCGGCCGAGCTGAGCCGCCGCAAGGGCTGAGGAAACGACGACGGCGCCCCGGCTGATGGGGCCGGGGCGCCGTCGGTCTGTTCAGAGCCGGCAGGAGCGGATGTCCGAGGTCAGCACCGCCTTGGCGCCCAGCGCGGCCAGCCGGTCCATGATCAGGTTCGCTTCCTTGCGCGGCACCATGGCCCGCACCGCCACCCACTGCGGATCGGCCAGCGGGGCCACCGTCGGCGACTCCAGACCGGGGGTCAGGTTCACCGCGTCGTCCAGCAGCGTGCGCGGGCAGTCGTAGTCCAGCATCAGGTACTGCTGGGCGAAGACCACGCCCTGGATCCGGGCCGCCAGCTGCGCCTTCTCCGGCGTCTCGGCCGCGCCCGCGCGCTCCACCAGGATCGCCTCGGACACGCAGATCGGGTCGCCGAAGGCCACCAGGCCGTGCTGGCGCAGGGTGCGGCCGGAGCCGACCACGTCGGCCACCGCGTCGGCCACGCCGAGCTGGATGGAGATCTCCACCGCGCCGTCCAGGCGGATCACCTCGGCGCTGACCCCGTGCTCGGCCAGGCTCGCCCTGACCAGCCTCGGGTAGGCCGTGGCCACCCGCTTGCCGTCGAGGTCCTTGACTGTCCACTCCCGGCCCGCGGTGCCCGCGTAGCGGAAGGTGGAGCCGCCGAAGCCCAGCGCGAGCCGTTCGCTGACCGGCGCGCCGGAGTCCAGCGCGAGGTCCCGGCCGGTGATCCCCATGTCCAGCTCGCCGGAGCCGACGTAGATGGCGATGTCCTTGGGGCGCAGGAAGAAGAACTCGACGTCGTTGACCGGGTCGAGCACGGTCAGGTCGCGCTGCTCATGTCGGCCCCGGTAACCCGCCTCGGCAAGCATCTCGCTGGCGAAACCGGACAGCGTGCCCTTGTTGGGCACCGCGACACGCAACATGGCGTCCTACTCCGTGTTAGTGGTGGTCAGAGATACCGGTAGACGTCGTCCAGGGTGAGCCCCCGGCCGATCATGAGCACCTGGAGGCGGTAGAGCAGCTGGGAGATCTCCTCGGCGAGCTCCTCGTCGGACTCGTGTTCGGCGGCCAGCCACACCTCCCCCGCCTCTTCGAGCACCTTCTTGCCCTGGGCGTGCACCCCGGCGTCCAGCGCCGCGACGGTGCCCGAGCCCTCTGGCCGGGTCTTCGCCCGCTCGGTGAGCTCGGCGAACAGCTGGTCGAACGTCTTCACGGCACTGAATCCTTCCATCCCCGCCCGCCTGGCACGATCGCTGGGGGCCGGGGTGTGACCAGCGGCTCAGCCCTGGTCGAACAGGTTGGGCAGGCCGGCGCGGAAACGCCGGGTGTCCTCCTCCTGAAGTCCCTTCAGCTCGGGCGCGCGGAACAGGGTGAACAGCCGGGCCCGCGGCGCGCTGGACCCGGCCGCGTCCAGCACCGCGTTCGCGGCCAGCCGCCCGGCCTCGTTGGCGCCTTCCATGGTGGCCAGGTTGACGTTGTTGCGCACGAAGTCCGCGGCCAGGAACAGGTTCGGGATCCTGGTGGCCGCGTCCGGGCGGCGGGCCCAGGAGTCCACCGGGTTGATCAGCAGCGGCTCGTCGCTGCGCGCCCCGCCCGGCGCGCCCAGCTCGGTGATCGCCGGGTCCAGGAACCAGGAGTGCACGTCGGCCGGGCGCAGCAGGTTCTCCCCGGTGTCCTCCAGGCTCGCCTCCAGCTGCGCGATGATCTCCTCGTGCAGCTGCTGGCGGGTGCAGAACCGGGCCGGTTTGTGGTGCACGATGCCGGGGGCGTCCCAGTTGGAGATGATCGTGGACAGGCAGTCCCTGACGCTGCCGTCGCCGTAGCGGGTGAGGTCGCCGCCGCGCCAGAACTGGGCCTGGCTGACCGAGGTGAGCGCCCAGGGCGTGTCCACGTAGCTGACGTGCCCGTGCACCAGCGGCAGCTTGCGCCGCAGGTAGAACATCACCCCGTTCATCCACTCGGTGCGCAGCTCGCCGACCAGCCGCAGCCGGGGGTCGGCGGCCAGCACCTCGGGTCCCCACAGCGGCAGCGCCCGCTCCACCGGCACCGCGCTGACGTAGTGGTCCGCGCTCACCTGGGTGCTCCCGGCCGCGGTGCGCACGGTGACCCCGGTGATCCGGCCACCCGCACAGTGCAGGCGCTCGGCCGTGCCGGTCTCGAAGCGCACGCCCAACGAGCGCAGGTGGGTGATCCACGGGTCGATCCAGGCCTCGTTGGTGGGCGCGTTGAGCACCCGGTCCACCGCGCCGTCGTTGCCACGGCCCAGTGCGGTGTTGAGGAACGCCTCCAGGATCAGGCCGACGGTGTGCGAGCTGGCCTCCTCCGCGCGCATCGCGACCAGCAACCTGGTCAGGCCGATGCCGAAGATCCGCCCGTACTCCGCCGAGCGCGAGCCCGCGCCGATGAAGTTCCACCAGGACGTGCGCTCCCACTGGCCGAACCGCCGCTCGTCGCCGCTGGTCAGGTAGACGGCCAGGCGGTTGGCGAAGTGCGCGGTCTCCCAGGGCGGCAGCCGCAGGGCGGTGTCCAGCAGCGCGATCAGCGCGGGCAGCAGCACCGAGGGTTCCAGGCTGGGGAAGGGCAGTTTCAGCGGCACGAACAGGTCGAACCGGCCGCCGGTGCGGGCCAGCCGGAACATCGAGCCGTCCACCAGGTTGTCGTGCACGCCGTTGCGGTTGCCGGGGAACGGGATCCGGCGCAGCGTGTCCGGCAGGTTGCGGTAGAAGCCGGGGAAGAACCGGAAACCGTGCTCGCCGGGCAGATCAGGGCGACCGCCCTGGCCGGTGCCGGGCACCGGGATGCTGCGCGCCTTGCCGCCGAGCTCCTTGCGTTCCAGCACGGTGACCGCGAACCCGCGCTCGGCCAGCTCGTGCGCGGCGGTCAGCCCGCCGATGCCGCCGCCCAGCACGAGCACCGACCCGGCACCCGCCCTGGACGATCGCCCTGCCGCTTGTCCCGCGCCCAGGCCGAGCGCGGCCGCGCCGCCCAGTGCCGCACCGTGGGCGAGCAAGCTCCGCCGCGACAGACCACCCATGATCACACCCCTGGTCAAAACCCTAGGCAGAGACGGGGATGAGCGGACAGTGCCCGATCGGCTGGACCTGATCAGGCGTGTTCGGCTTGCCCGTCGCGGTCCGTGTCCTCCGGCTGGTCCAGTCCGGGCACGACCGCCGCGAACAGCCCAAGACCCAACCCGTACGGGTCGTCCATGCCGACCGCGCGCAGGGTGTCCGAGGGCAGCGCGAGCAGCGAGATGGCCACGCCGAGCAGGTAGGCGTCCAGCAGCCCGGCGTCCTTGGTGGTGGTGCCCAGCCCGGCGGCCCGGTGCACCTCGGCGATGGCGGCGGCGTTGGCGTGCACCATCTCGCCGAGCGCGGCGCGCACCTCGGGGCGGCGCACGCCCTCCAGGTACAGCTCGAACATGGCCAGGATCTGGGTGCGGTCGCCCTGCAGGGCCCGGTGCAGCAGCGCCGGGTACAGCTCGCTGACCTGGCTGGGCGTCACGCCGGCCGGGGTGGTCTCGCGCAGCCGCTGCACCGCCTCGCCGTGCTCGTCGGCCATCCGGCGGGCCGCGGCGGCCAGCAGCGCGTCCCGGGTCGGGAAGTAGTTCTTGGTGGTGCCCAGCGGCACCTCGGCGGCACGGTCGACCGCGCGGTGGGTCAGCCCTCGGCCACCCTCGCGCGCGAGCACCTCGATCGCCGTGTCAGCGAGCAGCTCCCGACGCGTCGACCTGCGCTTTCCATCTCCCCGACCAGTGTTCACAACAGGTTCATGGTAACCCTCGGGGCGGGAGGGTGGATCATGCACCCGTGAGCGCTCCTCTGGCGCGGCGGCTGGGCGCCGCCGACGCGGTGACCGTCGGGCTGGCCGCGATGGTGGGCGCGGGGGTGTTCAGCGTGCTCGGCCCGGCCGCCGCGGCCGCGGGCGCGGGGCTGCTGCCCGCGCTGGCGCTGGCCGCGCTGATCGCCTACTGCAACGCCACCTCCACCCTGCGGCTGGCGCTGCGCTACCCGACCTCCGGCGGGGCCTACGTCTTCGGCCGCGAGCGGCTCGGCCCGCTGTGGGGCAACCTGGCCGGCTGGTGCTTCCTGCTGGGCAAGACCGCCAGCTGCGCGGCCATGGCGCTGACCGTCGGGCAGTACCTGTGGCCCTCCTACGCGCGGCCGGTGGCGGTGGCCGCGGTGCTCGGGCTGACCGCGCTGAACTACTTCGGCGTGCAGCGCGGCGCCCGGCTGGCCAGGGTGATCGTCTCGATCGTGCTGGTCTCCCTGGTGGGACTGGCGGTGCTGGCGCTGACCACCGGGTCGCCGCAGGCCGAGCGGCTGGTCCCGCACTCCCCGACCGGCGTGCTGACCGCGGCCGCGCTGCTGTTCTTCGCCTTCGCCGGGTACGCCCGGATCGCCACCCTCGGCGAGGAGGTCACCGACCCGCGCCGCACCCTCACCCGCGCGGTCCCGCTCGCCCTGGGCATCGCGCTGGCGGTCTACGCGCTGCTCGCGGTGGCCGCGCTGGCCACCGTCGGCGCGGCCGGGCTGGCCGCCTCGCCCGCGCCGCTGCGCACGGTCCTGGAGGCCACGCCGCTGCGGGACCACGGCTGGCTGATCGCGATCCTCGGCGCGGTGGCCGCGCTCGGCTCGCTGCTGGCGCTGGTCCTCGGCGTGTCCAGGACCGCGCTGGCGATGGCCCGTGACGGGAACCTGCCACGCTGGCTGGCCGCGGTGCACCCGAGGCACCAGGTCCCGCACCACGCCGAGCTGGTGGTCGGGGTGGTCGCGGCCAGCGCGGCGGCGGCGCTGGAGTTGCGGCAGGCCATCGGGCTGTCCTCCTTCGGCGTGCTGCTCTACTACGCGGTGGCCAACGCCGCGGCCTGGACCCTGGAGCCGGAGTTCCGGCCGCCCCGGTGGATCCCGATTGCCGGACTTGTCGGTTGTGTCCTGCTCGCCGGTGTGCTGATCTGGGGTGGTGGTGCGTGGTGAACGGCTGCTCGTCCTGTCAGCGCTGACGATGGTGGCCCTGTTGGTCACCGGGCTGCTGGCGTTGATCGCCGCCCCGCACCTGCGTCCGCAGCTCAGCTACGCCGAGGGCGCGGTGCCGGCCGAGGAGGCCACCTACACCTGCCAGGTCGCCATGGGCCTTGACGGGGTGCTGCCCTGTCCGAGGGAACGGGACTACCGCTGGCGGCTGGCCGCGCACAGCGGCCTCAGCACCACCTGGACCACCAGCCGCAGCGACACCGACCACCTGGGCGGGGTGCTGGTCAGGGATCGCGCCGAGTGCCCGGACAGCGAGATCGGCTGGACGCTGAGCGCCAACGGCCGGGCCAGCTCCGGCGTGCTGTCCGGGACCGACCGGGCGGTCATGGTGAAGCTGGACCTCGCGGAGAGCCAGGACCGGATCACGCTGGCCCTGCGCCGCCTGGACGCCGCCCCGTGCGCGAGCAGCCTGGAATGGCGCCAGGCCGCCCCCGAAGCCCCCTGGCTGGGCTTCCTCTGGTCCTGGTGACCGGGTGGGGCGCGGCGGCGCCCCACCCGGATCAGGAGCTGCTCCCCTTGCCCCGCAAGGCGAACCGGGCGCCGACCAGCACGCCGACGCACAGCAGTGGCAGCACGAACAGCGCCACCGGCAGGGTGAAGGCCTGGGCCAGCCCGCCGATCATCGGCGGCCCCAGCAGGAAGCCTGGCCAGGCCGCCGCGGACACCGCCGCGATCGCCTGTGCGGCATGGCGTCCCGGCAGCGCGGCGGCGCTGCTGAAGACCACCGGCACCGCGCAGGCCACGCCGAGTCCCAGGGTGGCGAAGCCCAGCAGCGCCGCCCACGGGTGCCCGATGAGCAAGGCCGTGGTGAAGACCACCACCGCGACCGCGGCCAGCGTGCCGACCACCGCGCGGCCACTGAAGCGGACCACCCAGCGGTCGCCCATGGCCCTGCCCAGGAACATGCTCAGCGCGAAGGCGCTGAAGGCGAACCCGGCGAAGGCCGGCGAGGTGCCCAGGTTCTCCTTCATGTACAGCGCCGACCACTCCGCCGCCGCGCCCTCGCAGAGCACCGCGGCCAGCATCAGCGCGCCCAGGGCGAGCAGCTTGCCGTCCTTGAACGGGAAGGACACCCCGCCCTTCTCCTTGCGCTCGTGCGCGGCCGAGCGGTCCCCGGTCAGCGCCAGCTTCACCGTGGCCGGCACGAAGATGAGCACCAGCACGCCCACCAGCAGCATCTGCGCGGTCAGCGGCAGGCCCACGGAGATGGCCAGGCCGCCGAGCGCGCCACCGGTGGCCGCGCCCAGGCTCCAGCAGGCGTGGAAGCTGGACATCACCGAGCGGCCGTACTCCCGCTCCACCAGCACCGCCTGCGCGTTCATCGCCACGTCCAGCGAACCCTGGAACGCGCCCCACACCGCCAGCGCCAGGAACAGCGTGAACAGCGAGTCGGCCAGGCCCAGCAGGCCCGCGGAGAGGCCGTAGCCGATCGCGGTGATCACCATGACCCGGCGGCTGCCCAGCCAGGACACCAGCGCCCCGGTGCACAGGATGGCCAGCAGCGCGCCGACCGGGCCGCCCAGCAGCGCGATGCCGAGCTGGCCGTCGCTGAGCGCGAGCTTGGCCTTCACCAGCGGGATGTACGGGGTCCAGGTCGCGAACAGGGTCGCGTGCAGGGCGAACACCCCCGACAGCACGAGTCGGGCGGCCCGTGCGGATCGCGCAGGAGCGACCACGCCGGTTTCAGACACAATGCACCTCCACTCCAGCTTTGCGTAGTTGGTCCAGTTCGTCTTCCGGGGCGGCCGAGTCGGTCACCAGCACGTGCAGCGCGTCCAGCTCGCACACCCTGGCGAAGGCCCGCCTGCCCAGCTTGGAGGCGTCCACCGCGGCGACAACCCGCGCCGATGCGCGCACCGCGGCCCGCTTGACCTGGGACTCGGCCAGGTCGTACGCGGTCACCCCGTCCTTGCCGCTGACCCCGCAGCAGCCCAGCACCAGGGTGTCGAAGCGCATCCGGTCCAGCGCGTACTCCGTCAGCGGCCCGATGAAGGCCTGCTCAGGTTTGCGCACGTCGCCGCCGGGCAGCACCTGGTGCACGTGCTCGGCCTGCTCGAAGGCCGCGGCGATGTGCAGCGACAGCGGCAGCACGGTCAGGCGGCGGCCGGTGGACGCCCTGGCCGCCTCCAGCGCGGTGGTGCCGCTGTCGAAGACCACGCTCTCGCCGTCGTCGAGCAGCCCGGCCACGGCCAGCCCGATCCGGCGCTTGGCGTCCACGTGCTGGCGGCTGCGCACCGCGAACGGGGTCTCCTCACCGGCCAGCATGCTCACCGCGGCCCCGCGCACCCGGCGGAGCAGGCCGTCCCGCTCCAGCGCGTCAAGATCGCGGCGAATGGTCATCTCCGAACACTGGGTGAGCCCGGCCAGGTCCGCTACCGTCATCCGGGAGCGCTCCCGGAGAGCGGTCAGGATCATCTCGTGCCGCTGCACACTTTCCACCTGTTCATACGAACACAGGTGTTGTTCGCCGCGCAACCGGTTTCAGGGAGAACGTGGGATGAACGGATCTTGACACAGAGGGCAGAGTGGTATGGACCACTTTCGCCGGACCCGGACGGAGCCCCATGGGATACGCAGCCACCGTGCACGAGCACCTCCAGCGGGTGGAGGAGGCCAACGCCGAGGCGGTGCGGGAGGTCGTCGGCCTGCTGCTGGAGGTGGTCCGCGCCGACGGCCTGATCCACACCGCCGGGGCCGGCCACTCGCTGGCCGCGGTGGCCGAGACCTTCTACCGCGCGGGCGGCCTGGCCAACGTGCGCCCGATCTACCACCCGGAACTGCTGCCGATGCACGGCGCCAGGGCCAGCACCACGGCCGAGCGCCGCTCCGGCCTGGCCGCCGAGACCCTGGGCGAGAAGCCGTTCGGCCCGGACGACCTGCTGATCGTCTTCTCCACCTCCGGCGTCAACCCCTATCCCGTGGAGCTGGCCAAGGCCGCGGTCGCCGCCGGCCGCCCGGTGGTCGCGGTGACCTCCCGCGAGGCCAGCGCCGCCGCCCCGAGCCGCTCGGGCACCACCCTGGCCGCGGAGTCCACGGTGGTCCTGGACAACCTGGTCCGGGTCGGCGACGCCAGCTACCCGGCTGACTCGCCGGCCACCGCCCCACTGTCCTCGCTGGCCAACGGCTTCCTGTGGAACCTGCTGCTGGTCGGTCTGCACGACGCGGCGACCAAGGCGGACATCCAGCTGCCGCTGTGGCGCAGCGCGAACATGGTCGGCGGCGACGAGGCGAACAAGGGCCTGATGACCCGGTACCAGCCCTTGGTGCCGGTGCTCGAATGACCCGAAGTAGAACTACCTATTGAGCAGCCGCTCAAGTCCTGGCTAGTGTCCCCCGGTGCGGGTGGTAGAAGCCCGCACCGGCTTTGGGGGGATTCACGTGGTCAGCAGGCGTGCGCGGACTTGGGTGTTAACCGGCGGAGCGGTGGTCACCGCGGTCGCCGCCGCGGCCGGGGTGCTGGTGCTGTGGGGACCGGGCGAGGCGGAGGAGAAACCCGGCTCGTCCACCGCGAGCCGGTCCCCGGTGTCGGCGACGGAGGCGGCGAACGGCTTCCTCTCCGCCTTCGCCAACAACGACATCAGCAGCTCAGCCGCCCTGACCGACAACCGGGGCGCGGCCGAACCGGCCCTGAAGTCCCTGCGCAACCCCGCCCCGGAGAGCCGCCCCAGCAAGATCCTGGCCAAGCCGAAGGCCCCGCCCCAGCCCAAGCCGGAGGACACCGAGCTCACGGTGCCGTTCAGCGCCCGCTGGGAGTTCGAGGGCGGCCGGGTGTGGGAGTACGACCACGAGCTGAAGCTGCGCAAGGAGCACAACCGCTGGGCCGTGCGCTGGACCCCGGAGGCCCTGCACCCCCAGCTCACCGCGGGCCGGACCCTGGCACTGACCACGGCCAGCGGCGACGGCGAACTCCTCGGCGGCGACAGCAAACCGGTGTCCGACAACGACCTCTCCCCATCAGTCCTGCCCGCCGTGCGCCGCGCGCTGGCCGGTGACCTCAAGGGCGAGACGAGCTGGCAGCTGGTCGTCAAGGAGCCGGACGGCAAACAGGCCGCGGTACTGGCCGAGCACAAGGGCAAAGCGGCCAAGAACGTCGGCATCACCCTGCTCCCCCAGGTGCAGGCCGCCGCGCAGAAGGCAGTCAACGGCGACAAGCGCCCCGCGATGATCGTCGCCATGCGCAGCACCGGCGAACTGCTGGCCATCGCCCAGAACACGGCCGCCGACACCAAAGGCGTCCCAGCCCTGAGCGGCCTGTACGCCCCCGGCTCCACCTTCAAGATCGCCACCGCCGCCGCAGTCCTCCAAGCAGGCAAAGCCGACCCGGGCACCGTTCTCCCCTGCCCCAGCGAAGAAACCATCAAACAACGCCGAGTCCGCAACGACGAGAAGTTCGACCTGGGCGAGGTCCCCCTCCGCAAGGCGTTCGCCCACTCCTGCAACACCACCTTCGCCAACCTCGCCACAGCCCTACCCACCACCGCACTCCCCGAGGCCGCCCGCCAACTCGGCATCGGCGCGGACTTCGACGTCCCCGGCATCAAGACCAACACCGGCAACGTTCCAGTCCCAGCGGCGGGTGCAGCCCAGGTGGAAGCGAGCTTCGGCCAAGGAACGGTGCAGACCAGCCCGTTCGGTCTGGCCCTGATGTGCGCCACCATCGCCAACAACGGCAAGCCTCCCGTGCCGAGTTTGGTCCGGGGGCAGCAGACCGCGGTGAACAAGGCCGCGACGCCACTGCCGTCCGGGGTGGCCGGGCAGTTGAAGGGCATGATGCGGGAGGTGGTCACCAGTGGGACCGCGAAGGGGTTGAGCGGATTCGGCGCGGTGCACGGGAAGACGGGCACAGCGCAGTTCGGGGACGGGACGCAGTCACACGGATGGTTCGCTGGGTTTCGGGGCAACGTCGCCTTCGCGGTCCTGATCGAGGACGCGGGCAGTTCCAAGGCCGCGGTGGGCATGACCGGCGAGTTCTTGAAGGGCTTCAAGGGCTAACCGGGGCTCGCGAGGGGTTGTGGCTTTTCGCTTTTGCTCGCAAACGGAGCGGCCGGTCTGGGTGGTTCTGCTTCGACGGCCTGGAAAAAACACACCAGCCCTGTCAAGCGCCCCACCGTCTAACCCGGCCGCACCGAGGGCTGGGACCGGGGCGCTTGACAGGGCTGGTTTGGTTTTGGAAGGCCGTCGAAGCAGAACCACCCAGACCCCGCGGAACCACCCACACTGCTGCAAGCGCGCCAACACAAACTGGCACTGGTCTGCAACCCATCTCGCCGCCTTTGATCTTCCCCCCTGCTTTGATGGTCTGCCCGTCCGGCGAGGACACTTCTTTTGGTTTTAAGATCAAAAGCGAAAAGAATGTCCTCGCCGGACGGGCAGACCCCCGGAGGGGTGGGACAGATCAACACCCGGGCAAGCAGGTTGCGGGGCGGGGTTTGGGCTGCCGACTCAGGACCCAGCGTGTTCGAGTCCCTCTCGTGTGCCAAGCCACCCCCTCGCGCGCCTCGGGCTTCGCCCGTCCGCAACGGCCAACACTCCGTACAAGATCGGCCAACACACCGTACGAGATCGGCCAACACTCCGGGCTAGGACGGGCGGGTGACCGGCGGGTCGTCGTCGGCCGGGGGCTCGGGGTTGCGCCATTCTTCGGCTCGCGTTGGGCGGTTGGCTTTGATCATGCCTTGGGTTTCGGCTTGGAGTTGTTCGTCGTGACGGGGGCCGTGTTTGGTGTTGCCGCGTTCCATCTTCGGTTCCTTTCTCAGCTGCGGAGCAAGGCCGCTACGCCGTCGCGCAGGCCGGGGGTCATCTGGAGTTGCGCGCCGGTGGCGGCGGTGGCGCGCAGCAGGGCCGCGTCGGCGGGTTCCGGTCTGGGGTTGGGGACGCCCAGGTCGCGGAGCTCTTCTTGGGCCACTGCAAGCTGGGTTGGCTGGTCGCCGACCCAGATCTGCTGGGCGCGTTCGGCTTCCGGGTCCATCAGCAGGGTGTCTACTGTGGACATTCGCAGGGCCGCCGTGACCTCGGGGAGGCCGCTGACGGCGTGGCCACCCGGGCGGTTGAGCTCCTGGACGAAGCGTTCCTCGATCTCGCGGCCGTGGGCGGCGGCGATGTTGGCCACCAGGGACTGGACCGCCTCGGTGACGGTCTCCTCGTTGGCGTCGGCGCGGCTGGCGCCGGAGAGTTCGACGGCGATGGTGGCGCAGCGGTGGTTCAGGCTGTCGCGCACGTCGGCGCGGGACTTGGGCTCACCGGCCAGCACCACCAGCTGGGCGTTCAGCTCGCCCACCAGCCGGTCGATCTCCTCGGCGACCTGTTTGGCATTGGCGTGCCAGGTCTCCTCGACCCGGTGCTGGATGTGGCCGTGCGACAGGCCGCCACCACCCACCTTGTGCACCGGGTGCCGGTCCCCCTCGACCTCCGGGCTGGCTGCCAGGCTGCCGTCGGCGGCGAATCCGCGCAGGTCAGCGCCGGTTCGGTCGATCACCGCGACCACGTGCGCGATACCGGGGGTGCGGCCGGCGAGCAGGGGGCCGAGGTCCGGCAGCGCGCCGTAGTGGGTCAGGGGCTGGGGTGGTGGCATGCGCAGGGGCTCGTCCAGCCAGAGCTTGCCGCCCCCGGCGACCAGGGCCCGGCCCGCGCGGCCGACGGCGGGCAGGGCCTCGGTGAGGGCGCGGTCGAGCGCGGCCAGCGTGGGTGGGTCCGCGCCCTGTTCGGCGAGGCTGGCTCGGGCGCTCTGCCAGCGCAGGTCGATCTGCTTGGCGGCCTGCGTGGTGTCGTGTGAGACGTCCAGGTACACCGTGGCGAACGGGCCGGTGGCCCTGGCCAGTTCGCGGAATGGGCTCAGGTCCATGCCGCCGGGTTACCCGGTCCGGCATGGTCCATTCAGCTCAACCCGTCTGCGCCATCGGTTCCTGCGCGAACTGGGTGCGGTACAGCTCGGCGTAGCGGCCGTCCTTGGCCAGCAGCTCCTGGTGCGAGCCCCGCTCCAGGATCCGGCCGTCCTCCACCACCAGGATCACATCCGCCGCCCGGATGGTGGACAACCGGTGTGCGATGACCAGCGCGGTCCGGTTGGCCAGCGCCTCGGTCAGCGCCTCCTGCACCGCCAGCTCCGAGGCCGAGTCCAGGTGCGCGGTGGCCTCGTCCAGGATCACCACGCGTGGCTGCGCCAGCAGCAACCGGGCGATGGTCAGCCGCTGCCGCTCGCCACCGGAGAGCCGGTAGCCCCGCTCCCCCACCACCGTGTCCAGCCCGTCCGGCAGTGCGGCCACCAGCTCGGCCAGCCTGGCCTGGCGCAGCGCGGTCCAGACCTCCTCGTCGGTGGCCTGTGGGCGGCCGTAGCGCAGGTTCGCGCCGATGGTGTCGTGGAAGAGGTGGCCGTCCTGGGTGACCACGCCGACGGCTTCCCGGATCGCGTCGAAGGACAGGTCCCGGACGTCCACATCGGACAGCCGGATGGACCCGGCGTTGACGTCGTACAGCCTTGGCACCAGGGAAGCTATCGTGGACTTGCCCGCGCCGGAGGAGCCGACCAGGGCCACCAGCTGACCCGGTTCGGCGCGGAAGCTGATGCCGTGCAACACCTCCTGGCCGCCGCGCTTGTCCAGGGTCTCCACGTCCTCAAGCGAGGCAAGGGAAACCTCGCTGGCGGCCGGATAGCCGAAGTGCACGCCCTGGAACTCCACGGACACCCCGCCCGGCGGCACCACCGTGGCACCGGCCCGCTCGGTGATCGACGGCGGCAGGTCCAGCACCTCGAACACCCGCTCGAAGGAGACCAGCGCGCTCATCACGTCCACCCGCGCGTTGGCCAGCGCGGTCAGCGGCGAGTACAGCCGGGTGAGCAGCAGGGCAAGGGAGACAACGGTTCCCGCAGCCAGTTCGCCCTGGATCGCCAGCCAGCCACCCAGCCCGTACACCAGCGCCAGCGCCAGGCTGGACACCAGGGTGAGCGCGGTGACGAAGGACATCGTGGTCATCGCGTTGCGCACGCCGATGTCGCGCACCCGCGCGGCCCGCCCGCCGAACTCCTCGGCCTCCTCCTTCGGCCGCCCGAACAGCTTCACCAGGGTCGCCCCCGGCGCGGAGAACCGCTCGGTCATCTGGTTGGTCATGCCGGCGTTGTGCCCGGCCGCCTCCCGCTGCAGGTCGGCCATCCGCCGACCGACCCGGCGGGCGGGCAGCACGAACACCGGCAGCAGCAGCATGGCCAGCACGGTGACCTGCCAGGACAGCGTCAGCATCACGCCGAGGGCCAGGGCCAGCTGGATCACGTTGGTCAGCACCCCGGACACGGTGGAGGTGAACGCGCGCTGGGCGCCGACCACGTCGTTGTTGAGCCTGCTGACCAGCGCGCCGGTGCGGGTGCGGGCGAAGAAGGCCACCGGCAGCTGCTGCACGTGCTCGAACACCGCGCGGCGCAGGTCGTAGATCAGGCCCTCGCCGATCCGGGAGGACAGCCAGCGCTCCACCAGGCCGATCGCAGCGCCCAGCAGGGCGATGGCGGCGATGAGCAGCGCGATGCGGACGACAAGGCCCGAGTCCCTGCCGTCCACGATCGCGTTCACGACCTGCCCGGCCAGCACCGGGGTGCTGACCGCGAGCACCGCGGAGATGACGGTCAACGCGAGGAAGACCAGCAGCTTTCCGCGGTGCGGGCGCGCGAAGGTGAGCACCCGTCGCAGGGTGCCGCGCCGCACCTTCTTGCTGGCGGCGTCCTGGCGCATCGCCCCACGCATCAACATCCACGTGCCGTCCACGGCCCCTCCTCGCGCTGGTTCGACCAGCACAACAACCGGGGCCCATGAACTATTCCGTGGTGAAACTATTCAGCTGTGGGACCGGTAGGGATCAGGAGCCGGTCGGGTTCATCAGTGCCTTCAGCTCGGCGAGCCTGCGCAGCTGGGCCGAACGCTCCGCCGCGGTCTGTTCGGACAGCGACGGGCTGCCCGCGGCCTTGGCCAGCAGGGCCAGGGTCTCCCGGCTCGCACCCGGCATCGGCGCGACCAGCCGCGCCACCAGGTTGGCCACCGCGGCATCCAGCGCGTCGGCTGGCACGACCTCGTTGACCAGCCCGATCCGCAGGGCCTCCTCGGCGCCGACCCGTCGGCCGGTCAGGCAGATCTCCACGGCTCGCGCGTATCCGACACACTGCACGAGCGGGAGGGTGCCGCCGAGGTCGGGAACCAGCCCGAGGCTGGTCTCGGCCATCGCGAACTGGGCGTCCTCCGCCGCGACCCGCAGGTCGCAGGCCAGGGCGAGCTGGAAACCCGCGCCGATCGCGTGCCCATGCACCGCCGCCACGGTGATGAAGTTCGACTCGCGCAGCCAGGTGAAGCCCCGCTGGAACTCGGCGATCACGGCATCGGAGTCCTCGGGCGAGCCCGAGGCGAGGGACACCAGACCCGGCTGCCCGTCAAAACCCTCCGCGGTGAACAACCGCCGGTCGAGGCCAGCGGAGAAGGCGCGGCCGACCCCGCGCACAACCACGACCCTGACCTCGTCCGACAGCGCCGAGCCGATCTCGCGCAGCGCGTCCCAGGTCGCGGGGGTCTGCGCGTTGAGCACCTCGGGCCGGTTCAGCGTGACCGTGGCAAGCGGACCTTCCACGGTGAGCTGGACACCCCCGCGCTCCAGCAGGCCAGCGTCGATCTTCGATTCATCTGGCATGGGGAACTCGTCGGCTCCTGGATTCTGTTGTGTGGTGGGAAAAATTCGCAGTCGTGGAGTTGTCCCGACGTCACTTCTTCTTGGTGCGCGTGGCGCCGCCCCGGCCCCGCAGCGTCACACCGGACTCGCTCAACACACGGTGCACGAAGCCGTACGAACGGCCGGTGGACTCGGCCAGGGACCGAATGCTCGCGCCCTTCTCGTACTTCTTCTTCAGGTCAGAGGCAAGCTTGTCCCGAGCCGCGCCGGTGATCCGGGCGCCCTTCTTCAGGTCAGTCGCCACCTTGTCCCGCCTTCCGTCCGAGCAGGTGGGTCGATCAACGACCCCTTGGGGGCAATGATCGAACAGGAAGGCAGTAAATGCTAGGCGATCATGGAAAAACGTCGCCAAATGGTACCTGCCTCACCGATAGTTGATCGACGAAGCACGCTAAGTGTAGTCAGCACCGCCCGATCGGCGGTCGCGAACAGGGCCTAAGCGAGTTGCACCAGCTCCAGGTAGTCCGCTGACCAGTGATCTTCGGTGCCATCGGGTAGCAAGATCACCCGTTCCGGCTCCAAAGCCTCCACCGCTCCGGGGTCGTGGGTGACCAGCACGACCGCGCCGGAGAAACTACGGAGCGCGTCCAGCACCTGCTCGCGGCTGGCCGGGTCCAGGTTGTTGGTCGGCTCGTCGAGCAGCAGCACGTTGGCCGCGCTGGAGACCAGACCGGCCAGCGCGAGCCTGGTCTTCTCGCCACCGGAGAGCGTGCCGGCCGGCTGGTCGAGCTGCTCGCCGCTGAACATGAAGGAGCCGAGCAGGGTGCGCAGCTGCTGCTCCGGGGTGTCCGGGGCGGCGTGCCGGATGTTGGACCACACGCTCGCGCCGTGGTCCAGCGTCTCGTGCTCCTGCGCGTAGTACCCGAGCCGAAGCCCGTGACCTGCGACAACACGCCCGGAGTCGGCCTTCTCCTGGCCGCAGAGCAGCTTGAGCAGGGTGGTCTTGCCCGCGCCGTTGAGGCCCAGCACGACCACCTTGGCACCGCGGTCGATGGCCAGGTCCACCCCGGCGAAGATCTCCAGAGAACCGTAGGACTTGGACAGGTTCTCCGCGGTCAGCGGGACCTTGCCGCAGGGCGCGGGGTCCGGGAAGCGGATCCGGGCCACCTTGTCGGCCACCCGTTCCTCGTCCAGCCCGGCCAGCAGCTTCTCCGCGCGCTTGGCCATGTTCTGCGCGGCGACCGCCTTGGTGGCCTTGGCCCGCATCTTGTCGGCCTGGGCCATGAGCGTGGAGGCCTTCTTCTCCGCGTTGGCCCGTTCCCGGCGGCGGCGCTTCTCGTCGGTGGCGCGCGCGTCCAGGTACCGCTTCCAGTTCATGTTGTAGACGTCGACCTCGCCGCGGGTGGCGTCCAGGAACCACACCCGGTTGACCACGTCGGCCAGCAGCTCGACATCGTGGCTGATCACCACCAGGCCGCCGTCGTGCGCCTTGAGGAAGGAGCGCAGCCAGGTGATCGAGTCGGCGTCGAGGTGGTTGGTCGGCTCGTCCAGCAGCAGCGTGGTGGCCGACTTGCCGCCGCCGTCGGAGGCCGCGAACAGGATCCGGGCCAGCTCGACCCGGCGGCGCTGACCACCGGAGAGGGTCAGCAGCGCCTGCTCCATCACCCTGGGCGGCAGCCCGAGGTTGGCGCAGATCCGGGAGGCGTCGCTCTCCGCGGCGTAGCCGCCGAGGGCGGAGAAGCGCTCCTCCAGGCGGCCGTAGCGGCGGACCGCGCGCTCGCGCTCGGCGTCGTCGACCAGCTCGGCCATCTCGGTCTGGGCCTTCTCCAGGTCCCTGGCCAGCTGGTCCAGGTTGCGCGCGGAGAGCACCCGGTCCTTGACCGAGACCGACAGGTCGCCCTCGCGGGGGTCCTGCGGCAGGTAGCCCAGCTCGTCGGCGAGCTTGACCTCACCGGCGTGCGGCTCGCCCTCACCCGCGAGCACGCGCAAGGTGGTGGTCTTGCCCGCGCCGTTGCGGCCGACCAGGCCGATCCGGTCGCCGGGCTGGATGCGGAGGTTGGCGCCGGAGACGAGGATGCGCGAACCAGCGCGCAGTTCCAGCCCGGTGGCTGCGATCAAGGGAAGCTCCAGAAGTATTTGTGGTCGGCCAGGCCCAGCTGTCGTCGGCCCGCCTGTCGTAACCGGCGGGCTGTCGAGCGGCCTACAGCATCAGAACCACGGGACCATCCTACCCGGCGCGCGCACCGCATTTACCGTGCGCCCGCGCACACCTGGCCCGGACACCCCCGATCCGGCTCTCGTACTCGTGAGTAAGTTGACCTATTGTCTGGGCCATGAGCCAGCCGAACACGCCAGCGCGCACCGACTTCACCGGCAGGACCGCCCTGGTCACCGGGGCCAGCAGGGGTATCGGCCTCGGTATCGCCGAGGAGCTGCTCGGCCGGGGCGCGAACGTGGTCATCACCTCCCGCAAGCCCGAGCAGGTCGAGGCCGCGGTGCGGCACCTGGCCGGCACGGTGGCCGACGGCGACGAGCGGGTGCTGGGCCTGCCCGGCAACACCGGGGTGGACGTGGACCGGGAGGCCGCGGTGGACGGCACGCTGGCCCGGTTCGGCTCGCTGGACGTGCTGGTCAACAACACCGGCATCAACCCGGTCTTCGGCTTCCTGATGGACGCCGACCTGAACGCGGTGAAGAAGATCTTCGACACCAACGTGGTGGCCTCCCTGGGCTTCACCCAGCTGGCCTGGCACCGCTGGATGGGCGAGCACGGCGGCTCCGTGGTCAACATCGCCTCGGTCGGCGGCATCCGCTCCACCGGCGCGATCGCCGCCTACGGCGCGTCCAAGGCCGCGCTGATCCGGCTGACCGAGGAGCTGGCCTGGCAGCTGGGCCCGAAGGTGCGGGTCAACGCGGTGGCCCCGGCGGTGGTCAAGACCAAGTTCGCCGAGCAGATCTACACCGGCCGCGAGGACGACATCACCAGCGCCTACCCGATGAAGCGGCTGGGCACCCCGGCGGACGTGGCCCGGCTGGTGGCCTTCCTGGCCTCGGACGAGGCGGACTGGATCACCGGGGAGACCGTGCGCGTGGACGGTGGCCTGCTCGCCACCGGCACCCTGGGCTGAGCCGTGCTGAGGGTCGACCCGGACAGCCCGGCCCCGCCGTGGCGGCAGCTGCACGACCAGGTCCGCACCGCGATCGCGGCGGGCAGTCTGGCCCCCGGCATGCCCTTGCCGACGGTGCGCGGCCTGGCCGCCGAGCTGGGTATCGCCGCGGGCACGGTGGCCAGGGCGTACAAGGAGCTGGAGGCGGCGGGCGTGGTGCGCACCGCCGGTCGCAAGGGCACCGTGGTGGCCGACCAGCCGCCCGCCTTCGCCCCAGAAGAGCTGCCGAACCTGGCCGCGCAGTTCGTGCACCAGGCCAAGCTGCTGGGCGCGGACCGGGTGGCGGTGTTCAACGCGGTCAACAACGCCTGGCCGGTGGACGGCTGAAGAACTCCGCCAGCGCGGCCGCGGTCTCCGCGGGCGCTTCCTCCGGCAGGTAGTGGTCACTGGGCAGCGCCTGCCCGGTGACCTCCCGCGCGTACTCCCGCCACACCGCGGGCACGTCGTAGCTGCGGCCGACGAAGCTGTCCTGTCCCCACAATGCGAGCAGTGGCACCTCGATCAGCCTGCCCGCGTCGGCGTGGTCGTGGGTCAGGTCGATGCCCGCGGCCGCGCGGTAGTCCGCGCAGGAGGCGGCGATCGCGGCGGGATCGCGGAAGCAGCGCACGTACTCCGCGATCGCGGCTTCGTCGAAGGGGTCGCCGCCGTGGTGGCGGGCGGTCATCCTGGCGCGGATCCAGAACTCGGGGTCGTTGCCGATGAGCCGTTCCGGGATGCCGTCGCCCGCGGCCAGGAAGAACCAGTGGAAGTAGCCCAGCCCGAAGTCCTTGTCCGCGTTGGCAAAGGTGTGCCGGGTGGGCACGATGTCGAGCACGGCCAGCCTGGTCACGGCTTCGGGGTGGTCGAGGGTGAGGCGGTGCGCGACCCGGCCGCCGCGGTCGTGCCCGGCCACGCCGAACTCGGTGAAGCCCAGCTGCCGCATCACCGCCAGCTGGTCGGCGGCCATCGCGCGCTTGCTGTACTCGGCGTCTTCGGGGCCGGGCGCGGGTTTGGCGCTGTCGCCGTAGCCGCGCAGGTCGGTGAGCACCACGGTGAACCGCTCGGCCAGCCAGGGCGCGACCTCGTGCCAGATCAGGTGTGTCTGCGGGTAGCCGTGCAGCAACAGCAGCGGTGGGCCGTCTCCGGCGGTGACGCAGTGGATGGCGGTGCCGTCGGCGTCGACGGTGCGGGCGGTGAAGTCGGCGGGCAGTGGGACGCTCATGGCAGGAACTCCAGCAGGGCCGTGGTGAACTCCTCGGTGGTGGCGGTGCCGCCCAGGTCCGGGGTGCGGATTCCGGTGCCTGCCAACAGTTCCGCCAGCGCGGTCTCCACGGTAGCGGCCGCCTCGGGGTGGCCGAGGTGGTTCAGCAGCAGCGCGGCGGTCCAGATCGCGCCGATCGGGTTGGCGATGCCGCGGCCGGCGATGTCCGGGGCGGAGCCGTGCACCGGCTCGAACATGGACGGGAAGTCGCGCTCGGGGTTGAGGTTGGCCGAGGGGGCCAGGCCGATGCCGCCGGCGACCGCGGCGGCCAGGTCGCTGAGGATGTCGCCGAAGAGGTTGGAGCCGACGATCACGTCGAAGCGGCCGGGGTCCAGCACCAGCTTGGCGCACAGGGCGTCGATGTGCTCCTGGTCCCAGGTCACGCCGGGGTGCGCGGGCGCGGTCTCGGCGACCAGCTCGTCCCAGAACGGCAGGGTGTGCACGATGCCGTTGGACTTGGTGGCCGAGGTCAGCCGCCCGCGCCGGGTCGCGGCCAGCCGGAAGGCGTGGTCCAGCACCCTGGTCACCCCGGCCCTGGTGAACACCGCCTCCTGCACGGCCAGCTCCTCGGGGCAGCCGCGGTGCAGCCTGCCGCCGATCTCGCTGTACTCGCCCTCCACGTTCTCCCGCACCACCACCAGGTCCACCGCGCCCGGTTCCGCGCCGCGCACCGGGCTGGGCACCCCCTCGAACACCTTGATCGGCCGCAGGTTCACGTACTGGCGGAAGCCGCGACGGATCGGGATCAGCAGGCCCCACAAGGAGATGTGGTCGGGCACGCCCGGTTCGCCGACCGCGCCGAGGAAGATCGCGTCGTGCTCGCGGAGCCGGTCCAGGCCGTCGGCGGGCATCATCGCGCCGAGCTCGCGGTAGCGGGCGCAGGAGTAGTCGAACTCCTGGTAGCCGAACCGGATGCCGTGCCGGGCGCCGACCGCGTCCAGCACCGTGCGGGCCGCCGGGGTGACCTCGCGGCCGATGCCGTCGCCTGGGATCAGGGCGATGCGGTGGTGGGTCGTCATGCCCTCGATCGCACCAGTCCGGCCGCCGCCGGGTCCAAGACCGGTTGCCGGTCAGGCCGATAGGCGCGGCCTATCAGTCGGCGGCAGCGGCGCGGCGCTCGATCATCACGGTGTCCTGCCAGCGGCCGTCCAGCCGGGCGATCCGCTCGCGGATGCCCACGGTGCGGAACCCGGCGGCGCGGTGCAGCGCCAGGCTGGCCTTGTTCTCCGGGAAGATCGCGCTCTGCAGGGTCCACAGGCCGCCCTCGTCGGCGGCGGTGACCTGGCGGTGGATCAGCGACTTGCCCACACCCCGGCCGCGGAAGGCCGCGCCGACGTAGAGCGAGGTCTCGGCGACCCCGGCGTAGCAGGCCCTCGGCGAGACCGGGGTGAGCGCGGCCCAGCCGGCCACCTGGCCGTCGGCCTCGGCGACCCAGCGGTGGCCGGGCAGCCACTTGCGGTCCAGCACCTCCCGGCGCGGGACCTCGGTCTCGAAGGTGGCCCTGCGGGTGGCGATGCCCTCGCCGTAGATGCGCCGGACCGCGGGCCAGTCCGCCTCGGTCATGGCGCGCACGGTGACCTCGGCGGGCAGGTCGGTCAGGCCGCCCGGCCGCGCGGCCAGTGCGCCCATGACCACGTCGGCGGCGTGCGGAAGGCCGGCCGCGCAGGCCTCGTTGACCGAGACCAGCGTGGTGGCGCCGACCTTCCGCAGCCGGACGAAGCCGACCTCGGCGAGCTTGCGCAGGTGGTGCGAGCACGTCGGCTGACCGACGCCGATCTGCTCGGCGAGCACGCCGACCGGCGCTTCTCCGGCCACGGCGACCGCGTGCAGCAGCCGGACTCGTGTCGGATCGGCCAGGCTGGCGAACCAGCTCGCGTAGGTGTCAGCGTCCTGAGCAGCCAGTAGCGGCGCTTTCTCGATCGCGGTCACCTATTCAGTATTGACGGCGATCAATGCTCACGTCATCCGCCGAGACCTGTCGTCTCCGTCACTCCATCGAAACTTGTCGATGGATAGATGCTCACCAGAGGTGCGCGACGTCCACCACGACCCGGTTGGGCAGGGTGAAGACCCGGAACGGCAGCCGGGCGCGCACGCCGAGGCCGACGTGGGTCTGGCCCTCGAAGGAACCGGCCCAGGCGACCTGGCGGAAGGTCTGGTAGCCGGTGACGTCGACGAGTTCGGCCCGGTTGGCCGGGTGGTAGGTGAGGTTGCCGTGCTGGTCGTAGGCCGGGGCGTCCACCCGGACGAGTAGCTTCGCCCCGCCGCGCAGCGGGACCGGGTTGCCGGTCGGGTCCTCGGTCACCTCGGGCACGTAGGACACCGCGTAGCCGTTGACCGGGCCGCGGAAGTCGAAGACCAGCCGGTCGAAGCAGTCCTGCCGGCCCGCGCGCAGGTTGGTCATCTCCGCCGTGCTGGTCAGCGCGGCGCTCTTGTCCCCCGAGCCCCAGTCGATCCCGCAGTAACCGGGCGTGGCCGAGGCGGCCAGCGGCGCGGCCAGGCTCAGCGCGGCCAGCGCGGACAACAGCAGGGCCATTCGTCGTAACACCATGTCGTGCTCCCCTCCAGCAGCCGGAAGTTCGGCTGCCCCACAGACGTCCGGCGGGGACCGGGCGTTGTCCGAACGCGGCCACCGTGTCCGATTCGTGCCCGGAACGACATCTGGCCGGGCGCTGTTCAGTCCACAGTGGACTCGGTCGTCACGGCGAGGAAGGCGGTGGCGGCCGGGCTGAGCGGGGCCTGCCTGCTGGCCAGCGCGAGGTCGAGGTGGGCGGGCGGTTCGAGGTCGAGCACCAGCGCGCCCGCGCGCCGGGCCAGCTCGGCCCAGGACTCGGCGAGCACGGCCACCCCGACCCCGCCGAGCACCAGCGGCAGGATGGCCTCGCGGTGCTCGGTCTCCACCACCTCGGTCAGCTCGACCCCGGCGGCCCGGATCTCCTCGACCAGGCGGCGCATGCCGGTGCCGGTTTGGCCGACCACGATCCGTTGCCCGGCAAGGTCTTCCGCCCGCACCACCTGACCGGGCCGGAACGGTCCATCGGCAGGCGCGATGAGCACGAAGCGCTGGCGGCCCAGCGGGGTGAGCCGGATGTCGACCGCGGGCGGGAGCCGGGTGGCGCCGAGCAGGCCGAGCTCGGTGACGCCGGTGCGGACCAGCTCGATCACCTCGGGCGCGGTGAACGCGGCCCGGATGGTCACGGTCAGGCCGGGATGGCGGGCGGTGAAGGCGGTGACCAGGTCGCTGAGCGGTTGCACCGCCTGCGAGGGCATGGCGGCGATCTCCACCCGGCCCACGGCCAGACCCGCGGTGGCGGCCACGCTGGCGCGGGCGATGTCCAGGTCGCGCACCACCTGCCGCGCGGGTTCGACCAGCGCGCGCCCGGCGTCGGTGAGCACCAGCCGACGGCCGGCGCGGTGGAACAGGTCCTGGCCGAGGTCGCGTTCCAGGGCGCGGATCGCCTGGGACAGCGAGGGCTGGGCGAGGTAGAGCGCGGCCGCGGCCCGGTGCACCCCGCCGTGGTCGACCACCGCGAGGAAGTAGGCCAGCTGCCGGGCGTCCATGGCCCCGACGCTACCGCTCAGTGCCGCAGCGCGGGCAGCAGCCGGTCGGCCAGCACCGGGGCCAGCGAGGTCATGAAGCTGGCGGAGAGGTGGTTGTTGTCCAGGTACACCTGGATGTTGCCGATCACCGGCGGGCAGACGTCCGGGGTGCACATGTGGTCACTCAAGTCCACAAAGGACACTGTGGACGGGAGGTCCGGAATGGACAGATAGGGCGGCGGGTCGGGGTAGATCTCGGCCCGGGGCGCGGCGCAGACGGGGTCGTCGGGACCGAGCTCGTAGGCGCAGGTGGACGGCCAGTGGTCGAAGCGCGGGTTGTCCCGCAGCGCGATGACCGGGATGTCCGCCGCGGCCAGGCGCCGCCACTGCTCGACGAACCCCGGCGGGGTGACCTCGCTGAGCCCGATCCGCACGTCGCGGCTGGCCAGGGTGAACACCGCGTCCGGCTTGAGGTCGAGGATCTCGGCCGCGGCGGCGGCGTTCCAGGCCACGCAGGGCGCGTCGCCCGGCATGGACTCCGAGGCGGTGGAGAACGGGCACAGGCCCTTGACCATGGTGACCACCCGCCAGCCGCGCTGCTCGGCGATCGGCCGGACCGCGGCCAGGTACTGCTGCATGTGCGAGTCACCGACCAGCACCACGGTTTTCACCGGACTGTCCACTGTGGACGTCGAGCACATTTCCAGGTCCCGGTTGCGGGCCGAGCGGGTGCAGTCCAGGTCGTCCAGCCGCGCCCAGTCCTCGGGCAGCGCGATCCGCGGCGGCATCGGCGGCAGCTCCCCCGCGCCGCGGAACCCCGGCGTCATGGCCAGCGCGCCGGGGTAGTCACGACCGCCGATGGTGATCGAGTACCGCGCGTCCCGCACCGCCAGCGCCTGCCAGGAGGCGGCCAGCGCCAGCGCGGGCACCAGCAGCAGCACCGCAGCCCGGTAGGCCCCGCGCGGGATGGGCCGCTCGACCAGCCGGTGGGTCAGCACCGCCAGCCCCAGCGAAACCCCGATCACCAGGACGCCGCCCCGCCAGCCGACCTGGCCGCCGCCGCGGGCGACCAGGTAGAGCACCAGCACCGGCCAGTGCCAGAGGTAGAGCGCGTAGCTGAGGTCGCCGAGCCGGACCAGTGGCCGCGCGGAGAGCACCCGCTCCGCACCACCGGCGAGGATCACCAGCACCGCGGCCGTGGTCGGCCAGAGCGCGGCGTAACCGGGAAAGACGGTGCCGACGTCGAGCACGAGGCCGCAGCTGATCAAGGCGAGGATGCCGGTCCAGCCGAGGAACCAGCGCAGGCGACGGGGCAGGGCGATGCGGTCGGCGACCAGGGCGAGCAGGCCGCCGAGGGCGAACTCCCAGAGGCGGGTGAAGGTGTGGAAGTAGGCGAAGGGCTGGTCGGTGGCGGTGAGGTGGATGGAGTAGGCGAGGGAGAGCGCGGTGAGCAGGGCGAGGGTGACGGCGATGGGGAGGCGGAGGCCGGGTGCGGTGGCGCTGGGCACCGGTCCCCTCCCCCGCCACCGCCGGACCACCAGCGCGACCAGGGCGATCAGCACCGGCCACAGCACCATCAGCTGCGCCTGCACCGACAGCGACCAGAAGTGCTGCACCGGGCTGGCCAGGTCGTTGCGCGCGAAGTAGTCCACCGAGTCCGCGCCCAGCCGCCAGTTCTCCAGGAACAGCGCGGCCGCCACCACCTCGCGGATGGTCTGGAACCAGCGCTCCGGCGGCAGGACCGCGTACGCCGCGACGCAGGTCGCCGTCAGCACCACCGCCGCCGAGGGCACCAGCCTGGTGAGCGTGCGGCCCCACTGGCGCGGGAGGTCCAGGGTGCGTTGTTCCGCGGCGCGGAGGAGTTGGGCGGTCAGCAGGAAGCCGGAGAGCAGGAAGAACACGTCCACGCCGCCGGAGATCCGGTCGGAGAAGACGTGGTAGATCACCACCAGGGCCACCGCGAGGGCGCGCAGGCCCTGCAACTCGGGGCGGAACACCCGTCGCGGGGCGGCGGTGATCACGGCTCGGGTCACGGATTCGAGCTTGCGGTGTCAGTCTGAAGCGGTCCTGAAGAGCGGCCTGGGCTGTGCCGTCAAAGCCCTGTCTGCGGGAGTCGTGAACCGGCGCGGCTACCGCGGGCGGGGTTGTGACGACACAGCCTAGGATCGCGGCATGCTGCCGAAGGTGACCGAGGCCCGGCTCCGCGAGCTGCGCAACCTGGCCGACGACGTGCGCGACACGCTCGCCGAGGCCGGGCTGCCGATCACCGGCGACCTCGCGCCCGGACTGCGGGTGGGTGTCCGGGTGGAGGTGGAACCCGCCGACGACGAGGCCGGCGGTGTGTGGGTCGACTGGCACACCCATCCGCGGATGGCGGACGCGGCGGCGGACTGTGTCAACGAGGGGCGGCTGGACGACCCGGTGCTGACCCGGCAGGGCGACGTGCTGGAGGCGATGCAGCAGGCGATGCTCGCGATCCTCACTTCCGCGGGGTTCCAGGCCAGCGATCCGGACCACGACTACCGGCCGTACGAGCTCCAGGTCACCGCGGGTCCCGGCTAGGGCTCGGTCACCACCACGTCGACGCAGCGGGCGCGCAGCGCGGCCTCGTCCAGCACCGTGCGGCGGGGTTCGGGCACGTCCAGCACCCGTTCCTCGGCCCGGTTCATCAGCGCCGCGATCCGCCGGTCGGCGCGCAGCTCGGCCAGCGCGGAGCGGTCGCCGCCGAGCACCACGGCGTCCACAGTGGACAGTTGGGGCACCAGCACCCGGAACACGTCGTCGGCCGCGGCCTGCAAGGCGACCCTGGCCTGGCCCTCGCGGCGGCGGGCGAAGCGCTGCTGGGACCAGCCGCCTGCCTTGTTGCGGCCGTGCACCTGGCGGCGGTCGGTGGTGGAGAGCACCACCTTGCCGCCCTCGGCCACGCCGAGGCTGTGGCCGCCCAGGCGGACCAGCACCAGCGCGATCCGGCGCGGGCGCAACAGGTGCGGCAGCAGGGGGTCCAGGTGCAGACCGGGGGTGGTCACCTGCTCGCCGGGCAGGCCGCCGAAGGGGATGTCCAGCTCGGCTTTCGCGCCGTCCGCGGCGGTGAACACCGCGTGGGTTGGGCCGAGGCGGGACTCGGTGACGCCCTGGTGGCGGGTGGCGAAGCGGTCCAGGAAGCCTTGCAGGCGTTCGGGTTCGACCTCGACGGCGCGGCCGCCGCCCGCGACCTGGCGGACCCGGCTCATCGCGGGGCCAGTGCGACGCACAGCGGCAGGGGGTGACCGCTTTCCGCTGGGGACAGGCACTGCACGGCGGCGAAACCGGCGTTGGTCAGCGCCTCGGCGACCTCCTCCACCGAGAGCACCCGGTGGTGGGTGGACACCGCGCCGGCCACCGCCCAGCCCTCGGCGCTGCGCACCAGCTGCACCACGTCCAGGCCGTAGGAACCGCCGTCCTCGGCCCAGTCCCACAGCTGCACGGTGACCTGGCGGTCCGGGCCGGAGCCGGTGACCCGCGGCGGGGGCGCGGTCGGTCGCAGCACGCCGAGCTTGGCCAGCTCGGGCACCGCGGCCACCAGCACGCCGCCGGGGCGCAGCAGCCTGCGGATCTGGTTGAGCACGGTGTCCAGCGCGTTCTCGTGCGCCAGCCTGGGCAGCAGGTCGTCGTTGGCGCGCACCGCGTCCACCGGGCCGCGGACCACCCCGTCGAGCAGGTCCATCAGGTCAACGCTCAGGTGCCGGCCCGGACCGAGCACCGCGGCGGCCACATCGGCCAGCACGTCCTCTGGCGCGCGGGGCACCGGCACCACCTCCGCGGGGGCGACGGGAGCAGGTTGCGAGCCGGTCACGATCGCAACACTAGAACGACGGCGCCCCGGAGCGACGACTGGGTCACTCCGGGGCGCCGGTGTTCAACCGAGGGTCACTCGTAGCCGTTGATGTGCAGCGAGACGTTCCGCAGGTGGCCGGCGTCGGTGCGGACGTTGTCCACCACCTTCAGCGTCCAGTTGCCGTCAGCGGTGCCGCGCAGCGTGGGCGCCAGCGGGGCCACCGGCCGCCAGGTGCCGGTGAACGGCGCCTGAGCTGCGGTGACGCCGCTGAACGGCTGGGCCGCGCCGTCGTCGAAGACCACCTGGCAGAGGTTGTTGCCGCCGCCGCCCTGCCGCTGGAACAGGGTGAGGACCTGGCCCGACGGCGAGGTCAGCGTGCCTGCCAGGTCACCGACGTAGGTGTGGCTGATGCCCGCGGTGGTGGAGCCCTCCGCCGCGGAGCAGTCGGTGCCGTCCAGGGAGAAGGTGACCTTGGACGGCCTGCCTGCGCCGGTCACCGGGATGGTGACGGTGACCCCGGCGGAGTCGCCGTCCGGGATCGCCACCGGCTCACCGGCGTAGGCGAAGTTCTTGGCCACCGGCGAGGGACGGCCGATCGGGATGTTCAGCGCGGTGGTGGTCGGCGACAGCGAACCCGCGAAGGTCACCTTGGCCGAGAGCACCACCGGATCCCCGATCGGGTGGGAGGCCGGCACCGTGATGGCGAACTGGTTGAGCCCGGTCTGCCCGGCCTCGATGGTGCCGTAGTTCTTGGTGCGCGGCGCCACGGTCACCCCGGGGCTGGTCGCGGTCAGCGCCACGCTGACCGAGGCGGCGGTGCCGTCGCCGTTGTTGAGCACCGGCAGGAACAGCGCGGCGCTCTCCCCCGGCTCCAGGAACGCGTCGCCGTCACCGCTGGTCGGGCTGACCGTCGGCGACTGGGCCACGGCCCTCGGCTGCGGGCTGGCCCCGGTGTGCGCCAGCACCTTGTCGGTGAGCACGATGCCCGCGCCCGCGCGGTTGTCCACGCCCGGCGCGCCGATGTCCACCGCGGTGCTGGTCAGCGCCTGCCGCACCTCCGCGGCGGGCAGGCCGGGGTTGCCGGAGAGGATCAGGCCGGCGATCGCGGCGGCGTGCGGCGCGGCGGCCGAGGTGCCGTAGAACGGGCTGAAACCGGGGGTCTTGGTGACCACGCCGTCGGCGGCGGTCAGGTCCGGCTTCTGCCGCAGCTCACCCTCGGGCGAGGCGACCGGGGTGCCGTCGGCGTTGAAGAACACCCGGCGCGGGCCGTCGGAGCTGAAGCGCTCCAGCTTGGAGCTGCCGTCGAAGGAGCCCGGGTAGGGACCGGCCGGGTTGGCCGGGTCGCCCGCCTCGCCACCGGTGAAGGCCTTGGCGGCGGGGGCGGCGGCGACGCTGAAGGCGTCCTTGGCCGCGGAGTGGCCACGGGTCACTCCCGAGGTGGCGAAGCCCTTGAGCTCACCGGCGTCCTTGAACCGGCCGCGCAGCACCGACAGGGACAGGTACTTGTCCTCGCCGCGGTACTTCACCACGGCCAGCCGCTGGCCGCCCGCGGTGGTGTTGACCCGCTCGTAGGGGTCCTGCAGCCCGTCCTGCACGCCCTGGCTGAGCGCGACCACGTTCCCGTTGCCGTCCAACAGGTACAGGTCGTAGTCGTTGGTGGAGCGCTGCAACGGGTCGGCCCAGAACAGGGTCACCGGCTTGCCGTTCGAGCCGGCCGACATCGGGTTGATGATCTGCACGCCCGCGCCGGGGTCGAAGTCGTGCGCGGTGCCGACGAAGCGGCCGACTCCCTTGCCGGAGTCGACGAACTTGCCCTCCCAGTGCCCGGAGGTGCCGTCGGCGAGGTTGCCCTCGTTGCCCGCGGAGGAGAAGAACAGCGCGCCGTGGGCGGTGACGTCGTTGACCGCCTGGGCGATGATGCCGTCCTGGAACGGCGACTCGTTGAAGTAGAGCACGTCGTCGACGATCACGTCGCACTTGAGCTCGAAGCGCAGCTTGCGGATGTTGTCGGCGAAGCTGGCGTCGCCGTTGAAGGCGGTGGCGAAACCGAGGCTGGCGCCGGGCGCGACGTCGTGCAGGATCTCCAGCATCGCGGTGCCCTCGTCACCGTCGCCTTCCTGCCCGGCCAGCACGTCCACCGCGGGCAGTTCGCCCAGGGTGCGCATGGCGGCCAGGGAGTCCACGCCGTCGGACATCGCGCACAGCTTCGCGCCGACGCCGGTGACCTTGTAGTCGCGGCGGGCGTTGTCCGCGTTGTGCGCCCGGTCGCCCTCGGAGGTGACCGCGGCGACCCCGGCGCGCTGCTGCTTGGCGGCCAGCGCGGCGCGGGCCTGCTCGGCGATCCGCTTGCCGCGGGCTTCCTTGGTCTCAGCGGACTTCGGCGCGCCGGCGCGGGCGGTCATCGCCTCGCTGGCCGGTTCGATCTGCCGGACGTCACCGCGGGCGGCCAGCTTGGCCAGCGAGGACAGCGGCAGCTCGGCGCGCACGGTGCGGGTGGCCGGGGAGACGTGCCGGAGCACGCCGCCGTGCCTGCGCACGTCGGCGACCAGCTCGTCACCCACCCGGTCGGCGCGGATCTCCACCAGCACGGATCCGTTGCCGCCCACCGCGATCCCGGTGTTGAGCTCGGGGGCCGCGCTCAGCAGCGAGCGGTCCTGGCGCAGCCGCTGCTCCACCACCAGCCGACTGTCCACTTTGGACTCAGCCTTGGACTGGGCAGCCTTCACCCGTTGCAGCACGTTGATCTGCCGCGCGGTCCGCTCGGACAGGCCCCCGTCGTCAGCGGCACTGGGCGCCGCCACGGCGGGTGTCACGGCGCCCAGAGCCGCTGCCAGACAGGTCGCCCCGGCCACCAGCACGGTGGTCAGCCGGGATGGACGTAACCGTAATCGCACGCGCCCTCCACGTGTTGTGCGTGCCCCGACACACGCGACTCGATCACCGGGATCCCCGGTGATCGGTAAACGTACGGTCACGGTTGCCCCTGGTCAGCAGCCGTTCGGGGGAAGTACCGACGGGTGGGATAAGAGGTTTGACAAATGCCCACCGTTACACCGGCCGGCAAAGTTCCACCCAACGGCCGAAGGCGCTGCTGCTACCGTCCGAACATGAGCGACGCGGTGCCGATCATCGACCTCACCCCCTGGTTCCGGGGTGATCCGGCGAGCCGCCGCGCGGTGGCCGCGGAGGTGGACGACGCCCTGCGGCGATCGGGATTCCTGCTCATCACCGGACACGGCGTGCCGGAGGAGCTCCGCGACAACGTACGGGCTGCCGCGAAGGAGTTCTTCGCACTCGGGGCGGAGACCAAACGGCGGTACGCGGTCAAGGTCGGCGAGCACGGCTGGCTGCCGCCGGGCGCGGAGGCCAACTCCTACGCCGAGGGCGCGGAGTCCCCGCCGGACCTCAAGGAGAGCTACTCCGTCGGCGCGGACCAGCCCACCGGGAACCCGGAGCTGGACCGGGAGTGGTTCGCGCCCAACGTCTGGCCGGCCGAGGCGCCTGCGCTCCAGGAGCTGGCCGAGGAGTACCTGCGGCACATGCGCCGCCTGGCCGACGAGCTGCTCACCGTGTGCGCGGTGGCCCTCGACCTGGCCCCGGACTTCTTCACCAGCCGCGGGCAGCACCCGTCCTACACCATGAACATCAACTGGTACCCGCCACTGTCCACTGTGGGCAGTCCACAGCCCGGCCAGTTCCGGATCGGCGCGCACACCGACTTCGGCACGGTCACCATCCTGGACCGCCAGCACGGCGTCGGCGGCCTCCAGGTGCACACCCTGGACGGCGAATGGGTCAACGCGCCGTTCGACCCGGCCGCCTTCACGGTCAACATCGGCGACCTGCTGGCCCGCTGGACCGGCGACCGCTGGCGCTCCACCCGGCACCGGGTGCTGCCGCCGGATGCCAGCGCGCCGGATGAGGAGCTGATCTCGCTGATCTACTTCTACGAGACCGATCCGGAGGCCCGGATCGCCTCGCTGGGACCGCCGATCGGCAAGGTGGCCTACCCGGAGGTGCGGGCCGCGGACTACCTGCGGGCGAAGCTGGACGCCATCACGATGGACTGACCGGCCGCGAGGAGGCGGGTTCCATGCGCACGCTGTTGTTGATCACGCTGGCCGTCACCGGTCTGCTGTCGGCCTGCGGCACCGGCGCGCCCGCGCCCACCAGCGGGTCCAGCCCGGCGCCGACCACCGCGCCACCCCAGCGGCCGCGCGAGGTGGCCGCGCACACCGTGCCGCCCTGCGAGCTGCTCACCTCGGCCCAGCAGAGCGACCTGCGGGTGTCCCGGATCGAACCCGGTCCCGCCGACGGTTCGCAGGACCCGTGGTGCGCCTTCGTGGTGGACCCGCCCGGCTACCGGTTCGTGGTGACCCCGTGGGCGGGGGCCGGCATCGAGAGCTGGCTGGGCATCTCCAGCGCGAAGGCGAAACTCGTTGGCATCGCCGGGTTCCCGGCGGCCAGGGTCAGCTCCCTGGAAGGGCGCGGCGCGCCGTGCGGGGTGCACGTGAGCGTGGCCGAGGGGCGGACGCTGAGCGTGACGGGCAGCGCCAGCAAGGGCTCCTTCAGCGAGGAGGAGCTGTGCCGGGAGACCGAGCGGGTGGCCGGGGCGGCGCTGGCCACCGCGCTGACCAGGGCCCGTTGAGGCCGCATCTTGTCCGGTGCCACCGGTTTCTGCCATCGTGGGCGCATCGACGATCTGGGGGGTCGCATGGTCAAGACCGCTGCGCTGCTGCTCGCTGCCGGAGCGCTCACCGGGGTGATGGCCGCGCCCGCCTCGGCCGCGCCGATCCGGGAATGCCTGACCCACGACGACTTCCCGAACCAGACCTGGGCCGTGGTCTGCGCGGAGACCCTGGCCACCGCGGACACCGTGGCCGGTTCCGGCAGCTTCGTCTTCAGCGACAGGACCGCGGCGCACCGGCTCGAGGTGCAGTTGCAGCGCCGCGCCGCCGGTGACCCCACGGCCGGTTTCACCGTGCTGGCCACCGCGACGGCACAGGGCGCGGGTTCGCTGAGCGCCCGCACCGCCGAGGTGGCCAGGGACACCGGCGCGGTGCACCGGACCTGCACGGTCGCCGTCGCCGAGGTCAGCGGCAAGCGGTACTCGCTGTGCGGACTGGCGGAATAGGCCGCTACAGCACAAAAGCGTCGGTCCAGAGCTGCCCGGTGCGGCCCGACAGCGCCTCCAGCATGGCCACCGCCTGCGAGTCGGTCAGCGAGGCGACGAAGTCCACCACCGCGCGGCCGCGGGCCAGCCGCCGCAACGAGTCCCGGCCCTCCGGCAGCTCGCCGGTGGCCCCGGCCAGCACCTGCGGCCGGGTCCTGGCCAGGGTGGTGTACTCCTCCTGGGCCAGCTCCACCAGGTCGTTGAGCCGCCTGGGCAGCCGGGAGCGCTCGTAGCGGTCGCTGAGCCACTGGTCGAGGGCCTCCACCAGCGAGGTCAGCAGCCGGGCCTGGCCGCGCTGGTGCAGCGCCAGGTCCGGGCGGCCCAGCACGAAGCGGTGGTGCACGAACTTGAGCACCTGCACCTCGTGCCACTGGTCGGGTGCGAGGGCCACGTGCGCGGTGCGGGTGCTGGGTTCGGCGAGCATGGTGACGCCCTCGACCAGCCGGGCGGTCCAGCGCGCCGAGAAGTCGGCGACCAGCTGCTCGGCCTCCACCGAACCGTCGAACGGGGTGGAGAGCAGCCCGTCGACCAGGTCCCGGCGCACCCTGGCCACCGCGGCGGCGAAGGCCTCGTCGTCGACCACCCAGCCGTCCTTGAGGTGCAGGCGGCGGCGCAGCAGCTCCAGGGACCGGCCGGGTCTGCGGGACTGGGCCTGGAGGTCGGGGCGGCTCAGCCCGGCCAGCTCCACGCACTCCCGCTGCCAGACGTCCAGCTCGGCGGCGACCGTGGCGTGCTGCAGGACGCCGACCCGGTGGAAGTCCTCCAGGTCGTGGATGGCGTAGGCGATGTCGTCGGCGGTGTCCATCACCGAGGCTTCCACGGTCTGCTGCCAGTCCGGGATGCGGCCCTGGAAGGGCAGCCGGGCCTGGAGCATGTCGTCGATCTCGGAGACGTAGACGGAGAACTTCGCCGACCCGGTGCCCGGCGCGTCCGAGGGTTCGCCCGCGCCGCGCGGCGGCTGGGCCATGGTGCGCGGGTGCGGGTCGGGGTGGGACAGGCGGGTCCACGGGTACTTCAGCATCGCCGCGCGCACCGCCACCGTCAGGTCCAGGCCGACCGCGGCCGGGCCGCGCACGTCGGTGGTGGTGACGATGCGGAAGGACTGCGCGTTGCCCTCGAAGCCGTCCGGCAGGCCGAGGCGGTGCCGGGCCAGCCGGTCCAGCACCTGCTCGCCGAGGTGCCCGAACGGCGGATGGCCCAGGTCGTGCGCGAGCGCGGCGGCCTCCACCACGTCCGGGTCGCAGCCGCCCAGCTTGTCCACCAGGTCGGCGTGGAAGGGGTTGCGGCGCAGGCGTTCGGCGATCGCGCGGGCCACCTGGGCCACCTTGATGCTGTGCGTGAGCCGGTTGTGCACCAGCAGCCCCGAGCCGGAGGGGCTGATCACCTGGGTGACGCCGCCGAGCCTGGCGAAGAACGGGCTGGCCGCGACCCGGTCCCGGTCCACCCGGAACGGGCTGGCGGCCAGGTCCAGCGGCACCGCGACGGCCCCGGAGTCCCCGGAGCGGCGGAGCGCTCGCGCGTCGGTGGCGTGATCGTGCATGCGACGACGGTAGACGCTCGGTGGCCGGTTCGCCCCGCCGTATGGGCGCAGCGGCTGATCGGACTGGGCTCACCGGGTCGAACAGCCTTGCAGACCTGGCATTTCGTCAATTCTTGGCGGATTCTCGATCTATGGAGCTGAGCGGGGCGCGGATTCTCGTGGTGGGTGCCACCGGTGTCCTCGGTGGCCGGGTCAGCCGTGGGCTGGCGGATCGGGGCGCGAAGCTCGCGCTGGCCGGACGTGACCGCCGAAAACTCATCGCGCTGGCCCGCGAGCTGGGCGGCTGCCAGTACAAGCGCTTCGACGCCTACGACGTGGAGGGCTGCCCCTGGCTGGTGCGCGATGCCCACCAGGTGCTCGGCGGGCTCCAGGGCGTGGTGGTGTGCTCGGGCATCGTGGCCTTCGGCACCGCGGAGAACACCCACGACGTGGTCTCCGAACAGCTCTTCGCGGTCAACACCCTCGCCCCGATCGCCATCCTGCGCACCGCGTTGCCGGTGCTGCACCGGGGTTCGGCGATCGCGGCGATCACCGGCGTGGAGGCCGACCGGCCGGCCGCGGAGCTGGCCACCTACTCCGCGAGCAAGGCCGCGCTCTCGGCCTGGCTGGCCGCGGTGCGCGAGGAGCAGCGGCCGCGCGGGGTCACCGTGCTGGATGCGAAGCTGCCGCACGTGGACACCGGCATGGGCGAGCGCGCCGCCGCGGGCAGACGGCCCAACCGGATCGGCCGGGGCGCGGATCCGCAGTACGTGGTGGACCGGATGCTGGACGCGCTGGCCGGCGGGGCCGAGGAGATCCGGGTAGGGCCGGACGGCCGGACTTTGGAAACAAACTAACCACGCCAAGTCACCGGCTTCTCACCCATTTGTCGTATTCCGGCGTATCCCAACGTTTGCCAAGATGGACGTGGTCTAGACCACACTTTGGCGAACGTTGATTCCACTTCGCCGCCGCCACGGTCCTCGCGGGACCGACAACCGGAATCTGCCGTTCTGTCGCCTCCACCCTGTGAAGGAGAGACATGAGCGTGAAAAGCAAGCTCGTCGCGGCCGCCGCCGGTATCGGCATGGTGCCTGCCATGTTGGTCGCCCTGCCGGCCACGGAGGCGAGCGCGCACGGCTACATCTCCAACCCGCCGAGCCGCCAGGCGCAGTGCGCCGCCGGCACGGTCTCCTGTGGTGACATCAAGTACGAGCCGCAGAGCGTGGAGGGCCCCAAGGGGCTGCGCAACTGCCACGGCAACGTGGGCCGCTTCGCCGAGCTGAACAACGACAGCAAGGGCTGGCGGGCCACCTCGGTGGGCCGCAACGTCACCTTCAACTGGCGGCTGACCGCCCGGCACCGCACTTCCACCTGGGAGTACTACGTCGGCGGCACCAAGGTCGCCACGTTCAACGACAACGGCGCCACCCCGGGAGCCACGGTCTCGCACAACGTGAACCTGGGCAACCACTCGGGCCGCCAGAAGGTGCTGGCCGTCTGGAACATCTACGACACGGCGATGGCCTTCTACAACTGTGTCGACCTGCAGGTGAGCTGACCCGGTGACGCGGGCGCGGCGACGGAGACGGGACCGCCGCCGCGCCCGCACCGGTCAGCTCGTGCAGCGGAACAGCTCGGTCGCGGCGGTCAGCGAGGCCGGGACCGCCTCCCCGGCCGCCGCGCGCACCCCGCCGGTGACCAGCACCCGGCCGCCGGCCAGCTCGGCCAGCCCGAAGTGCGCGCGGTCCACCCGCAGCGCCGCCTTGCGCCCGGTCCCGGCCACCAGCACGCTGCCGTCGGCCATGGCCAGCGCGCGGTCGCCGGTGCGGCCGACCTCCTTGGCCTCGGCCAGGATGCGCGGACCCGCGTCGGCGTCGTAGTGCTCGGTCCTGGTCCACAGCCCGCGGTCCGGGTCGTACAGCTCAGCGGTCTGCAACGCGGTGTAGCCGCCCGCGCGGGTCGTGCTGCCACCGGCCAGCAGCACCCGGCCATCCGGCAACAGGGTGGCGTGGTGGAAGAACCGCGGCTCGGCCATGGTCCCGGCCGGTGTCCACGCCCCGGTCGCCGGGTCGAAGATCTCCGCGGTGGCCAGGCCCAGCGCCGGGAACTCCCTCGGCCCGGTGAGTCCGCCCGCGACCAGGATCCGGCCGTCGGCCAGCACGGTGGCGGAGTTGCGGCGGCGCGCGGTGGCCAGCGGCGCCAGCTCGGTCCAGCCGCCGTCTGCCTCGTCGAACCGGTAGACCTCGGCACGGGCGCTGCGGCGGGCGTCCTCGCCGCCGATGGCCACGATCCCGCCGCCGGGCAGCCGGAGCAGCCCGTCGGAATGACCCCACCAGGCACGGGGGGACGGCAGGGGGCCGGCGCTGGTCCACTCCCCCGCGGCGCAGTCCAGAACAGCGACGCTTCCCATGCGATGACGGTGCCAGGCGGGAGCCACCCGAACGGCGGATCCGGTCAAGGTCCTCCCTTTCGGGCAGCGGGCATCCGACCAACCTCGCTCCGGTGTCGGGGACGCTGACTACTGTGGTAGGCCACGCGGTCACTTTCCGCGCAGGACTTCCTGGGGGTGTCACTGGTGGCGTTGGAGCCTGACCTCGGCCTGGTGGGTCGGGACAGCACGGCCGCGTTGCTGGCCTCGCTGATCGACCGCAAGGCCCGGCGGCCGCTCCCGCTGGTGGTCGCCTACGGGCCCGGCGGTAGCGGCAAGACCACGCTGCTGGACCACCTGGAGCGGCGCTGCCGGCCGGACGTGCCGCTGGCGCGGGTGGACCTGGACGAGACCGGCTCCAAGTCCTGCCGGGACGTCCTGGACGCGGTGTTCGGGCAGCTCCGCCGCTACCAGAACGCGCACTTCGGCCGGATGCGGCTGCCCCGCTACGAGCTGCTGCGACTGGCCCAGAGCACCGCGGCCGAGCCGGAGGAGGACGGCGACCCGCACCGCAGGGCCCGCCAGCTGCTCGCGCACCGGCTCACCGGACTGCCCAGGATCGCCGACGTGGTCGGCTCGATCGCCGAGTCCGCCCCCGCCCCGCACTGGCTCACCCGGCTGGCCAGGCCGCTGCTGGGCTGGCTGACCACGCTGGCCGTGGTGGCTCCGCCGCGGATCCGCTGGCTGCTCGCGCCGCGCCGGTTCGCCGCCACCTGGCGCTGGTACGAGAAGGTGGCCGGGGAGGGCGTGCTCGGGCTGGCCAAGGGCTGCAAGGTGGACGAGGTCATCGGCCAGGTCTGGCACCTGCTGCGCAGCGAGGAACGCCGGGACCGGCTGGTGGTGGACCGGCTGCTGGTGGCCGCCTTCCTGGCCGACCTGGACGGCGCCTACAAGGGTCACCGCAGGCGGCGGCG
The DNA here is from genome assembly GCF_030064675.1 of Crossiella sp. CA-258035. GTDB lineage: Bacteria > Actinomycetota > Actinomycetes > Mycobacteriales > Pseudonocardiaceae > Crossiella. The sequence goes on from NZ_CP116413.1 coordinate 6,198,473, forward strand.
CCGGGTCAACTGCGTGCTGCTGCTCGACGGGGCGGACCTGTTGTCCCCCTTCGAGGTCAACCTGTTCCCGCCCGGCCGCACCACGCCGGAGCCGCCGGTCAGCGACCTGCTGGAGCTGCTCGCCGAGGCCAAGCTGCGCAACCCGGAGGTGCCGCTGCTGGTGGTGGCCACCAAGCAGGCCACCCCCGACCAGCAGGACATCCCGCCGCCGGACAGCGACGACCTGGACCCGGCCGATGCCGCGCATGCCCGCTACCACGGCTGGCGGCAGCGTTTCGAGCAGGCGCGGGCCAACCACGGCCCGGCCGCCGCCGCGGTGCTGCCGGTGCGGCTGCGGCCGTTCACCCTGGCCCAGACCCGGCAGTTCCTGCACGAGTGGAACCGCAGCCGGGACTCCACGGTCCGCTCCGCCGCCCTGGTGGCCGAGCTGCACGAGGTGACCAAGGGCCATCCGCTGGCGGTCCGGCTGGCCACCCAGGTGGTGGACCGGCTCTACCGGCGGGACCGGGTGATCCCCTCGGTGCGCGCGGTCTTCGCCCAGCGGGTGCCGCGCGAGGAGGCCGCCGCCGAACCGGATGAGAAGGTCGGCGACTACCTGCTGGTCCGCTTCCTGCAACGCTTCCGCGGCTCCGACCTGCCCGAGCGGGCGCAGACCCGCAGGCTGCTGACCCGGCTGGCCGCGCCGCGCAGGCTCGACCTGGCCACCATCCAGCGGCTGGTGCCGGACCGGGACGCCGAGGAGATCTGGGGCCGGCTGTCCACCTACAGCTTCGCCGACCGCAGCGCTGACGGCCGGTGGATCGTGCTGCACCCGCTGCTGCGCGACCTGCTCGGCGCGCAGCTGCTCGCCCACGGCGCGGGCGCGGAGTACCCGTACGAGCAGGTGCACCGCGAGCTGCGCAACCACTACACGATGCTGGGCCGTCAGGGCGACCGGCTCTACCACGCGCTGGCCCTGGGCGACACGCACGTGGTGGCCAGCCACCTGTCCTCCCGGCTGACCAGGGGCGACAGCCGGTGGGTGGCCGACCTGGAGGTGATCGCGGAGGCGCCGGGCTGGCGGCACAGCCGTCAGCTGCGCAGCCGGTTGAACTGGCCGAGGGTGCGGCGGGTGGAGGAGCTGCTGATCGCGGTGTGGAAGCTGCGCTCCAACACCTCCACGGTGCGGCGCAGCGCGGAGCTCTTCGACGACGTGCTGCGCGCCTACCGCAACCTGGACGCCGCCGGCCAGCCCGCGGTGGCCGACCAGATGTCGTTCTACCGCAACCAGGTCCGGCTGGCCGAGGACAACTCCATCGCCGAACCCGGTCCGGCGCTGCCCCCCTACAGCACCGGCGAGGACCGCCACCCGTACCCGACGGTGTGGCCGCCGCCGCACACGCTGCGGCGCAGCGCGGTGGCCGCGGTGGCGGTGCTGCTGCTCGGCTACGGCGGGATCTACCTGCGGCACCAGCTGGTGCACTGCGACCGGGACGGGGTCTTCGCGCCGGGCCGGGTGCTGGACTCGGTGTTCGACCCGAGCCTGATGCTGACCAAGTCCGCGCAGGGCGAGTGCTACGGGGTCACCGACGGCGTCGGCAACTTCATGCACAACGCCAACGAGACCCTGCCGGACGACATCGAGGTGGCCGAGCTGAGTCGCCTGGTCGCCGAGCAGAACGCGCAGGTGCGCCGGGAGGCCGACCGGCCGAGCACGGACGACCGGCGGCGGCCCTACCTGACCATCGTGGTGGCCTCGATGCTGAGCTCTGCCAACGAGGTCCCGCGCCGGGACCTGTCGGCGGGGGTCAACGAGCTGCGCGGGGCCTACCTGGCCCAGCGGGCCTGGAACCGGTTCAACACCCCCACCATCAAGCCGCCGTTCCTGCTTCGCCTGGTGCTGGCCAACTTCGGCGGCAACTCCGAGTTCGCCCAGCACACCGCGGAGAAGATCCAGTCGTTGGTGGACAGCGACCCGACCGTGATCGGGGTCAGCGGCATGGGCCAGACCCGGGACTCCACCATCCGGGCCGCGGAGATCCTCGGCTCGGCCATCGGCCACTGGCAGGGCATCCCGATGGTGGCCTCCGCGCCGACCGGGAACGCCTTCACCGGCAAGGACTTCTTCTTCCGGATCGCGCCGCCGAACAAGCGGCAGGCCGAGGCCGCGATCACCTTCGCCACCACCGAGCCCCGGCTGCGCACCCGCCAGCCGTTCCTGCTGCACGACCCGAACGACCGCTACAGCGCCGACCTCAAGGACGACTACCTGCAGGAGCTGCTGCGCCGCCGCAGCGGACTCGGCGAGCCGGTCGAGCAGCCGTACGAGGCTGGCAAGAGCAACACCGGCAACGTGCTGGCCACCAGGGTCAAGGAGATGTGCGAGCTGGCCGCCCAGCGCCGCCGCACCCCGCTGCTGATCTACTCCGGCCGCGCCAACGAGCTGCCCACGCTGATGGAGAAGCTGGACGAGTCCGACTGCGACCGGGACACCGTGGTGCTGGGCGCCGACGACCTGTCCCAGCTGGAGACCGCGGGCTACACCGACCTGGCTGGCAACGAGCAGCAGCGCCCCCGCCGAGTGTCCTTTGTGGACGGACGGTTGTACTTCACCACGCTGGGCCCCACCGAGGACGGCTGGCGGCGGATCACCGGCGGCAACCCGCCGAGTGAGGCCGAGCAGTTCTTCACCCTGCACGCCGACGCGCAGAAGGAGCAGGGCGAGGCCGCGCAGGCATTCCGCTCCGGCCCCAACGGCCACGTGATGCTGGCCTTCGACGCGGTGAACCTGTTGCTCAGCGCGATCGAACGGGCCAGGACCGAACACAACCTGCCGGACCGCGCCAAGCTGTACGCGGCCTTGCGCGCCACCACGGGGGCGAACCTGTTCCGCGGGGTCACCGGGCCGGTGGACTTCGGGCAGGCCGATCCGGAGTTGCTGCGCCGGGGCGCGGATCCGCGGAGCAAGCAGGTGGTGGTGCAGCAGGTGATCGCCGACGGCAACCGGTTGCGCTCGGCGTTCGTGCGGGCGCTGACCTGACGCGAGCGGGCCTGCTCCGGTGCTCGCTCAGGGGCCGGGAACCAGCGGGGCGTAGGCGCGCACCAGGGTCTGCTCCGCTTCGTCCAAATAGGACACCAGCAGGGCTTCGGCGCGGTCGGCCTCGCCCTTTTCCAGCAGCTCCAGGATGTCCCGGTTGCCCGCCATGAACGGGACGTGGAAGGCCTTGGGGTCGTTCATCACCAGGAAGACCAGGCGCAGCTCGGCGAGCAGCTGGCGCATCAGCTCGTCCAGGCGGCCGCTGTCGGCCAGGGCCACGATCGCCTGGTGGAAGCGCATGTTCGCGGTGCCGACATCGCGCCAGCGGCGGTCGGTGGCGGCGCGATCAGCCTCGGTGACGGCCTCGCGCAGCGCGGTCAGGCCGCTGGCGGGGGCGTTGGGCAGGTTGCGCACGCCGGCGGACTCGACCACCCGGCGGACCCGGTAGAGGTCCACCACGTCGGCCACCGACAGGGTGCGCACGAAGACGCCGCGGTTGAGCTGGTGGGACAGCAGGCGTTCGTGGGAGAGCAGGCGGAATGCCTCGCGCAGGGTGTTGCGCGAGACGCCGAGCGCCTGACCGATGGCCTCCTCGGACAGCCGTTCACCGGGCTGGAAGAACCCGGCGATGATCCGGTCCCGCAGGATGCCCGCGACCCGCTCGGCCGTGGAGCTGCGACCCAGCAGCTCGCGGTCGGCCGTCAGGTCCGCCAGGGGCGCGTCGCTCACCGTGACCTCCTCGTTGCGCTCAAGAAAATCATGGCACAGGAGTCTTGTTCTTTTGTTGAACAATCCTTATGTTGACTCGTACCACATCGTAGCGTGACCTGAGCCACACCGGGGGTGCACCGTGGAACTCGACATCCGGCGTTTCGGCAGTTCAGCGGCCCTGGTGGAACTGCGCGACGGCGCGGCGGCGCACGCCCTGCACGCGCTGCTCACCCAGCGACCCCCGGCCGGGATGCTGGAGCTGGTGCCCGCCGCGCGCACCGTGCTGGTCCGCTTCGACCCCGCGGCCACCTCCTTCACCGCCCTGCGCGAACACCTGGATCAGCACGCCCCGCCGCCCGGGATGCGCGCTCCGGCCCGCACGGTCGAGGTGCCGGTGCGCTACGACGGCGCGGACCTGGCCGAGGTCGCCGCGTTCACCGGCCTCTCCGCCGCGGAGGTGGTGCGCCGCCACCTGGCCGGGGACTACACGGTCAGCTTCTGCGGGTTCGCCCCCGGCTTCGCCTACGTCACCGGCCTCGACCCGGCGCTGCGGGTGCCGCGCCGGGACACCGCGCGCACCAGCGTGCCCGCGGGCGCGGTGGCCATCGCGGATGAGTTCGTCGGCATCTACCCGCGCTCCAGCCCCGGCGGCTGGCGCCTGCTGGGCCGCACCGACCTGGTGCTCTGGGACACCGCCCGCGACCGGCCCGGCCTGCTCACCGCGGGCACCAGGGTGCGCTTCCAGGAGGTGGCGTCATGATCGAGGTCCTCGACCCCGGCCTGCTCACCCTGGTCCAGGACCTGGGGCGGCCAGGGCTGGCCGCGATGGGCGTCGGCCGCTCCGGCGCGGCGGACGCGCCCGCGCTGAAACTGGCCAACCGCCTGGTCGGTAACGCCGAGACCGCCGCGGGACTGGAACTGACGCTGGGCGGCCTGCACCTGCGGTTCCACCGCGGCGCGTGGGTGGCGCTGACCGGCGCCCCGGCGGAGATCCAGCTCGGCCCGCCCTGCTCGGCCACCGCGCCACCGCACCCCGCGAGCGGCCCGGCAGCGCTGGCCGCCACCGATCGCCCTCGCCCGCGCACCGCCGCCGCGCATGCCCCCTTCTACGTCGCCGCGGGCACCACGGTCCGCATCGGCCGCCCCGTCCGCGGCCTGCGCAGCTACCTCGCCGTCCGCGGCGGCCTGGACCTGCCGCCGGTGCTCGGCTCCCGGGCCAGCGACCTGCTCTCCGGCATCGGCCCCGAGCCACTCGTCCGAGGGATGCGGATCCCAGTCGGCCGGGAGATCGCCGGTGACCCGATCGTGGACATCGCGCCGGTCGCGGAACTTTCCACCGAACCCGTGCTGCGCGTGCTGCTCGGTCCCCGGCAGGACTGGTTCACCGCGAACGCCGCCTCCGCCCTGTGCTCCGGCCCGTACCAGGTCACCCCGGCCAGCAACCGGATCGGGGTCCGGCTGGCCGGGCCCCGGCTGACCAGGGCCCGGCAGGGTGAGCTGCCGCCGGAGGGCATGGTCGGCGGCGCGCTCCAGGTTCCCCCGAACGGGCAGCCGGTGCTCTTCCTCGCCGACCACCCGGTCACCGGCGGCTATCCGGTGATCGCGGTGGTGGTGGACGAGGATCTGCCCAAGGCGGCCCAGGCCAGACCCGGTCAACGACTCCGTTTCCAGTGCGTCGAAAGGACACGCCGATGAGCAGCTCAGCGCCCACGCCGACCGCCCGGTCCGGCCGCAAGGTCATCGCGGCCACCCTGATCGGCACCTCACTGGAGTGGTACGACTTCTTCCTCTACGGCACCGCCGCCGCGCTGGTGTTCCCGAAGCTGTTCTTCCCCAGCTCGGACCCGCTGACCGGCACCCTGCTCGCCTTCACCACCTACGCGGTGGGCTTCATCGCCCGGCCGGTCGGCGGGGCCATCTTCGGGCACTTCGGTGACCGGGTGGGCCGCAAGAACGTCCTGGTGATCACGCTGCTGCTGATGGGCGTGGCCACCTTCGCCATCGGCCTGCTGCCCACGCACGCCCAGATCGGCGCGGCCGCCCCGGTGGTGCTGGTGTTCCTGCGGTTCGTGCAGGGCCTGGGCCTGGGGGGCGAGTGGGGCGGCGCGGTGCTGATGACCCTGGAGCACGGCGCGCCGGACAAGCGCGGGCTCAACGCGAGCTGGCCGCAGGTCGGCGTGCCGGCCGGGAACCTGCTGGCCGCCGCGGTGATGGGGGTGATGTCGGCGACGCTGACCGAGGCCCAGTTCCTGGACTGGGGCTGGCGGGTGCCGTTCCTGCTCTCCGGGCTGCTGGTGCTGGTCGGCTTCTGGATCCGCCGCAGCATCTCCGAGAGCCCGCTGTTCACCCAGGTGGAGAAGACCGAGGCCAAGGCCAAGCTGCCGCTGTTCGACGTCTTCCGCGAGCACCCGCGCGAGCTGTTCACCGCGATCGGCGCGCGCATCGGCACCGACGTGGCCTTCTACACCTTCACCCTGTTCATCCTCACCTACCTCAAGGACACGGTGGGGGTGGACCGGCAGGTCGGGCTGAACGCGGTGCTGGTCGCCTCGGCCTGTCAGCTGGCGCTCATCCCGCTGTTCGGCGCGCTGTCGGACCGCTACGGCCGCCGCCCGGTGTACCTGGCGGGCGCGGTGGGCGCGGGGGTGTGGGTGTTCGCCTTCTTCCCGCTGCTGGCCACCGGCTCCACCGCGTTGATCATCCTGGCCACCATCGTCGCGCTGGTCACGCACGCGGCCATGTTCGGCCCGCAGGCGGCGTTCATCTCCGAGCTGTTCAGCACCAAGCTCCGCTACACCGGGGCCAGCCTGGGCTACCAGCTGGCCGGGGTGCTCGGCGGGGCGCTGGCGCCGCTGATCTCGGTGGCACTGTTGCAGTCCTTCGGCAGCTGGGTGGCCATCGGCGTGTACGTGGCCGTCGCGCTGGCGCTGACCGTGGTCGCGCTGGTCATCGCCCCGGAGACGAGCAAGGCCGAACTGGCCGCCGAACCGCCTCTGGACAAGCCCGCACTCACCTGATCGGGTGAGTCGTGGTTTCTGCGGAACTCTTTCAGGAGGGCAGTTGAACAGCTTGATCCGACGCACCCTGACCGGTGCGCTGGCCGTGGGCGCACTGCTGGCCGCAGCCCCGCTCGCGGTGGCCGCCGAGGCCGCGACCCCGGCGAACTGCTTCGACCGCGCGGCGCCGATCCCGGTGGAGGAACAGCGCCTGACCCAGGCGGTGCCGCAGGAGGTCCTGGCCCGCAGCGGCTTCGACCGCCGCGGCCCGGCCTTCGAGAAGTCGTTGTGCCGCACCAGGTCCGTCCGCGCGGCCAAGGCGCTGGCGCAGGTGCAGGGCAGGCAGCTGTGGCGGGCCGCGGTGGACCGGGTGCAGGGCCGGGGCCCGGCCGGGGGCGACCTCTCCCGCGGTGACGACCGGCCGCTGTACTGGGCCCGGTTGCAGCTGACCAGGGCGCTGCACCAGTGGCAGCCCGGCTTCACCCTCTCCGCCGCCGACCGCAAGGCGCTGGTGGACGTGCTGGAGACCGGTTCCCGCGGCCAGGACTCGATCGATCTGCCTGCTGGGGAGCGGGTGAAGCGGGTGGTGCTGACCGGGTTCGATCCGTTCCAGCTCGACGGCGACATCCGCCGCACCAACCCCAGCGGCGCGACCGCGCTGGCCCTGGACGGCACCTACATCACCACCCCGGCCGGGCGGGCCAGGGTGGAGACCGCGATGTTCCCGGTGCTGTGGACCCCGTTCGAGGCCGGCATGGTCGAGCGGACCCTGTTGCCGCACTTCACCTCCGGGCGCAGGCAGGTGGACCTGTTCACCACGGTGAGCCAGGGCAGGGCCGGGCAGTTCGACATCGAGCGCTACAACGGCCGCTGGCACACCGGCCTGGACAACAACCGGGAGAACCGGGCCGCCGGCATCCCGATCCCGGCGGGCGTGCCGACGGTGACGCCGCAGCCGGAGTTCGTGCCGACCACGTTGCCGTACCAGGAGATCACCGCGGCGAACACCGGGCAGTTCCCGGTCTACGACCGCACCGCGGTGACCGAGATCCCGGCCGGGCAGACCGAGCCGGTGACCCGGCCGGACGGCCCGACGCCGGGTTCGGTGGCCCGCGCCGGTGGCGGCGGTTCCTACCTGTCCAACGAGATCGCCTACCGGGCCACGCTGCTGCGGGACGCGGTCAAGGCGCAGGTGCCGGGCGGGCACGTGCACACGCCGGTCCTGTTCTTCGATCCGAACAACAAGGACAAGGTGTCCGACCCCGTGCTGGAGAAGAACCGGACGGACATCGTGACGCAGACGCGCGAGATCCTGAAGGTCGCGGTCGGCACCCTGGACTGAGGCGGACGGCACGGCTGCTGGGCGGGCACTGGACATCCCGGTGCCCGCCTTCTCATGCCCGGCGCAGCAGCCGCTTTTCCAGCAGCCCCAACATGTCCCGCGCCTCCGCCTTGCTCAGCCCCGGCGCCTCGCGCAGCCGGGCCGCCAGCGCGGGCTGGCCGGGGTGAGCAGCGGCCGGTGACCGAGCACGCTGCGGCTGAACTCGGTCACCTCCAGCGGCGCGAGCCAGTCGGCGAAGTCCACGCCCACGTCAGGCTCCGGCGGATGACAGGTCCGGATGTTCCATGACGCCAAGATCGCCGCCGCGGCCTCCGGTTGGCCAGAGCGGCGGCGGTCCGCGCCCGACCGGGCTTGCTGCCGCGCCCCTGGAGGCGCTCAGACCCGGCTGTACGGCGGGTACGGCCGGGCCGCCTCGGCCAGTGCGTCGGCGACCGCGGCGGCCTCCTCCACCGGCAGCGTCGCGGTGGTCACCCGCAGGTGGTCGCCGCCGGTGGGCTCGACCAGGAACGGCGAGCCGGGGGCCGCGCCGATGCCCTGTGCGGCCAGGGTGACTAGCGCTTCCCGCTCCCGGGCCACGTTGATCCACAGGTTGATCCCGTCCCAGCCGGTGGACTGGATGCCGCGGCTGGCCAGCGCGTCCTTGAGCGCGGCGCGGCGGCGGGCGTACACGGTGCGCGCGGTGGCCACCGCGGCGACGCAGCCGGGGTCGGTGAGCAGGCCGACCAGCACCTCCTGCAGCAACCGGCTGGACCAGGCCGCGCCCAGGTGCCGTCGCCCGATCAGCGGTTCCACGATCGCGGCCGGGCCACCCAGCGCGGCCAGCCGCAGGTCGGGGCCGTGCGACTTGGAGAAGCTCTGCACCCGGACCACCCGGTCGGGCAGCTCGCCGGCGAAGCTGACCGGCTCGGCCAGTGCCACGTCACCGGAGTGGTCGGCCTCGATGACCACCACGTCCGGGTGCGCGCGCAGCTTCTCCACCAGCTGGGCGGCGCGGCGCGGGGTGAGGCTGACCCCGGTCGGGTTCTGCGCGCGCGGTTGCATCAGCAGCACCGCGGGGTCGCGGCGCAGCTGGGCGGCCAGCGCGTCCGGCAGGATGCCCTCCTCGTCCACCGGCACCGGCAGCGCGCTGGCGCCCACGGTGTCCAGCAGGTCCAGGAACGGCGGGAAGGTCGGGTTCTCCACGATCACCCGGTCGCCGAGGCGGAGCAGCTGGCCCACCAGGCGGTCGATGCCGTCCAGTGAGCCGTTGACGATGGTCAGCGTCTCCGGGTCGCACACCGGCGCCCAGGCCTTGCGGACCAGCTTCTCCAGCTCGGGCAGCACCGGCGCGTCCAGGTAGCCCGACAGCGGCGGCTGGCCGTCGATGCGGGCCAGCGCGGGCCCGATCGGCGGCAGCAGCGCCTGGTCGGGCACCCCGGCGGAGAGGTCGCGGGCGAAGCGCCCGGTGTCCCCGGCCAGCCGCCAGAACCGGGTGGGCTCGGCGTTGTGCGTGCGGGCGGTGACGAAGGAGCCGTTGCGGCCCTTGGTCTCGATCGCGCCGACCCTGGCCAGCGAGCGCCAGGCCTCGTTGACCGTGGTGGGGCTGACCCCGAGGGCCTGGGCGAGCGCGCGCACCGTGGGCAGCCTGGTGCCCACGGCCAGCTCACCCGAACCGATCAGCCGGTTGATCGCCGCGGCGATACCCGTGGCCGACCCATCCTCCACCACCGACAGAATCCGGCTCAGATCAGCGTGCATGACTCAGCATTGTGCGCAAGTTCTGACGGTTTGGTGACGTCCGACGCCGATCGCGCACACCGGTACGTCGTTCGGCCTAGCGTTTGGGGCATGCGAGTGTTGATCACCGGGGCGGCCGGGTTCATCGGTTCCCACATCCTCGACGCACTGTCCGGATCGGACACCGTGCTGCTGGACGCCCTGCTGCCGCAGGCGCACGGCGCGGACGGGCCACCGCCGTGGACGCCGGCCGACCTGGTGGTCGGCGATGTCACCGACGCCGGGCTGCTGGATCAGCTGCTGCCGGGGATCGACGTGGTCTGCCACCAGGCGGCCATGGTCGGGCACGGCGTGGACCCCGGCGACGCGCCCGCCTACGCGCTGCACAACGACTACGGCACCGCGGTGCTGCTGGCCGCGATGCACCGGGCCGGGGTGCGCAAACTGGTGCTGGCCTCCTCGATGGTGGTCTACGGCGAGGGCCGCTACCGCTGCGCGGAGCACGGCGTGGTGCGCCCGGGGCCCCGGCGGCTGGCGGAGCTGGCCGAGGGCCGCTACGAGCCGCCCTGCCCGGTGTGCGGGGCCGCGCTGGCCGACGAGCTGGTGCCGGAGGACGCGCCGGTCGACCCGCGCAGCACCTACGCGGCCAGCAAGCTCGCCCAGGAGCACCTGGCCGCGGCCTGGGCGCGGCAGACCGGCGGCTCGGTGTGGGCGCTGCGCTACCACAACGTGTACGGGCCACGGATGCCGCAGCACACGCCGTATGCCGGGGTGGCCTCGATGTTCCGCTCCTCGCTGGCACGCGGCGAGGCGCCGGTGGTGCTGGAGGACGGCGGGCAGCGGCGGGACTTCGTGCACGTGCGGGATGTGGCGCTGGCCAACCGGCTGGCCATCGAGACCCCGCTGCCCGAGGGCGAGCTGTCCGCGGTGAACGTGTGCTCGGGCGAGCCGCACACCGTCGGCGAGCTGGCGCGGGCGCTGGCCGAGGCGTGCAGTGGTCCGGCGCCGCGGATCGTCGGCGGGGCGCGGCCGGGCGATGTGCGGCACGTGGTGGCCGATCCGGCGAAGGCGGCGGCGGTGCTGGGCTACCGGGCGCGGGTGCCGTTCCGGGACGGGGTGGCCGAGTTCGCCACCGCTCCACTGCGGCGACCGGCCGCGCTCACCAGTTCGTGAGCACCAGGTGGTTCACCGCCAGCGCGGTGACCGCCTGGGCCAGCAGCCACCAGCGCCGGGACGGCCTGGGCGGCAACGCCGTCCCGGCGCTGAGCCACACCCCGAACGGCAGCCAGATCCGCTCCACCTCGGCCTTGCTCAACCCGGAGACATCCGCGGCCAGCACCGCCAGCAGGGCCGCGCCGACCAGCACCGTGATGGCCCTCGGCCGTTCGGCGAAGGTGCGGCGGAGTCCGGCGGCCAGCGCCGGGCCGGTGGCCAGGGCCAGCGCGGCGAGGTTGGCCCAGACCCAGTAGGCGTAGGGGCGGGCGGTGGCGATGCCCTGGTAGTAGCGCTCGACGACCAGGTGGTAGCCGTCCAGCCACCAGAACCCGGCCAGCGCGAACGCTCCCGCCACGGCGAGCACCCCACCGGCCGCGGGCAACAACCTGCCCCGCCCGATGATCAGCACCGCCAAAGCCAACGGCCCCAGCAAGACCAGGCCGTAGCTGAGGAACAGCCCGAAGCCCAGCAGCAGTCCGCCGAGCACCGAGCGCCACACCCCGCCCAGCGCCAGCAAGGCGATGCCGACGGCGGTGACCCCGGCGAACAGGCCGTCCGCGGAGACCCCGAACCACACAAAACCGGGCAGCAGCACCACGAACGGCAGCATCCGGCGCGCACCGTCCTGATCGGACAGTGCGGACACGGTGACCGGCACCGCGATCGCGACCAGGCAGCCAATGAGTATCGTCACCACCCCGGCCCACCCGCCGCCACCCAGGCCGATGCGGTCCAGCAGCACGTACACCAGCAGCGCGCCCGGCGGGTGCCCGGAGACGTGCGTGGTCCAGGAGTCCGGCTGGAAGTCCAGGATCCGCCCGGCGAACCCGGCGATCATCGCGCCGATGTCGGTGACCCCGCCCACCTCGTGCAGGTACTCGTCCGCGGTGGTGAGCCGACCGGCCAGCCCGCGCTGCCAACCGTCCACAGTGGCCAGTGACACGGTCCAGAGCACCGCGGTGGCATATCCGGCGGCCAGCAAAGCCCGCCAGGGCAACCGATCCGCCAGCCCCGGTCCCCAGCACACCACCGCGGCCGCGACCAGCACCGAGGGCACGGTGCCGGGTCCGAGGTGCGGCAGCCAGTCGCCGAACAGCGGCGCGGCCCCGGCGAAGAGCGGAACGTCGTTGGCGCGCAGGATGATCCCGACGACCACCGCGGCCAGCACGAGCAGCACGAGCGCCGCCGCGGCCCACAGGTCGCGGCGGTCTTCAACAGACGGCACCCGGCCACCGTAGGCCCGGAACCGGCCGGCCACCCGGTGGATCCGTGGTCCGAAACAACTCGGTAAGAACTCCCCGCTCGTCATAGTTTGGTAAGCAGCACAACGGTTCCCGGCCGCGCCGCACGGTTCTAACGTCCGGTGTCATGACCCGAGTTCCCGCCGCGGTGGACGTGGTGCTGCCCTGTCTCAACGAGGCCGCCGCCCTGCCAGCCGTGCTCAGCCAGTTCCCACCCGGATACCACGCGATCGTGGTGGACAACGGTTCCACCGACGGCACCGCCGCGGTGGCCGCCGCCCTCGGCGCGACCGTGCTGCACGAACCCCGCCGCGGCTACGGGGCCGCCGTGCACACCGGCATCGAGCACGCGGCCACCGACATCGTCTGCGTGCTCGACGCCGACGGCTCCATGTCCCCTGCCGTGCTCCCGGCCATGGTCGCCCCGGTGGCCACCGGCCGGGCCCGGCTCGCGGTGGGACGCCGGATCCCGGCCGGGCGCGGCGTGTGGCCCTGGCACGCCCGCGCGGGCAACGCGGTGCTGGCCTGGCTGCTGCGCCGCCGCGGTCTCCAGGTCCGCGACATCGGGCCGATCCGCGCATTCCGCCGCGAGGACCTGCTCGCCCTCGGCGTCACCGACCGCGGCTTCGGCTATCCCCTGGAACTGTTGCTCCGCGCCGCCGAGGCCGGTTGGGCAGTGTCCGAAGTGGACATCGACTACCTGCCGCGCGCCGCTGGCACCAGGTCCAAGGTCAGCGGCTCGGTGCGCGGCACCCTGCGCGCGGCCAGGGACATGGCGGGAGTGCTGCGATGACCCCCACGATCCTGGTGGTGGCCAAGGCCCCCGTCCCCGGCCAGGCCAAGACCCGCCTCACCCCACCGGCCACCCCGGTCCAGGCCGCTACCATCGCCGCCGCCAGCCTGCACGCCACCCTGGCCGCGGCACACGCCACCCCGGGAACGCGGGTGGCGGTGGCGCTGACCGGCGACCTGGACCGCTCGGTCGACCCGGCCGGACTGCGCCGGATCCTGGGCGGCTGCACGGTCTTCGCCCAGCGCGGCGAGACCTTCGGCGAGCGGCTGGCCAACGCGCACCACGAGGTTGGCGGGCCGGTGCTGCAAGTCGGCATGGACACCCCGCAGCTCTCCCCCGCGCTGTTCGTCGAATGCCTGCGGCAGCTGGCCGAACCCGGGGTGGACGCGGTGCTCGGCCCGGCGACCGACGGCGGGTGGTGGGCGCTCGGGTTGCGGCGGGCGGCGGACGCGGCGGTGCTGGGCGGGGTGCCGATGTCGCGGCCGGACACCGGGGCGCGCACGCTGGCGGCGTTGCGGGAGCGGGGGCTGGTGGTGCGGCCGGCCCCGGAACTGTCCGATGTGGACAGCATGGTGGACGCGGTCGCGGTGGCCTGCGGCATGCCGGGGTCGCGGTTCGCGCGGGCGGTGGCCGCGGCGACGGGCAAACCGATCCGGGCCGGGGTGCCCCGGTGAGCGGCGAGTTCGACGCCGCCCTGCTCGGCGCCACCGACACCCTCCACCTCCCCGACGGCCGCCGCCTCGCCCTGCCCATCGACCGCTGGTCCGCCGCCCCCAGCCCCGCCGACGAACAACTCCTGCGCCGCTGCACCGGCCCCGTGCTCGACCTCGGCTGCGGCCCCGGCCGCCTGGTCGCGGCGCTGAGCCATCGCGGTGTGGTCGCCCTCGGCGTGGACAGCTCGCCCGTCGCGGTCCGGCTCACGGCGGCCCGTGGCGGGGTGGCGCTGTGCCGGGACGTCTTCGGCAGGCTGCCCGCCGAGGGGCGCTGGCAGCAAGTCCTGTTGGCGGACGGCAACATCGGCATCGGCGGCGACCCGGTGGTGCTGCTGCGCCGGGTGCACCGGCTGCTCGCGCCGGGCGGGCTGGCCCTGACCGAGGTCGACCAGCCGGGCACCGGGTTGCGGCGGGAACGGGTGCGGCTGACCGGGGCCGCCTTCGACTGGGCCTGGGTCGGCGCGGACGCGGTCGGGCTGCTGGCCGTGGTCAGCGGGTTCCGGGTGCGGGAGCTCGTCGAGCACGGCGGGCGCTGGTTCGCGGTGCTGCGCAAGGAGGTCACCGATGCCTGAGTTCCGTGGTGCCGCGCACGATGCCAGGGTGACCAGCCGGATCGGGCTGTGGCTGGGCATCGCGTTCGGGCTGTGCTTCGTGACCGGGTTGCTGAGCCACGGGATCCAGCACCCGCCCGCCTGGTTCAGCTGGCCGACCCGGCCGGTGAACCTGTTCCGGATCAACCAGGGTGTGCACGTGATCAGCGGCATCGTCTCGATCCCGTTGCTGGTGGCCAAACTCTGGACGGTCTACCCCAAGCTGTTCGAGAAACCCGCGATCCGCTCGCTGCCGCACGCGCTGGAGCGGATCTCGATTTTGGCCCTGCTCGCCGCCGCGTTCTTCCAGCTGGCCACCGGGTTGTTCAACGTGGCGCAGAACTACCCGTGGGGGTTCTACTTCGTCACCGCGCACTACGCGGTGGCCTGGATCGCGGTCGGCGCGCTGCTGCTGCACATCGCGGTGAAACTACCCGTCATCCGCGAGTCGCTGAGCACACCCGTTGGCCTGCAACAGGAACCCGCGGCCGGACTGTCCCGGCGGGCGTTCCTGCGCAGCACCGGCCTGGCCGCGGGCGCGGCGGCGCTGGCCACCGCGGGGGCCACTGTTCCTGGCCTGCAAGGGGTTTCCTTCCTCGGCTGGCGGTCCACCCGTGGCCCGCAAGGACTTCCGGTCAACCGGACCGCCACCGCCGCCGGGGTCGGCCGGATCACCGACACTTGGCGACTGGAGGTCACCGGCCCCGGCGGCTCGCGCAGGCTCAGCCTGGCCGAGCTGACCGCGCTGCCGCAGACCACCGCGGAGCTCCCGATCGCCTGTGTGGAGGGCTGGAGCCAGTCCGCGACCTGGACCGGCGTCCGGATCGCCGACCTGATCGGCAGCGTCGGCGCCGGACCGGAGGCGACCGTGCGGGTGGAGTCGCTGGAGCAGGGCGGCGCGTACCGGGTCAGCGAGCTGCCCGCCGCGCACGCGCGTGATCCGTTGACGCTGCTGGCCTTGCGGCTCAACGGCGAGGAGCTGGACCTGGACCACGGCTATCCGTGCCGGATCATCGCGCCGAGCCGGCCGGGGGTGTTGCAGACCAAGTGGGTCGGCCGACTGGTGGTGACCGGATGAGGTGGGTGCTGGGCGCAGCAGGCGCGGGGCTGCTCGGCTGGGGCGGATTCCTGTTGCTGCCCTTGCTGTTCGACTCCTTCGAGAACACCGTCTCGCTGGGCGGCTGGCTGATCGGCGGGCCGGTGCTGCACGACGCGGTGGTCGCCCCGGTGGTCGGCCTGCTGGGGCTGGTGATCAGTCAGCGCGTCGGCCGGGCCTGGCGCACGCCGGTGGTGACCGGGCTGGTGGTCTCGGCGGTGCTGACCGCGCTGTCCGTGCCGTGGCTGTGGCGGAGCTTCGCCCCGTACGTCAACCCCGGCCTGCACGACCGGAACGTGCTGCTGGGCCTGGTGATCGCGCTGGCCGTGGTGTGGCTGGCGGTGCTGGCCGCCGGGCTGGTCAACCGGCGGCGGCTCAGCGCAACGCCGCCAGCCGACGGATGACCTCCTCGGTGGTGGCGTGCCCCACCGCCAGGGTCGCGGCCCGCTCGCCGTCCACCGCGAGCAGCGTCGGAAAACCCTGCACGCCAAGCTCCTGCGCGCAGCGGAAGTCCGCCTCGGCCTCGGCCGCCGCGTTGGGTGAGGCGAACGCGGCCACCAGCAGGTCCGGTTCCAGCCCGGCCCGCTCGGCCAGGCCGCGGTAGGTGGCGGGCTCGGACAGGCTCTCGCCGTGCTGGTAGAAGGCGTCCTGGAGCCGGGCGACCAGCTCGACCGCCCGCTCCGGCGCCAGCGCGCGCAGCGCGGCCACCCCGCGCGCGGCCGCCTCGGAGTCCATCACGAACTCCCCCGCGTCCAGCAGCCGGTCGAAGCCCGCGCCGAAGGTGACCCCGGTGACCTCGGTGAGCCGCGCGTTGGCCTCCCGGATGAACCCGAACTCACCGATCGGCCGCCGCCGCGCCCCGGTGAACAGCCCGCCGGAGACCACCTCCACCGGCAGCTCGGGATGTTCGGCGGTCACCTCCGCCATGGTCCGGGCGAACCCGTAGGACCACCCGCAGTAGGCATCCAGCACGTACACCAGCCGCACAGTCACCCGATCAGGTTAGCTGACGCGTCAGATGTTCGGTTTTCAACCCAGCGGCGGCAGCGCGTCCCTGGCCGCGTGGCTGATCAGCCGCAACTGAGCGGCGAACAGCTCCCGCTGCTCCGGTGGCAACACGTCCAGGAACAGCCGCTGCACGTTGCCCGCGTGCTTGCGCGCCGCCGCCACCGCGGTCCGCTCCCCCAGCTCGGTCAGCCGCACCAGCTGCACCCGCCGGTCCCCCGGCTCGGCCACCCGTTCCACCAGCCCCGCCCGCACCATCCGGTCCACCAGCCGGGTCGCGCCCCCGGTGGTGAGCACCTGTTCCTGGGCGATCCGCCGCATCGGCAGCCCCGGCGGGCCGGAGCGCCCCAGGATCAGCAGCACCTCGAACACGACGTGGCTGATCCCGAACTCGGCCTCGATCTCCCGCCCCAGGATGAGCTCCAGCCGGTTCGCCGCCCCCAGCAACCGTCCGAACGCCACCACCCGCTCATCCGCGGCGGCCTGCGCCGCGGTGGTGATCTCGGGCTCCACTACAACCCCGCCCGGTCCAGCAGCGCCCGCATGGCCTGCACCGGCAGCACCGGGTTCGCCGCGGCCGCCGCCACCACCTCGACCTCGCGGTCCCCGAGCAGGTTCTCCAGTTCCGCCAACGGAATCCGCGGGTGCTGGGCCGCCGCGACCCGCACGAACTCCACCGGATCACGGGCCAGCCGCACCAGGCACTCCTCCGGTAGGTCCTCGCGAACCGCGGCCAGCGCCCGCCGGTGCGGCTGCGCGGCAGCGGCCAACCGGGGCAGCGCCTCGGCCGGGAAGTTGGGGTGCCGCACGAGCAACGGCTCCTCGCGCCGCTCACCGTGGTCGATGACCAGCGTCGCCAGCACCTCACCGGGACAGTCCGGCCTGTGCGCGACGATCCGCCGCACCTCGACATCCGGATGCTCGTCCAACCGCCGCATCACTTCTGGCGGCAGATCCGGCGAGGACGCGGCGGTCCGCCGGAAACACGGGATCGGCGAGTCCAGGTACCCGATCCGGTCGTCGAGGGGCAGCTCCGCGAGCCAGGCCGGCCGCTCGTGCTCCAAGTTGTCCAGCGCGAACCGCACCTCGTCCTGCTCCGCCCGCTGCGAGGCCACCAGCGCCCGGTACAACTGCTCGCGGTGGTCCACGGCCAGGTCCCGGCGGAGCAGCACCTTGGCCCGCACCCACGGACTCGGATCCACCGCCAGCTGATCCCGCGCCCCGAGCGGCAGCTCCGGGTTGACCGCCAGCTCGGCGCGCAGGTCCTCGTCCCCGGCCAGGCAGTCCCGCACCGCCGCCGGTGTCAACGGCGCGTAGGCCGCCACCCGCTGCCGGGTCGCCTCATCCGCCAGCAACCGGGGCAGCAGGTCCGCGGGCACCGGCGGATGCGCCGCACCCGCGGCCAGCGCACGGACCGCGGGGTCCCGGTCGAGGAGCAACTCCCGCCGCAGCTCCTCGGGCATCTCTACCCAGGACCGCGCCACCGCCGCCCGCAACACCGGATCCTGGTGCCGGGCCAGGGTGACCAGCCCGCCGTAGAAGTCGAGATCCGCCGGCGTGACCCAGTCACCGTTGCGGACGTCGTGCTCGATGCTCGCCCGGCGTGCCTCGCGGATGCGGGGGTCAGGGTGGGTCGCGATGCGCTGCCGCGTGGTCTCGGTCTGGAACCAGGAGTCCAGGGCGAAGGCGATGTCCGGATCACCGTGCGCGAGCAGCCACTCGACGACCGGGTCGGGCAGCTCCCGCCGCCAGGCCAACCGCCTTGCGACCGAGGGCTCGGCGGCGAGCCGGAACAGCACGTCCTCCGGCGCGGCGGGGTTCTCCGCCAGCCCGGTCAGCGCACCGTCCATCGCTCAACTCCCTCCGCCCCGCCAAGTCAACCAGCTACCATGATCACCGTGTGGGCGTCCATCACCAGTGGCGAGTCCGGCGCGGTGGTCAAGCGCAGTCCTGACGGTCGGCGTTATGCCAAACACGTCGCCGCCGGGCAACAGGATTCGCTCGCCCAGGAACGGGATCGCGTCGACTGGCTCAGCGGCACCGGCATCCCCGGCCCCCGGGTGCTGGACTGGACCAGCGACGACAACGGCGCCTGCCTGGTCACCAGCGCGGTGCCCGGCGTGCCCGCGGACCATGCGTCGCCCGAGGACCTGTGGCGGGCCTGGCCGTCGATCGCCGAGGCGGTGCGCGCCCTGCACGACCTGCCCGCGGCGGACTGCCCGTTCAGCCGCGAACTGACCCGGATGTTCGCCCTGGCCCAGGACGTGGTGGCGCGCGAGGCGGTCAACCCCGACTTCCTGCCGGTCGAGCAGCAGGACACGCCACCGATCGCGTTGCTCGCGCGGATCGCCGAGCAGGTCGGACAGCGGCTGGGGCAGGAAGCGGCGGACACCGTGATCTGCCACGGCGACCTGTGCCTGCCCAACATCATCCTCAACCCGGACACCCTCACCGTGGCCGGGTTCATCGACCTGGGCCGCCTCGGCCGGGCCGACCGCTACGCCGACCTCTCCCTGCTGCTGGCCAACTCCCGCGAGACCTGGGCCGACGAGGCCCAGGCCAGCGCCGCCGACGAGGCATTCGCCGCGCGCTACGGCATCGACCTGGACACCCCGCGCCAGCGCTTCTACCTCCACCTCGACCCGCTCACCTGGGGATAGCTGTTCAAAACGGACCGCCGAAGTGAAACCCCGGCGACTTACGTCGGTACCCGCCCGCGCGTCCACAACGCACAGTCGGGCGCATGACCACCCTGCACCGACGCACCCTCCCCCTGCTCGCCGCCGTGCTGACCGGCGCGCTCGCTTTCGCCCCCGCCGCCTCCGCCGCCCCGCTCGACTGGGGCCTGGACCGCATCGACCAGCGCGCGCTGCCGCTCGACGGCGGCTACACCGCGCCCGGCACCGGCGCGGGGGTCAACATCTACGTGCTGGACACCGGGATCCGCACCACGCACGAGGCATTCGGCGGCCGGGCGCGCACCGTCTACGACCCGGAGGGCGTCGGCGGGGACTGCGCCTCGCACGGCACCGGGGTCGCCTCGATCGCCGCACGGACCGCGACCAAGGCCAACATCCTGTCGCTGCGGGCGTTGTGCGGGCGGGTGGACGTGGTCGAGGCGATCCGCTGGGTGGCCAGGAACGCGGTCAAGCCCGCGGTGCTGAACCTGAGCCTGGGCAGCTCGAAGTCCTCGACCCTGGACGCCGCCGTGCAGCAGGTCCTCGACGCCGGGGTGCCGGTGGTGGTCTCCGCGGGCAACGCGCCCACCGACGCCTGCCAGAACTCCCCCGCCAGGGTGCCGGGCGCGCTCACCGTCGGCTCGGTGACCCGCACCGACCAGGTGTGGCAGCACTCCGCGATCGGGTCCTGCGTCGACGTGTTCGCCCCCGGCGCGGCAATCCCGGTGGCCGACAGCAAGTCCGACACCGCGACCGCGGTGCACGACGGCACCTCCGAGGCCGCGCCGTTCGTGGCCGGTGCGGTCGCGATCTACCTTGGCGCGCACCCGAAGGCCACCGTCGCCGAGGTGAACAAGCACCTCGTCGACGGGGCCACCAAGGGCAAGATCACCGGGCTGAAGCCGGGAACTGCCAACCGTCTGCTGTTCGTGGGCTGACCGGGAGTGGGTGACCGGCGGGTCAGAGCTCGCCGCGGGCCATCTTGATCAGCCGGTCCAGCACCGCGGCCGACCGGCCCGCGCCGTCGTGCTCGTACTCGTTGGTCACCCACACCTTGGTGCCGCGCACCGCCTTCGCGGTCGCCAGGGAGTACTCCGCGTCCACGTACATGTCGTCGAAGTAGACCGCCGCGGCCACCGGCACCTCGTTGCGCGCCAGCACCTCCGGGTCGTACAGCGGTCCCCAGTCGGTGCGGGCGGCAAGAATCTCGGCCGTCTCCTTAAGCGGGGTCAGCGCCGGGTCCTCGTCGAACTGCCAGGGGTAGATCATCTCGCCGGTGAACAGCACCGGGCCGTCGCCCTCCAGGTCGAACTCGGGGAACTCCGCGCGCACCCGCTGCGCCGACCAGTCCGAGGCGCTGCCCTGGTTGTAGATCGCCTCGTGCACCAGCGCGTACAGCGGCGCGCTGGCAAAGGACAGCCGGGCCCCGGCCTGGGCCAGGAAGTAGTCCGACAGCTCCGGGCCGCCGACACCGTCCACAAAGGACGCTTCGAGCAGGTAGTGCAGCGAGTCGAACTCGCGCTGGGTGCCGAAGCCCATGCCCAGGGTCTGGAACCGGTGCGCGGTCAACCGTTCCCCGGTGGGCAGTCGGACGTCGTGTGCGAGCAGGTGCTCGACCACCTTGCGGGCGATCTCCTGGTCACCGGGGTAGCGGGCGAAGAACCGCTCGTTCTTCTCCCGCACCCTCGGGTACAGCGCCCGGTACACCTCGTCCGCGGTGGCGCTCAGCGGGGCCAGCCCACCGGTGATCAGCGACTCGCGCAGGGAGCCGGGGAACAGCGACAGGTAGGTCAGCGAGCAGAACCCGCCGAAGCTCTGGCCGTAGATGCTCCACTTCTGCTCACCGATCAGCGCCTGCCGGACCAGCTCGGCGTCCCGCACGATCGAGTCGGCCCGGAAGTGCCCGAGGTAGGCGGCCTGCGCCTTGGCGTCCCCGCGCAGTGGCAGCGTCTGCCGGTTCACCCGGCTGCTCAGCCCGGTGCCGCGCTGGTCCAGCAGCAGCACCCGGTAGTCCTGCAACGCCCGGCCCAGCCACGGACTGGGCGCGGTCGGCCGTTCGCAGGGGTGGCCGGGGCCGCCCTGCAACATCATCAGCCAGGGCAGCTCGTCCTTCTCCCGGCCGGTGGCGACCACCTCGCGGGCGAACACGCTCAGGTGCTCCCCTTGCGGATCAGCATGATCAACCGGTACGTCGAAGGTGTAGGCGGTGGTCACCAGGCCGGGCAGCCGGTCGGTGCGCAGGCGGTTCGCAGTCGTCACGCCCAAGACGGTAACCGCACGGCGCCCGGGTGAATTTATGTTCGGTAACAATCAGCCTATTGCACCAGAGTGATGGGCTTCATAGGTTGCCGGGGTCGACCCCGACGCCCAGACCGGAAGCGAGGGGAAAGCTGTGGTCAACGTGGTTCGAGCCGCGATCTGCCAGCTGAAGTGGACCGGCGACACCGACTCGATGATCGAGGCGCACGAGCGCGCGGCGCGGACCGCGGCCGCCCAGGGCGCCAAGGTCATGGGCTTCCAAGAGGTGTTCAACGCGCCGTACTTCTGCCAGGTGCAGGAAGCCGAGCACTACAAGTGGGCTGAGCCGGTGCCCGACGGCCCGACCGTCAAGCGCATGCAGGCGCTGGCCAAGGAAACCGGCATGGTGCTGGTGGTGCCGGTCTACGAGGTCGAGCAGTCCGGCTTCTACTACAACACCGCCGCGGTCATCGACGCCGACGGCAGCTACCTCGGCAAGTACCGCAAACACCACATTCCGCAGGTCAAGGGCTTCTGGGAGAAGTACTACTTCCGGCCGGGCAACCTCGGCTGGCCGGTCTTCGACACCGCGGTCGGCCGGATCGGCGTCTACATCTGCTACGACCGGCACTTCCCCGAGGGCTGGCGCGCGCTCGGCCTGGCCGGGGCGCAACTGGTGTTCAACCCCTCGGCGACCAGCCGCGGCCTGTCGGCCTACCTGTGGCAGCTGGAACAGCCGGCCGCCGCGGTGGCCAACGAGTACTTCGTGGCCGCGATCAACCGGGTCGGCGTGGAGGAGTACGGCGACAACGACTTCTACGGCACCAGCTACTTCGTCGACCCGCGCGGCCAGATGGTCGGCGAGGTGGCCAGCAGCACCGAGGAGGAGCTGGTCGTCCGCGACCTGGACTTCGACCTCATCGACGAGGTCCGCCAGCAGTGGGCCTTCTACCGGGACCGCCGCCCGGACGCCTACGGAACCCTGACGGAGGGCTGACATGGGAGCGCACGCGGAGCTGTACGCCCGCCGCCAGGCGGTCCTGCCCAGCTGGCTGTCCGCCTACTACGCCGAGCCGATCGAGCTGGACCGCGGCGAGGGCAGGCACGTCTACGACAGCGAGGGCAACCGCTACCTGGACTTCTTCGGCGGCATCCTGACCACGATGACCGCGCACGCCCTGCCCGAGGTGACCAAGGCGGTCACCGAGCAGGCCGGGAAGATCCTGCACACCTCCACGGTGTACCTGAGCAGGCCGATGGTGGAGCTGGCCGAGCAGGTCGCGGCGATCTCCGGCATCCCGGACGCGCGGGTGTTCTTCACCGCCAGCGGCACCGAGGCCAACGACGCGGCCCTGTTGCTGGCCACCGGTGTGCGGCGGTCCAACCAGGTGCTGGCCATGCGCAACAGCTACCACGGGCGCTCCTTCTCCGCGGTGTCCATCACCGGCAACTCCGGCTGGTCCACCACCAGCCTGTCGCCGTTCCAAGTGTCCTATGTGCACGG
Organism: Crossiella sp. CA-258035; assembly: GCF_030064675.1. Taxonomy (GTDB): domain Bacteria; phylum Actinomycetota; class Actinomycetes; order Mycobacteriales; family Pseudonocardiaceae; genus Crossiella. The sequence continues at coordinate 6,221,327 of NZ_CP116413.1, forward strand.
TGGCAACCGGTTCCGCGGGCCGTTCCGGGAGTTCTCCGACGCCGACTACATCCAGTCCTGTGTGGACGATCTGCGCGATGTGCTCGACCAGGGCGACAAGAACGCGGCCGCGCTGATCGCCGAGCCGATCCAGGGCGTCGGCGGGTTCAGCGTGCCGCCGGACGGACTCTACGGCGCGTTCAAGGAAGTGCTGGACGAGCACGGGATCCTCTGGATCGCCGATGAGGTGCAGACCGGCTGGGGCCGCACCGGCGAGCACTTCTGGGGCTGGCAGGCGCACGGCGCGACCCCGGACATCGTCACCTTCGCCAAGGGCCTGGGCAACGGCATGTCCATCGGCGGCGTGATCGCCCGCGCGGAGATCATGAACACCCTCAAGGCGAACTCGCTGTCCACCTTCGGCGGCAGCCCGATCACCATGGCCGCCGGACTGGCCAACCTGCGCTACGCGCTGGACAACGACCTCCAGGCCAACGCGCGCGAGGTCGGCGGCTGGCTCAAGCAGGAACTGTTGTCCGCCAAGGGTTCGCTGCCCGCGGTCGGCGACGTGCGCGGCAAGGGCCTGATGCTCGGCGTCGAGCTGGTCAGGCCCGGCACCCTCGACCCGGACCCGGCCGCGGCCACCAAGGCCCTTGAGGTGGCGCGGGAAGGCGGGCTGCTGATCGGCAAGGGCGGCCTGCACAACAACGTGCTGCGCATCGCCCCGCCGCTCTCCCTGACCCGGTCCGAGGCCGAGGAAGGGCTGCGGGTGCTCAAGCACGCGCTGACCGTGGCCGGGGAGGGATCGGCATGAGCCGCACCGTGATCCGCAACGGACTGGTCGTCACCGCCGCCGACGAACTGCTCGCCGATGTGCTCATCGAAGGCGAGAAGGTGGCCGCGCTGGCCGCGCCGGAGTCGGGGCTGGCCGAGTCCTGGTCCACCGGCGCGGACACCGTGCTGGACGCCACCGGCCGCTACGTGCTGCCCGGCGGCGTGGACTGCCACACCCACATGGAGCTGCCCTTCGGCGGCACCTTCGCCTCCGACACCTTCGAGACCGGCACCCGCGCCGCGGCCTGGGGCGGCACCACCACCATCGTGGACTTCGCGGTGCAGACCCCCGGCATGTCGCTGCGCGAGGGCCTGGACGCCTGGCAGGCCAAGGCCGACGGCCAGTGCGCCATCGACTACGGCTTCCACATGATCATGGGCGAGGTCACCGCGCACACGCTCAAGGAGATGGACCAGCTGGTCGGCGAGGGCATCTCCAGCTTCAAGCTGTTCATGGCCTACCCCGGCGTGTTCTACAGCGACGACGGGCAGATCCTCCGTGCCATGCAACGGGCCTCGGACAACGGCGGCCTGATCATGATGCACGCGGAGAACGGCATCGCCATCGACGTGCTGATCGAACAAGCGTTGCAGCGCGGGGAGACCGACCCGCGCTTCCACGGCCAGGTCCGGCACGCCCTCCTCGAAGCCGAAGCCACCCACCGCGCGATCCAGCTGGCCAGGGTCGCGGGCGCGCCGGTCTACATCGTGCACCTGTCCGCGGCCGAGGCGCTGGCCGAGGTGGCCAGGGCGCGGGACAACGGGGTCAACGCCTTCGCCGAGACCTGCCCGCAGTACCTGTACCTGTCCACAGAGGACTTGGCGCGCCCGGGCTTCGAGGGCTCGAAGTACGTCTGCTCCACCCCGCTGCGACCCGAGCAGCACCAGGCCGAGCTGTGGAAGGGCTTGCGCACCAACGACCTCTCCGTGGTCTCCACCGACCACTGCCCGTTCTGCTTCAAGGGCCAGAAGGAGCTCGGCCTCGGCGACTTCTCCAAGATCCCCAACGGCCTGCCGGGCGTGGAGCACCGGATGGACCTGCTGCACCAGGGCGTGGTGGACGGGCACATCAGCCGCAAGCGCTGGATCGAGCTGGCCTGCGCCACCCCGGCTCGGATGTTCGGCCTGTACCCGCGCAAGGGCACCATCGCCCCCGGCGCGGACGCCGACGTGGTGATCTACGACCCCAAGGCCAGGCAGACCCTCTCCGCCGAGACCCACCACATGAACGTCGACTACTCCTGCTACGAGGGCAAGACCATCACCGGCAAGGTGGACGTGGTGCTCTCCAGGGGCAAGGTGGTCATCTCGGAGAACCGGTACCTCGGCAGCAAGGGCCACGGCTCCTTCCTCAAGCGCGACACGTGTCAGTACCTGGTGTGAGGACCCCGATGCGCACGATCAACCACTGGATCAGCGGCAAGACCGTCGAGAGCACTTCCGGCCGCTTCGGCCTGGTCACCAACCCGGCCACCGGCGAGCAGACCGCCAGGGTCGCGCTCGCCGATGTGTCCGAAGTGGACAGTGCGGTGGCCGCGGCCAAGGACGCGCTGGCCTCCTGGCGGACCTCCTCCCTGGCCACCCGCACCCGGATCCTGTTCGCCTACCGGGAACTGCTGCTGCGCCACCGCGAGGAGATCGCCGCGCTGCTCACCGCCGAGCACGGCAAGGTGACCTCGGACGCGGCCGGCGAGGTCTCCCGCGGCCTGGAGGTGGTCGAGTTCGCCTGCGGCATCCCGCAGCTGCTCAAGGGCGGCCTGTCCATCGGCGCCTCCACCGGCGTGGACGTGCACTCCATCCGGCAGCCGGTCGGCGTGGTCGCCGGCATCACCCCGTTCAACTTCCCGGCCATGGTGCCGCTGTGGATGTTCCCGCTGGCCATCGCCTGCGGCAACACCTTCGTGCTCAAGCCCAGTGAGAAGGACCCCTCCGCGGCGCTGCGGGTGGCCGAGCTGATGGCCGAGGCCGGACTGCCCGACGGCGTGCTCAACGTGGTGCACGGCGACGCCACCGCGGTCAACCGCCTGCTGGAGCACCCGGACGTGGCCGCGGTCAGCTTCGTCGGCTCCACCCCGGTGGCCAAGCACATCTACCGGACCGGCACCGGCAACGGGAAACGCGTGCAAGCCCTTGGCGGGGCGAAGAACCACATGGTGGTGCTGCCCGACGCCGACCTGGACCTGGCCGCCGACGCGGCCGTCTCCGCCGCCTACGGCTCGGCGGGCGAACGCTGCATGGCGGTCTCCGTGCTGGTCGCGGTCGGCGGCATCGGCGACGACCTGGTCCGCCGCATCCAGGACCGCATCGCCCGCCTCACCATCGGCCCCGGCACCGACGCCGGTTCCGACATGGGTCCGCTGATCACCCGCGAGCACCGCGACCGGGTGGCCAGCTACGTCGAGGCTGGTGCGGCGGCAGGCGCGACGGTCGTCGCGGACGGCCGCGGGCTGTCGGTTCCGGGGCACGACAACGGTTTCTGGCTCGGCGTCAGCCTGGTCGACCACGTCACCCCGGCGATGAGCGTGTACCGGGACGAGATCTTCGGCCCGGTGCTCTCCGTGGTCCGCGCACCGTCCTATGAGGACGCTCTGGGCCTGGTCAACGACAACCAGTGGGGCAACGGGGTGGCCATCTTCACCAGGGACGGCGGGGTGGCCCGGAAGTTCCAGCTGGAGGTCGAGGCCGGGATGGTCGGGGTCAACGTGCCCATCCCGGTGCCGGTGCCGTACTACCCGTTCGGGGGGTGGAAGGCCTCGCTGTTCGGCGACAACCACGCCTATGGTGAGGACGGGGTGCACTTCTACACCAGGGGAAAGGTCGTCACCACCCGCTGGCCCGACCCGGCGACCAGCAGTGTCGACCTGGGGTTTCCGCAGAACCGCTGAGTTGAGGGGACACAATGGACTTCGGACTGGTGCTGCAGACCGATCCACCGGCCTCGGCCGTGGTCGAGCTGATGAAGCGGGCCGAGCGGGCGGGCTTCGACTACGGCTGGACCTTCGACTCCTGCGTGCTGTGGCAGGAACCCTTCGTCATCTACAGCCAGATCCTGGCGCAGACCGAGCGCCTGGTGGTCGGCCCGATGGTGACCAACCCCGGCACCCGCGACTGGTCGGTGACCGCCTCGCTGTTCGCCACCCTCAACGACATGTTCGGCAACCGCACGGTCTGCGGCATCGGCCGGGGCGACTCCGCCATGCGCGTCATCGGGAACAAACCGAACACGCTGGCCCGCCTCGGCGAGTCCATCAAGGTCATCCGTGACCTGGCCGAGGGCCGCGCCACCGCCATCGGCGACCAGGAGGTGCGCATCCCCTGGGTGCGCGAGGGCAGGCTGCCGGTCTGGATGGCCGCCTACGGCCCCAAGGCCCTCGCGCTCACCGGCCAGGTCGCCGACGGGTTCATCCTCCAACTGGCCGACCCGTTCCTCACCGAGTGGATGGTCAAGGCGGTCCGGGACGCCGCCGAGCAGGCCGGGCGGGACCCCGACTCGCTCACCATGTGCGTGGCCGCCCCTGCCTACGTCACCGACGACCTGGCGCACGGCCGGGACCAGTGCCGCTGGTTCGGCGGCATGGTCGGCAACCACGTGGCCGACCTGGTGGCCCGCTACGGCAGCGATTCCAGCATCGTGCCGCAGGCGCTGACCGACTACATCAAGGGCCGCCAGGGCTACGACTACAGCCACCACGGCCGCGCGGGCAACCCGGACACCGAGTTCGTGCCCGATGAGATCGTGGACCGCTTCTGCCTGATCGGCCCGCCGGAGAAGCACGTCGAACGCCTGGAACACCTGAAGTCCCTTGGCGTGCACCAGTTCGCGGTCTACAACATGCACGACGCCAGGGAAGCCACCATCGACACCTACGGCGAGAAGGTCATCCCGGCCCTGCGCGGCTGATCCGGCGCACCCCAGAGCTCATCACGGCCGCCCGGTCTCCCGGGCGGCCTTGCGCTGCTCCCACTGCTCCTTGACCTTCCGCAGGGCCTCGCTCACCAGGCGGAGGTACTCGGCGGAGGACTCGAACCGGGCGCCGGCCGGGGTGTCCGCGCCGAGGACCGCCACCGCGCGCAACGAGGCGGCCGTCAGTACCTTGTTCATCTCCATCGCCGCCTCGGTGGACCGGGTCCAGATCTCCTCGTCGATGACATAGCGCTCGCGGCGCACTCCGGTGGCCCGTTCCCGCCGCAACAACCCTTGCTGCTCAAGGAAAGTCACCGCGTGCGAGACCGAGGCCGCGCTGATCCGCAGGCGCTGCACCAGGTCCGCGGCGGTGAGGGTGCCGGAGTCGGTGAGCAGCAGGCAGGCCAGCACCCTGGCCATCATCCGCGGAATCCCCTGCTGGATCAGCAGTTCGGTGTAGGACTCGGCCAGCTCCTGGACCGCCTGGGGATCGCGGCCGTGACCGCTGTCCGGGATCCACGGCGGCAGTGCGGCCGCCTGCTTGCGGCGGCGCGCCCGGTGCCGGGTCGCCTCCTCCGCCCGGTCCACCTCGTAGTTCTCCGGCCCGCCGTTGCGGGTGACCTCCCGCATGATCGTCGAGGCCGGTCGCCCCAGGCTCCGGCCGATCTCGGCGTACCCGAGCCCCTCGGCCAGCGCCTCGGCGATGTGCTGCCGGTCCTCGGTGGTGAGCCTGCCTCCGGGCATCGGTGCGCCTCTCCTGTCTCCCTGGTCGCCGCAAGTATGCATTCACCCGCAGTCCATTGCAATGCAGCGCCTGATCGTCGTTGCGTTCAGCTGCACAATTATTGCAATGCAGCCCGCTTCTTCCTTTTCGGCAACGTGATCCGACCTGACTTGTTCGTTGACGGATTAGTGAACGCAATGTACGTTCATCATTGTTCGGGAAGTTCCGAACGCTCAGGAAGTCAACCCAAGGGAGTCAGTGATGAGTGAGAACAACCGCGGCTTCTCCGCGACCGGACTGCGCCGGATCCGCGAGGTGCTGACCCGGCACGTCGACTCCGGCAAGATCCCCGGCCTGGTCGCCCTGGTCAGCCGCGGCGGCGAGGCGCACGTCGAGGCGATCGGCACCATGCGCCACGACGGTGGCGCGCCGATGCGCCGGGACACCATCTTCCGGATGGCCTCGACCTCCAAGCCGCTGGCCGCCGCCGCGGCGATGGTCCTGCTCGACGAGTGCCGGCTGCGACTGGAGGACCCGGTCGAGCGGTGGCTGCCCGAGCTCGCCGACCGGCGGGTGCTCAAGCAGATCGACAGCCCGCTGGAGGACACCGTGCCCGCGCTGCGGCCGATCACCGTGCGGGACGTGCTGACCTGCACCTTCGGGCTCGCCATGGATCTGACCCAGCCGGAGCTGCCGATCCAGGCCAAGCTCCAGGAGCTGGGGCTCACCGGCCACACCGGGCCGCTGCCCGAGACCGATGAGTGGCTGCGCCGCCTCGGCACGCTGCCGCTGATGTACCAGCCGGGCGAGCGGTGGGGCTACCACATCGGCTCCGACCTGCTCGGCGTGCTCGTCGCGCGGGTCACCGGCCAGTCCCACGAGTCGTTCCTGCGCGAGCGCGTGCTCGACCCGCTTGGCATGCGGGACACCGGGTTCCACGTGCCGGCGAGCAAGATCGACCGCCTGCCGCCCAGCTACGCCCCGCACCCGGAGACCGGCGAGTTCCTGGTCTGGGACGAGGCGGCCACCGGCAGGTACAGCCAGCCGCCCGCGTTCCAGTCCGGCGGTGGCGGGATGGTCTCCACGGTCGACGACTACCACGCCTACTTCCGGATGCTGCTCAACCACGGCCAGCACCGGGGCGAGCGGATCCTGTCCAGGGCCGCCGTCGAGCTGATGACCACCAACCGCCTCACGCCGGAGCAGAAGGCGGCCAGGGACGCGCTGGGCAGGCGCACCCAGCAGGTGTCCTTCGGCCTCGGGCTGCACGGCGGCTGGGGCTTCGGCATGACGGTGCGCGTGGACCGGTCGGACTACCAGCCCCTCGGCCAGTTCGGCTGGGACGGCGGCACCGGCACCTCCACCTACGCCGACCCGGCCAACCAGGTCATCGGCATCCTGCTCACCCAGGTCGGCATGTCCACCGCGGACTCGCCCCGGCTCATCCACGACTTCTGGACCACGGTGTACCAGGCCGTCAACGAGTGAGGCCGGGCGACGGCGCGCCCCGGAGCCCGAGTTCCCTGGCGATCGAAGGGATCGCGGAACACCCGGGCTCCCCGGCAACCGTGCTCCCGCCGCGTCTCCGCACCCCTGGTCTGGAACGTGTGCAGGAACTGGCCGAAGTCGGCTACCGCGGCAACGGTGACAATCATGTTCTCTCCTCCGGCACGGTTGGTGGTCGAGGTGTCAGGTGTAGGTTGCTGGCTCCAGCGCGCTGGAGGACAAGGGGGAGGAAACCCGTGAGCACCACGACGCCACCGGTCCGCCGCTTCACCCCGGGCGGCGAGGGCGGGCCGATCCGGTTCGGGGACCACCGGATCGTCATGACGCCCGCGGTCGAGGCCGCCGAGGGCGGGCCGCTGAGCACCTACTCGGCGTTCTTCGGAGCCGGGGAGAGCGCCGACCTGCCGGCTCCGTACGACGAGGTGTGGGTCGTGATCCGCGGCAAGATCGTGGTCGGCGAGCCGGGGCGCACGGTCAGCGGGGAGGCCGGGGACCACCTGCACGTGCCCAGGGACAGTCCGGGCACGGTCGAGGCGATCGAGGACACCGAGCTGGTCTGCGTCTCGGTGCCCGCGCACTGACCTCGGGACCGGCCCGACCGGTCGCAGCCGCCGCCCGGCTCGTCCCCAGACCACAACCAGGCGCGCGGCACAACCGGTGCCCCGCCGCCCAATCTCAGGTCGCCTCAGCTCGCCGCCAGCACCACCGCCCAACCCCGCTGCCCTCAACCCGCCGCCAGCACCGCCAACGCCACGCCCGAGGAACCTCCGTCCCCTCAGCTCGCCGCCACGCCGCCGCCCCCCGTTCTCTCAGCTCGCCGCCAGCACCGCCAGCGCCAGCTCCACCCACCGCTGCGCCGTAGCCGCCCCCGGCTCCACCGCGCTCTGCACCGCCAGCCCGCGCACCAGCGCCGTCACCCCCACCGACGCCCGCTCCGCGCGCACCGCGCCCAGCCGCCGCCCGGCCAGCTCCCGCCCGCGCAGCAGCTCAGTCAGCGCGACCCGGCTGCCCGCGCCGAACTCCACCAGCGCCTGCTCCGGCTCGTCGCTGCCCAGCACCAGGGTCAGCGCCTCCACCTCCAGCCGCAGGGCCCGCCAGCCCTGCACGGTGGAGAGGAAGTCGTGGTAGGCGCGCACGTACCTGGTCACCACCGCGGGGGCGTCCAGTTCCGGTTCGGCGGCCAGTGCCCGCGCCTCCCGCTCGACGCCGCCGGCCAGGTCGGCCAGCACCGCGTGCAGCAGGCCCTGTTTGGAGCCGAACAGCGAGTAGATGGCGCCGATGGTCAGCCCGGCCTCGGTGGCGATGGCCTGGATGCCGACCCGGTGGTAGCCGTCGGCCAGGAACAGGTGGCGGGCCGCGGTGACCAGGGCGTGGCTGTTGCGGAGCTTGGACTCCGCTCTTCTGCCGGACATGCTCCATAGGATAGCGTCACTATTGAATAGCGTTGCTATCAGATGGGGTGATCATGTTCGAGGGGATTCGGGCGGTGCTGGCCGGGCTGCCGGAGGTGGACCGGTATCCGACGGTGGACGAGCAGCAGGCGGAGCTGGACGAGCTGGCCGGGCGGTATCCGCAACTGGTGGCGGTGCGGCGGGTGGGCACCTCGCGGCAGGGCGAGCCGATCCGGGTGGCCTCGATCGGGGACGGGACCGCGAACGCGCTGGTGCTGGGCGGGCCACATCCGAACGAGCCGGTGGGCGGGCTGACCGTGCGCGAGCTGGGCCGGTTGCTGTGCGCGCGGCCGGAGCTGCGGGCCGGGCTGCGCTGGCACCTGGTGCCGTGCATCGACCCGGACGGGGCCCGGCTGAACGAGAGCTGGTTCGCCAGTCCCGGCGACCGGGAGGCCTATGCGCGCGGCTTCTACCGGCCGGACCTGGCCGAGCAGCCGGAGTGGACCTTCCCGCACCTGGCCGAGCACTGGTACTTCGACCGGATGCTGCCGGAGACGGTCGCGCTGTCCCGGCTGATCGACGAGCTGCGCCCGGTGGTGCAAGCCTCGCTGCACAACGCCGAGTACGGCGGACTGTTCCACTACACCACCGGCGCGAGCCCAGAGGTGGTCGCCGCGCTGGCCGCGGTGGCGGAGTGGACCGGCCTGCCGGGGCAGCACGCGGTCTGGGAGATCCCGGCCGCCAACGAGCTGGCCCCCGGCGTGCTGCGCCTGCCGCCGGTGGCCGAGCTGACCGAGGGCGCGCCCGCCGGTGAGGGCGCGTTCGGCGCGAGCAGCGCGGAGTACGCGGCACGGCACGGCACGGTCACCGTGATCACCGAGGTGCCGCTGTGGACCGATCCGCGCGCCGCCGACACCAACCCGTCCGAACAGAGCCTCGCCGAGACCCTGCACGACTGCCTGGCCGCCCTCTCGGCAGGGACCGAGGCGGTCGAGTCGGTGCTGACGGTGGCCGAGCCCGCGTTGCGCCTGGACACCCCGCACCACCGCGGCCTGCGCGGCATGCTGAGCGCCGCCCACCGGATGCACGCGGGCTGGCAGCGGATCGCGGCAGGCCCGGACGGGGCGCGCCCGGCGACCGTGGCCGAGGTCTGCTCCTTCCAGTCGCTGCCGCACACCATGTTGCCGCGCATGGCAGGCACCCTGCTCCGGCTGCTGGACGCCGAGCGCGCCGCGGGCAACGTGCGCCCGCCGCTGCGCGCGGCCCGGGCACGGACGGAGGAGCTGCTCACCGGGTGGCTGCGGGCGGCCGACGACCTGCCGGGCAGGCCGATCCCGTTGCGGCAGCAGGTCGCGGCGCAGCTGGGCGCGGTCCTGGCCGCGGCGGCGGTGCTCAGAAGCTGAACCGGTACTCGCGGAAGATGTTGCGGCAGAACGGGATCGCGTTCATGACCTGGTACAGCCGCCGGTAGGCCGGGGACGGGATCCTGGCGTACCGGGCGGTGAAGGCGACCTCTTCCAGGCAGCGCAGTCGCGGGTGCCAGCGCTCCACCTCGCGCGCGTCACGCAGGCCCCAGGCGCCCAGCGGCGAGAGCTTGGCCAGCCAGCGCGCACCGGCGTCGAAGTGCAGCTCGCCGGAGCCGAAGTGCGTCACCAGGCGCTGGAGCAGCTGCCGCACCTCGGCCTCGCCCAGGTAGGGCAGCAGGCCCTCGGCGATGACCAGCGCCGGGCGGTCGGCCGGGATGCCGGCCAGCCAGGACGGGTCGGTGACCGAGGAGCCGATCAGCCGGTAGTGCTCGCGTTCCGGGTACAGCTTGCGGCGCAGCTCGATCACCTCGGGCTGGTCCAGGTCGAACCAGTCCACTGTGGACGGCGGGACCAGCCGGAGCGCGCGGCTGTCCAGGCCGCAGCCCAGGTGCAGCACCACGGCGTCGGGGTGGCGGCGCAGGAAGTCGACGGCCCAGTCGTCGAACTGGGTGGCGCGCAGGGCGACCAGGTACTGGTTGGCCTCCGGGCGGACCCGCCGGTGCAGCTTGGCGAAGTCGTAGTCGATCCGCCGGATCGCCTCGGCGGCGTGGTGGTCGCCCAGGATCGGCCGCGGTGCGCCGCTTTCCCAGGCCCGCAGGTACAGCGTGCCGAGCAGGGTCCAGGTGACGTCGTCGTCGGCGACGCCGGTGAAGTCGAGCCGCTCCTCGCTCATGCGCCCAACCGTAGCCGGGCCGCCAAGCCGTCCAGGTGCCGGGCCAGGCCGTGCTCGAACAGCCCGTCCAGGTCCTCGATCACCGCCGAGTCCATTGTGGACAAATTGGGGTAGCGGCCGGAGTTCAGGTGCGCCATGACCTCCTGTTCCTGCTCCCGCCACCACTCGCTGCTGGTCAGCCCGGTGTCCTTGGTCGCGGCCAGCTCGGCGGAGTGCGCGAGGGCCACGCCGCGGACGTAGGCGGGCAGGGTGATCGCCTCGCGCAGGCGCTCGGTCAGGCTCAGCTTGAGCCCGGCCAGCGCGGCCAGCGTCCACTCGGTGTGCGCCATGGCCTCCGGCACCAGCCGCGGCCGGGTGATCGAGACCAGCTCGGCCAGCCAGGGGTGCGCGCGGTAGAGCGCCCACTGGGTGCGGGAGACCACGGTCAGCCGCGCCCGCCAGCCGGGCGGCGGCGGCACCGGCAGCGGGCGGCCGGCGAAGACCCGGCGCATCATCAGGTACACCAGCTCGTCCTTGCCGGCCAGGTGCCGGTACAGCGACATCGGCCCGGTGCCCAGCTCGGTGGCGAGGCGGCGCATGGACACCGCGTCCAGGCCCTCGGCGTCGGCCAGCCGGATCGCCGCGGTGGTGATCCGGACCCTGGTCAAGCTCGGTGCGACCGCGGAGGGCCGCCGGGGCGCACCGGCGGGAGCGCGGACCACGGTGCCCGCGCCCGGATGGGTCTCGACAAGTCCTTGCTGCCGCAACAGGTCCAGCGCCTTGGCCGCGGTGGCCAGCGCGACCCCCCACTCGCGCATCACCGCGCGGGTGGACGGCACCCGGTCGCCTGGCCCCAGCCCACCTGCGGTGATCCGCGCGGCAATGGCGGCGGCGATGCGCCGGAACGGTGCTTCGACCTCGCTCACGCGGCTAAGTGTACTAGTACGCCCTGGTGGAGTTATCTCCCCTGTTCGCCCGATTTCGTTGCCGTGGCGTACGTGCTCTCGGCACAGTTCAGCCATGGCACCGATACAGCGTACGCAAGACGCCGTCGACATCCTGTGCGACGTCTTCCTGGAGGAGGCGCTGACGCGGTGGATGTTCCCTGCTCCGCCCGAGCAGCGGCGGGTCAGCGCGAGCAGGCTGTTCGAGCAGGCGGTGGCGGAGTCGGCGAAGGCCGGAACCCTGGACGTCTCCGGGGCGGACGCGGCCGCGGTGTGGCTGCCGGTCCCGGCTGACGCGCGGATCGCCCCGCCGCCGGAGGTCGAACTGCCCGCCCGGCTGCGGATCCTGGTGGACCTGTTGGCACAGCGGCATCCCATCGAGCAACCGCACCTGTACCTGGCGTTCCTGGGGGTGACGCCAGGCAAGCAGGGACTCGGTCTCGGCGGGGCGCTGCTGGCCGAGGGCCTGCGCCGCGCGGACACCGAGGGACTGCCCGCGTACCTGGAGGCCAGCTCGAGCCGGAACCTGCCGCTGTACGAGCGGCACGGCTTCCGGCGACTGGGGAACCCGATCGAACTGCCCGACGGCCCGAGCGTGTGGCCGATGTGGCGCGACACCAAGGAGAACTGACATGTCGAACACGATCGTCGCCGGTGGCGGCGGCTCGGACTTCCTGACCCTGCGCCAGGTGAGCGCCAGTGGCGACCAGGCCGCGATCGGCGGCGCGCTGGCCACTGCCGCGCAGCAGACCTACGGCTGGCGGCCGGTCCCGGCGGACCGGCGCAAGGAGCTGGCCCGGCGGCGCTGGTTCCAGCTGAACTGGCCGCAGCACCACGAGCGGATGCGGGGCGCGGCAACGGCTCTCGGCCTGGACTTCGACGCGGCTGAGTACTATGTGGACGGTCTGAGCCCGGTGCCGAACGGCTCGGCCTGCTCGGCGACGCACGTGCCGCCGAACCTGACCGAGGAGGGTCGCGGGCTGCTCGCCCGCAACTACGACTTCTTCACCACCAGCCAGGCCGAGCTGTTCGCGATGATGACCGGCGCCCCGGTGCCGCCCTCGACCGAGCCGCCGATGGCCTCCCGGCCGACCCTGGTGCACAGCAGGCCGGTCGACGGCCCGGCCACGCTGGTGCTGACCATGGACACCCTGGACGGCTGCATGGACGGCATCAACGAGCACGGCCTCGCGGTGGTGCTGCTGATCGCCGACGCGGAGAACGTCACCGCCCCGGTGGACGAGGGCCCGCAGGTCGGCGTGAACAGCGTGCAGCTGCCCCGGTTCCTGCTGGACACCTGCCGGACCGCCGAGGAGGCCCGCGCCGCGCTGCTGCACGCCAAGCAGTACGACATGGGCACTCCCCTGCACTACCTGGTCGCCGACGCCGGCGGGGACGCCTTCGTCTGGGAGCGCGGGCCGGGCGGGAACGAGCACATCACCGACGGCGACGGCGCGCTGTGCGTGACCAACCACCTGCTGCACCGGCACCCCAGCGCGGAGAACCTGCCGGAGGACAACGTCGAGACGCTGTTCACCTTCCAGCGCTACCGGCAGCTGACCAAGAGCACCGGGACGACCATGTCCGCGGACTCGCTGCGCGCCGCGCTGGCCGACATCGGCTTCGACGCCAGCTCCCCCACCGGCTACCCGGTCCGCACCCTGTGGCGCACGGTGTTCGACCTGGGCGCGGGCACCATGTCGGCGAAGTTCTACCTCGCCGACGGCCGCTACACCGAGGAGCTGGTCTTCTCGGTGTAGCAACCGGGTTCACAACCGCACCACCCGGTCGGCCATCCGGTCCACCACCGCCTGGTCGTGGCTGATCAGCACGATGGCCAGGCCGAGGGTGTCGCGCAGCTCGTCGAGCAGGTCCAGGATCGCGGTCCTGGTGCCGGGGTCCAGCGCCGAGGTGATCTCGTCGCACACCAGCACTTCCGGACCCGCGGCCAGCGCCCTGGCCAGGTTGACCCGCTGGCGTTCCCCGCCGGAGAGCCGGGCCGGGCGGTGCTCGGCCAGTCCCGGGTCCAGGTGCACCCGGCGCAGCAGCCGGGTCACCTCGGCCGCGCGGTCGGCCCTGGGCAGGCGCAGCGGGCGGGACAGGGCGGTGCGCACGGGTTCGCGGGGGTTCAGCGCGCCGAGGGAGTCCTGCGCCACCAGGGCGATCGCGCGGCGGCGCGGGGCCGGGCTGTGCAGGGTGATGCGGCCGTGGCTGGGGCGGTGCAGGCCGACCAGGCAGCGGGCGGCAGTGGTCTTGCCGGAGCCGGAAGGTCCGGTGAGGGCAAGGCATTCGCCCGCTGCCAGGTCGAAGGAGAGATCGCGGAGGACCGGGGTGCGGTCGTGAGTGGCGGAGAGCTCGCGGACGCTGAGCAGCGGCCGCCCCGGTGTCCGGACGACCGCTGCCGCCTGCGCGACGGACTGCGCGGCTGGGGCTCGGTCCAGCGACACCACCTTCCGCGCCAGGTCCCGCACCAGGTTCGCGTCGTGGCTGATCACCACCGCCGCGGCCTTGGTGCGGCGCAGGTGGTCCTTGAGCACCGCGCGGAACTCCACCGCCAGCCGGGTGTCCAGCCCGCTGGTCGGCTCGTCCAGCACCAGCAGCCTCGGCATCGCGGCCAGCGCGATGGCCAGCGCGATCCGCTGCGCCTGCCCGCCGGAGACCTGGTGCGGGTAGCGGCGCAGGAACCCGGGATCGGCGGGCAGGTTCAGCCGGTGCAGCAACGCGGTGGTCTCGGCCGGGTCCCGGGCGGTGTCGGCGAGCTGGTTGCGCAGGCGGCGGGCGGGGTTGAGGCCCGCCTTGGGGTCTTGGCCGAGGTAGCTGATCACCTGGCCGCGCAGGTCGGGTGCCGTGAGGTCGGCGAACATGTCGGTGCCGGCCACCTTGACTAGTCCACTGTGGACGGAAAGGCCGGGGCGGAGGTGGCCGAGCAGGGCGAGTGCGGCGGTGGTCTTGCCCGAGCCGGAGCGGCCGACCAGCGCGACCACCTCGCCCTCGGCCACCGTGAAGGACAACCCGTCGACCAGGCGGCGACCGGCAGGGCCGGTGATCACCAGGTCGGTCACCGAGGCGATCACGTGGCTACCCTGCCCCACTGGTCGGCCAGCAGGTTGACCGCGATCACGAAGGCCGCCAGCAACATCGCGGGCGCGAGCACCGGCCAGGCGGTCAGCGACAGCCCGGCCAGGTTCTCCGCGACCATCTGGCCCCAGTTCGGCGCGGGCGCGCCGTGGCCGAGGCCGAGGAAGCCCGCGGTGGAGCTGAGGTAGATCGCGGCCACGAAGCGCACTCCCGCGTCGGCGAGCAGCTGGCCGCGGATGTTGGGCAGGATGTCGTGCCGCAGCAGGGAAAACACGCTGTCGCCCCGGGCGCGGGCCACCTCGACGTAGCCCTGGGCGGCCACCGTGCTGGTCGCCGCGCGCACCACCCTGGCGCTCATCGGCGCGGTGGTGAGCACCACGGCCAGCACGATCACCAGGTCACAGCCGGGAAAACCGGCCGCCAGCACCAGCAGCACCAGCAGCGGCGGGGCCACGGTGAGCGCGTCCAGCACCCGGATCGCCGCCCGGCCCCAGCGGTTCGGGTACAGCCCGGCGAGCATCCCGGCCAGCCCGCCGAGCGCGGTGGAGACCACGGTGGCCAGCGCGGACAGGCCGAGCACCAGGTAACCGCCGTGCAGCAGCCGGGTCAGCACGTCCCGGCCGAGCTTGTCGGTGCCCAGCAGGCAGTGGTGGTCCGGCGGCTGGAACGGCGCGCCGACCGGGGTGGTCGGCGATCCGACCGCCAGGAACGGGCCGAGCAGCGCCACCGCGACCACCAGCGCGCACACCGAGAACGCGGTCCAGCGGCGGATCACGAGGCCGCCCACGGGGTGAGCAACCGGGTGCACACATCGCCCAAGAGCAGCGCCAGCAAGGTGATCGCGCACAGCAGCAGCGCGACCCCTTGCAGGGTGGGCACATCGCGCAGGGTCACCGCGGTGGTCAGCGCCGAGCCCAGCCCCGGGTAGTTGAACACCGTCTCCACCACCACCGCGCCGCCGAGCAGGCCGCCCGCGCCGGTGGCCAGCACCTGCACCGCGGGCGCGAGGGTGTTCGGCAGGATGTGCCGCAGCACCAGGCGCCGACCGCGGATCCCGTTGAGCCGCGCGGCTTCCAGGTACGGCGCGGCCAGGATCCCGGCCACCGCGGCCCGGATCAGCCGGGTGGTGGCGGCCAGGCTGAGCAGCAGCAGGGTGAGCACCGGCAGGACCAGCGTCTCCGGGGCGTCCAGCGCGGAACCGCCCAGTGGCACCACCGCCACCCCCGGCACCAGGCCCAGGGTGTGGGTGAGCAGGGCCAGCAGCAGCCCGGCGGTGAGGAACTCGGGCACGCCGACGCCGAGCAGGGTCGCGCCGGAGATCAGCCGGTCCCGCACGCTGCCCGGCCGCAGCCCCGCGGTGACCCCGAGCAGCAGCGCCAGCGGGATCAGCAGCGCGTACACCATCCCGGCCAGCAGCAGGCTGTTGGGCAGGCTGTCACCGAGGATGTCGGCCACCGGCCGGCCGCCGATCAGCGAACGGCCCAGATCCCCGTGCAGCGCACCACCGGCCCACTCCAGGTACCGGTCCACCGCGGGGCGGTCCAGGCCCAGCTCGGCCCGGACGCGCGCCAGCTGCACGGGGGTGGCGTTCGGTCCGGCGACCACGCCGACCGCGTCGCCGGGCAGCACCTCGGTGGCGGCGAACACCGCGACCGAGAGCGCCACCATGGTCAGCGCGGCGGGCAGCAACCGGTGCAGCACATAGCGGAACGCGCTCACCGCAGACCGGTGTGCAGGAAGCCGGGATACTGCTCCAGCAACCCGTCGCCGGGGGCCACACTGGGGTTGGCCGCGCACAGCATCGGCCGGAACGCGGGCACGATGGTGTTGCCCTCGGCCCACAGCAGGCGCTGCGCGGCCACCGCGGCCGCCTTGCTCCGGCCCGCGTCCGCGGTGCCCCTGGCCTGCACGACCAGCGCGTCCACATCGGGCCGGTTCCAGCCGAACCCGCTGGGCGAGCCCGCGGTGAACAGCGACTGGTAGTACAGCATCGCGGGCACCGCCACCGAGTAGCTGCCCGCGAACGGCAGCTGGGTGTAGGCCATGTAGTCGGTGAACAGCTGCCCCGGCGGGCGGGCGTCCAGCTTCGCGCGCACCCCGACCTTGCTCAGGTGCTCCACCACCAGGGTCGCCGCCTCCACCATGCCCGCGGTCTCCGGGCCGGTGGTCAGGGTGATCGGCAGGTTCGCCGCGCCGGCCTCGCGCAGCAGCGCGCGGGCGCGGTCCGGGTCGTAGTTGAGCTGCTCCACCTCGCCCGCGTAGTCGGGGAAGCCAAGGGAGAACAGGTCGTTGCCGATGTGCCCACGCCCGAACAGCACGTTGTCCACAATGGACCGACGGTCGATGGCGTACTTGAACGCCTGCCGCACCCGCAGGTCCTGGAACGGCTGGTGGCCCAGGTTCAGCTCGAAGACCAGGCCGGTGGACAGCGCCATCGCCGACTCCAGCACCCGGACGCTGTTGTCGGTGGCCAGCACCTTGGCCTGCACCGGGGTCAGGTCGTGCACGAAGTCGACCTGGTGGCCGCGCAGGGCGTTCAGCCGCGCCTCGGGGTCGGCGATGGACAGCAGCTCCACGCCGTCCAGCCGGGGCGGGCTGAGGTCGTCACCGGCGAACCCGTCGTGCCTGGCCAGCTTGCTGCCCCGGCCGGGCTCGAACTCGATGAGCTTGAACGGCCCGCAGGTGGGCAGGTCCTTGGTCACGTTGGTGGTGCCCGCCTTGAGCACGTAGGCGGTGCCCATGCACAGCACCAGGTGCCCGTCCGCGATGGGCTTGCGGGTGGGCAGCAGCACCTTGTCGTCCCCGTCCGCCCTGGCGCGGTCGAGGTCGAAGTCGGCCAGCAGCCGCACGTAGTGCCCGGTGCCGGTGCTCGCGGCCAGCGCGAGCGAGGCGAGCACGTCGCGGGCGGTGACCGGGCTGCCGTCGGTGAACTTCAGGCCCTTGCGCACGCGCAGGGTGTAGCTGGACAGGTCGGCGGCCCGGTCGATCCCGGTCAGCACCTGGTAGCGCACGCCGTCGGGGGCGTTCGGGTCCAGGGTGCCGAGCACGCCGTGCAGGGCCTTGGCGCGCGCGGTGTCCAGGGTGCTGGACTGCTGGAACGGTTGCAGCGTCTCGGCCGCGCCGGAGCCGACCAGCGCGGCGCGCAGGGTGCCGCCGGGCTTGGCCGGGCCAGCGGTGGTCGTCGGCGCGGTGGCCGGGCCACCGGAGCAACCGGCCAGCACCGACCCACCGGCCACCCCCGCGGCAGCCACGGCCAAGCCGCGTAACACCGTGCGCCGACTCAGGTTCCTGTCCACCGTGAAGCTCCTGTCGTTCATGTCGTGCACCCCAGTTGTTCGTGCGCGGTGACCGGATCGGGAGCCTGGCCGCGCACCAGGTCAGGCTGGCCGAGCCGGCCGGTGAGGTCCTGCCAGGCCCGGACCGCGCCCAGCGCGAACTGCCCGTGCCGCAACGGGTCCCGGTCCGCCTCGACCGCGGCGGCCAGCTCGCGCACGGCGGCGGTCGCGGCGGCCGGCCAGGTCTGGCGGAAGACGTCCTGGTAGCTGCCGGGACTGACCGGTCCGAGCAGGGCGCCGGTGGGCAGCGCGAGCTGTGGTCCGTCCAGCTCCAGCGCGCCGTGGGCGTCCCGGTCGGCGTGCAGCCGCGGGGTCCAGACCACCGGGCCGTGCGTGTCGGCCAGGGTGAGCACGCCGCCGGGCAGGCCCAAGGCGATGCGGTGCAGGAAATGTCCGTGGTTGTCCGGGTCGTCCGGGTTGATCTGGTTCTGCACCCGCAGCGTCACCGGCACCCCGCCGAGCACGCCCTGCGCCAGGCGGAACGGCGGGTCCTGCCGGGTCAGCGCACGCAGCTCGGCAGCGGGCTGCGGTAGCGCCTCCCAGGCCCAGGGGCGCAGCGTGCCCAGGGTGCGGCCGAGCAGCTCGACCATCGGGTAGCTGACCTGCACGCTGCACGCGGCGTCCAGGAACACCGGCTCCTGGACCGCGCGCAGCCGGGCCGCGGCAGCCAAGAAGCGGGCGACCGGCTCGACGTGCGGGTAGAAGGCGTTGAGCTGGTACTGCACCTTGTTGGCCCGCGCCAGTTTCAGGCAGGCGGTCAGCTCGTCCTGGTGCACCGGCTGCTCCTGCAGCACGTGCGTGCCCCTGGCCAGGAACTCCTGCGTGAGCTCGGTGCCGCGCCCGCCGACCACGCCGGAGCGCACCACCACACAGGCGATCCGCACCTCAGCGGGCACCTCGGCCACGCTGCGGTAGAGCGGCACGCCGAACTCTTCGGCGGTGGCCGTGGACTGCGGCCCGCCCCTGCCCAGGATCCCGGCCAGCTCGAGTTCCGGGGCGAGCCGGATGCCGCGGGCGTAGAAGCGGCCGAAGGAGCCGCCTGCCACCACGACCTTCACAGCACGCCCTCCTCGTCCTCGGCTCCGGTGTCGATGATCGCCTCCAGCACGGTGACCGCGCCAGCGGAACGAACCCGCTCGACCAGGACTTCCGGTTCCAGCGCCTGGGCGGCGAAGTGCACTCCCGGCGGGATGGCGCCGGCCAGCACCTGTTCCACCGCGGCGACCGCGACGGTGGCGGTGAGCCGGTAGCTGTCCTCGGTGCGTAGCACGGCGGTGGCCCGGTGCGGGGCGCCGTCGGCGGCGCGGCCCTCGGCGCGCACGGTGATCACGTAGTACGGGTTGCGCCCAGCCAGGTCCACCTCGGCCGCGGTGACCAGGTCAGCGGTGGCGATGTCCACTGTGGATGGTGAGGTCGGCGGTTCGGCGCGCCAGCGGGCCAGCGACATCCGGGCGCGGGGGCCGGGGAAGACGGTGTGCCACTCCACCCTGGCCGCACCGAGGGTGCGGGCCAGGCGCTGGGCCTCGGTGCTGAGGTAGGGCTGGACGGTGACCGGGTCCGGGAAGAACGGCAGCCGGGCGTCCTCGGTGACCCGCAATGCCCCTGGCCGCACCGCCCCGTCCTGCCAGGCGGCCAATGCCTGCCCGTAGGAGCCACCCGCGCCGTCGGTGCCGGTCACGCTGAGCAGCATGTCGGCCGCGGCGGCTGGGGTGCAGCGTTCCAGCCCGCCGGCGTGCGCCGACACCCGGTCAAGGCTGGCAATACCTCTGCGGGTCAACCAAATCGGCAGCACGCCGGACAGACCTGGCACGGTGCCAGCGGACAGCACCGCGATGAAGTCCACTGGGAGAACAGCGGACCGGAGAGCTTCGTGCACCACGTCATCACCAAAAGCGTCCACATAGGACGCGCCGGCGACCAGTGCGGCCCTGGCGACCCGGTCCCCGAGGATGGCGGACGGGCCAGCGCAGTTGAGGACTACCGTACACCCTCGGCAGAACTCGGCCAGCCGGGCCTCGTCCGTGATGTCCGTCTCCACCACCTCCGCACCCGGCCTGACCTGCGCCGGACGCCGCCGCGATCCCAGGCGCAGCGGCAACGGCAGCATCGCGGCCGCGGCCGAGCCGACCGCGCCGGAGGCGCCGAGCAGCCCGATCACCGGCCCGCCCCCGGCAGCAGGGCGAGCACACCGGCGGCGTTGGCCGGGCCGAGGCAGGTGAAGTGGTCGCCGGGGATCTCCTCGATCCGCAGCTCACCGAGGCACAGCTCCTGCCAGTACGCGGTCATCCCGGCATGCAGGTCGGGCACGAAGTGCACGTCACCCCGGTCCATCAGGAAGGTGATGTCCCCGGCGTAGGGCTCGGCCTCGAAGGTGGTGACCGCCCGGAGGCTGTGCGCGAACACCGCGAAGCTCGCCGCCAGGTCGACCGGCTCGGCCAGCAGCGCGCCGATCGCGGCCAGCCGCTGCTCGCGCGGGCGCAGGGCCAGCGCGCCGAACCGGGCGGCGACATCGGCGAACTCGCCGTCCAGCGCGGCGAAGCAGCCGTCGGGCAGCAGGCCGGGGCTGTGCCGGAGCACGGCCTGCACGGCCGCGCCGAGCCGCTGCTCGTCCCCGGCGTAGCCGAGCCGGGCCGGGTCGACCTCCAGCAGCCTGGCGAAGGCATATTCCAGCAGCAGCTCATCCTCGATGCGGTAGGGCATGCGGTAGCAGCTGATCACGGTGAGGCTGTCCACCTCGGCCCCGGACTCGGTGAGGGTGCGGGCCAGCTCGGTGGCCAGCAGGCCGCCCATGCAGTAGCCGACCACGTCCACGCGGTTGTGCCCGGCGGCACGCAACTCCTTGGCGTAGTCGGCAGCCAGTCTCGGCAGCAGCACCTCCGCCGGAATGTCCACATAGGACACTGTCGGTTCCAGCCCGAGCACCGTGCGGCCACTGCGGCGCAGCTGCTCGACCATGGCGCGGTAGGGCGCGAGGGTGCCGCTGCCGTCGTGCACCAGCACCAGCGCGGGTTCCTCGTTGCCCGGCACCAGCTCGACCAGTGAGCTGCCGCCGCCGTGCTGGCCAGTGGTGGCCGGCGCGGCGCGGAGATGGTCGGCGTAGTCGGCCACGGTGGTGCCGCGCAGCACGATCCGCAGCTGGGTCTCCCAGTCCAGGGCGGCGGCCTCGGGGACCTGCTCGCGCATCCGGCCGACCACCTTGGCGGCCAGCAGCGAGTCACCACCCAGGGCGAAGAAGTCCTCGTCCCGGCCGACCCGGTCCCGGTTGAGCAGTTCGGCCCACACCTGGGCCAGCGCGGTCTCCAGCTCGTCGCGCGGCGGTTCGGCGCTGGCCTCCGGCGCACCGGACTCCACCGGCAGCCGGGACTTCAGCGCGGCGCGGTCGAGCTTGCCGTTGGCGGACAACGGCAGCTCGTCCACGATGTGCAACTGGGCGGGCAGCATGTGCTCGGGCAGCCGCTCAGCGAGGTGGCGGCGCAGCGCGGTCTCGGTGACCGGCTGCCGGTCGGTTTTCACCCTGGCCACGAACACGTGCTGGCCCACCTCGGGGAAGTGGTCCTGCGGCCGGGGCAGGCGAGCCAGGACCTCCGCGCCCACGCCGTCGAGCTGGTCACGCCACTCCGGCGCGGAGAGGAAGACCCGGTGGTCGTGCCGCCGCAGGTCCTCGTAGCCGCTCAGACCCTCGTGGAACTCCTTGGAGATCAGCAGCGGGTGGTTGTCGCCGGTGGCGTCGATGAACACCAGGTGCCCGCCGGGCCGCAGCACCTCGCGGAGCCGGGCCAGCACGGTCGGGATGTGCTTGGCGTTGTGCAGCACGTTGGCGCACAGCACCACGTCCACCGAGTTCGGCCGCACGTCCTGCCGGACCAGGTCCACGTTGAGGTCGAAGATCCCGTAGTCCACCCAGGGGTAGTCGGCATAGCGCTTGCTCGCCTCGGTGAGGAAGAACTGGGACAGGTCGGTGAACCGGTAGCGCACGTCGAACCCGGCCAGCGCCGGGATGAGGTCGGTGCTGGTGCCACCGATGCCCGCGCCGACCTCCAGGATCCGCAGCGGTTCCGGCCCCTGGTGCGCGGCGGCGATCTCGCGGACCGCGCCCACCACGAACTGGTTGATGTACCGTCCGATCAGGTTGGTCTGGTAGATCGCCTCCGCCACGGTGAGCTGCCCCTGCGGGAACAGCAGGGTGAGCGGGTCGATCTCGTCCCGGAACAGCGCGGGCAGGTGCGCGGCACTGTCCCGCACGTAGTCGAGCAGCTCGCGGCCGTACCGGAGCTCGGCCTGTAGTTCGTCCACAGTGGACCAGAGAGCGTCGGTCTCCCCGTCGATGCGCAGGCCGTGGTAGCGCTCGCCGTCGCGGTGCAGCAGCCCAGCTGTGGTGAGCGCGTGCAGCCAGCGGTGCACCAGACCGTGATGCCTGGGCACCGCGCCGAGCGCCTCGATCACCTCGGCCGCGGTGTGCCTTGCCCCAGCGGCGAACAATCCGGCGTCGTGCAGCGTCCCGGCCATGATGCGCAGGGTGACCCGGTCGAAGGCGGCGGTGAACGCGGCGTAGCGGTCCGGGTCGCGGTCGGCGACCACCGCGTTCGCCTTGGCCGCGGCCCGGTCAGCCAGCTCCGCAGGCGACTCACTGTCCGATGTGGACTTCGCGGCCGGGGTGGCGAAGGCGACCAGCCTGCGGTCCAGGGTGGTCTCGCCGACGACCAGCGCGGCGGCCGAGCCCACGGCCGGATGGGTGGTCAGCGCGGACTCCACCTCGGCCAGCTCGATCCGGTGGCCGCGGATCTTGACCTGGTTGTCCTCCCGGCCGAGGAACTCGATCACGCCCTGTTCCCGGTAGCGGCCGAGGTCGCCGGTGCGGTACAGGCGTTCCCCGGTCACCGGGTGCCGCAGGAAACGTTCCGCGGTGCGCTCGGCGTCGCCGAGGTAGCCGAGGGCGAGGCCGTGGCCGCCGATGTACAGCTCACCGGGCACCCAGTCCGGGCAGGGCCGCAGGGCGTGGTCGAGCACGTGGAAGGTCTGGTTGGTCAGCGGGGTGCCGTAGGGGATGCTGCGCGCCCCGGCCTGGACCTCGCCGATGGGGTGGTGGATGGACCAGATGGCCGCCTCGGTGGCACCGCCCAGGCTGGTCAACTGGAGCTGGGGGATGCGGGCGCGCACCCGGTCCGGCAGGGTGACCGGGATCCAGTCGCCGGAGAGCAGCGCGGTGCGCAGGCTGGGCAGCTCGACCCCCGGTTCGGCCTCCAGGTAGTGCTGGAGCATCTCCAGCTGCGCGGGCACCGAGTTCCACACCGTGACACCGTGCCTGGCGACGAGTTCCGCCCAGTGCGAGGGGTCGCCCCTGCGGTCGGCGGCGGGCAGCACCAGCGCGCCACCGGCGCCGAGCACGCCGAAGATGTCGTAGACGGACAGGTCGAAGCCGAGGTTGGCCAGGCCGAGCACCCGGTCCGCGCCAGTCACCGCGAAGCGCTGGTTGATGTCGCGCAGGGTGTTGAGCACGGCGCGGTGGCTCATCATGACGCCCTTGGGCGTGCCGGTGGAGCCGGAGGTGTAGATCACGTAGGCCAGCTCGTCCGGGTCCGTGTCCAGTTGCGGCAGCACGGATCCCGCCGGTTCGAGCGCGTCGACCGCGACCACGCGGACGGTCTCGGGCCAGGTGCCGGCGGCGAGCCAGGACTGGGTGAGCACCAGGCGGCAGCCCGCGTCGGCCAGCACCAGGTCGCGGCGGGCGGCGGGCTGGTTGGTGTCCACCGGCACGTACGCGCCGCCGCCGAGCAGCACGCCGAGCACGGCGGCGACCTGCTCGATCCCCTTGTCCATCACCACCGCGACCCGGCCGCCCCCGGCCGCGTGCACGGTCCCGGCGACCGCGGCAGCCTGGCGCAGCAGCTCGCCGAAGCTGACCACCCGCTCGCCTGCCAGCAGCGCCGGGGCGTCCGGTGTGGACAGTGCGGCGCGCAGGAAGTCCTCGTGCAGCAGTCCTTCCGGCAGCGGGGCCGTCGTGGCGTTGACCCGCTCGCGGACCGCACGCTGACGCGCGGGCAGGGCCACCGGGTCGGCGGCGGTCCAGGCGGTCTCCTCGGCGGCCAGGCCGCGGAGCAGGTCGGCGAAGGTGGTGAAGGCGTCCTCGACCAGGCCGTCCGGGAACAGGCCGGTGCGCACGTCCCAGTTCAGCAGCAGCTGCCCCTTGGCCTCCATGGCCTGGCAGTCGATCCACACCTGCGGGGTCTGGGTGATGCCGAAACCCAGGTCTCCCAAGGCGAGCAGGCCGTTGGCGTGCGCCTCGTCGGAGTCGTCGCCAAGGCCGATCATGCTGGTGAACACCACCGGCATCAGCGCGGCGGCCCGGCCGCGGCGGCGGGCCAGCTCGCGGAGCACCTCCACGCCGGTGCACAGCCGGTGGTCCATGTCCGCCCACAGCCTGGCTTGCAGAGCCTGGGTGAGCCCGGCCAGGTCGCGGGGTTCGGTGCGGTCGACCTCCAGCAGATTGACCGAGGTGAAGTCGCCGATCAGCTGGTCCACCTGCGGGTGCAGCGGCAGCCGGTTGAGCAGGGTGACGTTGAGGGTGAACCGGGGGTTGCGGCTCCACCGGCCGATCACCTCGGCGAACACCGAGAGCACCGCGGCCGAGGCGGTGACCCCGTGCCGGGCGGCCAGGCCGCGCAGCGCGGACCATTCCACTGTGGACAGTGTGATCCGGTGCCTGGTGAACTCGGCCCGGCCACGGCTGCGGGCGTTGTGTGCCAGAGGCAGCTCGGGCGCGCCGGGCAGGCTGTCGATGCGGTCCCACCAGTAGGCGTGGTCGCGGGCGCGAGCCGCGGCGTGCGCGGAGCCGCCGTCGCCGAGGGCACGTTCGGCCAGCACGTAGTCCCGGAAGGTGATCTCCAGCTCGGGCAGCGGCCGGTCCGGGTGGTGGTAGAGCCTGCCCAGCTCGGTGAGCAGCCGGTTGACACTGAGGTAGTCGGCGATGAGCAGGTCAACCGAGATGTGCAGCACCGCGCGGTCGTCGGCGCGGGTGAGCCGCAGGTCGTAGAGCGGCCACTGGTCGGGCTGGTAGATGTGGTCGGCCAGGGCCGTCCTGGTGCGCTCGATCGCCTCGGCCACCTCGGTCTCCGGCCTGCCACGCAGGTCGTCTGTCCTGATCGGACGGTCCGGCACCTCGGCCAGCACCTGCTGGTAGCCGCCGGGGTGCACGACCGCGCGGAGCATGCCGTGGCGGCGCACCAGGATCGCCCAGGCGACGGAGAGCCGGTCCGGGTCCAGGTCGGGGAAGGTCAGCTCCAGGTAGCCGTGGCAGGACACGCCGCCGTAGTCGAAGGCGTCCTGGCGGCCGAGCAGGTAGGCGGCCTGGATGTCGGTGAGCGGGAAGGGT
Source organism: Crossiella sp. CA-258035 (assembly GCF_030064675.1). Lineage (GTDB taxonomy): Bacteria > Actinomycetota > Actinomycetes > Mycobacteriales > Pseudonocardiaceae > Crossiella. The sequence goes on from NZ_CP116413.1 coordinate 6,246,569, forward strand.
TCGGTGCGCTCCTCGGGCCGGGCGGTGAGCGCGGCCGCGCCTGCCTGCTCGGTGAGGTGCGCGAGCACGGTGCTCTTGTGCGCCTTCAGCCGGGCGAGCAGATCGCCGGTGAGCACTCCGGCGGGGGCCCGGTAGCGCAGCTGCCCCTCGTCGGCCCACAGCCGGACGCCCAGGGCGCCGAGCTCGGCGAGCAGTGCGGCAACTGGCTGGCGTGCGGTCACAGGGCACCTTCTTCGAAGGACAGCTCGGGGTCGGGCTGCTGGGTCTGGGTGAGTGCCGCGAGCGCGGCGATGGTGGGGGCGGCGAAGAGCTGGCGCAGGCTCAGCTCGAGGCCGAACTCGTTGTGCACCATGGCGACCAGCTTCATGGCCAGCACCGAGTCGCCGCCGAGGGCGAAGAAGTTCTCCTGCCGACCCAGGCCGGGCAGGCCGAGCAGCCTGGCCCACAACGCGGCCAGCCGGGTCTCCAGCTCGCCCCTCGGCTCGTCCCCGTCCTGGTCGCCGGTGGCCTCGGCCAGCTGGGCCAGTGCCTTGCGGTCGACCTTTCCGTTGGCGGTCAACGGGAACTCGGCGACCCGGTCGATCCGCGGTGGCACCGCGTAGGCGGGCAGGCGTTCGCCGAGGAAGGCGTGCATGCCGGTGGTGTCCAGGTTCTCCTGCTCCAGCACAAAAGCGTGCAGGCGCTGGTGCCCACGTTCGCCCAGGGCGATGGCCACCGCTTGACGCACCAGCGGGTGCGCCTCGATCGCGGCCTCCACCTCGCCGAGCTCGATCCGGTGACCGCGGATCTTGACCTGGTGATCGACCCGGCCGAGGAACTCCAGGGTGCCGTCCGGCCAGTACCGGCCCAGGTCACCGGTGCGGTACCAGCGCTGCCCGTCGTGCTCGACGAACCGGGCCGCGGTGCGCTCGGGATCGCCGCGGTAGCCGGTGGCCACGCCCACACCGCCGATCCAGAGTTCGCCGGTCGCCCAGTCCGGGCGGTCCCGGCCGCGTTCGTCGACCACCCGGTAGCGCTGGTTGCGCAGCGGGAAGCCGTAGGGCACCGACGTCCAGTGCCGTGGCACCTCGCGCACGGTCAGCGCGTTGGACCAGATGGCCGCCTCGGTCGCGCCGCCGAGCGCGACCAGCCGGCAGTCGGGGGTGGCCGCGCGCAGCCGCGCGGGCAGGTCGAGGCCGACCCAGTCACCGCTGAGCAGGGCCAGCCGCAGCGGCGGGAAATCAGCCGTTTCCCCTGCGGAGAGCAGCATGTCCAGCAGCGCGGGCACCGTGTTCCACACCGTGACCCGGTGCTCGCGGCACAGCTGGAGCCAGCACCCGGCCTCGCGGCGCTCCTCCTCGCCGATGAGCACCAGCGCGCCACCGGCGGCGAGCAGGCCGAAGATGTCGTAGACGGACAGGTCGAAGTCCAGCGCGGACACCGCGAGCACCCGGTCCTGCGGGCCGACGCCGAAGCGCTCGTTGATGTCCTCAACGGTGTTGACCGCGGCCCGGTGCGAGACCTCGACGCCCTTGGGCTCCCCGGTGGAACCGGAGGTGGCGATCATGTACGCGGTGCTCGCGCGGTCCACCCTGATCGGCGCGGCCAGCGGCGCGGCCCGCTGAGCGTCCACAATGGACTCAGTGTCCAGACTGGTGACCACGTTGGCGATCCGCCGGATCCGCTCCCGGCGCCCTGCCGGGTGGTCCACGCCGATCGGCACGTAACAGCCACCGGCGGCGAGCGCGCCGAGCACGGCGGTGATCTGTTCCGGCCCCTTGGGCAGGGTGATCGCCACCGAGTCGCCGGGCTGGACGCCTGCCGCGACCAGGTGCCCGGCCACCCGCAGCGCACGTTCGGCCAGCTCGCGGTAGGTCAGCTCGCCGCCGTCCCAGCACAGCGCGATCCGCTCCGGCGCTTCGGCGGCCGTGGCGAAGAAACCCTCGTGCAGCAACCGGTCCGGCTCCGGACCGTCGGTCTGGTTGACCCGCCGCCGCACGGCCTGCTGGTCGGCGGGCAGCAGCTCCGGCAGCGGCTGCTCCCACGCCGCCGGATCCTCGGCCAGCCGCCACACCAGGTCCCGGTAGGCGGCGAACATCGCGTTCAGCAGCCCCGCCGGGAACAGCTCGGCCACCGCGTCCCAGTGAAAGACCAGATCGCCCGCGGCCTCGTAGACCTGCTGGTCCAGCCACACCTGCGGGGTCTGCGAGATGGCCCAGACCTGTTCCAGCCGGGCCGCGGCCAGGTTCTCCCACATGGACTGGTCGAGGCCGAGCGCGCTGGTGAACACCACCGGCATCGCGGCCGCGGCCACACTGCCCAGCCGCTTGGCCAGTTCGCGCTGCACCCGCACCGCGGAGAAGTCCCGATGTTCCAGGTCCTTGGCCAGCTGCCCCTGGGTGCGGCGCACCGCGGCGACCCAGCTCTCCCCGGGTTCGGGCCGGTGGGCGAACAGGGCCAGCGAGGTGAAGTCGCCGACGATGTTGGCCAGGTCGGGGTGCAGGTCCCTGCGGTCGAACAGGGTCAGGTTGACCGTCAGCTCCTGCTGCGCGCTCCAGGCCGCCAGCACCTCGGCGTAGCAGTGCAGCAGCACCGCGGACGGGGTGAGGCGGTGCGCGCGGGCGAGGTCCTTGATCCGCTGCCAGTCCCGCGCGGGCAGCCGGGCGGAGCGGCGGGTGAAGTGCGGTCGCACCACGGTCGCCGGGTCCACGGCCAACGGCAGCTGCGGAGCGGCCGGCAGTGTGGGCAGCCGGTCCAGCCAGTAGTCCACAGAGGACTTCCTGGCCAGGTCCACGCCTTCCACCGCGAGCAGGTAGTCCCGGAAGGATACGTCCACTGTGGACAGTTCGGCGTCCGGGTCGACGTAGAGGCGGGCGGCCTCGGAGAGCACGATGAAGGTGCTCAGGCCGTCGAAGACGATGTTGTCCAGGCTGATGCCGATGCGCAGCCGGTTGCCGCCGTGCCGGACCGCGCGGATGTCGAACAGCGGCCAGGTCGACAGGTCGGTGACCCGGTGCGACAGCTCCTCGCGCAACGCGGCCAGCGCGGCCTGCTCGTCGGCCCCGGCCTCGGTGACCTCGATGGTGAAGCGGGGCACCTCGGCCAGGATGCGCTGGCGGCCGTCGGCATCGAAGACCGCGCGCAGCATCTCGTGCCGCCGGATCAGCCGGTTCCACACCTGGGCCAGGCGTTCGGGGTCCACGTCCACGCCGTCGAACTCGAAGTAGGAGTGCGCGCCGACCCCGCCGAGCACGAACTCGCCACTGCGGCCGAGCAGGTAGGCGCGCTGCACATCGGTGCACGGGAAGGGTTCGTGCCGGTTGGCCGGATCGGGCCGCAGTGCCACCGAGGGCTCGTCCTCGGTCCGGCCACTGTGGACGGTGGCGGCGAAGTCGGCGAGCCGGGGGTTGCCGAAGAGCCGGTCCAGTCCGGCGTCGGCGAACCCGGCCGCGGCCAGCCGGGCGATCAGCCGGGTGGCGACCAGGCTGTCCCCGCCGAGCAGGAAGAAGTCGGACTCGCGGCCGATCGCGCCGACCCCGAGCACCTCGGCCCACACCGCGGCCACCGCGATCTCGGTCTCACCCCGCGGCGGGGTGAGGACCTGCGCCGGCGCGGCGTGCTCGGTGAGCTCGCGGCACACCCGGGCGCGGTCGATCTTCCCGTTGCCGGTGAGCGGGATCTCCGGCAGCAGCACCAGCAGGTCGGGCACCATGTGCGCGGGCAGCCGTTCGGCCACCGCGGCCAGCACCTCAGCGGTGTCCACTTCGGACGCCGCGGTGATCGCGGCGAGCAGGCGGTGACGTTCCGCGCTCGGGGCCACCACCGCGCGCCGCACCCCGGCGCACTGCTCCAGGGCGTGTTCGACCTCGCCCAGCTCGATCCGGTGGCCGCGGATCTTGACCTGATGGTCGGCCCGGCCGAGGAACTCCAGGGTGCCGTCCGGCCAGTACCGGCCCAGGTCACCGGTGCGGTACCAGCGTCCTCCGTCATATTCCACAAAGGACCGCGCGGTCAGCTCGGCATCGCCGCGGTAGCCGGTGGCCACCCCCACGCCGCCGATCCACAGCTCACCGGGCACCCAGTCCGGGCGGTCCCGGCCGCTCTCGTCGACCACCCGGTAGCGCTGGTTGCGCAACGGGAAGCCGTAGGGCACCGACACCCACTCGGCGGGCACGCGCTCGATCTCCAGCGCGTTGGACCAGATCGCCGCCTCCGTCGCGCCGCCGAGGGCGACCAGCAGGCAGTGCCCGTCGCTGGCCGCGCTCAGCCGGGGCTGGAGGTCCAGGCCCACCCAGTCCCCGGATACCAGGGCGAGGCGCAAACTGTCTCGCAGGCCGCGCTCCCCCGCCGCGACCAGCAGCATGTCCAGCAGCGCGGGCACCGTGTTCCACACCGTGATCCCGTGCCGTCGCACCAGTTCCGCCCAGCGGGCGGCGTCCCGGCGTTCGTCCTCGGTGATGGTCACGATCGAGCCACCGGCGGCGAGCGGCCCGAAGATGTCGTACACGGAGAGGTCGAAGTCCAGCGCGGACACCGCGAGCACCCGGTCACCGGGACCGATGTCAAAGCGCTCGTTGACCTCCTCGACGGTGTTCACCGCGGCCCGGTGCGACACCTCGACGCCCTTGGGTTCCCCGGTCGAGCCGGAGGTGAAGATCACGTACGCGGAGGCATCCACGGCCAGTCCGACCGGCGCGGGCAGCGGCGTGCACCCGGCGGCGGCGGTGAGCGCGGCGGCGTCCACGGTGGCGGAAACCCCGGCCCTGGCCAGGATTCGCGCACGGCGCAGCGGCGGCTGATCCACCCCGATCGGCACGTACATGCCGCCCGCGGCGAGCACGCCGAGCACCGCGACGATCTGGTCCGCGCCCTTGGGCAGGGTCACCGCGACCGGGTCGCCGACGCGCACGCCGGTGGCGGTCAGCCAGGCGGCCAGGCGCAGAGCGCGGGCGGCGACCGTGCCGTAGTCCAGGTCACCGTCCGCGCCGCGGATCGCGGTCCGGCGCGGATCCCGTTGGGCCCAGGCGAAGAAGTCCTCGTGCAGCAGCTTGCCGGACTCGACCCGGGTGCTCGCGTTGACGGCCTGGCGCACCGCTCGCTGCGCGGCAGGCAGCTCCAGCGGGGCCGGTAGGTCCCAGGTGTCGGCCCCGGCGGCGAGGTGGCCGACCAGGCGGGTGTAGCCGTCGAACAGGTCGTCGACAAGGCCCTCCGGGAACAGTTCGTCCACCGCGTCCCAGGCCAGCAGCAGCTCGCCGTTGTCCTCGTAGACCTGGTGGTCCAGCCAGACCTGCGGGGTCTGGGACAGCATCCAGCTCCACTCCCCCAGCTCCGCGCGCACCCGGGGCGGGATGAACTCGCCGCCCAGGTTGCAGGCGAAGACCACCGGCGCGCTGCGCTCCCGCCCGGTGTCGGCCCTGGCCAGGTCGCGCAGCACCTCGATGCCGGAGTAGTCGGCGTGCTCGGCGTTGCGCCGCAAGGTGGTCTGCACGGCTTTTGCTCGGTCCACAAAGGACTGTGACGTGGAGACGTCGACGGGTAACAGCACCAGGTTGGTGAAGTCGGCGACCAGGTGCGGGACCTGGGCGTGCAGCTGCTGCCGGTCGAACAGCGGCAGGTTGAGCAGGAACCGCGGCGCGGCGCTCCACCGGCCCAGCGCCTCGGCGTAGGCGGTGGCCAGCGCCATGGCCGCGGTGATCCCCCGGGCGCGCGCCCGCTCCTGGAACCGCTGCCAGTCCGTTGTGGACAGTCGATGGACGCGGCGGCGGAACCGCGGCCGGTGCACGGTTTCCGGGGCTACGGCCAGTGGCAGCTGTGGCCCGCCCGGCAGCTCGTCCAGCTGGTCCTGCCAGTAGGCCTTGGCACGCTCGCGGTCGGCGGCGCGGGTGGCCTCGCGCTGGGCGAGGTACTGCGAGAAGCTGAAGTCCAGCGGCGGCAGGGCTTCGCCGCGGTACAGCTCGGCCAGGTCGGCCAACAGGATCTGGATGCTGAGCACGTCGGCGACCAGCAGGTCGATGTTGAGGTGCAGCACCGAGCCGCCGTCGAACTGGGTGAGCTGGACATCGAACACCTCACCCCGCTGCACCGCCAGCCGCCGGTGCCCGAGCTGCTCACGCACCTCCGCCAGCCGAAGCGCCGCAACGGGTTCAGCCAGCCCGGTGAGATCACGCACGGTCAGCCCCGGCCACGGGCTCTCCGGCAGCACCTGCTGGGTGCCGTCGGCGTGGAACCGCGCCCGCAGCATCGGATGTCGCGCCGCCAGCGCCCGCACTGCCGCCTCCAGGCGTCCGGCATCCAGCGGTGATCCGGTCAGCTCCACGCAGGCGTGGCAGCCGACTCCGCCGAGCCGCTGGTCATCCCGCCGCCCGATCCAGTACGCGTGCTGCACCGGAGTTAGGCCGAACGGCGCAGTGGGATCAACCTCGGGCACCACGGCCGGAGTGGCCACTTCCTGACTCTCACCCAGGCGTCGGCACCACTCCCCGAGCGTCGGGTGCTCGGCCAGCTCCGCGGCCGAGACCCGGATTCCGGCCCGCCGCCAGCGCCCGACCAGCTGCATCAGCCGGATCGAGTCCAGCCCCAGCACCAGCAGATCGTCCTGCTCCGCCAGGCTCTCCGGCGCCACCCCCAGCACCGCGGCGACCGTCTCTCGGACCGCATCGCGCGTCAACGCCCCGCCCACACAGGCACCCCATCCCCATCGACGTCACCCACCAGAGTGAGTACTTAGGGCAGCCTAACCTGAGCTTTTGTTCGTTGTTCAAACCGGTTTCGATTTTATGATGACGATCACGGCCCCGATCGCTCCGGTGCTAGCGAAGCTCGTCGTCACCAAGGTTCGCCTGCCCGCCCGTACTGTGCCGGATTCCCCTACGACTTGGACAGCCCTTCCACATAGACACCTTTGCGCTTGAGTTGACGAGCACCACGCACGTCTGCCCAGCCGTCGGTGATCACTGAGCGCAACCGGGTCAACCCGGTCAGCGGTGTCAGGTCGAGCGTGTGCCTGCCGTGGTCGTCGAGCAGGACGAGCACTTCCAGCGACTCGGCCGCGGCCAGCGCGCTCAGGTCCATGGTCAGAGTTCCAGCCGGGGCAGCAGCGGGTGAAGCACGGCCAGCCTGCCGAGCGCGATCGCGCCGCGCAGCACCAGCGTGCGCAGCGCGGGCAGCCCGGTCAGGCAGGGGCTCGCGCGGTCAGCTGCGCCAGGTTGGGCAGGTCGCCGTGGACGCACAGCGCACAGGCCACCGCGGTCTCCTCGGGGTGAATGGCGATGCTGGGCGGCAGGTGGTCCAGCACCGCCTCGCCGACCACCGTCAGCTCGGTCGCGGCCTTGGTGTCCTTGGGCGGCAACAGTTTCTCCGTGGCCAGCCGCACCCGCTCCAGCAGCTCGGGACTGCGCTCGGCCCGGCTGAGCAGGCCGCGGATCAGCTCGGTGCGCTGTGCCAGGTTGGCCTGGCCGGTGGTCATCAGCACCACCTCCCGCCAGGCCACCACAGCATGGCGCACAGCAGCGGGCTGGTGGCCAGCTGGGCGAGGTAGGTGCTGGGTGTCCAGCTTGCGCAGCAGTTCCGCTTGGCAGGCGGGCAGTTCGGTTTCCAGGTCGGGCGGAGCGAGGGTGGTCATGGCCTCGTGCCACTGTCGGATGAAGGCGCGGATGTCCGCGCGCGCCATGGGTTCCACGGTCACGGTGTGGGTTTGGCCGCCTTGAGGGCAGACCACCCAGGTCGGTCATGACAGGCCAGCGTAAGGACCCCGGTCAGCGCGGGTAGCGGATTCCGTTGAAGTTGACTCGAATCGAGTACACTGAGCTGGTCGCGCAGATGTACAGGTTGTTCCTCTTGGGACCGCCAAAAGTGAGGTTGGCGCAGACCTCGGGCACTCGCAGTTTGCCGATCAGCGTGCCGTCCGGGGCGAAGCAGTGCAGCCCGTCCCCCGCGGCCAGCCAGACCCGCCCCAGCTCGTCCAGCCGGACGCCGTCCGGGTTGCCAGTGGCGCACTCGGCGAAGACCTCACCGCCGCTGAGGGTTCCGTTGTCCAGCACGGTGAATCGGCGGATGTGCCGGTGCCGGGTGTCGGCCACGTACAGCTGCTGCTCGTCGGCGGAGAAGGCCAAACCGTTGGGGCGCGCGAAATCGTCGGCGACCCTGGTGACCTCGCCGCCGGGGTCGATGCGGTAGACGTGGCAGCCGTCGGTCTCGCTCTCGCCCCGGTTGCCCTCGTAGTCGCTGTCGATGCCGTAGCTGGGATCGGTGAACCAGAGCGACCCGTCCGATCGTTGGACGATGTCGTTGGGACTGTTGAGCTTCCGCCCCTGCCACTGGTCGGCGAGCACGGTGACGGTCCCGTCCGGTTCGGTCCGGGTGACCCGCCGCGCGCCCTGCTCACAGCTGACCAGCCGGCCCTGCCGGTCCACGGTGTGGCCGTTGCTGTAGTTGGCGGGCTGCCGGAAAACCCCGACCGCGCCGGTGGTCTCGTCCCAGCGCATCATGCGGTCGTTGGGGATGTCGCTGAACACCAGGTACCGCCCGGCCGGGAAGTAGGCGGGTCCTTCCAGCCAGCGCCCACCGTCGAACAGGACCTCCAGGTAGTCATCCCCCGCGACCCGCTGGAACCGCTCGTCCAGCACCTCGAACACAGCCCGCACTCGGTCAGCCATCTCCGCCTCTTCCTGAATCAGGTTCGGCGGTAAGCTAGCATGACCACATGAGGTTCTGTCGATGATGGATGACACAGATCGCACTCTGCTCGCCGAGCTACAGCGGGACGCCACCCAGTCCTATGCCGCACTGGGCGCCGCGGTGGGCCTGTCCGCAGGCGCGGCACACGAGCGAGTCCGGAAACTGAAGGAACGTGGGATCATCCGCCGCACCACGGTCGAGGTCGACCCGGCCGCAGTCGGCGCGGGCGTGCTGTCCTTCGTACTGGTGGAGTCCAAGGCCTGGATGGGCGAAGCGGCCACCCGGAAGGCCTTCGCGGCGATACCGGAGGTTCAGGAAGCGCACATCGTGGCGGGCGCGGCCTCGGTGATGCTGAAGGTGCGCACCGGCACCACGGAACAGTTGCAGGACGTGCTGCGCCGCGTCTTCGCGGTCAAAGGAGTCTCCGGCACCCAGACTGTGATGTCGCTGGAGACGATGTTCGAGCGGTCAGTCCACTGTGGACACCCTGGACCCGTGGGCGCGCCGGGCTGACAGACGACGCGCCCACGGGAGATCAAGGACGTCAGTACCAATGCGGCCGGCCGCCCACGGCTCGGCCGGTTCCGCCGAGGACCGCCAGGACCAGCCCGATCACGACCAGCACCATGCCGATCGTCCACAGGACGGAGATGTCGGCAAGAAATCCAATGAGGAGCAGGATCGCACCGAGAATGATCACTGTTGCCTCCCTTTCTGGTGGGGACGCTTCGGGGATTACCGGCCCCACATCTGGCCAAACCTGCCGCGCCGGGGTGCCGCCGTTCGGCCCAGCGCGACTGCTAGTCCCGGATCAGCGACCCGATCCTGGGCGTGACGGCCAGCTTCACCCCTCTTCTCAGCAACGGCCGGAGGTCCTGGTCATCGCTTTTGTTGTTGGTGTGGACCGTTTCCAACAGTGGCAATGCGAGCAGGGGGCTGAGGTCGGTGTCAGGCGCGAGGTTCCACAAGGTCAAGGAACGAAGGTTGCCGCACCGTGCCAAGGGAGCCAGATCAAGTGAGTCGAGACCACCTTCGAGCCCGAAGTGCTCCAGCTTCTTCGCGCGCTGGAGCACTTCAAGAGCCTGCGGCTCGCGGAGGCCGAACACCATCAGGTCGCGCAGCTTCGGCAACTCGGCGACCAACTGGAGGTCCATACCCGTACACCTGTGCCCCAGGGTCAGCACCTCCAGTCCACGCAGTTGCTTGAGTGGGGCCAAGCTCGGCAGGACATCCGGACTAAGGAGTGTCAAGACACGAAGGTTCGGCAGCCGAGTCAGCGCGGGGATGCCGGTGACCCGCCGGGCGTTGACGAGCGCCACGGTGTCGAGAACCGGAAATTGATCCACGAGCCGATCCAGATCAACCTTCCTGGCCCTGGCGAGTTGAAGGCCGGTCAGCAGCGGCAAGGGAGGTAGGCCCTTGGTGTCAGTAGTCCGGAGTCGCCGGAGCCTCCGGAGAAGCGGTAGGTGGGGATACATGTCCGGGCCTTCGACACTGACCCAGCCTGGATGAAGTGGCGCGTCGGCAAGAATTTCTCGGGCGTACCGACCAGGGTCGAAGCTACTCCAGCCGGCCACCAACTCGAACTGGACTCCCGCACGCGTGTCAGCCACGTAGCCGGCCAGCAGTCGCTGCGCTCTCGGCCCGCCGATCATGACAGCCAGTTCGACACAGTTTGCCGCACCCGAGCTGTCCAGGGGCTCGGATCGAGTGGGCATGAAGTCCAGCAGCCATTCTCCCGCAGCAGCCAGCTCCCTGATCTCATCCGGCAGCACGGGAGGCAGCAACTCCATCGCGACCTGTTCGATCCGCCGCCGCAACTCCTCCCGGATCGGTCTGGGGTTGGCCATGGCCGTGATCACCAACAGTCGCAGCTTGCGCGCGAGGTCCGGAGCTTCCCGGTCGGCCCGGTCGAGCAGACCGCTGAACAGCTCGACGCGCTGCGGGTTGGTCGCCTGTCCCGGTGTCATCAGCAGAACCTCGCGCCAGGAAGGTTCGTGCGCCTCCTTCACCAGCCGCGGGATGTGGTTCTCCTCCACGATCTCCTTCGCGGCCAGGAACTCTTGCAGGGTCAGGTGCACGAAGTCGATCCGGCCGACCACCGGCTCGCGGATCACTCCGCTGCGCTCGATCAGGTAGTTGAGGATGGTCTCGCCGCTGAGCTCCTTGCCTGCCAGTCGGATCATCGCCTTGGCGGCTTCGGTGAACTTCTGCTCGACCTGCTTTCTGTCCACTTCGGACAGTTCGTTGAGCGTCAGGTGCCAGGCAAGCCGTTGCAACAGGGTCTGTTTGGCTTGCAGATCCAGCAGCTGGTCCAGGTCGGTTCGGATGTTCCGGCTCTGGTCCCGGTTCACCAGCAGCATCTCCAGGGCCGCCTGGTACAGGCTGGTGCGGTCCTTGGGCAGCTGGGTCTCCCGGTCCAGGTTGAGCGCGCACAACATGGCGCACAGCAGGGGGCTGACGGCCAGCGCCCGGAGATGGCCTTGGACTGAGAGCTGGCGCAACAGCTCGTCCTGGAACGCGGGGAGTTCGTCGTCGGCGCAGCCCGCCCGGCCGCGGATGGCCTCGTGCCAGCGGCGGACGAAGACTTCCACCTCCTCCTCCCCCATCGGCTGGACCGCGGCCGAGTGGAACTCCAGCCCGCTGAGCCAGTCCTGGGCAGCCGCCGCAGGCCGCGAGGTGATGACGTACCGGGCATGCGGATAGGTGCGCACGAGTCCTTGGAGCCAGGACCGGACCAGATCCCTGCGCTGGTGCGGCAGCTCGTCCACCCCGTCGATCAACAGGATCGCTTGACCGCCCAGCAGTTGGCGGTGCACCCAGCCTGCCGGGAGGAGCTGGAACAGTGGATCGGCCTCCTTGGCGAAGAACTCGTCCGGCCGCGGCAGCCGCTCCACCTCTGCGAAGCTGCGCAACTTGACCAGCAACGGGACCTGGCCGTTCCAGTGCTCCAACTCCTCCCGGAACCGGCTGCCCGCCGCCGTCACCGCCAGCCACCGCAGCAACGTGCTCTTGCCGCAACCGGCCTCGCCACGGATGAAGGTCCGGCGATGTGCGCCCAGCACTTTCGAGAGACGGCTCTCCCTGCCGCCATCGGCGCGCAGGTTCAGGTAGGCCACGCTGAGCCGGACCGAGGACCGCTGGCTGACCGGAACGCCGAGCAGATCCAGCCGATCCATCGTCGAGGTGACGAATTCCAGGTAACGAAACCGGAAATCCTCGTCTTTCTCCGCCCCCTCCGGCGCATCCAAGCTGGTGAAGGGCAGCCGATCAAGCACCCGCTCGACGTCATCAGCCAGCGTGGTGAGCCGGGCCAGCATCTCCACCGAAGCCCGGGACTGGAATGGTTCCAGTTGGATGACCAGGCGGACCAAGCACAGGCAGGCAATGTCCAGGAGTCGGGAGTAGACGGTCTCCGCGTCAGCGGACAAGCCATCCGGCGGAGTCGTGCGGTCCCGGACCGACCTGGCCAGCTTGCGGTGATCCAAGTCAACCTTGAACAGCGCCTCATCCGTCAACTCATGCCCTGACAACGCTTCGCTAACAGCCGCCAGAGCCGCCGCGATCTCGTGTTCCGGCAAATGGCGGAACTCCTGCTCCGCCCGAGCTTGGAACCGCGCGAAGACATCCGTGACCATCCGCTCCAACTGCTCGCGCACCTTCCGACGGGTCAAGAAGTCCCCGACACTGGCGTTGACCAGCTCCGACAGCTCAGCGAAGCGCTGTTTGCGGGCCTTCAGATCCGGCAGCAGCGGCCGGATCACCTGGATGACCGTCTGGGTGGCCACGCGCAGCAGGGAGGTTTCGAGGGCGATCACCGGCCGAGGCTATGCCGGTTAGTTCGACCGTTGTGTGCGTTGCCGCACGGTGGTACGCCATTCGGCGACTTGCCCCGGACCAGGTGACTGGCATGGAATCTGGGTTCAGGGGCGAGGTAGGGGAGTGCGGTGGCGGTGCATCCGCGGACTGAGGCACAGCAGGAACCCGGCGAGACCAAACGCAGGCGGTGGGCCTGGCTTGATCCGCGGTACATGCTCGCGGAGAACGGGGAGCAGCGGACGCGGTGGTTCATCGCGGTCATCTTGTTCGTGCAGCGGGCCTCCTACCTGATCCCGGCCTCGATCGCGATGGCCAGCGCCGACCTGCACCGGCACTCCAGCCCGGCGCTCAACGGGGCGCTGCTCGGGCTGGCCTGGGGGTGGCAGGGCTATCTCGGCTACCACGTGCGCAAGCACGGCTGGTTCACCTACCGGCATGTCGGCGTGGACATCGTGCTGGCCTGCGCGCTGATGACCGTGGTGACCTCCAACGTGCAAGCCGGGTTCGAGTTCACCACGGTCAACTGGGCGCCGAAGTACGCCCTGGGCACCGCGGCGCTGATCGGGGCGGTGCTGCCGCTGCGCTGGGCGGTGGCGCTCAACGCGGTGCCGATGGCCTGGTACGTGCTCACCCTCAGCGCGGAGACCCAGCCGGGTCAGCCGCTGCTGCCCGCGGTGGTCGGGCACCTCAACTCGTGCATCTTCTTCGGCGCGATCCTCTACTTCATGACCCGGTACCTGACCGCGCAGGCCCAGTACCTGGACGAGCAGACCGAGGCACGCCTGCGAGCGGAGACGAGGCAGGCCGCCGAGCGGGCCCGGTTCGAGACCAGGACGCGGCACTACCGGGCCCTGCACGACAACGCGCTGGCCACGCTGACCGCGATCTCCATGGGCGGGCTGGACCACCGGTCGGAGGAGGTGCGCAGGCGCTGTGGCAAGGACGCCGAGTACGTGCGGCGGCTGATCGCGGCCGACACCACCAACTCCTTCACCGGGCTCGGTGACCGGCTGGCCGAGGTGGTCACCGACGCCGAAGCCCTCGACCTGCGGGTGCGCTACATCCCGGACACCGTGCCGGGTCACCTGCCGCACCACGTGGTGGAGGCGGTGGCCGACGCCTGCCGGGAGGCGCTGAACAACGTGGCCAAGCACGCCGGCACCGACCAGGCCTGGGTGACCGTGTCCTGGGTGGAGGGCACCCTGAGTGTGCGGGTGGTGGACCGCGGCCGGGGGTTCGACCCGATCCGCACCCCGCGCGGGCAGGGGCTGACCTCCTCCATCGGCGGGCGGATGCGGGAGATCGGCGGGAGTGTGCAGGTCGACTCGATGGCCGACAGCGGGACCTGCGTGGAGCTGGTCTGGTCGCATTCGAGTTGACCTTCTGTCCACACCGGACCTTTGCGACGAAAGTCGTGACCGGGGGCTGCCTTCTCCGGTGGCCGGTGCGCGGGCGGGGGTGTTGGCTTGGTGGACAACCCTCCTACTGCCGCCGATTGGGGAGTCCACCATGAGGAGACGACTTCGGCTGCTGCTCGCCGCGACCGCTGTCGCGGCCCTGCCCCTGGGAACCGCGGCCGCGGAACCGGCCGCGGTCCGGGTGATCGCGCAGAACCTGGCCTACACCTGGGGCGTCGGCTTCCTGCCCGACGGCTCCGCGCTGGTGACCGAGCGCAACAGCGCGCGGGTGCTCTCGATCAAGGGCACCGCGGTCAGCACCGCCGCCACCATTCCCGGGGTGCGCCCGGGCGGTGAGGGCGGGCTGATGGGCATCGCGGTGTCGCCGAACTACGCCAGTGACGGCTGGATCTTCGTCTACTACACCTCGGCCAGTGACAACCGGATCGCCCGGTTCAAGCTCGGCCAGGCGCCGCAGCCCATCGTCACCGGCATCCCGAAGGCCAACATCCACAACGGCGGGCGGCTGGCCTTCGGGCCCGACGGCCACCTCTACGCCGGCACCGGCGACGCGGCCAACACCGCCAACTCGCAGAACCCGAACTCCCTCGGCGGCAAGATCCTGCGGATGACCCTGGACGGCAAACCCGCGCCGGGCAACCCCTCCGGCACCCTGGTCTACACGCTGGGGCACCGCAACGTGCAGGGACTGGCCTGGGACAGCAAGGGTCGGATGTTCGCCTCCGAGCTGGGCCAGAACCGGCAGGACGAGCTGAACCAGATCGTGGCCGGGTCCAACTACGGCTGGCCGACCTGTGAGGGCCGCTGCAACGACACCCGGTTCCGCAACCCGCTGCTGACCTGGACCACGGCGGAGGCCTCGCCGAGTGGGATCGCGGTCTACAACAACAACGTCTACGTGACCGCGCTGCGCGGGCAGCGGCTGTGGAAGGTGCCGCTGACCGACTCCGGCGTGGGCAACCCGACCTCGCTCTACCAGGGCACTTACGGCCGACTGCGGGACGCGGCGGTGGCGCCGGACCGGACGCTGTGGGTGCTGACCTCCAACGGCCCCAGCGGGGTCGCCGGTGGTGACAAGGTGCTCAGCACCGACGGCTAGACCAATCAGGCGCAACCGGAGCACCGAAAGCCCGCGAATCCGGCCAGATTCGGGTGTCTTCTTGACCACCGGGAACCGTGCAGGCGGTTACGGTGAGGGGCCAGACGCCACGCGTGGACCGCCGCCCTGCGCAAACTGACCTGAGCCCGTCAAGGAGTACTCGTGTTGGTGGAGCGGTCATCCGAGCTGTCCGCACTTCGGGCCGCGGTGCACAGTGCCCAGTCCGGCGTGGGCCGGACCGTGGTCATCGAAGGACCCAGCGGGATCGGCAAGACGGCGCTGCTGGACGCGGCGGCCGAGCACGCCGTCACCGCGGGCTGTCACGTGCTGCGCGGCGGGTGCCGGGCGGCGGAGCAGGACACCGAGCTGGGGCTGGCCGCGCAGCTGGTGGCGCCGCTGCTCCGGGAAGGGGAGAACGGGCTGGAGTTGTTCTCCGGCCCCGATGTCACGGTGTGGAGCCGGTTGTGCCACCTGCTGGCCGGACCGGCCGCGCCCGGCCCGCTGTGCGTCTTCGCCGACGACGTGCAGTGGGCCGACCGCGCGTCACTGGACCTGCTGGTGCGCTGCGCCGGGCACACCGCGGCGCTGCCGATCGCGCTGGTGGTCACCGCGCGGGCGGGCAGCGGCGAGGCGCGCGCGCCGGAGGCGGCCGAACTGCTCGAGGCCACGGGCGGCGAGCCGATCCGGCCGGAGCCGCTGACCGAGCGCGGGGTCGGCCTGCTGCTGCGCAACCGGCTCAACCAGCAGCCAGCCGAGGCCTTCACCTCGGCCTGTCACCGGTTGACCGGCGGCGAGCCGCAGCTGCTCACCTCGGTGCTGGACGCGGTGCAGCGCAAGGGGATCGAGCCGCAGCCCGAGCAGCTGTTCGCGCTGCGCGCCGTCGTCGGCCAGCTGCGCACCGGGCTCGCGGTGGCCCGGTTGCGCGCGGAGTCCCGCGCGGTGCGGCGGCTGGCCGAGGTGATCGCGCTGCTGGGCGAGTCCACCAGCCTGGCCGTGGTGGGCGAGCTGATCGGGCTGGCACCCGAGCAGGCGGAACGGGCCGCGGCCCGGCTGCGGCAGCTGTCCATCTTCGGCAAGGGCAGGCGGCTGACCGTCAGCGATCCGAAGGTGCGCCAGACCGTGCTGCGCTGGCTGCCCTCGCACGACCACCACCGGCTGCGGGTGCAGGCGGCGAAACTGTTGCGGGAGCACGGGGAGTCGCCCGACCTGATCGCGCCGCACCTGGTCTCGGCGCGGCCGGAGGGCGATCAGCAGGCGGTGGACGTGCTGCGCACCGCGGCCGGGAACGCGTTGCGGCGCGGGGACCACCGCTCGGCCACCGGCTACCTGCGGCGAGCTTTGGCTGAGCCGCCAACGGGTTCGCTGCGGGCCACGGTGCTCACCGAGCTGTCCGCGGCGCGCTACCACACCGATCCTGGCGCGGCCGCGGACAGCCTGCTGGACGCCCTCGCGCTGGCGCCGACCCCGCACGCGCAGGCCGCGCTGCTGACCAACTACCCGCATCCCAGCGTGATCAGCTCGACGCCGGCGCTGGTGGGCGTGGTCAAGCGGATCGTGCCGCAGCTGTGGCCGGGTGAGGGCAGTGTGGAGCCCTCGCCGCTGCTGACCGCGGCGCGGCTGCTGGCGCTGGTGCCGGCCACCGATCCGCAGGACGCGGACACACGTTACGGCTCGGTGCGGCGGAGTGTGCACCAGCAGTGGAACAACCTCAAGGCCACCAGGGCCGGCCGGCAGCTGCTCGCGGTGGAGGCCTACAACCAGGCCATCCGGTGTTCCGGGGAGATCGAGCAGATCCGGGCGCTGGCCAGGCTTTCCCTCACCGACGCGCCGGACACCGCGGAGTTCCTGACCTCGCCGCTGCTCTACGGCGGGGTCGCGCTGGCGCTGACCGACGACCTGCCGGAGGCGTTGGCCGCGCTGGACTCGCCGATCGTGGACGCCCAGCGCAAGGGGTCCACCGCGCCCCTGGTGACCGGGTTGAGCTACCGGGCGATGATGCTGATCCGGCAGGGCCGGGTGCAGGACGCGATCGGCGAGGCGCGGATGGCCGCGCGGCTGCTGCGCACGGTGCCGGAGCACCCGAACCGGGGCGCGGTGGTGCTCGCGCTGGGCGGCGCGCTGCTGGAGAACGGGCGGCCGGAGCGGGCCGCGGCGGTGGTGCACAAGTACGTCACCGGGCGCGGGGGCGGATTCCGGGAGTGGGACCAGGTTTTCGCCCTCTCCGGCCGGATCCGCCTGGTGCAGAAGGACGCCACCGGCGCGCTGCGGGACGCGCTGGACTGCGGGCGGCGGCTGGCCGAGGTTGGCTGGACCTATCCCGGTTGTGTGCCGTGGCGTTCGGTGGCCGCGATCGCGCACCTGATGATGGACCAGTCCCGGGATGCCTGGCCGCTGGTGGAGGAGGAGCTGGCGCTGACCCGCAGCTGGGGTTCGCCGGAGCCGCTGGGCGTGGCGCTGTGCACGGCGGCGCGGCTGACCGGGGAGCGGGCCGGGTTGCGGTACCTGGACGAGGCGGTGACGGTGCTGCGCGGGCGGACCAGTCGGCTGGAGCTGGCGCGGGCGCTGATCCAGCGCGGCAAGGCGCGGCAGCGGCTCGGCGTGGCCGGTGCGGACGAATCACTGCGCGAGGCGCTGCGGCTGGGCGAGCGCTGCGCCGCGCCGCGGGTGGTGACCAGGGCGCGGACCCTGTTGCGGGAGTACGGTTTCCGGGCCGACGGCAGTGGTGAGCTCAGCCGCACCGAGCTGCGGGTGGCCGCGCTGGCCGCCGAGGGGCACACCAACCAGGAGATCGCCGAACGCTTCCACGTCGGCCTGCGCACGGTGGAGATCCACCTGACCCACGCCTACCGCAAGCTCGGCATCCGCGGCCGCACCCAGCTAGCCGAAGCCCTGGCCAAAGCGAACTGACCCCGCACGCCGTGTTGGCCGATCTCGCACGCCGTGTTGGCCGAAGTCGTAGGCCGTGTTGGCCGAAGTCGTACCCCGTGTTGGCCGAACGGATGCCGAGTTCGGCCAACACGGGGTACCAGAACGGCCAACACACCGTCCAACTACGGCCAACACGGCGTGCGGGAGCGGTCAGCTGGTGCGGCGGCGGCGGAGCTGGCGGGAGATGCCGTTGGCGGGGGCGTCGAGCTCGGCGGGTTCGGTGAAGGACCACTGGCGGGTCGGGGGTTTGGGGGCCATCCGCGGGATCGGGCGGGCCGGGGGCATCGGGATGGGGCCGGAGGCCGGGCCGCCGGGGCGGGGTGCGGCCACCGGGACCGGGATGCCTTGCGGTGGCGGGAACGGCGGCGGGGTGGGCTGGCCGAGGGTGGGTGCCGGGAACGGCGGGGGTGTGACCGGTCCCGGCACCCGGCCCCGCGCGGCGGGAGGGCGCGCGGGGGTGATGGTGGCGACCGAGGCGGGCGCGGGGGCGTGCAGGCGCGGCCTGGTCTGGCGGTCCAGCTCGGCGGTCCAGGTGAGCAGGGCCTGCGGGCTGTTCAGCGCGACCAGGCCGACCAGGCGGCCGCCGGAGACGAAGCCGGTCACGCTCTGGTCCGGCCGGGACGACGGCAGCAGCTGGACGGTGTCCTCGCCGAGGGCGGGCAGGCCAGCGCCCTGGATGCGCATGCCGTGCTGCTCGGACCAGAACCTGGGGATCGGGGTGAACGGCTTGGCCGCGGCCCGGCCCGCCAGCAGGCTTTCCGCGGCGTGGCGGCCCATCTCGATCGCGTTGAGCCAGTGTTCGACCCGGCGGGGGCGGGCGTCGAAGCGCAGGTTGGGCCAGCGGGCCACGTCCCCGGCGGCCACGATGTCACCACGGCCGAGCACGTGGCAGGTCGGCTCGCAGAGCGCGCCGTCGTCGATGGTCAGGCCGGAGCCGCGCAGCCAGTTGACCGCGGGCACCGAACCGGCGCACACCACCACCGCGCCGGCCACGATCACCTGGCCGCTGGAGAGGTTGAGCACCACGCCCTGCTGCTGCGGCAGCCAGTGCAGCACCCGCTCCCCCAGCGCCAGGTCGACCCCGTTGCCGCGGTGCAGCTCGGTGATCCGCTCGGCCAGCTGCGGGCCGACGGCCTTGCCCAGCAACGACTTCGACCGGCCGACGATGGTGACCTCACCGCCGAGGTGGTGCGCGGTGGAGGCCAGCTCGCAGCCGATGAACCCGGCGCCGAGCACCACCAGCGGACGGCGGGTCCGCTGCAGGTTCTGCCGCAGGGCCAGCGCCTCCTCGACGGTGTGCAGGAAGTGCACCCTGGGGTCGTGCACCGGAACCCCTGGCAGGTGGCGGGGTTCCACGCCGGTGGCGATCACCAGGCCGTCGTAGCGCAGTTCCTCGCCGCCGGGCAGGTGCACCACCTGGCGGCGCGGGTCCAGGCCCAGCACCGGGGTGGCCAGCCGCCACACCGCGTCCAGCTCGGTGTAGCTGGGCAGCAGCAGGTCACTGGGCCGCAGCTTGCCGCAGAGCAGCTGCTTGGACAGCGGCGGCCGGTGGTACGGCGGGGTCTGCTCGGCGCCGACCAGGACGATCTCGTCGGCGTAGCCCAGCTCCCGCAGGCGTTCCGCGGTGCGCAGCCCGGCCACACCGGCGCCGACCACCACCACGCGTTCCTTCTTCCTCACTTGACACGCTCCTGAACGGTGATCGCGCGCATCGGGCAGCAGCGCGCCGCGGCCTTGGCCTGGGTGGCGAACTGCGCGTGCGGGCTGGTGTCGTAGCGCAGCCGCCCGTCCTCCACCAGCTGGAACACCTCCGGCGCCGCGGTCTCACAGATCCCGTACCGCTGGCACCGCTCGTTGTCCACGCTGACCCCGACCTTCCCGGCGCGCGGGTTGGGCGGCGCGGCCGGGTCCTGGTGCACCGGCTGGACCGCCGGTTCGGCCGAGACCAACCCGACCTTGGTGAGCAGCCTCGGCGGCAGGAAGCGCAGCGCGGTCAACGTGATCACCGGCACCACCAGGGTGATCCCGGCGGTCTGCAGCAGCGCGAGGTTGCCGTTGGCGGCCGCGCCCAGCCAGGCGTGGATCACGGTCAGCCCGACCGCGAGGTAGCCGAGCTGGTGGAAGCGCAGCCAGTGCCGGTAGACCAGCCACCGGCGCACCGTCACCGAGATGGCCACCGCGGTCATCAGCTGCAGCCCGATGATCCCGGCCGCGTGCCGGGCCAGGCCGCCTTCGGCAAACGGGACCAGGACCTTGAACAGGCCGAAGTCGATGTCGGTGACGAAGACGAAGGCGAAGCCGTGCAGGGAGCCGAAGGCGATGGTCATCACCGCCAGCATCATGTGGCCGCTGCGCAGGGCCTGTCTGCTGGTGGTGCGCCGCACCCACCCGGTGGCGGTCAGCACGCCCCAGACCAGGGTGAAGCACATCATGGCGTAGGCCAGCCTCGCGGAGAGCGCGGCCACCTGACGGACGCCGGTGTCGTGCGGGGAGATCTGGGCGAGAATCGCGTCCAACGCGGTGATGTCGGCGAGTGGGCTCAACACCGGATGCCTCCAGCGACTCGGGAGAAAATGGGGCGAGGCGAAACCCGGGCGGCGTGGTGGGCGCCTGCCCGGCCGTGGCGAACGGGGAGGCACGGCCGGGCAGTGCGAATGAGAGTCAATACCTCCCCTCTTTCAGCAGCTCGATTACCTCGTGGGCGCACTGAACGAATTGCGGAGGCGAGCTCGACTGGAACAACTCCATTGTTGGACTCGCTCCAGACAATGCCGGGTTGCCTATCTGGACTGCACGAACCGGACCACCCCGATGGTGGCCGCGGCCAGCCCGGTGCACAGCAGCAGCACCAGCAGGATCATCCCGCCGCCACCGGCGTCGTCGGCCCAGGAGGAGGAGCTGGCGTTGGCCACGTCCCGCTGCTGCGGCGGCTCCACCGGCTCGCCGGCCGGCGCGGCCGGGGTCGGCTTGGCCCGCACCGAGGGCTTGGGCGCGGCCGGCGCCTTGGTGGTGTCCGGCGGCGCGGCGGCCCCGGCACTGGAACTGGGCGCGGCCGAGGGCGGTGGCGCGGCGCCGGGGTTGGGCGGCAGTGGCAGCTCCTGGAAGTTGACCAGCCTGGTGCTCTCCAGCAGCGTCATGTGCCGCATCACCGCGTTGATGCCCTCCTGGGCGAACTCGCGGACCAGGTTGTTGCGACTGCCGGAGCGGACCGCGGCGACCACGGTGAAGACCTTGCCGTGCGCGGCGCGCAGCCGGTCGGCGAAGAGCTGGTCGAACGCCTCGCCGGTGGCCCCGCGCAGCTCGGCCATCCAGCCCTGCTGGTCGGGACTGGCCTCATCGGGCAGCGGGACGCCGAGGGTGGCGGCCACCTTCTTGACCCTGGTGTCCAGCACCTCGTGGTCCTTCATGATCAGCCTGCCCACCTCCTTCACCCGCGGTGCCGCCGCCCTGACCTGGGCTTCATCGCCCATGGGCATCTCCCAGAGGCCGGCCTGGCGCACCTTGACCAGCAGGTCGCGGTCGGCGGGCCCGAGCGGGCCGTAGTTGGTCTGCTCCCAGCCGGGCCCGGAGGTCTCGTCGTCCGGCTGGGTGACCGGCTGGGTGGGCGCCGGTTTGGCCGATGGCGGTGGTGCGGCCGGTTTGGAGCTGGCGGGGGGTGGCGGCGCCCCGGTGGTCTCGTCGGCCAGCGCGGCCCCCGCGGGGGCGAGCGCGACGGCCGCGGCGGCGACGGTGAGCGCGCTGCCCCGTAGGAGCCGGGTGCGGACGGATCGGTCAGTTGCCACTTGCGTTGCCTCCATTCGCCGGTGCCGCCGCCTTCTTGCCGTCGGGGGTGGCCGCGTGCCAGGTGCCGCCCTTGCCGTGTCCGTTGGACTCGCCGGGCCTGGCGTCCTTGGCGAAGCGGTACAGCGGCCAGCCGCCCACGGTGACCTGCTGTTCGCCGTCGGCGCGCAGGATCGTGTTGACCAGCGCCGGATCGATCCCCTCGACCTGGAAGTTGCCGTTGGCGAGCACGGGTGGCCACTGCGCGGCGCAGGCGTCGACGCAGTTGGACTTCGCCGGTTTGGCGGTGTCCTTGTCGAATCGGTACAGGGTGTAGCCCTCGTGGTCGGTGATTACCGAACCAAGTCCGGCGACCTGCCTGGCGTGCATCAACGAGCTTTCGTGGCCGGGCTGGAAACTCGCCGGGACCTCGCCGGAATCGCCGCTGCCGCCGGCCCTGGGGGCGCCGTCCCCGCCACAGGCGGCGGTGGACAATGCGGCGGCGAAGGCTATCGCCGCCAACGCGGGGGCCTTACTGCCGCTGATTTTCATCTCGGTCACCTTTCCCACTGCACATCACGCCCAACGCCCTGGACTACGGATCTCCCTCAGGGGTGGTTCAGGACCAAATCCGCGATTACCGAAAAAAGGTGATCTGGGTCACATACGAGGTATGAAACTACGCTGGGTCATGCCCGGGGCACAGCACGATGTCGCCATGCCAGAGCAACTTCGCGTCCACCACCGCAGAGCCCACGGCCCCGCGCATCCGGGCGCGGAACTCCTCGAGTGGCTCGACCTGAACTTCGGCAGGCGGCTGCTGCGGTTCACCACCGCACTCACCGGCGGCGACCGCCAGTGGGCCGAGGACGTGGTTCAGGAGACCTGGCTGCGCGCCTGGCGCAACGCCGGGAAGCTGCGCCCGGAGGCCGATGAGGTGCTGCCGTGGCTGTTCACCGTGGCCAGGCGGATCGTGGTGGACGGGGTCCGCCACCGCAAAGCCCGGCCCACCGAGGTGGACCTGACCCAGCTGGGCGAGGCCACCGTGCGGGATGAGGCCGAGCACGTGGTCATCAGCATCACCGTGGCCGACGCGCTCAACCAGCTGAGCAAGGAGCACCGGGAGGCCATCCGGGAGACCTACCTGCGCGACCGCACGGTCAACGAGGCGGCCCGCATCCTCGGCGTGCCACCGGGAACGGTGAAGTCCCGGGTCTACTACGGCCTGCGCATGCTCAACCAACTGCTCCAGGAGCGAGGCGTCACCCGGTGACCCCACCCCGCGTGTTGGCCGATCTCGCACGGTGTGTTGGCCGATCTCGTACCGTGTGTTGGCCGAAGTCGCACGGTGTGTTGGCCGGTGTGGACCGGGCTGGTGGGATCCAGCCGTCCACAACGGCCAACACCGCGTACGACTTCGGCCAACACTCGCTAGTCGGTGGGGACCGCGTTGTCGGTGACGACCTTGGCGTAGGCGTGTGCGGAGTCCTTGAGGGTGCGGGCCTGGGTGGCGAAGTCGACGTGCACCAGGCCGAAGCGCTTGTCGTAGCCGAAGGCCCACTCGAAGTTGTCCAGCAGCGACCAGGCCAGGTAGCCGCGCACGTCCACGCCGGCCTGGATGGCGGCGTGCACCGCGCGCAGGTGCGCCAGCAGGTAGGCGGTGCGCTCGGGGTCGTGCACCTGGCCGTCCGGGCTTACCTCGTCGGGGAAGGCCGAGCCGTTCTCGGTGACCAGCAACGGCATGCCCGGCGCCTGCTCGGCCAGCCAGCGCAGCAGGTCGGTCAGCGCGGCGGCCTCCTGCTCCCAGCCGGTGTGGGTCAGCGGGCCCTCCGGCGGCAGGATCTCCACCCCGCGCAGGCCCGGCAGCGCGCCGGGGGTCTCGAACAGCGGGTCGGCGGCGGGGGCCACCCTGGTGGGGTTGTAGTAGTTCACGCCGAGCCAGTCGATCGGCGCGGCGATCTCGGCCAGGTCGCCGTCCCGGATGGCCGGGGCCAGCGCGTTGAGGTGGGCCACCTCGGAGAGCACGTCGGCCGGGTAGTCCCCGCGCAGCACCGGTTCCAGGAACAGCCTGCCGGAGAGGCCCTCGACCTTGCGCGCGGCCGCCAGGTGCGCCTCGTCGGCCACCGCGGGCCTGGCCGTGCTGAAGTTGAGCACCAGCGAGAACTGCTGGCCCGGCCGGGCCTGCGCGCGCATCGCGGTGGTCGCCCGCCCGTGCGCCAGCAGCAGGTGGTGCGCGGCCACCAGCGCCGAGGCCGGGTCGGCGATGCCGGGGGCGTGGATGCCGATGCCGTAGCCCAGGTAGGCCGGGCAGAACGGCTCGTTGAGCGTGGTCCACTGCTTGACCCGGTCGCCGAGGTGGGCGTGCGCGATCCGGGCGTACTCGGTGAAGTGGTCCACGGTGTCCCGGTTGACCCAGCCGCCCTTGTCCTGCAACGCCTGCGGCAGGTCCCAGTGGTAGAGCGTCACCATCGGCTCGATGCCGGCTTCCAGCAGGGCGTCCACCAGCCGGTCGTAGAAGGCCAGTCCGCGCGGCTCGGCCGGGCCGGTGCCGGTGGGCTGGATGCGGGGCCAGGCAAGGGAGAACCGGTAGCTGGACACGCCGAGCCGCTTCATCAGCGCGATGTCCTCGGGGTACCGGGTGTAGTGCTCGCAGGCGGGTTCGCCGGTGTCACCACCCTCCACCTTGCCGGGAGTGGCCGCGAAGGTGTCCCAGATGGACGGTCCTCGACCGTCCACTGTGGTCGCTCCCTCGATCTGGAACGCCGAGGTCGCGGTGCCCCAGACGAATCCCGGCGGGAAGGCCAGCGGTGCTCGGCTGGCGGCCGGCGCGGCGACGGAGCGGTCGGCAGAGTCGGTTGTGGTCAAGTTCCCCTCATCCCTTGACGGCGCCCTGCATGATCCCGCCGACGATGTGCCGGGCGAGCAGCAGGAACAGCGCGATCACCGGCAGCACACCCAGTGTGGCCCCGGTCAGCATCAGCGAGTAGTCGGTGTAGTAGCCGCTGGCCAGCGTGGACACCGCGACCTGCACGGTCGGGCTGTCGTTGGGGTCCAGCACGATCAGCGGCCAGAAGTAGTCGTTCCAGGCGGTCATGAAGGTGAGCATGCCCAGCACCGCGGCCTGCGGGCGGATCGCGGGCAGGGCGACGGTGAAGAAGGTGCGCAGCACCGAGCAGCCGTCCACCCTGGCCGCCTCGATCAGCTCGTGCGGCACGGTCTCCTCGCAGGCCTGGCGCATCATGAACACGCCGAGCGCGCCCACCAGCGCGGGCAGGATGACCGCTTGGAGCTGGCCGTACCAGTCCAGCTCGGACATCAGCATGTACAGCGGGATCACGCCCAGCTGGGTGGGCACCATCGCGGTGCCGACCACCACCAGGAACAGCGAGTCCCGGCCACGGAAACGCAGGCGGGCGAAGGCGAACCCGGCCAGCGAGGACAACAGCACGTTGGCCACCGCCACGGTGGAGGCGATGATCAGCGAGTTCTGGATGGCCAGCCAGAAGTCCACGGTGTCGAAGACCCTGGCGATGTTGGCGAACAGGTTCCCGCCGGGGATCAGCGGCGGCACCTTGTCGCCGATCGCGGAGTTGTCCTTGGAGGCCACCACGAAGGAGAAGTACAGCGGGAACACCGAGGCGAGCAGGAACGCCGAGAGCAGGCCGTAGACCAGGAAACCCGGCCGTCGAGTGGTCGGCACCGGCCTCACCCCTTGGACGCGATACGCCGCGCCAGCGTGAAGTTGACCAGGGCGAAGACCAGCACCACCAGGAACAACACCCAGGCGATGGCGGCGGCGTACCCGGCGTCGAACAACCGGAAACCCTTCTCGTACAGGTACATCGTCAGCGTCTGGAACTGCCGGTCGCTGCCGCCGACGCCGGAGGCGCCCTTGGGGTCGAACAGGGTCGGCTCGACGAACAGTTGCATGCCGCCGATGGTGGAGACCACGATGGTGAACAGGATCGTGGGCCGGATGCTGGGCACGGTGATGGACCAGAACATCCGCCACCGGGAGGCGCCGTCCACGGTGGCCGCCTCGTACAGCTCCCGTGGCACCGACTGCATCGCGGCCAGGTAGAGCAGCGCGTTGTAGCCGGTCCAGCGCCACATCACCATCGCGCTGACCGCCAGGTGCGAGGACCAGGAGTCGGCCTGCCAGTTGACCCGGTCCAGGCCGATGAGCTCCAGCAGGTAGTTCACGATGCCGAAGTCGCGGCCGAAGATCTGGGTGAACACCAGCGCGACCGCGACCACCGAGACCACGTTGGGCAGCAGCAGCCCGGCCCGCCAGAAGGTCCGCCCGCGCAGCCCCCGGTCCAGCAGCGCGGCCAGGCCCAGCGCGGCCAGCAGCTGGGGCACGGTGGAGAGCAGGAACATGCTCACCGTGTTGCCCAGCGCGTTGTAGAAGTTCGGGTCGCCGAACAGGGCGGTGTAGTTGTCCAGGCCGACGAAGCCCTGCTCGCCGTCCACCAGCTGCCAGTCGTGCAGCGACACCCACGCGGTGTAGAGCAGCGGGAACAGCCCGAAGGCCCCGAAGATCAGGAAGAACGGGCTGACGAACAGGTACGGGGTGAACTTGGCGTCCACACGGGCCAGCGGCCACCGCCGCCTGCGCGACGACGGCTGCTGGGGTGTCCGAAGTGGACGGTCGGTGACCGGGGCCGCCATCGAGCTACTTCACCTCGTTGCGGGACTGGGTGACCGCCTCGCCGAAGCCCGCCTCCGGAGTGGCCTTGCCCTGCTCGATCCGGGCCAGCGCCTCGTTGAAGCGCGGGCGGACCTTGGAGTCCTTGGTGCCGCGGTAGTTCGGCTTGAGGCTGTCGGCGGAGGAGGCGAAGATCTGGCCGACCGGCGCGTCGTTGTAGTACGGGTCGACCTTGCCGAGCACCTCGGGGTCCTTGTAGACCGAGGGCTCACTGGGCAGGTTGCCGGTCTTGGCGAAGATCTTCTTCTGCTGCTCGGGCGCGGTGAGGTACTTGGCGACCTCGTAGGCTTCCTTGGTGTTCTTGCCCTGCTTGGGCACGGTCAGGAACGAGCCGCCCCAGTTGCCGCTGCCGCCGGGCACCGAGGTGACGTCCCACTTGTCCGCGGCTTCGTCACCGGCGCCGGACTTGATCTGGGCCAGCGCCCAGGCCGCGCAGGTCTCGGTGGCGAAGCTGCCCTGCTTGAGTGCCACGGTCCACTCCGGGGTGAACGGCTTGACGCCCGCGGTCAGGCCCTTGGCGCCCATCGCACCGGCCAGCAGGAAGGCGTCCTTGACCGCCGGGTTGGTGTCGGCGATGAAGCGGTCGTCTGCCTTGGCGAAGTAGCCTTCCTCGCTCTGGTTGAGCTTGGCGGTGAAGATGTTCTCCGCGGAGCCGGCAAACTTGGCCTTGGTGACCTTCTCCTTGAACCGCTCGCCGACCTTGGCGTAGTCGGCCCAGGTCGGCCACAGCTTGGCCACCTCGTTGCGCTCGGTGGGCAGACCGGCCTCGGCGAAGAGGTCCTTGCGGTAGCACAGCGCCAGGCTGCCCATGTCGGTGCCCAGGCCCATCACGAAGTTGCCGTCGTCGAGGATGCCCTGGTTCCACTTCCAGGACACCCACTGGTCCTTGAGGTCCTTGGCGCCCAGCTCGGCCAGGTTGACGAACTTGTCCTTGGAGGTGCGGAACTGGGCCAGCCAGCCTTCCTCGATGGCGACCACGTCGGCCGCGCCCCTGCCCCCGGCGAGCTGGGTGGCCAGCTGCGAGTGGTGGGCGTCGAACTCCAGCTTGCGCGCCTCCAGCTTGATGTTGGGGTGCGCCTTCTCGTAGTCGGCGAACAGCGCCTCGTAGCCGAAGTCGCTGAACGTGCCCACGGTGATCTTGATCTTGCCGTCGTCCGCGGAACCACCACAGGCGGCGGTTCCGGTGGCCAGGACGGCGGCAGCCGCGAGCGCCACCGCCCGGCGCGTCGCGATGTTGGTCATTGGTCCTCCTCGACCGGGGTGTCGAGCTGTTGATCGGCAACTGGATCGGCGATACTGAGTGAGAGCGCTCTCACTCTTGGGTGGCCGGGGTCACATGTCAAGTCACGACCGAAGATCCGACATCGTTCCGTGACCGGTTCCGCCCAGCTCACAGCCTCGGCATGGGAGCGCTTCCGCGCAGGTGGGCGGGCAAGTCGACCGGTTACGCTTGGCGGGAACACGACAGCGGGAACAGGGGTGCGCAAGTGGCGGAACGACCGGCCCGGCCGACGCTGGAGGATGTCGCCGCGCACGCGGGCATCTCCAGGGCGACCGTCTCCCGCGTGGTCAACGGCGCGAGCCGGGTGAGCGCGCGGACCAGGGAGACCGTGCAGCGCGCGGTGGCCGAGCTGGGCTACCGGCCCAACCAGGCCGCGCGCTCGCTGGTCACCCGGCGCACCGGCACCCTGGCGGTGGTGCTCTCCGAACCGGGCGAGAAGCTGTTCGAGGACCCGTTCTTCGCCGCGGTGATCCGCGCCGCGCACCACGAACTGTCCACTGTGGACGCCCAGATGGCGCTGCTGATCGCCCGCTCCCCCGAGGAGGTCGAGCGGGTGGTGCGGTTCCTGGCCTCCGGGCACACCGACGGCGCGCTGCTGTTCACCCCGCGCCGCGGCGACCCGCTGCCGGATGCGGTTCGCTCGCTGGGCATCCCGGTGGTCTTCGGCGGCCGCCCGTGGCGCGGCGAGCAGGGCCTGGACGTGGTCACGGTGGACAACGAGGGCGGCGCCCGCGCGGCCACCGAACTGCTGATCGCCCAGGGTCGCAAGCGGATCGTGACGGTGTGCGGCCCCGCCGACCAGGCCGCCGCGGTGGACCGGCTCACCGGCTGGCGCACCGCACTGGGCCTGGCCGGAGCCGAGGCCGCACACTGCTCCGCCCCCGCGGAGTTCAACCTGGAGGGCGGCGAGCGCGCGATGACTGAACTGCTGGCCCGGGTGCCGGACCTGGACGGGGTGGTCGCGGCCAGCGACCTGATGGCGGTGGGCGCGCTGCGGGTGCTGCGCGCGGCCGGTCGCCGGGTGCCCGAGGACGTTGCGGTGGTGGGCTTCGACGACCTGCCCTCGGTGGTGCAGCAGGCCCAGCCGAGCCTGACCACCATCCGCCAGGACCCCGGCGCGCAGGTCCGCGAGATGGTCGCCATCCTGCGCGAACGCCTGCGCGGCAACGAGGTCGCCCATCCCAACCGCATGCTCCCGGTCGAGCTGGTCCGCCGGGACTCGGCCTAGCCCCCCACCCGAGTGTTGGCCGTTGTCGTACGGAGTGTTGGCCGAACTCGTACGGTGTGTTGGCCGGTTTCGCCGCACCGACGGACCCCTGCCGTCCACAACGGCCAACGACCCGTACGAGTTCGGCCAACACGGGGTACGAGAACGGCCAACACGGCGGGGGTGGGTTAGGCCCATCGGGCCAGGACCGCTCGGCCGAACCCAGGGAGGGCCACGGCCAGGCGGCGGGCCTTGGGCACCACCACTCGGCGGTCCAGGACCCGGTAGTCGGCGGCCTCGATCTCGTCCAGGATGCCTTGGTAGAGCTCGAAAGCGGTCGCCACGCAGGGGCGGGAGACCGGGGCCAGCATGGCGATGCCCGGTGCGGCGCGGCGGTAGGTGGCCCGGGTGCGGGAGACCAGGTGGGCCAGTGCGGCGCGCAGCGCGTGGTCGGTGTGGCCGCGCGCCCGGCAGTGCTGGAGCCGCTCGCGGTCCACGCCGAAGGCGGCCAGCTCCTCCAGCGGCAGGTAGACCCGGTCCCGGTCGAGGTCCTCGCCGACGTCGCGGAGGAAGTTGGTGAGCTGGAACGCCTCGCCCAGCGCGGCGGCGTGCGGTTCGGCCTCCGCCCTCGGCGTCACGGTGCCCAGCACCGGCAGCACCTGCAGGCCGATCACCTCGGCCGAGCCGCGCACGTAGCGGGCCAGCTCGGCGAAGGTGGCGTACTCGCGGACCTCGGTGTCCATCCGCATCGAGGTGAGGAAGTCGGCGAAGTAGCCGCGGTCGATGTCGTAGCGCGCCACGGTGTCCACCACCGCGGCCAGCACCGGGTGCCTGCTGTGCCCCTGCGCGAACCCCTCGGCCAGATCCGCGCCCAGCTCGTCCAGCGCGGCCCGGCGCTGGGCCAGGGTGCGCCCGTCACCCTGGTCGTCGACGATCTCATCGGCCCAGCGGGCGAAGCCGTAGAGGGCGTGCACGGCGGGGCGCTGGGCCGGGGTGAGCATCCGGGTGGCCAGGAAGTAGGTGCGGCCGTAGCGGGCGTTGATCTCCCGGCAGCGGCGGTAGGCGGTGCGCAGCGACGGTTCGAGCACGCCTGCGGCGTCCAGTTCGGTGGTGGTCAGCGGGGACACGTCACGAGTCTGGCGGCTGCTCCGTTCGGCTGCACGCCGGGGCGTCACCTGCTGCCAAAACTGGCCGCGGCCCATCCCGTCAGCTCGATCTTGGCCTGGGCCAGCAAGGCGGGGTCGGTGGTGGCCGGGGCGATGAGCGCGGCGTGCAGGGTGCCAGCGGGTCCCCCTGGCAGCAGCAGCCGCGCGGCCCCGGCGTGCCGTTCCACGCCGATCCCGCTGCCGTTGTAGGCGGGCAGCGCGCCGGAGGTCCCGAGGTCCGAGACCAGTGCGCCCGCCGCCAGGTCCTCCGGCAGCTGCACCTCGGTGGGCGCGGCCGAGCCGGTGGACCGCCAGACCAGCACCGCGTGCCGCCGGTCCGCGGTCAGCCGCGCCATCGCGGGGTGTTCGGCCGGTACCCGCTGCCACTGCTGCACGGTGCCGCCGTCCCGGCTGAGGTCCTCGAAGCTGAAGGCCAGCGTGCGCCCGGCCACCGCGCGCGGGTAGGCCCGGTCGATCACCCGCCGATCCACCCTGGGCACCACGGCTCCGCTGTTGTCCTTGTGCACCGGGGAGAAGTCCTCGTCCATCCACGCGTCGGCCTCGGTGAGCACCTTGTCCGGGTTGCCGTTCATCAGCTCCCGGTGCCGCCCGCTGTTGGTGTCCCACTGCCACTGGGTGGCCGACATCGGCGGGGCGGCGTTGCGCGCCTCCCGCCACCAGTTCCTCCCGGCCAGCCCGGAGTCCAGGGACTGGTAGGCGGCCTTGAGGATGCTGGGCGTCTTGTCCGAGGTGAAGCCGGTGATCGGGTGGCCGAACTCGGTGAGGATCGGCGCGGTCCGGTGGTACTGCGCGCGTTCCCGCACCGCGCGGATGTCCGCGGTGTACTCGCCGTCACCGGCCTTGCCCGGCTTGAGGATGCCGGAGCGGGCCTTGGCGTCGTAGAAGTGCGCGTTGAACACGAACCGCTGGCCCAGCGGCGGGATCTCGGTCAGCCCGCCCGGCTCCTGGAAGATCGAGGTGTTGATGTTCCAGTACACCAGCGGTTCGGCGAACAGCGGCTTGCCGATCCAGCCCGCGCGGTCCATGGCCGCGCGCACCCGGTGGTAGAACGGGGCCAGCAGGTCGCGCTCCCAGGCCGGTCCCTGCTGACCCTGGTCGTAGCGGCCGGCGTAGGGCTCGTTCAGCGGGTTGAAGCCGACGATCCGCCGGAACTCGGTGGCGCTCAAGGAGTTCCGCAGGTGGTTCAGCGCGGTCTCGGTCTGCGCCAGGAAGGCGTCCAGGATGCCGCGCGGGCCCGCCTCGGTCTCGATCCGCCGGTTGTGCCAGAAGTCGTAGGTGGCCATGGTGACCGCCTTGTTGTTCTTCATGTTCTGGCCCCAGTTGACGCAGGCCTCGCAGTGCTCCTTGGGATAGCCACCGGCCCGCACCACCCACTCCGGCGCGCCGTCCCCGGTGTACCAACTGTCCACAGTGAACAGATAGCGGGAGTAGAGGTCCTGGTGGTAGTCCAGGAAGACGAACAGCCCGGCGTTGAGGAACTCCTTGACCTGCGCGGCCACCCGGTCCAGGTAGCCCCGGTCGATCTGTCCCGCCCTTGGCTCGACCCGTTCCCAGGTGATCAGGAAGCGCACCGCGTTGGCCCCGGTCAGCCTGCGCAGGCTGCTCGCCGACACCGCGGCCTCGGCGGTGCTGGGGAAGGGCAGGCCGCCGTGCTCGGCCAACTTGGCGGTGCCGGAGACGTTGTAGCCGCGCAGCAGCACCTCGCGCCCGTGCCCGTCCCGGAAGGTGCCTTCCGGCGAGACGGTGACCACCTCGGCCCGGCCGTCGTCGAACCACCAGCGCGCGGGCTGGGCGGGTGCGCCGGGCACCGCCGCGAGTCCGAGCACCACTGCCAGCATCCCGGTGACCACGCTGCGCCACATGCCTGTCGACGCTACGGCCCGGTCCGGCCGTCGTCACCCGCCGAATGAATGTTCTTCACGTTTCAGGTTGGCCTTGGCC
The DNA here is from genome assembly GCF_030064675.1 of Crossiella sp. CA-258035. Lineage (GTDB taxonomy): Bacteria > Actinomycetota > Actinomycetes > Mycobacteriales > Pseudonocardiaceae > Crossiella. Next base: position 6,278,551 of record NZ_CP116413.1, read on the forward strand.
CGCGCCTCCCAGCGCGCCCGCGCCGGCGCGCTCCGGTACAGCGGCTCCCGCGCGATCAGCCCGGCCAGCACCGCGCCCCGCCCGCGCTGCCAGTCCGGCTCGGACACGTGCGCGTACTCCGCCCGCACCGCCCGCGCGTAGCGGTCGTACTCGGCCTCCGTGCCGCCCAGCACCGCGAGGTCGGCGTCCAGCAGCGCCAGGGTCAGCGGGTCCTCGCCGAGGTGGTCGATGGTCGCCAGCACCAGCCGCGCCACCGCCGACCGGTGCTCCTGCGCCACCCCCGCCGCGCCGAGCCGCTCGCGCGCCCACTCGGCGCTGCGCCGCTCGTCCTGGCCCGGCACGCCGTCGTAGACCACGTCGTGCGCGGCCGCTGCCAGTGCGAGCACCGCTATGTCCACTTCGGACAGTCCGAGCTCCGCGCCGAGCCAGGCCGAGTCGCGCAGCACCGCCTCGACGTGCGCGAGGTCGTGGTAGCGGCGGTGCGGCTCGCGGTAGCGCTCGATGAGCTCCACCCCGCTCCGCCGGGCCGTGTCCGAATCGCCGCCGAGCCTTGTCACCGCTGTCACCCACGCGTCCAGCACCACGGTGTCTCCTCTCCTCACCACCCAGTGTGACCGCCGGTCTCACAAGATCGGGGGACACGGCTCACGACCACATCACGTGAATCCTGTGTCACACTCAGTGAAGACGCTCCGCTGCTGTCCTTCGACCGGCGAAGGGGGAACGCTGGTGGACTTCCGGATCCTCGGGCCTGTCTCAGTCTGGGTCGACGGTTGCCAAATCGGCATCGGTCACCCCGAACTGCGACGGCTGCTCGCGATCCTGCTGCTCGCCGACGGTCGCCCGGTGCCGAAGGAGCAGGTCATCGCCGACCTGTGGGACGGCGCGCCGCCGCTGCGGCCCGCTCGCGCGCTGCGCAGCCAGTTCGCCCAGCTCAGCCAGACCCTGCCGCTGACCGAGGCGCAGCTGCACAGCGCGCACGGCAAGCACCAGCTCCAGGTCGACCTGGAGCGGCTGGACTGGCACCGGTTCCGCCAGCTGGTCGGCCGGGGCCGCACCGCCGCCCGCAGCGGCCGCTACCAGGCCGCGGCGGACATCCTGGCCCAGGCCCTCTCGGAGTGGCAGGGGGACGCGCTGGCCGATGTGGACGGCGACTGGGCCCGCCGCTGCCGGGCACACCTGGAACGCCAGCGGCGCAGCGCGCGGCAGTGCCTGGTCGCGGCCAGACGGGCCTGCACCGGCCGCCAGATCTTCGTGCCGATGCCCCGCCGCAGCGAGGTCGAACGCGGCCCGGTGCCCGCGCAGCTACCGCTGGGCATCGCGGATTTCATTGGCCGGGAACAGGAACTGACCACACTGGGCACCGCGCTGCCCGGCACCGTCACGGTGATCAACGGCCCGCCCGGCAGCGGCAAGACCGCCCTCGCGCTGGCCTGGGCGCACCGGATCAGCGACCGGCACCCCGACGGCGCGCTGTTCGCCGAGCTGCGCGGGCACGGCCCCGGCGAGCCGGTGCCGCCGACCGAGCTGCTCGCCGACTTCCTGACCAGCCTCGGCGTGGCCCCGGCGAAGATCCCGGCGGCGGAGAGCTGCCGCGCGGAGCTGTTCCGCACCCTGCTGATCCGCCGCCGCCTGCTGCTGGTGCTCGACGGCGCACGCGACCTGGCCCAGGTGGAACCGCTGCTGCCCGGCCTGCCGGGGGTGACCGTGGTGATCACCAGCCACGAGCCCCTGGACCTGCCGGGACGGCGGGTCACGCTCGGGCCGCTGTCCCCCGCGGATGCCACCGCGCTGCTCAAGGAGCTGATCGGGCCCGGCCGGGTGGCCAACCAGGCGGGCGCGCTGGCCGATCTGGCCCGCTACTGCGGCTACCTGCCGCTGCCGCTGCGGATCGCCGGCCGCCGGGTGGCCGCCCGCCCGCACACCTACCTGGCCGACCTGGTCGGCGAGCTGCGCGAGGAACGCCAGCGCCTGGAGCGGATGGCCCCGGACACCGACGGCTCGGCCGCCATGCGCGGCACCTTCCGCTGGTCCTACCGCGCGCTGCCACTGCCCGCGCAGCGGATGTTCCGGCTGCTGGGCCTCTACCAGGGCGTGGACATCGACGCGCCCGCCGCGGCCGCACTGTCCGGAATGGACACTGAGCAGGCGGCGGAGCTGTTGCAGGGCCTGGCCAAGGCGAACCTGCTGCAACCGAGTCCGCGCGGGGCGTTCCAGCTGCACGACCTGCTGCGCGGCTACGCCGGGGAGCGGGCGCTGCGCGAGGAGGGGGCGAACAACCGGCAGGCCGCGGTGCGCCGCCTGCTGGACTTCTACCGCGCCGCGGGCGCCGACCCGGGCCACGGCTGGTGCGACACCGAGCTGCTGAACCTGGTGGCCGCGGCGAACAGCGCGACCAGCACCGGTCACCACGAGGTGGCGGTGGACCTGCTGACCACCGCGGGCGCCATCCACCGCTCGCGCGGCCAGCTGGACCGGGCGATCGCCCGCTACTACCAGGCCTGGGTGAGCGGGGACCGCACCGGCGACACCGACATCGCGCACCGCCTCGGCGAGGCGTACCTGGCCGCCGGGCGGTTGTGCGCGGCGGTGGAGGTGCTGGGCCGGGCCGCGCCGGACGCGCTGACCCTGGACCTGCTGGGCGGCTGCTTCCAGCGGCTGGGCCGCCCGGACGCGGCGATCCAGCACTTCCAGCGCGGCCTGCGCCTGGTCAACGAACCCTCAGGTGAGGCCCGGCTGCTGTCCAGCCTCGGTGAAGCGCTACGGCGGCTCGGCTCCTTGGCCCAGGCCAGGGAACACCTGACCCGCGCGCTGGAGCTGAGCCGCCGCATCGGCGATCACGGGGTGACCGCGCACTGCCTGCACAGCCTGAGTCAGCTGCCCAGCACGCTCACCACCCAACCCTGACCCGGGAGGCGGCGACCTTCCCGTCCGGGGTCTCGAACCCGAGCAGCACCTCGGCCGGTCGCCCACCGGTCACCGGCACGGGCACCTCCCGCCAGCCCCTGGACAGCTCGACCGTCTTGCGCCCCAACAGTTTCCCGTCCTTGTCCAGCACGAACACGTGTGCCGTGCCGCGCGCGCCGAGCACACCGGCGGTCACCGTGTCGCCCTGCGCTCTGGCCGAACGCAGCCGCGCCGCCTCCCGGCTGCTGGCGATCGGCTTGCCGCCGAGGGAGATCCCGGTGCGCGCGGACTGGGCCACCGACTGAACTGAGTCCACAGAGGACAGAGCGATCAGCGGCAGCTTCGCCGGTGGCGGTTCCACCGGGCGGCCCGAGGGCGGGGTGTAGCCGTCGAACGTGGCGCGGCCCCAGCGGTACGGGTCGCCCTGCACGCCGCCCCAGGTGGACCAGCCGATCCGGGTCTGGCCGGTCTTGTCCTGGGTGTCGGAGTCGTAGACGAACAGGTTCAGCCCGACCTTGGCCGGGTCCAGTGCGCCGGGCACCGCGGGCAGCGGCAGCGCGAGCTCGATGGTGTAGCCGGTGTAGGGGCTGCTCACCTTGCTCGCGATCTTCAGCCCCGGCACGGTTTCTTCGGCCGGACCTTGGAAGTTGTCCGCGTCCCTGGCCGCGCAGGGCTTGCCTTCGGTGGTGGTCGGGAAGACGGCCAGTTTCAGCGTGGTGGAGGTGTTCTCGGACTTGCCGCGCGGGTCGATGGCCAGTTCCAGCGCGTCGGTGCGCCAGTGCCGCTTGCAGTCCGCGGCGGCCAGCACGCTGCCCAGCTTGTCGTCGGTGACGGTCACCGCCGCGTAGAGGGTGTCGTTGTGCCAGGCCAGCTTGGCCTTGGCCGAGCAGTCCGCGGCGGTGGCGCACTCATCGCCCTCCCAGCGGGTGGAGATGTCCAGCTCCGGTCCGGTGTACTCCCCCGGCGTGACCACCCCGTCCACCGTCGGCGCCGTGGCGGCCTTCGGGATTGTCGTGCGCGGCACCAGTTCCAGGGCCGGGGTGCTGCTGCTGACGCCGGTGACGGAGAGGGTGTACCGGTAGTCCCCGCCCTGCATGCCGGTGCGCAGGGTGGCGTCGGTGTTGGTCACCTTGCCGGTGAGTGTGGTGCTCGCCCCGGCCGCGAGTCCGCTGAACGGCAGGCTGGTGGTGGCGCTGAACCCGGTCGGCGGGGTGATGGTGACGGTGCCGGATCGGGTGGCGGAACCGTTGTTGCGCACCAGAATCGGCAGTTCGCGGTCGCCGCCGGAGGGCAGGGTGAGCACCGGCGGCACCAGGTCGGCCAGCGCGGGCACCCCGCTGCGCTGCGCCCAGTCGCGGAACTGGGCGACCTGCGGCAGCGGCTGCTGCTCGGCGGTCAGCTCCGGCACCACGGCGACCACGGTCTCGGTGTAGCCGGTTCCGTTGCCACTGCTCAGCTCCACCGGGATCCGCGCCCGGCCGGGCTTGGCGGCCGAGGGCACGGTGACGGTGAGCTCGGCGGTGGCCGACCGTCCAGGAAGGACAGTCCCGAGCCGTCCCGACCCGGTGACCCGCCACTCGGCGGGCAGCCCGAGCTTGGCGGAAGCCCTGGTCAGCGCCCGGTTCTCCGGCGCGGTGACGGTGACCTTGACCGGCACCGAGGCGCCGGGCACCAGGCTGAACTTCCCGGCCTCGACCTCGGCCCCGGTGCCCAGCGGCAGCCCGCCGGGGGCCGGGACGAGCGCGCCGTGCAGGGGTCCGTCCGGGCCGTTCGCGGTCGGCGAGAACGGCACCCGGCTGGCCACCTGGGTGAACCAGTCGCAGCCGATCTGCTTCGGATCCGTTGGCACATCGGGGAACCCGGCCCAGCCCTGGGTCACGTACTCCCGCTGCGCGGACCGCTCCTCCTGCGCCCAGCTGCGACCGGCCACAGTGGACGGACGCCCGTCCCACACTCCGTACACCCGGTCGGTGGCCTCGGCCGGGGTGAACTTCGCCGCGCAGTCCGGCCCAGTGGGCTGCTGCCCGCGCGCTCCGCCGGTGAGCAGCCGCTTGACCGCCCACGGCCGCAGGCCCTCCTCGCGGAGCTGCTCCGGATAGGCAGCCGGGTCGGCGGCCACCCGGTAGGCCTCGATGGCCAGGCGGGCCGCGTACTGGTGGTTGCCGTGGTTGCCGGGCGTGGGCGCGGGGTCCATGGTGACCACCAGCTCCGGCCGGGTCTGCCGGATCGCGCGCACCAGCTTGCCCAGCACGTCCTTGTGCTGCCAGCCCTGTTCGGTCAGCGGCGAGCTCACCGTGTAGTAGAAGTCGGCCTCGTCGAGGTTGAGCACCTCGGTGATCCCGGCCCTGGCCACCGCCCTGCGCTCCTCGGCCTCGCGCAACCGGCCCAGTTCCGGGCCTTCCTCCGGTCCGGCCGCGTTGCCGCCGCCCTCGCCGCGGGTGATGGTGACCACCCCGGCGCGGACCCGGTGGTCGGCGTGCCACTGCCCGAAGGTGGACAGCGCGAACGCCTCGTCGTCGGGGTGCGCGCCGACGAACAGCGCGTCCAGGTCCACCGCCGGGCGGGCCGCCCCCTCGGCCACCGCGGTGGCCGGATCTTCCATGGCCACCAACGCGACCAGCGCCGCGGCCACCGGCAGCAGCCCGGTCAGCCAAGCTCGCTTCACCAGTACTCCTCAGTCAACCCTTGACCGCGCCGTCGAGCATGCCGCGGATGAAATGTCGTTGCAGGAACAGGTAGAGCACCACCACCGGCAGCGCGACCAGCACCGATCCGGCCGCCAGCAGCGGCACGCTGGTGGTCGCCCTGCCCTGGAAGAACCGCAGTCCCAGCGGGGCCGTGCGCAGGCCCTCATCGGTGACCATGACCAGGGCGAGCAGGAACTCGTTCCAGGTCCACATGAACACCAGCACCACCAGGGTCAGCACCGCGGGCCGCCCCATCGGCAGCAGCACCCGCCACAGGATCTGCCAGTGCCCGGCCCCGTCCAGCCGGGCCGCCTCCACCACGCTGGCCGAGCTGGACCGGAAGTAGGCGCGCATCCAGAACACGCCGAAGGCCACCGACTGCGCGACCTGCGGCAGCACCAGCGCGGCGTAGGTGTCGAGCAGGCCGACGTCGCGCAGGTCGAAGTACAGCGGCACCACCACGGCCTGGCTGGGAATGGTGACCCCGAGCAGCAGCAGGTAGAACAGCGCCCCCGAACCGCGGAAACGCATGGTGCCGAAGGCATATCCGGCCAGCACGGACAGCAGCGTGGACAGCGCGACCACCGCGACCGCGACGATCAGGCTGGTGCCCAGGTAGTCGCCGAAGCGGCCCTGCGTCCAGGCGGTGAGGAAGTTCTCCGGATGCCAGCCGCCCTGGCCCGCGGTGTCCGAACGCAGTGCGGTGAACAGGATCCACAGCACCGGGTACAGCGCGTACCCGGCGAAGAGCAGCAGCACCAGGTAGGTCCCGGCCCGTTCCCAGCGGGAGACCGTCATCGCCTGCCTCCCGCCACCCGCAGCACCACCGCGCTCAGGGCGAACACCAGCGCGGTCAGCGTCACCCCGATCGCCGCGGCCGAACCCACCTGCCCGGCCTGGAAAGCCCGGTAGTAGATCTCGTAGGCCGGCACCGTGGTCGACTCGCCGGGCCCGCCCAGCGGGGTCATCACGTACACCAGGTCGAAGGTGCGCAGCGAGGCGATCACGGTCAGGGTCAGCGCGACCGCGATGTCCGGGCGCAGCGCGGGCAGCGTCACCGAGCGGAACTCGCGGAACACCCCGGCCCCGTCCAGCCGCGCCGCCTCGTACAGCTCCCCGGAGATCCGGCCGATCCCGGCCAGGAACAGCACCACGGTCAGCCCGGTCTGCACCCAGGTGCCGACCAGCCCCACCGCGATCAGCGCGGTGCTCTCCTCGCCCAGCCAGTTGTGCGCCAGGGCATCAAGGCCGACCGCGCGCAACGCGGCGTTGAGCGGGCCGTCCGGGGCCAGGATCTGTTGCCAGGCAACGGCGACCACCACCATGGCCACCACCTGCGGCAGGAACACCACGGTGCGGAAGAAGGCCAGCCCGCGCACCCGGCTGCGGTGCAGCGCCGAGGCCAGCACCAGACCCAGGATGACCGGCAGCACCGCGAAGAACAGGATCAGCACCAGCGCGTGCCCGAACGCCGAGCGCAGCCCGTCCTCGGCGAAGAGGGTCAGGTAGTTGTCCAGCCCCGCCCAGGTGCCCAGGGTGAGGCCGTCCCACTCGAACAGCGAGATCCACGCGCTGTGCAGCAACGGGAACAGCAGGAACGCGCCGTAGACGGCCAGGGCCGGCACCACGTACAGGTAGCCGACCCGGCGCGGTTCACCGGCCGGCACGGGAGGCGTCCACGTCGGCCTGCAGCTTGGCCAGGAACTCCTGCGGGCTCAACCCCTTGGCCAGCAACTGCTCCACCACGCTGGTGACCGTGTCGTAGGCGGTGGGGGTGGCGTAGTCCAGGAACGGCACCAGGCCACCGGTCTCCGAGGCGTGCGCCCAGGAGCTGAACACCTCGGCGCGCAACGCCGTCGGCGGCCGTTGGCTGGCCGCCTCCACCACCGGCAGGTTCGCGTGCTCGGCCATCAGCGCCATGCCCCGCGAGGAGGTCACGAAGTCGATGTAGGCCGCCGCCGCGTCCGGGTTCTTGCTGCGCGCGCTGACCGCGAACGGCACGCTCGTGCCCCCGGTCACCGCGACCTTGCCACTGTCGATCGGTGGCAGTCCGAAGCCCACCCCATCCCCCATCGCCGCCTCCAGATCGGCCATCAGCCAGGTGCCGCTGACCAGGAAAACCCCTTTGCCCTCGGCGAACTCCCGCCACGCCGCGTCCGAGCCGAGCCCGGAGAACCCCGGCGTCAGCATGCCCTGATCCGCCCAGCCCACCAGCAGTTCGGCCGCGGAGCGGGGGTTGGTGTCGGACCAGAACACGCCCTGCCTGCCGGTGGCCAGCTTGAAGACGTCCTCGGTGGGCGCGAACCGGTTGAGCGCGAAGCCGAACAGGTGGATGCCCGCGCTCTTCTCCAGGTTGCCGAACTGGATCGGCACCTCGCGGGCGTCCTTGGCCTTGCGCAGCGCGGTGTTGAACTCCGCCCAGGTGCGCGGCGGGGAGATGCCGAGCCTGGCCAGCTTCTCCTTGTTGTAGAAGACGCCGACCAGCTCACCGCCCTGCGGCAGCCCGTACAGCTTGCCCTCGCCCAGCGGGTTGCCCGAGTTCGGGTAGCGGGCCAGCCGCAGCACCGAGTCCGGGAACCGCTGCTGCCAGCGGTATGCCTCGGCGTAGCCGTCCAGCGGCTGGAGCAGCCCGGCCTTGACGAAGGCGCCCATGTCCTGCCTGCCGTTGTTGACCTGCACGACATCGGGGGCCTGCACGCTGGTCAGGCCGAGCCTGGTGGTGTTGCGCAGGTCGTCGAAGGACCGCGGCACCCGGTTGATGGTGATGTTCGGGTACTTGCGCTGGAACTCCGCGTTCAGCGCGGTCATCTGCTTGTCCTGCCCGCCGCGGACCTCCTGGTCCCACACGGTCAGGGTCAGCTCGCCCAGGCTCGCCGGGTCGGTCCTGATGTCGCGGGCCTGGCGGTCGCTGGGCCGGGTGTTGGGCAGGTTCGAGCCGGGCACGCACCCGGCCAGCGCCACCAGCGCGGTCACCGCGGCCAGCGCGCTCCGCCATCGGGAGCCCGTCATCCCCGTCCTCCCTCCGCCGGTGCTACGGCCTGCCCCGCAATCCGATCGTGGCACTTGCCCTGCGCACCGTGGCACAGCCATGAGTGGGAAGCAGGTCCTCCAGGAAGTGGTATCCGCGCAGCGCCTCGTCCTCGCGCCGGCCCAGGTGCCGCCACCAGGCGGCGATGTCGCACCAGCCGGGCGCGGACAGCGAGCCGCCGAAGTGCTGCACCGACAGCGCGGCGCACAGGTTGGCGAAGCGCACCCGGTCCACCAGCGGCCACCCGGCCAGGGTGCCGTAGGTGAACCCGGCGCCGAAGACGTCGCCGGCGCCGGTGGGGTCCATGGCGGCCACGTTGATGCCGCTCACGTCGGCCTCCTCGCCGGTGGCCGAGTCCACCGCGTAGGCCCCGCCGCCTGCCCTGGTGACCACCACGGTTGGCACCACCTCCGACAGCTGCCGGGCGGCCACCCGAACGTCGTCCTGGCGGGTGTAGCGCAGCGCCTCCACCGTGTTCGGCAGGAACACGTCGTAGCCGTGCAGCTGCTGGATCAGCTCGGGCCGCCACTGGTCGGTGGGGTCCCAGCCGACGTCGGCGAACAGCAGCGCGCCGTTGGCCTTGGCGGTGCGCACCCAGTTGTCGCTCTCGTGGTCGACGTGCACGAAGCAGGCGCGCACCTTGGGCGGTTCGGTGAGCAGCTCGTCCGCGGTGACCGGGGAGGGGTGGCCGTGGGTGACCATGCTGCGGTCGCGGTTGATGGCCAGGGAGACGGTGACCGGGGAGTGCCAGCCGTAGAAGCGGCGGGAGTGGCTGAGGTCGACCTGTTCCTGGTTGGCCAGGGTGTCCCAGCAGAAGTCGCCGTACATGTCCTCGCCGAAGGCCGAGGCCAGGGTGGTGCGCAGCTGGAGGCGGGCCAGCGCGACGGCGAGGTTGGCGATGCCGCCGGGACTGGAGCCCAGGCCGCTGGCCCACACCTCGGTGCCGCTCTCGGGTAGCTGGGGCAGTCCGGTGAAGATCAGGTCCAGGAAGACCGGACCGGACAACAGGACGTCGAACTCGGTAGGCGGCTGGCTCGACACCGTTTCCCTCCCCGCTGCGCGCATTGTTCGGGCTGACCCCGTTTCGATCAGGCGCAGAGTCTCCCCCGCCCGGACGACACTGACAACCACGATCGGCCCCGGTGTGTTCCAGAGTGTTAATGTCGGTGCGCGTGAGACTGGTGATCCTCGGCGGTGGCGGTTTCCGCGTTCCCCTGGTGCACGGCCGGTTGCTGGCCGATCCGGACCGGCTGGTCGACGAGCTGGTGCTGCACGACGTGTCCCAGGACCGCCTCAGCGCGGTGACCGCGGTGCTGGACGCCCAGGCCGCCGACGCGCCCTGGCGGCCCAAGCTGGTCACCCGAACCCACCTGGATGACGCCCTGCGCGGCGCGGACGTGGTCTTCTCCGCCATCCGCGTCGGCGGTCTGGCCGGCCGCAGCGCCGACGAACGCCACGCCATCGAAGCGGGCCTGCTCGGTCAGGAGACGGTGGGCGCGGGCGGCATCAGCTACGCGCTGCGCACCGTCCCGGTGGCCATGGACATCGCCGAACGCATCGCCCGCTACTGCCCCGACGCGTGGACGATCAACTTCACCAACCCCGCGGGCACCGTCACCGAGGCGATGTCCGCGGTGCTCGGCGACCGCGTCATCGGCATCTGCGACTCCCCCATCGGCCTGTGCCGCCGAGTCGCCGCGGCATTGGACATCCCGGTCGAGCAAGCCTGGTTCGACTACGCGGGCCTCAACCACCTCGGCTGGCTGCGCGGCGTCCAGGTCAACGGCCGCGACCGCCTGCCAGAGCTGTTGGCGGATGAGACCAAGCTCCGCTCCTTCGAGGAGGGCCGCCTGTTCGAGCCAGATTGGTTGCGAGCCCTGGGCGCCATTCCGAACGAATACCTGCACTATTACTACTACGCCCGCGAGACCACCACCGAGATCGCGGCCAACCCCCAGCCCCGCGGCGAGTACCTCCGCCACCAGCAGGCGGCCTTCTACGAACGCGCCCTGGCCGACCCCAGCACTGCCCTGACGGCCTGGCAGGAAACCCGCGCCGAACGCGAACGCACCTACCTCGCCGAAGCCCGCCAGATCGCCGAAGCCGGCGACCGCGAAACCTGCGACACCGACGGCGGCGGCTACGAACAAGTCGCCCTGGACCTGATGGCAGCGATCACCGCCAACCGCGCCGCCACGATGATCCTCAACGTCCGCAACCGGGGCGCGCTGCCGGGACTGGACGCGGACGCGGTGGTCGAGCTGCCGTGCCTGGTGGACTCCAACGGGGCGCGGCCGATCGCGGTGGATCCGCTGGACGGGCCCGCGTTGAGCTTGGTGCAGCGGGTGAAGGCGGTGGAGCGGGAGACGATCGCGGCGGCCCGGACGGGGAGCCGGGAGAAGGCGTTGCGGGCGCTGGCGGGGCATCCGCTGGTGGATTCGGTGCGGGCGGCGCGGGAGGTGCTGGGCGCGACCGAGTGGTGACCGGTGGGCGGTTCGCGACGGGCTCGCCCCCAGCGAAGGCCACCGACCCGCCGCCAGTCCACCCCGCCCAAACCACCGACCCCGCCAGTCCGCCCCAGCTAAACCGACCCGCCGCCAGCCCACCCCAGCCAGTACCCGCCATGTCGCGCCGGGTCCACCCAGCCGGTGCGACCGGTCCCCGGTCAGTCCAGTCCCAGCCACCGCGACCGGACGCGCCAAGTTCGCGCCCCCCGTGCTGCGCCCCGGGCACGTCTGGCCCGCCAAGCCGCGCCCGCCAAGCCGCGGCCGCACTCGCCCGGCCCACCCCGCGAACCTGATCTTCCGGACACAGCCCTTCGACCGACTAACTGTGATTGATGAACCAGTCAGCCCCGCTGCACGTCGGTGGGGACATGTCTTTGTTCGCGGTGAGTGGGCGGCCCGGCCGGTTGCGGGCGCGGGTCAGGGTGCTGGTCGGCGGGGTGCTCGACGGGCTGCTGGCGCGGGGCGAGGCGGAGCTGGTCCGGGAGTTCGCCGAGCCGGTGGCGGCGGGCGTGGTGCTGGAGCTGGCTGGGGTGCCGGCGCCGGACCGGGGCGATGTGCGCCGCTGGGTGCGGGCGGCCTGTGCGGTCGAGGGGTCGGTGACGCCGCGGGTCTGGGCCGACCTTGACGGCTACCTGGCCGAGCTGGCCGCGCACCAGGGCACGGCGCGGGTGTCCGCGGTGGAGGTGGTCGCCGGGTACACCCGGATCGTGGACCTGATCACCGGCGCGCTGCTCACGCTGCTCGGCTGCCCGCGACAGTTGGCGGTGCTGCGCCGCGATCCGCGGGTGCTGGCCGGGGTGGTCCGGGAGGTGCTGCACGGCGGGGCCGGGAGCACGGGAGTCGCGGGGGTGGTCGCGGAGGCGGCGGTCCGGGCGGTGCTGGCGTGTGATGTGCTGTTGGCCGGGGACGAGGACGAGCTGCGCTGGCGGGCTCGGCTGGGGATCCGCGAACTGCGTGCCGTTCCGGTGTCCCTTGCCGCGCCCGGCCGGACCAAGGACAGGAGGCCGGGTTGGCGGGCAAGGTCGCGGTGATCGGTTTGGGCGACATCGCGCGGAAGGCGTACCTGCCCACGATCACGGCCCGGGCGGGACTGGACCTGCACCTGATGACCAGGAACCCGGCGCGGCTGGCCGACGTCGCCGATCAGTACCGGGTTCCCGAACCGCGGCGGTTCACCGATCTGGATGAGTTGCTGGCACACGGACTCGACGCGGCGTTCGTGCACGTGCCGACCACGGCGCACGCGGCAACGGTGCGCCGGTTGCTGGCGGCCGGGGTGCCGACCTATGTGGACAAGCCCCTCGACGACAGCTTGGCTGGGGCGCGGGCGCTGGTGGAGCTGGCCGAGCGGCTCGGGGTGCCGCTGATGGTCGGGTTCAACCGCCGTTACGTGCCCGCCTACGCCGAGGCGGCGCGCGGCGCGCGGGACCTGGTGGTGTTGCAGAAGAACCAGGACGGCGGAAGCGGCGGGGTGCGTGAGATCGTCTTCGACGACTTCATCCACGTGGTGGACACCCTGCGGTTCCTGGTGCCGGGCCCGATCGAGCGAACTTTCATCGGCGGTGTGGTCACCGAGGGCGAGCTCGAACAGGTCAGCCTGACCGTGGTAGGCGGCGGGTTCACCGCGATCGGCACCATGCACCGGCGGGCCGGGGCCAAGCAGGAACGGCTGGAGGTCACCGGTGGCGGGGTGAAGGTCGAGGTGACGGACCTGGGCCAGGTGACCCGGCACGAGGGCGGGCGGGTGACCCGGCAGACGGAGGACGGGTGGGCGCCGGTGGCGCGGCGGCGCGGGATCGAGCAGGTGTGCACGGCGTTCCTGGCGGGGGAGCTGCCGGACCTGCGGGAGGCGCTGCGGACGCACGAGCTGTGCGAGCAGGTGGTGACGGAGCTGACGGAGGGCGGGGCGGTCGGCTAGACGGCGCGCGCGGGCAGGCGGCGCGGGCGGTCGGCGCGGGCGGGCGGTCGGTCAGTCGGTCAGTCGGGCGGGCGGTCAGGCAGCCGGTCGGCCGGGCGGCGGTTCAGCCAGCCAGCCCCGCCGCCAGCTCGCGGAGCCGATCAGCCCCACCCGACCGCAACGCCGGCCCGTGCCCAAAACAGACCACATCGAACTCCAGCCCGCTCAACCCCACCACCGACCGCGCCGCCAACCGACTGTCCACATTGAACACCCCAACGCTCAGCTCCCCCACGTTCGCCACCACGTCCCCCACGAACACCACCCCGCCCGGCAGCCACACCGCGATGCTGCCCGGCGTGTGCCCCGGCATCCCCACCACCCGCGCCCCGCCGCCGAACGCCAGCACGTCCCCGTCCTCCACCTCCCGGTCCACCCGGCACGCCTCGTGCGCGGGCACCCCTGGCGAGATCTGCCCGTGCAGCTCCCGCTCCCACTCCCCGGTGAACACCGGCGGCAACCCCGCCGCCTCTCCCCGGATCACCGCCGCGTCCGCCCGGTGCGCGATCACCTCGGCCCCGCTCCAGGCCACGATCTCCGCGGCGCTGCCGGCGTGGTCGCCGTGCCAGTGCGTCAACACGATCCGCCGCAGCGTGGCCCCCAGCCCGGTCACCACCGCGCGCACCCGCTCGCCGTACCCGGCCAGCCCCGTGTCGATCAGGGTCGCCTCGTCCCCGTCGCGCCACAGGTACGCCTGGCCCACCGGGAAGGTCAGCTGGGTCAGGTTGGGCAGCAGGTGTTCGGTCTCCATGGGGGTCAGCCTGGCAGCGGGGCGGGGGCGCGGACGCCGTGTTCGCCCATGGCGGAGCGGGGTTCTCCAGGAGCGAACGTGGAACTACCGGCTGGCCGCTCGGGTCACAGGCGGCCCAGCAGGGCGATGAGCTGGATGACCCGGTAGGCGGTCGGGAAGTCCTCGGCCTCGTAGGCCAGGGTGCGCTCGCCGACCAGCTCGATGCCCGGCACCAGCAGGGCGTGCTCGGCCATGCCCGGGGTCAGCACGTCCACCTCCAGGTCGACCTCCCCTGCGAAGCGCAGCGGCCGCACCCTGGACCGCCGCCGCAGCGCCTGGGGCACCGCCGCGCGGATCCGGGCGCAGGCCTCCTCCGGGTGCAGGTTCTCCGCGGCCCGCGCGCCCAGCGCGCGCTTGACCACCACCGACCAGATCCCCCGCGCTACCCCGGTGGCCTCGGTGGCCACCGTCTCGTCCCCCGCGACCAGGATCGGCGCCGCGCCGTGCGCGGCGGCCAGTGCCGCGTTGAGGCCCAGCTCGCCGAGGACCCGGTCGTTGCAGCGGACCTCGGCGACCACCGAGCCGTTGATGGTGTGCGAGAGCACCGAATGGGCCAGCCCGGCCCGGCCGTGGTAGCCGATGAAGATCACCGCGTGCACGTCCTCGGCGATCCCGGCCATCATGCCGAAGGACTTGGGCGTGCCGCGCAGCAGCGTGGCCCGCCGGTCCAGCCGCTCGGGCAGCAGGTTGCGGAACTGGGCGTGCGCGTCGGAGACCAGCACCTCGGCGTCGGGTTCGGCGTCGTAGACCCCGAGCACCGCGGCGTTGGCCTCCGCGGTCATCAGCGCCCGGTTGCGCTCGTACTCCCGTTCCCCAGGGCGGACGTCCTCGACGTCGACAATCCCGGCGATGCCCTCCATGTCCACCGACACGAGAACCCGCATACCACGCCCCTTAACCCCGGAAGCAAAGCTGGCGGCGACCCCGGAGGGTCACCGCCAGCTTTCCCCATCCGAGTTACTTGGTGACAACCAGGGCGTAGTCCGCGTCGGTCTCCGGGGTTTCCGGGTGACCGTCCGCGTTCACCTGGTCGGCCAGCACCTCGACCTTCCAGGTGCCCTTGGCCGCCTTCTCCAAGATCACGTTCTCCACGGTGTCCACCGCGTTCGGCGAGCCGCCGGGGGTGGAGTAGTTGCCCGCGGTGAGGCCGTTGTTGCCCCAGTACACGGTGCCGTCGGGCGCGGTGACCTTCAGCGTCAGGTCGTTGACCCGCGAGACCGCCGCGGTCGGCGAACCGGCCGGGTCGGTGTAGGCCAGGGTCGCCTTGAACGGCGTGGAGCCGTCGGCCTCCACCGTGTAAGCCTTGGACGCGCCGGCCTTGAGCAGGTCGGTCTCGTTCACCAGCACCGGCAGCTTCCAACTGTTGCCCTTGGCCTGGTTGTACAGGTTGCCGACGCTGGCGGTGCCCCAGCCCTGGTGCACCCTGGTCAGGTCGTGGTTCTCACCGGTGAAGGCGTACTGGTTCGCGGTGTTGACCAGCAGCGCCTTGACCGTGGCCGCGTGCGGCCTGCTGGCGAAGACGTCCCGCTTCTTGCCGGGCGCGCCGTCGAAGACGCCGTCGGCCCACATCTGGAACACCAGGCCGGCGTTGCCGCAGGTGATCGGGGTGGCGCCGCTGGTGCCGCCGAAGCTGGGCGTGTAGGCGGTGTCGCTGGTGGAGGTGGTGGTGTCGATGGCGTCGTAGTAGTTGGAGATCTCCGGCTTGATCCGGCCGTCGGCCGCCGGGCCGATGCTGGCGCCGCGGTTCCAGGTGTCATCGGTGCGGCTGAGCGTGTTCTTGTGGTACTGCGCGCCCACCGAGAGCACGTTCTTCGCCCACGCCTCCGGCCGCGACTGGCGCGAGCCGGCGTTGCTCTGCGACTGGCAGATGAACAGGTCCAGATCGAAGACGATCTTGTCCATGGCCGCGGAGATCGTGGTGTAGGAGGTGGTCAGCGCGTTGCCCCAGCTGTTGGTCTGGAACACCGCCTTGTACTTGCCGTTGGGGTCGACCAGCTCCTTGGAGTGGGCGTACCGGTCGGGCACGTTGTAGCCGGAGTGGATGCCCTGGCCCTCGGGCAGCAGCCCGCGGTGCTTGGGGCTGACGCCGGTGGCGAAGATCTGGCCGTAGGTGGAGGTGCCGTGGCTGGGGCTGGTGCCCGCGGCGCCGTGGATGATCGGCGGCTTGGCCCGGAACTCCTGGTGCGTGGTGCGCAGGCCGGAGTCCATCACCTCGCCGACCACGCCCTGGCCCTTGTAGCCACCGGCGGACTCGATGGTGTTCGCGCCGCCGTCGATGCGCGCGTTGTCCATGTCGGTCTCCGGCGCGGAGGCCGCGTCGACCGCCAGGACCTGGTCCAGGTGCGCGGTGGCGCGCAGCTGCTGCGGGCTGAGGGTGGCCTCCAGGTGCTGGGCGCTCTGCGAGACCACGTGCACCTGCCCGCCCGCGCGGGTGATCGCCTCGGCGGCGGCCTGCTGCCCGGCGGCGTCGGCCTCGACCAGGGTCACCACGTAGCGCACGGTCCTGGTCTCGGCGATGGCGGCCGGGGCCAGCTTGTCGCCGGGCTGGTAGGCGCCGACCCAGCGGACGTAGCCGAGCTTGGCCACCCGCTCCTTGGTGGCCGGGCTCATCCGCACCACGTAGGCGTAGTCGGGGATGAACGCGCCGACGCGCGCGCCCAGCCTGGCCAGCTCACGGCGCTGGGCGTCCAGCGGCGCGGCCTTGAACTGCACCAGGTAGGCCCCGCCCTGGCGGGCCCGCAGGTCCTCCGGCGTCGCGGTCCCGGCCTGGGTGGTCGGGTCGAAGCTGCGGTTGGCCAGCCGGATCTGGCTGGCCTGCGGCAGCTCCCTGCTCCAGGTGCGGCCGCCGTCCAGGCTGATGGTGAACTTGTCCGCGCCGACCATGCGGACCTGCTCGTCCTCGGCCGCGCCGTTCGCGCTCATCGCGCCCGCGCTCAAGACCAGTGAACTGGCGGTGATGGCCACCAGGAAAACGCGACTCCTTCGCCGCATCGACTACCTCCAGCGAAATGCAGGGGTGACCTCGGACATGCGTGATCCGAGCCGTGATGCGGACAGTAACGACGGTTTACTAATTCATCACCCGACAGAAGTTGGTTTGTGTTGCGACGTTCGGGTGAGACAAAACCGCTGGACAGACAAGTAGTCGCGACCCGAGGTACTGCACTGAATACGGGCCGCGACGACTTATTGAGTTATTTACTCAGCTGTCCCCAACCGGCGAAAAATACGGCCATTCGGCACTGGCACCGCGGGTTCGCCGGTGGTAAGTCCGCCTCACATGTACTGGCCGTCCCCCTGCGGGAGCTGCCTGGTCTCCTGACCCTGGTGAATGGGCTTCATCGCCTCGAACCAGGTGCGGGCCGGCACCTTGCCGCCGTAGATGTTGCCGCTGGGGCACAGCCGGGGCTGGGCGCCGTCGCAGATCGGCTTCGGGGTGGGGCTGTCGGAGAAGGTGAGCACCGCGCCGGAGAAGTTCGGGGTGGCCCCGACGAACCCGGCGGACTGGTGGTTCTGCGTGGTGCCGGTCTTGCCGATCATCGGCCGGCTCCAGCCGGAGTCCCGGGCGGCCTTGGCCGCGGTGCCCTCGGTGGTGTCCTTGCTCAGCCCCTGCGCCAGCGCCCCGGCCAGACCGGCGTCGATGGCCTGCTCGCAGGCCGCTTCCTTGATGTCCACCGGCTTGCCGTTGCGGTCGAGGACCTTCTCGATCGGGGTGGGCGGGCACCAGGTGCCGCCGCTGGTGATGGTCGCGCCGACGTTGGCCAGCTCCAGCACGCTGACCACGGTCACGCCCAGGGTGAAGGAGCCGACCTTGTTGTCCTTGACCCACTTGTCCTGCGCGATGCGCAGCGAGGCGTCCTTGGCCTCGGGGTTGATCTTGGAGCCGCCGCGGTTGACCGACTTCATGCTGTCCCGCAGGCCCATCCGCACCGACATGTCCACCACGCTGTCCAGCCCGGCCTGCTCCTCCAGGATGACGAACCCGGTGTTCGGGGAGTGCGCGAGCGCGCTCTGCAAGGTCATCTGGGTGTCGCCGCCCTCGCTGGCGTTCTTCACCGTGTAGGCCTTGCCGCCGTTCTTGTAGATCGAGGAGGTGTAGGTGTTGGGCACGTTGACCGTGCGGTTGACCCCGGTCTTGCCCTCCTCCATGGCCGCGGCCGCGGTGAAGATCTTGAAGATCGACCCGGCGCCGAACCGGCTGACGTCGGCGGGCAGGTTGAACGAGGTCTGGTTCTTGCCCTTGTCGTTGCCGTAGTCCCGGTTGGCGCCCAGCGCGCGCACCCGGTGCTTGTCCTTGCCCGGCTCGACCACGGCCATCGCGTTGGCCACGCCGTCGGTGTTCTTGCTGACCTCGCCCTCGGCCGCGGCCTTGACCGCGTCGTTGGCGCCCTGGTCCAGGGTGGTCTGGATGGTGTAGCCGCCGCGCTTGAGCTTGTCCTTGTTGAGGCCGTGCTTGGCCAGGTAGTCGACCACGTAGTCGCAGAAGTAGCCGTTGGTCTGCCCGTTGTCCGCGCTCACGCAGTCGTTCGGGCGGCGCTTGACCAGCGCGAAGTTGAGCGGCTCCTCCTGGAACTTGCGGTAGAGCTCCTGCGCCTGCGCCTGGTCCTTGGACAGCGCGCCGGTGTCGGCCATCCGCTTGAGCACGTGGTCGCGCCGCTTCTTGGCCTCCTCCGGGTTCTCCGAGCCGAGCCGGGAGGGCTTGTTCACCAGACCGGCCAGGTAGGCGGCCTCGGGCACGGTGAGGTCCTTGGGCAGCTTGTCGAAGTAGTGCCGGGAGGCGGACTTGATGCCGTAGATCTGGCCGCCGAAGGGCACCACGTTGAGGTAGCGGGTGAGGATCTCGTCCTTGCTCAGCGTGCGCTCCAGCTGCAGCGCGATGCGCACCTCGCGCAGCTTGCGGGCGGCGGTGACCTCGCTGGCCTTCTCCCGCTCGATGTCGGTCTTGGCGACCACGTAGGCGAGGTAGTTCTTCACGTACTGCTGGGTGATCGAGGAGCCGCCCTCGACCCGCTGGCCGAGCACGCCCTTGACCATGGCGCGCATGGTGCCCTTCCAGTCCACGCCGTTGTGCTCTTCGAAGCGGTGGTCCTCGATGGCGACCATGGCCGCCTTCATGTTCTGCGAGATGCCCGCGCTGTCGACCAGTTCCCGGTCCTGGTCGTAGAGGTAGGCGATCGGCTTGTTCTTGCTGTCGGTGATCGTGGTGAGCAGCGGCGGGTCGGCCTGGGCCAGCTCGGCGGAGTACTGGTCGACCGTCTCACTGGCCCGGTTCGACAGCAGCCCCGCCCCGCCCACGACGGGGAAGGCGATCGCGGCGACCACCAAACCGGCCACCACGCACAGCCCGATGAGTTTCAGTATCCCCGTCGCTCGTGCGACCAACACGGAACGCACTCCCCTCTCCACAGCCTGCTCACCCGTTCAGTGCACTGTCTACCCGTAAGGGCGCACGAGCCTGCACGGAGGTTGCATCGGATTGCCGGTGATCTTTGTCTATCCGCACGAACGAATGACGCCCGTCGGTTCACCCACGTGAAAACATCGGGTCACTTAGCCGCCGAACGGCCCACATCGTTCGTCAGCGGCCTACTTCTGGCCGTCTTGACCACCAGACATCGGAGGATAAGGTGTGTTCGCCCCCACACCGCCCCGGACCGCCATTCGGAGGGAATCGCTTTCCGACTGAGCAGCACGGTGTCGTGCGTTGAGGAGCTTCGATGGCATCCAGACGGCGGGGTCTCCGGCGACCGGTAGTGCTCGGCGCGGCGCTGGCGGTGACGCTGGCCTGCACCGGCGTGGCGGACGCGGCCTCCGGCCCCGGCCTGTCCGTTCCCGGTCCTGAGCTGGAGACCGCCGCGCCGCCGGGCTGGCGGGCCGAGCAGCGTCCGTTCCGGCTGAGCTTCCAGCAGGGCCACCGGCAGCTGACCGCGCAGCTGCCCGACCCGGCCGCCCGGATGGCCTACCAGCTCGCCGACGGCGCGGCGCACCACCTCACCGACCTCCAGCGCCACCAGGCCACCGCCGCCGGGGCGCGCTACACCGTGGCCACCACCGAGCCGGGCCGCACCGCCACCGTGGAGCTCGCGCGCACCCCGCGCGGACTGCGGGTGGACTGGACCTTCACCCCGGCCACCGGCGTCGTCCGCGTGTCGGAGGCCCTGGTCGGCTCACCGGCCGAGCACTACCTCGGCGGCGGCGCGCACACCATGTTCGTCGACCTGCGCGGCCAGGTGCTGCTGAACAAGGCGGTCTTCGTCGGCGCGAGCAACTTCGGCCGGTGCAACAAGAACGGCGCGCCGACCCCGTTCTTCCTCAGCTCGCACGGCTACGCGGTCTACCCGGACACCACCGCGATCGGCCGGATCGCCTTCCCCGGCGCGAGACCGGACACCCACTGCGAGGACAAGCCCGCGCCCTGCCCGGTGGTTTTTGGGCAGCAGGACCGGATCCAGCTGTGCTTCAAGGACGACCACCTCTCCTACGAGGTCTACGGCGGCTCCCCGGCCCAGGTGACCCGGTCCTACTTCCAGCGCGCCGGGCTGCCCACGCTGCCGCCGCCCCGGCAGTTCGCGCTGATGAAGTGGCGGGACAAGTACAGCCACCAGAGCGAGGTGGTCGAGGACGCGGTGCAGTTCCAGAAGAACGACCTGCCGCTGGACACGGTGTGGATCGACAACCCGTGGGAGCAGGGCCCGGCAGGCGCGCGGCCGACCTATGCCTGCATCGGCGCGCTCAGCTTCGACAACCAGGTCTTCCCCGACGCCAAGGGCATGATCGCCGAGTTGAAGCGGCGCGGGGTGAACCTGGGCGTGTGGGTGGCACCGTTCCTGGCCAAGCAGTCCGACGGCAAGCCCTGTCCGCACGACTACCCGCCGAACTCCTTCGTGCAGTCCGACCGCACCAACGTGCTCGACCTGGACCTGACCAACCCGGCCACCCGCGCGCACTACGAGGCCAAGCTGGAACAGGTCTTCCGGCTCGGGGTGAACATGGTCAAGGGCGACCGCGGCGAGGAGCACAACTTCGAGGAGTCCAGCTTCGCCGGTGGCCCCGGCCGCCTGCTGCACAACCGGTATCCGTTGCTGTACGCCGAATCCGTGGCCCGCGCGCTGAAGAAGGTCCACGGGGACGACTACACGATGCTCTTCCGCGCCGGCTACGACGGCATGCCCGCGATCCTGCGCGGGGCGTGGATGGCGGATGCGGACATGAGCTTTGACGGGCTGCGGCTGACCCTGCGGCGCGGCATCACCAACGGGCTGACCGGGCACCCGGTGTGGGGTTCGGACACCGGCGGCTACCGGCGGATCGCGCCGGACTCGCCGACGCCCGCGCTGTTCGTCCGGTGGGCGCAACTGTCCGCGGTGTCCCCGGTCTTCCAGGTCGGCGGACCGGGCCGCAACGCCACCCCCTGGCTCTACGACGCCGAGACCCTGCGCCGGTTCCGCGATGCCGCGGTGCTGCACTACGAGCTGTTCCCCTACCTGTACGAGCAGGCCCGCCAGGCCGCGGCCACCGGGGTGCCGATCACCCGGCCGATGCCCTTCGACTTCCCGCGCGAGGAGGCCGCCTGGGCCGCTGACCAGCAGTTCATGGTCGGACCGGACCTGCTGGCCGCGCCGGTGACCGCGGACCGCGCCGAGGCCGACGGCGCGGCGGGCAGGCCGACGCCGGTGCCGGTGTGGCTGCCCAAGGGGGACTGGATCGACCTGCACAGCGGCCAGACGGTGACCGGCGGGCGGACCATCACCCGGGAGTCCACTGTGGACGAGTTCCCGCTGTACCTGCGGGCCGGTTCGGCGATCGGGTTCAACCAGCGCGGACCACAGGTGTGGGCCAAGCCGTGGGGCGCCAACGACCTGGACCGCAGGGACCGCGCGGGCTGGCTGGTCGGACCGGACGGCGGCGCCCGCGCCGAGAACCCCTACGGCGGCAAGCTCACCAGCCACCGCCTCGGCAGGCACCTGGTGATCTCACTGCGCGACGCCCCGGCCGAGACCCAGCTGACCCTGCCCGGCGTCCCCGGCCTGCGTGCCGCCCACCTGGACGGAGAACCGGCCGAGAAGTCCACTGTGGACGAGCTGCGCGGCAGGGCGTCCGGCTGGACCACGACCACCGGCCCGTTCGGCGGCACCGTGGTGAAGCTCAACCCCCGCAACGGCATCAGCCACCTGGTGCTCACCTTCCCCTGAGACGGAAGGCCCCCATGTCCACCCGAGCAGTTGTCCCAACGCACGTAGGAGGATGTGTGAACCTGCTGACGCGGGTGGCCACCGCCGTGGCCACCGCGGGCGCCCTCACCCTGTCGGTGACCACGCCCATGGCCCAAGCCGCCCCGCCCGCCACCGACTGGTCCAAGGCCGTGGTCGACTCGACCATCGCGCGCAACCCGGACCCGCAGACCATCGGCGGCTGGGGCTACACCAGAGGCCTGTTCCTCTACGGGATGTACAAGGTCTACCAGCGGTTGAAGGACCCGAAGTACCTGGCCTACATCAAGAAGTGGGCCGACTACCACGTCGACGCCAACGGGCACGTCAACCACAGCTTCAACAACCTGGACGCGATGCAGCCGGGCAACATCCTGATCTTCCTGCACAAGGAGACCGGCGACCCGCGCTACAAGGCCGCGGCCGACCAGATCCGCACCCGCATCACCACCTACCCGCGCACCCCCGACGGCGGCATGTGGCACGCCACCAGCAAGACCAACGAGCTGTGGGCGGACGGGGTGTTCATGGCCCAGCCGTTCCTGATGCGCTACGGCCAGGCCTACGGCGACGAGCAGTACGCCACCGAGGAGGTCACCAGGAACCTGGTCACCTACTTCAACCGCCTCAAGGCCGGCAACGGGTTGATGTGGCACGCCTACGACGGCGACCGGGACGCCCCGTGGGACCCGAAACCCAAGCCGGACACCGGAACCTCGAGCTTCTTCTGGGCCCGCGCCTTCGGCTGGTCGGCCATCACCTACATCGAGATCCTGGACATGCTGCCCAAGGACCACCCGCGCCGCCAGCAGATCATCGGCTTCGTGCAACACCTGGCCAAGGGCCTGGCCCGCTACCAGGACCGCCGCACCGGCCGCTGGTTCCAGGTGGTCGACCGGGGTGACGACCCGGACAACTGGACCGAGACCTCGGCCTCGTCCATGTACACCCTGATGATCGACGCGGCCGTCCAGCGCGGCTACCTCCCCCGCACCTACCAGCGCGTCGCCGACCGCGGCTACCAAGGCGTCCTGGCCAAGGTCAAGACCGGCGCCGACGGCCTGACCAACATCCACGACATCTCCGAGGGCACCAACGTCGGCGACCTCAACTACTACTACGCCCGCAAACGCAACACCAACGACCTACACGGCCTGGGCGCCTTCCTGCTCATGCACGAACAACTCCGCACCTGACCGGAAACGGCCGGCGCGCCGGGAGGTTGCCCTCTCCCGGCGCGCCGGCCGTCTGCTTCCCGCCCGCGGGCGGGTCCGCGTCAACTGGTGGCGCGAGCCGCCTCGATCAGCCGGACGACACCGGGAACCCACGGCGCGTAACGCTCCGGGTTCGCCTCGTGGTCGGCGACCAGCTCGCTGTACTGCACCCACTTGAGCTGCTCGATCTCATCCGCCTCCGGCTTGGCGGTGAGGTGCGCGTCGGCGCCGATCTTGCCGATCAGCACGTGGTCGAACTCGTGCTCGGCGGCCCCGTGCCCGTCCAGTGCCTGGTAGGTGAACGCGCCCACCTCGCGCAGCTCCTCGATCCGCAGGTGCAGCTCCTCGTCCACCCGCTTGATCGCCGAGAGCGCGATGTCCTCCCCGGCCAGCGGGTGCGAGCAGCAGGTGTTGGCCCACAGCCCGGGGAACCGGTTCTTGGTCAGCGCCCGCTGCTGCAGCAGCACCCGGTCGTCCTCGTCGAACAGCATCACCGAGAACGCCCGGTGCAACCGGCCGGGCGGCGTGTGCGCCTCTTCGACCGAGGTCTCCCCGATCGTGTTCCCGTCCGGATCGACGAGCTCGACGATCCTGCGCACGACAGCCATCCTGACCCCTTTGTATCCATGTTGCGCCTGGTCGGGAGCCACCGTAATGAGGGGTTCCGCCCGGGTCCATGCACCGGCAGAGTGCATCAGCTCCACCACCACGGTACTTCTTCCGGTGTGCCGCACCGCCCGCGCGCTCGGCTGTCCGGGACCACCGGTAACCAATCGGCCACGTTCCGCGACACCCCTGCCATGGGGTCGGACAGTGCTACCGCGATCACCTTCGCCCAGGTTCAGAAGCTGGTGCGGCAGGCGGGGGACAGCAAGGCGGTGGAGGCGGTGGACCGGCTGGCCGCGGTCGGGCTGCTGGCGCTCGGGGTGGCGGTGACGCCGGGGGCGTTGTCGCTGCTCGGGGCGAAGAACGAGGTCAGCAAGCTGGGGCAGGTGGTGGCGCGCAAGCTGCTCGGGCGGGGCGAGGGGAACTTCCTGGCGCGGGCGCGGCGGATGGCCGCGGCGAACTACCTGATCACCTTCACCGCCTTCTTCGACGCGCTGGAGGCCGAGCTGCCCGAGTTCCTGGCCGAGGTGGCGCTGACCGAGGCGGACCGGCTCCAGCTCGCCGGCGCCAGTGCCGGCGACCGGGTGACGCTGTCCCTGCCGCACCCGGTTGATCCGGTGCTCTCCACCGCGCAGCGCCAGGCCTACCACCAGCTGCTGAGCACCCAGTTCATGGTCTTCGCCCAGGGTCTGGCGGTGCGGGAACGGGTGCCGGGAGCGCGGCAGCGGGAGCTGTCGGAGGGCATCCGGCGGGCCACCGAGGCGGCCGAGGAGGTCTACCAGGCGCAGCTGCTGCGCCTGATGACGAGCAGTCCGGAGTTCTGCGCGTGGACCATGCGGCGGGACCACGCCCGCGCCGAGGGCATCGACCTGGGGTTGCGCGCACTGGCGGCCACCGTCGAGGCGATGACCCCGGCGGCCCGCGCGGACCGGGTGGCCACGGCGCTGTCCGCGGAGTACGCGGACAAGCTGGCCGCGCCGGTCTTCGGCGACGGCGCGCACGACGGGCTGACCTACCCGGCCAAGGCGGATGCCTTCGTGCCACAGGCGTTCAAGGTGCTCCGCTGCGGCAACGGCGACCGGCTCGAACACGAGCCGTCCTGGGCGGCGGCCGCGGTGCGGTCGGATCTCGGCGACTTCCTGTTGCGCTACCTGGGTTCCCCGCACAGCACCGAGCACCCGCTGCTCGTGCTCGGCCACCCGGGTTCCGGCAAGTCACTGCTGACCGAGGTGCTCGCCGCCCGGCTGGCCGCGCCCGCGTTCACCGTGGTGCGGGTGGAGCTGCGCGACATCGACCCGGAACAGGACCTGCAGGACCAGTTGGAGCTCCAGCTCAAGCGGGACACCGGCCTGACCCAGCCGTGGCCGGACCTCGCTGAGTCCAGAGTGGACAGTCCACCGCTGGTGATCCTGGATGGCTACGACGAACTGTTGCAGGCCAACGGAAAGGTCTTCGCCGACTACCTCTCCCGCGTGCACGGCTTCCAGGTCCGCGAGGCCCGGCACGGCCGCCCGCTGCGGGTCCTGGTGACCAGCCGGATCACCCTGATCGACAAGGCCGCGGTGCCGCCGGGCAGCACCGTGCTGCGGCTGCTGGAGTTCGACGCGCCGCGCCGGGAGACCTGGGCCCGGATCTGGAACGAGCACAACGCCCGCCGGTTCCAGGTGCCCGGCTCCCCCGCCCTGGTCGAACTGGCCGAGCAACCGCTGCTGCTGCTCATGCTGGCCATCTACGACGCCACCGTGCGACCACTGGCCGCCGCCACCGAGCTGGACCGGACCCAGCTGTACCACAGCCTCATCACCGAGTTCGTCCGCCGCGAACGCGCCAAGGACCCGGCCGACCGCTGCGCCGATGATCTGTCCACAATGGTCGAAGCGGACGTGGAAAGCCTTGGTGTGGCCGCGATCGGCATGTTCAACCGGCATGCGGTGCACATCCTCGCCCAGGACCTGAACGCGGACCTGGCCTACTTCAACCGCTCCAGGACCATGCCCGAGGGCGGCGGCAGACGCCTCTCCCAGGCCGAGCTGCTGGTGGGCAGCTTCTTCTTCATCCACGAGTCCCGCGGCCAGGTCGAGAACGCCAAGGCGTACGAGTTCCTGCACAACACCTTCGGCGAGTTCCTGGCCGCCGACTTCCTGCTGCGCCAGGTGATCCGCGAAACCGCGACCGTCCGCTCCCTGGGCGGCGACCCGGATCGCGCCCGCCTCTCCGGCGACTGGTTCGCCTGCCTCACCCACGCCCCGCTGCACACCCGCCCCATGCTGCTGCAACTACTGCGCGAGTGGGCCCGGCACCGCGTCACCCCCGCCGACATCGAGGCGCTGGACGTCCTCACCCACCACCAGCTGCACGGCGTCCTCTACAGCACGGACGCCTTCCTGCCCACCCCCGGCGACTCCCCGCTGGCCCGCAAGCCGTTGCTGGAGCGCCTCGCGCTGTACAGCCTCAACCTGGTGCTGCTGCGCGCCGCCCTCTCCGACGGCGAGTACAAGCTGCCCGAAACCCTGATCGGCCCCGAAGCCCAGCGCCCCTGGGACCAGCTGACCCACCTGTGGCGGACCTGCTTCTCCTGGGAGGCGCTCAGCGCGATCGCCGGAATCCAGATCGCCACCCGGGAGGGGACGACGATCACGTTGCGGTTGCAGCAGGAGTTCCGCACCCCGCAGGCCACCGGCCGCCTGCACACCGTGTTCAACGCGGCCAGCGCACTCGCCGACCACCTGACCTTGGGCCTGGCCGGGATTCCCACGGTGGAAGCCGATCCGGAACGCCGGATGCTCGACTACATCGAGCGCAGCCTGCAACAGGAAGGCATCGACCTCAGCGGTCGGTTCACCGTGCTGCGAGCCCGCGCCGAACCGAGCCTGCTGACCGACTCGGACTGGCCCGCCAAGGAGCTCGTCCACGATTCCCGGCCGCCGGAACACGTCTACGCCGCACTGCCGCTGCTGCGCGACTCCCCGCACACCTTGCCCAAGCCGAACGTGCTCCGGCTGGCCGCCTGCGTCACCGCGGTCAGCCGTGCCGAGGCCAGCGCCCTCGTCGAGTTCTGTGCCCGAGCTGAACCGGTCGCACTGGACTGGTTGCTCCAGCACCACGGTGTCGACAGCATTGCCCGGTCCATCATGGCCGGCGCGCCCTGGGCCGCGCCGGTGCTCAACGCCTTGGCCGCGCCGGGAACCACGCGGGAACGCACCCAGTTGCTGAAACACCTCACCACCCTGTCGACGTACCACGCTCGGCCGCTGTACGCCGAAACCGCGGTGGCGCTGGCCAGCTTCGCGAGTGCGACCGAGGCGTGGTGGCTGTGCCGATGGGCGTTGACCGACCTGCCCGGGCCGCTGTTCTCCCTGCCGCAAGGCACGTTCGACGAACTCGCCCGGCTAGTGGTCGACGACAACCGTCGCGAACTGGCCAGGGTCCGGGTCGCCATCGCGAACCAGGTCGCCAGCGAGATCTCACCGCTGCGTGCGCTGATCGCCGACGGTCGAGAACCTTTGCCGCGCTTCGCCCAGATCGCCCGGATCACCGGTCCGCACCACGGCGTCACCGAACACGTTCTTCGTTGTATGTCCTCAGTTCAGCTCGCTGACATCCGAGGCCAGCACCCGTGCCGGAACGCAAGCGTGGTGCTCAGGGCGGTACGGGAGAACTACCGCCTGGCCGAGGCCCAGCGCGTGCTCGCGATATTGTTGCCGAGTGGCTGTGACCTGCTGAAGCAACTCGGGCTCATGCCGTTCGACCGGTACCGCGACGAGCTGAGCCTGCGCTACCTCCGCGACCTGATGTGGGTCGCGGACATCCGCGAGGACGACGCGACTCAGCAACTGCTGGCGAAATCGCTACGAGCACACGGGAGACGGTGACAGGCTGGCGGCATGAGGAAAGCCGTCAACGCTCCAGGAGCCGTGGCCGTCGGGCCGTATTCGCACGCCGTGGACGCCGATCCGTTCGTCCACCTGTCCGGCCAGACCCCGATCGGCCCGGACGGGAAGCTCGTCCAAGGCTCGGTCGGCGAGCAGACCCGGCAGTGCTTCGCGAACCTGTTCGCGGTGCTGGCCGCCGCCGGGCTGACCCCGGACGATGTGGTGAAGTGCACCGTGTTCCTGACCGACATGGCCGATTTCGCCGAGATGAACGCGGTCTACGCCGAGCAGTTCGCCGAGCCGTTCCCGGCGCGCACCACCATCGGCGTGGCGGGGCTGCCGCTGGGGGCCGCGGTGGAGATCGAGCTCATCGCCCGCCGCCCCGGTACCGCGTGACCATCTCCTCGGCGGCCCTGGCGATGGACTCGCGGAGCTCCGCGGGTTCCAGGACCTCGATTTCCGGGCCGTAGCGCAGGAAGTCGGACTGGGCGATCTCGTGGGTCTCGATCGGGACCACCACCTCGCGCCAGCCGTCCGGGCCCGGTTCGGTGCCGCGGACCTTCGCGGCCACCACCGGGCCCGCGGTGAAGATCCCGCGCATCGCCTTGGGAGACACCCGGATCCGGGCCTCACCTTTGTACACAGTGGACTGGAACTCGGCTGACCACTGCTGCCAGTAGTCGCTGAGGTCGAACTCGGGCGGGCGGGTGAACGGGGTGTCCTGGACCTCGGCGGCGCTGATCCGGTTGGCGCGGTAGGTGCGCACCCGGTCGGCCTCGGCGACCAGGTACCAGGTGCCCGCCTTGAGCACCAGGCCGAGCGGGTGCACCACGGACTCGCG
This sequence comes from Crossiella sp. CA-258035, assembly GCF_030064675.1. Classification (GTDB taxonomy): domain Bacteria; phylum Actinomycetota; class Actinomycetes; order Mycobacteriales; family Pseudonocardiaceae; genus Crossiella. The sequence goes on from NZ_CP116413.1 coordinate 6,307,170, forward strand.
GTCGGGCTGGCGGTAGCGGCGGTAGGTGATCTTGACCGGGCGTTGCTCCCAGACCGCGGTGGCCAGCGCCTGCAGGTGCGGCGGGCGGTCGGCGTCGGCGAACCAGCCGGGGGCGTCCAGGTGGAAGCGGTCGCGGACGTGGTGGGCGCCCTCGCGCAGGCTGGGCGGCAGGGCGGCGTCGAGCTTGAGGCGGGCGGCGGCCAGCACGGTGCCCAGGCCCAGTTCGGCGGCCTGCTCCGGCAGCCCGGCCAGGGCGAGCGCGCCGGCCTCGGTGCTGGTCAGGCCGGTGAGGCGGGTGCGGTAGCCGTCCAGCAGCTGGTAGCCGCCCGCCGGGCCGCGGTCGGCGTAGACCGGGACGCCCGCGCTGCTCAGCGACTCCACGTCGCGGTAGACGGTGCGGACCGAGACGTCCAGCTCCTCGGCCAGCTCCTGCGCGGTGAGCCGGCCCCTGGTCTGGAGCAGCAGGAGCAGCGACAGCAGTCGGGAGGCGCGCACCACTGAAGTCTGCACCACATTCCTGCCGTGTTCTGTCAGGTATCGGCGGCAGCATGGCGGGCATGCGATGGCAGGACTTCGAGCAGGCGGCCCCGGTACTGGCGGGGCTGGCCAGAGAGCGGTTCGAGCAGGACCAGCTGGTGTTGCTGGGCACGGTGCGGCGGGACGGGTCGCCGCGGATCAGCGCGGTGGAGTGCGACTTCACCGGGGCCGACTTCTGCGTCGGCATGATGACCCCGTCGACCAAGCTCGCCGACCTGCTGCGGGATCCGCGGGTCACGGCGCACTCGCTGCCGCCGGGCAAGGAGAACCCGCTGGGCGATGTGAAGATCTACGGACGGGTGGTCGAGCTGACCGGCCCGGCCAAGGCGGTCTACGAGGAGGCGATCTTCGCCCGGCTCGCGTGGCGTCCGCCGGAGCCGTACCACTGCTTCGCCTTCGACGTGCTCTCCGCCGGGTTCGTCCGGTTCGAGGAGGACGGGCGGCGCTGGCGGGCCTGGCGCGAGGGCGAGGCGGAGCGGGAGGAGTTCCGCGTGGAACAGCTGGCGTGAGGACGCGCGAGGCGGGGTGAGCGCGAGTAGCGTCGGCGGACATGGCCGATCTGAAACCGCGCAGCCGGGATGTCACCGATGGTCTGGAACGGGCGGCCGCGCGCGGCATGCTGCGCGCCGTGGGCTTCTCCGACGCGGACTGGGAGAAGCCGCAGATCGGGGTCGCCTCCTCCTGGAACGAGATCACCCCCTGCAACTTGTCACTGGACAGATTGGCCGCGGCGGTCAAGGAGGGCGTGCACGCGGCCGAGGGTTTCCCGTTGCAGTTCGGCACGATCTCGGTCTCCGACGGGATCTCCATGGGCCACGAGGGCATGCACTTCTCGCTGGTGTCCCGGGAGGTGATCGCGGACTCGGTGGAGACGGTGATGGGCGCCGAGCGGCTGGACGGCTCGGTGCTGCTGGCCGGGTGCGACAAGTCGCTGCCGGGGATGCTGATGGCCGCGGCGCGGCTGGACCTGGCCGCGGTGTTCCTGTACGCGGGCTCGATCATGCCGGGCCGGGCCACCATGTCCGACGGCACCGAGCGCGAGGTGACCCTGATCGACGCCTTCGAGGCGGTCGGGGCGTGCGCGCGCGGGCTGATGAGCCGCGCGGACGTGGACGCGATCGAACGCGCGGTGTGCCCGACCGAGGGCGCCTGTGGCGGCATGTACACCGCGAACACCATGGCCAGCGCGGCCGAGGCCCTCGGCATGTCACTGCCGGGCTCGGCCGCGCCCCCCGCGGTGGACCGGCGGCGGGACGGCTACGCCCGCCGCTCCGGCGAGGCGGTGGTGGAGCTGCTCCGGCGGGGCATCACCGCCCGCGACATCCTGACCAAGCCCGCGTTCGACAACGCCATCGCGGTGGTGATGGCCCTCGGCGGCTCCACCAACGCGGTGCTGCACCTGCTGGCCATCGCGCACGAGGCCGAGGTCGAGCTGACCCTGGACGACTTCACCCGCATCGGCGCGAAAGTTCCCCACCTGGGCGACCTCAAGCCGTTCGGGCGACACGTGATGTACGACGTGGACCGCATCGGCGGCATCCCGGTGGTGCTCAAGCTCCTGCTGGAAGCGGGCCTGCTCAACGGCGACGCGCTCACCGTCACCGGCCGCACCATGGCCGAGAACCTGGCCGAGCTCAACGCCCCCGCCCCCGACGGCCAGGTCATCCGCGCCTTGGCCAACCCCATCCACCCCACCGGCGGCATCACCATCCTGCGCGGCACCCTGGCCCCCGACGGCGCGGTGGTGAAGTCCGCGGGCTTCGACGAAACCGTCTTCGAGGGCACCGCCCGCGTCTTCGAGGGCGAACGCGCCGCCATGGACGCCCTGGAAAACGGCACCATCACCGCGGGCGACGTGGTGGTGATCAGGTACGAGGGCCCCAAGGGCGGCCCCGGCATGCGCGAGATGCTGGCCATCACCGGCGCGATCAAGGGCGCGGGCCTGGGCAAGGACGTGCTGCTGCTGACCGACGGCCGCTTCTCCGGCGGCACCACGGGCCTGTGCGTCGGCCACGTGGCGCCGGAAGCGGTCGACGGCGGCCCGATCGCCTTCATCCGCGACGGCGACCGGATCCGCCTGGACGTGGCCGAGGGCCGCCTGGACCTGTCGGTGACCGAGGAGGAGCTGGCCGCCCGGCGGGTGGGGTGGCAGCCGCGGCAGCACGGGTACGCGCGGGGTGTGCTGGCCAAGTACGCCAGGCTGGTCGGGTCGGCGAGCACCGGGGCGGTCTGCGGCTAGGCCCGCTCGGCCGCCGCCAGCACGCCAGCCCACGCGGGGGCTCCAACGCTGCGGGCCACGCGGGGCTTCCGGCACTCCGGGCCACGCCTGGGCTCCGGCAGGCCAGGCCACGCCAGGCCACGCGAGGGCTCTAGCGCGCGGGCCAGGCCGGGGCGTGCCCCTTGCCCTCGCGGCCCCTTGCCCTCGCCGTCTCTTGCCCCTCGCGGTCGCTCGCCATCGCGTTCCTTGCCATCGCGGTCCGCTGCCCTCGCGGCCCTGTCGTCGTGGCTGGCCGGGGTGGGCGGACTCCGCTGCTCGGGAGCTGGCTCTGCGGCTCGGGGCGGGCTCTGCGGCTCGTCGTGGCGCGGCATCCTGTGGGTGGCTTCGGTCCGGTCGGTGGGGGCGGCTCCTGTGGTGGGGGGGCTGGGCGGCGCGCGTTCCGATTGTTCACGCAACGCGGGAAGGGCTGATTTGGTTCCCAGCGTATCCACAGGGTGCCGCCCCGGCTGACGTTGTCCACAAAGTGCAGGTCAGCGGGTTGCCGCCTCCACGTTAGCCGAGGTCTTTGATGGCTTCGCTGATGGCTCGGTGGAAGGTCGGGTAGGCGCCGATGAACTGTTGCAGCGTCTCCAGGGGGATCTGGGCGTGCACGGCCATGGCCAGGGCGCCCAGGATCTCGCCGCCGGCGGGGCCCATGGCGGTGGCGCCGATGAGGGTGTTCTGGCTGGTGTCCAGGATGACCTTGATCAGGCCCCGGTTGCCGACCTTGTGCACGAAGCCGCGGGAGCTCTGCTCCAGCTTGGTGATGCCGGTGCGGATGTCGCGGCCCTGTTCCCGCGCCTGCTTCTCGGTCAGGCCGACCGAACCCAGCTCCGGGTTGGTGAAGGTGACCCTCGGGATGGCGTGGTACCGCGCGGCGGGGCCGGGGCGGCCCAGGATCTCGCGGATGACGATGTCGGCCTGGTACATGGACATGTGGGTGAAGGCACCGTGGCCGACCACGTCGCCGACCGCCCACACACCATCAGCGACCTTGAGGCGGTCGTCGGTCGGGATGGTGCGGGCGGTGGTGTCCAGGCCCAGGGTGCCCAGGCCGAGGGCCTCAAGATCAGTGCGGCGGCCGGTGGCGACCAGGAGGTGGGTGCCGGTGACGGTGGTGCCGTTGGTCAGTTCGAGCTGGAACTCGTTGTTCTGGTGGGTGACCGCGGCGGCGCCCGCGCCGGTGTGCACGGTGATGCCCTCGTCGGCGAAGATCTCCGCCAGCAGGGCCGCTGCCTCGGGTTCCTCCACCGCGGCCAGGTGGTTCTGCGGTTCGATGATGCTGACCTCGGCGCCGAAGCGGGCGAACAGCTGGGCGAACTCCAGGCCGATGGCGCCGCCGCCGAGGACCACCAGGGTGTCGGGGACGAACTCGGTGCGCACGGCCTCGCGGTTGGTCCAGAACGGGGTGCCCGCCAGGCCGGGGATCGGCGGGACCAGCGGTTCGGTGCCGGGGTTGAGCACGATGGCCTTGGTCGCGGTGACCTGGTGGGTCTGGTTGTCCTCGTCCACGACCTCGACCCGGCCGGGTCCGGTGATCTTGCCGGTGCCGCGCAGGAAGGCGGCGCCGGCGTCGGTGAGGCGGCGGACCGCGACCGTGTCGTCCCAGTTGTCGGTGGCCTCGCGGCGGATGCGCTCGGCGACCGCGGACCAGTCCGGCAGCACGGTGGCGGTCCCTGCCAGCTCCGGCACCCGGCGCGCCTCGGCGACCACCTCGGCGGCGCGCACCATCATCTTGGTCGGGATGCACCCGTAGTACGGGCACTCCCCGCCGACCAGCCTGCGCTCCACGCCCAGTACCCTCAGCCCGGCCCCGGCGAGCTGACTGGCCACCTGCTCGCCGCCGGGGCCGAGCCCGATCACCACGACGTCGACCTCATGTGCTGACATGGCTCTCCTTCGTTCGCCGGGATGACCGCATGCCGTACAGGCAAGTTACCTGTCAGTGTTAACCGGAGATTTCGGCGGGCCGGTGCTGACAACTCGGCCGCCGTCGTGTGCCAGGACGGTCAACGCGGCGGCGGCGGAGCACTACCAGGTATGGAGATCCACTGCTACCTGGGTAGCTCCGCGTCTGAACCGTGCCAGAACAACCTTGTTGAAGCGGTTCCAGTTCTCTGCAAACGTCGATGGCCGATTTCGGCAGCATTAAAGGCAGCCCTCCCGAGGAATGGCGGGGCAGAATGTACCCCGGTCGCCCGCGGTTCTCGGGTTAACGCGCCGAAAGATCACCCGGCATTTTTTCGGTGATCGACAGCACCCTGGGTTCATGATCACCCCCGGGACCACCCGTGCGGGGGACCCATGATCGCTTGGCGGAGTCGGGGCGGCCCACGTCGCCCACCCGAGGGTGGTAACAAACTCGCACGTAGCGTCGATTACCACCACGTGCAGTGGACGTATCCGGCCGGTGAACAGCGGGCGCGCCCCGGCCTGGCGCCGGGCGGGACGTCCGCGGTGGACACAGTGGGTGACACCCCGGCCAGCGGCTTTGCCCGGTTGAGTGACTTCAGGCACACGGCATTTGTGCCGAATTGCTGAAGAAGACACCAGGACCCGAGAGCCAAAGCGGGAGCGCCGAATACTTGAGAGCCACTCAATTTTCCCTTGAGGGCCACTCAAGACCACATTTCAACCGTTGATGAATTACTGCCTGCACCGCTAGCTTCCCGTTTCGATTCAGCCAATCGGGTCACTAGCTGGATCCTGCCCGTCCACAGGTTGTTGTTGATCAACGGAGGCTCCATGGCCGCGCAGTCGGAACGGCGTGAGCTCGTCCTCGGGGTTACCCCCTTCGGCGAGGCCAACGCACGTCTCGTCGCAGCGGTCCGCCAAGCAGGCGGACTCGGAGTTCTCGACCTCGGCACCGGCGCCCGGTCGACTCGGGAAGCACTCGCCCTCGCCCAGCGCTGGGTGTCCGGTCCCTTCGGTGTGCGCGTGCCCTCGGGCTGCGCGCTGACCCCCGCCGACCTCCCCACCGAGGTTGACACGGTCGTGTTGACCGGGGACAGCTCTTGGCAACTCGCTGACATCGCCGCCCGCTACCGCGTGCTGGCAGAGATCACCTCCGTGGAGCAGGCCCGCGCCGCGGCCGCCGCCGGGGCCGCCGGGCTGATCGCCCGCGGCAACGAGGCCGGTGGGCTGGTCGGCGAGCTCAGCTCCTTCGTGCTGCTGCAGAAGCTCATCGCCACCCCCGGCCTGGACCTGCCGATCTGGCTGGCCGGCGGCATCGGCACGCACACCGCGGCCGCGGCCGTGCTCGGCGGCGCCACCGGCGTGGTGCTGGACACCCAGCTCGCGCTGCTAGAGGAGTCCGAGCTGCCGGAGACCATCGCGGCCATCCTGCGCACCCTGGACGGCTCGGAGACCGCCGTCGTCGACGGCCGCCGGGTGCTCGCCCGCAAGGGCCGCACTCCGGCCCCCGCGCTGGAGCTGGGCCAGGACATCTTCCTGGCCGCCCGTTTCGCCGAGCGCTACCGCACCACCGGCCGGGTGGTGCACGCCGTCCGCGACGCGATCACCGCCGCGCTCACCCAGGACGCCCTGGACTCGGTGCTGCGCCCCGGTTCGGCCTTCGCCGAGGCCATCGGCGTGCCGCTGCCCATCGCGCAGGGCCCGATGACCAGGGTCAGCGACCAGGCCGCCTTCGCCGCCGAGGTGGCCACCGGCGGCGGCCTGCCCTTCGTCGCACTCGCCCTGGCGGGCAAGGAGCAGACCCGGCGGATGATGACCGAGACCGCCGCCGCGCTGGGCGAGCGCCCGTGGGGCGTCGGCGTGCTCGGGTTCGCGCCGGAGGACACCAGGGCCGCGCAGCTGGAAGTCATCCGCGAGCTGCGGCCCACGCACGCGATCATCGCCGGTGGCCGCCCCTCGCAGGCCGCCGCGCTGGAGGAGGTCGGCATCACGACCTTCCTGCACGTGCCCTCCCCCGGCCTGCTCAAGCAGTTCGTGGAGGCCGGCGCGCGCCGGTTCATCTTCGAGGGCAGCGAATGCGGCGGGCACGTCGGCCCGCGCGCCAGCTTCGCCCTGTGGGAAGCCCAGATCTCGGTGCTGCTCGACCACCTGGGCAACAAGACCGGCGGCGACCTCCAGGTGCTCTTCGCCGGGGGTGTGCACGACGCGCGCTCGGCCGCCATGGTCGCCGCGATGGCCGCGCCGCTGGCCGCCAAGGGCGTCGGGATCGGCGTGCTGATGGGCACCGCCTACCTGTTCACCCAGGAGGCGGTCAGCGCCGGCGCGGTGCAACCCCTGTTCCAGCAGCAGGTGCTGGCCGCCGAGGGCACCGAGCTGCTGGAGACCGCCCCCGGCCACGCCACCCGCTGCGTCACCAGCCCGTTCGCCGACAGCTTCCAGGCGATCAAGGCCGAGCTGACCGCCAAGGGCGTGCCGGACCGGGAGGTCTGGGAGCACCTGGAAAGCCTCAACGTCGGCCGCCTGCGCATCGCCAGCAAGGGCATCCGCCGCGAGGGCAACGACCTCGTCGCCGCCGACGAGACCGAGCAGCTCGCCGACGGCCTGTTCATGGCCGGTCAGGTCGCGGTGCTGCGCGATGAGGTCACCACGGTGGCCGCGCTGCACGAGTCGGTCACCGGCGACGCGGCGGAGTTCCTTGCCGCGCAACGGGAACTGCTCGGCCGGCGACTCGGCCTGGCCGCCGCGCGCACCCAGCCGGTCGCGCCGCCGCCGCTGGACGTGGCCATCGTCGGCATGGCCTGCGTCTTCCCCGACTCCCCCGACCTGGCCAGCTTCTGGGCCAACATCGTCGGCGGCGTGGACGCGGTCACCGAGGTCCCGGCCGAGCGCTGGGACGCCGCCACCTACTACTCCCCCGACGCGACCGGCAAGAACATCAACGACCGCACCCCCTCGCGCTGGGGCGGGTTCCTGCCGCGGATCCCGTTCGACCCGCTCAGCTACGGCATCCCGCCCACCTCGCTGGCCAGCATCGAACCGGTGCAGCTGCTCGCACTGGAGGTGGCCCGCCGGGCGCTGCGGGACGCCGGGTACGACGGCGACCGCGAGTTCGACCGCTCCCGCGCCTCGGTGGTCTTCGGCGCCGAGGCCGGTTCCGACCTGTCCAACGCCACCACCCTGCGCGCGGTGCTGCCCGCCTACCTGGACAGCCTGCCGAAGGAACTGGTGGACCAGCTGCCGCCGCTGACCGAGGACTCCTTCCCCGGCATGCTGGCCAACGTCATCTCCGGCCGCATCGCCAACCGCCTCGACCTCGGCGGCGCCAACTACACCGTGGACGCCGCCTGCGCCTCCTCGCTGGCCGCGCTGGACGTGGCCTGCAAGGAACTGGTCAACGGCACCAGCGACCTGGTGCTCTGCGGCGGCGCGGACCTGCACAACGGCATCAACGACTACCTGCTCTTCGCCTCGGTGCACGCGCTCTCGGCCACCGGCCGCAGCCGCACCTTCGACGCCACCGCCGACGGCATCGCCCTCGGTGAAGGCGTGGCCTGCGTTGCGCTGAAACGACTTTCCGACGCCCAGCGGGACGGCGACAAGATCTACGCGGTGGTCAAGGGCCTCGGCTCGGCCAGCGACGGCAAGTCCCTCGGCCTCACCGCCCCGCGCCCCGAGGGCCAGCGCGCGGCGCTGGAGCGGGCCTACGCCAACGCGCACCTCTCCCCCGCCGAGGTCGGCCTGGTGGAGGCGCACGGCACCGGCACCGTGGTCGGCGACCGCACCGAGCTGGCCACCCTGACCACGATGTTCACCGAGGCCGGGGCCCAGCCGGGGACCTGCGCGATCGGCTCGGTGAAGTCCCAGATCGGGCACACCAAGTGCGCGGCGGGACTGGCCGGGCTGATCAAGGCCGCGCTCGCGCTGCACACCGGCGTCAAACCGCCCACCCTGCACGTGGAAACGCCGAACTCGGCCTGGGACAAGGACTCCAGCCCGTTCGTCTTCCACACCGCGGCCCGGCCCTGGGCCACCGAACCGGCCAAGCGGGTCGCCGGGGTGAGCGCGTTCGGCTTCGGCGGCACCAACTTCCACACCGTGCTCGCCGCGGTCGACCAGCCCGCCCCCCGGCACAGCGTGGACGCCTGGCCCGCCGAGCTGTTCACCTTCCGCGGCGCCGACCTGCGCGCGGCCGCCAAGTCCATCGAGAAGCTCCTCGAACTGGCCGCGGCCAACGACACCGGCGGCCGCCCCTGGCGGCTGCGGGACCTCGCGCGCACCGCCGCCCGCACCGCCGACGCTCGCACCGAACCGGTGCAGGTGGCCGTGGTCGCGGACAGCCTGGACGGCCTGGTCGGCCAGCTGCGCCGCGCGGTCGCCGGGGAACACGACCCGGCCGAGGGCGTCTACCTGGCCGGGCACACCGAATCCGGCAAGCTGGCCCTGCTCTTCCCCGGCCAGGGCAGCCAGCGCACCGGGATGCTGGCCGAGCTGTTCGTGGCCTTCCCCGAGGTGCAGCACCTGTTGCAGCGCGGCCACAAGTACGCCGACCTGCTGTTCCCGCCGGCGGCCTTCGACTCCGCGGTGGCCAAGGACAACGAGGCCCGGCTGCGTGACACCAGGACCGCCCAGCCCGCGCTGGGCATCGCCGGACTCGCCGTGCACCAGCTGCTCGGCAAGCTCGGCGTGCGGGCCGACCTGGTGGCCGGGCACAGCTACGGCGAGCTGGTCGCGCTGGCCGCGGCGGGCGCGATCGACCCGGACACGCTGCTGGCGATCTCCGCCGCCCGCGCCGAGTCGATCCTGGCCGCCGCCGAGGCCGCCGGTGGCGACCCGGGCACCATGGCCGCGGTCTCCGGTCAAGCCCCCGCGGTCATCGAGGTCCTGGAGCAGGCCGGACTCAGCGGCGAAGTGGTGCTGGCCAACCACAACTCGCCCAAGCAGATCGTCATCTCCGGCACCACCGAGGGCGTCGGCAAGGCGGTCGCCGAGCTGAAGGCGGCCGGCCTGAGCGCCAAGCCGATCCCGGTGGCCTGCGCCTTCCACAGCCCACTGGTCGCCGCGGCCGGCGACCGGTTCGCGCAGGTCCTGTCCACTGTGGACATCCACACTCCGGAGATCCCGGTGTGGGCCAACCGCACCGCCAGTCCCTACGCCGCCGACGTGCGCGCCGAACTGGCCGCGCAGATCGGCTCCCCGGTGCGCTTCGTCGACCAGGTCGAGGCCATGTACGCCGACGGCGCCAGGGTCTTCGTCGAGGCCGGGCCGGGCAAGGTGCTCTCCCGGCTGGTCAAGGACATCCTCGGCGACCGGCCGCACACCACGGTCACCGTGGAGCCCAGCGCGGACAGCGGTCTGCGCGGCTTCCTCGGCGCACTCGCCGAACTGGCCACCGCCGGGGTGTCCCTGCGCACCGGCTGGCTGTTCCAGGGCCGCGACGCCCGCGACGTCTCGGCCACCCCCCTGCCCAAGCGCGCCGGCTGGACCATCGACGGCCACATCGTGCGCACCGCCGACGGCGGCTACCTCACCGGCGGCCTGGCCCCGGCCCGCCGCGTCCACCTGGAGACCACCACCATGAGCCAGCCGCAGCCCCAGCCAGCTGGTCAGCACGACGCCCTGGTCAGCGAGTTCCTGCGGACCAGCCGGGAGATCCTGGCCGCCCAGCGCGATGTGCTGCTCACCTACTTCGGCACCGCGCCCGGCACCCAGCACGTGGTGCCGCAGGTGATCCAGCAGCTGCCAGCGGTCGCGCAGGCCCCGCTCGCCCCGGTGGTGCAGCCGGTCGCCGCGCCCGCCCCGGTCGTAGCACCAGTCGCCGCACCGGTTCCCGCGCCCGCTCCGTCCACTGTGGACGTGCTGGGCACCGTGCTGCAGATCATCAGCGACCGCACCGGCTACCCGATCGACATGATCGAACCCGACCTCGACCTGGAAGCCGACCTCTCCATCGACTCCATCAAGCGCACCGAGATCGCCGGTGAGCTGGCTGCCAAGCTGGGTGGTGGGATGGACGCGGCCAGCCTGTCCGACGCCGAGCTGGAGGACCTCGCCAAGGCCCGCACCGCGGCGGCGATCTCGGCCTGGCTGGGCGGAAAGGTCGCCCCGGCCCCGGCCGCTGCTCCCGCGCCGGTCGCGGCCAGTGGGCCGAGCGAGGCCGAACTGCTGGACACCGTGTTGCAGATCATCAGCGACCGGACCGGCTACCCGATCGACATGATCGAGCCGGACCTGGACCTGGAAGCCGACCTGTCCATCGACTCCATCAAGCGCACCGAGATCGCCGGTGAGCTGGCCGCCAAGCTCGGTGACGGGATGGACGCGGCCAGCCTCGGCGACGCTGAGCTGGAAGACCTGGCCAAGGCCCGCACCGCGGCCTCGATCGCGGGCTGGCTGGCGGCCAAGTCCGGCGCTCCCGCCGCCACGCCGGAACCCGTGGCCGTGATCCCGGCTCCGGTGGCCCCAGCGGCAGTCCCCGCGGCCTCCGGCGGCATCGCGCCCAAGCGGTTCCTGCTCACCCCGGTCGACATCTCCTCCGCCGCCCCGGTCGGCGTGGAAACCTTGGCGGGCAAGCGGTTCATCCTCTTCGGCGGCACCGGCGCGAACGAGCTCTCCGCGCTGCTGCTGGAGAACGGCGCGCAGGCCCGGATCGAGTCCACCGCCCGCGTGCTCACCGAGGCCGACGGCCGGATCGACGGCGTGGTCTTCCTGGACGCGCTGGCCGACGGCGACCTTCCCGTTCTGCCGGAGACCTTCCCCGCCTTCCAGTCCGCGCTGGTGCGCGGCGTCAGCTGGCTGCTCGCCGCCGCGCCGAGCCAGCTCGGCCGGGCCGCCGGGCTGCGCGGGCTGTTCCGCACCGTCGCCCGCGAGTACCCGGACACCCACGCCAGCCTGGTGGAGACCGACACCGACCCGGCCGCCGCGCTCTTCGCCGAGATCCTCGCCTCCGACCGGCACCCGGTGGTGCTGCGCCGGGACGGCGGGCGGCAGGCGCTGGAGATGGTGGCCACCCCGCTCGGCTCGCTCGGCCTGGGCGCGGGCCCTGCCGGGGACGGCTCCACCGAGGCCAGCGCGATCGGCCTGGACCGCGAGTCGGTGGTGCTGCTGGTCGGCGGCGCCAGGGGCATCACCGCCCAGTTCGCCGCCACCGTCGCCGCGGCCAGCGGCTGCCGGATCGAACTGGTCGGCCGCACCGCACCCGCCACCGAGGCCGAGGACCCCGCCACCAGGGCGGCCACCGACAAGACCCAGCTGCGGGCCGCGCTGATCCAGCAGGGCCTGCGCAACCCGGCCGAGATCGAGCGCACCGCCAGCCGCATCCTGGCCCAGCGCGAAGTTCAGTCCACTGTGGACGGGCTCACCGCGCTGGGCAGCCAGGCCCGCTACCACTCGGTGGACGTGCGCGACCACGACGCGCTGCGCCAGCTGGTCAAGGAGATCCACGCCGAGCACGGCCGCCTGGACGGCGTGGTCTACGCCGCGGGCGTGATCGAGGACAAGCTGCTGGCGGAGAAGGACATCGAGAGCTTCCGCCGGGTCTTCGGCACCAAGGTCGACGGCGCCCGCCAGCTCCTGGAGGCCGTCTCCGACCTCGGCGAGACCGGCCCCCGGTTCGCGGTCCTGTTCGGCAGCATCGCCGCCGCGCTGGGCAACCGCGGCCAGGTGGACTACGCCGCGGCCAACGACGCCCTGGAGGCCCTGGGCATCACCTGGTCGGAGCGCACCGGCGGCCGCGGCCTGACCGTCCACTGGGGACCGTGGGCGCCCTCGGCCAAGCACGGCGGCATGGTCACCCCTGAGCTGATGCAGTCCTACACCCGGCGCGGCATCGAGCTGATCGACCCCGAGGAGGGCACCCTGGCGCTGCTGCGGGAGCTCGCCTGGGGTGGCGGCGCGGTCCGCTCGGTCGTCTACTCCGCCTCGGGCTGGTGACCATGACCCAGTCCACCCCGGTCGCGATCGTCGGGATGGCCGTGCTGCTGCCCGGCGCTCGCGACCTGGAGTCCTACTGGCACAACCTGGTCAACGGCGTCGACGCCATCACCGAGGTGCCCGCCGACCGCTGGGACGCCGACTTCTACCACCCCGGTTCGGCCGCCGGAGCGGCCAAGGCGGAGGAGGTCTACTGCCGCCGCGGCGGGTTCGTCGAGGCCAGCTTCGACCCGGTGAGCTTCGGCATCATGCCGAACTCGGTCGCCGGCGCCGAACCCGACCAGCTGATCGCGCTGCGGGTGGCCGCGGCCGCCATCGCCGACGCCGGCGGGCAGGACAGGCTGCCCGCGCCGGACCGGATCGGCGTGGTGCTCGGCCGCGGCGGCTACCTCACCCCCGGCCTGGTGCGCCTGGACCAGCGGGTGCGCACCGCCCACCAGCTGGCCAAGACCCTCGGCGACCTGCTGCCCGACCTGGGCGCGGACCAGCTGGCCGCGGTCCGGCAGGCCTTCGTCGACCAGCTCGGCCCGGCCTCCCCGGAGTCCGCGATCGGCCTGGTGCCCAACCTGGCCGCCTCCCGCATCGCCAACCGCCTCGACCTGCGCGGCCCCGCCTACACCGTGGACGCCGCCTGCGCCTCCAGCCTGGTCGCGGTCGACCAGGCGGTCACCGAACTGGCCGCCGGGCGTTGCGACGTGATGCTGGCCGGTGGCGTGCACCACTGCCACGACGTCACCTTCTGGAGCGTGTTCTCCCAGCTCCGGGCGCTGTCCAAGGACCAGCAGATCCGGCCGTTCGACCGCCGCGCCGACGGCATCCTGATCGGCGAGGGCACCGGAGTCGTTGTGCTGAAACGACTTGCCGACGCCCAGCGGGACGGCGACCGGGTGTACGCGGTGATCCGCGGCACCGGCGTGGCCAGCGACGGCCGCAGCGCCAGCCTGTTCAACCCCGAGCCCGAGGGCCAGGTCCTCGCCCTGCAACGAGCCTGGGCCGCCGCCGGACTCGATCCCGCCGCGCCCGGCTCGGTCGGTCTGCTGGAAGCGCACGGCACCGCCACTCCGGCCGGGGACGGCGCGGAACTGGCCACCCTGCAACGGGTCTTCGGCTCCGAGGGCCCCAGTGCGGTGATCGGCTCGGTCAAGTCGATGATCGGCCACACCATGCCGGCCGCCGGCGTGGCCAGCCTGGTCAAGGCCGCGCTGGCGCTGCACCGGCAGGTGCTGCTGCCCACCCTGCACTGCGAACAGCCGCACGCCGACCTCGCCCAGACCCGGTTCCGGCCCCTGGACACCGCGCAGCCCTGGGAGCTCTCCGAGGGCCAGGACGTGCGGCGGGCCGCGGTCAACGCCTTCGGCTTCGGCGGCATCAACGCCCACGTGGTCCTCGAAGAAGCACCGTCCACAGTGGACCGCCCGGCAATCACGGTCACCGAGCCGGAGCGGGTGCTCACCATCAGCGCGCCCACCCCGGCCCGCATGGCCGAGCTGCTCGACCTGCCCGACGCCGAGATCCGCTCCACCGCACCGTCCACTGAGGACGGATGCAGGCTGGGCATCGTCGCGCCCACCGCGAAACGGCTCGGCATCGCGCGCAAGGTGGTCGGCAAGCAGGTCGCCTGGCGCGGCCGCAACGACGTCTGGTTCAGCCCGGAACCGTTACTGGCCAACGGCGGCAAGGTCGCCTTCGTCTACCCCGGCCTGGAAGCCGACTTCGAGCCCAGGGTGGACGACGTGGCCGCGCACTTCGGCCTCACCGTGCCCGGCCTGGACACCGGCAACGTGGGCGCGCACGGCGCGGGCGTGGTCGGCGTCGGCCGGTTACTGGACACCGTGCTGCGCAAGCTCGGCGTCCAGCCCGACCACATCGCCGGGCACAGCGTCGGCGAGTGGACCGCGATGATCACCAGCGGCATCTACGAGCAGACCCAGATCGACGAGTTCCTGGCCGGGTTCGACCCGGACTCGCTGCGCGTGCCCGGCGTGGTCTTCGCCGCCTTCGGCTGCGGCGCGGACCGGGTCACCGAGGTGATGGCCGGACGGCACGGCGTGGTGCTCTCCCACGACAACGCGCCCAACCAGTCCATCGTCTGCGGCCTGGAACCCGTGGTGCAGGAGCTGGTGCTGGAACTGCGCGCGAAGAACGTGCTCGGCCAGGTGCTGCCCTTCCGCTCCGGCTTCCACACCCCCATGCTCGCCCCCTACCTGGACCCGATCCGGGAGGCCGCGGCCGGGTTCCGGCTGCACGAGCCGAGCATCCCGATGTGGTCGGCCACCACCGCCGCGCCCTTCCCCGAAGGCGAGCAGGCCAAACGAGAGCTGTTCATCCGGCACCTGCTGGAACCGGTCCGGTTCCGCCCGCTGGTGCAGGCCATGCACGCCGCGGGAGTCCGGGCCTTCATCCAGGTCGGCACCGGCGCGCTGAGCACCCTGGTCTCGGACTGCCTTGCCGGGCAGGAACACCTGTCCATCTCGGCGAACAGCCCCAAGGTCAGCGGCCTGGGCCAGCTGCGCCGGGTGCTCACCGGACTGTGGGCCGAAGGCGCGCCCACCCACCCCGACCGGCTCGACCCGGCCCCGCGGAAAACCCGCGCCGGCAAGGAGATCCCGCTGGACCTGTCCGCGACCACGGTCCGGCTCGGCGGCGACCTGCCCGGCGCGATCAAGGCCGCGGTCGCCCCGGCCCGCCCGCCCGCGCCGGTGGGCGACCTCGGCGGGGCCTTCGCCGAACTGGACCGGCTGGCCGCCCAGTTCCCGCTGGCAGGCGAACTCGGCGGCCTGCTCAGGGACACCGCCGACACCGCGACCGCCGTGCTGGGCGCAGTGGGTAGCGCGCCGGTCGCCAGGGTCGCCGCGCCCGCACCGCCGCAGCCGCTGCGGACCACGCTGCACGTCTCCACCGAGACCATGCCCTACCTGCGCGACCACAGCTTCTACCGCACCCCGGCCGACTGGCCCGACGACACCGACCGCTTCCCGGTGGTCCCGGCCACCACGATGATCAAGCACATGATGGACGCCGCCGAAGCGGCCGCGCCCGGCCAGCGCGCGGTCACCGTGCACAACGTGCGGCTGTTCCGCTGGCTGGTGGTGGCGCCGCCGACGCAGGTCGAGATCACGGTCACCCCGATGTCCGCCAACCGGGTCAAGGTGACCCTCGGCCAGAACGCCGAGGCCGAGGTCGCGCTCGCCCCCGCCTACCCGGCCGCCGACCTGCCGGTGTGGACCTTCGCCGAACGCGAGTGGGCGCCGAAGATCACCGCACGGCAGCTCTACGACGAGCGGTTCATGTTCCACGGCCCGCTCTACCAAGGCGTCACCGCGCTGGAGGGCATCGGCGAGCACCACATCCGCGGTGAGGTCACCGTGCCCGGCGGGCCGGGCGCGCTGCTGGACAACGTCGGCCAGGTCTTCGGGTACTGGATCATGGAGAACGTCACCGACAAGCGCGTGGTGTTCCCGATGTCCATGGACCGCATCCGTTTCTTCGGCCCCGAGCCCGAACCCGGCGCGCGGCTGGACTGCCTGGTGCGGATCACCGAGCTCACCGACACCGTCTTCGGCGGCGCCATGCAGCTGGTGCACGAGGGCCGGGTGTGGTGCGAGATCGACGCCTGGCTGGACCGGCGCTTCGCCAGCAACGAGAACACCAAGAAGGTCGAGCGCTTCCCCGAGCACAACCGGCTCTCCGAACGCCGCGACGCCGGTTTCCTGGTGGTGTGGGAACGCTGGCCCGATGTCGCCTCCCGCGACCTGATGATGCGCATCTACCTCAACGCCGCCGAACGCGCCGAGTACGAGGCCACCTCGCCGAGGGTGCGGCGGCGGTGGCTGCTCGGGCGGATGGCGGTCAAGGACGCGGTGCGCCAGCACCTGTGGGACGGCGGCGCCGGACCGATGTTCCCGGTGGAGCTGACCGTCACCGGGGAGGCCACGGTCGCGGGCCGCAACCCGTTGCCGCCGTTGACCGTCTGCACCGCGCAGCAGGACGGCGTCGGCGTGGCCTTCGCCCGCGACGGCCAGGTGCCCACCGGCATCGACATCCGCGCGGTCGAGGACAGTCCCGACAACACCGCCTTCGCCGCCGCGCTGACCGCGGCCGCGCGGGCCCACGGCGGCCAGGCCGCCGAGTACGAGGTGGTCGGCGCGGAGGGTGACACGCTCACCGTCCGCGGCGCCACCGGCAGCACGACCCCGGTGACGTGGACCGTCATCACCGACCCTGACGGTGAGATCGCAGGCGAGTACGTGGTCGCCTGGACCAAGGAATAGGAGATATTCGGTGGAAATCACGGAAGCGCCCCTGTCGCTCGTCCGGATGACGCCCGAGGCCGTGCTGTCCGACATCACGGTGATGTTGCACAAAGTCCTTGGCGAGTACGGTTTTGACGAGGTGGAGGTCCGGATGGAGTCGACCTTCCACGACGACCTGGAGCTGGAGAGCATCGACCTGGTCGCGCTCGCCGCCGAGCTGCAGGAGCGCTACGGCTCCCGGGTCAACTTCGCCGAGTTCATCGCCGAGCTCGAGCTCGAGGAGATCATCGCGCTGACCGTTGGCCAGCTCGTCGACTACGTGGTCGGCGCGCTGGACGGGGGGAACTGACCTTGGCGGTCGTGCAGGCCAACGGCATCCGCATGCACGTGCAGCGGATGGCGGCCAAGAACACCACGGTGGCAGAGCCGCCGACCGTGGTGTTCGTCCACGGCCTGGGCACCGACAGCCTGGCCAGCTTCTACTTCACCCTCGCCGGGCCGGTGGCCGCGGCGGGACACCAGGTGGTGGCCTACGACCTGCGCGGCCACGGCCGCAGCGAGCGCGCCGAGCACGGCTACCGGGTCTCCGACGCGGTGGCCGACCTGGCCGCGCTGCTGGACGAGCTGGAGATCACCGGGCCGGTGCACCTGGTCGGCAACTCCTACGGCGGCACGGTGTCCTTCAGCTTCGCCGCCACCCACCCCGCCCGGGTGGCCAGCATCCTGGTGATCGAGTCCGAGCCGACCAGCCAGGCCTGGTCGGTGAAGATGGCCGAGACGCTGGGCCGGGCACGCGAACAGCTGCAACAGGCCGAAGCGCTGGAGTGGATCACCGAGAACCGGGGCGGGCACACCTCCAAGCTGGCCAAGGCCGCCGGGCGGATGCTGCACGCCACCGCGATCGCCGACGAGCTGCCCACCGGGCCGGTGCTCACCGCCGAGCAGGTCGCCGGCATCACCGCGCCGGTGCTCGCGGTGTACGGCAGCGAGTCCGACCTGGCCGAGCAGGCGCCGGTGCTGGAAGCCGCGTTGCCGCACTGCCGCACGGTGATCGTGCCGGGGCAGGAGCACTCGGTGCTGGTGGAGGCGCCCAAGGTGATGCGTGAGCTGCTGCTGGACTGGCTGGCCGGACACGGGGCGAAGGTCGGGGTGTGAGAGTACTTTTTGTGGTCCCGCCACTGTTCGGGCACGTCAACCCGACCATCGGGCTCGGCGCTGCGCTCTCCGCGCGCGGGCACCAGGTGGCCTGGGCGGGGCACGCCGAGTTCCTGCGGCAGCTCACCCCTGCGGCGGCGACGGTCTACGACTGCGCCACCCCGGCCGAGGTCGAGGAGCGGCCGGCCGACCTGCGCGGGCCGGGGGCGCTGAAGTTCCTGTGGGAGAAGTTCCTGGTGCCGCTGGCCGAGTCGATGCTGCCGGATGTGGAGGCCGCGATCGGGGAGTTCCAGCCGGATCTGCTCGTGGTGGACCAGCAGGCGATGGCCGGCGCGCTGGCCGCGCTGCGGCTCGGGCTGCCCTGGGCGACCTCGGCGACCACCTCCGCGGAGTTCACCGATCCGTTGCGCGGCATGCCGAAGGTCGTGGAATGGGTCCAGGAGACCATGGCCGGGATGCGGGCGCGGGCGGCGGTGGCCGGGAAGACCGACCTGCGCTACTCCCCGCACCTCACCCTCGCCTTCACCACCAGGGAACTGGTGGGAGAGCTGGACTCCGCCTTCGACCGGGTCGCCTTCGTCGGCCCGTCGATCACCGAACGTCCTGACAGCACACCGTTTCCGTGGGAACGACTGGATGAGCGGGCGAAGGTGCTGATCAGTCTCGGCACTGCCAACGCCGACGCCGGGGAACGGTTCCTGCGCGCGGCCGCCGAGGCCATGGGCGAGCTGGCCGACCGGGTCCAGGCCGTGCTGGTCGACCCCGCGGGCACGGTGACCTCGGTGCCGGACAACGTGATCACCGCGACCAGGGTGCCGCAGCTGGCGCTGCTGCCCAAGGTCGACGCGGTGGTCTGCCACGCCGGGCACAACACCGTCTGCGAGTCCCTCAGCCACGGCCTGCCGCTGGTGGTGGCGCCGATCAGGGACGACCAGCCGGTGATCGCGCAACAGGTCGCCGACGCCGGAGCGGGCATCCGCCTGCGGTTCACCAGGGCCGGTGCCGCGCACATCAGGGACGCGGTCGCCACCGTGCTCGACGAGCCGGGTTACCGCGAGGCCGCCCGCCGCCTCGCCCAGTCCTTCACCGCCGCGGGCGGCTCGCAGGCCGCCGCGCTGCGCCTGGAGCAGCTCGCCGCACCCATCGCCATCGGAAGGATCTCCGAGTGAGCCCGCGTTCCACTGCCCGGACCTGGCTGCGCCGTGGCGTCCAGGCCGCGCTCCTGGCCGGTCTGGTGCTCGACACCGCCGCGCTGCGCCGTCGCCTGGCCGGTCTGCGCACCCTGCCGGAACGCCCGGCCCCCGGCGACGACCGGTACCGCCTGCTGCACGCCGACGGCGTCACCGTGGACGGCCCCACCCTCAACGCCGCCCGCGCGCACGCCAAGGCCGAGGGCCTGTGCGCGCTGGAACTGGTGCCGAGGGACCTGCCCACCGCGCAGGCCATGGACCTGCTGCGCACCGTGGACCCGGCCAACTACCGCACCGACCGGCAGGCCAGGGGCGCGGGCGCCTGGCACGCGGTGCTCGCCGACGACGGCGTGCTGCACGCCGCGGGCTACCCGGCGGGACACGGCGGCCGGGACGCCGCCGAGCTCGGCCACGCCGCGGCCAAGCTCAAGCTGCACGCCCCCGACAGCACCGACCTGGTGGTCAGCCCCCGGCTGACCAGCTCGCCGGAGATCGTCGAGGACGACGCCCGGATCCTGGCCCGCTACCACGGCCGCAAGACCGCCGGCGAGCTCGGCCCCCGGCTGGGCTGGCTGGCCGTCATGGCCGGCAGCTCGGTGCTCGGTCCCGGCTGGACGGCCGCGCTGCTGGCCGCCTGGTCCGCCCAGCCCGCGGTGGTCTTCGCCGGCAGCCGCAGCCTCAAGCCGGTCGACCTGCTCTCCTACAGCGTGCGCCGGGTCGTCGCCGAGCCGAAACGCCTGCTGGCCGCCATCTCCGAGGCCCGACTGTCCACTTCGGACGATCCGGACCCGGTGACCAGGCTGCGCCCGGCCTACCTGGCCGAGCTGGCCGACGGGGTGGCCAAGTTCTTCGAGCCGCGCCGCACCGACTGCCCGTGGTGCGGCAGCACCGACCTGGCCACCCACCTCCGGCTGCCGGACCTGTTGCAGCACAAGCCCGGCGAGTTCACCCTGGACCGCTGCCGGGCCTGCACGCACATCTTCCAGAACCCGCGGCTGACCATCGCCGGACTGGACTTCTACTACCGCGACTTCTACGACGGCCTCGGCGAGGACAAGCTGGACAAGCTCTTCGCCGCGCGCGGAGTCGCCTACCAGCCGCGCGCGGAGATGCTGCGGCCCTTCGCCGAACCGGAGTCCTGGCTGGACGTGGGCACCGGGCACGGGCACTTCTGCAACGCCGCCCGCCAGGTGTGGCCGCAGACCACCTTCGACGGCCTGGACATCACCGAGGGCGTGGAGCTGGCCGAGCACCGCGGCTGGGTCGACCGCGGCTACCGGGGCCTGTTCCCGGAGCTGGCCGCCGAGATCCACGAGAGCTACGACGTGGTCAGCATGTACCACTACCTGGAGCACAGCCGCGACCCGCGCCAGGAGCTGGAGGCCGCGCTCAAGGTGCTCAAGCCCGGCGGCCACCTGATGATCGAGGTGCCGGACCCGGAGTCCCGCTGGGGCAAGCTGCTCGGCAAGTGGTGGCTGCCCTGGCTCCAGCCCCAGCACCTGCACTTCGTGCCCATCGGCAACCTGCGCGCCGCCCTGTCCGAGATGGGCTTCACCGTGGTCGCCGAACAACGCGGCGAACCCCACGAACCCCTCGACCTCGTCGGCGCCGCCTGGAACGCGGTCAACCACTACGCCCCCCGCGACAACGTGCCCTGGGCGCCCCAGCCACCGACCCCCGGCGCCAGGGCCGGACGGACCGCGACGATGATCGCGGCGGCCCCGGCGCTGGTCACCGCGGCGCTGACCGACCGGCTGCTCTCC
Source organism: Crossiella sp. CA-258035 (assembly GCF_030064675.1). Taxonomy (GTDB): domain Bacteria; phylum Actinomycetota; class Actinomycetes; order Mycobacteriales; family Pseudonocardiaceae; genus Crossiella. Next base: position 6,328,168 of record NZ_CP116413.1, read on the forward strand.
CCGCTGTCGAAGAAGTACGGCGCCTCCAGCGCCTACCGGCTGCTCGCCCGCAAGGACTGACCGGCGTGACCCCGGGCGGCCTCACCCGCCCGGGGTCACCAGCCGGAACCGCTGCGCCAGCACCAGCGTGTCGTCATCCACGGTGAAGCCGGGATCACCCAGCTCCGCGCGCACCTGCGGGCTGTGCCAGAACTCCTCGTGCCCGGTCCGCCACTGGGCCACGGTCTCGTCGCCCTCGCCTTCGTCCAGCACGTGCTGGAGATCGACCTCGGCCAGCCGCAGCACCCGCACCCCGGTGATCTCGATCACCCCTACCGACCGGCCGGCGGAGTCCAGCACCGCCCGCCGCTGCCCTGCCTCCGGCAGCGGGGTGCCGGTGCGCTGGTAGCTCAGCAGCAGCGCTGAGGTGGAGGTTTTCGCGCCGGCGAGGATCGCGGCCACCAGGCGGTCGCGCAACGGGCCCGGGAAGCCGAACTCCGCGGCGGGCAGCTCGTGCTCGGTCATGCCGGGAGCCTAGGCGTCAACCGAACGGTCGATCGGGCCCGCGGGCTGCGCTAGCGTCCTAGCGGGTGGCGAACAGGTCGATGCCGTTGCCGTCGGGGTCCTCGACCACGGCGTAGCGCTGGCCCCAGAACGCGTCGAACGGGGTCAGCTCGCTCTTGTGGCCCAGGCCGGTCAGGCGGTCGTGCAGCTCGTCCACCTCGGCCGGGGTGTCCAGCTGGAAGGCCAGGCTGATCCGGCCGCGGCCCTTCGGCGGGGTGAAGTCCGGGGTGAACGAGGCGACCGTGGCCTCGGTGTCCCAGGCCAGCTTGAGGCCGCCGGGCAGCTCGTGCTCCACGTGCGGCTCGGCGTCGGCCGAGGCGGGCAGCGCCAGCCCCAGTTCCCGGTAGAACGCCAGCGACCTGGCCATGTCGGCGACCAGGATCTCGACCACGGCGAAACGCGGTGTCATGTGCTTCCTCCTTGACGGGTCGGCCCCACGCTAGGCCGTCCGGGCGACTACCGTCTTGAACGAAACGGCCAGCCAGCCGACCGGCCGGGAGGCGCCGATGAGTGGGTACCGGGAGTACCGCCCGGATGGCGCACTGCGCGCGCACGCGGCCTGCCTGTGGGCCGACCGGACCGGCGGGCAGGCCAGGGCGCAGCGGGTGCTGCCGGATGGCTGCATGGACCTGTTGTGGCTGCACGGGCGGCTGGTGGTGGTCGGCGCGGACACCGGGTGGCGGCTGGCCCAGCTGCCGCCCGGCGGCCTGGTGGTGGGCCTGCGGCTGCGGCCGGGCGCCGGTGCGCTGCTGCTCGGCCGGACCCCGGCGGAACAGCTGCGGGACCGGACCGTGGACGTCGAGGACCTGTGGGGTGCGCGCGGGCTGGCCGAGCGGTTCGACGGCGAACCCGGCGTCCGGACCATCGGCCGGCTTGTGCAACGGATTGCGATCGGGCGACTACCGGAGGCCGGTGCGCTGGATCCGGTGGTGATGACAGCCAGCCGGGCTCTTGACGTGCCCAATCCTTTATCGGTATTGGCGCTGGCCGACCGGCTCGGCGTGTCCGAACGAAGCCTGCGCCGCCGGGTCGGGGCCGCGGTCGGATACGGTCCGAAAACACTGGCGCGAATCCTGCGCTTCCAGCGAGTTCTGCGTGACAACCAGGGCAACCTGGCCGATCGGGCGGCCGCGCACGGCTACGCCGACCAGGCTCACCTGGCCCGCGAGTTCCGCCGGCTGGCCGGACATCCGCCCAGCTCACCGCCCGGACAGTGACGTGATCGGCACGCACCGGCGCCGACTCTACTTCCGTTGATGTCGGAAATGCCCTATCGGGCAACAAGTTTCGCATCACATCGGTGAATCGGCGTGCCGTTCGTGGCCGCCCCGGCCGGGTTTCTGCCAGAATGGTGTCATCTCCCCGATCTCGGGAGCACCTGCCCGCAGGTGGGAACGGTAACTGAGAGAGTTGATCCAGTGACCTTTGATGCCGAGACCGTTGTGGCATGGGCTGAACTGCCCACCGCGGAACTCCGTGTGAATGCCCAGCGCCTCGCCGCGGCCCGTCTTCCGGCACAGCATCCCTTGTGGACGGTCATCCGGGAACGCCCCGCGCTGGCGGCCAAGCTGCGCAGTGCCTTCTCCGGACTGCTCGTCACGATCAAGGGCAGCCGGGACGAGCACATGCAGCGGCTGTGGATCACCGCGGCGCGCAACGCGATCGACGCGAAGACCGCGCCGGAGCAGAAGCCGGTGGCCGCCGCGCCGAAGACCGAGCAGCCCGTCGCGGCCGCGCCCGCGCGTCCGGCGCCGCAGCCCGAGGTGCGGCACGTGCCGGTGCAGCAGCCGCAGTTCGGGCCGCCGCCGCCGGCCACGCCGTCGCGCTCCGCGGCGCCGATCCCCCAGGTCGTGTTCCAGGAACCGTGACCAGCGGGCGCGCGGCCGAATCGTCCATTGTGGACGATCGAGGCCGCGCGCACCCGGTCACCCGACTCGATCGGGCGGTAACCGGCGCGACACGCTGACGATGATCGGGTTCGCGGCCCTGGCGGCGCAGGATTCTTGACATGTCGCCACGTCGTCGCTGGATCCGCCGCCTGGTGCACGCCGCCGTCCTGGGCTTGCTCGCCGCCGACACCGCGCAGCTGCGCAGGCGGCTGGCCGCCCTGCCGGTGCTGCGCGAGCAGCTCGGCCCGGCGCACGAGGGCGCGGTGGCCGTCGCCGAGGGCGTCACCCTGACCGCGGCCACCATGGCCGCCGCGCAGGCGCACCGGCACCGCGAACAGCTCGCCAGCCTCGACCTGGTGCCCGCCGACCTGCCCACCGCGCAGGCCCTTGACCTGCTGCGGGAGGTCGATCCGGCCACCTGCCGACTGGACCGGCTGACCGCGGGCCGCACCGCGGCGCACGCCATCGCCGCCGACGCCGACCTGCTCGCCGAGGTCGGCCTGTCCGCCCGGCCCAGCGCCCCCGAGCTGGCCACGGCCGCGCTGGAGCTCAAGCTGCACGCCCCGGCCGACACCGCCTGCGCGGTCGCCCCCGGCCTGGCCGCCGCCCCCGCCGTGCGCGCCCAGGACGCCGCCGTCCAGCAGGCCGCGCACGGTCCCGGCCTGGCACTGCACCTGCTGCTGCGCGCCGCGGTGCTGACCGCGCTGGCCGCCACCGCGCTGACCGGCCGCAAGTGGGCGGCCGGGCTGCTGGCCGCCTGGTCGGCGCAGCCGCTGCTGGTCTTCGCGGGCAGCCGTGGGCTCAGGCCGGCCGACCTGCCGCGCGCCTGCCTGACCAGGGTGGTGGCCGAGCCCGCCCGGCTGGTGCGCACCCTGGTGGCCACCGCCCCGGCCCGCGCCGAGCGCACCGCCGCGATCGCCACCAGCCGGATCGCCTACCGCGCTGACCTGGCCGCGGGCACCGGCCGCTTCTTCCACCGGCCGCGCCGGGACTGCCCGTGGTGCGGCTCGGCGCAGCTGCGGCGCAGGCTGGTGGCCACCGACCTGCACACGCACAAGCCCGGCCGGTTCGTCCTGGACGAGTGCCGCGGCTGCGGGCACGTCTTCCAGAACCCCCGGCTCACCGAGGCCGGACTGGAGTTCTACTACCGGGACGCCTACGACGGGCTCAACGAGCACGCCGTGCAGTCGGTGTTCGCCACCCGCCGCGAGTACTTCCTCAGCCAGGCCCGTTCGCTGCTGCGGCACGGCAAACCCGAGCGCTGGCTGGACGTCGGCACCGGGCACGGCCACTTCTGCAACCAGGCCAAGGAGATCTGGCCGCAGACCAGCTTCGACGGGCTCGACCTCAGCAGCGGGGTGGAGCTGGCGCGGCGGCGCGGGATCCTCGAGCACGCCTACCGCGGCCTGTTCCCCGACCTGGCGCCGACGCTGGCCGGTCGCTATGACGCGGTGAGCATGTTCCACTACCTGGAGCACGCCACCGACCCGGTCGGCGAGCTGCGCGCCGCGCACCTGGCGCTGCGGCCCGGTGGTCACCTGGTGATCGAGGTGCCCGATCCGGACTGCCGGTTCAGCAGGCTGCTCGGCCGGTTCTGGGGTGGCTGGCTCCAGCCCCAGCACCTGCACATGTACCCGATGCGCAACCTGCGCGCCAAGCTCACCGAACTGGGCTTCACCGTGGTCGGCGCCCAGCGCCGCGAGGCGGGCGCGCCGGACCTGACGGTGGCCGCCTGGCTGCTGGCCAACCACCTGGCGCCCCGGGCGGACCAGCCGTGGCAGGACCGGGCGCCCGGCGCGGCACAGCGGGTGCTCAGGGGCGCGGCGCTGACCGCGGCCACCCCGGTGCTGCTCGCGGCCGCGGCGGCCGACCGGCTGCTGGAGCCCGCGGCCGAGGGCTTGCGCATCTGCAACGCCTACCGGCTGATCGCCCGCCGGGACTGACCACTATGGACAGACGAGCGGAGTACGCCGCCGAGCTGGCCGAGGGCCTGGCCAGGTTCTTCCAACCGCGACGGGCCACCTGCCCCTGGTGCGGCTCGACCCGGATCACGCTGCTGCTGCGCAGCCCGGACCTGGTGCAGCGCAAGCCGGGCCGCTTCCAGCTGGACCGCTGCGCCGACTGCGCGCACGTCTTCCAGAACCCCTGCCTGTCCGCCGCGGGCCTGGCCTTCTACTACCGCGACTTCTACGACGGCCTCGGCGAGCGGATGATGGACGTCACCTTCAGCGTGCAGGCCCGCACCTACCGGGAACGCGCCGCGCTGGTCGTGCCGCACGCCGACCCGGCCAGCTGGCTGGACGTCGGCTGCGGGCACGGCCACTTCTGCCGCACCGCGCGCAAGGTGTTGCCGCGCACCAGCTTCGACGGCCTGGACTTCGGCGGCGGGGTGGAGCTGGCCCGCGACCGGGGCTGGATCCGGCGCGGCTACCGCGGCGAGTTCCCCGCGCTGGCCGCGGAGCTGGCCGAGCGCTACGACGTGGTCAGCATGCACCACTACCTGGAGCACAGCACCGACCCGCGGCGCGAGCTGGTGGCCGCGCTGAAGGTGCTGCGCCCCGGCGGCCTGCTGCTGGTCGAGGTGCCGGACCCGGAGTCGGCTTGGGCCAGGCTCACCGGCCGCTACTGGATCGGCTGGCTGCAGCCACAGCACCTGCACTTCGCGCCGAGGGCGAATCTGCGCGCCGCGCTCACCGAGCTGGGCTTCACCGTGCTCAGCGAGTCCACCGACGACCCGGCCCACTCCCACGGCCTGCCCACCGCGATGATGCAGATCTCCGGCGAGCTGGTCCCACCGCCGGAGCGCCCCTGGCTGCCGCGCCCCACCCGGACCAGGCGACTCGCCCGGGCCCTCGGCCTGCTGGTCTCCGTGCCGCTGATCGCCCTGGCCGTGGTGGCCGGCTGGCTGCTCGGCCCACTGGCCCGCCGCTACCGGCTGCACCACAACTACCGGCTGGTCGCCCGCAAGAGCTGAACTACTCCAGTCAGCCCCTGGTGTAATTGGACTAGACCAGACAGCATGACAATCGTTGTCTCCCAGCCCTTCCGCCGCCGCGGGGGACCTTCGAGCTTCCCTGACATCGAAGGACGAGGCCATGATCAAACGCGGACAAGGGCTGCTCCTGCTCGCCCTGGTGCCCATGCTGCTCACCGTGCTCGGCGCCCAACCTGCCGCCGCCCACGGCACCATGCTGTCCCCGGTCAGCCGCGCCTACCAGTGCCGCTGGCACGAGAACCCGGAAAACCCCACCTCAGCCGCCTGCAAAGCCGCCGTGACCACCGGCGGCACCCAGGCCTTCTACGACTGGCACGAGGTCAACCTGGCCAACGCCGCCGGCAACCACCGCACCCTCATCCCCAACGGCAAACTCTGCAGCGCAGGCCGCGACAAGTACCGTGGCCTGGACCTGGCCCGCACCGACTGGGCCACCACCCAGCTGACGGCAGGCGCCGCGGTGAGCTGGCAGTACCGGGCCGCGGTACCCCACCGCGGGCACTTCGAGCTGTACGTCACCCGCAACGGCTACAACCCGGGCTCGCCACTCCAGTGGTCCGATCTGGAGCGGTTCCACACACAGGCGGATCCGCCGTTGGTGAATGGGAGCTATCAGCTGAGCGCGCGGTTGCCGGCGGGGAAGAGCGGACGACACCTGATCTACTCGATCTGGCAGCGCTCGGACAGTCCGGAGGCGTTCTACACCTGCTCGGACGTGAACTTCCGCTGAGCCGTGAGAGCCGCTGCGCCTGTTTCGGCGCAGCGGCTCTTCTCAGCCCTTGAGGGTGGCGAGCACCATCTCGCCGATGGCGGTGGCTCGCGGACACGGATTGTTTCGGTCCGGCGCGCCTACTGACAACGAGACGTCAACGGAGACCACGGTCTTCTGCGCGGTGGCGATCTCCAGCCGGCAAACTCCGAGGTCGCGAGCATCAGAATCAAGCGCAATGACGGCGGGGTAACCCGCGACCTGCACCGGCTCCCACACCTTGAAATTGGACTTCTGCGCGTAGAGCTGAGCGATTCCGCCGATCTGGTTGTTCACCGTGACCGCGAAGCTGTTCTCCGCCGGCGTGCTGCTGGCCTCCCAGGCGCAAGACGGGCCAAGCGGGCTTTCCCGAGGCGCCCCCCGGACACCGGCAGCCACCTGCTTTGACTGCACCTGCGCCGCGGTCAGCATGCCGCACGGGTTGCTCGCGAACCGATTGGTGTCCAGATCCGGCGAAGGCACAGTGGGCACGTCGGCGGGCACAGAGCTCGATGAGGCGGGCGCGCCGCTCGCCGACGCGGAGGTCGGAGTCGGGCCAGGTGCGCCACCGCATCCCGCCAACAACAGTCCGGCGATCAGTCCAACGACCGACAGCGCACGCGTTCCCTGACGAGTCACTCATCCCCCCGGCTTGAATGTGCTCTGATTGCCGCCTTCAGTCCCGAGATACTGATCACGGACGGCCTTCAACTTCCGGACCATCGTATCGAGGGCGTCGGCATACGCCTTGTTGGCCCTGGTGTGCGTTCCTTCTTTGTCATCGACGGTGCGCTCGATGATCTGACGAATCGCATTGCGGCTGTAGTCCTCCTCGCTGGGAGGCTGCCGCATCGAGGCGGTGTCGCGCGCCAGTCGCCCGATCTCCAGCACCTTCCCCTTGGCCTGCTCCAGTCCAGCGATCAGCCCATCCAGCTGTCCCACGTCGACCGTGAACTTCGAACCCCCGCCGAAGTCGATCGACACCTTGGTCTCCCAAGGAGCCATGGCAATTTCCCCCGTCCCCTGGCAAATCTCTCCCAAGGGCACCGTAACGAAAGCTCCGCCGCCACCGGAGCCGATCAGCACAGGATGCACTCACCCCGGGGACAACATCACCCGGACGGCGGCTGGAGGAGCTGGGAACGCGCTGGAAGAACCGCTGTGCCTTCCCTCGTAACCCCGGGCACAGCGGTTCCTTCCCCAGAACCAGCGAACCACGGTGTCGGACGCGGTGCGCTGCAAGCGGGATCGCCACGAACGGAGAAGACCCCCAGGTACCTCTCGTTCTCCCGCCATCCGCTGGAGCGGACGTGATGACCGCATTAGCGTACGCTCACCGATGGGCGGGTTGTCAACCCTGGCGGACGCGTGAACAATCAGGGCGTACTCCTGATTCGCCATGGCGGACACTCCACCACGTCGTGTCCGCCACCGACATCGAGGAAACGTCTCGTATGGATCCCGGCCAGAACGAAGGGCTCGAACCCGCGGAGGGGCAGCTCGCGCGCAAGATCAACCACCTGATCGCGACGCTGTACCCGGACAAGCGCACGCGTCCCGGCTTCGCCAAGCTGGCGCAGGAGATCCGTGAGAAGACCCGGTCCTCCATCTCCAACACCTACCTGTGGGAGCTGGCCACCGGGAAGAAGCGCAACCTCACCCAGGGAACTCTGGCCACGCTCGCGGAGTTCTTCGGTGTGCCCAGCGAGTACTTCCTCAACGACGAGGTGGCCGCGCGCATCGACACCCAGCTGGAGCTGGCCCTGGCGCTGCGCAACCAGAAGGTCCGCTCGATCGCGCTGCGGGCCGAGGGGCTCTCCGACGCGACGCTGGACTCGATCCTGACCATGCTCACCCAGGCCCGCAAGATCGAGCGGCTGCCCCCACTGGACACCGGCCGCGACCGGCGACCAGAATCAGACGGATAGCCGCCCGGTATGAGGCATGTCTGCTCGTTCCGCAGGTGTCCCATCGGAAAATATGGCGAGGCGATGACCACTCGGCAGATCCGCAAGAGATGCCAGGCGCTGGTCGACGGACTGACCCTGCCGGTCCCCTTCTCGGTCGACGCCCTGGTGGAGGAGCTGGCCGCGCAGCGCGGGCGGCCGATCCACCTGCTGGCGCTGCCCAACGGCATGGTGGTCAACGCCTGTGGGCTGTGGATCGCCACCGAGACCCACGACGAGATCTACGTCGAGGAGAAGACCACCCCGCTGCACCGGGAACACATCATCCTGCACGAGATCGGGCACATCCTCTGCGACCACGAGGCCGCCGAGGAGGGTGGGCAGGTGTCGCTGTCGAAGTTCCTGCCCGACCTCAGCCCGGAGCTGATCGAACGGCTGCTCGCGCGCACCAACTACACCAGCCAGCAGGAGCAGGAAGCCGAGCTGGTGGCCAGCCTGATCCGCACCGCCGCCGGCACCCGCACCGGACCGTCGGCCGCGGGCGGGGCACTGGGGGAACTGGAAGCCGCACTGGGGATCCGCAACAAGGGGCGTGGGGACAATTTCGGTCTATGAGCTGGGCACCCAGGTCCAGCTGTACGGCGTGCTGGCGATGTGGGTGGTCATCCTGCTGCGGATCCCCGCGGCCAGGAGGTCCCGCCAGCAGCGGATGCTGTTGCTCGCCGTGGTGGGCATGGCGGGCTCCATCACCATCTACCTCGCGCCGGTGCTCTCCGCGCTGAACGCGTTGCCGGGCATCGTGATCGCCGGCTGTGGCCTGTTCACCAACCTGTGGGGCGTGTTCAGCTCCGCGCTGGTGCTGGACTTCGTGCTGGGCGCGCTGGGCAGGCGCCGGGCGAAGCTGGTCTACGGCGGCACCGCGGCGGTGCTGGTGACCCTGGTGGCGCTCAACCTGACCGCCTTTCCCAACGACGAGGGCTGCGTCACCACCAACCAGGCGCAGTGGTACTCCACGTTCTGGTGGATCATCATCGCCGCGCACCTGGTGGCCAAGATCCCCTGCCTGCTGCTGTGCCTGCGCTACGCCCACCAGGCCAGGCAGGACTCCTCGCTGCGGATCGGGCTCGGCCTCTTCGCCGCGGCCTTCGCGGTCTCGGCGTTCTTCTGGCTGACCATGCTCTACGTGCTGTTCACCGGCGAACGCTGGATCGGCCAGTACTCCGCGCTCAACATCGGCCTGACCGCGGTGCTGATGACCGCGGGCGCGGCCCTGCCGCTGGTGCTCGACACCGGGCAGATGGTGCGCAACATGCGCGCGCTGTGGCGGCTGTGGCCGCTGTGGCGGGACCTGATCGAGGAGGTGCCGCACGTCGCGCTGAGCAGGCCGCAGGCCCGTGCCCGCGACCTGCTGGGCACCCCGCACTCGACCTACCTGCGGCTGTACCGGCGGGTCATCGAGATCAGGGACGCGATGCTGATCCTGCGCGACTACGTCAGCCCGGAGACGGTGCGGCGGGCGCAGGCGCACGTCGAGGCCGCCGGGGTGCCCTCGGCGGAGCGGCAGGCGGCGGTGACCGCGTGCTGGCTGGCCGCGGCCCGGCGGGCCAAGAACGCCGGGGTGGCCCCGGACCCGAACCCCCTCGATGTGGCGCAGCTGCCCGGTGACGGGCTGCCCAGCGAGATCGACTTCCTGCTCGCGGTGGCGCGGGCGCGGACCCAGCCGTGGGTGGCCACCTTCGAGGCGGCCGGCTCGGACCAGGGCGCGGGGAAGCAGGCGTGAGCCGCTACACCGACAGCGCGCTGGGCAAGGACTCCGCCACCGAGCACGACCGGCTCACCTCGATCCAGCGGGCCGCCGACGCCGGCACCCACCGCGTGCTGGAGTCCCTTGGGCTGCAACGGGACTGGGACTGCCTGGACCTCGGCGCGGGCGCGGGCTCGATCGCCAGGTGGCTGGCCGAGCAGTGTCCACAGGGGACGGTCGTGGCCAACGACATCGACACCCGCTACCTGACCGACCTCGGCAACGCGGCGCAGCAGGCCGACATCACCGACCCCGGCTACGCGCCCGGCCGGTTCGACCTGGTGCACGCCCGTTACCTGCTCTGCCACCTGCCCGAACGCGACGAGGTGGTGCGCAGGGCGGCGACCTGGCTCAAGCCCGGTGGCTGGCTGGTGGTCACCGACCCCTACCAGCTGCCCGCGGAGACCTCGCCGTTCCCGGTGGTGCGGCGGATCATGGCCGCCTACGAACAGGTCTACGCCCGGCACGGCGCGGACCTGCACTGGGCGCGCGGCCTGCCCGCACTGCTGGCCGGGGCCGGGCTGGGCGAGGTCGGCTACACCGGGACGCTGGGCAGCATGGGCAACCTGGACAAGGACCGCTGGCGGCCGCTGGTCGCACAGGTCAAGCCCGCGATGCTAGCCGAAGGTCTGGTCAGCGAGTCCGATACAGCGGAATTTGAGAGATTGTTGAACAGCCCTACCTTCATCGACATCCCACAGTTCACGATCTCGGTGTGGGGGCGCGCCGTCGGCTGACCCCCGGCTCGATCTCGCACTGGGGAGTTTGTCGATGGGTCATCACCACCACGGGCACGGCCATGGGCACGGCCACGGTCATGGGCACCAGCACGACCACGATCACGAGCACGGCCATGACCACGATCACGAGCACCAGGCCGGTCCCGACCACGCGGTCGACCTGGAGATCCCCGACTCCGAGCTGAGCCCCGGCCAGCTGTCCCGCCGGTCCATGCTGCGCCGCACGGGTCTGCTCGGCGCGGGCCTGGCCGCCGGGTCCTCGGTGCTCACCGGGGCCGCGGCCGCCGACCCCGACCGCGGGCAGCACCGGCCGCCGCGCGGCGGCTACCGCTGGCTGGCCGGGGACCACCACATCCACACCCAGTACAGCCTGGACGGCCGCTACCGGGTGATCGACCAGGTCCGGCACGGCCGCAACTACGGCCTGGACTGGATGGTGATCACCGACCACGGCGGCACCACGCACGCCCGGATCGGCGTGGAGAAGATCCACCCGGACATCCTGGCCGCGCGCAAGGACGTGCCGGACGCGCTGGTCTTCCACGGCATGGAGTGGAACGTGCCGGCCGCCGAGCACGGCACCGTGATCGTGCACCCCGGCGGGGACGGCGAGGTCGCCGTGCTCAAGGAGTTCGTCAACAACTACGACGGCATCCTGAAGAACGCGCTGAGCGGCACCCCGGCCAACGAGACCCTGGCCATCGCCGGGGTGAACTTCCTGGCCGACGCGGTCAAGCGCAAGCGGGTCGAGGACATCCTGTTCCTGGCCAACCACCCCGCGCGCAAGGGCTGGGACTCCCCGCACGAGCTGCGCAACTGGCGGGACGCCGCGCCGCACATCGCGGTCGGCATGGAGGGCGCGCCCGGTCACCAGGCCGCCGGCATCCCCAAGCCGCACGGGCCCGGCCTGTTCCGCGGCTACTACGACGCCAGCCCCGGCCCGGACTCCTGGCCCGGCTACCCGCTGGAGTCCTACCGCACCTACGGCGGCTTCGACTGGATGACCGCCACCGTCGGCGGCGTCTGGGACAGCCTGCTGGCCGAGGGCAAGCCGTGGTGGATCACCGCGAACTCCGACTCGCACACCATCTACGCCGACGCCGCGGTGCGCGGCCCCGGCGGCGACTTCGACCGCGACGGCAAGTGGCCGGACCCGGTGCACGGCGGCGCGCCGGACCTCAACGAGGTCGACTTCTTCCCCGGCTACTACAGCCGCACCCACGTCGGCGCCACCGACTTCAGCTACCGCGCGGTGATGCACGGCATCCGCGCCGGGCGGGTCTGGGTCGACCACGGCGCGCTGGTCGCGGGCCTGGACGTGCAGCTGCGCACCGCCGGGCACGGGTTCCAGCACTCGGCCACCCTGGGCGGCACGCTCACCGCGCGCCGCGGCACCCCGGTGGAGCTGGTGATCACCGTGGACCAGGCGCGGCTGCCGAACTGGGCGCACTTCGTGCCCAAGCTGGCGCGGGTGGACCTCATCCAGGGCAAGGTCACCGGGCCGGTCACCGACCGGGACGCCTCCACCGCCCCGGACACCAAGGTGGTCAAGGCCTTCGAGGTCGGCGCGCGGCAGGGCAAGCTGCGCTTCGTCTACCGGATCGGCGCCCTGGACGGGCCGATCTACCTGCGGCTGCGCGGCACCGACGGCAACCGGCAGGCCGTGGGCCTGCGCGGGGCCGCGGTCGACCCGCACGGCCCGGCCATGGACGTGCCGCACGACGCCGACCCGTGGCGGGACCTGTGGTTCTACACCAACCCGATCTGGGCGGTGCCGGTGTGAGTGCGGCTGAAGCGGGACCGGGTGGCCACCGGGGGGACCCGGGTGGTTCGCCCGGTGTTCACCCGGCCCGCTGAAGCTGTGCGCTCATGGGCCACGGACATCACCATCCACATGTTCACCAGCATGAACACGCTCACACGGAGGAGTCGGCCGCGGTGCTCGACCGGGCGGTGCCGGACGAGGCGCTGAGCCCGGCCGAGCTGTCCCGGCGCTCGATGCTGCGCCGCGCCGGGCTGCTCGGCGCGGGGCTGGCCGCCTCCTCGACCGTGCTGGCGGGCACCGCGGCGGCCGCGCCCTCGGCCCGGCCGCCGCGCGGCGGCTACCGGTGGCTGGCCGGGGACCACCACATCCACACCCAGTACAGCGACGACGGCAAGTACCGGGTGATCGACCAGGTCCGGCACGCGGGCGCGCACGGGCTGGACTGGGTGGTGATCACCGACCACGGCGGGCCGGTGCACGCCAAGCTCGGCGTGGACAAGGTCAACCCGGACATCGTGGCCGCCCGCCGGGACACCGAAACCCTGGTGTTCCAGGGCCTGGAGTGGAACATCCCGGCCGCCGAGCACGGCACCGTGATCGTGCACCCCGGCCGCAACGAGGTCTCGGTGCTCAAGGAGTTCGAGACCGGCTTCGACGGCCGCACCCGCAACGCCGGCGCGCCCACCGCGGCCAACGAGGCGCTGGCCATCTCCGGCCTCAACTTCCTGGCCGACGCGGTGGGGCGCAAGCGGATCGAGGACGTGCTGTTCCTGGCCAACCACCCCGCGCGCAAGGGCCTGGACTCCCCGCACGAGATCCGCGGCTGGCGGGACGCCCAGCCCAGGATCGCGGTCGGCATGGAGGGCGCGCCCGGCCACCAGGCCGCTGGCATCCCCAAGCCGCACGGCCCCGGCGGCGCGCGCGGCCTCTACGACGCCAGCCCCGGCCCGGACTCCTGGCAGGGCTACCCACTGGAGTCCTACCGGACCTTCGGCGGCTTCGACTGGATGACCGCCACCGTCGGCGGCCTCTGGGACAGCCTCCTGGCCGAGGGCAAACCCTGGTGGGTCACCGCGAACTCCGACTCGCACAAGGTCTACGCCGACACCGCCGTGCGCGGCCCGAACACCGACTACAACGCCAACGGCAAGCACAGCGACCCGGTGCACGGCGGCAAGCCCGACCTCGACGCGGGCGACTTCTTCCCCGGCTACTACAGCCGCACCCACGTCGGCGCCAGGGACCACTCCTACGGCGCGGTCCTGGAGGCGATCCGCGCGGGCCGGGTGTGGGTCGACCACGGCGCGCTGGTCGCGGGCCTGGACGTGCAGCTGCGCACCGCCGACCGCTGGGGCCAGCAGTCGGCGCCCCTGGGCGGGGTCCTGCACGCCCGGCGCGGCACCAAGCTCGAACTGGTGATCACCATCGAGGCGGCCCGGCTGCCGAACTGGGCCTCGTTCGTGCCCAAGCTGGCGCGGGTGGACCTCATCCAGGGCAAGGTCACCGGGCCGGTCACCGACCGGGACGCCACCACCGCCCCGGACACCAGGGTCACCCAGGCCTTCGAGGTCCGGCAGGAAGGCACACTCCGGATCGTGCACCAGCTGGGCAGGTTGGACAGTCCGTTCTACCTGCGGCTGCGCGGCACGGACGGCAACCGGCAGGCGGCCGGGCTGCGTGGGGCGTCAGTGGACCCGCACGGCCCGGCCATGGACGTCATCGGCGACGCTGACCCGTGGAGGGATCTGTGGTTCTACACCAACCCGATCTGGGCGCTGCCCTGGTGACCGGGGTCGACCGCGGCAGCAAGGACCTGGCCGCGGCCGACCACCTGGCCCGCGAGCTGGTCGCGGAGTTCGGTCTGCCCGAGGGGGTCCTCGTGTGCACCCACTTCGTGCGCACGGACACCCCGCACGTGGCGCTGTCCTTCGCGGCCCCGGCGGGCTACCCGGGCGAGCTGCCCGCCGACGACTCGCCGGGGGCGGAGCTGGCCGCGGCCGAGCACCGGTCCCGCACCGCCGGGCGGGCGGTGATCTTCCCCGGCTCGGCCGGACTGACCGGGGCGGTGCCGGTGGCGCGGGTGCTGGACACCGCGATCGAGCGGATCGCGGTGCTCGGCGGCCCCGAGCCCGCGCCGGAGGCGGTGCTGCACACCAGGGACCACGTCCGCCCGGAGTGGCGGGAGGGCGTGCTCACGCTGACCGTCACCCCGTCGGGCGAGGGCCTGGCCCCGTTCGAGGTGCCCAACCCGACGCCCTGCTGCGTCGACCACTAGCTGATCAGCGGTCGCTGGGGGTGCTCGCCAGCGGGAACCCCAGCGGCCGCTCGTCCAGCACGCCTGCCGCGGCCAGGGCGCGGGCGGCCAGCTGCATCAGCGGGTGGAAGCGGTAGCGGAAGTAGGCGCCGTGGTTCTCCGGTTCGGTGGAGGCGACCTCGGCGAGCTGGAACTCCACCAGGCGTTCCAGCACCGCCTCGGCGGCGTCCTCGTCGATGTTGAGCGCCAGGGCCGCCTGCTCCACCGAGATCGGGCCGCCGGGCAGCGAGCCCAGGCGGACGAAGGCGGTGCGGTAGCGGCCCGCCAGCAGGCGGTAGTTGGCCTCCACGCTGGCCCGCACGTCCAGCTTGCCGCTGGCCAGCTCGCGCAGCCGCTGGTCCTCGGAGACCAGGCGGTCGGTGAGGCGGCCGATGGACCAGTGCGGGCGCAGGGTCAGCCGGGTGGCCGCCGCCAGCAGGGCCAGTGGCAGGCCGCCGCAGAGCTCGACCAGGGTCTGCGCGGAACCGGGGTCCTGCTCGACCCTGGGCGCGCCGATGACCGAGCGCAGCAGCTCCAAGGAGTCGGTGGCGTCCAGCGGGGTGAGGTCGACGGTGAGCGCGGCGCCGTGGAAGGGGACCCGGCGGCGGCAGGCCACCAGCACCGCGCAGCCGGGGCCGCTGGGCACCAGCGGGGCGATCTGGGCGGCGCTGCACGCGTTGTCCAGCACCACGACCACCTTGCGCTGCACCGTCCAGCTGCGGAAGAGCTGGCTGCGCTCGCGCAGCTCGGTGGGCAGCGGGGTGTTCGGGCCGCGGATGGCCCGCAGGAAACCGGCGAGGGCCTCCTCGGGCTCGGTCTCGGCGAGGTCGGCGTAGAGCTGGCCGTGCGGGAAGCGGGCCCGCACCCGGTTGGCCACGTGCGTGCAGAACGCGGACTTGCCCACCCCGGGCGGGCCGACCACCGAGACCACCGGCGGCGCGCTCTGCGACCCCGCGGTCAGCAGCGACTCCGCCTCGGTCAGCTCCCGGACCCGGCCGACGAAGGACGGCAGGTCCGGCGGCAGCTGCGCGGGCGGCTCGGCCCAGCCGGGGGCCGGGCGGACCTGGGTGGTCAGCGGCGGCGCCGGTTCGGTCTCGTCGCCGCCGTTGAGCAGGGTGCGGTGCAGGCGCTGGAGCTCGGGGCCGGGTTCCAGGCCGAGGCGGTCCACCAGGGTGGCGCGCAGGCGCTGGAAGACGCGCAGGGCCTCCGAGCGGCGGCCGGAGCGGTGCAGGGCCAGCATCAGCTTGGTGTGCAGGCCCTCGTGCGTGGGGTGCGCCTCGGCCAGGGTGGTCAGCTCGCCGATGAGCTGGTGGTGGCGGCCGAGCATCAGCTCGACCTCCATCCGCTGGTCGGTCACGCTGGCCCGGCTCTCCGCCAGGCGGGCCACGTGCCCGCGCAGCACCGGGCCGGGGTCCACATCGGACAGCGCGGGGCCGCGCCAGACCGCCAGCGCGCCGCGCAGCGAGTCGGCGGCCTCGTCCAGCAGGCCGTTCTCCAGCTCGCCCCGGCCGCGCTGGGCCAGCTCGGTGAAGCGCTGCACGTCCAGGGTGCCCGAGGGCAGCGTCAGGGAGTAGCCGACGCGGTGGGTGTGCAGCACCACGGAGGCCGACTCGGGGGCGTTGCGGCCGGTGGCCCCGAACAGCTTGCGCAGGTGGGAGACGTAGGTCTGCAGGGTCGTGGTGGCGGTTGGCGGCGGGGTTCCGTCCCACAGCTCGGCCATGAGCTCGTCCACGCGCACGACACTGTTCGCGCTGACCGCGAGAAGAGCTAGCACCTGACGCAGTTTTGGTGGGCTCGGCGTGATGGCCACCCCGCCGCGCAGCACCTCCAACTGGCCGAGCACGGACACTTGGATGTTCATCTACCTCCACGTTCCGGACCCCCGCGAGGGCACAGCACGCACTGGTATACCGCACTTACTCACTCGATTGGTGCAATTATGCTTGGTCTATCGAGTGAAGGGAAATCATCCTCGATCGAACATCAGGTGTCATGCGCGATGCTTAGAGATTCTTTAATCGCGAGAATCACCCGAAAGAGCCGCCGTCAGGGGGTTCCCATCACGGGTCAATCACGGTATGACGGCGGCTAATCCGAGTTTCCATCATATTGCCCTGCGGTGAATCAGGCCGCGAGCACCTGCCCGTCGGCGACGGTGACCTTGACCGGGGTCAGTCCGGTGGTGGCCGGTCCCTTCTTCACCGCGCCGGACCCGGCGTCGAACTGGCTGCCGTGGTTGGGGCAGGTGATGGTGCCGTTGGCCGGTGGCGCGACCGGGGTGCCGGCGTGCGGGCAGGCCGCGTTGAACGCCCTGACCTCGGTCTCCGAGGCCCGTACCAGCAACAACGGCCCCTGCGGGCCGGTGACCACCGCGCCCTTGCCGACCGGGATGTCGGCCAGCTTGGCCAGCGCCCCGCCCGGGGCCGCCCCGCCGGTGCCGCCCGGTGTGCCGCCGGGCCCGGATCCGGCCGGGGTCTCGGTGCCGCAGGCCGAGACCAGCCCGGCGGGCACGAGCAGGGCCGCGGCCAGTCCGCACAGCACGGTGCGCCGGGTGGGTCTGGGCAGCTCGGGAGCGGGCACGGGAACCTCCTGTGGTGGGTGGACGGTCCAGTTCGTGCCCTGTACTACGCGAGCTCCGCGAACCGGGTTCAGCCGGTGGCCAGCCGGACGATCTCCTCGGCGACGAGTTTTGGCGCCTGCTCCGGAATCCAGTGCGTGATGCCCTCGACCTCGACGAACCGGTAGGACCCGGTCACGTGCTGTCCGCAACGCTGCGCTCCGGCCCGGCCCAGGGCGCGGTCCTCGGTGCTCCAGAGGTAGGTGGTGGGCACGGTGACGGGGCCGAGCTCGCCGAGTTCGGGGCCGATCGCCCGGTACCAGTTGAGCGCCCCGGTCAGCGCCGCCCGCTGCCCGAGCAGGGCCAGGTGCGGGGCGGCCTGCTCCGGCGTCAGCGGCGGGACCATGGTCTCACGCAGGCGCTGGGCTCCGTCGGCGAGCAGCACGTCCTCGGCCTTGCCCTCGGTGCGGAACAGGTCGATGTAGGTGGAGCGGGCCTGCTGGTCGGCATCGTGCTCGCGGGCCCAGGCGAAGGCGGCCGGGTGCGGCACGGACAGCGCGGTCAGCGTGCGGGTGCGATCCGGGTGCCGGACGGCCACGTTCCAGGCCACGATGGCGCCCCAGTCGTGGCCGACCACGTGCGCGGCAGGCACCTCGAGTGCGTCCAGGATGCCGACCGCGTCGGCGGCCAGCAGCGGGATGTCGTAGCCGTCGACCGCGGCCGGCCGGGCGCCGGGTGAGTAGCCGCGCTGGTCGGGGGCGACGGTGCGGTAGCCGCGGGCGTTGAGCAGCTCCACGACCTCGTCCCAGCAGTGGTGGGACTGCGGGAAGCCGTGCAGCAGCAGCACCACCTCGCCGTCGGCCGGTCCGGACACGGCCACGTCGAAGGTCAGTTCACCGAGGCGGATCTCCATGCGCCCCAACGTATCCCTTGTTCACTCGGCGTGGGCTGCGGCGTACCTCTCACGAAGAACCCGGATCGCCTGCACCGCGCGCGGCCCGTCCCAGGACTGGATGGCGATGGCCGGGTAGTGCTCGTCGTGCGGCAGGTCCAGCTTGGCGAAGTAGGCCTTGTCCGGGAAGCTGACGCCGAGGATCTCCTGCCAGGACAGGCGTTTGCGGGCGACGAACCCGCGCACGTCCACCCCGTCGGCGTCGATGATCAGCCGGGGCCTGGTCAGCACCAGCGCGCCCGCGGCCAGCAGCACGCCGACGATGACCATGGCCACCTGATCGGAGATCCGGAAGTGCGCGCCGGTGTAGGTGGCCCGCATGAAGATCCCGGCGCTGGCGAAGGCCAGCAACAGGATCGGGGCCAGGGTGAACCCGATGATCCGGACCAGGTGCGGGCGGATGACGACGGCGGCGGGTGTCGCGGTCTCGGTCTGCTCTGCCACGACCGTCATTTTCCACCCCGCAGCCCGCGCAGTGTCACCGCGGTGTCGATGGCCGCGACACAGGCCTCGAAGCCCTTGTCCTCGGCGCTGCCCGGCCGCCCGGAGCGGTCCAGGGCCTGTTCCAGGGTGTCGCAGGTGAGCACGCCGTTGCCGACCGGGGTGGACTCGTCCAGGGCGATCCGGGTGAGGCCGTCGGTGACCGCATCGCAGACGTACTCGAAGTGCGGGGTGCCGCCGCGGATGACCACGCCGAGGGCGACCACCGCGTCGTAGCGGCGGGCCAGCTCCTGGCAGACCACCGGCAGCTCGATCGCGCCCGCGACCCGCACCACCTTGGGTTCGGCCACCCCGGCCTTGCTGGCCGCGACCAGCGCCCGCTCGACCAGCTGGTCAGTGATCTCCGGGTGCCAGCGAGTGGCCGCGATAGCCACCTTCAAGCTCACACCGGCGCTCGGGACCTCGATCTCCGGCCGTCCCGCTCCGCTCATGCCCGGTCTCCCGTCTCCGCCCCGAGGTTCTCGAGGTCGTACAGCTCGTGGCCCATCCGGTCCCGCTTGGTGCGCAGGTAGCGCAGGTTCTCCGGGTTGGGCCGGATCGGCATCGGCACCCGGTCGGCCACGCGCAGGCCGTAGCCCTCCAGGCCCACCCGCTTGGCCGGGTTGTTGGTGAGCAGCCGCATGGAGCGGATGCCCAGGTCGGAGAGGATCTGCGCGCCGGTGCCGTAGTCGCGGGCGTCGGCCGGCATGCCCAGGGCGAGGTTGGCGTCCACGGTGTCGGCGCCGTTGTCCTGCAGCTGGTAGGCCTGCAGCTTGTGCATCAGGCCGATGCCGCGGCCCTCGTGGCCGCGCATGTAGAGCACCACGCCGCGGCCCTCGGCGGCGACCGCGGCCAGCGCGGCGTCCAGCTGGGGTCCGCAGTCGCAGCGCAGCGAGCCGAACACGTCGCCGGTGAGGCATTCGGAGTGCACCCGGACCAGCACGTCCTCGCCGTCGCCGAGCTCGCCGGTGACCAGGGCCACGTGCTCGATGCCGTCCAGCAGGCTGTCGTAGCCGACCGCGCGGAAGACGCCGTGCGCGGTGGGGATGCGGGCCTCGGCGACCCGCTGCACCTGCTTCTCGAAGCGGCGGCGGTAGGCGATCAGCCCGGCGATGCTGATCAGCTTGAGGTCGTGCTCGGCGGCGAAGACCTCCAGCTCGTCGCGGCGGGCCATGTCGCCGTCGTCCTTCTGGCTGACCACCTCGCACAGCACGCCCGCCGGGCGGAGTCCGGCCAGGCGGGCCAGGTCCACCGCGGCCTCGGTGTGGCCGGGGCGACGCAGCACGCCGCCTTCCTTGGCGCGCAGCGGGACCACGTGGCCGGGCCGGTTGAAGTCGGCGGCGGTGGAGGCGGCGTCGGCGAGCAGCCGGATGGTGTGCGCCCGGTCGGCGGCGGAGATGCCGGTGGACACGCCGCTGCGGGCGTCCACGGTGACGGTGTAGGCGGTGCCGCGGGCGTCCTGGTTGGTGTGGTACATCGGCGGCAGGTCGAGCCGGTCGCAGTCGGACTCCGGCAGCGGCACGCAGATGTAGCCGGAGGTGTAGCGCACGGTGAAGGCGATCAGCTCCGGGGTGGCCTTCTCCGCGGCGAAGATGAGGTCGCCCTCGTTCTCCCGGTCCTCGTCGTCGACCACGATGACGGGCCGGCCCGCCGCGATGTCGGCGATGGCTGCCTCGATGGTGTCGAATTCGGTCACCGGGTCTCCTTGGTAGCGGCCGTGATGGCCCCGCTGGCGAGCTTCTCGACGTACTTCGCGAGCACGTCCACTTCCAGGTTGACCTGGTCCCCGGGCTGCCGGATACCAAGTGTGGTCAAGTCGAGGGTGGTGGGGATGAGGCTCACGGTGAAGAAGTCCTCGCCGACCTCGACCACGGTCAGCGAGACGCCGTCGATGGCCACCGAGCCCTTCTCCACCAGGTAGCGGGACAGCGCAGGGGGGATGGCCACCCGGACGAGCTCCCAGTGCGCGGAGGGCTCGCGGGCGGCGATGGTGCCGGTGCCGTCCACGTGGCCCTGCATGATGTGCCCGCCCAGGCGCTGGCCCACCGCGGCGGCGCGCTCCAGGTTGACCGGGTCGCCGGCGGCGGCCTTGCCCAGGTTGCTGCGCTGGAGGGTCTCGCGCATCACGTCGGCGGTGAACGCGCCGTCGGTGGTCTCGACCACGGTCAGGCAGACGCCGTTGACCGCGATCGAGTCGCCGTGCTTGGCGTCGGAGGTGACCAGCGGCCCGGCCACGGTGATCCGCGCCGCGTCGGTGAGCTGCTCGACCGCGACGAGATGGCCTCGTTCCTCCACGATCCCGGTGAACACGTCGTCCTCCTCCTACGGCGCGGGTACCGCGCTGATCCGCACGTCCGGTCCGCTCCTGCCGACCTCTTCGAACTGCAACCGCACGGTGTCCGCGATCGTTCCCACCCCGGCCTCGGCCAGCGCGGCCGGGCCGGCGCCGAGCAGGCCGGGGGCCAGGTAGAGCAGCACCCGGTCGATCAGCCCGGCGGCGGCGAAGGCCCCGGCCAGCCGCGGCCCGCCCTCCAGGAGCACGTCCACCACGCCGCGCGCGGCGAGCTCGGCCAGCACCATCCTGGGCTCGTGCGTGCGCAGGTGCAGGGTCTGCGCCGCGTCGTTGCGCACCCTGGCCGCGACGGGCAGGTCGCCCGCGCCGACCACCACGCGCAGCGGCTGCCGCGGCGCGAGGCCGCCGTCGGGGGTGCGGGCGGTGAGCTCGGGGTCGTCGGCGAGCACGGTGCCGCGGCCGACCACGATCGCGTCGGCCCGGCCGCGCAGCCGGTGCACCTCGGCCCTGGACTCCGGGGAGCTGATCCAGCGGCTGGTGCCGTCAGCGGCGGCGACCCGGCCGTCGAGGGTGGCGGCGTACTTCCAGGTCACGTGCGGGCGGCCGGTGCGGGCGTGGTGCAGCCAGGCGCGCAGCGGCCCGCGGCGCACCTGCTCGGCCAGCAGCCCCTCGCTGACCTCGACGTCCCCGGCCCGCAGCCGGTCCGCGCCGCCGGCGGCCCTGGGGTTGGGGTCGGCCACCGCGTAGTGCACCTCGGCCACGCCCGCGGTGAGCAGGGCGTCCACGCAGGGCGGGGTGCGGCCGGTGTGGTTGCAGGGTTCCAGGGTGACCACGGCGCAGCCGCCCCTGGCCTTCTCCCCCGCCTCGCGCAGGGCCATCACCTCGGCGTGCGGGCCACCGGGCGGCTGGGTCGCGCCCACCCCGGCCACCACGCCGTCGGCGTCCAGGATGACCGCGCCGACCGGCGGGTTGGGGCTGGTGGTGCCCAGCACGGCGGTGCTGGCGGCGATGGCCGTGCGCATCGCCTCCACCAGCGGCAACCGGTCCTGGGGGCTCATCCCCGGACCGCGGCGGCCTTGGCGCGCAGCGCGCTGACGGCGGCGGCCGGGTCCTCCGCGCCGTAGACGGCCGAGCCGGCCACGAAGCAGTCCACCCCGGCCTCGGCGGCGGCTTCGATGGTGTCGTCGTTGATGCCGCCGTCGATCTCCACCACCAGCTTGAGGTGGCCGGTGTTGACCAGGCGGCGGGCGGTGCGGACCTTGTCCAGCACCTCCGGCATGAAGGACTGGCCGCCGAAACCGGGCTCCACCGACATGACCAGCAGCGTGTCGTAGTGCTTGAGCACCTCGAGGTAGGGCTCCAGCGGGGTGCCGGGCTTGATCGACAGGCCCGCCTTGGCACCGGCAGCCTTGAGGTCCTTGGCGAGTTTGACCGGGTCCTTGGCCGCCTCGACGTGCACGGTGACGTTGTAGGCCCCGGCCTCGGCGTAGCCGATCGCCCAGCGGTCCGGGTCCTCGATCATCAGGTGGCAGTCGATCGGGATGTCGGTGGCCTTGAGCAGCGACTGGACCACGGGCAGGCCCAGGGTCAGGTTGGGCACGAAGTGGGCGTCCATCACATCCACGTGCAGCCAGTCGGCGCCGCGCACGGCGGCGGTCTCCTCGGCGAGACGGGCGAAGTCGGCGGAGAGGATCGACGGCGCGATCATCGGCTGGCGGCACACGCCGGTGAGTCTATGCCGCCCGCTGACGCCGCCTGGACAGCAGGTATGCGCCCACGAGCATGAGCAGGAACGGGACCCCGGCCAGCCAGGCGGTGGCGAACTGCTCGGTGAAGGCGGTGGTGACCAGCACGGCGGCCACGAAGAGCATCGCGGCCACCGTGGTGTAGGGCGCGCCGGGCAGCCGGACCGGGGAGGGCGGCAGCCCGGCGGCGGCGCGCTGGGACCGGAAGGCCAGTTGGGTGGCGAAGATGAGGATCCAGGCGACCAGCGCGCCGAACAGCGCCAGGCCCACCAGCAGCGGGAACGCCTCGGCCGGGGACAGCACGGAGACCAGCACCGCGATCACCAGGCCGAGTGCGACCACGCCGAGCGCGCGGGTGGGCGAGCCGCGTTCGGAGACCTTGGCCAGCGCCCGGGGGGCGTGTCCGTCGCGGGCCAGCGAGTAGAGCATCCGGGAGCTGAGGTAGAGGTTGGTGTTCATCGCCGAGAGCGCGGCGGTGAGGATGACGAAGTTCATGATCCCGGCCGCGGCGGGGATGCCGGCGAAGGTGAACAACCTCACGAACGGGCTCTCCAGCACGCCCTGCGCGGAGGCGGTCTCCCGCCACGGCACGATGCTGACCACCACGGCCATGCCGAGCACGTAGAACAGCACCAGCCTGGCCACCATGCCCTTGGCCGCGCGCGGCACGTCCCGGCCGGGGTCCTTGGACTCCGCGGCGGTGACCGCGACCGCCTCGGTGCCCAGGTAGGAGAAGGTGACCACGGTCACCGCCAGCCAGACCGCGCCGAGCCCGTTGGGCGCGAACCCGCCGTCGTTCCACGCCGAGAGGCCCGGTGAGGGGTGGCCGGGCAGGCCGAAGGCCAGGTAGGCCGCGCCGAGCAGCACGAACACCACGATGGTGGCGACCTTGATCATGGCGAACCAGTACTCGAACTCGCCGAAGAAGCGCACCGAGGCGAGGTTGACCGCGAGCACACCGAGGGAGAACAGCAGCACCGGCAGCCACAGCGGCAGCTGCGGGAACCAGAACCGCGCGTACAGCCCGGCAGCGACCACCTCGCTGCCGATGTTGACCACCTGCGCGGCCACGTAGATCCAGCGCTGCACGAACCCGGCCATCGGCCCGAGGTAGCGGTGCGCGACGGTGCCGAAGCCGCCGGGTTCGGGGTGCACCACGGTCATCTCGGCCAGCGCGTAGGCCAGCGCGAGCGCGGCGACGGCGGCCAGCAGGTAGGCCAGCACCACCGCGGGCCCGGCCAGTGAGATGGCCAGTCCGGAGCCGAGGAACAGGCCGGTGCCGATGGCCCCGCCGATGGCGATCATGCCGACCTGTCTGCCGGTCAGCTCCCGGCGCAGCCCCTGGTGTTCCACAAGGGACCATCGTGCCACTTCCACAGTGGACCAAGTGCCACACCTCAGGCCAGCTGGTAGCCCGCCCTGGGCACGGTGCGGATGACGCAGGGCTCGCCGAGCTTGCGGCGCAACGTCATCACCGCCATCCGGACCGCGTTGGTGAACGGGTTGGCGTGCTCGTCCCAGGCCTTCTCCAGCAGCTGTTCCGGGCTGACCACCGAGCCCCGCGCGCGCAGCAACACTTCCAGCACGGCGAACTCCTTGGGCGACAACAACAACGGCGTGCCGTCCCGCAGCGCCCGGTGCCGGGCCAGGTCCAGCACCACGCCGCGGTGTTCCAGCACCGGGGGCAGCGCGGGGCTGGCCCGCCTGCCCAGGGCGCGGATGCGGGCCAGCAGCTCGGCGAAGGCGTAGGGGCGGGCCAGGCAGTCGTCGGCGCCCAGTTCCAAGCCGTGCAGGCGATCGGCCAGCGCGGGGCCGGTGACCAGCAGCAGGCGGGCTTCCGGCGCGAGCACGGATGTCTTGGCGCACAACCGGTCCCAGCCGGGCAGTTGCTGGTCCAGCACCAGCACGTCGTAGTCGTGCACCCCCAGCCGCTCCAGCACCGCCGCGGTGTCCCGGCAGTGGTCCACCGCGATCGAGAGCCGGCGCAACGCCTCGACCTCGTCCTCGGACCTCCGGTGCGCGGCCTCCCCGAGCAGCACCCGCATGTCCCGATCCCCGTTCTGTCAGCGATCCATAAAGATCGTCCTTAGCGGCCCGATAAGCACCGCCACATAGACCTGACGCCACAGCCGGACGTGTGTTGCGTCCGGAGTGGATGGTGGAGGTGGCCGGTGCGTTCTGCGCTGGAGAGACTGTGGCGCAGCCCACTCGGGCGCGCGGGGATCATCGTGGCCAACCTGGTCGCGCTGACCGCTTTGTTCACGCGGTGGGGCGACCAGGGGCTGTTCGTGTTCACCACGCCGATCGACCTGGACGTCTACCGGATCGGCGCGCAGGTGTGGCTGGACGGCGGCGAGCTGTACGGGCAGATGCCGCTGACCCAGGCCGGGGTGGGCCTGCCGTTCACCTACCCGCCGCTGGCCGCGGTGCTGTTCGTGCCGCTGACCTGGATCTCCTGGCACACCGCGGCGCTGATCGTGACCTCGCTGACCGCGCTGCTGACCGCGCTGGTGGCCGCCATGGTGCTCGACCGGCTCGGCGTGCGCGCGGCCGGCCGGGTGCCGTGGCCGCTGCTGACCGCGCTGCCGCTGGCGCTGGCGCTGGACCCGATCCGCGGCACCGCCGGGTTCGGGCAGATCAACATGATCCTGCTGGCCCTGGTCGCGGTGGACTGCCTGGCCCGCAACCCGCGCTGGCCGAGGGGTCTGCTGATCGGCATCGCGGCCGCGATCAAGCTCACCCCCGCGGTGTTCCTGCTGTTCTTCCTGCTGAACAAGGACCGGCGGGCCGAGCTGACCACGGTGCTGAGCTTCCTGGGCGCGACCGCGCTCGGCTTCCTGCTGGCCGCCCGCGACTCGGCCCAGTACTGGACCGAGACCCTGCTGGACACCGGCCGCATCGGCGGCGCCACCTACCCCGGCAACCAGTCGATCAAGGGCCTGCTGGCCAGGACCGGGCTGGAGGGCGTGCCGCTGACCGTGCTGTGGCTGCTGCTGTCCCTGGGTGTGCTGTTCCTGCTGCTGCGCGGCATGCGCCAAGCTTTCGACACCGTGGGCGCGCCGTGGGCGTTGTCGCTGAACGCGCTGGGCGGGCTGCTGGTCTCGCCGGTGTCCTGGTCGCACCACTGGGTGTGGGCGGTGCCGGTGCTGCTGTGCCTGGTGGTGCTCGGCGCGCGCGCCAAGGACAGGCTGGCGCTGTCCCTGGCCGGGGTGTTCGGCCTGGTCACCTTCCTGTCCCCGCACTGGTGGTTCTCCTACTACGACCACCTGGGCTGGAACCTGGCCCAGCACGTGCTGGGCAACGCCTACACCCTCTCCGCCGCGGCGATCCTGGTGCTGGCGCCAAGACTGTTCGTCACCGAACGTTCCGGCGAGCTCGCGGATACGGCCAACCGGGCGAAGTTGTCCCCCGTCTGAAGGTAGGCACCTGTTCTCCGGCTGCGCGCCGCGCCGGGGTCCCACCAGACTGGTCGCATGGGTCGAATCGCCATCGTTGGCTCAGGTCAGTCCGGACTCCAGCTCGGTGTCGCGCTCCTGCGGGACGGCGACCACGACATCACCCTCTACTCCCCCGTCACCGCCGAGCAGATCGCCTCGGGCCGGCTCCCCTCCAGCGCCGCGGTCTTCGGCGCGGCCAGGGAGCTGGAGCGGGCGGCGGGATTGTCGTTGTGGGACAACGAGGATCCGCTGATCGACGGTCTGCGCCTGCGGATCGGCGACGGCGACGGCGGCACCGCGGTGGGGTGGGACACCCCGCTGCGGACCGCCGCCCAGGCGGTGGACCAGCGGGTGAAGTACCCGGCCTGGCTGGCGGTCTTCGAGCGGCTGGGCGGCAGGCTGGTGATCGAGCAGGTCACCCCGGAGTCGCTGGATCGCATTGCGGCGCAACATGATCTGACCGTGGTGGCCAGCGGCAAGGGCGGGTTGAGCAAGATCTTCCCGGTGCGCGAGCAGTCCAAGCCCAAGCGCACCCTTGGCCTGTGCGCGGTGCACGGCCTGCGGGTGAGCAGCCCGGACCGGGTGTGCTTCAGCATCCTGCCCAAGATCGGCGAGGTGATCGCCATTCCTGCGGTCACCGCGGACGGTCCTGCCTGGTTCGTGCTGCTGGAGTCGGTTCCCGGCCGTCAGATGGACCGCTGGCGGGAAAGCGCTACCCCGCAGGCGCACCTGGCGCTTACCAAGGAGCTGCTGACCAAGTTCTTCCCTTGGGAGGCCGAGGGTTTCCGCGGCGCGGAGCTGGTCGACGAGCACGCCTGGCTGGCCCATCCGCGCGGTCTCCAGCCCACCGTGCGCGCCCCGGTGACCACCCTGCCCTGCGGCAGGCCGGTGCTGGGCCTGGCCGACGTGGTGGTGCTCAACGACCCGATCGCCGGTCAGGGCGCCAACAACGCCGCGCACCACGCCGCCGTGACGCACCGGGCGATCCGCGGCCACGACGGCCCGTTCGACGAGGCCTGGATGCACCGCTGCTTCGCCGAGTTCTGGTCCCACGCCCAGTGGTCGACGCGGTTCTCCCACGCCCTGCTGGCCCCGCCGCCGGCGCACGTGCAGAAGCTGCTCGGCCTGGCCGCGATGCGCCCGGCGATCGCCGAACGCTTCGCCAACGGCTTCGTCAACCCACCCGACCTCCAGGAGTGGTTCTTCACCGAGTCCGCCGCCGAGCGCTACCTCGCCACGATCTGACCCACAACGGCCAACACTCGACGCCGCGCGAGTGTTGGCCGTTGTCGTACGGGGTGTTGGCCGTGGTGGTACGGGGTGTTGGCCGTTGTGGTCAGGCTGGGCGGCGGAACAGGGCGCAGAACATGGCGTCGGTGCCGTGCCGGTGCGGCCACAGCTGCACCGACGGGCCGGGGCCGAGGTCGGGCACGTTCGGGAAGTACTCGCGGGTGTCCAGCTGTTCCGCGCCGGTGCGGCGGGCGACCTCGGCGACCACGCTGACCGTCTCCCGCAGGTGCGGCGAGCAGACCACGTAGGCGACCACCCCGCCGGGGCGGACCAGGTTCAGCGCGGAGAGCAACAGCTCGCGCTGGAGCTTGGTCAGCTCGGCCAGGTCGTCGGGGCGGCGGCGCCAGCGGGCCTCCGGGCGGCGGCGCAGCGCGCCCAGCCCGGTGCACGGGGCGTCCACCAGGACCCGGTCGTAGCTCCCCTCGGGCAGGCCGGGGTCGCGGCCGTCGGCGATGTGCACGGTGATGGGCAGGCCGGCGGTGGCCTTGCGGACCAGGTCGGCGCGGTGCGGGGCCTTCTCCACCGCGTCCAGGGTGCCGCCCTGCATGCTGATCAGCGAGGCCAGCATCCCGGCCTTGCCGCCGGGTCCGGCGCACAGGTCCAGCCAGGTCTCGTCCGGGCCTTCCAGCGGCGCGCGGCTCAGTGCCAGGGCGCACAGCTGGCTGCCCTCGTCCTGCACCGCGGCCAGGCCCTCGCGCAGCGGGTCCAGGTCGCCAGGGTCGCCCGCGCCGGGGTCCAGGTGCACGCCGTAGGGCGAGTAGGGGGCCTCCTCGCCGCCGGTGATGGCGGCCAGCTCCTCGGCGGTGACCTCGCCGGGGCGGGCGGCCAGGTGCACGGCGGGCCGGGCGTCGTCGGCGGCCAGCGCGGCGGCCAGTTCGGCCTTGTCCGGGCCGAGCGCCTCGGCGAAGGCCTGGGCGATCCACTTGGGGTGGGCGTTGGCGAAGGCCAGGTGCCCGATCGGGTCGCTGTCCTCGTCGGGGGCCAGTTCGGCGACCCAGGCCTCCTCGTCCTGCTGGGCGACCCGGCGCAGCACCGCGTTGGCGAAACCGCCCGCGCCGGTGCCCAGCTCCAGGCGGACCAGGTCCACGGTGGAGGCGACCGCGGCGTGCGCGGGGACGCGGGTGCGCAACAGCTGATAGGCGCCCAGCCGCAGCGCGTCCAGTGCGACACCGTCCACCTCGGCCAGTGGCCGGTCGCTGCACGCCTGCAGGACCGCGTCCAGGAGGCCCTGGGCGCGGCAGGCGCCGTAGGTGAGCTCGGTGGCCAGTCCGGCGTCGCGGCCGTGCAGCCGCCGGTCGCGGAGCAGGCCGGGCAGCACGAGGTTGGCGTAGGCGTCGCGTTCGCGGACCGCGGTCAGGGTGTCCAGGGCGGCTTTGCGGGCCGGGTCGGTCTCCGGCGGACGGCGCGGCCCCGAGCGCCGGCGCGGGGGTCCGCTGCGGTCCGAGCGGGCCTGCCGACGGTTGGGCTGGTGCATCATCCGAGCCGTTCTCCCTGTTCCGGCCGCACGCCCCGAGCCCAGTCGGTGGCGGCCATCCGTTTCTTGCCCTGGGCCTGGACCTCGCCGAGGGCGAGTGGTCCGGTCGCGGTGCCGACGAGCACCCTGCGTTTCTCCACCCGCAGCTCGCCGGGCGGCAGCGCCTCGGCCTCCACCGGGGTGAGCGGTCCGAGTTTGAGGCGTTCGCCGCGGAACTCCGCCCAGGCCCCCGGTTCCGGGGTGACCGAGCGGACCAGCCGGTCCACCGCGGCGGCGGGCTGGGTGAAGTCGGCCTTGGCGTCCTCCACGGTGACCTTGCCCGCGTAGGTGACGCCCTCCGCCGGCTGCGGCCGGGCCTCCAGGGTGCCGTCCTCGATGCCGTCCATGGTCGCGACGAGCAGCCGCGCGCCGGAGATGGACAGGCGGTCCAGCAGCTCACCGGCGGTGTCGCGGTCCTGGACGGTCTCGGTGACCACGCCGAAGACGGGTCCGGCGTCGAGGGGTTTGACGATCCGGAAGGCGCTGGCCCCGGTGACCTCGTCACCGGCCTTGATCGCGGCCTGCACCGGAGCCGCGCCGCGCCAGGCAGGCAGCAGCGAGAAGTGCAGGTTCACCCAGCCGTGTCTGGGGATGTCCAGGGTGCGCTGGGGCAGCAGCGCCCCGTAGGCGACCACCGGGCAGCAGTCGGGGTCGAGCTCGCGCAGCCGCGCCAGGAACTGCTCATCCCCGGCTTTCTCCGGGGTGAGCACCTCGATGCCGTGCTCGTCGGCCAGCGCGCCGACCGGGGAGCGGTGCAGGGTGCGGCCGCGACCGGCGGGCGCGTCGGGGCGGGTGACCACGGCCACCACCTCGTGCCGCGGCGAGTCGATCAGGGCGCGCAGGGAGGGCAGCGCCACCTCGGGCGTGCCGGCGAAGACCAGGCGCATGTCAGCGACCCCCGCCGAAGAGCGGGTGCGGGCTCTGCTTGATCACCGGGGCGGCGGTGTCCTGGCCGAACCAGCCGGACTCGCGGATCTGCCTGAGCGCGAGCTTGCGGGTCTCGGCGTCCAGCCGGTCCACGAACAGCACCCCGTCCAGGTGGTCGGTCTCGTGCTGGATGCAGCGGGCCAGCAGGTTCGAGCCCTCGACCTCGACGGGTTCGCCGTGCATGTTCCAGCCCTTGGCGACCACGTGCAGGTGGCGGCGGCAGTCCCAGCGCAGGCCGGGGATGGACAGGCAGCCCTCGGGGCCGTCCTGCTCCTGTTCGCCGACCACGTCGAAAGTGGGGTTGATCAGGTGCCCGGCGAAGCCGTCGCAGTGGTAGGTGAACACGCGGAGCCCGACCCCGATCTGCGGCGCGGCGAGCCCGGCCCCGCCCTGGCCCTCCATGGTGTCCCACAGGTCCTTGACCAGGTGGCGCAGCTCGGCGTCGAAGTCGACGACCTCGGTGGCGGGGGTCCGCAGCACCGGGTCCCCGAATAGCCTGATCGGCTGGACTGTCACACGGCTCCCTTCAGGGCGGTTCGGACTGGTCGAGTCTAGAGGTTGAAAATAATCCGCAACGTTGGACGCCGAGCGGTCACTTACCCATGTGACGGCGTTCGTGAGACAGAACTGGGGTGCGATGGTCTTGGCCCAACCTGTCGGCCAACCTGAGCCGGTTCCGCGAGCTGACGGACACGATGACGATCGGGTCCTGTGGCAGCGCGCGGCGGCTGATGACCGCAACGCCTTCGGTGAGCTGTTCGAGCGGCACGCCGAGGCGGTGTGGAACCACGCCTACCGGCTGACCGGTTCCTGGTCCGCGGCCGAGGACCTGACCTCCACGACGTTCCTGACCGCCTGGCGCAAGCGGGCGGAGCTCACCCTGGTCCGCGAGTCGGCGCTGCCCTGGCTGTACACGGTGGCGGGCAACCTGGCCCGCACCGAGTTCCGCCGGGCCGGGCGGTTCCGGCGGGCGCTGTCCCGGATGCCGCACCTGCACGTGGTGCGCGACCACGCCGAGGACGTGGTGGACCAGGTCGACGGCGACCGGCGACTGCGCAGGGTCCTGGCCGCGGTGGGTGAGCTGCCCAGGGCCGAACGTGAGGCCGTGCAGCTGTGCCTGCTCGGCGAGCTGTCCATCGCCGAGGCCGCCGAGGCCCTGGGGGTGGCCGAGGTGAGTGTGCGTTCCCGGATATCCCGTGCCCGCAGCCGGCTGCGTGGCCTGCTGGAGGAGGAGCTGTGATGGACGACAAGTTCGAGCTGCCTCCGCGGCGGGAGCTGCCGGAGGACATCAAGGACCGGATGCGCGCCACGGTGCGGATGCGGATGGACGACCCGCAGTTCGAGCCGGAGGGCAGGGGCCGCCGGTTCCTGGCCGCCGCGGCGGCGATCCTGGTGGTCGCGGTGGGCGCGGCCGTGGTGGTGCAGTCGGTGCAGGACGACCACGCCGCCAACGACGCGAAGGAGACCACCACCTCGCCGAACCCGACCGAGGGGTTCCAGAGCGGCAACCAGGCCATGGCGGACCGCTCCCTGGTGGACCGCTGCTGGCGGGCCGCGATGGCCAGCCCGCAGGCCGAGCGCTATCCCAAGCGCCGCGAGGAGTGGATGGGCGGGCGGCAGATGAACTGGGGCCAAGTGCGGCAGATCGGGCTCCGGCTCGGCCAGCAGGTCGCCGCCTGCGAGCTCAGCGAGACCACGGTGTGGCTCTCCGAGCCGCAGACGCCGCTGGCCCCGGACGACCCGACGCCGATCCGGCTGATGATGCTCACCCCCAACGGCGGTTCGGCGGTGAACGTGCGCGACGGGGTCGGCAAGACCGTCGTGGGAGTGGACCAGTCCGCGCGGGGCGGCACGGTGGCCGCCCTGGAGCCCTTCGACGTGTTCTACGGGGTGCGGGTCGGCGAGCCGCGGCAGCTGCCCGGCGGCGCGAAGGTGCACGTGGGCACGCAGAAGCCTGGGGAGCAGTACAGGTTCAACGACGTGGAGTACCCGAACCCGCAGGGACCGCTGGTCACCGTGCTGGACCGGCCGCTGCCGCCCGCCGAGCGCACCTCGGTGGCCGGGAAGAAGCTGGCCGAGTGCATCACGAACGAGCGGACCAAGCACTTCAGACCGCTGGTCGACGCGGAGCTGCTGGTTCCCGGCGCGTACACCGAGTACCAGGGCGCGGCTGGTAAGAAGCAGTGGGCGGTCACGGCCCGGTACAAGGACCACATCACCACGTGCGCCTGGAACAGCCGGACCGGGGACTACCGGATGGGCATCAACTTCGCCTTCGGCGTGCCGGAGGACACCGTCAACCAGGTTGTCAGCTATTCCGGACAGCTCCCCGTCGACCCGGGCAAGCGGCCCGCCGACGACGGCTCGGACGAGCGGCACGCCGGTTTCACCGGAGCGGTGTCGGAGCAGGTGGCGGAGCTGAGCATGACCCTGCACAACGGCACGCCCCTGCGGGTCACGCTCAAGAACGGCACCTTCATCGCCCAGCTGACCGGCGCGCCGGTCACCTCGCAGGAGCTGGACGTGCCTCGGGCCACCTACGTGGCCAAGGACGCGACCGGCAAGGTCATCGGCTCGGGACGGCTGTACCCGGAGTAGCGGCTCAGAGCAGTTCGAGTGGATCGAGCCGGACCCGGACCAGGTCCGGCTCTTTTCGCGCGGTGCGCGCGGCCACCGCGTCGTGCAGGGCGGCCGAGAGGGCCCGGCCGTCGGTGCGCGGGGTGCGGATGAGCGCGCGTTCGCGTTCCTCCTCCTGGCCCCGGGTCTCCAGGGGCACCGGGCCGAGGATCTGCGCGCTGGGCGGCAGGACCAGGCCGTCGAGGAAGTCGTTGACCGCGGCGGGGGTGCCGTCCACGGTGGCGATGCGCACCGCGGGCGGGAAGCTGAGCTCGGTGCGCGCGTCCAGCTCGGTCTCGGCGTGCCAGACCGGGTCCCAGCGGACCAGGGCCTGCACCACGGGCAGGCTGGAGTCGGCGATGACCACCACCCGGCCGCCCTCGGCGGAGCCGCGGACCAGTGCGGCGGCGGTGAGCCAGCGGCGCAGCGCCTCCTCGGTGGCGCGCAGGTCGGCCCGGGCCAGCATCGCCCAGCCGTCCAGCAGCAGCGCGGCCCCGTAGCCGCCTTCGACGTAGGGTTCCGCGCCGGGGGTGGCCACCACCAGCGCGGGCTTGGCCGGAACCTCGGCGAGCACCTCTTCAGCCCCGGAGGTGCGCACCGGGAACCCGGGGAAGGCTCGCCCGAGCTCTTCAGCGGTGCGCTTGGCCCCCACCACCACGAACCGCAGCCGCCGCGAGCCGCAGGCCGGGCAGGAGAACCCGGCCTCGGTCGCCCCGCACCACCGGCAGGCGGCCGGCCGCGGCACATCCCCGCCCCCCGCGGGCAGCGCCAACGGCCCTGAGCAGCGACGACAGCGGGCGGGCGCCCGGCAGCCGCCGCAGGCCAGCGCGGGCACGTAACCACGCCGAGGCACCTGCACCAGCACCGGCGCACCGGCGGCCAGCGCGCCACGGGCGGCCTCGAAGGCCACCGAGGGCAGCCGCGCGGCCCTGGCGGCGGCGTCCCTGGCCTCCTGGCGGTCGTCCTCGCCGATGGAGGTGACCCTGGGCGCGGCGGCGCGCAGGTGCTCGCGGGCGGCGACGATCTCGTGCGCCCACCCGGTGCGCACCAGCAGCGCGGCCTCCGCGGTCCTGGCGAACCCGGCGACCAGCAGCGCCGCCCCGGTGGCGTGCGCGCGCAGCATCAGCACATCGCGGGTGTGCGGGTAGGGCGAACGCTGGTCGGCATGCAGGTCGTCCCCGTCGTCCCAGACCACCAGCAGCCCGGGGTCGGCCACCGGCGCGAACGCCGCCGCCCTGGTGCCCACCACGACCTTGACCGCCCCGCGCCGCACCGCCAGCCACCGCTTGTACCGCTCGGCGGGCCCGAGCTCGGCGGCCAGCGCCACCACCCCCGCCTCGCCCAGCACCCGCACACAGGCCGCGTGCACTCTCGTCAGGTCGCGGTGATCGGGCACCACCAGCACCGCCCCCCGCCCAGCCGCGGCCACCTGCGCCGCCGCCTCGGCCAGCCGCGCCGGCCAGTCCTCCCCCGGCAATGCCTGCCACACCGCGTGCGCCGGCCGGTTCCCGCGCAAGGCTTCCAGGAACGCCCCACCCCGGGGATAGCGCGCCCACCCGGCCGGGTCCGGCGGCTCGGGCAGCGGCGCGGGTTCGCGCGGCGGGGCGGCCTCGGCCTTGGCGTGCCGGGGCGGGATGGCCAGCCGCAGCACGTCGATCAGGGTGCCCGCGTACCGGTCGGCCACCGCGCGGGCCAGCGAGAGGATCTCCGGGGAGAGCACGGGTTCGGCGGAGAGCACCCGGTCCAGGTAGGCGAGCTTGCCCTTGTGCCCGGACTCGGCGACCCGCTCCAGCAGGTACCCGTCCACCAACTGCCCGGCGAACCGCACCCGCACCCGGCACCCGGGCACCGCGTCCTCGGCGTACTTGTCCGGCACCAGGTAGTCGAATGGCCGGTCCAGGTGCGCGAGCGGGACGTCCACGCAGATCCGCGCCACCGGTTCGATGGCGGCGGGCTGCTGTTCCCCACGTCGGTACGCGCCTGGTTTGGCCACCTACCTGGTCTATCAGACGCGCGGGGCTGGACCGGCATCGCCCGCCCAAGATCCCCTGCCCGCGTCACCCGCGGATCACATGGGCAGGCGGCGAACCCGAATCCGGCCGTTGCCAATCGACACGACCGCCCCGGCGAGCAGGTCTTCTTGCACCGCAGGCAGATTCGCCACCAGCAGCCCGCCCTGTTCCTGCGGGGTGCGGTGGTCGGCGGACCGCAGCAGGACCAGCGACGGCGACTTGAGTCCGGCGACGGCGAGCATGACGGTGAAGTCGGTGTCCGCCGAGACGATCACCAGTCCGTGGTCGATCGCGAAGTCGAGGATCTCCTGGTCGCTCGCAGCGAGCATGCCGTGGTCGCGCACGTGGGTCGCGGTGTGCCCGGCCTGCCCAAGCCAGGTGGCGATCTTCGGCGAGAGGTTCGCGTCGACGAGGAAGTTCATGCGGATTCAGCGAGCGGGAGTTCACGCTCCGCGACCGCGACCGCGGCGAACTCCAAGGCGGCCAGCACATCCGCGACTTCCAGGTACGGATAGTCATCGATCACTTGCTCGATGTTACGGCCAGCCGCGAGTTGGCCGAGCACCGCCGCCACTGTCATCCGGGTCTCCCGGATGCACGGGTACCCGTTCATGCGGGACGGGTCGATGGTGATGCGCTCGAAAGCCACACCCCGAGTCTAGCTCGCGTGCAAGTTTGCATGCATGCAAGCAAGCCCCCTGTCGCATGCATGCATGCATGCGACAGGGGGCTTCAGCGTTCGGTCAGGCTCAGACCAACAGGCCCTTGAGGGCGTCGGCGCGGTCGGTGTTCTCCCACGGCAGGTCGAGGTCGGTCCGGCCGAAGTGGCCGTACGCGGCGGTCGGCGCGTAGATCGGGCGCAGCAGGTCCAGGTCGCGGATGATCGCGGCCGGGCGGAGGTCGAAGACCTCGGTGATGGCCTGCTGGATCTTCTCCGGGTCCACGGTCTCGGTGCCGAAGGTCTCCACGAACAGGCCCACCGGGGCGGCCTTGCCGATGGCGTAGGCGACCTGGACCTCGGCGCGGGTGGCCAGGCCGGCCGCGACGACGTTCTTGGCGACCCAGCGCATGGCGTAGGCGGCCGAGCGGTCGACCTTCGACGGGTCCTTGCCGGAGAAGGCGCCGCCGCCGTGGCGGGCCATGCCGCCGTAGGTGTCGACGATGATCTTGCGGCCGGTCAGGCCGGCGTCGCCCATGGGGCCGCCGATGACGAAGCGGCCGGTGGGGTTGACCAGGAGGCGGACGTCGCTGGTGTCGAGGTCCAGGCCGGCCAGCTCGGGCAGCACGACCTGCTCGCGGATGTCGACGGCGAGCATCTGCTCCAGGTCGATGTCGGCGGCGTGCTGGGAGGAGACGACCACGGTGTCCAGGCGGACCGGGCGGTCACCGGCGTACTCGATGGTGACCTGGGTCTTGCCGTCGGGACGCAGGTAGGGCAGCACGCCGTCCTTGCGGACCTTGGTCAGGCGGCGGGACAGGCGGTGCGCCAGCGCGATCGGCAGCGGCATCAGCTCCGGGGTGTCGGTGCTGGCGTAGCCGAACATCAGGCCCTGGTCGCCCGCGCCCTGCTTGTCGATCTCGTCCTCGGCGCCCTCGACCCTGGACTCGTGCGCGGTGTCCACACCCTGCGCGATGTCGGGGGACTGCGAGCCGATGGCGACGTTCACGCCGCAGGAGTGGCCGTCGAAGCCCTTGGCCGAGGAGTCGTAGCCGATCTCCAGGATCTTCTCCCGCACGATGGTCGGGATGTCGGCGTAGGCCTCGGTGGTCACCTCGCCCGCGACGTGCACCTGGCCAGTGGTGATCAGCGTCTCCACCGCGACCCGGCTGCGCGGGTCCTTGGACAGCAGCCCGTCGAGGATCGAGTCGCTGATGGCGTCGCAGATCTTGTCCGGGTGCCCCTCGGTCACGGACTCACTGGTGAACAGACGGCTGTTCTGGCTCACGGTTCTCCCCTGGAGACAAGTTAGGTATGGCTAAGTAGCTTAGTGGGGGTGCCTAGAGCATGGCTCACAGGCGGGCAGAGCCGGAAAGCCGCGCGATCGCGTCCCACACTGTGGACGCGAACCGGGCTTTCGAGCCCTGTGGGATGGGCGCCTCTGCGCCGTCTGCCGTGAGCAGCCATCCCTGGTTGTGCTCGACCTCGAAGGCCTTGCCGTCGCCCACCGCGTTGACGACCAGCAGGTCGCAACCCTTGCGGGCGAGCTTCGCTCGTGCGTGGTCCAGCACATCGCCGCCTGGATCTCCAGTCTCCGCGGCGAACCCGACGACCAGTTGCCCCGGGCGTCGTCCCTTGACCAGCTCCACCAGGATGTCAGGGTTTCGCCGGAGTTCAAGCGGGTGTGGCTCGGAACCTTCGGTTTTCTTAATTTTGTGATCCACGAACTCTGCCGGTCGGAAGTCGGCGACGGCGGCGGCCATGACCACCACGTCTGCCTGCTCGGCGGCCTCGAGCATGGCCGCGCGCAGCTGCTCGGCGGTGCTCGCGGAGACCATGGTCACGCCGGCGGGGTCGCTGAGCGCGCCGCCGGTGACGGTGGAGACGAGGGTCACCTGCGCGCCGCGCTGGGCGGCGACCCTGGCCAGCGCGTAGCCCTGTTTGCCGGAGGACCGGTTGGTCAGGTACCGCACCGGGTCCAGGGGCTCGCGGGTGCCGCCGGCGGAGATGGCCACCCGCACGCCGGTGAGGTCGCGGGGCAGCGCGTCGGGGCGCTCCAGCAGCAGGGTGGCCAGCGCGACGATCTCGCTGGGCTCGGGCAGCCGGCCCTTGCCGGTGTCCTTGCCGGTCAGCCGCCCCGCGGCGGGTTCGGCGACGATCACGCCCCGGGAGCGCAGGGTGGCCACGTTGGCCTGGGTGGCCGGGTGCTCCCACATCTCGGTGTGCATGGCCGGGACCATCAGCACCGGGCAGCGCGCGGTGAGCAGCGTGCCGGTGAGCAGGTCGTCGGCCATGCCCGCGGCGGCCTTGGCCATCAGGTCGGCGGTGGCGGGGGCGATGACGACCAGGTCGGCGCTCTGCCCGATGCGCACGTGCGGGACCTCGGGCACGTCGCTGAACACGCCGGTGGCCACTGGCTGGCCGGACAATGCTTCAAAAGTGGCGGCGCCGACGAAGCGGAGAGCCGCCTCGGTCGGCACCACGCGCACCGCGTGGCCGGACTCGGTCAGCCTGCGCAGGACCTCGCAGGCCTTGTAGGCGGCGATCCCGCCGCCCACGCCGAGCACGACCCGCGGCCGGTGCTCTGCTGGGGTGGAACTCACTCGCCTTCGGTGTGTTCGAGCACACCGGCGTGGATCTCGCGCATGGCGATGGACAGCGGCTTCTCCCGCGCGCCCGGCTCCACCAGCGGTCCGACGTACTCCAGCAGGCCCTCGCCGAGCTGCGCGTAGTAGTCGTTGATCTGGCGGGCCCGCTTCGCGGCGTAGATCACCAGCGCGTACTTCGAGCTGACCTTCTCGAGCAGGTCGTCGATCGGCGGGTTGGTGATGCCCAGCGGGGTGTTGGCCGGTTCGGCCAGCACACCCAGCTCAGTGGGGATGCTCACTCGCATGCTCCTGCGGTCGTGTTGCGCACCG
The DNA here is from genome assembly GCF_030064675.1 of Crossiella sp. CA-258035. GTDB lineage: Bacteria > Actinomycetota > Actinomycetes > Mycobacteriales > Pseudonocardiaceae > Crossiella. The sequence goes on from NZ_CP116413.1 coordinate 6,366,250, forward strand.
GATGAGTATCAGTGCCGGTCAACAAGGTTACCAAGTCCTCGGCGGCGCGTTGCACGTCGTGGTTGACGATCACCACGTCGAACTCGGCCTTGGCCGCCAGTTCCTCCCGGGCGGTGTCCAGGCGGCGGCGCACGACCTGCTCCGGTTCGGTGCCGCGACCGACCAGGCGGCCGACCAGCACCTCCCAGCTCGGCGGCGCCAGGAAGACCTGGACGGCCTCGGGGGCGGCCTGCCGGATGGCCCGCGCGCCCTGGAGGTCGACCTCGACCAGGATGGGAAGTCCCTGGTCAAGACGCTGCTCGATCGGTCCTTTCGGGGTGCCCGAGCGGTGGGTGCCCCGGTGGATCTCCGCCCACTCCAGCAGCTCCCCCGCCTCGATCATGCGATCGAACTCGGCGGGGCTGACGAAGTGGTAGTCCTGCCCGTCCACCTCACCGGGGCGCGGGGCCCTGGTGGTGGCGGACACGCTGAACCACAGGTCGGGCATGATCTTGCGCAGCCGCCCGACCACGCTGCTCTTACCGACGCCCGAGGGGCCGGCCAGTACTACCAGCCGGCCCCTCGTGGATGAGTCAGTCACTCGCCGCTGAACTCGGTCAGCAGCGCCTTGCGCTGCCGCTCACCGAGTCCGCGAAGACGACGGCTCGCCGCGATCTCCAACCGCTCCATGATCTGAGCGGCGCGAACCTTGCCAACGCCGGGAAGGGCCTCAAGAAGGGCCGAGACCTTCATCTTGCCCAGGACCTCATCGGTCTCCGCGGCCGCGAGCACGTCCTTGAGAGTGGTGCCGCCGCGCTTGAGGCGCTCCTTGAGCTCCGCGCGGGCACGACGAGCCGCAGCCGCCTTCTCCAACGCTGCGGCCCGCTGCTCCTCGGTCAGCTGGGGAAGGGCCACGTTATTCCTCCGTATGTGGGGTGTCCTCTGGAAAGGTGCCGCGACCGTACCGAGGGCTTCCGACTCGGCACAACGCGGGTCCGGATTCTCTGGCGCAAGCTAGCGCTGGAGTAGTCCCGTCCTCCGCCGGAAATCAGCCTGAGGGCTGAATCCCGTGCGCCGGGTCATCGTTCTCGCGACGGACTTGGTTCGATGTCGTCCTTCGAAATATCCGGTTCCGGCCTGGTTTCGCACCCAGTTCGGGACGCCGTTCTCGTCGGCCGTATCTGGCACCGGCCGCAACTACTACCAGCTCAGACCCTGTTGACGCCACCCGCCGCGGTCGGTGGCCTCGATCTTGTAGGTCACACGGAGGACAGCGCGGCCACGTCGGCGAGAGTTTTGCGAGCAGCCCCGCGAAGTGCTGCGACGTCCGGACCGTGCCGCAGGATGTCGCGAGAACTGGTCGGCAAGACCAATGGCAGGGCGTCCCCGAAGACCGCTTTCAGCTCCGCCGGACCGGCCCCCTGCGCCCCGTAACCCGGGGCCAGAACTGGGCCGTTGAGCTGCGACAACTCCAGTCCGTGACGGCCGACGGTGGCCCCGATGACCACGCCGACCGGACCCAGCGGGGCGGCGCCGGAGTTGACCTCCGCCGCCGCGTCCACAATGGACTGTGAGATCGTTTTGCCGTCCTCGGTGCGCGCCGACTGGACGGTCCGCGCCTCCGGGTTCGATGTGAGCGCCAGCACGAAAATTCCCCTGCCGTTTTCCTGCGCGGCGCGCACGGCCGGGTCCAGAGAACCGAATCCCAAATACGGCGAAAGTGTCACCGCGTCCCCCGCCAAAGGTGAACCTTCGGTCAGATATGCGGCGGCATAGGCGGCCATGGTGGACCCGATATCACCCCGTTTGGCGTCCACGAGCACCAGGGCGCCCGCCGCCCTGCCCTCCGCAATCACCCGTTCGAGTACCGCTACGCCCCGGGAGCCGTAGGCCTCGAAGAAGGCGGCCTGCGGCTTGAGCACGGCCACCTCCCCGGCCAGGGCCTCCACCGCGGTCAGCGCGAAGCGCTCCAGCCCGGCCGCGTCGGCGTTCAGGCCCCAGTCGGCGAGCAGGCCGGGGTGCGGGTCGATGCCCGCGCACAGCGGTCCCCTGGCGGAGACCGCTGCGTGCAGGCGAGCGCCGAAGGTGGCGGTCACCGGGCGTCCTTGAGGGCGGCCTGCAGCGCCTGCAGCGGCCGGACCTCGATATCGCCCCTGATCAGGGCTTCGATGCCGTGCACGGCCGCGGCGGCGCCCTGCACGGTGGTGATGCACGGGATGTCCTTGGCCACCGCGGCGGTGCGGATCTCGTAGCCGTCGATGCGCGGCCCGGAGTTGCCGTAGGGGGTGTTGATGACCATGTCCACCGCGCCGTCGTTGATCAGCTCGACGATGTCGCCCTGGCCCTCGAAGTGCTTCCTTACCACGGTGCACGGGATCCCGTTGCGCCGGAGGACCTCGGCGGTGCCCTCGGTGGCAAGGATTTCGAACCCGAGGTCGGCCAGCCGCTTGATCGGGAAGACCATGGCCCGCTTGTCCCGGTTGGCCACCGAGACGAAGACCTTGCCGCTGGTGGGCAGGGAGCCGTAGGCGGCGGCCTGGGACTTGGCGAAGGCCTTGCCGAAGGAGACGTCGATCCCCATCACCTCGCCGGTGGACTTCATCTCCGGCCCGAGCAGCGAGTCCACGCCCTTGCCCTCGGGGGTGCGGAAGCGGTGGAAGGGCAGCACGGCCTCCTTGACCGCCACCGGCGCGTTGGCCGGCAGCTCGGCGCCGTCCCCTGCGGCCGGGAGCATGCCCTCGGTGCGCAGCTCGGAGATCTTGGCCCCGAGCATCACCCGCGCGGCCGCCTTGGCCAGCGGGACCGCGGTGGCCTTGGAGACGAAGGGCACGGTGCGGGAGGCGCGCGGGTTGGCCTCCAGCACGTAGAGCACGTCGTCCTTGAGCGCGTACTGCACGTTGAGCAGGCCGCGCACGCCGATGCCGCGGGCGATGGCCTCGGTGGAGCGGCGGACCGCCTCGATGTCGGTGCGGCCCAGGGTGATCGGCGGCAGCGCGCAGGCGGAGTCGCCGGAGTGGATGCCGGCCTCCTCGATGTGCTCCATCACCCCGCCCAGGAAGACCTCCTGGCCGTCGCAGAGGGCGTCCACGTCGATCTCGATGGCGTCGTCGAGGAAGCGGTCCACCAGCACCGGGTGCTCGGGGCTGACCTCGGTGGCGCGGGCGATGTAGCCGGCCAGGGACTGCTCGTCGTAGACGATCTCCATGCCGCGCCCGCCGAGCACGTAGGAGGGGCGCACCAGCACCGGGTAGCCGATCTCGTCGGCGATCTTCTTGGCCCCGGCGAAGGAGGTGGCGGTGCCGTACTTGGGCGCGGGCAGGCCGGCGCCGACCAGCACGTCGCCGAAGGCGCCGCGGTCCTCGGCCAGGTGGATCGCCCCGGCCGGGGTGCCCACCACGGGCACGCCGGCGTCGGTGAGCCGCTGCGCCAGGCCCAGCGGGGTCTGCCCGCCCAGCTGCACGATGACGCCGGCCACGGTGCCGGAGCGCTGCTCGGAGTGCACCACCTCCAGGACGTCCTCGAAGGTGAGCGGCTCGAAGTAGAGCCGGTCGGAGGTGTCGTAGTCGGTGGAGACGGTCTCCGGGTTGCAGTTGACCATCACCGTCTCGTACCCGGCCTCGCGCAGGGCGAGCGCGGCGTGCACGCAGGAGTAGTCGAACTCGATGCCCTGGCCGATCCGGTTGGGCCCGGAGCCCAGGATGAGCACCTTGGGCTTGTCCGGCTGCGCGGTGACCTCGCACTCGGCGTCGGGGTCGAGCTCGTAGGCGGAGTAGTGGTACGGGGTCTTGGCCGCGAACTCCGCGGCGCAGGTGTCCACCGTCTTGTACACCGGGCGCACGCCGAGCCGGTGCCGCAGGGTGCGCACCCCGTCCTCACCGGCCAGCTCCTCGCGCAGCACCGCGATCTGCCGGTCGGACAGCCCGGCCCGCTTGGCCCGGCGCAGCAGCTGCTCGTCCAGCACGGGCGCGGCCAGCACCTCGGCGCGCAGCTCCACCAGGGACAGGATCTGGTCGATGAACCAGGGGTCGATGCCGGAGGCCTGGTGCACCTGCTCGACGGTGGCACCCAGGCGCAGCGCCAGGTCCACGGTGTAGAGCCGCCCGTCGTGGCCGCGTTCCAGCTTGGCCAGCACCGACTCCAGGGTGGCGTCCTCGGGGTCGGGCCTGGTCCAGAACCCGGCGGCCTTGGTCTCCATGGAGCGCAGCGCCTTGCCGAGGGCCTCGGTGAAGTTGCGGCCGATGGACATGGCCTCGCCGACGCTCTTCATGGTGGTGGTCAGCGTGGGGTCCGCGCCGGGGAACTTCTCGAAGGCGAAGCGCGGGACCTTGACCACCACGTAGTCCAGGGTCGGCTCGAAGGAGGCCGGGGTCTCCTGGGTGATGTCGTTGCGGATCTCGTCCAGGGTGTAGCCGATGGCCAGCTTGGCGGCGATCTTGGCGATCGGGAAGCCGGTGGCCTTGGAGGCCAGCGCGCTGGAGCGGGAGACCCGCGGGTTCATCTCGATGACGACCATGCGGCCGGTCTGCGGGTGGATGGCGAACTGGATGTTGCAGCCGCCGGTCTCCACGCCGACCGCGCGCAGCACGTCGATGCCGACATCGCGCATGTGCTGGTACTCGCGGTCGGTCAGGGTCATCGCCGGGGCGACGGTGACCGAGTCGCCGGTGTGCACGCCCATCGGGTCGATGTTCTCGATGGAGCAGATGACCACCACGTTGTCCCGGTGGTCGCGCATGAGCTCGAGCTCGTACTCCTTCCAGCCGAGCACGCTCTCCTCGATGAGCACCTCGGTGACCGGGCTCTCGGCGAGGCCGGTGGCGGCCAGGCGCTCCAGCTCCTCGTCGGTGTAGGCCATGCCGGAGCCGAGGCCGCCCATGGTGAAGGAGGGGCGGATGACCACCGGCAGGCCGACCTCGGCGACGGTGGCGCGGACCTCCTCCATGGTGTGGCAGACCCGGCTGCGCGGGGTCTCACCGCCGATGGAGGCGACGATGTCCTTGAACTTCTGCCGGTCCTCACCGCGCTGGATGGCCTCGATGTCGGCGCCGATCAGCTCGACGCTGAACTTCTCCAGGGTGCCGCGCTCGTGCAGGGCGATCGCGGTGTTGAGCGCGGTCTGCCCGCCCAGGGTGGCCAGGATGGCGTCCGGGCGCTCCTTGGCGATGACCTTCTCCACGAACTCCGGGGTGATCGGCTCGACGTAGGTGGCGTCGGCGAACTCCGGGTCGGTCATGATGGTGGCCGGGTTGGAGTTGACCAGCGAGACGCGCAGGCCCTCCTCCCGCAGCACCCGGCACGCCTGGGTGCCGGAGTAGTCGAACTCGCAGGCCTGGCCGATCACGATCGGGCCGGACCCGATCACCAGGACGTGCTTGATGTCGGTGCGCTTCGGCATCAGTTCTTCCCGTCCTTGTTCGCCATCAGGCTCACGAACTCGTCGAAGAGGGGCGCGGCGTCGTGCGGACCGGCCGCGGCCTCGGGGTGGTACTGCACGCTGAAGGCGGGCACGTCGAGTGCGCGCAGGCCTTCCACGGTGTCGTCGTTGGGGCAGTAGTGGCTGATCATCGCGGCGCCGAACTCGGAGTCGAAGCGCTCGCCGGGCGTGCCTTCGACGGCGAAGCCGTGGTTCTGCGCGGTGATCGCGACCTTGCCGGTGGCCACGTCGATGACCGGGATGTTGATGCCCCGGTGCCCGTAGCGCATCTTGTAGGTGCCGCGGCCCAAGGCGCGGCCGAGGATCTGGTTGCCGAAGCAGATGCCGAACAGCGGCAGCTTGCGGCCGAGCACCTCGCGGGTGACCGCGACGGCGTGGTCGGCGGTGGCCGGGTCGCCGGGCCCGTTGGACAGGAACACCCCGTCGGGGTTGAGCGCGAGGATGTCCTGGATGCCGGAGCCGACCGGCAGCACGTGCACCTCGATGCCGCGGGCGGACATCATCCGCGGCGTGTTGGCCTTGATGCCCAGGTCCAGCGCGGCGACGGTGTACTTCTTCTCCCCGATCGCGGGCACCACGTAGGTCTGCTCGGTGGTGACGTCCCCGGCGAGGTTGGCGCCCGTCATCTCCGGGGCCTGGCGGACCCGCTGGATGAGCTCCTCGGCCCCGGCCAGGTCGGCCCCGGAGAAGATCCCGGCGCGCATGGCGCCACGCTCGCGGATGTGCCTGGTCAGGGTGCGGGTGTCCACGCCGGCGATGCCGACGATGTCCTGCCGGAGGAGCTCGTCGTCCAGGGAGCGGGTGGCCCGCCAGTTCGACGGGGTGCGGGCGGGGTCGCGGACCACGTAGCCGGCCACCCAGATGCGGCTGGACTCGTCGTCCTCGTCGTTCCAGCCGGTGTTGCCGATCTGCGGGGCGGTCTGCACTACGATCTGCCGGTGGTAGGAGGGGTCGGTGAGGGTCTCCTGGTAGCCGGTCATGCCGGTGGAGAAGACGACCTCGCCGAGCGAGGTGCCGGTGGCCCCGTAGGCCTCGCCGCGGAAGGTTCTGCCGTCTTCCAGCACGAGCACGGCGGCGTTTCGCGAACTCATCGAGCAGCCTTCCCTTGAGGAGTGAGGGCGGTGACCCAGTCGGCGTAGCCGGTCTTGTCATCGCCGCGGAAACCGGTGTCCAGCAGGTGGTCGCCGTGTTGCCAGGTGACCACGAGCAGCCCGTTGCGGCCGACCACCTTGCCGGCCAGCCCGCGCGCGGTGCGGGCCGCGCGGACGGCGTCGGTGTCGATCCACAGTGGACTGGCGCCGGTGCGGTCGAGCAGGAGTCCTTGCGGGTACAGGGTCGCGGTGGCCTCGGCGCGGTGGCCGAGGTCGCCGGCGGTGATCCGGTCCACCCAGTTCTCCGCCGCGGTGGTGCCCACGTACACCCCGGTCTCCGGCGAGAGCACCGGATCCACTGTGGACAGTCCAGCGGGCGGGGCGGGGAACGGGGGCAGTTCGGCGGCCTGGCGGCGGGAGCGCTTGCGCCAGCCGTGCAGCATGCCGTAGGCGCACAACAGGATCAGCGCGAGCACGGCGAGGGTGAGCAGCAGGCGCATCAGGCGCGCACCTTCCCGTCGGCGGCGGTGACCTTGCCGCGCAGCATGGTCAGCACCACCTTGGCGGGCAGCTCCATGCCCTCGAAGGGGGTGTTGTCCGCGATGGAGGCGAACTCCTTGCCGCGCACTGTCCAGCGGGCCTCCGGGTCGACCAGCACCAGGTTCGCCGGTTCGCCCTCGGCCAGGGGGCGGCCCTGGTCGGGCAGTCCGGCGATGGCGGCGGGGCGCTCGCTCATCACCCGGGCCACGCCGCGCCAGTCCAGCAGGCCGGTCTCCACCATGGTCCGGGCGATGACGGAGAGCGCGGTCTGCAGGCCGAGCATGCCGGGACGGGCCGCGGCCCACTCGCAGTCCTTGTCCTGCACCGCGTGCGGGGCGTGGTCGGTGGCCACGCAGTCCACGATCCCCTCGGCCAGCGCGGCGCGCAGAGCTTCGGCGTCGCTGGCCGCGCGCAGCGGCGGGTTGACCTTGTTGACCGGGTCGAAGGTCTCCAGCCGCTCGTCGGTGAGCAGCAGGTGGTGCGGGGTGACCTCGGCGGAGACCTGGGTGCCGCGCTGTTTGGCCCAGCGCAGCACGTCCACGGTCCCCGCGGTGGAGACGTGGCAGATGTGCAGGCGCGCCCCGGCGTGCTGGGCGAGCAGGCAGTCACGGGCCACAATGGACTCTTCGGCCGCGGCAGGCCAGCCCTGGAGACCGAGGCGGGCCGCGTTGTCCCCTTCGTGGGCCTGCGCGCCGACGGTGAGCCGGGGCTCCTCGGCGTGCTGGGCGATCACCGCGTCCAGTGCCTTGCTGTACTCCAGCGCCCTGCGCATGATCAGCGGGTCGTGCACGCAGTGCCCGTCGTCGCTGAACATCCGCACGTTCGCCTTGGACTTGGCCATGGTGCCCAGCTCGGCGAGCTTGGTCCCAGCGAGGCCGACGGTGACCGCGCCGACCGGGTGCACGTCGACCAGGCCGACCCGCTGCCCCTCGGCGTGCACGTGTTCGACGATGAGCGCGTTGTCGGCGACCGGGTCGGTGTTGGCCATGGCGAAGACCGCGGTGTAGCCGCCGAGCGCGGCGGCGGCCGAACCGGTGGCGATGGTCTCGGTGTCCTCGCGGCCGGGTTCGCGCAGGTGCACGTGCAGGTCGACGAACCCGGGCAGCAGCACCGCTCCCCCGGCCTCGACGACCTCGGCGTCCTCGGCCGCGAGATCGTCGCCGATGCCGGCGATCACGCCGTCGCGGACGAGCACGTCCACCGGCTCGCCGTCGCCGTAGAGCTTGGCGCCCTTGATCAGGGTGCTCACGCGACCGCCTCCTCTCCGGCCAGCAGGTGGTACAGAACCGCCATCCTCATGTGCACTCCGTTGCTGACCTGGTCGGTGATGGCCGCGCGTGGCGAGTCGGCGACCGCGGAGGCGATCTCCATGCCGCGCAGCATCGGGCCGGGATGCAGCACGACCGCGTGCTCGGGCAGCATCCGCAGCCGGGCCTCGTTGAGGCCGTAGGCGATCGAGTACTCCTTGGCGCTGGGGAAGAAATTGCCTCCAGGGCCGGCGGGCCCGCCACCGCCGTGCATCCGCTCGGCCTGCACCCGCAGCAGCATCACCGCGTCCAGCGCGGGCAGCTCGGCGTCCAGGTCGTAGGAGACCGGCACCCCCCACTGCTCGATGCCAGTGGGCACCAGCGTGGGCGGGGCGATGAGCACCACCTCCGCGCCGAGGGTGCGCAGCAGGTGCACGTTGGAGCGGGCCACCCGGCTGTGCAGCAGGTCGCCGACGATGCCGATCCGCCTGCCCGCCAGCTCGCCGAGGCGTTCGCGCAGGGTGGCCGCGTCCAGCAGCGCCTGGGTGGGGTGCTCGTGCATGCCGTCCCCGGCGTTGATCACCACGGTGCCGGTGCCGGACAGCCAGCCGGCCAGCCGGTGCGCCGCGCCGGAGGCGGGGTGGCGCACGATCACGCAGTCCGCGCCGATGGCGGAGAGGGTGAGCGCGGTGTCGCGCAGGGACTCGCCCTTGTTCACCGAGGAGGCGCTGGCCGAGACGTTGACCACGTCGGCGCTCATCCACTTCCCGGCGACCTCGAAGGAGACCCTGGTGCGGGTGGAGTTCTCGTAGAACAGGGTGATCACGGTGCGCCCGCGCAGGGTGGGCAGCTTGCGCACCTCGCGGCCGAGCAGGGTGGTCTTGAGTTCCGCGGCGGTGTCGAGCAGCGTGGTCGCCGAGCTCGCGTCCAGCGTCGCGGTGGAGAGCAGGTGCTTCACCGCTCGTTGTCTCCTTCTTCGCTCCGGCGCAGCACGACCGCGTCGTGGCCGTCCACTTCGGACAGCAGCACGGCCACCTCCTCGGTGCGGGAGGTCGGCACGTTCTTGCCGACGTAGTCGGCGCGGATGGGCAGTTCGCGGTGGCCGCGGTCGACCAGCACGGCCAGCTGCACGGCGCTGGGGCGGCCGTGGTCGCGCAGCGCGTCCAGGGCGGCGCGGATGGTGCGGCCGGAGAAGAGCACGTCGTCGACCAGGATCACCAGGTGGTCGTCGATGCCGCTCTCCGGCAGCCGGGTGCGTTCCAGCGGCCGGTTGGGGCGGCGGCGCAGGTCGTCGCGGTAGAGGGTGACGTCCAGGGAGCCCAGCTCGACCTCGACGCCGCTGAAGTCGGCGATCCGCTCGGCCAGCCTGCGGGCCAGTGGGGCGCCGCGGGTGTGGATGCCGAGCAGCGCCACGGGCGCGCTGCCCGCCGCGTCCAGCGCGGTCTTCTCGATGACCTGGTGGGCCATCCTGGCGATGGTGCGCGCGACATCGCCGACCGAGAGCAGCTCGCGCTCTCCGGCCGGGTCCGCCGCGCCACCCCGCTGCGGGCGTGGCACGAGGGAGACCTCCTTCTCCGCCTCACGGGACGGGTCCTTAAAGGATGTGTCCGCACGGTAACAAACAAGATGGGGACCGGCGAAGCACCACCGGTCCCCATCTGTGGTTTCAGGGCTGCCGAGTGACAGAAACCTCGTCTACCGCCCAGTACCAGTTGTTCACGCCACTGAGCCGGAGCCCGATTCGGGCGGTTTTCGCGCCGCTGGGTAGTTGCACGGTCACTGATTCGCGTCCACCGGCGGTGTCCGCGGTCCATTTCCGCACTTCGGTCGGCGTGCCGCCGTCGACCTGCAGAAGAAGCTGCGCGAGCTGGCCGCCTTCCTGCCGGTAGTAGTGGGTCAGGTCGACCTTGAGCTTGCTCCCGGTCCCGGTGTCGGCGGGGGCCCAGAGGGTGGAGTCGAACTTCTTGCCGTTGGCATCGGTGGTGTCGGCCCACTCGTCGGAGTCGGCGACGGCGATCACGCCGCGGCCGCGGACGAAGGTCTCCCGGTGCTGCCCGCCCTGGGTCAGCGACCAGAACGCGTCGGTGGTCAGCGTCCAGCCCCGCCACTCCGGCACGCCCCCGGCGGGCATGGCGGCGTTGTCCACGCTCCAGCCGCCGGGCAGCTCCTGGGTCCAGCCGAGCACCGAGGCCGGGATGTTCTCCGTCTGCGCGGGCTTGAGCCGCGCCCCCTCGAAGGCGTCGGTGACCGGGGCGAACAGCGAGCGCCCGGCCAGCTTGGCGTCGGGGGTCACGCCGAGGTGGGTGAGCGCGGTGTGCGCGGCGTCGACCAGGCGGGTGGTGGTGGGCTTGGCCGCGGGCACGCCGTCGCCGGTGGCCAGGACGAAGGTGGAGCGCTCGTCCAGGCTGGGCCCGCCGTGGCCGCCGCCGGGGGTGTGGCCGTGGTCGGTGGTGACCAGGACCAGCCACTTCTCCTGCGCGCGGGTCGCGCGGGCGGCCACCGCGTCGAGCAGCCGCTTGACGTAGCCGTCCATCCTGGCCAGCTCGGTCAGGTACTCGGGGCTGGCCGCGCCGTTGTTGTGCCCGACGATGTCCTGCTGCCCGAGGTAGACGAAGCTCGCGTCCGCCTTGTCGTTCGTCAGGTGCGCCTCGGCCCGCTGCACGATGGTCGCGTCGTGCGCGACATAACCGTCCCGGTCGCCGTCCAGAACGATCTTGGTGTCCAGCTTGCCGCCGATGATCCGGTCGCCGATCGGCTTCCAGTCCATCGCCGCCCAGGTGTCCTTGCCGGGGTCGGCGGCCTCGACCCGGCTGAGCCAGTCCGGGTGCTCGGCCAGGCGGTTGCCGCTGAAGCTGTTCTCCTTCACGCCGTGCTGGTCGGGCCAGGTGCCGGTGAGGATGGTGGACCAGCCGGGGCCGGAGGAGGTGGCGGCCATCGGGCCGGCGTAGAGCAGGCTGCGCGCGTCGGTGCCGGTGCGCTGCAAGCCCTGCAGGGTCGGCGCCTTCGCCTCGGCGATCTTGGACACCAGCAGCCCGTCGATGCCGATGACCAGCACCTTCGGCGTCGTCGCCGCGGCCGCGACAGGTGAAATCGCGGTGAGCAGTAGCCCGATCGCCGCAGCGATCGCCCCCGCTGAGCTACGCAGTGGTAGCCGCATGCATCCTCCTTCAAAGTGGTCTAGACGTGTTATGCGACATTGCCGTCTACGAGGAGCCAACTGGCGAAGACCGGCCATCACCCGAATGACCGCAGGGTGAACGACACCCCGTCACCAACTTGCTCACGGGCTGACACAGAGCCGGTTACTGCCCGCTCAACTGGGGCGATGACGTGCGAAGGGTCAACCATCCGGGTGGTTGCGCCCCGCTCGCCCGCATGCCGCAACGAGATCAGCTTGACCTGGTGACTTCGACGAGTAACCATTACTCTCCGTATTGATCTGAGCTTTCCCCGCGGTAAGTGGTACCGGCTGACGGGGCGAACGAACGGAGAACCGCCACATGGGCGACTACGCCAAGGCGCTGGGTGCCAAGCTCCGCGCGATCCGTCAGCAGCAGGGCCTGTCCCTGCATGGCGTGGAGCAGAAGTCGGGCGGTCGCTGGAAGGCCGTTGTCGTCGGCTCCTACGAGCGCGGGGACCGTGCCGTCACGGTGCAGAAACTGGCAGAGCTGGCCGACTTCTACGGCGTCCCGGTGGCGGAGCTGCTGCCGGAGGGCCGCGTCCCCTCGGGCGCCGAGCCGGCCACCAAGATCGTGATCAACCTGGAGCGATTGCAGCAGCTACCAGCGGAGAAGGTCGGTCCGCTGGCCCGCTACGCCGCGACCATCCAGAGCCAGCGCGGGGACTACAACGGCAAGGTCCTCTCCATCCGGACCGAGGACCTGCGTTCGCTGGCGATCATCTACGACATGTCCCCCGGTGAGCTCACCGAGCAGCTCATCGACTGGGGCGTGCTGCCCCCCGAGGCCCGTCCGGCCAAGGAGGACTGAACGGCTGGTGGGTGGTTGTCGTGGAACCACCCACCCCGTCACCGCCTCAGGCCGTCCCGCGCGCCAGTGCACGCTGGACCCGCGCCGCGGCCTGTGGCAGACGCAACTGGAGCACTGAGCCTTCGACGAAGGTGATCTCCACGACCCTCGGCATCGGCACTCCCCTGCCGACGAACGGCGCGCGCACCCCGGCGATCCGCCCCGAGGGCAGTTCCAGGCCGGTGGTGAACACCGTCGCCGGGTTCTTGGGCTGGAACAGCTTGGTCGGGTAGACGACCGCGACCCGCTGGTCGGTGAGGACCAGGCGGGCTTCGCCGCGGCTGTGCGCGAGGTGGTCGGCCAGCCGGATGGCGTCGGCGGCCGGGTCACCAGCGGCGGCCCAGTAACCAATGGTGGGGTCCTCGGCCCAGTCCTCGGCTGGCGCGGGGCTGGTGGCGGTGATCCGGGCGGGCAGTGGCCAGCGGCGGCGGCCGAGGTCCAGTTCGGGCATCGCGGAGACCGGTTCGTGCGGCAGGCGGATCTGCCCGGCGAGCCAGGCGCAGACGTAGCCGCGCACCGGCGGGCAGCCCAGCAGCAGCCGCTCCCCCCGCCGGATCCAGAACTGGGTGAGCTCCGCCTCGACGATCTTGTCCTCGGGGTCCAGCGGCTTGGTCATCGCGCCCCGTTCGTCAGCTCGGCCACGCGGGCGGCGAGCTCGGCGTCGGCCAGCCGGAAGTCCACGCCGGAACCGTCCACAAGGGACACCCGCAGGCAGGGTTCGCGCTTGCGGTCCACCGCGTGCACCGCGGCGATGTGCCGGCGGGGGACCTCGGCGAGCGGGACCAGGTCGGGCACGGGCACCGGTTCGCCTTCCACGTGCGAGCCGTAGCTGCGGCGGGTGTCGGCGACGATCTTGGCGATGTCCCGGCCGGCGTCGAGCAGTCCCTTGCCGAAGCCGGTGGCCTTGCCCAGCAGCGAGCGTGCCTGCGGCGCGGGCTCGGGTTCCGGCGGCGGCTCGGGTGCGGGGCGGGGGCCGAGCACGGCGAGCCGGGTGCTGGTCAGCATCCACAGCCTGCCCACCCTCTTCCCCGGCGCCACGCCCAGCCGCGCGACGGTGGCTTCGGCCAGGCAGCCGGGCCGGGGCCCGAAGATCAGGTGGTCGGCCTCCGGTGGCTTGTCGCTGCTGCTGTCGTTGCCGCCGCCGAGCAGCACCTCGCCGATCCCGGTGAGCACGAACCCGCCCACACCCCTGCCGACCGCGCCGACGCCTCGGACCAGGGCGTTCTTGCGTGGCTGGCCGAGCGGGTCGAGGCCGTCGACGTCGTAGTAGAAGACCTGGCCGCGGGTAGCCCAGAGCAGCCGCTCACCGGGCTGGCAGTGCTGCCGGGCGAGCAGTCCTGGACCGAGTGGCCGGGAGAAGTCCATCGCCGCCTGTCCCCCTGGGGTCGGACGCGCCGCAGGGGCGCCCCGGTCCGGGACGCCCCTGTGGCGGGTTGGCTCTGTCGCCTCAGCCGTTGTTGGCGGCGCGCAGGTGGTCGGCGATGCCGGCGATCCGGCCGAGCACGCCGTTGACGAACCGCGGGGAGTCGTCGGTGGAGAGCGCCTTGGCCAGTTCGATCGCCTCGTCGATGGCGACCGCGTCGGGCACGTCGGTGGCCCACAGCAGCTCGAACAGGCCCAGTCGCAGCACCGCCCGGTCGACCGCGGGCATCCGGGACAGGCTCCAGCCCTCGGAGTGCTCGATGATCAGCTCGTCGATGCGGTCACGGTGGCTGGTGACGCCTTCCACCAGGGTGACGGTGTAGTCGTTGACCGGCGGCACGTCCGGCGAGCCGACCCGGCCGGAGAGCAGCGTGACCGGGTCGAGGCCGCGCTGGTCGGCCTCGAACAGGACGTCCACCGCGCGCTTGCGGGCTTTGCTCCGGGCGCCCATCAGGAGTTGACGCGTCCGAGGTAGCGCCCGTCCCTGGTGTCCACCTTGACCTTCTCGCCGGTGGAGACGAACAGCGGGACCTGGATCTCCGCGCCGGTCTCCAGGGTGGCCGGCTTGGTGCCGCCGGTGGAGCGGTCGCCCTGCAGACCGGGGTCGGTGTGCTGGATGATCAGCTCGACCGAGGCGGAGAGCTCCACGTACAGCGGGGCGCCCTCGTGCGAGGCGACCATCGCGTTGGAGTTCTCCAGCAGGTACTTCGCGGCGTCGCCGACGACGGCTTCGCTGACCGGGATCTGGTCGTAGGTGTCCAGGTCCATGAACACGAACTCGCTGCCCTCGCGGTAGAGGTAGGTCATCTCGCGACGGTCGACGGTGGCGGTGTCGACCTTCACGCCCGCGTTGAAGGTCTTGTCCACCACCTTGCCGGAGAGCACGTGCTTGAGCTTGGTCCGCACGAACGCGGGGCCCTTGCCCGGCTTGACGTGCTGGAACTCGACGACCGTCCAGAGCTGGTTTTCGATCTTCAGAACCAGCCCGTTTTTGAGGTCGTTGGTCGTGGCCACGGTAAGGGGATCTCCTGTTGTCGTGAACGAGGTTCGTGCGGCTAGACGACCACAAGATCCTTAGTGGTCAGGGTGAGCAGCTCGGGCGCGCCCTCGCGCACCACGAGCGTGTCCTCGATGCGGACGCCGCCCCGACCGGACAGGTACACGCCAGGTTCGACGGTGACCGCCATGCCGGCGGTCAGTGTACCTACGCCCAGCTTGGACAGGCTCGGAGCCTCGTGGATCTCGAGTCCGACGCCGTGGCCGAGGCCGTGCAGGAACCTCTCGCCGTGCCCGGCGGCCTCGATGACCTCGCGCGCGGCGGCGTCCACCGCGGTGACCTCCACGCCGGGGGCCAGCGCGGCCCGCCCGGCCGCCTGCGCGGCCGCGACCAGCTCGTAGAGCTCCCGCTGCCAGTCGGCGGCGCGGCCCAGGACGAGGGTGCGGGTCATGTCGGAGTGGTAGCCGCCGACCCGCGCGCCGAAGTCGAGTTTGACCAGGTCACCGGCTGCCAGCACGGTGTCGGTCGGCCGGTGGTGCGGGACCGCGGAGTTGGCCCCGGCGGCCACGATGGTCTCGAAGGAGGGTCCGGCCGCGCCGTGTTCGACCATCCGGTCCTCCAGCTCCCGCCCGACCTCCTTCTCGGTGCGGCCGGGCCGGAGCCCGCCGTGGGAGATCAGGTCGGCCAGGGCCCGGTCGGCGGCCGCGCAGGCCATCCGCAGCGCGTCGACCTCGTCCTCGTCCTTGACCAGCCGCAGCTTCTCCACCAGCTTGGGCGCCCTGGTCAGCTCGACCTTCTCGGCCGCCGCGGCGAGGGTGTCGTAGCCGTCCACGGTGACGTGGTGGCTCTCGAACCCGACCCGCCCGGCCCCGAAGGCGGACAGCAGCGCCACGTCGCAGGGCCGGTCGATGCGCCGCTCCAGGTCGGGGACCTGGGCCGCGGACTGGGTGAGGTAGCGCCCGTCGGTGCAGAACAGGCTGCCGCGCTCCTCGGCGGGATCGTCGGCCGCGGCGACGAGCAGGGCGGCGTTGGAGCCGGTGAAGCCGGTGAGGTAGCGGACGTTGAGCAGGTTGGTGACCAGCATGGCGTCCAGCTGCCGGGCGCGCAGTTCAGCGCGCAGCGCGGCACGGCGACGGGCGTGCGACTCGGGCATGGGTGGAGCCTACGGTGCCCGCGCGTTACTGTGCGCCCTCATGCGGACCTGGGTGTGGCGGGCACTGGTGCTGGCGCTGCTGCACGCCGCCGCGCAGACCGCGGTCGCCGCCATCCGCATCCACAACCCCCCGGCCACCACCCTCGCCCAGATCCTCACCCTGGGTTTCCTGGTGGCCCTGACCCTGGCCTGGGGCACCGTCGACGGCCGCCGGAGACCGGCCTGCGCGATGACCTGGTTCTACACCGGCCTGCTCGCCGGCCCCATCGCCGGTTTGCTGGGTGTCCTGGCCCAGTCCACCCTGCTGGACGCCACCGGCCTGGAGTCCCTGGGCACCGCGATGACCGGCGGCGCGGCCTTCACCGCCCTGCTCATCGCGGCCCCAGCTCTCCTGGGCACCGTCCTGGGCCGCCGCCCCAGCCACCCGGCGACCTAGCCCGCCTGCCCAGCCCAGCCACGGCCCCGCCGCGCCCGGCCCGGTCCGCGGGCCAGCCCCGGTCGCCGCCAAGTCAGCGCCTGGGCAGCGCGCCCACCCTCGGCGTGACCTGCCCCAGCCGCACCATCACCCGGTGCTCGGCCCCGTAGTGCCGCCCGGTGGCGACCTCGAGGAAGCCCAGCCGCCCGGCCAGCCGCAGGCTCGGCTCGTTCTCCGGCCGCACCAGCGCCCACACCGCGGGCAGCCCCAGCTCACCGAACCCGAGCTCCAGCAGCGCCCGCGCCGCCTCCCCGGCCAGTCCACGTCCCCAGTGGCCGGGCCCGATGGACCAGCCGGTCTCCACCAGCGGCGCGGGCAGCTCGTGCGAGGGCCGCAGGTGCCCGTAGCCGATGACCGCCTCGTCCAGCCAGAACGTCCAGTACCCCATGCCCTCGGGGTAGCCGGCGGTGGTCCGCTCCAGTGCCCACTCCCGCACGGCCCCCGGCTGGGACAGGTCCCGCCCGAGCCAGCGCGAGGCGCCGGGGTCGGCGAAGACCTCGGCGAGCCGGGGCGCGTCGGCCACCTCCAGCGGCCGCAGCACCAGCCGCCGGGTCCGCAACACCGCCGCGGTCACCGGTCACCTCCAGTCACAGGCCGCCCTCGCTCCCGGTCAGCGGTCGCTCCCAGCTGGCCAGCCGGCGTCTCCCACTGGCCAGCGGGCGCCCGGTCGCAGGGCCACGTGCGCCTCCACCTGGTGGCCGAGCTTGTCCCGCCAGCCGACGAAGACGAACCCGGCCCGCTCGGCGAGCCGTTTGCTGGGCAGGTTGTCAGGGTGGATCAGCGCCCACACCGCGGGCACGCCCACGGTCTCGTGCGCGTGCCGGACCAGCTCCCGCACCGCCTCGGTGGCCAGTCCCTTGCCGCGGTAGCCGCCGCCCAGCGCCCAGCCGATGGAGACGAACGGCGGCGGGAACTGCCGGAACCCGGCCAGCCGCCCGAACCCGGCGACCACCCCGTCCACCTCGAACACGCAGTGCCCGAGCCCCTCGGCGCGTTCCTCGGCCAGGTTGGTGGTCAGCAGCGCCCGCAGCGCGCCCGGATCGGCCAGCTCGACCGAGGTGTAGGGCGAGCCGTCCCGTCCTTCGTCGGCGAAGGCGGTGATCAGGGGTTCCTCGTGCTCGGCGCGCAACGGCCGGAGCACGAGGCGGTCGGTGCGCAGGACCGGCAAGCTCATGCGTTTCCGGCCAGCCACCGCAACGCCAGCGCGTAGCCGTCCACGCCCAGTCCGACGATCACCCCCGCGGCGATCTCGGAGATGTAGCTGTGGTGCCGGAACTGCTCCCGCTTGTGCACGTTGGAGATGTGCACCTCGACCAGTGGCGCGGTGAGCGCGGCGCAGGCGTCCCGCACCGCGATCGAGTAGTGCGTCCACGCCCCGGCGTTGAGCACCACCGGCCGCTGCGCGTCGGCGGCCTCGTGCAGCCACTCGAGCATCTGGCCTTCGTGGTCGGTCTGCCGCACCTCGACCTCGATGCCCAGCTCAGCCCCGGTGCGCAGGCACAGGGCGATGAGGTCGTCGTGGGTGGTGCTGCCGTAGATGACGGGTTCGCGGGTGCCGAGCCTGCCGAGGTTGGGGCCGTTGAGCACGAGCACGTTCACAGCAGCACTCCCCCGCCCGCGGTGTCGTCGTTGGCGATGGCCGAGTAGGCGCCCGCGAGCAGGCTCGGGTCGGGGCCTTCCAGCTTGCCGGGTTTGGCCAGCCCGTCGAGCACCACGAACCGCAGCACCCCGGCCCGGTTCTTCTTGTCCGAGCGCATGCCCTCCATCAGCTGCGGGAAGGCGTCGGCGTCGTAGCTGACCGGCAGTCCGAGGGACTGGAGCACGCTGCGGTGCCGTTCCACGGTGGCGTCATCGAGCCGTCCGGCGGCGCGGGCGAGCTCGGCGGCGTACACCAGCCCGACGCTGACCGCGGCCCCGTGCCGCCACCGGTAGCGCTCGCGCCGCTCGATGGCGTGCGCCAGGGTGTGCCCGTAGTTGAGCACCTCCCGCAGCGAGGACTCCTTGAGGTCGGCCGACACCACGTCCGCCTTGACCTGGATCTTGCGCCGCACCAGTTCGGCCAGCACCTCCCCCGCCGGGTCCAGCGCGGCCTGCGGGTCGGCCTCGATCAGGTCGAGGATCACCGGGTCGGCGATGAACCCGCCCTTGACCACCTCGGCCATCCCGGCGACCAGCTCGTTGCGCGGCAGCCCCTCCAGCGTGGCCAGGTCGACCAGCACCGCGCTGGGCTCGTGGAAGACCCCGACCAGGTTCTTGCCCGCGTCGGTGTTGATCCCGGCCTTGCCGCCCACCGCCGCGTCGACCATGCCGAGCAGCGTGGTGGGCACGTGCACCACCCGCACCCCGCGCATCCAGGTGCCCGCGACGAACCCGGCCAGGTCGGTCACCGCCCCGCCCCCGAGCCCGATGACGACCCCGGTCCGGTCCAGCCCGATCTTGCCGAAGACCTCCCAGCAGAACGCGGCCACGCCCAGCGCCTTGCCGTCCTCGGCGTCGGGCACCTCCACGCGGTGCGCGTCGACCCCGGCCGCGGCCAGTTCGGCCCGCACCGTCTCGGCGGTCTCGGCGAGTGTCGGCTGGTGCACGATGGCCGCCTTGCCGACCCCTCGCAGCGTCTCCACCAGCTCGCCCAGCAGTCCCCGCCCGACGATCACGTCGTAGGGCGAGTCACTGGCGACCCGGATCCGCACCGGCTCGGTCATCGTGTCCCTTCCTCGATCCGCGCCTGCCCACCGTCGCCATCCGGCGCCGCCGCACCCGGCCCAGTGGCTGTCGCGGGTGTCTCGGCTGCCGCAGGTGTCTCGGCGGCCGCGGTTGTCCCGGGCGCCGCGGTTGCCGCGTCCAGTCCGGCGATCACCGCGTCGACGACCTCCTCCGGGGTCCGCGAGTCGGTGACCACCTCCACCGTGGCGACCTCCCGGTACAGCGGAAGCCGCGCGTCCAGCAACGCCTTGAACGTGGCCCTGGGATTCACCCCGGCCAGCAACGGCCGCGCCGTGGAGAGCCCGGTGCGCCGCACGCCTTCGGCCATGCCGACGTTGAGGAACACCACGGTCTGCTCGGTCAGCCGCGCGCGGGTGCGTTCGGAGAGCACCGCGCCGCCGCCCAGGGACAGCACGCCGTCGTGCTCGGCGAGCGCGTCGGCGATGGCCTGTTCCTCCAGCCGCCGGAACACGGGTTCGCCGTCGGTGGTGAAGATCTCCGAGACCGCCTTGCCCGCGGTCTGTTCCACCATGACGTCGGTGTCCCGGAAGCCCAGCCCGAGCCGTCGGGCCAGGAGCTGGCCGACCGTGGTCTTGCCGGATCCAGGCGGTCCGACGACCACCGCTCGCGGGCTCACCGGCGGTGCTCCAGCGCCTTGAGGTAGGCCTCGACGTTGCGCCGGGTCTCCTCGACCGAGTCGCCGCCGAACTTCTCCAGCACCGCGTCGGCCAGCACCAGTGCGACCATCGCCTCGGCGACCACGCCGGCCGCGGGCACCGCGCACACGTCGGAACGCTGGCTGATGGCCACCGCGGGCTCACCGGTCGCCGTGTCGATGGTGTCCAGCGCCCTGGGCACGGTGGAGATCGGCTTCATCGCGGCGCGCACGCGCAGAATCTCGCCGTTGGTGATGCCTCCTTCCAGTCCGCCTGCTCGGTTGGACCTGCGGTGCACTCCGCTCGGTCCGCCACCCGGTTCGATCTCGTCGTGCGCCTGGCTGCCACGCCGCCTGGCGGTCTCGAACCCGTCGCCGACCTCAACGCCCTTGATGGCCTGGATGCCCATCAGCGCCCCGGCCAGCCGGGAGTCCAGCCGCCGGTCCCAGTGCACGTGCGAGCCGAGCCCCGGCGGCAGTCCGTAGGCCAGCACCTCGACCACACCGCCGAGGGTGTCGCCGTCCTTCTTCGCCGCGTCGACCTCGGCGACCATCGCCTCGCTCGCCGCCGGGTCGAACGCCCGCACCGGGCTGGCGTCCACCGCGTCCAGGTCGGCGGGCTGGGGCAGCACCCCGGCCGGGGCGGCAACGGTGCCGATGGAGATGACGTGGCTGAGCACCTCGGCGCCAAGGGTCTGCTTCAGGAACGCCTTGGCCACCGTGCCCAGCGCGGTGCGAGCCGCGGTCTCCCGGGCACTGGCGCGTTCCAGCACCGGACGCGCGTCGTCAAAGCCGTACTTGAGCATCCCGGGCAGATCGGCGTGACCGGGCCGCGGCCTGGTCAGCGGCGCGTTGCGACCAAGGTTGGCCAGCTCTTCCGGATCGACCGGATCGGCGGACATGACCTTGTCCCAGCGGGGCCACTCCGAGTTGCCCACGCGGACCGCGACCGGCCCGCCCTGGCTGCGCCCGTGCCGGACACCGCCGAGGAACTCGACCTCGTCGGCCTCGAATTTCATCCGGGCCCCACGGCCGTGGCCGAGTCTCCGCCGGGCTAGCTGGGTGGCCAGCTCTCCCGTGGTGACTTCCACCCCGGCGGGCAGACCTTCCAACACGGCGACCAAGGCCGGTCCGTGCGACTCTCCAGCGGTGATCCAGCGCAACACGGGTCGATCCTGCCATGTCAGCTGGTTAGCCGAGGACTCCGCCCTGCCCCGCCAGCACCGTGACCAGCCAGGTCGCGGCCAGCAGTCCGGGCCCGTGCGGCACCCCGGCCGGCGCGGGCGGCGCCCGCACGCGTAGCCGCCGAACAAGATCAGCGACCGCGGTCACCATCCCGGCCACCGCCGCGACCACGATCAGCGCAGGCCACGACACCGCGGCCGCCACCGCACCGAGGCTGGCGGACAGCTTCACATCCCCGGCCCCGAGCGAGCCGGGTTTGAGCAGATGCACGACCAGGTGTGTGAGGAAGAACAAGGCGCCGCCCAGCGCGGCTCGTACCGCCATCCCACCATCCGGGCCCAACACCGCGGCCAGCGTGACCAGCACCGCGAACACCGGCACCGCGGTGAGGGTGAGGACATCCGGCAGCCGCCGATGTCGCAGATCCACAGCCGCCAGCGGCACCGCGACCCAGGCGAGCACGACCGGAACCGGCAACCAGGCCCAGGAGAGCAGACCGGCCCCGGCGAGACCGGCGGGGACCGCGGTCAGCGCGGCGGTGGCGGGCACGAGCCAGGGCGGTGGGATGGCGGTGCCACGTGGGGTTCTGCGGAGCAGGGCATGGGTGGATGTTCCGGCGAGGAGACCGAGGAGCGCGCCGAGAATGATTGCGATGAATGCGGGGAGGAGGTGGGGCATGGCATTGATGCTGCCATGTTCAGCGGGTGGCTCCGACCAAAAGCCGTCACTCGAAGGTGGGTATTTGCGGAATCAGGCGCCGAGGTTCGCCATTAGCGAACATTCACGAGGCTGTGGATAACTGGCGGCCTGTGGATGAGCGATTTGCGGAGACTCCCGGGCTGGTCGATATTGTGGAAATGGGGGGTCCCCCTCGCGCGCGGGCGGGCATTGTAGGGAATTGGCGGAGATCGCGAGGCGGGGTGTCGGAGGCGACTAGGCGGGACTTAGCCAGGCGGGGCGCGGCGGGGCAGAGCGCGGCCGGAGGGGCGCGGCGGGGCGGGGCAAGACGTGGCCGGACGGGGGCGAGGGGGCGAGGGGGCAGGCTGCGACGCGGCAGGCAAGTAAGCACCAGGGAGAAGGGGCGGGACGGGAGGCGGTGAGAGGTGAGATGACGGGACGGGAAACTGCTGGGCAGGAGACGGCAGGCCAGGGAGCGGCGACAGCAGCCGGGGCACACGAAGCGGCCGGACGGAAGGGAGGCGAGCGGGAAATGACTGGGCTGCGGCGGCTTGGACCTCGCGGCAGGTGGGGCGAGTCGCGGCAGGCCGGGGCGAGACGGAGCGCGATGGGATGAAGCGGGCCGAAGCAAGGTGGAGGGAAGTGTGTCGGAACAAGGAAACCGAGTCGGGCGAAGCGAACTAGATGGCAGACGAAGCCGGTCAGTGCGAAGCGGCCGGGCGAGGCAGAGCGAGTAGAAACGCGGCGGGAACTGGACCGGACGCAGGATCGGGGAGGCAAGCAGGCGGGGAGTGGGTGACCAATGGCAGAAGTGGAAGTTAGGTGGTGCGGTATCCAGGAGGTGGTAGCCGAACGGGTCGGCGACTGAGACCACAGGGATAGAGAAAGGGCTGCGACGGCTAGATGGGACAGCGACTCCACCGCGTAAGGCGCCGTATCGCGGCGAGCGGTAAATGGCTGGCAGCGGAAAGTTGCAGACCGCTGATGCTGAAAATCAGCGGCGACACGCGGCGCGAGAAATCAGCCGACCAGGAATGAGTAGCGACCTGAAGATCAGCGGAATACTGGGGCACTGATAACGCAAGAAAGACAAAAGGCCGCTCTCGGGTGGAGTTTCGCCGAGAGCGGCCGTCGCGTTCAGTTCCAGGTGAACAGCGGGTCGCCCGCGGTGACCGGGCCTGGTTCGCGCAGGTCGGTGAGGTTGTCCGCTGGGGCGTCCAGTGCGACCACCGGGCAGACCGGGGAGTAGCCGGTGGTCTCGATGTCCGCCGGGTTCCAGGTGATCATGGGCTGGCCGGCGCGGACCTTCTCGCCCTTGACCACGTGCTGGGTGAAGCCCTCGCCCTTGAGCTTCACCGTGTCGATGCCCAGGTGGACCAGGACCGCGATGCCGTTGTCAGTGGCCACGACGAAGGCGTGCGGGTGCAGGGTCACCACCGTGCCGTCGATCGGGGCCACCGCCTCGCCTGCCTCGCGGGCCGGGTCGACCGCGAGGCCGGGGCCGACCATGGCCTGGGCGAAGACCGGGTCGGGGACCTCGCTCATGGGCACCACGGTGCCCGTCACCGGGGAGAGGATCGACAGGGTCACATCAGGTCCTGGATGTCGTCGGCGAGGTTGTCCGCTTCCGGACCCACCACGACCTGCACCACGGTGCCCTGCTGCATCACCCCGTGCGCCCCCGCGGCCTTGAGCGCCGCCTGGTCGACCTTCCCGCCGTCGACCACCTCACACCGCAGGCGGGTGATGCACGCCTCGATGTCCTCGATGTTCTCCGCTCCGCCGAGTCCGGCGAGAATCGCCGCCGCCTTGTCCGCCACCGTGACCTCCTCTGACTGTCCTGCTCGATCCGCGGTGTGCGGATGCTGCCACCAGGGCGACACGAAGCCATAACGGCCGTTGACACCCGTCGCGGTCGCGGAGCATCCTCCCGCACTAACTGGTTTAGACCGGACCGTACCAATCCACGGGCGGTGGGGCGAGACGGCGGTCCACGAGAAGGACCGGACAGCGACAAGGAGGTGTGCGTGGCCGGGGAGAGCAACATCGAGGACCCGTTCCTCGGACCGGCGGCACGCCTGGTGGAGGGGCCGACCCCCAAGCACGCGCAGCTGCGCGAGATCCTGCGCCGACTCGCCGAGGAGCACCTGCCCCCCGGCTCCCCGGTGCCCTCGGAACGGGATCTCGCCACGCACTACGGGGTCTCCCGGCTGACCGTGCGCGAAGCGGTCGGCCAACTCGTCACCGAGGGCCTGCTCAGCCGGGTCCGCGGCAAGGGCACGTTCACCGCGCGTCCTCGGGTGGAGGCACAGCTGCACCTGGCCTCCTTCACCGAGGACATGCGGCGCCGGGGCATGGAACCGGCGACGGAGGTACTCGACTACGCCGAGGTGGTTCCCCCGGAGAACACCGCGGCGGCGCTGGGCCTGCGTCCGCACGAGCCCGCCTACTGGCTGTTCCGGCTGCGTACGGCCAACGGCACGCCGATGGCGGTCGAACGCGGCTGGTACAACCCGCGCGAGGTGCCCGGACTCCTGCAGCAGAACCTGTCCCGCTCGCTGTACGGCCTGCTGGCCGAGACCTATCGGGTGCAGTTGGACCACGGCCGCCAGACGGTCCTGGCCGACGGCGCCGATCCCGCCACGGCACGACTGCTGGGGGTCCGTCCCGGCAGTCCCGTGCTGGTCTTCCGCCGCGTCTCCACCTGCGGTGGGCGGCCGGTGGAGGACATGACCTCGTGGTACCGGGGCGATCTTTACCAGGTGACCATGCAGCTCGACCGGAACCTGCCCGGTTCCGGCTCCCACCCCGACCCGGGAGGTACCCGATGAGCGAGGAGCGGTCATGAGCGCCACTCCGGCGACCGGCGGTCGCGAAGTGAAGGGCCTGGCGACACTGCAGAAGCTGGGCCGCAGCCTGATGCTGCCCATCGCGGTGCTACCCGCGGCTGGTCTGCTCGCCCGCTTGGGCGACAAGGACATGCTCGGCTCGTTCACCTGGTTCCAGGACGCGGCGGCCGTGATCGCCGCGGCCGGTGGCGCGATCCTGGACGGGCTGCCGCTGCTGTTCGCGGTGGGCGTGGCCATCGGGTTCGCCCGCAAGTCCGACGGCTCCACCGCGCTGTCCGCGGTGGTCGGCTACCTGGTGATGCAGGGCGTGTTCAAGGCCCTGTCCCCCGTGGTGCTGGGCAAGGCCGCGGAAGGCGCCAAACAGCCGCTGGTCGACTACAAGGTGCTCGGCGGCATCCTGGTCGGCGTGGTGGCCGCGCTGCTGTGGCAGAAGTACCACCGCATCAAGCTGCCGCCGTACCTGGCGTTCTTCGGCGGGCGCCGGTTCGTGCCGATCCTGCTGTCGGTGGTGATCGCGATCCTGGCGGTGCCGCTGGCGCTGATCTACCCGTACTTCAACGACGGCCTCACCTGGCTGGGCGAGCAGATCACCGCCAACGCGGTCATCGGCGGCGGCGCCTTCGGCGTGCTGAACCGGTTCCTGCTGCCGCTGGGCCTGCACCACATCGTCAACACCACCGTGTGGCAGGTCTTCGGCGACTTCACCGACGCCACCGGCAAGGTCGTGCACGGTGACTACAACCGGTTCCTGGCGGGCGACCCCAGTGCGGGCACCTTCCTCACCGGGTTCTTCCCGATCATGATGTTCGCCCTGCCCGCCGCGGCGCTGGCCATCTGGCACACCGCCAAGCCGGCGCAGCGCAAGCTGGTCGGCGGCATCATGCTCTCCGCGGCGCTGACCGCGTTCCTCACCGGCGTCACCGAGCCGCTGGAGTTCGCGTTCATGTTCGTCGCGTGGCCGCTGTACATCATCCACGCCATCCTGACCGGTGTGTCCCTGGCACTGGTGAACGCGCTGGACATCCACCACGGCTTCTCGTTCTCGGCGGGTGCGATCGACTACGTGCTCAACTTCGGCATCGCGCAGAAGCCGCTGTTGCTCATCCCGATCGGCCTGGCCTTCGCCGCGGTGTACTACTTCCTGTTCCGGTTCGTGATCACGAAGTGGAACCTGGCGACCCCCGGTCGCGAGGACGACACCACGGCGATCGACCCGAGTGCGGCCGCCGACGCCGCAGAGGACAAGAAGGCCGAAGAGGACAAGAAGGCCGCCCGGTCCACCAAGGGCTGAGCGGGCACTACCAAGGAGGAGTAGGACATGCCGGAACTGCGGGTCACGGTGGCCAGCCGAGTCGGTCTGCACGCACGGCCGGCCGCCGTGCTGGCCAAGACCGCGGCGGAGCAGCCGGTGCCGGTCACCATCCGCAAGGAGGGTGGCGAGCCGGTGGCCGCGGCCAGTGTCCTGGGGTTGATGACCCTGGGCGCCATGCACGGTGACGAGGTGGTGCTCGCCGCCGAGGGCGAGGGCGCCGAGGCGGCCCTGGCAGCGGTGGCCGCGCTCATCGGCACCGACCTCGACCAGGAGCAACCGGCCTGATCCCACTCCGCTGACGACCCCTGTGGATAAGTGTCGAACCACTTGTCCACAGGGGCTTTCGTTGTACACAAAGGGGTCAAGTGGGCCCGCGCGGCTCGCGATCGGGCAGGCCAGGGTGGTACTCCGGAATGGCACATCCCTTCCGCCCCTGGAGTCCCCATGCGTGCCCTGCTCCCCTGTCTGCTCGCCCTGACCGCCCTGCTCTTCGGCCAGCTGCCCGCCTTCGCCGCCGGTGCCGGCGAGTACGTGGCGCTGGGCGACTCCTACGCCTCCGGAGTGGGCGCGGGCGCCTACGAACGCGGCAGCGGCGCGTGCAGGCGAAGTCGCAACGCCTATCCACACCTGATAGCGAAGTCCTTACAGCCCAGCGCTTTCCACTTCCCCGCCTGCTCCGGCGCGACCACTGTGGACGTGGTGGACCGGCAGCTGGACAAGCTCGGGGCGAACACCGCGCTGGTGACGCTCACGGTGGGCGGCAACGACCTCGGCTTCACCGACGTCATGACCACCTGTGTCCTCAATGGAGACTCCGCCTGCCAGCGCAGGGCGGACCGGGCCGCCGCCTTCGTCCGAGACGAGCTGCCGGCCCGCCTGGACCGCACCTACGCGGCCATCCGCGCGAAAGCCCCCAACGCCAGGCTGCTCGTGCTCGGCTACCCGCGGCTGTTCGAGGCGAAGTCCTGCTCCGGCGGGCTGAGCGCGGCCAAACGCGCGGCCCTCAACGCGGGCGCGGACCTGCTCGCGGACACCACCGCGGCGCGGGCCAAGGCCGCCGGGGTGCGGTACGTGGACGTGCGGGACCGGTTCGCCGGACACGGCATCTGCGGCTCGCCGCGCTGGGTCAACCCCCTGGTCTCCCCCAGCACGGACTCCTTCCACGCCAACGCGCTGGGGCATGCTCACGGCTACGCGCCCGCGGCGTTGGAGAGCCGCTTAGCCGGGGTGTGAACGGCGGACGCGGGCCACCGTCGGTGCTACAGCGGTAGTTCCAGCAGGTTGTCCGTGGCGGCGCGCAGTGCCGCGCGCATCGCTTCCCGGGGCGCCGGGCGGCCGGTGAACTGCTCGCACTGGCCGAAAGCCTGGTGCAGCAGCATGTCCAGGCCGGTGGCCAGGCGGTGGCCCTGGGCCAGGACCGCGGTGGCCAGCGGTGTCGGGAACGGGTGGTAGATCACGTCCAGCACGCAGGGGGCCGCGGCCAGTGCGGTGGCGTGTGGTTCGGTCGCGGCCGGTGGCACGGTGCTCACCAGGATCAGGGAGCTCGCGGCCAGGTCGGCGAGGTTGGTTTCGGAGAGGAGGGTTGTCTCGGTTTTCATGCCTGCCCTGGCGGCGCAGTCGAGTGCGTCGGTGGCGCGGGCCGGGTCGCGGACCACCAGGGTGAGCTCGGTCAGGCCCAGCTCGGCCAGGGCGACGATCGCGGCCAAGGCGGTGCCACCGGCGCCGAGGATGGTCGCGTGGCCCCTGGTGACCGGGGTGAAGCCGCCCGCGGCGCGCAGGGCGCCGGTGACGCCGTCGATGTCGGTGCAGTCGGCGTGCCAGCCGTTGCCCGGCAACGGGGTCAGGGTGTTCGCGGCGCCGACCAGCCTGGCTCGTGCGGTGGCCTCGGTGGCGAGGTCCAGGGCACGGCGTTTGCCGGGCATGGTCACCGAGAAACCGGCCCAGGCCGGGGTGGCCCCGGCGGCCTCGGTGAGCAGGCTCGGCAGGCGGTGCTCGTCGCATTCGACGCGCTCGTAGTGCCAGTCGGGCAGGCCGAGCGCGGCGAAGGCGGCGTTGTGCAGGACCGGGGACAGCGAGTGGGCTACCGGTGAGCCCAGGATCGCCGCCCTGCGTGGTCCAGCGACTGCTCCGGCAGGCGGCTCAGTAGGCGCCACGGGCCAGGGCCTCGCTGCGGTTCTGGTTGTGCTGGGCGTTGGTTTCGGCGAAACAGGAGGTGCCGTCCTTGTAGCACTTGACGAAGAAGATCCAGTTCCCGGCCTCGGGCTTGGTGGCGGCCAGGATGGCCTCGTTGCCGGCGGAGGCGATCGGGGTCGGCGGCAGGTTGGTGTTGGCGTAGGTGTTGTACGCGCCCGCTCGCTCCCGGTCCTCCTTGGTGGTGCGCACCAGCGGACGGTCCAGGGCGTAGTTGATGGTGGAGTCCAGCTCCAGCTTCATGTCCTTGGCCAGCCGGTTGTACAGCACCCTCGAGACCTTGCCGAAGTCCTTGGTGATGCCCTCGCGTTCGATCAGGGAGGCGATGACCAGCACGTCGTAGTCACTGAAACCGGTGTCCCTGGCGATCTTGGGCAGACCGACGGCCTGCAGCCGGGTGGCCGAGGTGCCCAGCACCGCCTTGAGCAGCTCCTCGGGCGTCGCGCCCGGCTTGACGTCGTAGCGGCCCGGCATGATCAGGCCTTCCAGGCGGTGCTTGGGGTCGGCCTTGGTGACGCCGCCGATCGCCCAGTCCGGCACTCCGAGGGAGGCGGGGTCGGCCTTCTCCATGACCTCGCGGATGGCCTCGGCGCTGACACAGGTGTCCTTGCCGTTGACCTTGGCGCAGCTGGCCTCGGCGATGCGGGAGAGGATGCCGGGGTTGGTCTTGCCGTCGGGCTGCTTGGTGTCGTAGAGCTGGTAGCCGCCCTTGACCTCGAAGTCGCCGACGCGGGCTTCCTTCTCCAGCAGGCGGGCGCCCGCGGCCGCGCCGGACATCTTGGCCTTGAGCAGGTAGTAGCCGGGCTGGACGCCACCGAGCTTGGTGTTGGACTCGGCGGCCTCGGTGTAGGCGCGGGCGCTGGCGACCACGCCGGCGTCGGCGAGGGTCTTGCCGGTCTTGGAGATCGTGCCGGCCTCGATCTGCACGACCACGTCGGACTCGCCGGAGCCCTCGTAGTCGTCGTAGGAGCCGATGCCGATCAGTTCCAGCGCGCCCATCCACACCCCGACGCCGATGACCACGGCGGCCACCCCGGCGCCGATCAGCAACTTGGTGCGCTTGGCCTTCTTGTCACGGGCGGAGCGCTCCTCCGAGGAGTGCTGCCCCTCGTCGAACAACCCGAGATCGTCGCTGCTCACCGTTTCTCCTCGCCGCGTGCGGCCACCGCGTTGGCCCTGGCGTCCAGCCAGGACTGCAGGATTTCCACGGCGGCCGCCTGGTCGATGACGGCACGTTGCCGTTTGCCCTTGACGCCGCGCTGACTGAGCATCCGCGCGGCACTGACCGTGGTGAGGCGCTCGTCGGTCAACCGGACCGGCACCGGCGCGACGCGCTCGGCGAGCAGGTCGGCGTAGGCGGCCGCGGTCTGCGCCGCGTCGCCGTGCCGCCCGGCCAGGGTCCTGGGCAGGCCCACAACCACCTCGACCACCTCGTGTTCGGCGACGAGTGCGACCAGCTGGTCCAGGTCCCGGCCGGTCTTCTCGTCACGCGACAGGGTAACCAGCGGGGTGGCGAGCATGGGAGCGGGATCGCTCAGCGCGATGCCGACCCGCACCGAGCCGACGTCCACGGCGAGCCGCCGCCCCGGGCCCACGTCGTGGGCGCCGGGGCGGTCAGGCTGACGTGCTGGCTGGTCAGGCCGGGTCACGAGCCGCCCAAGGTGCGGTGCAGGGCGGCGATGGCGGCGGGCACGCCGGCCGGGTTGTCGCCGCCGCCCTGGGCCATGTCGGGCTTGCCGCCACCGCGGGCGCCCAGGTCACCGGCGAAGCTCGGCACCAGCTTGCCCGCGGCGTGGCCGAGGTCGCGGGCGGCGGCGGTGGTGGCCACCACGAAGGCGACCTTGCCGGCGTCCGCGTCGACCGAGAACAGCGCGACCACGCCGGGGCGGGAGCCCAGGCGATTGCGCACCTCGGTGGCCAGGGCGCGCAGGTCACCGGCGGGGACGCCGTCGGTGATCTGTTCGGCGACCACGGAGAGCTCGCCGAGCTGGATGGCGCGGCCGGCGATGTCACCGGCGGAGCGCAGCACCTCGCCGACGCGGAGCTGCTCGATGGTCTTCTCCGCGGCGCGCAGCTTGGCCACCACGCCGGAGATCCGCTCGGGCAGCTCGGCGGCGGGCACCTTGAACTGGTCGGCGAGCTGGGTGACCAGCAGGTGTTCCTTGTTGATGTAGCGCACGGCGTCCATGCCGACCAGGGCCTCGACGCGGTGCACGCCGGAGCCGATGGAGGCATCGCCGACCAGCTTGACCACGCCGAGCTGGGCGATGTTGCGCACGTGGGTGCCGCCGCAGAGCTCGCGGGAGTACTCGCCCATGTCGACCACGCGGACGCTGTCGCCGTACTTCTCGCCGAAGAGGGCGACCGCGCCCAGCTCCAGGGCCTTGTCCATGGTGGTGGTGAAGGAGTTGACCTCCACGTCCTCCTGCAGGTAGGCGTTCACCTCCTCCTCGACCTCGCCGAGCACCGAGGCCGACACCGGGGCGGGGGTGGTGAAGTCGAAGCGCATCCGGCCGGGCGAGTTGAGCGAACCGGCCTGGGCGGCGCGCTTGCCGTAGGCGCCGCGGACGGCGGCGTGCACCAGGTGGGTGGCCGAGTGCGAGCGCTGGATGGCGTTGCGGCGGGCCACGTCGACCTCGGCTTCGAGCAGGTCGTCCAGGCCGACCTCGCCGGAGACCACGGTGGCGCGGTGCACGAACAGGCCGGGCACGCTGCGCTGCACGTCGGAGACGGCCAGTTCGGCCCCGGCGCCGAGCAGGCGGCCGGTGTCGGCGATCTGGCCACCGCCCTCGGCGTAGAACGGGGTGCGGTCGAGCACCAACTCGACCTCGGCGCCCTGACCGGCCTTGGCGGCGGGCTGGCCGCCGACGAGCAGGCCGACGACGCGGGCCTGGCTGGCCAGGTCGGTGTAGCCGAGGAACTCGGTCGGGCCGTGCTGCTCCAGCACCGAGCGGTACACGGTGAGGTCGCCGTGCCCGGTCTTGCGGGCGGCGGCGTCGGCCTTGGCGCGGTTGCGCTGCTCGGCCATCAGGGTGCGGAAGCCGTCCTCGTCGACGGTGAGGCCCTGCTCGGCGGCCATCTCCAGGGTGAGGTCGATGGGGAAGCCGTAGGTGTCGTGCAGCTGGAAGGCCTTGTCGCCGGGCAGCTTGGTGCTGCCGCCGGCGCGGGTCTGCGCGGCGGCGGTGTCGAAGATCTTCGAGCCGCTGGAGAGGGTGGCCAGGAAGGCTTCCTCCTCGGCGCGCATGACGGCGTCGATGCGGTCGAAGTCGGTCTTGAGCTCGGGGTAGGAGGGGGCCATGGCGTCGGCGACGACCTTGGTGAACTCGCCCAGCACCGGCTCCTGCACGCCGAGCAGGCGGATGGAGCGCACGATGCGGCGCAGCAGGCGGCGCAGCACGTAGCCGCGGGCCTCGTTGCCGGGGGTGACGCCGTCGCCGACGAGCATCACGCCGCTGCGGGCGTGGTCGGCGATGACCCGGAAGCGCACGTCGTCGATCGCCTCGGCGCCGTAGCGGCGGCCGGAGAGCTCCTCGGCCTTGGCGATGACCGGGCGGATCAGGTCGGTCTCGTAGACGTTCGGCACGCCCTGCAGCAGCATGGCCACCCGCTCGATGCCCATGCCGGTGTCGATGCTCTTGGCCGGCAGGTCGCCGAGGATCGGGAAGTCGGTCTTGCCGGTGCCCTCACCGCGGAGGCTCTGCATGAACACGAGGTTCCAGAACTCCATGTAGCGGTCGCCGTCGGGCTCGGAGCCGTCACCGGAGTCGACGAACTCCGGGCCGTACTCGGGGCCGCGGTCGATGAGGATCTCCGAGCACGGGCCGCACGGACCCGGCACGCCCATGGACCAGAAGTTGGGGCCCTTGCCGAGGCGGATGATCCGGGACTTGGGCACGCCGATCTTGTTGTGCCACAGGTCGTAGGCCTCGTCGTCGTCCTCGTAGACGGTGGTCCACAGCACCGACTCGTCCAGGCCGTAGCCGCCCTCGGACTGCGGCTTGGTGACCAGCTCCCAGGCCAGCTGGATCGCGCCGTCCTTGAAGTAGTCGCCGAAGGAGAAGTTGCCGGCCATCTGGAAGAACGTGTTGTGCCGGGTGGTCTTGCCGACCTCGTCGATGTCCAGGGTGCGCACGCACTTCTGCACGCTGGTGGCGGTCGGGGACGGCGGCGGGGCCTCGCCGAGGAAGAACGGCTTGAACGGCACCATGCCGGCGTTGACGAACAGCAGGTTCGGGTCGTCCAGGATCAGCGAGGCACTGGGCACGACGCGGTGGCCGTTGCGTTGGAAGTGGTCGAGGAACCGCTGGCGGAGGTCATGGGTCTGCACGGGGAGTCCTAGGTGTGGCTGTGCGCGCACGGCGCGGGTTGACGGGTGGTCGGCGGGGGCGGCGAAGGGCAGGGGCGTCGGGGCTCAGCCCTCCGCCCAGCGCGCTCGCCGGTCCCCCTCCGTTCCGCCTCGTGGCGACTCGTCCAGACCGGTCAGCCAGCCGGCGTCGGCGGCGCGGTGCGAACCGGTCTCGCGGACGGCGCGGCCCGGCTCGCGGGCTCCGGCCTCGCGGCCGGCGCTGTCCCGGCCGGCGCTGTCCCGGGCCGGGCGGTTGTGCCTGCGCGAGCGGGAGCCCAGCGGCTCCTGGGCGCGGGCGACCACCTCGGAGAGCTCGTCCTCACGCTCGGTCATGCCCGCGCGGACGTCGGCGCCGAAGGAGCCGACCGCGCCGGCCAGCTCACGCACGGCGTCGCCGAGGTTCTCCGCGATGCCGGCCGGGGTGAACTGCTTGGTGGTGGCGGTGGCCTTGCGGGCGATCGCCACCCCGGCGGCCACGCCGAGACTGAGCCAGAACAGCCGCCTCATCGCTTACCACTCTTACGGGTGATGCGCCGGGAGTGCCGTCCGGTGGGCTCCATCGCGGCGGTGCGCTTGCGCCGGGCGCGCAGCGCCTTGCTGACGCCGTAGGAGAACGCGGCGGCCTTCACCAGCGGCCCGCCCAGCGTGGCGGTGAACAGGGAGGTCAGCGCGGAGACGTTGCCGCTGACGGCGCGCGCGTTCGCGGTGATCCCGTCCACCCGTTCCAGCTGGGTGTTGACGTGGGTGAGGGTGGTGTTGGCCCCGTCGAAGAGCGGATCGCTGTTCTCGTGCGCCTTGCGGATGGCGATGGTGGCCTCGTCCAGCGTGCGGCCCAGCTTCAGCAGCGGGATCGCGAGCAGCAGCACCAGCAGCACGAAGGCGCCTGCCGCGACCAATGCGGCAATCTGCCCTGGTGACACGAGCCCTCCATGCGTAAGTAGAAGTCGGGTACCCCAGCGCCGCGACGGTAAGCTCACGCGCGGTCACGCAGGTCTTCTGGCGTGTCGCAGGCGCTGTGGATGATCGGGGACAGGTTACCGCGCCGGTGTCACGTGCCTCACCCCGGTTGCTGCTCGGTCAGCTCGGCGGCCACCGCCTCGGGCAACTCCGGGAAGGCGGCCACCCTCGGGTCCAGGCGCAGCAGGCTGGCCAGGCCGATGCGTTTCTGCTCGCCGACGGCCGCGGTCAGCCGCCGGGTGGCCAGCACGTGGAAGACCCACTGGTCCACGTCCAGGGGGTTGGCGGTGGCCTTGTCCTGGTGCCGGAACAGGCAGAAGACGTAGGCGTCGGACTGCCGGGCGCGGGCGGAGCTGGTGTTGGTGGCGTGGTCCCAGCCCGCGGTGGGCCGGATGTCGAAGGAGATGTCGGAGAGCCGTTCCTGCCGCCAGCTCTGCAGGTAGGCGGCGGACTTGACCTCGATCCGCCAGCCCTGGGCGGTGCGCAGGTCGGCGGCGTCCCACTCGATCCGGGTGCCGCCGGTGACGCAGTCCAGGGCGAGGCCGACCAGGTACTCGGCGAGCACGCCGCGCATGGCGTTGCCGACCAGGTCGGAGCAGGACCAGCTCCAGAACCCGCGCAGGTCCGCCCCTGGTGGCGCGCCCGCGCCGGTGATCGGTTCGGCGCCGGTCTTGGGCGTCACGACCAGCGCGTCCAGCCCGGTCACCCCTGCTCCCCCCGGATCATGCGGCGCAGCTTCGGCACCCGGTCGGCCAGCACGCGTTCGGCTCCCCGGTCCACCGGTTCGTAGTAGTCGACGCCGACCAGGTCATCCGGCGGGTACTGCTGGGCGAGCACGCCCTCGGCGACGTCGTGCGGGTAGCGGTAGCCCTGGGCGTTGCCGAGCTTGGCCGCGCCCGCGTAGTGGCCGTCGCGCAGGTGCGGCGGGACCGGGCCGACCGAGCCTTTGCGCACGTCGGCCTGGGCGGCGCTGATGGCGGAGTTGACCGCGCCGGACTTGGGCGCGGTGGCCAGGTGGATGGTGGCCTGGGCCAGCGCGAGGCGGGCCTCGGGCATGCCGATCAGCTGCACGGCCTGGCTGGCGGCCACCGCGGTCTGCAGCGCGGTCGGGTCGGCCATGCCGATGTCCTCGCTGGCGTGCACGACCAGGCGGCGGGCGATGAACCTGGGATCCTCACCGGCTTCGATCATGCGGGCCAGGTAGTGCAGGGCGGCGTCGACGTCGGAGCCGCGGATGGACTTGATGAAGGCGCTGGTCACGTCGTAGTGCTGGTCGCCCTGGCGGTCGTAGCGGACCGCGGCCTTGTCCACGGTGGACTCGACGGTGGCCAGGGTGACCTCAGTGGCGCCGGTGCTGGCCGCGGCGTCGGCGGCGGCCTCCAGGGCGGTCAGCGCGCGGCGGGCGTCACCGGCGGCGAGGCGGACCAGGTGGTCCTCGGCGTCGGCGGCCACGGTGAGCGCGCCGCCCAGGCCGCGCGGGTCGGTGGCGGCGCGCTGGATGACGGCGCGGATGTCCTCGTCGGTGAGGGACTTGAGCTGGAGCACCAGTGAGCGGGACAGCAGCGGGGAGACCACGGAGAAGAACGGGTTCTCGGTGGTGGCGGCGACCAGCAGCACGGTGCGGTCCTCCACCGCGCCGAGCAGGGCGTCCTGCTGGGTGCGGGAGAAGCGGTGCACCTCGTCGATGAACAGCACGGTGGACTCAGCGGTGCGGCCCAGGCGTCGTTTGGCCTCGCCGATGACCTCGCGGACCTCCTTGACCCCGGCGTTGAGCGCGGACAGCGCGACGAACCGGCGGCCGGTGGCCAGCGAGACCAGGGTGGCCAGGGTGGTCTTGCCGGTGCCGGGCGGTCCGTAGAGCAGCACGGAGGCGGGCGCGGCGCCTTCGACCAGGCGGCGCAGCGGCGCGCCGGGACCGAGGAGGTGCTGCTGGCCCACCACCTCGTCGAGGGAGCGGGGTCGCATGCGCACGGCGAGCGGGGCGTTGGCCGCGAGGTGTTCCTCCGCCTTCTCCTGGGCTTCGGCCGCGAACAGGCCGCTTTCGAACAGACCGTCGTCCACGTGCGGGACGCTACCCGGAGAGACTGACAGCCGCGGTCCACGGTGTGCGAGGATCAACACCCGTGCCGTCACCTGCTGTTCAGCTCAAGGTCGTGTTGCTCGCGGGTCCCTCGGGATCGGGCAAGTCCCACCTCGCCGCCCGGCTGGGCTGGCCGGTGCTCCGCCTGGACGACTTCTACCGCGACGGCGACGACCCGGCGATGCCGGTGGACGAGGCAGGCCGCGCCGACTGGGACCACCCCGGCTCGTGGAACGCCGAGGCCGCGCTGGCCGCGATCGTGGAGCTGGCGAGCACCGGTGTGGTGCGCGCGCCGGTGTACTCCATCGGTGAGGACCGGCGGGTGGGCACGCAGGAGGTCCGCGCGGACGGGCCGTTCTTCCTGGCCGAGGGGCTGTTCGCGGACCGGCTGGTGGCGGGCTGCCGGGCGGCGGGGGTGCTGGCGGACGGGATCGTGCTGTCGCCGAACCGGGTGGTGACCTTCGCGCGGCGGCTGGTGCGGGATGTGGCCGAGGCGCGCAAGCCGTGGCCGCTGCTGGTGCGGCGGGGGTTGCGGCTGGTGCGGGAGCAGCCGGGGGTGGTGGCGCGGTGCACGGCGGCCGGGTTGCGCGGGGTGGCTCCGGGGCGGGCCGGGGTGGAGCTGGCGGCGATGGTGGCGGCGGCGCGGGGCGAGCGGGCGGTGGCGAGCGCGCCGGGCGAGCGGACGGTGGCGGCGGTCGGCTCGCAGGATGAGCGGGCGGTGGCGGCGGTGAGCGCGCCGGGCGAGCAGGCGGCACTGGCGGCAAGCGCGCCGGACGAGCAGGCGGCGATGGCGGTGGGCTCGCGGGATGAGCGGGTGGCGGGAGAAGCCGCGCGGGAGCAGCGGGTCGCGGCGGTGGAGAGCGCGCTGGATGAGCGAGTTGTGGCGGCGGAGAAGGCTCGGGAGCAGCGGGCCTCGGTGGCGGAGGTGGGGCGGGGTCAGCAGGTGGCGGATGGCGCGCGGGTGGCGGCGGCGAGCTGAGTCGGGGCGCGACCTGCTGGAGCTGGCGATACCGGTTTTCGGCTGCTGTGGCACCGCATTTCAACCGGCTAGTTGCCGCCGGATGAATACCTGAACGGCCGCCTTCTCGACCTGGCCCGGTCAGGCCAGAGTGCTGAACATGAATCATCCTCTGGACCGGCGGGCCGTGCTGCGCGCCACCGGAGCCGCGGCCCTGGGTGTGGCCGCCGCGACTGCTCTGCCCACCACGAGTTCGGCCGCTGCCGCTGACGTCCCGGTTTTCGGGCACGGCGTGGCTTCCGGCGATCCGTTGCCCACCGGGGTGTTGCTGTGGACCAGGGTCACCCCGACCGCCGAGTCGACGCCCGGTTCCGGCCTCGGGCCTGAGGTGCAGGTGCGGTGGGAGGTGGCCAGTGACGCCGGGTTCGGCGCGGTGGTGGCTTCCGGGGTCACCGTGACCGGGCCTGGGCGGGACCACACGGTCAAGGTCGACGTGGGTGGGCTGGCCCCGGCCACCGACTACCACTACCGGTTCACCGTCAACGGGGTGCGCTCCCCCGCCGGGCGGACCCGGACCGCGCCCGCGGCCGACGCGGCGGTGCAACGGCTGCGGTTCGGGGTGGTGTCGTGCTCGAACTGGCAGGCCGGGCACTTCGCCGCCTACCGCTACCTCGCCGAGCGCGGGGACCTGGACGCGGTGCTGCACATGGGCGACTACCTCTACGAGTACGAGCCGGGCGGTTTCCCGGTCGGATCGTACGTGCGACCGCACATGCCGCCGTGCGAGATACTCAGTCTCGCTGACTATCGGCAGCGGCACGCCCAGTACAAGACCGACCCGCACCTCCAGCGCCTGCACGCCACCTGCCCGTGGATCTTGACCTGGGATGATCATGAGGTGGCCAATGATGCCTGGTCAGGGGGCGCAGGCAACCACACGCCCGGTACCGAGGGCGAGTACGCGGTGCGGCGGGCGGCGGCGCACCGGGCGTACTTCGAGTGGATGCCGGTGCGCAACGCCGGGGACCGGCTGTACCGGCGGCTGCGGTTCGGCACGCTGGCCGAGCTGTCCATGCTGGACCTGCGCACGCACCGTTCGCAGCAGGTCAAGGCGCTCTCCGGGGACGTGGACCGGCCGGACCGCACCATCGCGGGCAGTGAGCAGCTGGCATGGTTGATCGACGGGCTGGTTTCCTCGAGCGCGCAGTGGAAGCTGGTCGGGACCTCGGTGATGATCACGCCGACGTTGATCCCGCCGCTGCCCGCCGAGCTGCTCGGGCCGCTGTTGAAGCTGCTGGGGCTGCCGCAGGAGGGTGGGGCGGTGCTCACCGACCAGTGGGACGGCTACACCGCGGACCGGCGCAAGGTGCTCAAAGCGTTGGCGGAGCACAAGGTCAAGGACACCGTGTTCCTCACCGGGGACGTGCACTCCTCGTGGGCGGCCGACATCCCGGCCGATGCCGGGCTGTACCCGTTGAGTCCGTCGCTGGCCACCGAGCTGGTGTGCACCTCGGTGACCTCGGACAACATCGACGATGTGCTCAAGGTGCCGCCGCGCACCGCGAGTGTGGTGGTGGAGAAGGCGCTGACCGGGCTGAACCGGCACATCAAGTGGGTGGAGTACGACTCGCACGGCGCCTCGGTGCTGGAGGTGACCCCGGCGGGCACGCAGATGGACTGGTACTACGTGGCCGACCGGACCAAGGCGGACAGCCCGGTGCGGCACGGCCGCTCGTTCCGGGTGAAGGCGGGCTCGCAGCGGGTGCAGCCGGCGACCAGTCCGATTGCCTGACAAGGGAACCCGGTGCCGCTGTCCGCGACAGCGGCACCGGGGTTCTCGGTCAGCCCACGCGGTAGGCGCGGATGACGGTCTCGGTGACCGAGCCGCCGTCGGCGTCGGACGCCTTGGTGCGCAAGGAGACGAACCCGCCGGCCGGGTTGGTCACCTTGGCGGTCCAGGACTTGCCGGAGGGCAGCACCGGGACAGGTCGCCAGGTGGCGCCGTCGTCGGTGGAGACCTCCATGGTCACCGCCACCGCGCCACGGCCGCCGGAGCCCGCCTGGTGCGGGGCCGCGACGGCGAAGGCGAACTCGCCCGGCTTGGCCCGGTTGGCCAGGTCGAGGGGCAGGTCGTAGCGGATGTCCAGCAGTGGCAGCGCGGTCTCCTTCGCGGTCTGTCCACTGTGGAACTTCCAGGTGGCCGTGGACTTCGTGCCCAGTTCCGCGCCGGGCAGTGCCCTGGTGGCCTCGGCGGTCAGCTCCAGGAGCTGGCGGCGGGCCGGGACGTCCACCGTGGCGATGCCGGGCACGTCGCTGCCGCCGACGCGCTTTCCGTTGGCGGACAAGGAGGTGCTGCCCTTGTCGAAGTCCGGGCTGAAGTAGCCCAGCGCGCCGGGCTGGCTGAACATGGGCAGCTCCACCCGCAGCTTGTCGCCGGTGCGGGTGATCGCGGACCGGGTCAGCTCCGGCCCGAACGGGCTGCCGAACAGCGTCAGCTTCGTGCTCTGCCCGGCCCGGTAGGTGGTGGGCAGGGTCTCCTGGATGCCGTAGGCCGCGGTCTGGGTCTGGCCGAGGGCGGCGCCGGTGATCCAGGGCCGGCCGGGGGTGTAGAGCACGTCCAGCTCGCCGGGCACCCGGACCGGGGCTACCGAGCCGAACCACATGTCGCCGACCTGCACGTTGGCCTGCACCGAGGTGGCCGACTCGCCGTTGCCGACCTGGGCGATGCGGGTGCGGGCCTTGCCGAGGTCGCGGGCGGAGTGCGACCAGGTGATCCCGTCCGGCAGGCCGTCGGTCACCCGGTCGTGCAGCACGTACAGGCTGGGCGAGTTGGCGATGCCGCGGATGGTGACGCGGCCGCCGGGCTGGGCGCGCAGCGCGGCGCTGGCCTCGCCGTAGATGTTGACCACCGGCCCGGTCCAGGCGGCCTGGTGCTCGGCGTAGGCGTCGTCCAGGATCACCCCGGCCGCACCGGCGGCGAAGGCGGCGGTGACCCGCCGGGTGACCTCCGCCGTGGGCTGGCGGCCCGGCTGCATCAGGGCGAGCTTCCCGTGCACGCCGGCCTGGGCGATCTCCTCCGGGGTGCCGCCGCCGACGTCGGCGACCTCGGCGGTGCGCTCACCGCGGAAGCCCAGTGGGTTGAGGTCACGCGGGTTGAGCTCGCGGTGGCCGAGCTTGGCCGAGAGCAGCGGCCGGTTCCAGGAAGTGTTGCTGTACAGCACAAGTCCGGGGGCGGGCGCGCTGGGCACCAGGTACTCCCGGCCCGGCTTGGACACCATGGCGACCCCGGCCTTGGGCTTGCCGGGCAGGTCGGAGAACAGGCCGACCTCGTGGCCGAGCTGGAACGGGGTCTGCACCGCCTCCGGGTCGTCCACCCGCACCTGGATCGGCTTGGCCTTGCGGCCATCGAGGAGGATCTCGGTGTCCTTGTCGACGGTGATCTCCTGCACCAGCTTGACCCGGTCGGTGAACACGCCGTTGGGCAGGCCCGGCGGGTACTCGGTGTCGATCACCTGGGCGAGCACCCGGTAGCGGCCGACCGGCACGCCTTCGCTGTTGCTGTTCATGATCCGGGCGTGGCCGGTGTCCAGGTCCTGCAGCACCACGTTGGTGAAGGCGTCGGCCTTGCCCTGGCGGCTGAAGGACTTCACGGTGAGGATGTGCTCGGCCGGTCGCCGTTCGGCCACCACCGAGGTGCGCAGCTCCACGCCGTCGCCGGTGGCGGTGAGCCGGGCGCCGACCAGGCCGGTGGCCTTGGTGAAGTCGGCGGTGACGGTGACCTCAGTCGAGCCCTTGGCGGGCACGGTGACCTGCTTGGTGCCGGCGGTGAACAGGCCACCGTGCGCGGGCAGGTCGAGCTTGAGGGTGACCGGGCGGTCGGAGTCGTTGGTGTAGCGCAGTTTCCGCTGCTCCGGCTGCTCGCCGCCGGTGGGCACGCTGCCCATGGACAGCGAGGCCGGTTCGACCCGCACCCGCTGCCGGTGCGCCCGCGCCAGGTCGAGCCTGCCGACGCCCTGACCGAAGACGTTCACGCCGTCCAGGGGCGTGGAGGCGCCCATCAGCGCGGCCTTGAGCGCATCGCCGGTCCAGCCCGGGTTCTGCTGGGCCAGCACG
Source organism: Crossiella sp. CA-258035 (assembly GCF_030064675.1). Classification (GTDB taxonomy): domain Bacteria; phylum Actinomycetota; class Actinomycetes; order Mycobacteriales; family Pseudonocardiaceae; genus Crossiella. The sequence goes on from NZ_CP116413.1 coordinate 6,406,641, forward strand.
GCCGCGGCGCCGGCGACGTGCGGGGTGGCCATCGAGGTGCCGGAGATCCGCAGGTACTGCTCGCTGACCGCGTACTGCGGCATGGTGCCGGCGGCGCGGGCGGCCACGATGTCCACGCCGGGCGCGGTGATGTCCGGCTTGGCGGCGTGGTCGAGGTGGCGGGGGCCGCGTGCGGAGAACGGGGCGAGCTGCCCGGACTTGGTGCTGGCGGCCACGGTCAGCGCCGCGTCGGCCGCGCCGGGTGACTCCACGGCGGCCTCCGAGCCGTTGTTGCCCGCGGCGATGACGAACAGGGTGCCCTTGTCCGCGGAGAGCCGGTTCACCGCCTGGGACAACGGGTCCGTGCCGTCGGTGGGCGGGCCGCCCAGGCTCATGTTGACCACCTTGGCGCCCTGGTCGGCGGCCCACTGCATGCCGGCCAGGATGGCGTCCTCCGGGCAGTACTCGTCGCAGACCTTGCCCACCACCAGGTTCGCCTCGTAGGCGATGCCCCGGTAGCGGCCGCCGGAGGCCTTGCCGGTGCCGGCGATGGTGGAGGCGACGTGCGTGCCGTGGCCGTTGGTGTCCTGCACCGGCTGGCCCTCGATGAAGCTCGAGGAGGCGGCCACCCGGCCGGTCAGGTCGGGGTGCCGCTGGTCGTAGCCGGAGTCCAGCACGCCGACCTTGACCCCGGCTCCGGTGCCCCCGGCCTGCCAGGCCTGCGGTGCGCCGATGACGCTCGCGCTCTGGTCCAGGTTGAGCAAAAGCCTGCGGTTGAGCCAGAACTTGCCCTCCGCGGCGCGCAGTGACGGCCCGGTCAGCGAGGCCCAGAACTCCCCGGCCCGCTCCTTCGGCTGCCTCAGCGCGGTGACGCCGAGTCCGGGCAGCTCACGGGTGACCGCGCTGGCCGCGGGCAGCTCCGCCGCGGCGCGGGCGTGCGGCCGGCGGGTCAGCAGCAGCGGCAGCGCGGTGTCGCGGTCGAAGCCCTGGCGCAGCAGCTCGGTGACGTTGAACAGGTTCTCGTCCAGCCGGTTGGCCCGCACCAGCGGCAGTGCGTCGGCCGGGTAGACGAACCGGCGGCCGTTGAGGATCACCTTGTGGAAGGCCATGTCCTCGCGTCCGGCGGCGGGCCGCACCTGCACCACGTCCGCGCCGCGCACGACCACCTGGTCGCCGCTGAGCAGCGTGAGCACGCGCTGCGGCGGCGCGGAGTCCGGTGGTGTCTCGGCCGCGCCCGCGACCGGGGTCAGCGTGGCCCCGGCCAGGGCGAGCAGCGCCGCGGTCGCGCCAAAACGGCGGCCGCGGCGGGAGTGTGTCCCCATTGATGCTCCCTCGTTGGCGAGAACTGCCGTGTTCTCGCTCCGCGGAAACTTACGAAGAAGTCACCTGTGAGGTTGCTCGGCAACAAGAACTCTGTGAGGTTCGGGGGCATGACCCGACGAGTGGCGGTGCTCTCCGACATCCACGGCGTGCTGCCCGCGCTGGAAGCCGTGCTGGCCGAGCCGGACGTGCGGGCAGCCGACTTGATCGTGCTGACCGGTGATCTCGCGGCCGGTCCGATGCCGGCGCCGACCCTGGAGGCCCTGGCCGCGCTGGGCGAGCGGGCGGTGTGGGTGCGCGGCAACGCCGACCGCGAACTGGTCGCGCTGGCCGCCGACCAGTCACCGCCGGTGCCGGATGAGGTGTCCCGGTGGGCGGCGCGGCAGCTGCGGCCGGCGCACCTGGACCGGCTGGCCGGGCTGCCGCACCCGGTCACCTTGGCGATCGAGGGGTTCGGGCCGGTGCTGTTCTGCCACGGCACCCCGCGCGATGACGAGGAGATCGTGCTGGTGGACAGCCCCCTCGACCGCTTCGACCAGGTTCTGTCCACTGTGGACGATGGCGTGCGCACGGTGGTGTGCGGGCACACGCACATGCCCTTCGCCCGGCTGGCCTCGGGCCGGATGGTGGTCAACCCGGGCAGTGTCGGCATGCCCTACGGCCGCTCCGGCGCGCACTGGGCGCTGCTGGCCGGTGGCGGGATCCAGTTGCGGCGCACCGAGTTCGACCTGGACACCGCCTGCCGCCGGATCGCCGCGGAGTCCAGCTACCCGGAGGCCGCCGCCTGGGCGGAGTACTACCTGCGCGCGAAGGCCACCGACCGGGAAGCCCTGGAGGTGTTCAGCCGAGCAGCGACCTGAGCGCGGCCAGCACCAGCGCGGGCCTGGCCGGGGTGGCGTTGGGCCCCATCAGCCCGATCCGCCAGACCCTGGTCGCGTACTCGCCGACGCCCGCGCCGATCTCGATGCCGAACTCGTGCAGCAGGCGGGTCCGCACGGTCGCGGAGTCCACGCCCTCGGGCACCCACACCGTGGTCAGCTGCGGCAGCCGGTGCCCGTCCGCGGCGAAGAGCTTGAGCCCCAGCTCGGCCAGGCCGTCCTGGAGCTGCTCCCCCGCGGCCCGGTGCCGGGCGTGCACCGCGGGCAGGCCCTCCTCCAGGATGCGGCCGAGTCCGGCGTGCAGGGAGGCGACCATCGCGGTGGGCGCGGTGTGGTGGTAGGTGCGGCCGCCGCCGTCGCCGCCGCTGACGTAGTCGCCGATCAGCCCGAGGTCCAGGTACCAGCTGCTGGGCCGCTGCACCCGCTGGTCCCAGGCGCGTTCGGAGAAGGTGAACGGGGCCAGGCCCGGCGCGACACCGAGGCATTTCTGGGTGCCGGCGTAGGCGATGTCCACGCCCCACTCGTCCAGGTGCAGCGGCAGCCCGGCGATGGAGGTGACGCAGTCGGCGATGACCAGGGCCCGCCCGTCCCTGGCGTGCACGGCCTCGGCGAGTCCGCCGATGTCGCTGAGCACGCCGGTGCTGGTCTCGGCGTGCACCGCGGCCACCAGGTCCGGCTTGGGGTGGGCCTCGAGCATGCGGCGGATGTCGATGGGCGCGCCCCACTCGTGGTCCACCCGCACCACCTCGGCCCCGTGCCGGGCGGCGACCTCGCACATGCGGTGGCCGAACAGGCCGTTGACGCCGATCACGGCGATCGTGCCGGGCCGCACGGTGTTGACGAAGGCGGCCTCCATGCCCAGCGAGCCGGTGCCCGACAGCGGCAGGGTGCGCCGGTTCGCGGTGCCCCACACGGTGCGCAGCCGCTCGCAGGTCTGGTCCAGGATGCGCAGGAACTCCGGGTCGAGGTGGCCCAGCAGCGGGGCCGCGAGCGCGAGGGTGGCCTCCGGGTAGGGGTTGCCCGGTCCGGGGCCCAGCAGCACACGATCAACCAACGCCATGCGCGGCACGCTACTCCCCGCCGCGCCGCCGCTGCCGCAGGTCCCGCCAGATGATCTGGGCGGCGTAGGGCAGCAGGTCCGAGCTGCGCCGCCACAGCCACGGCAGGCCCTTGAACACCAGCCAGCCGACGTGGTGCAGCGGGGTGATCTTCACACCCCCGGCGCAGGTCATGGACACCGGTTCGGGCAGCTGACAGCCCGCCGCCGCCAGGAGGTCGCCGAAGCCGCGGGCGAGCATCCGGTGGCCGAGCTCGGAGGGGTGCAGCCGGTCCACGCTCCAGGCGGGCAGCTCGTAGGCCCCGGGCAGCGCGTCCAGGTCCAGGCAGCCGATCCGGTGCCGGGCGACCACCTCGTCGGTGACCGCGTTGACCTCGGCGATCCGGGCGCGCAGCGCGCGGGCCAGCGGGCCGGGGATGCGGAAGACGCGGGCGTGGTCGTGGTAGCGGGCGGTGAGCACCACGGTCCCGGCCGCGGTGAGGCTGCCCACCACCTCGTCCAGGTCGTCCCGGATGGCCTGGGCGTCGAAGTCCGAGCGCAGGGTGTCGTTCATGCCGACCACCAGCACCGCGGCATCGGGGCGGCAGGCCAGGGCCAGGGGCAGCTGCCGTTCCCGGACGCAGCGCATGCGCGCGCCCTGGAAGGACAGGTTGTGCAGCTGGGCGCCGAGCCCGGCGGCCAGCAGCGGGGCGAACCCGCGCCAGCCGCCGGAGACCCGGTCGCCGATGCCAACGGTGGTGGAGTCGCCGAGCGCGACCAGGCTGTGGACCGCTCGCCCGGCGGCGCCGGAATCGAGCGCCGGGGCGGTGAGCTCAACCGTCACGCTGCCACGATCGGGGCCCTCGGCTCACTGCCGGTGAGATCAGGGTGACCGGGTGGAGACAGGTCGGGGAACTTTCACCGCGACACCGGCATCCCGTGCTCAATGCCCGCCCCGACCATCCGGTCCACGGCCTCGGTGAGCACGTCCTGACCTGGGCCGAGGTACATCCGCATGTAGGGCAGCGGGGCGGCGGTGGGCGCGTAGGGCCAGGGCCAGGCGGGGGCGAAGAGCACGCCGGTGCGGGCGAAGACCTCGTCCCGGAACCGGGCCTCGCCGTCGTCCAGGCCGGCGTAGGCGGCGGGCAGCGCGAAGAGCAGGTAGGAGGTGCAGGAGCCGGTGTGCACCGCGCCCGCGGGGTAGCCGAGGCGGGCGCTGAAGAGCCGGTCGACCAGGCGGCGCTTGGCCGCGTACTCCGCGCACTGGGCGGCCAGGAACGCCGTGCTGGCCGGGTCTGCCAGCCAGTCGGCCATGGCGTGCTGGTAGACCCCGCCGTACATCAGCGAGCTGTGCAGCCGGTACCGGTTGACCAGCAGGTCCAGGGTGGCCGGTTCGGCGGTCATCAGACCGACGCCCCAGCCGTTGCAGTGGAACTGCTTGCCCAGGGAGCGGACGGCCAGCCAGCGGCGGCGCGCGGTGGGCGGGGCGCCGGGCAGGCGGGAGAGCAGGACGCGCAGCGCGGAGGTGGGTTCGTCCTCGGGGTCGTGCACGCCGAAGTAGGCGTCGTCGACCAGCAGGCCCGCGCCGTGCTGGTGCGCGAGGTCCACCGCGGCGGCCACGAAGCCGGGCCGCCAGTTGACCGCGGTCGGGTTGTGCTGGGCGTTGACCACCACCATGGCCAGCCGCTGCCCGGGGTCGGCGGTGATCCGGTCGGCCAGGTCCTGCAACTCCCCGGCCAGCGGGCGGAACCCGGTCTCCGGGCGCAGCGGCAGGTAGCGGACCTGGTAGCCGAGGGTGTGGAAGACGCCCTCGTAGTCCCAGCTGGGTCCCGCCGCCACCACCACGGGCACCCGGCCGTCGGAGCCGAGCTCGTCGAGCAGGTAGCGGCCGAAGTCGAACATGGCGCCGCGGGTGCCGGTCCAGGTGGCGGCCACCTCGAAGTCCCGGCCCGGCTGGGCCACCGCTTCCAGGCGGTGCGAGGAGACCACGTAGTCGCGGGCCACCTTGCGCAGCTTGGGCAGGCCGTACATGGACAGCTGGTAGCCGTGGGCGTGCAGCGGGCGCTCGTGCAGGTGGTCGAGCAGCCCGGCCGGGGCCTGGTCCCAGGTCTCGCCGAAGCTCAGGCACAGCGGGTCGCCGTGCTCGCAGCCCTGGGCCAGGTAGGCGCGCAGCAAACCGACGTCGGGCATGCGGCTGGGCAGGATGTCGTCGGCGACGAGAGCGGCGAAGTCGGCACGAGTGGTCATGGCCGGTTCATACGACCGCCGCCTGCGAACGGTTCACCGGATTTCCAAGAATATCGTGATTATTCTTCCGGGACAGGTTTGCGCAGGTCAGCGGAAGGCCGGGTAGAGCGGGAGAGTGGCCGCGTCGGATCCGAACCGGCGCACGATGGCGGTGGCGACCGCCTCGGCGTGCTCGGCCAGCTCGTGCCTGCCGGAGACCACCGCGTCGGCCCGCAGCCTGCGCCAGCGGTCGGCCAGCGCGGCGCTGCGGCGCGGGGAGAGCTGGTTGGCGTCGATGGGCCGGTCGGTCTCGGTGATCCGCGGCAGCAGCCACCAGGTGGACAGCCACACCCACAGCACCTGGGCGTCCAGCAGCCTGGGCAGCAGCACCGCGTCGTCGTCCAGGTCCGGCCACACCGTGCTGGCCTCCGAGCGCCAGGCGGCGAGCATGGCCTCGGTCATGCCCTGGGGCAGGGCGAAGGAGCACCAGCAGGACGGGAACGGCACCCGCAGGTAGGCCACGTCCAGGGCGACATCGCGCATGCAGCCCCACTCGAAGTCCAGGAACCGCACGCCCCGGTTGGTGACCAGGTTGTTGTCCGGGCACACGTCGGAGGGGCTGAACGCGCGGTAGCGGGTGCCGCCGAGCAGCCAGCCGGTGTTGCGGGCGGCCTCGGCCACCGCGTCGGAGGTCTGCACGCCGATGGCCTCGGCCAGCAGCGCGGGCAGCTCGGTCAGCGCGGTGCGGGCTTCCGGGGCGATCGGATCGGTCCAGCTGCGCTGGCCGAGGCGGCGCATCAGCGCGTCGAAGTCGGCTTCGCGGCCCGCGGTGTTGGCGTGCACCCGGCCCAGCGCCCTGGCCCAGGCCAGCAGCGAGCGTTCGGCGGCCCGGGCGTCATCGCCGAGCAGCTTGTCGGCCAGGGTCGGCGCGCGGCCCAGGTCCTCCATGACCAGCAGCCGTTCGGCCGGTCCGTGCGCGATCAGCTCCGGGCTGACCCGCTCGCCGACGGACAGGGCGGTGAACAGCTGGCTGCTGGCCGCTTCGTGGGCGAAGGGGTCGGCGGTCTGACCTGGCAGCAACGGGGTGCGATATCGCTTGATCACCAACGTGCGGGGCATGGCGAAAGGGGTTTCCACCACTCGCACGCGGAGCACGACCGACCGGTCGCTCCCGCCCAGATCCTCGGCATCACTCAGCCGGACGCTCGCACCGAAGCGGCGGCGCAGCACTGCCTGCGCAGCGGCGACCGTCTCGGCCACCTCCGCTGCCACCGCGTTGTGGACGTCCAGCGGGCCGGTGGAGATTTCCACGCTCATCGTTGTCGACCCTACCGGGCTTGGCTATCACGGATCGGCATGATCTGGTTACGCTCTGGCAAAGCTATCCCGACCAACGAGCCTGAGGACATTGTCTTTCTGTTCCGATCTCGTTGCGGCGCAAGCCCTCTGCTGCGCGCCGATTCCACCCACCCGGCGTACTACCAACGATCGACAAAGGTCCGGAAGTTCCTCGGACAGGCTGGTGTTCACCCTTCCGCGAGTGGTCGGCCGTTGCCCCTGCGGCGGCTCTGCCGGTTGCGCAGCAGCAGTACCAGCACCGCGGCCAGCACGATCCCGGCCAGGTTGACCAGCAGTTGCAGCCCGGACTGCCCGGCCCGCCCGTATTCTCCCAGCACCAGTGCCAATGCCGCGTATCCGGCCGCGGGCACGGTGGTGACGGAAATGAAAACCCCTACCAGCGCGGCGGATTTCGACGAGGTCAGCGAGAGCATGCCGGCCGCGCCGGCCAGCAGGGCGACGATCAGGGAGAACGGGCCGACCTGGAAGACGAAGTCCACGTCGTGGTTGCTGTGCATGATCGATTCATTGAACAGTCCCGCGGCGTAACCGAGTGCGGCCAGTCCGGCGGTGATCACCACCGCGAACTGGAAGCCGAACACCAGTGCCGCGCTGGCCCTGCGGACCAGGTCCCAGCGCCGCCGGACCAGGCCGACCGCGAGTGCGGCCAGTGGCCCGAACTCGGGTCCGACGACCATCGCGCCGACGATGGTGACCGCCGAGTTGGTGATCACCCCGACCGCGGCGAGCAGGCAGGCGATGGTGAGGAAGCCCAGGTAGGTGAGGTTGAGCCGGGACTCCTCGCCGGTGCGGGCGATCAGCTCCTCCCACACCACCGCGTCCGCGCCCTCGCCCGGCGCGGCGGCCTCGGCCCGGTCGGCGGCGTCGGAGAGCGCGGTGTCGATGCTCTCCAGGGTGATCGCGCCGTGGTGGTCGATGCCCAGCTCGCACAGCTCAGCGAGCAGGTCGTCCAGGGACTCCCTGGCCACGTCGGCCTCGATGACATCGCCCTGGGGGCGCACGCCCGCGCCGGGCAGCAGCACCAGGTGGGTCGCTCCCGCGCACTCGTCAAGCAGCCGGAGCACCGCTTCGGTGTGCTCCGGCTGGTTGACCACGCGCAGGTGCAGCAGCGAGCTCACGCGGTCGCGGCGTCGCCCTTGACGGCGGGCTTGGCGTCCACGCCGGCTTCCTTGCGCTGCTGGGCGGTGATCGGCGCGGGCGCGGCGGTCAGCGGGTCGAAGCCGCCGCCGCTCTTGGGGAAGGCGATGACGTCGCGCAGCGAGTCGGCCCCGGCCAGCAGCATGCAGATCCGGTCCCAGCCGTAGGCGATGCCGCCGTGCGGGGGCGCGCCGAACTTGAACGCATCCAGCAGGAAGCCGAACTTCTCCTGGGCTTCCTCCTCGGAGAGGCCCATCACGCCGAAGACGCGCTGCTGCACGTCGGCGCGGTGGATACGGATCGACCCGCCGCCGATCTCGAAGCCGTTGCACACCATGTCGTAGGCGTAGGCCAGCGCGGAGCCGGGGTCCTTCTCGAAGTCGTCGAGGCAGTCCGGGGTGGGCGAGGTGAACGCGTGGTGCAGCGCGGTCCAGCTGCCGGCGCCCACGGCCACGTCGTCGGTCTCGGAGGTGGCCTCGAACAGCGGGAAGTCCACGATCCAGGCGAACTTCCAGTCGCCGTCGGAGATCAGGCCCAAGCGGTTGGCGATCTCCACGCGGGCCGCGCCGAGCAGCGCGCGCCCGGCCTTGGGGGAGTCCGCGGCGAAGAACACGCAGTCACCCGGCTTCGCGCCCACCGCGGCGGCGAGACCGGCGCGCTCGTCCTCGGAGAGGTTCTTGGCCACCGGTCCGCCGAGGCTGCCGTCCTCCTGCACCAGCACGTAGGCCAGGCCCTTGGCGCCGCGCTGCTTGGCCCAGTCCTGCCAGGCGTCGAGCTGCTTGCGCGGCTGACTCGCGCCGCCGGGCATGACCACCGCGCCGACGTAGGGGGCCTTGAACACGCGGAAGGGGGTGCTGGCGAAGTACTCGGTCATCTCGACCAGCTCGAGCTCGAAGCGCAGGTCCGGCTTGTCGCTGCCGTAGCGGGCCATCGCCTCGGCGTAGGGGATGCGCGGAATCGGCAGGCTCAGCTCGACGCCGAGCACCTCGCGCCAGATCGCGGCGATGATCTGCTCGCCGAGGCTGATCACGTCGTCCTGCTCGACGAAGCTCATCTCGATGTCGAGCTGGGTGAACTCCGGCTGCCGGTCGGCGCGGAAGTCCTCGTCCCGGTAGCAGCGGGCGATCTGGTAGTAGCGCTCCAGGCCGCCGACCATGAGCAGCTGCTTGAACAGCTGCGGGGACTGCGGCAGCGCGTACCAGGAGCCGGGCTGCAGGCGGGCCGGGACCACGAAGTCGCGCGCGCCCTCAGGCGTGGAGCGGGTCAGGGTCGGGGTCTCGATCTCGACGAAGTCGTTGCGGTGCAACACCTCGCGCGCGACCCGGTTGACCTCCGAGCGCATCCGCATGGCCTTGGCCGGTCCGCTGCGGCGCAGGTCCAGGTAGCGGTGCTTGAGCCGGATCTCCTCGCCGACCTCCAGGTGGTCGTCCAGCGGGAACGGCAGCGGCGCGGACTCGTTGAGCACCTCGAGGCCGGTGGCCAGCACCTCGATCGCGCCGGTGGGGATCTCGGCGTTCTCGTTGCCCTCGGGCCGCCGGGCGACCTCGCCGACGATCTTGACGCAGAACTCCGCGCGCAGCCGGTGCGCCCGCTCGGCCATCTCGCCCTCGCGGAAGACGACCTGGGCGACCCCGGAGGCGTCCCGCAGATCGATGAAGATCACTCCGCCGTGATCGCGACGCCGCGCCACCCAGCCGGTGAGGGTGACGGTCTGGCCTGCATGCTCGGCGCGGAGTGCTCCGGCCTCGTGCGTGCGCAACACGGGTACTGATCTCCTAGGTCGGCGGAGTCGGCGGGAATGCTTCCCAGCAGGTTAGCCAACGCCCCCGGGGTGCCTGCCAGCAGGTTTCCCCGGCGGCCACCGCCGCCACCGGCGTCCCGTCCCGGTAGCGTGCAAGCTACCAACGGGTAACGACGGAGGGCCGGTATGCGCGCGGCGAGGTTCGACCTGGAATCCGGGAAGTTCGGGCTGCACGAGGTCGAGGTGCCCAAGCCGGGGCCGGGCCAGGTGCTGGTGAAGGTCGCCGCGGCGGGGGTGTGCCTGTCCGATGTGCACATCATCGACGGCAGCCTGACCGGTTTCCGCACCCTGACCGGCCAGACCGTGATCACCTTGGGCCACGAGGTGGCGGGCACGATCGCCGAACTCGGCCCGGGGGTGCCGGCGTTCTGGCAGCCGGGCGCGCGGGTGGTCCTCTCCGCGGGCGACCGCTGCGAGCGCTGCCCGAACTGCCTGTTCCACACCGGTTTCTGCCTGCTGCCGCCCGCGCGCGGGGTGAGCTACGACGGCGGCTGGGCGGAGTACGCGGTGACCAGCCACCGCTCCCTGGTGCCGCTGCCGGCGAACGTGCCCTTCGAGCAGGGGTCGATCATCCCGGACGCGGTGTCCACCCCGTACGCGGCGCTGCTGCACAAGGGCGAGCTGTCGGTGGGCGACGCGGTGGGCCTGTGGGGCATCGGCGGCCTCGGCGTGCACGCGGTGCGGATCGCCCGGCTGGCCGGGGCGGCCCCGATCATCGCCTTCGACCCGTTGCCGCTGGCCCGCGAACGCGCCCTGGCCGCGGGTGCCGACCACGCCTTCGACCCGGCCGAGGAGGACCTGGCGGCCAAGGTCCGGGCGGCCACCGGCGGACTCGGCCTGGACCTCGCGGTGGACCTGGTCGGCCACCCCGCGGTGCGGGCCGCGGCCGATGACCTGCTGGCCCCGCACGGGAAACTGGTCCTGGTCGGGATGACCCAGGCCCCGCTGCAGCTGGAGCACGCGGCCCGGTTCAACGTCGCCCAGCACCAGGTCCGCGGCGCGTGGGGCTCGGAGCCGAAGGACCTGCACACGCTGGTCCGCCTGGTCGCCACCGGCCGCCTGGACCTGTCCAGCTCGGTCACCGAGGTCATGCCCCTGGACGAAGCGCCGGAGGCGGTGCACCGGCTGGCGAACAAGGTCGGCAACCCGATCCGGATCGTGCTGAAGCCCTAGTAGTTACCCCGCGTCCCAGCCCGGCACACGTGACCTTCGCGACACCGTGCAACGGCCGGGTCCACTCGCGCGATGCCCTGGTCGGCGGCGTGCGGGTGGCGGAGGTGTGTGGTGGGACTGCGGGGACTTCTGCTGCGGCGGGAACGGGTCGAACCGGCGATCATGAGTGCCATGTTGCACGGACCGAAGGTGCCCGACGCCGCCACAGTGCACCAGGTGCTGGACCTGGCGTTGCGCATCGGCGAGCTGCAACTGGCCTGCGGGGCCGGGGCCGCCGACGTCACCGCCACCATGCTCGCGGTCACCAACGCCTACGGCCTGCCGACCACCGACGTGGACGTCACGTTCACCTCGATCACCGCCTGCTGCCACCGCGGCAACCTGGCCGCCCCGGTGACCACCACCCGCGTGGTGCGCGCCCGCAGCCTGGACTACACCCGGCTGACCGCGCTGGAGCGCCTGGTGCGGGAGATCACCGCGGGCAAGATCACCGCGGATGAGGCGCTCAGCGGCCTGGAGGCGGTCTCCACCGCGCCGCACCCGTACCCGCGCTGGGTGTCCACGCTGGCCTGGGCGGCGATGGCGGCGGCGGTGGCGGTGCTGCTGGGCGGCGGGCCGCTGCTGGCCGGGATCGCCGCGTTCACCACCGCGGTGATCGACCGGGTCGGCCGGATGGTGAACCGGCTGGCGCTGCCGTTCTTCTTCCAGCAGGTCCTCGGCGGTGTGCTGGCCACCGGCATGGCGCTGGGCGTGCACGCGATGGACCCCGGCAGCCACCTGGTCCGGCCCTCGCTGGTGGTGGCCACCGGGATCATCGTGCTGCTGTCCGGGCTGTCCATCGTGGGCACCGTGCAGGACGCGATCACCGGCTACAACGTCACCGCCGCCGGCCGCGCCATGGAGGTGCTGCTGATGACCGCCGGTCTGGTCATCGGGGTGCTGCTGGTGCTGCGGCTGGCGGTCTCCCAGGGCCTGCACATCTCGGTGGCCGAACCGCCGCCGCCGCTGCTGGCGCACGTGCCGCAGATGATCGTGGCCGGTGGCCTGACCTCGTTGTGCTTCGCCTGGGCCAGCTACGCCACGCTGCGGGCGCTGTTCGTGGCCGGGCTGGCGGGCGCGGCGGGCACGGCGTCCTACGGGGTGCTGACCGTCCTGGGCACCGACGTGGTCATCGCCTCCGCGGGCGCGGCCATCCTGATCGGCTTCGTCGGCGGCGTGATCTCCCGGCGGCTGCGCATCCCGCCGCTGATCATTGCGGTCTCCGGGCTGACCCCGCTGCTGCCCGGCCTGACCACCTACCACGCGCTGTTCCAGCTGGCGGTGGACCAGAACATCGCCAAGGGCGCGCAGTCGCTGCTGCTGGCGGCCGGCATCGGACTGGCCCTGGCCGCGGGCGTGGTGCTCGGGGAGTACCTGGCCCAGCCCGTGCGCACCGGCCTGGGCCGCCTGGGCCGCACCCTGGCGGGACCCCGTTTCTCCGGCCCCCTCCGCCCCACCGAAACCCCGCTGGAGTAACCCCACCGCCGTGTTGGCCGTTGTCGTACGGGGTGTTGGCCATTGTCGTACGGGGTGTTGGCCGTTATGGCCCACCCCGGCCGCCCACAACGGCCAACACCCCGTACAAGTTCGGCCAACACGGCGGGTGGGGTCTCGCGTCAGCGGCCGCGCAGCTCGCGGCGCAGGATCTTCCCGGACAGCGCACGTGGCACCGCGTCGATGAACTCGACCACCCGGATCTTCTTGTACGGCGCGACCTTCCCGGCCACGAACTCCATCACCTCCCGCTCCGCCAAGGCTTCCTGACCGGGGGCGCGCACCACGAACGCCTTGGGCACCTCCTCGCCCTCGGCGTCGCGGACCCCGATCACCGCGGCGTCGGCGACCCGGGGATCGGAGAGCAGCACGGCTTCCAGCTCGGCGGGCGGCACCTGGTAGCCCTTGTACTTGATCAGCTCCTTGAGCCGGTCCACGATGAAGAAGTTGCCCTCGGCGTCCACCCGGCCGATGTCGCCGGTGTGCAGCCAGCCGTCCTCGTCGATCATCGCCGCGGTGTCCGCGCCCCTGGCGAAGTAGCCCTTCATCACCTGCGGCCCGCGGATCCACAGCTCACCCGCGCCGTCGGTGTCCTGTCCGGTGGCCGGGTCGACGATCCGGCATTCGGTGTTGGGCACCAGCTTGCCCACCGTGCCCTCCGGCGGGTGCTCGTCGGAGTCGGGGACCACGTGGGAGACCGGGGACAGCTCGGTCATGCCGTAGCCCTGGGTGATCCGCACGCCGAGCCGGGTGGCGCACAGGTGGCCGGTGTCGGCGTCCAGGGGGGCGGCCGCGCACAGCACGGACTTCAGCGCGGAGAGGTCGAACCGGTCCACCACGGGGTGTTTGGCCAGGGCGAGCACGATCGGCGGGGCCACCGGCACCTTGGTCACCCGGTGCTCGGCCAGCGCGGTGAGGAACTGCTCCAGCTCGAACCGGGGCAGCACCACAACCGTTGTGCCGCACCGCAACGCGTGGTTGAGCAGCACGGTGATGCCGTAGATGTGGAACATCGGCAGGATGGCCAGGATCCGGTCCTCCGGGCCGGTGGGCTGCATCCCGCCGGCCTGGGCCATGTTGGCCACGATGTTGCGGTGGGTCAGCATGACGCCCTTGGCTTTTCCGGTGGTGCCACTGGAATAGGGCATCACCGCCACGTCCTCGGCCGGGTTGATCTCCACCTCCGGCACCGGCCCGTCGGTGGCCATCAGCTCCAGGATCGAGCGGTGCCCCGGCGCGGTGTCGCAGACGAAGACGTGCTCGACCCCGGCCGCTTCCGCCGCGGGCACCGCGCGGTCCAGGAACAGCGAGATGGTGATGAGGAACCTCGCGCCGGAGTCGCGCAGCTGCGTGGTCAGCTCTTCGGTGGTGTACAAGGCGTTGACCGTGCTGACGATCGCGCCCAGGGTGGTGGTCGCGTAGAACACCACCGGGTAGGCCACCGTGTTGGGGCTGAACAAGGCCAGCACATCGCCCTTGCCCAGCCCCTCCTGGTGCAGGCCCGCGGCGAGCCTGCCGACCGCGGCGTCCAGCTGGCCGTAGGTCAGCCGCAGCCCGTCCGGCTTGCTCCCGTCCACCACCGCCAGGTGATCACCCCGTTCCCGTGCCCCGGCCAGCACGTAGCTGTGCACCGGCAGATCGGGGATCTCGACGTCGGGGAGCGGGCTGCGGTGGATCATGGCGACCTCCGGTGGCGTCGTTGCCGGGTGGGCCTTCTACCGTGTCAGTACGACTTCCCGAGGTCCAGGGTGTGCTGGGCGACGAAGTTGAGGATCATCTCCCGGCTCACCGGCGCGATCCGCCCGACCCTGGCCGCGCCGTAGAGGGTGCCGACCCCGTACTCGGTGGACATCCCGTTGCCGCCGTGGGTCTGCACGGCGGCGTCCACCGCGGCGATGGCGGCTTCGGCGGAGGCGTACTTGGCGATGTTGGCCGACTCGGCGGCGCTGGGATCGTTCTGGTCGTAGGCCCAGGCGGCGCGCTGGGTGGCCAGCCTGGCCAGCTCGACCTCGATGTGCGCCTTCGCCAAGGGGTGCGAGATCCCTTGGTGGGAGCCGATCGGCGAGTCCCACACCTTGCGGGCGCGCGCGTAGTCGGCCGCCTTGGCCAAGGCGTACCGCCCGATGCCGCAACCGTAGGCGGCCACGGTGATCCGCTCCGGGTTCAGCCCGGCGAACAACGCGGCCAAGCCCGCGTCCTCCCCGCCCACCAAGGCATCGGCCGGCAGTTTCACGTCGTCGAAGAACAGGGTGAACTGCCGCTCCGGTGAGGTGATCTCCATCGGGATCGGGTGGTAGGAGTAGCCGGGTGCGTCCGTTGGCACCACGAACAGCGCGGGCCGCAGCTTGCCGGTGCGCGCGTCCTCCAGCCGGGCCACCACCAGGGTCGCGTCGCTCTCGTCGACCCCGGAGATGTAGTACTTGCCGCCGGTGAGCCGCCAGCCGTCGCCGTCGGCGCGGGCGGTGGTGACGATCCGGTGGGAGTTGGAGCCCGCGTCGGGTTCGGTGATGGCGAAGGACATCTTCAGCGACCCGTCGGCGAAGCCGGGCAACCAGTTCTTCTTCTGCTCCGGGGTGCCGGAGTTGGCGATGACGGTGGCCGCGATGGCCGGGGACACCACGAGCAGCAGCAGCGGGCAGCCCCCGGCGGCGAGCTCCTCGCAGACGATGGCCAGTTCGGTGATGCCGCCTCCGCCGCCGCCGTACTCCTCGGGCACGGCGACGCCGAGGTAGCCGAGCTGTCCGGCCTCGGCCCACAGTTCGGTGGTCTTCTCCCCCGCTTTGGCCTTGTCGACCCAGTAGCCGTGCCCGTACTTGGCGGCCAGCGCGGCCACCGAGGCCCGCAGCGCGCGCTGTTCGTCGGTCTCCCGGAAGTCCATGTCCGTCAGTCCTCCATCGGCTTCTGCCCGGTTGGGGCGGGTTCGATCACGGCGAGCACGGCCCCGGCCTCGACCTGGGCGCCCGCGGTCACGGCGAGTTCGGTGAGCACGCCGTCGGCGGGCGAGCGCACCGGGTGTTGCATCTTCATCGCTTCCAGCACCAGCAGTTCCTGTCCGGCGCGCACGGTGTCGCCGGGCGCGGCGGTGACCGCGACGACGGTGCCGGGCATCGGCGCGAGCAGTGATCCCTCGGCGTGCGCGGCCCCGGGTTCGGTGAAGCGCGGCAACCGGCGCAGGGTCACGGGTCCGAACGGGGAGTCCACGAACACCTGTTCGCCGTAGCGCGCCACGTGCAGCGTGCGCCGCACCCCGTCGACCTCCACCACCACCGACTCCGGCGCGGCGGTCACCACGCTCACCTCGGGCAGGTTCTCGGTGATGATCCCGTTTCTGGTGAAGCGGTACTCGACCTCGATCGTCCCTTGTGGACTGTCGTAGGCCTTGACCTGGTTGGCCGAGTGCAGGTTCCGCCACCCGGCGGGCACGCGGGCCTGCACGGTGGCGGCCGCCCGGTTGGCGGCGGCCTCGGCGAGCGCGGCGGCCAGCGCGGAGATCCGCACCCCGCGCTCCTCGGCCAGCGGCAGGTCGAGTCCTGGGCGGGTGAGGAAACCGGTGTCCACCCGACCGGCCAGGAAGTCCGCGTCGCGCAGCACCCGGACCAGGAGGTCCCGGTTGGTGGCCGGGCCGTGGATGCGCGCCCCGGCCAGCGCGGCGGCCAGCCGGCGGGCGGCTTCGGCGCGGGTGGGGGCCCAGGCGATCACCTTGGCCAGCATGGGGTCGTAGTGGGTGCTGATGACCGAGCCGTCCACCACCCCGGCATCCAGACGCAGTCCGCGCTCGCCGGTGCCGGTGAACTCACTGTCCACTCCGGACACCTCGAACCGGTGCAGCGGCCCGCTGCCGGGCCGCCAGTCCGCGGCCGGGTCCTCGGCGTAGAGCCGGACCTCGATGGCATGTCCGCGCGGCACCGGCATCTCCGCGGGCAGCGGGCTGCCTTCGGCGATGGCGAGCTGCCAGGCGACCAGGTCGACGCCGAAGACGGCTTCGGTGACCGGGTGCTCCACCTGGAGGCGGGTGTTGGTCTCCAGGAAGTAGAACTCGCCCTTGGCCGAGACCATGAACTCCACGGTGCCCGCGCCCCGGTAGCCGATCGCCCGCGCCGCCGCCACGGCCGCCGCGGACATGGCCTCGCGCAGGGTGTCGTCCACCGCCGGTGAGGGCGACTCCTCCACGACCTTCTGGTAGCGGCGCTGCACCGAGCAGTCCCGCTCGCCCAGCGCCCACACCGCGCCGTGGGCGTCGGCGAGCACCTGGATCTCCACGTGCCGCCCGTGTTCCAGGTAGGGCTCGCAGAAGACGGTGCCGTCGCCGAAGGCGCTGGCCGCCTCGGCCCGCGCCGCCGCTACCGCCCCGGCCAGCTCCTCTGGCGCGCGCACGATCCGCATGCCCCGGCCGCCGCCCCCGGCGGAAGCCTTGACCAGCAACGGGAACTCGGTCACGTCCCCGGGGTCGAGCTCGGGCAGCACCGGCACCCCGGCCTCGGCCATCAGCTTCTTGGCCTCAACTTTCGCGCCCATGGCCTCGATGGCCTCCGGCGGCGGCCCGATCCACACCAGCCCCGCTTCGCCGACGGCGCGGGCGAACTCGGCGTTCTCGGACAGGAAGCCGTAGCCGGGGTGCACCGCGTCCGCCCCGCTGCTGCGGGCGGCCGCGATCAGCGCCTCGGCCCGCAGGTAGGTCTCACCGGGGGTGAGACCGGGCAGGCGGACCGCGAGGTCGGCTTCGGTGACGTGCGGGGACTCGGCGTCGGCGTCGGAGAACACCGCCACCGTGCCGATGCCCAGCGCACGGCAGGTGCGGAACACGCGGCGGGCGATCTCGCCGCGGTTGGCGACCAGGACTCGGGTGATCACGTTGGGGGACCTCACATCCGGAAGACGCCGAAGTTCCTGGTGCCGCTGACCTGTCCACTGTGGATGGTCGAGAGGCAGATGCCGAGCACCGTTCTGGTGTCCCGCGGGTCGATCACGCCGTCGTCGTAGAGCCGCCCGGACAGGAACGGGGCCAGCGACTGGGCCTCGATCTGCCCCTCCACCATGGCCCGCAGGTTCTTGTCGGCCTCGTCGTCATACGGCGCGCCCTTGGCCACGGCCGCCTGCCTGGCCACGATGGAGAGCACCCCGGCCAGCTGGGCCGGTCCCATCACCGCGGACTTGGCGTTGGGCCAGGTGAACAGGAACCGCGGGTCGTAGGCCCGGCCGCACATGCCGTAGTTGCCCGCGCCGTAGGAGGCGCCCATCACCACGGTCAGGTGCGGCACGGTGCTGTTGGACACCGCGTTGATCATCATCGCGCCGTGCTTGATGATCCCGGCCTGCTCGTACTCCTTGCCGACCATGTAGCCGGTGGTGTTCTGCAGGAAGATCAGCGGCACGTCGGCGGAGTTGGCCAGCTGGATGAACTGGGTGGCCTTCTGCGCCTCGGCGCTGAAGAGCACCCCGCGCGCGTTGGCCAGGATGCCCACCGGGTAGCCGTGCAGGCTGGCCCAGCCGGTGACCAGGCTGGTGCCGTAGCGGGGTTTGAACTCGTCGAACTCCGAGCCGTCGACCAGCCGGGCGATCACCTCGCGCGGGTCGAAGGGCAGCCGCAGGTCACTGGGCGCGATGCCGAGCAGGTCCTCGGCGTCGTAGCGGGGTTCGACGCTGGCCCGGCTCGGACCGGGGCCGAGCTTGCGCCAGTTGAGCCGGGCCACGATGTCCCGGCCGATGCGCAGCGCGTCCCGCTCGTCCTCGGCCAGGTGGTCGGCCAGGCCGGAGACCGCGGCGTGCATCTCCGCGCCGCCCAGCTCCTCGTCGTCGGACTCCTCGCCGGTGGCCATCTTCACCAGCGGTGGCCCGCCGAGGAAGACCTTGGCCTGCTGCTTGACCATCACCACGTGGTCGGACATGCCGGGGATGTAGGCGCCGCCGGCGGTGGAGTTGCCGAAGACCAGGGTGACCGTGGGCAGTCCGGCGGCCGAAGCCCTGGTGAGGTCGCGGAACATCCGGCCGCCGGGGATGAAGATCTCGCTCTGGCTGGGCAGGTCCGCGCCGCCGGACTCGACCAGGCTGAGCACCGGCAGCCGGTTGGCCACCGCGATGTCCATGGCCCGGAAGGACTTCTTCAGCGTCCACGGGTTGCTGGCGCCGCCGCGCACGGTCGGGTCGTTCGCGGTGATCAGGCATTCGACGCCGTTGACCACGCCGATCCCGGCGACCAGGCTGGCCCCCACGGTGTAGTCGGTGCCCCAGGCGGCCAGTGGGGACAGCTCCAGGAACGCCGAGTCCTCGTCGATGAGCAGCTCGATGCGTTCGCGCGGCAGCAGTTTGCCGCGTTTGTGGTGCCGGTCGACGTACTTCGCGCCGCCACCGGCCAGTGCCTTGGCGTGTTCGGCCTCCAGCTCGGCGAGCTTGGCCAGCATGGCTTCCCGGTTCGCCACGTGTTCCGGCGCCGCGGTGTCCACTGTGGACTTCAGTACGGTCATGCCGTGTACCCCAATCGCCTGGCCGCGAGGTCGGCGAGCACCTCGCTGGCCCCGCCGCCGATGCCCAGGATCCGCGCGTCCCGGTAGTGCCGTTCCACCTCGGCCTCCCGCATGTACCCGAACCCGCCGTGCAGCTGCACCGCGGCGTCCGCCACGAACGAACACGCGGCCACCGCCGCGTTCTTGGCCAGGCACACCTCGGCCACCACCTCCGCACCGGCGGCGGCGCGCGCGGCCACCGAGCGGGTGTAGGTGCGGGCCAGCTCGATCCGCTGGGTCATCTCCACCAGCTGGTGCCGCACGACCTGGCGGCTGACCAGTGGCCGCCCGAAGGTCTCCCGCGCCTTCACCCACTGGACGCTGAGGTCCAGGCAGCGCTGGGCGGTGGCGTAGGCCTGCACGGCCAGGGTGATCCGCTCGGTCTGGAACTGCCGCATCAGCTCGGCGAACCCGGCGTTCTCCCCGCCCACCAGGTTGCCCACCGGCACTCTGGCGTCCACAAAGGACAGTTCGGCGGTGTCGGAGCAGTGCCAGCCCAGCTTCTCCAGCCTGCGGCTCACGGTGAACCCCGGCGTGCCCTTCTCCACCACGAGCAGGCTCACCCCGCCGTAGCCGGGTTCCCCGGTGCGCACCGCGGTGGTGACGAAGTCCGCGCGCGCCCCGGAGGTGATGTAGGTCTTGGCCCCGTTGAGGACGAAGTGGTCCCCGTCGCGGACCGCGGTGGTGCGCAGCGCGGCCACGTCCGATCCCCCGTCGGGCTCGGTGACCGCCAGCGAGCCGATCTTCTCCCCGGCCAGCGCGGGCCGGACGAACCGGTCCACCAGGTCCGCGCCACCGGCGGCCACGATGTGCGGCAGCGCGATGCCGTGGGTGAACAGCGCGGCCAGCAACCCGGAGGAGCCACCGGCGGCCAGCACCTCCTCGTTGACCACCACCATGTCCAGCAGGTCACCGCCGCTGCCGCCGACCTCCTCGGGAAAACCGATGCCCAGCAGGCCGATCGCGGCCGCGGCCCGGTGCAGCGAGCGCGGCACCTCCCCGGCGCGTTCCCAGTCCGCCAGGTGCGGCACGGCCTCCCGCTGGACGAACCGGTGCACGGTCTCCCGCAGCGCCCGCCGCTCCGGCGTGCCGAACGGGTCGGAAACTTCGTTCACCACAACACCTCCGGCACATCGACAACCCGGGCCCGCAGCCATTCGCCGAGCGCCTTGGCCTGCGGGTCGAACCGGGTGGCCGAGGCCACCCCGTCGCCGAGCAGGCCGCGGATGACGAAGTTCACCGCGCGCAGGTTCGGCAGCGCGTGCCGTTCGACGGTCAGCTCCGCGCATTCCGGCAGCAGTTCTTGGAGCCGTTCGACGGTGAGGTGGTGGAACAGCCAGCGGTAGGCCGGTTCCGAGCGCACCCACACGCCGAGGTTGGCGTCGCCGCCCTTGTCCCCGGAGCGGGCCCCGGCGATCCGCCCGAGCGGTCCGCGCCGGGTCGGCTCGTGCCGCCCGAACGGCGCGGGTCCGCTGTCACTCCAGGACTCGGCGAGCTGCTGCCCCACCGGTTCCTCGACTTCGACCCTGCTCCCGTCCGGCAGCACCGCGACCTGCGTGACCGCGCTCCGGTCCACGTAGGCGGCCGAGTAGACCCCGAACGGGGTGCCGTCGCTGGGTGGCGCGGTCACGTGGAAACCCGGGTAGGAGGCCAGCGCCAGCTCGATCGCCGAGCGGGAGAACGCCTTGACCCGCTTGGGATCGGTGTCCTTGATGGTGGCGTGCAGCAGCGCGCTGGCGGTCTCCTCGGTGTCCGCGTCGGCCCGGTCGGTGCGGGCCAGCGTCCAGGTCAGCCCCTGCCCGCCGATGGCCTGCTCCAGCTGGGCGCGCACCAGGTCGGCCTTGCGCTGCACGTCCAGTCCACAGAGGACGAAGGTGGTGGCGTTGCGGAACCCGCCGAGCCGGTTCAGGCACACCTTGAGCTGTTCCGGCGGCGGCGCGCCGGTCACCCCGTGGATGCGCACCCGGTCGGGCCCGGCCTGTTCCAGCTGGATGGTGTCGAAGCGGGTGGTGACATCGGGCCCGAGGTAGGCCGGTTCGGCGATCTCGTAGAGCAGCTGCGCGGTGACGGTGTCCACGGTGACCGCGCCGCCGGCGCCCTCGTGCTTGGTGATCACCGAGCTGCCGTCGGCGGCGACCTCCGCGATCGGGAACCCCGGCTTGCGGAGGTCGGCGAGGTCGGCGAAGAAGGCGAAGTTGCCGCCGGTGGCCTGGGTGCCGCATTCCAGCACGTGCCCGGCCACGGTGGCCCCGGCCAGCGCGTCCCAGTCGGTGCGCGACCAGCCGAAGTGCGCGGCGGCGGGTCCGACCACCAGGGAGGCGTCGGTGACCCGTCCGGTGACCACCACGTCGGCCCCGGCGCGCAGGCACTCCGCGATGCCCCAGGCGCCGAGGTAGGCGTTGGCGGTCAGCGGCTCCCCGAAGCCCAGCTCGCCGGCTCGGTGCCGCAGGTCGTCGCCTTCGACGTGCGCGACCCGGACGTCCAGGCCCAGCTTTCCGGCCAGCGCCCGCAGCGCCGCGGCCAGCCCGGCCGGGTTGAGCCCGCCCGCGTTGGTGACGATCTTGACACCGCGTTCCACGGCGAGCCCGAGGCAGTCCTCCAGCTGGCGCACGAAGGTGCGCGCGTAGCCCAGCGAAGGGTCCTTGAGCCGGTCCCGCCCGAGGATCAGCATGGTCAGTTCGGCGAGGTAGTCGCCGGTGAGGATGTGCAGTTCGCCGTCATGTAGTTGTTCGCGAACCGCGCTGAACCGGTCACCGTAGAAGCCGGAGGCGTTGCCGATCCGCAGCACCCGGTCAGTCATCGAACCGCCCCGGCTCGCGGTCGGCTCCCGGCGGCCCGGCGAAGGCCTGCGCGATGCTCATCCACTTGGCCGCCACCGCCCCGGTGACGCTCAGCTTCAGATCGGCCGGGTTGCGCCTGCGCACGACGAGCAGGCAGAACTCCAGCGCGGACCCGCTGACCCGGTCCTCGGCCTCCTCCGGTCCCCATTCCCAGCGATCGCCCGAAGGTCCGGTCAGCTCGACCCGGACCGGCTTGTCCGGCAACGGTTCCTGGCGCACCGCGAAGGCGAACCCCATGGTCCGCACGCCCAGGTGCGCGATGTGCCGCAGCCGGTCGGTGGGCTCGCGCCGGACACCGAGGGCGTCGGCCACGTCCTGTCCGTGCGCCCAGGTCTCCATGATCCGCGCGGTGGCCATCGAGGTGGCCTTCATCGGCGGCCCGAACCACGGGATCTTCTCCGCCGGCGGCACCGCGGCCAGCGCCGCGCGCAGCGCGTCCCGCCCGGCCCGCCAGCGCCCGAGCAGCGACTCCGGCGCCTCGCCGACCCCCTCGGCCGCGCCTTCCTCCACAAAGGACAGTGGGTTGGCGGTCTTCAGCGACTCGGCGAACCCGGCCGGATCGGCGGCGGCCAGGATGGCCTGCCGGTCGGTCCAGGCCAGGTGCGCGAGCTGGTGCGCGATGGTCCAACCCTCGGCCGGGGTGGGTGTGGCCAGCCCGACCAGGTCGAGTCCGGCGACGAGGCGGTCCAGGTCACCGCCCTCGGCGTCGAGATCGGCCAGCAGTCCGGTCAGCGTGCTCATCGGCGTTGCCCTCCCAGCGCGTCATCCAGCATGGCCGCCCACTGCCGCACGATCCGCTTGCGGCGCTTGCCGTCGTCGGTGAGCAGGTTCGCCAGCGCCAGACCGCGGATCAGGTCCAGCGTGGCCTGCACCGCCTCCCGCACCCCAGGCCGGGACTCGTCGACGCGGAGCAGTTCCAGGGCCAGCCGGTGCGTCTCCCGCCCCAGCCGCGCCTGCAACGGCAGCACCAGCTCGTGCAGCTCCGGGTCGGTGCGGGCGGCGACCCAGAGCTCCAGCGCCGCGGTGAACAGCGGGCTGGCGTAGAAGTCGGCGAGCAGCTCGACCACCGCGGCGGTGTGCCCGCCCTCGGCAGGCGCGCTCGCGGCCTGCGCGCGCAACTGCTCGACACCCATCGCGCCCACGTACTCCACCGCCGCCGCGACCAGTTCGCCGCGGGTCCGGAAGTGGTGCAGCTGCGCGCCCCTGGACACCCCGGCGCGCTGGGCGACCAGGGTGGTGGTGGTCCCGGCCCAGCCGCGTTCGACCAGCGCGTCCACGGTGGCCACCATCAGCTTGCGCCGCGTCTCACGGCTGCGGTCAGCCTGCCTCTGCCTGGTCGGCGCGCCCATGCCGGCAGAGTCTTCCGCCGAACTAACAAACAGTCAAGCCTGCTTGTTAGTTGCGTGCGCAGCGACCCACGTCACACCACTTCGGCCGCCAACCGGCTTGCACCGCTGAATCGTACGCTGTACCGTACGTCATACGAACTGCTGGCGTGGCCGCGCGCCCGCAGCTCAGCGCGAGAAGAAGGAGTCACCTTGACCCACACCCCCGTACTGCCCACCGACGGCGCTGGTTTCGTCCCTGCCAGCGAGGACGTCGAGAGCGTGCTCGCCTGGTTCGCCGAGTACGACGCCGCCGCGGGCGCGGGCGAGATCCAGCGGATGGCCGACATGGCGCTGTTCCCGATCAACGTGATCAGCACCGACGCCGAGGGCAACGCCTCGGCCGCTTCGTGGACCCGGGAGGTCTTCGTCGAGCGCTGGACCGAGATCCTCGGCGGTGGCCACGACATCGAGATGAAGTCCGTCCGCACGCCGCACTTCGTCAGCCGGGAGCTGGTGTTCGTCACCACCGACTCCACCTTCACCGTGGAAGGGCACACCCAGACCGTGCGCTACGGCGACCTGCTGGTGCGCGTCGGCGGGCGCTGGCTGTTCCAGACCATGGTGCAGGGCGGCTGGGGCCAGCAGTAACAATGCGCACGCTACGACGGGTCCGGCCTGCCGCGCGGGCCCGTCGTGGCGCACACTGCACGGGTGATCACCGTTGCGCTCAACCAGAACGCGGTGGCCGCGCTGCGCGGTCCCGGCCTGCGCACCACCGCGCTGCCGACGGAGCCGCTGCACGCCTCGCTGCACACGGCGGTCATCGAACCCGGCCTGGCCCGCCTCTCCGGCGGGCTGGTCTTCGCCGCGCTGGCCGGCTCCGGCATCCCGGCCGGCCCTGACCTCACCGGCCGGGAGTGCCTGGCCAACAAGCTGCACCTGAGCTACCACCTGCCGGTCTCCACCGGGGTCCCGGACGACGGCAGCGAGCTGGACGTGGACGAGGGCGACCAGCGACTGATGCTGCGCCAGGGCATCCTGCTCGGTTTCGCGGTGTGCGAACTGGCCGGGAAGCTGCCCGAGCCGGTGCCGGTTCGCTCGATCGTGTCGGTCAGCCGCTCCTCGGGAACTTTCCGCTTCCACCAGGTCCGGCCGGGGGAGCACTGGCTGGCCGAGGACCTGGACGACTACAAGGACGAGCGGATCGCCGCCGTCGACTTCCGGCCCCCGACCGCGGCATGAGCGATATCGACTTCTACGCCGACCTGGTCGCCACCGGCGCGGTGCTCGGCGCCGACCGGCACTGGACCCCGGCCGAGCTGGACGAGCTGTTCGACGCGGACAACCGCGAGTACGTCGAAGCGGTCTCCACCGAGGCGCTCAACCTGGACTACGGCCTGGTGGAGTACTACTGGGAACGGGAGTCCCAGCGCGCACCGTGGCACGGCGTGCACCTGAGCGCCCAGGTGCACCGGCTGACCATCGGCTGGGCCGACCCGCCCGCCCTGCTGAGTGAGAACTACGGCGCGTTCGAGCCGAACCCGTCCTTCGCCGAACTCCGCGCCGAGCTCGACCGCCGGGACATCCCCCTCATCGAGCTGCCCCAGGAGCTCCCGGCGCACCGCTCCTACTGGCAGCCGGACAGCCAGGCCGTGGTGGTCGAGATCGTCGCCCAGGAGGAGTTCCTCACCTCCCCGTCGGAGGAGATCGGCTCGATCAACGGCATCTCCGCCCCCGGCCTGCTGCACAACCTGCCCCGCCCCCGCTTCGACGCGATCCGCCAGTCCCTCCACCAGCTCGCCGAGGCCACCCCCGCCGCCCGCGAACGCTGGCTGGACAAGCACGCGACCGACGCCGACTGGTGGCGCGACCGGCTGACCGTGTTCGCGATCAAGCTCGGCTGGCGGGAAAGCGCCGAAGCCGTCTGGGTGCCGCTCTACCTGTGGTTCGCCGAAGCGGCCCTGCGCCGCGACGCCCTGGACGCGGCTGACCTCGCCCGCCGCGTCGCCGAGACCGCCGCCCGCCTCGAGCTCTACACCGCCGAGGAGCTGCCCGCACTGCTGCCGAACCCCGACGAGCTGACCACCACCCTGCTCACCGGCCTGCCGCTGCACCGGGGCGAGGCCGACCAGCGCTGGGGCATGCCCGGCCTGCCTGGTGCGGAGGTCCGCCCCCTGCTGCGGTCCCGGCAACTGGTGGAGACCGCGGCCCGGCTGCGCCCGTTCCTGCGCGAAACCGCGGTCATCGCGGAGCTGGGCGAGTGGCTGCGGGTGTGGCCGGAGTTCGGCCGCGCGGCGGGCTTGTTAGAAATGCGCAGTGACTGATCTGGACTGTTACGTCGAAGCCCTGGCCACCGGCACGCTGCTGGGCATCGACCGGCACTGGGGCCCAGCCCAGGTCGACGCCCTGCTCGGCGGCGAAGGCCGCGACGGCCTGAACGTGGACGCGCACAACTGGTTCCGCGACTACGGCCTGGCCGAGATCTTCTGGCAGCGCCGCTCCCTGGCCCACCACTGGCGCGGCCACCACTTCTCGCTACAGCTGCACCGGCTCCCGCACGAGTGGTGCACCCCGAACGAGATGCTGGTCGCCCGCTACGGCGAGTTCCGCCCCCGCACCAGCTTCGCCGACCTCCACGCCGCACTGACCGAACGCGACATCCCCCTGGTCGAGGTACCCTACTACGACGAGGACTACCGCGAGTACCGCCAGCCCAGCTCCGGCGCCACGGTCCTCGTGGTCAACCACCACCCCGACCCGGACCCCGACCACCCCGCCCTGGCCTTCGGCGACCTCTACCGCATCGGCTCCCCCACCGCCCCGCCCCACCTGGACCGCCCCCGCTGGGAGGCCCTCGGCCAGACCCTCACCCCGGTCCCGGCCCTGTCCCCGCCCGAGCGCGCGGCCTGGCTGACCGAGCACGAACCCACCGGCCCGGACCAGAGCGCCTGGTGGCACGGCGTGTTCACCCACCTGGCCTACCTGGACAAGCCGTTCGAGCCAGATCAGTCCCCCGTGCTCCTGTGGTTCCTGCACGAGTCCCTGAGCCGCCCCGCCCCGGTCCTCGCCGTGGCCCTGGACTGGCTGGAGGACCTGCGCGACACGATGTCCCCACCCGCCAACGCCACCCCGAGCGCCACCAACAGCGCTCCGCCCACCGCGACCAGCGCCCCGCTCCCGCCCGGCAACACCCCACCCCCGGCTGACAACTCCCGGCCCGCCTTCGCCCCTGCCACCGCCCTGCCCACCGCCGACGACATCGTCCGCCTCGCCCTGTCCGCCGCCCCCCTCTCCCCCGCCCACACCCGCTGGGCCGCCCCCGGCGTCCGAGGCCCCGACCTGCCCGCCCAGCTGCTGACCAGAGACCTGATCGCCGCCGCCACCCGCCAGCGCCGCCACCTCACCTCCCCCGACCTGCGCGAACAGCTCCTCCCCTGGCTCGAGCTCTGGCCGGAACTGCGCTGACCCTCCCCCTCTGTACCTAGTAGTATGTACAGTACGGACCCATGCACGCGATGCGCTACGCGATCACCCTGCCCGCCGACTACGACATGGACGTCATCCGCGAGCGGGTGGCCACCCGGGGACACGCGCTGGACGAGTTCCCGGGCCTGGGCCTGAAGTCCTACCTGATCCGGGAACGCGGCGTGGCCGGCTCCCCGGTCAACCAGTACGCGCCGTTCTACCTGTGGCGAACCCCGGCCGGGATGAACGACTTCTTGTGGGGCAAGGGTTTCCAGGGCATCTGCGACGACTTCGGCCGCCCCGTCGTCCAGCACTGGCTGGGCCTGGCCTTCGAACACGGCCCCGCCCACGCCGACTCGCCGATCTCCGCCACCACCGAGCTCACCACCCTCCGCACCGCCGAACCCGGCACCGCGGTCCAGGCCGCCATCGCCGACCTGACCGCTCACGCCGCCACCCCCGGCGTGCACTGCACCGCCCTGGCCATCGACCCCCGAACCTGGGAGCTGCTCCGCTACACCCTGTGGTGCGCCGAGCCCCCGGCCGAGGCAGGTGTCCACTTCCAGGTGCTGCACCTGTCCCGCCCCGAGCTGGACCAGCTGCCCACCGGCCGCCACTGGTGAAACTCCCGCGCACACCCGCCCCGGAGTTGGCAGGATGCCCCCCATGACCGCCCCACCCGAGCAGATCACCACGGACCGCCTGGTGCTGCGCCGCCTCCACCTGTCCGATGTGGACGAAGTGCAGACCGTGGCCGCCGACGCGCTCCCCCACCTGCACCCGTGGATGCCTTGGGCGGGAACGGAATACACCCGGGAGACCGCGGCCACCTGGCTCACCTTCGTGCAAGAGGGATGGCGGACCGGCACCGCGTACAGCTACGGAGTCACCCTGTCCGGCAACCTCATCGGCGCCACCGGCCTGGAACGCCGAATCGGCCCCGGCGGCCTGGAGATCGGCTACTGGCTACACCCGGCCCACACCGGCAACGGCTACGCCACCGAAACCGCCGCCGCCCTCACCCGCACCGCGTTCACGTTGCCGGACATCACTTTCGTCCAAATCTGGCACGACCTGGCCAACACCCGCAGCGCCGCCGTCCCCAAACGCCTCGGCTTCACCGAAGTGGCCCGCCACGAGCCACCCCGCGAACCCCTGAGCCCCGGCAAGATCGGCGTAGACGTGGTCTGGCAGCTCAACCGCCCCCCAAGCTGACCCCAAACCCACCTCCAGGTTCACCAGTTCGAGCGACCTGAACCCGGAACCTTGCACTCTGATCGACTCGTTACCGCAGAGAGAAGCAGTGGGCGGCGGCGGGACACGGTGACCCACGGCCCCACCCGGCCCGATCCCACCCGGCCCGGCCCCAGCCGCCTCAGCCCTGGCCCCGCCCCCGGCCTTCCGTGCCTCCGGCCCCGGCCCTGGGCAAGGCCTCGGACACGACTCCGGGCACGGGCTCCAGACCCGAGCCGGTGTCGGGGAGTTGATGGCCGTGCTCGCAGGTCAGCACGGCGCGCACCGTGCCCCCGCAGTCGCGGTGCCGGAGCCGCAGCGGCGGCGAAGCCGGGGCGACCAGGTGCTTGTCGCCCCACTGCATCAGCGCGGTCAGGACGGGCTGGAGCTCGCGACCCGCGGATGTCAGGCGGTACTCGTGACGGGCCCGCGCGCCCGGGTCGCGGTACTCGTGGCGGGACAGGATTCCGTTGTGCACCAGGGTGTTCAGGCGGGCGGTGAGGATCGCTCGCGGCGCGCCGGTGTGCTGCCGGATGGTCTCGAAGCGCCGGTTGCCCAGGAAGACCTCGCGCAGGACCAGGAGCGACCAGCGTTCGCCCAGGACCTCCAAGGACATCGCGACCGAGCAGGTCCGCGGGACAACGCCTGCACCGGAGACCGAGCCAGCACCGGGGATCAAGCCACCGCCAGGGACCGAGCCGGAACCGGGGGCGCGAGCGGGACCGGAAGCTGGGGTGGCGTCGGGAGTGGGGACGGTCACGGCGGGGATTCTCGCACGAGCTGTGTTCGGATTGCGAACTCTGATGTTACGGTCTGGCCCATGAGCGAACTGGCGCCCGCGTCCTGGGGCGAGCCCCGGACCAAGACGGTCACCTGGTACGACCCGTTTGCCCTGGCCAAGGTGGGTGCGGGCCTGTCAGGGCTGGAGTACCTGACCGGGATGGTCAACGGTGAGCTGGCACCGCCGCCGATCTCCGGGCTGATGGGGTTCCGGGCGGTGTCGGTGCGCGAGGGCGAGGTGACTTTCGCCTGCACGCCGGACGAGTCCGCCTACAACCCGATCGGGCTGGTGCACGGCGGACTGGTCTGCACCCTGCTGGACTCCGCGGCCGGGTGCGCGGTGCACAGCACGCTGCCCGCCGGGGTGGGCTACACCTCGGTGGAGATCAAGGTCAGCTACCTGCGGCCCGTGCACGCCGACAGCGGTGAGCTGGTGGCGCGGGGCTGGGTGACCAAGCCGGGGCGGCGGATCGCGTTCGCGGAGGCGAGTGTCACCGACGCGGCTGGCAAGCTGGTCGCGACCGCCACCAGCAGCTGCCTGGTCATGACCCCCTGAGCCACAAACCCTTGGGCTACAACAGGGTGAGCTGTTCCTGGTTGACCGGGGCGGCGGCGGGCGCACCCTCGGGCAGACTGCCTTCCGGCCACACCGCTTCCTCGTCGCCCGGCACCCCGGCGACCGCGCGGCCCCGGGAACCGTCCAGGCCGTGGCGGCGCAGCAGTGGGCCGACGCGTTCGGCGAGCCAGGTCCGGTAGCGCTTGTCGGCGTAGCTGCCGCGACCGTAGATCCGCCGGTAACCCGCGACCCGGCCGGGGTGTTCGCTGGCCAGCCACCGCATGAACCACTCGCGGGTGCCGGGTCGCAGGTGCAGCGCGAGCACCGTGACCCCGCTGGCGCCCGCGGCGGCGATCTGGCGCAGCAGTTCGTCCAGGTGCTCGGTGGCGTCGGTGAGCCAGGGCAGTACCGGGGCGATGAACACCCCGCAGGACAGCCCCGCGTCAGCGAGCCTGCGCACCAGGTCGAGGCGGGCCTGCGGGCTGGGCGTGCCGGGTTCCAGGCTGCGTTGCAGGTCGCGGTCCAGCAGGGCCAGGGACACGCCGAGCCCCACCGGGACCTGTTTGGCGGCCGCGGTGAGCAGCGGGATGTCGCGGGCGAGCACGGTGCCCTTGGTCAGGATGGACAGCGGCGTGCCGGAGTCGGCCAGCGCCCGGATGATGCCCGGCATCAGCTCGTAGCGGCCCTCGGCCCGCTGGTACGGATCGGTGTTGGTGCCCATCGCCACGTGCTCCCGCCGCCACCGCGGCCCGCGAACCTGCTTGGCCAGCACCTCGGCCGCGTTGACCTTGACGATCACCTGGCTGTCGAAGTCGCGGCCGGCGTCCAGGTCGAGGTAGGTGTGCGAGTTGCGGGCGAAGCAGTAGGTGCAGGCGTGCGCGCAGCCCCGGTACGGGTTGACCGTCCAGGCGAAGGGCATCGACGAGGCGGCCGGCACCCGGTTGAGCACCGACTTGGCGCGGACCTCGTGGAAGGTGACCCCGGCGAACTCGGGGGTGCGCACCGAGCGGATGAACCCGGACAGGGACAGCAGCGCAGGCTGCTCCGCGTCGACCCGTTGCGCTTCCCATCGCATGTGGGTGAGTCGAACATATGTTCGATTCGAACGCAACTGGGGTGCCGCGAGCCAGGAACAGGCCATGGGAAACCGAACTGGAGGCATGACTGAGCGAGAGGTGACCCCTTGGCGACCCGAGGGCGGCAGGTTCGACCTTGCCGCGCAAGGCGTTCTACGTCCACGCGCCATGGTTCCGCCGACCGCCCACACTGTCCACAAAGGACCCGACGGCGTTCCGGGAGGCGGTCGCAGTCCACCCGCACGACTCCCCGGCTGCGGTCGCAGGTCATCGTGCAGACGGTCAGGGCGATCGCGCGTTGTCCGGCAACGGATCTCGCCACAGCGGAGCGGGTTTCTCGTTGGCGCGGCTGACTTCCAGCCGGGCGAGCGGATCGGCGGTCACACCGGCGCCTCCTCGGTGAGGTAGACCAGCAGGCGGCACTCTTGTGTCCCCGGCAGCGGCAGGCTCTCGTACGGCATGGTCAGCGGGCCCGCCGCCGGATGCGCCCACCGCTCGACCCCGGTGGCCGCGGGCAGCACCGCCGCGGCGGCGAACCTGCGGCTGAACCCGGCGCCGAGCATGATGGCCAGTTCCTCGGCGAGCAGCGCCGCCCCGTAGTCGCCGAGGTCGGCCGCGGTGCGCAGTTGTGCGGCGTGCTCGTCGGCCACCTGCTCCCAGTCCGGGAACAGCTCGCGGGCGCGCGGGTCGGTGAAGACGAACCAGGTGAGGTTGGGCGGGTCCTCGTCCAGCAGGCCGGTCGGGTCCGCCAGCCGCCGGAACCCCTTGGTGGCCGCGAGCACCTCGCCGTACGGGGTGAGGATGAGCGCGGGCGCGGGGTCGAGGCGGTCGAGCAGGGCCCGCACCGCGGGCCGTAACTCCAGCGGCTCGGCGGCCAGCGCGCAGGTGTTGCCGGTGCCAGCCTTGATCAGCCGGTACAGGTGCACCCGCTCGTCCGGGGTGAAGCGCAGCGCGTCGGCCAGGGCGCCGAGGACCTGGCCGGAGGGGTGCCGGTCCCGGCCGCGTTCCAGGCGGGTCAGGTACTCCACGCTGATCCCGGCCAGCTCGGCCAGCTCGCCGCGGCGCAGTCCGGGCGTGCGGCGGCGCGGGCCGGCCGGCAACCCGGCCTCGGCCGGGGTGACCGACTCCCGGCGGGCCCGCAGGAACCCGCCCAGCACGTTGTCCATGGGCATCGACCCTACGCGGAGAGGGGCCCTGGCAGGGTCTCCCATCCACAGGCCCCGGACAGCAGGATTCAGGGCATGCGGTACCGACTTTTCGGCCACACCGGCCTGCGCGTCTCCGAGCTCCTGCTGGGCACCATGGTCTTCGACGACCCCGAGGTGGCGCGCCGCGTCATCGACGCCTACGCCGAGGCGGGCGGCAACGTGCTGGACACCGCCTCGGCCTACGGCGACGGCGAGTCCCTGCTCGGCGAGGTCCTGCGCCGGCGCGACCGGTTCGTGCTCGGCACCAAGTACACCCTCTCCCGCGACCACGCCGACCCGAACGCCTCCGGCAACCACCGCAAGAACCTCGTCGCCTCCCTGGAGCAGAGCCTGCGGCGGCTGCGCACCGACTACCTCGACCTGTACTGGGTGCACCTGTGGGACCGGCACACCCCGGTCGAGGAGACCATGCGCGCCCTCGACGACCAGGTGCGCGCGGGCAAGATCCGCTACGTCGGCGTCTCCGACGCGCCGGCCTGGGTGGTGGCCAGGGCGAACACCCTGGCCCAGTGGCGGGACTGGACGCCCTTCGCCGGTCTGCAGGTGCCCTACAACCTGCTGCAGCGCGACATCGAGCGCGAGTTGCTGCCGATGGCCGAGGCGCTCGGGCTGAGCGTGACCGCCTGGGCGCCGCTGGCCTCCGGCAAGCTCGCCGCCACCGCGGGCTCCTCCCGGGTCGACCCGGCCACGCTCACCCCGCGCGAGCTCGCCGCCGCCGAGGCCGTCCGCACCGTCGCCGAGGAGGTGGGCGCGCGACCGGCGCAGGTGGCCCTGGCCTGGCTGCGCAGCCGGTCGAAGGCGGTGCTGCCACTGGTCGGGGTGAGCCGGGTCGAGCAGCTCACCGAGAACCTGGCCGCACTGGACCTGGTGCTCCCCCAGGACGCCCTGGACCGGCTGACCGCGGCCGCGCCGTTCGAGCTGGGCTTCCCCGGCGATTTCATCGCCCAGTGCGAACCGGCCCCGTTCTGCTTCGGCGACACCGCGACCAGGGTCCAGGGCCGCTGACCAGCCGGTCCGCTAGCCGCGCACCGCGTCCGCGACGAACTCGCGCAGTGACACCGCGGGCTGCCCGATCAGCTTCTCCAGGTCCCCGCGCGGCACGTCCAGCTCGCCCTGACCAAGCGCGCGGTAGAAGTCCACGATCAGCTCGACCAGGCCCGCGGGCAGTCCAGCGCCGAGCATCCCGGCCCTGGCCTCCGCCGGGGTGACCTCGGCGTAGACGATGTCCTTGCCGGAGGCTTCCGCGATCAGCTTGGCGAGGTCGGCGTAGCTGTAGGACTCCGGGCCGCCCAGCTCGTAGATCGTGTTCTGGTGGCCGTCAGTGGTCAGCACCGCTGCCGCGGCCCGCGCGAAGTCCTCGCGCGCGGCCGGGGCGAACCGCCCGCCCTTGCTGGAGGTGGCCAGCACGCCGGTGGCCAGCGCGCCCGCGATGGTGCCCAGGTCGTTCTCGAAGTACCAGTTGTTGCGCAGGATCGTGTACGGGATGCCGCTGGCCCTGATCAGCTCCTCGGTGGGCCCGTGGGTCTGGGCCAGCACGATGGTGGCGGTGTCCGCCGAGGTCAGCGAGGTGTAGTGGATGTGCTGCACGCCGGCGGCCTTGGCGGCCTCGATCGCGTTGGCGTGCTGGCGGACCCGCTCGGCCGCGCTCTCCCCGTCGGTGGAGATGATCAGCAGCTTGTCCGCGCCGGCGAAGGCCGCGACCAGGGTCTCCGGCCGGTCGAAGTCGCCCTCGCGCAGCTGGATGCCCAGGTCGGCGCCCTTGGCCGGGGTGCGGACGCTGCCGACCACCTGGTCTGCCGGGACCTTGGTCAGCAGGTGCTTGACCACGAGCCTGCCGAGCTGTCCGGTAGCGCCGGTCACCACGATCGTCATTGCTGTCTCCTTGGCAGTGGGGTGCTCTTCCACCCCCTCCAACCGGCTGCCGATTCCAATACTTCCCCAAAGTTAGTAATGACTTTGAAGTCAGTTACTATCTCAAGGGAACCAAAGGAGTCGACGTGCTGGATTTTGATCCGACCGACCGGGACTGCCCGGCCCGGCAGCTGCTCGACCGCATCGGCGACCAGTGGACGGTGCTGATCGTGCTGTCACTGTGCTCGGGGCCCAGGCGGTTCACCCAGATCGGCGAGGTGGTCAGCGGCATCTCGCAGAAGGTGCTGTCCCAGACGCTGCGCAGCCTGGTGCGTGACGGCATGCTCACCCGCACCGCCTACGCCGAGGTGCCGCCCAGGGTGGAGTACGCGCTCACCCCGCTCGGGCACAGCCTCGCCGACACCGTGGCCTACCTGGACCGATGGGCCCGCGAGCACATGGCCGAGGTGCTGACCGCGCGCGCGGAGTTCGACCGGGCCAAGGTCTCCTAGGCGCTCCACCGGGACCGGCCGCGCCAGGCCGGGTCGCGGCCGAGGAAGGCGAGCAGGAACTCCGCCGCGCCCGCGTCCGGGCCCTCGCTGACCACCGGGCCGAACCGGTGCGGCCGGTCGGCCTGGCTGACGAACAGCGGCGCCAGCTCCAGCAGCTCCCTGGCCAGGGACTCTGGCAGCGGCAGGTCGCCGTCGCAGGCCACGGCCAGGTCCCAGCCGTGCACCGCGACCTCCACCGCGCCGGTGGTGGCCACCAGCGTCGCGGTGATCGGGCAGCCTGCCACCGCGACCAGGTCGGGTCCGTCCGCGCGCCGCCAGCTGCGCACCAGCCGGGTGGCGTGCGTCCGGACGCTGTCGATGAGGTCGGCGGCGGGTTCCTCGCGGCGAGCCGGGGTCAGCGCGACCTGACCGAGGTCGGCGGCCTCGGCCAGCGCGGCCATCGAGTCCTCCAGGTGCCGCAGCAGCGCCCGCACGTCCCAGTCCCGGCACGGGGTCGGCCAGCTCAGCGACGCCGGGGTCACCAGGTCCAGGCCACTCATGGCGTACCGGACCGAGCGCGTCAGCAGCTCGACCCCGCCCAGCAGCGCTCCCCCACCTGTCCCGGTCATCGCGGCCCGGCCTCCTGTCCGCGCCACGGTCGCGGCGCCTGTCAGTACAGACCCGGAAACCGGCCGGGAGTCATCGGCCACCGATGAGTTTTCCGTCCGGGGCGGGTCACAACCGGTGAGACCCACACACGGGAAGGCCTCACGATGACCACCACCTCGCCCAGCCGGGCCGGCCGCCGGGAATGGCTCGGGCTGGCTGTGCTCGCCCTGCCCACCCTGCTGCTCGCCCTGGACATGAGCGTGCTCTACCTGGCGTTGCCGCAGCTCAGCCGCGATCTCGGCGCGGACGGCACCCAGCAACTGTGGATCATGGACAGCTACGGGTTCATGATCGCCGGGTTCCTGGTGACCATGGGGACCCTGGGCGACCGGATCGGGCGGCGCAGGCTGCTGCTGATCGGCGGAGCCGCCTTCGGCGCGGCCTCGGTGCTGGCGGCGCTGTCCACCAGCCCGGAGATGCTGATCATCACCAGGGGCGTGCTGGGCATCGCCGGGGCGACCCTGATGCCCTCCACGCTGGCGCTGCTGACCACCATGTTCACCGACGCCCGGCAGCGCGGGGTGGCGATCTCGGTGTGGATGAGCTGCTTCATGGGCGGCTCCGCGCTCGGGCCGATCATCGGCGGGGTGCTGCTGGAGCGGTTCTGGTGGGGGTCGGCGTTCCTGCTGGGCGTGCCGGTGATGCTGGTGCTGCTGGTGACCGGGCCGCTGCTGCTGCCGGAGTACCGCAAGCCGGATGCCGGGCGGATCGACCTGGTCAGCGTGGGGTTGTCGCTGGCCGCGATCCTGCCGGTGGTGTACGGGCTCAAGGAGCTGGCCAAGAACGGTCCGGCACTGGTCCCTGCGCTGGCGATCGTGGCCGGGCTCGTCTTCGGGGTGACGTTCGCGCGGCGGCAGCGGCGACTGCCCGATCCGGTGCTGGACCTGCGGTTGTTCGCCAACCGGACGTTCTCCTCGGCGCTGGTGGTGTGGCTGGGGTTCGGCGTGATCCAGGGCGGCAGCTACCTGTTCTTCACGCTGTACCTGCAGACCGTGGTCGGGCTGACGCCGCTGCAGGCCGGGTTGTGGCTGGTGCTGCCCGCGCTGGCGATGGTGCTCGGGTCGATGGCCGCGCCGGTGATCGCGCGGCGGGTCCGGCCGGGACTGGTGATCGCCAGTGGGCTGGGTGTGGGCGCGGTGGCGTACCTGTGGCTGACCGGGCTGGACGGGTCGGCTTCGCTGTCGGTGCTGCTGCCGGGGCTGGTGGTCTCGCTGATCGGACTCGGGCTGGCCGCCGCGCTGGGCACCGAGCTGATCGTCGGCGCGGCGCCAGCCGAGCGGGCCGGATCGGCGGCCGCGCTGTCGGAGACCAGCGGCGAGCTGGGGATCGCGCTGGGCGTGGCGCTGGTGGGCAGTGTGGTGACCGCGGTCTACCGCGACGCCCTCACCCTGCCTGCCGGGCTCCCGGCCCAGGCCGCCGAGACCGCCCGCGAGGGCGTCGCGAGCGCGCTGGCAGCCGCTGGCCGCCTTCCTGAGCCCGGCCCCTTACTCTCCGCAGCCAAAGAGGCTTTCACCACCGCCGTGACCACGATGGCGGGACTCAGCGCACTGGGATTCGCCCTGCTGGCAGCCCTGGCCGCTCTCACCCTCCGCAACACCACGCCACCCGACTCAGCGAACCATGGTCACACAATGGAAGATTGCCCCCAAAGAATATAGAACACGTGTTCGATCGCGGGCTAATCTCGAGCCATGACCCCAGCCCTGCAAGCCTCCCTCTTCGACCAGGCCGAACCCGGCCTGGCCCCCTTGCCCCAGGCCCAGCGCACCCACCTCGCGCACGGCGCCTGGATCGACGTCCTGCCCGCCTGGCTGACCGGCGCCGACGAGCTGTTCGAGCACCTGGTCCACGAGGTGCCCTGGCAGGCCGAACGCCGCCAGATGTACGACCGCGTCGTCGACGTCCCCCGCCTGCTCTGCTTCTACCCGGAGTCCGCCACCCTGCCCAGCCCCGTGCTCACCACCGCCCGCGACGCCCTCAACCAGCACTACGCCGCCGAGCTCGGCGAACCCTTCCGCACCGCGGGCCTGTGCTACTACCGCGACGGCCAGGACAGCGTCGCCTGGCACGGCGACACCCTGGGCCGCGGCGCCACCGAGGACACCATGGTCGCCATCCTCTCCGTCGGCACCCCCCGCCCACTCTTACTCCGGCCCCGGGGCGGCGGCGAGACAATCCGCCGCTCGCTGGGCCACGGCGACCTGATCGTCATGGGCGGCTCCTGCCAGCGCACCTGGGAACACGCCATCCCCAAGACCAGCAAACCGGTAGGCCCCAGGATCAGCATCCAGTTCCGCCCCCGAGGCGTCCGCTAACCCACGCCCCACAACCATCCCTCCCGCCAGCCCCAACCGGCGCCCACGCGCTGAACCAGCCGTGCTCAAACCCCACCCTCAACCCGCAGCTCAATCCGCCCGGCCTGCCCCCGCACCCAGACCAGTCGCCGCCCCGTCCACCGCCACCCAGCCCAGCCCAGCCTCGCGCAAGCTCAACCACGCGCTGCCGAACCCCGACCCGGACATCCCCCGTCTCCAAGCCCCA
This sequence comes from Crossiella sp. CA-258035, assembly GCF_030064675.1. Lineage (GTDB taxonomy): Bacteria > Actinomycetota > Actinomycetes > Mycobacteriales > Pseudonocardiaceae > Crossiella. Next base: position 6,443,621 of record NZ_CP116413.1, read on the forward strand.
CACCACCCAGCTCAGCACCACCCTCCGCCGCCCCCGCGCCACCGGCCCGCCCCACCCATCCCTGGCCGACCCGACCAGCACTGCCCCGCCGCACCTTCCAACAACACCGACCACCAACAACCACACCCACCACACAACCCCAGCCGTTCACCTCGCCCACCACGCAAGCCCGACCACCCGCCACCTCCCCCATCCAGCGACGCTTGCGCCGATCACTCCAGCGCGACGGGACGTCAGCCGCCGGTTATGGGTACATTTCTCGGTGACCCAGGGCGAGGACGGCCTGGAGATAGGACCGCCGAGATGAACGCCCGGCCTGCGGAGAGCAGCACCGCCCTGGAGGTCTCAGCGGCGGCGTGCCGTCAGGCGCGGCTGCTGGTGCGGGCGACGTTGGCCGGCTGGGGCGTGACGGGCACGGTGGTCGAGGACGCGATGCTGGTCGCCAACGAGCTGGTGGCCAACGTGGTCGACCACGCCCAGGGTCCGCTGCGCCTCGAACTGCTGCCCAGGACGGGCGGGGTGCTGATCCGGGTCAGCGACGGCAGCCCGACGCCGCCTCGGTTGCACCGGGGCCCGGTGGACTCGGTGCGTCGGCGAGGCCTGCAACTGGTCGAGGCGCTCTCGGTCCGCTGGGGCCACCAGCCGACCGGCCAGGGCAAGATCGTCTGGGCGGAGCTGACCGACTAGACCGGACCTGGCGAGGACCGGACCAGCGGGCGGCCTGCCTCGGCCAAGCCCCGCCGGTCCGCGATGGTGATCTCCTTCGTTCCGGGTGACCGGTTGGGTCGCTAGTTGCTCACGGGCGGCGCGGCCTGCTCGCCCAGCGCGAACGACAGCTGTCCCTGTTCGTCGACCTCCGCGTCCAGGATCTTGTCGTCCAGGAACTCGGCGGCCTGCGGGTCCAGGAAGACATGGGCGCCCTCGCCGACCAGCACCTGGTCGTCCTGTTCCGGCGCGGGAGCGATGGTCATCTGCAGTTCACCGGGGTGGTCCACACCGGAGGCGGAAAAGCGCAGGCCAGAGCCGTCGGGCACGCCATCGGCGGCCATGATGGTGCGAACGACCTCGATGGCCGTGGGCGTGAGAGCGAGCATCGGTGGGTTCCCTCCGTAGTCGGCACGGCTGTCGAAGTGGGCCACGCTAGTCGCGGTCCTTGCGCCGCGCAGCGCCAACCTTCAGGGTGTACTTGCGGTACACCCTGCTAGTGCGCACTATTGGTTCATGCCCTTGCCGCGCTACTTCCGGTTACCCACCGAGCGCCGTCGACACATCCTGGATGTCGCCCAAGCTCATTTCGCCACCGACGGCCTGGGCGCCGCCTCCTACAACAAGATCATCGCCGCCGCGGGAATCTCCAAGACCAGCGCCTACCAGTACTTCGACGGCCGGGACGACCTGCTGACGGCAGTGGTCGCCGACGCACGCGAACGCCTGGCCCACACCCTCGGCACCTGGCCGGGCACCCTCACCCGCGCCGACTTCTGGCGAGAACTGCGCGCAGCCGCCACCCGCCTGCTCGCCCACCTACAGGCCACCCCGGCGGACCTGGCGGTAGCCGTGGCGACGATCACGGTCGACGCGGACCGCCAACTGGAGAAGTGGCTGGACGCGATGCTCGCCGACGGCCGCTCGCTGGGACTCGTGCACCCGGAAGTCGACCCAGAGCTGATGCGGGCCGCCACGGCCGCGGTGGTCCGCGCAGCGAACGGCTGGCTGGCGACCCAGCTGGATCCCACACGGTCCCAGGCGCCGACGGAGCCCCAGGTGCCAGCGGAGCTGTGGCGGCTGCTGGTCGGGTTGTGGTCCGCGCCGGAGCCGGTCGACGCGGACTGACCAGCGGCTGGCTCAGTCGGCTGGCTCAGAACGGGCCGAATCGCCACGAGCCGAGCGGACGCCGCCGGAACACTTCCCGACCACGCTCACCCCAACTGCGCCACCCCAACTGCGCCACGCCGACCGACCCCGCGCCGACGTCGACCGAACCCACGCCGAGCCCACGCCGACCGACCCCGCGCCGACGTCGATCGAGCCCGCGCCGCGCCAGCCCAGCCAGGCCGACCTCAGCCAGCCGCCCAGCCAGACCAAGCCCAGTTCGACCGAACCCACACGGCCCAAGCCGGCGCGGATCGAGCCCATCCAGCGCGGATCGGTCCATCCAGGCCCGTCCAGCGCGGCATCCCAGGCCCGGCCAGCGCCGCATCGGTCCGTGCACGCGCGGACCAGTCCATCCTGCGCGGGCCACTGCACGCCGCGCCGGCCACCGCACGTCGCCCGGGCCGCTACCCCGCCCCGGCCGCTACATCCCGCGTGAGCCGCTACCCCGCGTGAGCCGCTACCCCGCGTGGGCTGCTGCGAGCCGCGTGGGCCGTTGCATGCCGCGTGCGCAGCCGCGTCTCGCTTCCCGCGGCCTCCGCTGCCCCGCCCGCGCCTCCGCTTCCTCTGCGGAACGCTTTTCAAGCCGAAAAGGTTGCTTTCCGTCTTGATCTTCGGGCCAGACCCGGCCGGGCTGGGTCTCATCCGGTCCGTTCTGCGCGTCGAACCGTCGCCTCAGCCGAGGCTGGTGACGAACTTGGCTACCGCGTCGGGGCGGAGGCGTTGGGCCATTCTGCCCTGGGGAGCGAGGCTGGCCAGGCGGTATAGGGGGCGGTCTGGGGCGGCGTCGCCGCGGGCCTCGGCGCGGAGCTGGGCCACCAGTAGTTCGGAGTAGACCAGGGCGTGGGCTTCGCCCGCCGTGGCCAGGACGTCGGCCAGGCGGCGCAGGGCCAGGATGCCCAGTTCGCGGCCGCCGACGCCGGCGTAGGTGGCCAGGGCGAGGTTGAGGGTCTGGTTCTTCGGGGGGCCGGAGACCAGCAGGCCTACGGTGCGGGCGCCGCGGACGTCGGTGACCAGCAGTTCCAGCCGGCCGGCGGCGCGCAGGTCGACGCGGCGGGTGCCGATCGCGCGGACCGACACCACGCCGTCCTGCAGCCACACCTTGCGCCGGGCCTCGGTGACCGCGAGCAGCACCAGCGGCAGCGCGACGATCGCCGCCGCGATCAAACCGACCACCGCGCCGCCGAAGAGCCCGAACAGGCCGCCGAGGGCTCCGCCCAGCAGCACCGCGCCGATGGCCACCGCGCCGGCCCGTTTGCGCAGCAGCGCGGAGTCCAGCAGGTTCAGCGGGATCCGTTCGCCGGGAGTCACTCCGGCCGCGCCAGCGCCGCGCGGACCTCGGCCACCACGTCCTCCAGCGGCACCGGCCGCTGGTCGCCGCTGGCCAGGTCCTTGAGCTGGGCGATGCCCTCGGCCAGGTCGCGGTCGCCGAGCACCAGCGCGAACCGGGCGCCGGACTTGTCAGCGGCCTTCATCGCGCCCTTGACGCCCCGGCCGCCGTAGGCGAGGTCGGTGCGCACGCCGGCCGCGCGCAGCGCGCCGCCGACGGCCACCAGCCGCGACCGGGCCTCCTCGCCCAGTGGCACGCCGAAGACCTCGCAGCGGGCCGTCTCGCCGACCGCCAGTCCCTCGGCCTGGCAGGCCAGCACCGCGCGGTCCACGCCGAGCCCGAAACCGATGCCGGAGAGCGGCTGGCCGCCGAGCTGGGCCATCAGCCCGTCGTAGCGGCCGCCGCCGCCGATGCCGGACTGCGCGCCGAGCCCGTCGTGCACGAACTCGAAGGTGGTCTTGGTGTAGTAGTCCAGGCCGCGCACCATGCGCGGGTTCTCCACGAACTTCACGCCCAGGTCGCCGAGGTGGCCCTTGGTCCGCTCGTAGTGCTCGCGGCACTCCGGGGAGAGGTGGTCGACCATCAGCGGCGCGTCGGCGAGCAGTTCGCGCACCTCGGGGCGCTTGTCGTCGAGCACGCGCAGCGGGTTCAGCTCGGCGCGGGCGCGGGTGGCCTCGTCCAGGGGCAGCTTGGCCAGGAACGCCTGGAGCCTCTCCCGGTAGGCGGGGCGGCAGGTGTTGTCGCCCAGGGAGGTGATCTCCAGCCGGAAACCGGTCAGGCCGAGTGCGCGGAACCCGGCGTCGGCGACCGAGATGACCTCGGCGTCGATGGCCGGGTCGTCGATGCCGATGGCCTCGATGCCGACCTGCTGCAGCTGCCGGTACCGCCCGGCCTGCGGGCGCTCATAACGGAAGAACGCGCCGGCGTAGTACAGCTTCACCGGCAGCTGGCCGCGGTCGAGACCGTGTTCGATCACCGACCGCATCACGCCCGCGGTGCCCTCCGGGCGCAGGGTGACCGAGCGGTCGCCGCGGTCGGTGAAGGTGTACATCTCCTTGCTGACCACGTCGGTGGACTCGCCGACGCCGCGGGCGAACAGCCCGGTGTCCTCGAACAGCGGCAGCTCGATGTAGCCGTAGCCGGCGCGCCGGGCCTGCTCGGTCAGGGTGTCGCGGACGTGCAGGAAGGCCGCCGAGGTCGGCGGGTAGTACTCGGGAATGCCCTTGGGAGCGGCGAAGGTGCTCATCGGTAGTGCGTCACAGTCCTCGGGTCGGGAAGGCCGGTGCGCCGCCGCCGGTCAGCCCCGTCAGGAACGGGTTGCCTGCGCGCTCGCGGCCGATGGTGGTCGGGCTGCCGTGGCCGGGCAGCACCACGGTGTCGTCGGGAAGCGGCAACACCTTGGCGCGCAACGACTCCATGATCTTGCCGGAGTCGCCGCCCGGCAGGTCGGTGCGTCCGATGGAACCGGCGAAGAGGGTGTCGCCGGACAACAGCAGCCGTCCGCCCTCCTCCGCGCCGGTCCGGAAGCACACCGACCCGCCGGTATGGCCGGGGGTGTGGTCGACGGTGAAGCTCAGCCCGGCGATCTCCAGCTGCTGGCCGTCGCCGAGCTCGCGGACCTCGTTCGGCTCGCGCAGCGCCAGCTTGCCGCCGAAGAAGTCGGCGGCGTCCACGCCGAACCCGCGGGCCGGGTCGCTGAGCAGCGCGCGGTCCTCCGGGTGGATCCAGGCCGGCACGTCGTGGCCGTCGCAGACCGGGGTGACGGAGAAGACGTGGTCGAGGTGGCCGTGGGTGAGCAGCACGGCCACCGGGGTGAGCCGGTACTGGCGCAGGGCCTGCTCGATCAGCTCCTCGGCGTCCTGCCCGGGGTCCACGATGACGCAGGCCTCGCCCTCGTCGGCGGCCAACAGGTAACAGTTGGCGGCGAGGGGGCCGGCGGGGAACCCGGCGACGAACACGGAGGAACCTCCTGGTCGACTGCGACTGGATTGTCCCCTTAGCCTAGCGAGCGCCCCGAGCCGGTTTTCGCGGGTCGAACCAACGGACGACGGGTACCGCCACACTGGCCTTACACGATCCGATCTAGACTCCGCGCGCCACCACCACACCAACCACAGGTCGACCCCCAGGGGAGGATCCACGTGCCGAGCAACGAGCAGCGGCGCCAGGCTGCCAAGCGCAAGCTGGAACGGCAGCTGGAACGCCGGGCGGCGCGCGCCAAGCGCCGTCGCGTGATCGGCGTGACGGTGACCGTCGTCGCCGTACTGGCTGTCGTTGGCGGCGTCTACTGGTTGGCGACCTCGGAGAGCAGCACCGACGCCGCGGCGAACCCCTCGGACACCTCGACCACGCCGCCGCCCCCGCCGGGCAAGCAGACCGAGGGTCCGTGCAAGTACACCGAGACCCCGGCCGAGCCCGCGGCGAAGGAGGCCGGTCTCCCGCCGGATGCGAACCCGACGCCGGACAAGGGCACGGTGCAGGCGGACTTCAAGACCAGCCAGGGTGTCATCCCGCTGACCCTGGACCGGGCCAAGGCCCCGTGCACGGTGCAGAGCTTCGCCCACCTGATCGCCAAGAAGTACTACGACAACACCACCTGCCACCGCCTGACCACCGGCGAGGGCCTGAAGGTGCTGCAGTGCGGCGACCCGAAGGGCACCGGCCAGGGCGGCCCCGGCTACACGATCAAGGACGAGAAGCCGAAGGACCTGAAGGCCGGCGCCAAGGAAGGCGTCAGCGTCTACCCGCGCGGCACCCTGGCGATGGCCAAGACGCAGGCTCCGGACAGCGGCGGCAGCCAGTTCTTCATGGTCACCGGCGACTCCCAGCTGCCGCCGGAGTACACGGTCTTCGGCTCGGTGAGCGAAGAGGGCATGAAGGTCCTGGACAAGGTCGCCGCCGCCGGCACCGAAGCCGGTGAGCCCGGCGCCCCGCCCGGTGACGGCAAGCCCAAGCTCGAGACCAAGATCGAGACGGCGACGTTGAAGGGCTGATCCCCTCGCGACATCGAGAACGCCCGGCCGGGTTTTTCCCGGCCGGGCGTTCTTTTTGTGGCTGGACGCCCGGAGGGGCGGGGGCGCGGCAAGGGGAGGCACGGCAAGCCCGGGGCAGCGCCAGGGGAAGGCAGCGCCGGGGGCAGCCGTGGGGGCAGCGCGGCAGGCGGAGGGCAGGCGGGGTCGGGAGCAGCGCGGCCGGCCGGGGCAGCGCGGCACGCGGGCGCGGCGGCGTTTGGCGGGGCTCGGGGTCTCCCGGCTGGTTTGCGGGTTGTGGTTCAGCAGATCAATCTTGATTGACACTGAAGCAATAGTGACTACAGACCAGCGAAGTGGCGTGGCTTGGGCCGATGAGCTGCCCTGATGGCGGATTGCTACGGCTTGGTTGCGCAGGGTAGTTGTTGGGGGCCGCGGGCGGGGGCCGGGTGGTCGCTTTGTCGGTGCGAGCCTTGGGGACCCGGATGTCTGTGCTGCGCGTGCTTCTCGCTGCCCTGTTGACCTTGACCTGCCTGGTGGGGTTGCCCGCCGGGACCGCCTCGGCCACGCCGCCGGGGTTTGTCGACTCCGTCGCGTTGTCGGGGTTGCACGCGCCGACCAATGTGGCCTTCGCCGCGGATGGGCGGGTATTCGTCGCGGAGAAACGCGGCATTGTGAACGTGTTCGACGGGCTGGCGGATCCGACGCCGACCGTGTTCGCGGATCTGCGCACCCAGGTGCAGGACTACTGGGACCGGGGATTGCTGGGATTGGCGTTGCATCCGCGGTTTCCGGTGGTGCCGCACGTGTACGTCGCCTATACCTATGACGCCATTCCCGGGGGTGTGGCACCCGCTTGGGGAGACACCTGTCCTGATCCGCCGGGGGCGACCGTGAACGGGTGTGTGGTGCAGGGGCGGGTATCGCGGCTGGTGGCCAGTGGGAACACCGGGACCGAGCAGGTGGTGCTGACCTCGTGGTGTCAGCAGTTCCCCAGTCATACCGTGGGTGAGTTGCGGTTCGGGGCTGATGGGGCGTTGTACGTGAGCGCCGGGGATGGGGCCAGCTTCAACTATGCCGACTGGGGGCAGACCAAGAATCCTTGTGCTGATCCGCCCGGGGCCGCCGGGTCCAGCCTCTCTCCGCCTGCGGCGCAGGGTGGGGCGGTGCGGGCGCAGGCGGTGCGGCGGCCCGCTGGGCAGCCTCGGGTGTTGAACGGGTCGGTTATTCGGATTGATCCCGACACTGGGGCTGGGTTGCCGGGGAATCCGTTCGCGGGGAGTTCGGATCCGAATGCGCGGCGGGTCACCGCTTATGGGTTGCGGAATCCGTTCCGGTTCACGGTGCGGCCGGGGACTTCGGAGCTGTGGGTGGCCGATGTGGGGTGGGGCACCTGGGAGGAGATCAACCGGGTGGTGAATCCGGCCGATGCCACCGCGGAGAACTTCGGCTGGCCCTGTTATGAGGGCACGGCTCGGCAGGGTGGTTATGACGGGGCGAACCTGGACTCCTGTGAGCAGCTCTACGCGGGCGCTGGACAGCAGGCTCCCTATTACGCCTATCGACATGACGGTTCGGTGGTCGCCGGGGACGGGTGTCCGACCGGGAGCTCTTCGGTGACGGGGCTCGCTTTTGAGCAGGGCAGCGCTTATCCGGCGGAGTATCGGGGGGCGTTGTTCTTCGCGGACTCCTCGCGGGGCTGTGTGTGGGCGATGCGGGCCGGGGCGAACGGGTTGCCGGATCCGGCGCGGATCGTCACCGTGGCCACCGGGGTGCGGGTGCCGGTGCAGATCCTGCGGGGGCCGGGCGGGGACATGTTCTACCTGGCGCTGGGGGCGGGTGAGCTGCGGCGGTTGAGCTATCCGGCGGGCAACCGGGCGCCGACCGCGGTGGCGACCGCGACCCCGGCCAGTGGGCCCGCGCCGTTGACCGTGCGGTTCGACGGGTCGCAGTCCACCGATCCGGACGCCGACGCGCTGACCTACGGCTGGGACCTCGACGGTGACGGCGCCTATGACGACTCGACGCTGCCCCGGCCCAGCTGGACCTACGGTCAGGCCAGCCAGGTGACCGTGCGGCTGCGGGTGACCGATCCGGCCGGGTTGTCCGGCACCACCTCGGTGACGGTGACCGTGGGGCAGCCGCCGCCGCAGGATCCGGTGCCGGTGATCGCGAGTCCGACGGCGGCGCTGCGCTGGCAGGTGGGGCAGCGGATCCCGTTCAGTGGCAGTGCCACCGATCCGCAGGACGGGCCGTTGCCGGCCTCGGCGCTGACCTGGCGGCTGGTGTTGCACCACTGTCCGAGCAACTGCCACACCCATCCGGTGCAGAGCTTCACCGGGGTGGCCGGTGGGGAGTTCTTCGCGCCGGACCACGAGTACCCGTCGTTCCTGGAGCTGGTGCTGACCGCGCGGGACTCCGGCGGGCGGGAGGCCAGCCGCTCGGTGCGGCTGGACCCGCGGACGGTGCAGCTGAGCTTCGCCTCCGATCCGCCGGGGTTGCAGCTGACCACGTTCTCCCAGACCCAGGTCACCCCGTTCACCAGGACGGTGATCGTCGGGTCGGCGAACTCGGTGTCCGCGCCCAGCCCGCAGACGTTGTCCGGCACCAGTTTCGGCTTCACCTCCTGGTCCGACGGCGGGGCGAACAGCCATGTGGTCACCGCGCCGGCCACCGCGACCACCTACACCGCGCGCTACCGGGCCAGTGGGCTGCTGGCCGAGTACGGCTTCGACGCGGGCAGCGGAAGCACCGCGGCCGATGACAGCGGCAGTGGGCGCACCGGCACGGTCACCGGCGCGCAGTGGGTGACCACCGGCAAGTTCGGGCGGGCGCTGCGTTTCGACGGGGTCGACGACTGGGTCACCGTGCCCAACCACGCCAGCCTGTCCCCGGCCCGGTTCACCCTCTCCGCCTGGGTGCAGCCGAGCGCGGCGAGCACGCAGTGGCGCACGATCGCGTTGCGGGAGACCACGAACGGCCTCAGCTACGGCCTGTACGCCAGTTCGCCGTCGCGGGGTCCGGGCGCGGCGGCCAGGGTCGGCGGGGTGGAGCGGGACACCGTGAGCGGCACGGCGTTACCGGCTGGCCAATGGTCTTATGTGAGCGCGACCTACGACGGGAGCGTGTTGCGGCTCTACGTCAACGGCTCGCTGGTGGCCAGCCAGGCCGTGGCCGGGTCGGTGACCGCCTCGAGCGGGGTGTTGCGGATTGGCGGGAACGCGGTGTGGCGCAACGAGTTCTTCGCCGGGCTGATCGACGAGGTGCGGCTCTACGACCGGGCGCTGAGCCCGGCGGAGCTGACCGCGGACCAGGCCAGGCCGGTGAACTGAGCGCGGTCCCGGCCTGGACTCCCGGGTCGGGGACTGCTAGAGATCTCGCGTGAGCACGGAGACGATCCAACTGCACTGCGTCAACTCGTGGGAGGCCGCGTTCCTGCGGGAGGAGGTGCGCGGCTACTTCACCCCGGAGGTCGATCTCCGGCCGGGGGCGACCGTGCTCGACGTGGGCGCCAACATCGGCGTCTTCGCCGCGGCCGTCTACGAGCGGCTGGGCGGCGACGTGCGGCTGTTCGCCTTCGAGCCGATGCCGCCGCTGCACGCGACGCTGGCCCGCAACGCCGAGGAGTTCTTCCACGGCAAGCTGACCGCGCTGCCCTACGGTCTGGCCGCCGCCGAGCACGAGCTCGACTTCAGCTACTTCCCGGCCGCCACGATCTTCTCCTCCTCGCTGCGCGACGCCGGCAACATCGAGCAGGAGCGGCGGCGGGTCACCGCCAGTGTGGTGGAGATGATCCGGCAGGGCGGCATGGGACCGGCGCTGCGCCGGGTGCCCGCGCCGGTGCTGCGTTTCCTGGTGGGCCGCAAGCTGCGGGTGATGCGCGAGCTGGAGACCCACCGGGTGCGGGTCCGGCCGCTCTCGGCGGTGATCGAAGAACAGGGCATCGAGGCGATCGACCTGCTCAAGATCGACGTCGAGGGCGCGGAGCTGGACGTGCTGCACGGCATCCAGGACCGGCACTGGCCGCTGATCCGGCAGTCGGTCGTCGAGGTCGAGGGCTGGGCGGCCAACCGCGACCGGATCAGTGAGGTGTTCACCTCGCGCGGCTTCACCGTGCGCGCGGAGCAGGACCCGGCGCAGCGGGCCGCCGACATCGGCATGGTCTTCGCGGCCCGCTAAGCCCTGGACTCAGCTGGCCGAGGTGACCCGGTACACGTCGTAGACGCCCTCCACGTTGCGCACCGCCTTGAGCACGTGGCCGAGGTGTTTCGGGTCGCCCATCTCGAAGGCGAACCGGCTCACCGCGACCCGGTCCCGGGAGGTGGTCACCGAGGCGGAGAGGATGTTGACCCGTTCGTCGGCCAGCACCTTGGTGATGTCGGAGAGCAGCCGGTGCCGGTCCAGGGCCTCGACCTGGATGGCGACCAGGAACACCGAGGACGCCGACGGGGCCCATTCGACCTCCAGCAGGCGTTCCGGGCTGGCCTGGAGCTCCTCGCTGTTGGTGCAGTCGGTGCGGTGCACGCTGACCCCGCCGCCGCGGGTGACGAAGCCGAGGATCTCATCGCCCGGCACCGGGGTGCAGCAGCGGGCGAGCTTGACCCACACGTCGCTGGTGCCCTTGACCACCACGCCCGCGTCCACGCCGCGGCGGCGCTGCACGGTGGAGGGGGTGGCCCGGTCGGCCAGCTCCTCCTCGGCGTGCTCGACCCCGCCGAGCAGGGCGACCAGGCGCTGCACCAGGTGGCGGGCGGAGACGTGGCCCTCGCCGACGGCGGCGTAGAGGGAGCTGACGTCGAGGTAGCGCAGCTCGCGGGCCAGCGCGGTGACCGAGTCGGCGGAGACCAGGCGCTGCATGGGCAGGCCGACCCGGCGGACCTCCTTGGCGATCTGGTCCTTGCCGGCCTCGATGGCCTCTTCGCGGCGTTCCTTGGCGAACCACTGCTTGATCTTGGTCTTGGCGCGCGGGCTGGCCGCGAACTGCAACCAGTCGCGGCTGGGTCCGGCGCCTTCGGCCTTGGAGGTGAAGATCTCCACGACCTCGCCGTTCTCCAGCTTGCGCTCGAGTGCGACCAGGCGGCCGTTGACGCGGGCGCCGATGCAGCGGTGCCCGACCTCGGTGTGCACCGCGTAGGCGAAGTCCACCGGGGTGGAGCCGGCGGGCAGGGTGACCACGTCGCCCTTGGGGGTGAAGACGAAGATCTCCTTGACCGCGAGGTCGTAGCGCAGCGACTCCAGGAACTCGCCCGGGTCGGCGGCCTCGCGCTGCCAGTCCAGCAGCTGTCGCATCCAGGCCATCTCGTCGACCTCGACGCCCTTGTGGGTGCCGCGGGTCTCCTTGTAGCGCCAGTGCGCGGCGATGCCGTACTCGGCGGTGCGGTGCATCTCGTAGGTGCGGATCTGCACCTCGAGGGGTTTGCCGTCGGGGCCGATCACGGTGGTGTGCAAGGACTGGTAGACGCTGAAGCGGGGCTGGGCGACGTAGTCCTTGAACCGGCCGGGCATGGGCTGCCAGAGCGCGTGCACCACGCCCATCGCGGCGTAGCAGTCGCGCACCTCGTCGACCAGGATGCGCACGCCGACCAGGTCGTGGATGTCGTCGAAGTCGCGGCCGCGGACGATCATCTTCTGGTGGATGGAGTAGTAGTGCTTGGGGCGGCCTTCCACCCTGGCCAGGATGCGCGCGGACTCCAGGTGCCCGGAGAGCTCGTCGGTGACCTTGCGCAGGTGCTTGTCCCGGCTGGGCGCGCGGTTGGCGACCAGGCGGACGATCTCGTCGTACTTCTTGGGCTGCAGGATGGCGAAGGCCAGGTCCTCCAGCTCCCACTTGACCGTGGCCATGCCCAGGCGGTGCGCCAGCGGGGCGAGCACCTCCAGGGTCTCGCGGGCCTTGCGGGCCTGCTTCTCCGGGGCCAGGAAGCGCATGGTGCGCATGTTGTGCAGCCGGTCGGCGAGCTTGATCACCAGGACGCGGGGGTCGCGGGCCATGGCGATGACCATCTTGCGGATGGTCTCGGCCTCGGCGGCGGCGCCCAGCTTGACCTTGTCCAGCTTGGTGACGCCGTCGACCAGGTGCGCGACCTCGTCACCGAACTCCGCGCTGAGGGCGTCCAGGGAGTAGTCGGTGTCCTCGACGGTGTCGTGCAGCAGCGCGGCGACCAGGGTGATGGTGTCCATGCCGAGCTCGGCCAGGATGGTGGCCACCGCGAGCGGGTGCGTGATGTAGGGGTCGCCGGACTTGCGGCGCTGTTCCCGGTGCTTGTCCTCGGCGACGTCGTAGGCGTGCTGGAGCAGCGCGAGGTCGGCCTTGGGGTGCAGTTCGCGGTGCACCGCCGCCAGGGGTTCGAGGACCTGCTTGACCGGGGCGGCGCGCTGCGCGGTGATCCGCCGGGCCAGCCGTGCGCGCACCCGCCGGGTGGCTGAGGGCGGCGGCGCGGGGAGCGCCGGCTGCGCCGCTACGGAGGCTTCGACGTCTTGGCTCAAGTGCACGCTCCCGGATTGCCTCGGGTTGCCGAGGCCACCGACCCCGGTAACCGAGGATAACGCCACAGGTCGAGCGGGACGCGCGGGTGTTCGACGAACGTGAAGAGTGACACGACGAACAGCGTCCGGCTTACCGCTGGACCGATCATTTTTCGCCGTGTGTGCGGACCCGGTCACCGTGCGTGTGCGCCGGTGACCGGGACCGCACCCGGTCAGTGGGCGGCGAGCACGTCCACCACGTGCACCAGGGTGTCGGTCTGGCCCTGGGCGGGCGGCACGACCAGGAGCACCCGGCTGCCCGCGCGGACCCCGGCGAGTCCGGCGATCAGGCCCTCGGCGGTCTTGCCGGGCCGCAGGGTGAAGGCGGCGGGCTTGCCCTTGCGCCAGGAGGAGTCGAGGACCTCGCCGGTGCGCCAGACCACGGTGGTGTGCTGGACGATCGCGGTCTGCCCCGGCCACACCCGTGGGCCGCGGCCTTCGACCAGGGTGCGGGACTCCGGCCACCGCGGCGGCTGCGCCGAGGGGACGGTGATGGCGGGCTGGCGGCCGTCGACGCGTTCGACCGAGGGCAGCCGCCGGGTGTCGTAGGGGCGGCCGGGCCTGCCCGCGGCGGAGGCGGCGCTCTGGTAGGTGCCGTAGACGTCGACGACGAAGACCAGGGTGTCGTCCTTGAGGATGCCCGCCTCGGGGATGCCGCCGCGCGGGCCGTAGCCCCAGTCCGGCGGCACGGTCAGCACCACCCGGCTGCCCGCGCGCACGCCGAGCAGGCCCTGGTCCCAGCCCTTGATCAGCTTGCCGACGCCCAGGGGCACGTCGAAGGGCGCGGTGCCGCCGTAGGAGTGCTCGACGAGCTTGTTGTTGCGCCACACCTTGAGCAGGTAGTGCGCGAAGAGGATCTCGCCCTTGGCCGCGGCCGGGCCGCGGCCGGGGATGGCGGTGCGCACGTCCAGGGTGGCGGACGGGGTGAGCGCGGAGGGGATCTCCAGGACCGGTTCGTGGCCGAAGGCGCCGGCGACGAAGGGACGGCCGTGCGCGGGTCCGGCGGCCGCGGTGGCGGTGCCGAGCCCGAGGGCGGCGCTGAGGCCGACGGCCAGCAGCACCAGTGTTCTGCGCGTCAGTGAGTGAGCCACGAGGCACCGTAACCAGCGCGGCGCGGCGCGGGGCACCACCGAAGAGAGCAGCCCCGCCGCGCTGGTGCGCGACGGGGCTGCTCAGGTGTGCGGACGCCGGGTGGCGGTCGGCGTCCGCGTGGTCAGCGCCGGCAGATGTCGGTGGCCAGCCCGGTGAGGGCCTGGCCTGCGCCGTCCTTGCACCAGCCGCTGGCTCCCGCCTTGCTCTCGGTCGCGCCGAGGACGAACAGCAGGGCGGTGGTGGCGATCGCGGCGGTGAACACGCTGCCTACTCGACGTACGACGGTTGAGTTCATAGTGAATCCCCCGTTGGTGTGGTGGCCGGGCGGTGGCGGCTCGGCTCGGTGTGCCACAGATCTCCAGATTAGCCCGAACGAGGGATCTTGGGATTGTCTATAGGTGCACTGATTCCGGGCTGTCACGGCACAAATACACGCCAGCGCCGCCAGGGGCAGCCCTGGCGGCGCTGGGGTTCGTGCGGGTGGTTCAGACCGTGCGCAGCGCGGTGACCTGGTAGCCCTCCAGGGCGGCGCGGCCGTTGAGGGCGGCGATCTCCAGGACCACCACGACCCCGGCGACCACTCCCCCGGCCTGTTCGACCAGCTGGCAGGTGGCCGCGGCGGTGCCGCCGGTGGCGAGCACGTCGTCGATGACCGCGACCCGCTGGCCGGGCCGGATGGCGCCTTCGGCGAGCTCCAGCTCGGCGGTGCCGTACTCCAGCTGGTAGCTGACCTTGGCCGCGACCGAGGGCAGTTTCCCGGCCTTGCGGACCGGGACCACGCCGACGCCGCAGCCGTAGGCCACCGGCGCGGCCAGCAGGAACCCGCGGGCCTCGATGCCGGCCACCACCTCGGCCTGCGGGCAGGCCGCGGCCAGGCCGTAGACCAGGGCGCCGAGTGCCTTCGGGTCGGCCAGCATCGGGGTGAGGTCGCGGAAGAGCACGCCGGGCTGCGGGAAGTCGGGGACGTCCCTGATCAGGTCCAGCGCGCCCTCGAGGTCACCGGCCAGGGTCAGCTGCTTGACCACGGCCTGCTGGGCCTGGGCCATGGCCTCGCCGACGCCACGGGTGGCCTCGGCGAGGTCGGGCTGCTGTGCTCCGGTCACCGGCCGCGCTTGCCGGTCGGGCGGGCCTTGGGCGCGGCGCGGCGGGCGTCGCTGGCCTTGGCGGTGCGGCCGGGCACGCCGGAGGCCGCGCTGATCGCCTGCTCGCGGCGCAGCTCGGCGTCCAGGCTGTCCTCGTCGGTCGGCTCGAAGGTCTCGCCCGCGGCGGCCGCCTCGGCCTTGCGGGCCAGGTTGGCCCGGCGCGCGGCGACCCGCTGGGCCTGCTGCTGGTACTTCGGCTCGGTCAGCTTCAGCGTCACCAGCAGCGGCGAGGCCAGGAAGATCGAGGAGAAGACACCGGAGATCATGCCGGTCATCTGCACCAGCGCGAGGTCCTTGAGCGTGCCCACGCCGAGCAGGCCGACGCCGATGGCCAGCAGCGCGAACACCGGCAGCACCGCGATCAGCGAGGTGTTCAGCGAGCGCACCAGGGTCTGGTTGACCGCCAGGTTGGTGGCCTCGGCGTAGGTGCGCCGGGTCAGGCCGAGCAGGCCGCGGGTGTTCTCCTTGACCTTGTCGAAGACGACCACCGTGTCGTACAGCGAGAAGCCGAGGATGGTGAGCAGGCCGATCACGGTGGCCGGGGTGACCTCGAAGCCGACGATGGAGTACACGCCCGCGGTGACGATGAGGTCGAAGGCCAGCGCGGCCAGCGCGCTCAGCGCCATCCACTTCTCGAAGTAGAAGATCAGGAACAGCGTGACCAGCACCAGGAACACCACCAGGGCGATGATCGCCTGGTCGGTGATCTCCCCGCCCCAGGAGCCGGACACGGCGCTGTCGCTGATCACCGTCGGCACGCTCTGCCCGTTCACGTCCTTGGGCTTGAGCTGGTTGAACAGCGCGTCGCGCAGCTTGGTGACCTGCTCGGCGTTGAGCGCCTCGGAGCGGATCTGGATGGTCTGGCTGGTGCCGGTGCCCGCGGTCTGCACCGAGGCGGCGTCCTTGCCCAGGGTCTGCTGGTAGACGTCCTTGACCTGCTGGTCGGTGATGGCCGGGCCGCTGACGCTGGAGGTCGGCATGGACAGCTTGGTGCCGCCCTTGAAGTCGATGCCCAGCTCGAAGCCCTTGAACACCATCGAGCCGAGGCAGATCAGGAACAGCAGCGTGGTGGCGATGTACCAGACCTTGCGCTTGCCGACGATGTCCAGCGCGCCGTTGCCCAGGTAGAGCCGGGTGAAGAAGGCTTCCTTCTTCCTCGGCCGCTGGGTGCTTTCCAGGTCGGGGGCCACCACGGCTCCGCTCTCGTTCTGTTCAGCCATCTCAGGCCTCCTTCACGGCTGCGCCGGCCGGGGCGGCCTTGCGGTAGGTCGCGTTGAACCGCTGTGCCTCGCCGAGCCCGGACAGGCTGGGGCGGGAGAGGAACTTGGACTGCGAGGCCAGCGCGACCAGCGGGTGGGTCACCAGGAACACGATCACCAGGTCGAGCACGGTGGACATGCCCAGGGTGAAGGCGAAGCCCTTGACCTGGCCGACGGCCAGGACGTAGAGCACCGCGGCGGCCAGGAAGCTGACCGCGTCGGCGGAGAGGATGGTGCGGCGGGCGCGGACCCAGGAGCGGGGCACCGCGGAGCGGAAGCTGCGGCCCTCGCGCACCTCGTCCTTGAGTCTTTCGAAGAAGACGATGAAGGAGTCGGCGGTGATGCCGATGGCGATGATGAACCCGGCGACGCCGGCCAGGTCCAGGGTGAAGCCGACCCAGCGGCCCAGCAGCACCAGCACCGCGAAGACGACCAGGCCGGTGAGCACCAGGGAGAGCGCGGTGAGGATGCCCAGCGCCCGGTAGTAGAACAGGCAGTACAGCAGCACCAGGGCCAGGCCGATGGCGCCGGCGATGAGACCGGCCTGCAGCGAGGCCAGGCCGAGGGTGGCCGAGACGGTCTCGAACTCCGACTGCTCGAAGTTCAGCGGCAGCGAGCCGTACTTGAGCGCGTTGGCCAGCTGCTGGGCCTCGTTCTGGGTGAACTGGCCGGTGATCTGGGTGCTGCCGCCGACGATGGCCTCGTTGATCGAGGGCGCGGAGACGACCTTGGTGTCGAGCACGAAGGCGGCGCGCTTGCCGACGTTCTTGGAGGTGAAGTCGGCCCAGGTCTTCACGCCGTCGCCGTGGAAGTTCAGGGTGACCACGAAGCCGGGGCCCTGGGAGTTGGCCTGCGCGCTGGCGTCGGAGATCTGCTTGCCGTCGAGGAACACCGGGCCCAGGATCAGCTTCTCGGTGCCCTTCTCGTCACAGGTGACCAGGGGCAGCTTCGGGTCGTCCAGGCCGGTGAGCGGGTCGGCGGCCTTGCAGTCCAGGGTGGCCAGGGCGATCTGCTGGGCCTGCTGGTCGCTCAGCAGCGCCGGGTTCTGGCGGAGCTGCTTGGCCTGCTTGATGGCTTCGGGACCGGCCTTGGGCTGGCTCGGCGCGCTGCTGGGCGGCGCGGCGGAGGAGCTGCTGGGCTGGGCGGATCCGGAGGGCTGCTGGGCGGGGGCGATGCGGCCCTGCGGCTTCGGTGAGGAGGTCGGCGTGCCGGTGCCGGCGCCGGGCGCGGAGGTCGGCGGCGGGTTGGCGCCGCTGGTCTGGTTGCCGGGCGCGGGCTGGTTGGTCGCCGGGACCGCGCCGATGACCGCGCGGAAGCCGAGCACCGCGGTGCGGCCCAGGCTGCGGGCCTCGTCCGGGTTGTTGCCGGGGACCGTGATGACCAGGTTGCTGCCGTCCTGCACGACCTCGGCGCCGGAGATGCCGGAGCCGTTGACACGGCGGTCGATGATCTCGCGGGCGAGGTTGAGCGACTCCGCGGAAGGCGGGGCGCCGGACTCCGACCGCGCGGTCAGCGTGACCCGCGTGCCGCCCTGCAGGTCGATGCCCAGCTTCGGCTTGGCCTGCCCGTCACCGGTGAAGAACACCAGCGAGTACAGCACGACAACGATCAGTCCGAAGGCGGCGAGGTTTCGCCACGGGCGTACATGCCCAGCCGGAGGTGCCACGGTACGTCGGTCTCCTCAAGCCAACGGGGCCGTGCGGTGGACCCGTTGCCGATGGTCAGTGGATGTGGACCGCTCTGTCCGCATCGGGCGAGGCAGGGCGGTGCGCCCCCGCCACGCTGCACGCGGGGGCGCCAGAGCCTAGCGCGCCAGTAAATCCTGGCGTTAGCGTCTTACCGGTTGTTCTTGCCCTGCTCAAGGGGCGGGGCGACCTCGGCCTTGCTCTCGTTGGCCTTGTCCGCCGCCGTCTTGTCGGCGGCGGGAGTCACGGGGAGCTCCTCCTCGTCGACCTCGAGCTCCTCCTCGTGCAGGTCCTTGACCTTCTCGCGCACCGCGGCGCGCACCCACTCGGTGGTCACACCGGGGGCGATCTCCAGCTTGATGGTGGTGTCGTCCTCGGCGTCGACCACCGTCGCGTACAGACCGGAGGTAGTCATGACCCGGTCACCAGGCGCGAGCGAGCTCTGCAGCGACTGCTGTTCCTGGATGGCCCTCTTCTGCTTGCGGACGCTCAGGAACATCATGACCCCGAGCCCGACAATGAGGAGCGGGAAGATAAATGACGGGTCCATCATTCTCCGTTCGGCGGAGGCCGGCCCTGGTGGCCTGACATCCGGTTTTGTTCGGGTATGCGGGTACGAGTGTGCCAGGTGTCACTCGCCGGGAGCCTGGGGCGGGGGTTCGAGCCCGAGGTGGCGCCACGCGGACACGGTAGCGACCCGCCCGCGCGGTGTTCGCGCGAGCATGCCGGCCCGCACCAGGTACGGCTCGCAGACCTCCTCGACGGTGGTCGGCTCCTCACCCACCGCCACGGCCAGGGTAGACACCCCGACCGGGCCGCCTCCAAACGACCGCACCAAAGCGCCCAGAACGGCACGATCCAGGCGGTCGAGGCCGAGTTCGTCGACGTCGTAGACCTGGAGCGCGGCCATGGCGATGTCCCTGGTCACGGCCCCGTCGGCGCGGACCTCGGCGTAGTCGCGGACCCGGCGCAGCAGCCGGTTGGCGATGCGCGGGGTGCCGCGGGAGCGCCCGGCGATCTCGACCGCGCCGTCGGGGCGCAGGTCGACGCCGAGGATGCTCGCGGAGCGTGTGAGGATGAGCTCCAGCTCGCCGGGGGCGTAGAACTCCATGTGCGCGGTGAAGCCGAAGCGGTCGCGCAGCGGGCCGGTCAGCGAGCCGGACCGGGTGGTGGCGCCGACCAGGGTGAACGGGGCGATGTCCAGGGGGATGCTGGTGGCGCCGGGGCCCTTGCCGACCACCACGTCGACCCGGAAGTCCTCCATGGCCAGGTAGAGCATCTCCTCGGCGGGGCGGGCGATGCGGTGGATCTCGTCGATGAACAGCACGTCGCCCTCGGCCAGGTTGGACAGCATCGCGGCCAGGTCGCCGGCGCGTTCCAGGGCGGGGCCGGAGGTGATCCGCAGCGCGGCGCCCAGCTCGGCGGCGATGATCATGGCGAGGCTGGTCTTGCCGAGTCCGGGCGGGCCGGAGAGCAGCACGTGGTCGGGTGGGGAGCCGCGCCGCATGGCGCCGCCGAGGACCAGTTCGAGCTGTTCGCGGACCCGGCCCTGGCCGACGAACTCGGTCAGGTTCCGCGGCCGCAGCCCGGTCTCGTCCTCGCGTTCGCCGGTGCCGGCGTAGGGCGAGAGGGGGGTGTCCTCGTCGGGCTCGCCCACGAACACCGCGTCGTCTTCGTACACCGCGCTCCCCTACTTCTTGCGCCCGAGTCCGGCCAGGGCCCTGCGCAGCACGGTCGCGGTGTCCCCGCCGCCGTCGGCGAGCACCGCCTCCACCGCGCCCTCGGCCTGTTTGGCCGGGAAGCCCAGTCCCAGCAACGCTTCCACCACCTGGGCGCGCACGTGGTCGTGGTCCAGGCCGGGCAGTTCGGGGCTGCTGCTGGGGATCAGCGCGCCGACCTTGTCCCGGAGCTCGATGACCAGGCGTTCGGCGCCCTTGCGGCCGACGCCGGGGACCTGGGTGAGCACGGTGATGTTGCCCTCGGCCAGCGCGGCGCACAGCTTGTCCGGCTCCAGCACGGCGAGCACGGCCAGTGCGAGCTTGGGGCCGACGCCGGTGACGGTCTGCAGCAGGCCGAAGAGCTCGCGGGCCTCGTCGGTGGCGAAGCCGAAGAGGGTGAGGGAGTCCTCGCGCACGACCAGCGTGGTGGACAGCCGGGCTTCTTCGCCGCGGCGCAGGGTGGCCAGGGTGGCGGGGGTGGTGCGCACGGCCAGGCCGACGCCGCCGACCTCGATGACGACGTGGTCGAGGCTGATGGAGAGCACCTGGCCGCGTACCGAGGAAATCACGTGATCACTTGTTCCTTGTCCGGGCGGGCTTGGCCGCCGTCCTGGCCGCGGCGGCGAGCCGGGCCTTGTGCGCCTGGGCGAGCTGGGCGGCCCTGGCCTGGGCCTCGGCCAGCCTGGACTGCATGGGCGCGCGCCAGATGTGGCAGATGGCCAGGCCGAGGGCGTCGGCGGCGTCGGCGGGCTTGGGCGCCTCGGCCAGCCCGAGCACCTTGGTGACCATGGCGGTGACCTGGGCCTTGTCCGCGCGGCCGGAGCCGGTGAGGGCGGCCTTCATCTCGCTGGGGGTGTGGAAGGCCACCGGCAGGTCGCGCCGGGCCGCGCACAGCGCGATCACCCCGCCGGCCTGGGCGGTGCCCATGGCGGTGCGCACGTTGTGCTGGCTGAACACCCGTTCCACCGCGATCACATCGGGCCGGTAGCGCTCCAGCCACAGCTCGGCGGCATCGGCGATCTGCAGCAGCCGCACCGCGAGGGGGGCGTCGACCGGGGTGCGGACCACGTCCACGGCGACCGCGCGGACGCTGCGGCCGGTGCCGCCGTCGACCACGGCGATGCCGCAGCGGGTCAGGCCGGGGTCCACTCCCAGCACGCGCACGCAGACCAACTCCCGATCAACTGGCGAACACTCGTTCGAACCCTAGAGGGCGGGCGACTTACCCGGGTGGGTGACACGCGAAAACGTGGACAGTCACCCGCCGGAGTGGGTACCGTCGGTTTCGCAATGCGATCGCATTGGATCTCTTGGGGGTTCTCAGATGAATGATGTCAGCAGGCGCGGCTTCCTGGCCGGGACCGCGGCGCTGGGCGGACTGGCGGTCACCTCCGGTGTGGCCGCCGCGGCCCCGGAGGCGGCTGGGGGGACTGGTCATCCGCCGCTGGGCCCGGTGACCGTGCGTCCCGGCGACCCGCGCTACCGGGACTTGCAGATCAAGGGCGTGAACACCCGGTTCCGCCCCGCGCCGGAGGCGTTCCAGCTGGTCGGCTCGACCGAGCAGGTGGTTCGCGCGGTGCAGGAGGCGGTGCGCGCGGGCAAGCGGATCACCGTGCGCGGCGGCGGCCACTCCTGCGAGAACTCCGTCGGCGAGGGCGCGCAGGTGATCATCGACCTGTCCCAGTTCAACGACGTGTACTTCGACCAGCGCCGCGGCGCCTTCGCCATCGAGGCCGGTGCGACCCTGCGCGAGGTGTACAAGACGCTGTACCTGGGCTGGGGCGTGACGCTGCCCGGCGGGGAGTGCGGCGAGGTCGGCGTGGGCGGGCACATCCAGGGCGGCGGCTACGGCCCGCAGTCCCGGCGGCTGGGCGTGACCGTGGACTACCTGTACGCGGTCGAGGTCGTGGTGGTCGACAAGGACGGCACCGCCCGCGCGGTGGTGGCCACCCGGGAGCCCGGCGACCCCAACCGCGAGCTGTGGTGGGCGCACACCGGTGGCGGCGGCGGCAACTTCGGCGTGGTCACCCGCTACTGGATGCGCGATCCGAAGGCCAAGGGCGACGACCCGGCCAAGCTGCTGCCGCGCCCACCGGCGGAGGTGGTGACCAGCGTGGCGATCTGCGGCTGGAAGGACATCGACGAGGACCGCTTCGTCCGGCTGATGCGCAACTACGGCGAGTTCCTGGAACGCCACAGCGCCCCGGACTCCCCCTACACCGGCCTGTGGTCGGCCTTCCTGGTGCCCGGCCCGGTCGAGGGTGCGAACCCAGGCGGCTTCATCATCACCGGCCAGATCGACGCCGGTGTCCCGAACGCGGAGAAGCTCCTGTCCGACTACTTCGCCGCGGTCACCGCCGGGGTGGACAAGGGCGTGTTCGTCACCCCGCCGGAACGCCAGACCTGGCTGACCAGCGCGCTGTCCTCGGGCACCAACCAGGAGTCGGGGCGGTACAAGCAGAAGTCGGCCTACCTGCGCAAGCGCTACACCGACGAGCAGGCCCGGATCTCCTACCGGCACGTCACCGCGGCCAAGGTCCCCGAGGGCACCAGCCCCGCGCCGATCCTGTGGCTGCTGTCCTTCGGCGGCAAGGTCAACACCGTCGCCCCCTCGGCCACCGCGATGGCGCAGCGGGACTCGATCCTCAAGGCCACCTTCATCACCTACTGGCCCGACCCCAAGGACGAGGAGACCGAGATCCGCCGCGTCCGCGAGTACTTCCGCGAGCTCTACGCCGACACCGGCGGCGTGCCCGTGCCCAACGCGGCCAACGACGGCTGCTACATCAACTACCCGGACATCGACATGGCCGACCCGGCCTGGAACACCTCCGGCGTGCCGTGGCACGAGCTGTTCTACAAGGGCAACTACCCCCGGTTGCAGCAGGTCAAGGCCAAGTGGGACCCGAGGAACGTCTTCCACCACACCCTGTCCATCCGCCTGCCGTGACCCGCGCCCGCCCCAGGTCCCGGCTAGCGTGGGCGAGGTGCACGAGTTCACGCTGGCCCTGCATCGGGCGCTGACCGGATCCGCCAACGCCTGCTCCTCCCCCTACTCCGTGGCCACCGCGCTCGGCCTGCTCGCCGAGGCCGCGCGGGGGCCCGGACGGGCGGAAATCGTTGCCCTGGTGGGAGATCCAGCCGAACTGGCCACGCGGTTCGGCGAGGCCGGGCAGCTGTGGGCAGGGGAGCTCGCGGTGGCCAACACGCTGTGGGTGGACCGGGATGTCACGGTGCGGCCGGAGTTCACCGACACCCTGGGCGGCTGGCCGGGGGCCGCGGTGCGCGAGCTGGCGCTGCGGGCCGACCCCGAGTCCGCCCGCGGGGTGATCAACGCCGATGTCGCCGAGACGACCAGGGGGCTGATCGCGGAGGCGGTGCCGCAGGGCGCGATCACCCCGGAGACCGTGGTGGCGCTGGTGAACGCGCTCTACCTCAAGGTCGGCTGGAACCTGCCGTTCCGGGACGGGGC
The DNA here is from genome assembly GCF_030064675.1 of Crossiella sp. CA-258035. Taxonomy (GTDB): domain Bacteria; phylum Actinomycetota; class Actinomycetes; order Mycobacteriales; family Pseudonocardiaceae; genus Crossiella. Next base: position 6,466,682 of record NZ_CP116413.1, read on the forward strand.
GACCGAGGACCTGCCCTTCCACGCGCCCGACGGGACGGTCGCGGTGCCGACGATGAGCCGGGCCGGGAAGTCCAAGCACGTGGCCGCCGGTGGCTGGCAGTCGGTGGCGCTGCCCGCCGACGGCGGCGTGGAAGCCGTGGTGCTGCTGCCCGACGGCGACCTGGACCAGACACCCCTGGACGCGGCGCTGCTGGCGGAGCTGACCGGGCCCGGGGAGTTCCGGCAGATCGAGCTGTACCTGCCGCGGTTCCGGGTCGAGTCGCGGGTGGAGCTGGCCGCGCCCCTGGCGGAGCTGGGCGTGCGCACGGTGTTCAGCGAGGACGCCGACCTGGGCGGGCTCACCGCGGAACGGGTCGCGGTGACCGCGGCGCTGCACCAGGCGGTGCTCGAAGTCGACGAGAACGGCCTGGAGGGCGCGGCGGTGACCGCGATGATGGTCGGGGCGGTGTCCCTGGAGCTGGAACCGCCGCCACCGCTGGAAATCCGGGTGGACCGGCCGTTCCTGTTCCTGGTGCGGCACCAGGGCACCGGCGCGCCGTACTTCCTGGCCAAGGTCGTGCGGCCGTGACCGAGATCGACCCGGAGGTCAAACGGCGGGCCTGCGTCGCGCTGGCCCGGCACGCCAGCCGGTCCGCGCCACTGGGCTGGTCCACCGACACCGCGGACAGCTTCGCCGGCTGGCACTTCTCGCCGTACGAGGAATGGCTGCTGGTCCACACCTCCGGCGGCTGGGGCGGGCCGGTGCAGTACCTGGTGCGCGAGGACACGGTGTTCGTCTTCAGCCTGGCGGAGCACTCCTACGAGTCCGCGCTGGCCGCCGCGCGTGCGCACTACGACCGCCCGGCCCGGCGCTGGTGGCGGTTCGGGCGAGCCTGACCGCGCGCTCGGGCAAGGCGGCATCAGGAAAAGCGAAGTCCAGGGGAATCGGTGAACCCCGGAAACGGCGGCACGCTACGTTGAAACGTCCACCGTCACGAAGCCCCGCCGGGAGTACACGTGCCGCGAGTAGCGGTGATCGGCTACGCCAGTGTCGACCACGCCATGGAGACCGACCCGTTCCTGGCCGCGACCGGCACCACCCTGGTCCGCCGCCGCCTGTCCCACCCCTGGCCCCACCTGGGCGGCATCACCTACGCCGCCGAGGGCCTGACCAATGCCGGCCACGACGTCCGCGCGGTCACCTGGGTAGGCCAGGACACCTTCGGCGCGGCCTACACCGAACGGCTCGCCGCCTGGGGCGTGGACGTCTCCGGGGTCGACCAGAGCGGCGACCGCACCCCGTCGAACTTCCTGTTCTACGCCCCCGACGAACAACTCGTCACCGTCTACGACCCCGGCGAACCGGTCCCGGACTCCCTGACCGAGACCCAGCGCGCGGTCATCGCCGACAGCGACTGGGTCTGCCTCCTGGTCGGCCCCCGCCCCGTCACGGTCGAGATCCTGGACCTCCTCCGCCCGGAACAACACCTGGCCTGGACCGTCAAGGACGACCCGGACGCCTACCCCGGCGGCCTGGTCCACCGCCTGTTGTCCCGAGCCTCCGTCCTCACTTTCTCCACCAGGGAAAGACTGTTCCTGGAACGCGCGGTAGCCCCCCGCCCATTACGCGACCGCACCAGGCCCGAGTCCCTGCGCGCGGAAACACAAGGACCCGCGGGCGCCCAGTTCTGGCACAACGGCACCTCGGGCGCGGTGGGGGCGACGGCGATCGAGGCGGTGGACACGACGGGCGCGGGGGATGTGTTCTTCGCGGCGGCGGTGGCGAGCATGATCGAGTCCCCGGCGGAGCCGCGGCTGGCGACGGAGGCGGGGGTGGCGGCGGCGACGGCGTTGCTGCGGTGCCGGAAGGACTCGACGGAGGGCAAGGTCTGCTGAGCGGGTGCTCGCGGGGGCGAGTGCGCGAGGGGCGAGTGCGTAGGCAGCGGGTGCTCGCGGGTAGTGGGTGCGCGGGGGCGGGCTCGCGGGCGGGCGGCGCGTTGGCTGGGCTCGCGGCGGGCTGGGCGGGCGGTTGAACCGGGACGCGGGCGGTGGGGTGAGCTCGTGGGCGGTGCGTGGCGGCGTGTGCGGAGCAGCCGGGCGGCGGGCGGCGCGCGCGGGTGGCGGCAGGCTTGGGGCGGTTCGCAGAGGGGCTGGCAGCGGGCAGGCGAGGCTTGCGGATCGCGGCGGGTTAGTCTCGGTTCGCGGCGATCGGTCAGGCCCGGTCACGCTCCGCGAAGCCGAAGATCAAGACGGAAAGCAACCTTTTCGGCTTGAAAAGCGTTCCGCAGAGGAAGCGGAGGCGCGGGCGGGGGAAACAGCGGGCCAGCGCGGGCGAGCCTGAGCGAGCACGGATCGGGTCGGCCCGGGGTTCGCCCTGGTCAGGGAGCCCGGACAGCAGGACCGGAGCGTCGCGGGTCGGCTCGGAGCGGCGCGGCTGGGCTCGGAGCGGCGTGGGGCGACAGCGCGCGGGTGGTCGGCAGCGCGCCGGGGGCTCGGGTCGCTGGGCTCAGGTCGCTGGGTTCGGAGCGGCGGGCTCGGGCATGGCACGGGCAGGGGCAGCCCGGCAAGGTCGGGCGGGGATGCTTCGCGGCGGCTGGGCGTGGCGCGCGGGGCGGTCCGGGGTACGGCGGGGCGGGGCGGGCGGCGCGCATAGGCTCGGTGGGTGAGTGTTGATCTGGTGGGCCGGGGCCAGGAGTTCGTGGAGTTCTGGACGGAGCGGCGGCTTGCCTCGCTCACGTCGGTGCGGCCGGATGGGCGGCCGCACGTGGTGCCGGTCGGGGTGACCGTGGACTTCGAGCGTGGGCTTGCCCGGGTGATCACCCGTCGGCACTCGGTGAAGGCGCGGCTGGTCGCCGGCGCTGGGGTGGCGGGGCTGGCGGTGGCGGTGTGCCAGTTCGAGGGGGCGCACTGGTCGACGCTGGAGGGGCGGGCCGTGCTGCGGGATGACGCCGAGTCGGTGGCGGAGGCGGTGGCGCGGTATGCGCGGCGGTATCGGCAGCCCAAGGAGAGTCCGGAGCGGGTGGTGTTGGAGATCGTGGTGGAGCGGGTGCTCGGGAATCGCTAGGCCAGGGGCTTGGCGGCGGGTTTCGCTGGGGAGCGCGGGTTTCGCTGGGGTTCGCTGGGAGTCGCGAGGGGCTTCGCGGGGGCGCGGGCTTCGCTGGTGAGGCGTGAGAGCGCGTCGCTGGGGCCGCCGGGGGTTTTAGCGGCGTGCGGGGCATTGCCGGGATGCGCCGGGTGGGTTGCCGGGGTGGCTGGAGGTGCTGCTCGGGCGCGTGAGGTTTGTCCGGGACGCGGGGGGTGCCGGGCATGGGGGCTGCCGGGCGCGGGGCTTCGGCGGGGCGCGCCGGGTTCGGCTGGGACGCGCGGGGGTTTGGCTGGACGGCGCCGGGTTTGGCTGGACGGCGCGGGGGTTTGCTGGGCGGGCGGGGGTTGGCTCGGCGGCGGGGTTAGGTGGGGGTTTGGGTGTGGGGTTTTTCCAGGATTGTTAGCAGGATGCCTGCGGGGTCTGGGCGTTCGGCTACTCGGGTGTAGCCGTGGCGTTCGTACAGGGAGATGGTGGCGGTGCTGGCGGTGCCGGTGGCTAGCCAGAGGGTGCGGACTGTGGGTGGGGTGGTTTGTTCCAGGGTGGTGAGGAGGCGGGTGCCTGTGCCTTCGCCTTGGCGGTCGGGGGCTACGGCCAGGCGGGCGATCTCCATTCGGTCGCCGGTGATCAGGCCGCGGATGGCGCCGATGAGGCGGGGGCCGGACCAGGCGCCCAGGGTGGGGGTGTGCGAGTCGGTGATGAGGGCTTGCAGGTGGGGCAGGGTGTCGGTCAGTGGGGGGATGAAGGGTTCTCGGTAGCGCTGGGCCTCGGGGACGAACGCCGCGTATTGCAGGGTGAGGAGTTCGCCTGCGTGGTTGGGGTGCAGGGGGGCGATGTGGATCTCGGTCATGGGCCGTTCACGCCGGGGAGCCAGCTTTCGGGGGCGCCGCTGGCGGTGAGGACGGGCTGGGCTCGGCGGAAGCGGTAGCAGCCGGTCTGCCAGGGCCAGGCATGGTCGTGTTTGGGCCACAGCAGTTGCAAGGCGGGGAAGTCGGCGTCGGGGTAGAGGGCTCCGGCGGAGGTCAGCCAGTCCGGGTAGTGCTGCTGGGCGACCTGTTCGAAGGTGACCTGGTAGCCGTCGATGAAGCCGTCGTAGCGGTAGCCGGGGGCGAAGCGCTCCCCCGCCGCGGTGCGTTCGGCGTACTGGCGGACCAGGTCACGGCCGTGGTGGTCTGGCGCGCCGATGACGATGACCTCGGGGGTGTGGCGCAGGGCCCACAGGCCGAGGGTGTAGTGGCAGCCGGGGACGCGCAGGCCGGTCAGCTGGTCGTGGTCGGCGGCTACCGCGATCGTGGCGTAGTCGTGCTCGGCGACGTGTTTCAGCAGGTCGCGGCGGATGTCTTCCGCGGTGGCGCCGTTGCACATGTCGCACATGGTGCTGTCCTCCCTCTCGCTCGTTCGAACACATGTTCGCACGAGGGGGCGACAGTCAGGGGCCGTCCGCGCCGGAGGTCCAACTTTCGGGGTAACCCGAGTCGGTGAGCACCGGCTGCCACTCGAAGAAGCCGCCCGGGGCGTCCTCCTGCCAGGGCCAGTGGCCCTCGGGGGTGGTGACGATGATCTGCATCGCCGGGAAGTTGCCCTGGGGGTGGAAGAGGAAGACGAAGCCGAAGAACTCCGGGTAGTAGCCCAGGTGCACCTTCTCGAAGGTGACCAGGCAGCCGGGGAGGAAGTCGTTGTAGACCTTGCCCAGCGGGAAGCGCTCGCCGCGGGAGATGCGGTCGACGTAGACGCCGATGACGTGGGTGGCCGCTTCCTCGGGCAGGCCGATGACCACGGCCTCGGGGGCGCCGAAGCGGCGCCAGGTGCCGACGGAGAGGGCGAAGTTGGCCGCGCCGTCTTCCTCGGGGATGTGGACCACGGCGGCGCCGTGTTGTTCGGCGCTGGCGAGGAGTTCGCGGCGGAGCTGGTCGTCGGCGGTTTCCAGGGGCGGCATGGCGGTAATTGTGCCTGCGGGGTGGGGGTGCGGGTGGGGTGGGTTGTTGGGCCGTTTGGCCTAATTTGCGGTTGTTTCGGGTTGGGGTGTCGCTGGGGAGACGCTGGTTAGCGGTGGATTGTGTGATTTGGTTTGGGGCCCCTAGGCCATCCCGGATTGGGCTGACGGGGCAGGCGGTGAGGCCCGCCCAATCGCTGGGCTAGCTTATGGGATGGCCTCCCCCCAAACAAAATCACACAATCCACCGCAACTTTTGCGGGGAGCTGCTGGTCGCGGCCACCGTTGGGGTGGGTTTGGTGGGCGCGGATTGGGTTGGGCGAGGGTTTTGGGTATGGGCGTAAATGGTTCGCCGCTCCCGCCTCGCTTGCGCGAGACGGGAGCGGCGAATTGGTTTGCTTTGTTCTTGTTGCGATATTGGTTAGGCGTCTACCTCGGCCATTACCTCGTCGCTGACGTCGAAGTTGGCGTAGACGTTCTGGACGTCGTCGCAGTCTTCCAGGGCGTCGATGAGGCGGAAGACCTTGCGGGCGCCTTCGGCGTCCAGGGGGACGGTGGTGGCGGGGAGGAAGTTGGCGTCGGCGGAGTCGTAGTCGATGCCGGCGGCCTGGAGGGCGGTGCGGACGGCGACCATGTCGCTGGCCTCGGAGACGATCTCGAAGCTGTCGCCCAGGTCGTTGACCTCTTCGGCGCCGGCGTCCAGGACGGCCAGCAGGACGTCGTCCTCGGTCATGTCGTTCTTCGGGACGATGATGACGCCCTTGCGGGTGAACAGGTAGGACACCGAGCCGGGGTCGGCCATGTTGCCGCCGTTGCGGGTCATGGCGACGCGGACCTCGCTGGCGGCGCGGTTGCGGTTGTCGGTGAGGCACTCGACCAGGACCGCCACGCCGCTGGGGCCGTAGCCCTCGTACATGATGGTCTGCCAGTCGGCGCCGCCGGCCTCCTCGCCGCCGCCGCGCTTGCGGGCGCGCTCGATGTTGTCCGAGGGGACCGAGCTCTTCTTCGCCTTCTGGATGGCGTCGAACAGGGTCGGGTTGCCCTCGGGGTCACCCCCTCCGGTTCGCGCGGCGACCTCGATGTTCTTGATCAGCTTCGCGAACAGCTTGCCGCGCTTGGCGTCGAGGGCGGCCTTCTTGTGCTTGGTGGTGGCCCACTTGGAGTGGCCGCTCATCTCTCCTCCGTCGCTCTCTGCACCGGGACGCGTTCCCCCACAGCTTCTCAGGCCGCGCGCACGGTGTCCGCGAACAGGCGGTGCACCCGCCCGTCGCCGGTCAGTTCCGGGTGGAACGCGGTTGCCAGCACGCGTCCCTGTCGAACGGCGACGATCCTACCGGCGGCCGCCCCCGACTCCGGGACATCCGGCACGGTGGCGAGCACCTCCACCTCGTCGCCGACGGACTCCACCCACGGGGCCCGGATGAACACCGCGCGCACCGGGTCGCCCTCGACGCCCTTGACCGCGAGGTCGGCCTCGAAGGAGTCGACCTGGCGGCCGAAGGCGTTGCGCCGGACCACCATGTCCACGGCGCCGAGCTGGTGCTGGTCCGCGCGACCGTCGAGCACCGTGCTGGCGAGCATGATCATGCCAGCACAGGAGCCGAAGGCGGGCAGGCCCTCCTTCAACCGCAGGCGCAGCGGTTCCAGCAGCTCGAAGTTGGTGAGCAGGCGGCTCATCGTGGTGGACTCGCCACCGGGGATGACCAGCCCGTGCACCTGCGCCAGCTCCTCCGCCCGGCGGACCGGGCGGGCGAGCACATCGCATTCGGCCAGGGCCACCAGGTGCTCTCGCACGTCACCCTGCAGGGCGAGCACTCCGACCACGGGCTGGGCTGCCGACACTGCGCACTCCGAACTGCTGGAACCGTCGTTGCTGGGTCTACCAGCTTATTCGCCCGCGATCGGCTCCCGAACCGGGGTGCTCTGCTTGGCCGGACCGGCCAGCGCGCGGTTGCGCCTGCTGACCAGCTTCCAGCCCACGAACAGCACCACCGCGATGACCGGCATCGAGTAGAACGCGATCCGTTCCGGGCCCTCGGTGAAGGCCATCAGCACCAGCACCATGGCCAGGAAGGCGATGCTCAGCCAGCCGGTGTAGGGCGCGCCGGGCATCCGGAACGTGCTGCGCGGCAGCTCGCCCTTGTCGGCCTTGCGGCGCAGCTTGATCTGGCAGTACAGCAGGGTGATCCAGGTGGTGATCACGCCCAGGCTGGCCACCGCGATGGCGATGTCGAAGGCCTCCTTGGGCACCAGGTAGTTCAGCACCACGCCGAAGAGGTAGACCACGCCGGTGAACAGGATGCCGCCGTAGGGCACGTGCCGGGCGGACATCTTGCCGGTGAAGGCCGGGGCCTCGCCCTTCTGCGCCAGCGAGCGCAGGATGCGGCCGGTGGAGTAGAGGCCGGAGTTGCAGGAGGACAGCGCGGCGGTGAGCACGACCGCGTTCATCACATCGCCCGCGGCCGGGATGCCCAGGCGGGAGAAGACGGTGACGAACGGGCTCTCCGCGCCGGAGTACAGCGTCCAGGGCAGCACCATGGCCAGCAGCAGCACCGAGCCGACGTAGAAGATGCCGATCCGCCAGACCACGCCGTTGATGGCCTTGGGCAGGACCTTCTTCGGGTCCTTGGTCTCACCGGCGGCGATGCCGACCATCTCGATCGCGGAGTAGGCGAAGATCACCGCTTGCAGGCTCATCAGCACCACGCCGACGCCGTTGGGCAGGAAGCCCTGGTTCGCGGTCAGGTTGGACACGCTGGCGGTCACCCCGCCGACATCGGCGGAGGTCAGCACCAGCGCGAGGCCGGTGAACAGGAAGACGATGATCGCCAGCACCTTGATGACGGAGAACCAGAACTCCAGCTCGCCGAACAGCTTCACCGACAGCAGGTTCACCGCCAGCAGCACCACCAGCGCGACCAGCGCGGTGATCCACTGCGGCACGTCCGGCAGCCAGCGGTGCACGTAGATCGCCGCGGCGGTGATCTCGGCGATGCCGGTCATGGCCCAGTTGACCCAGTACATCCAGCCGCTGGTGAACCCGGCCCACGGGCCGACGAACTCGCGGGCGTACTCCACGAAGCTGCCCGCGGCGGGCCGGTGCATGACCAGCTCCCCCAGCGCGCGCATCACGAAGAACGCGGCGATGCCGCAGGCGGCGTAGGCCAGCACCAGGCCGGGCCCGGAGGAGGCCAGCCTGCCGCCGGCGCCCAGGAACAGGCCGACGCCGATGGCGCCGCCGATGGCGATCATCTGGACCTGGCGGTTGGACAGCGACTTGACGTACCCGTCCTCGTCTGGCTGACCAAGCTTGGTGTCGAGCTCCGGCGCGGAAGCCACGCGGCGCCCCTCTCTGTCCTCGATTACATAGATATCCGGCGCCCACGTGGTGGAATCACGTAACGGGGGCCCCGGTGCCCTCTGAACCGGGGACGATATCTCTACTCACCGTGCACATTGGAAGGGGGATCGCTACGACGTAATGGGGATCACGTTCATTCTTATGGGAACCTCAAGTGACTCCACGAGATCGCCCCAGAGATCCTCCACGTCTTCCAGGCCGATCGAGAGCCGGAGCAGGCGGGGGCTGATGCCGCAGGCCAGGCGGTCCTCGTCGGCCACAAGGCGGTGGGTGAGCGCGGCCGGTCGCTCGATCAGGGAATCGACCGAACCGAGGCTCACCGCATGGGTGAAGAGGCGGAGCCGGGAGAGCAGGACATCCGATTCTTCGAATGTCTCGATTGCCAGAATCGCGCCGGGTCCGCGCAGCTGCCGTCCGAGCACCCCGTGCGGATCGGAACCGGCCAGTCCCGGATAGTGGACCTTGGCCACCGCGGGATGCTCGGTCAACCGCGCGGCCAGCTCCGCGGCGGTGCGCTGGGCGGCCTCCACCCGCAGCGGCAGGGTGGCCAGGCCGCGGTGCAGCAGGTAGGCCGACATGGGGTGCAGCAGCGCGCCGGTGGCCACCCGCAGGCTGCGGATCGCGGCGGCCTGTTCGGCGGGGGCGGCCACGATGCCGCCCATGGCGTCGCCGTGGCCGCCGAGGTACTTGGTGGCCGAGTGCAGCACGTAGGTGGCGCCGTGCGCGGCCGGGTTCTGCAGCACCGGGGTGGCGAAGGTGTTGTCCACCAGCACCGGCACCCCGTCGGCGGCGGCGACCAGCGCGTCGAGGTCGACCAGGTCCAGGGTGGGGTTGGCCGGGGTCTCGGCGATCACCAGTCCGGTGTCCGGCCGCAGCGCCGCGGCGACTCCGGCGGCGTCGGTGTAGGTGACCTCGACGCCGAGGATGCCGCTGCTCAGGAGGTGGTCGGAGCCGCCGTAGAGGGGGCGCAGCGCGACCACGTGGCGGCGGCCGGTGACCAGGCAGGCGGCCTGCACGGTGGCCACCAGCGCGGCCATGCCGCTGCCGAAGGCGACCGCGTCGGGCAGGCCCTCCAGCTCGGCCAGCGCCCGCTCGAAGCGGGAGACCGTGGGGTTGACCAGGCGGCCGTAGACCGGGGAGGCCGCGGCCGGTGCGCCGGCGGCCAGTTCGAGGAGGGCCTGCTCGCCCAGCTCGGCGTCGGGCAGCGGGTAGGTGGTGGACAGGTCGATCGGCAGCGCGTGCACGCCGAGGGAGGACAGCTCCTGGCGGCCGGCGTGCACGGCGCGGGTGCGGATACCGCTCATGGCCGGAATCGTGGCGCGGGCGTCGGTGTTCCTGGGTAGATTGCGAATTCTGTTCGGCGAAGTGGGGTGAGGTCCGTGCTGGATGCGGTGGACGCGGCCATCGTGCGGGAGTTGCAGAACGACGCTCGGCTGCCGAACAAGGACCTGGCCGCCAGGGTCAACCTGGCGCCCTCGACCTGCCTGGTCCGGCACCGGGCGCTGCGCGAGCGCGGGGTGCTCACCGGGTACCGGGCCGAGGTGGACCTGGCCGCGCTGGGCAGGCCGGTGCAGGCGATGATCGCGGTGCGGGTGCGCCCGCACACCAGGGCGATCGTGCAGCCGTTCATCGACTTCGCGCTGGGCCTGCCGGAGACGGTGTCGCTGGCGCACGTGGCAGGCCCGGACGACTTCCTGGTGCACGTGGCGGTGGCCGACACCACGCACCTCCAACGGCTGGTGCTGGACTCCTTCACCACCCGCAAGGAGGTCGCGCAGCTGCAGACGCACCTGGTCTTCGAGCACGTGCGCAAGGGCGCGGTGCCGCCGGCCGGGGGCGTGCTGGACGGCTGAGCGGGACTGATCCGGTGAGTTCCCGGAGTTTTGCAGGTGCGGGCGGGGCGCGCAGGATACCGTCCACGCCGTGTCCGCACCACAAGATCCGGCCACGCCGGACCCCGCGCAGTACTACCCGGCCGCCCCGCAGGCCTACGACTCGGGCAAGTTCCAGGCCCAGCCCGGCTATCCGGCCCAGCCTGCCTACCCGGCCGAGTACGGCTACCAGGGACAGCAGGGCTACCAGCAACAGCAGAGCTACCAGGGTTATCAGGGCTACCCCGGCTACCAGCAGCCGTACCCGGCGCAGCGCAAGACCAACGGGCTGTCCATCGCCGCGCTGGTCTGCGGGATCATCCCGTTCTTCGTGCTGCCGCTGCTCGGGATCATCTTCGGCGCGATCGCGCTGAACCAGATCAAGCGCACCGGCGACGAGGGCCGCGGCATGGCGCTGGCCGGGCTGATCGTCGGCTGCGTGTGGGTGGGGCTGTTCCTGCTGGTGTTCCTGATCCCGCTGCTGTTCCTCGGTTCGGTGCCGTTCTTCGTGCGGTGAGCCGGATCCGGTTTGCCTCAACGGCCGGAACTGGTGGACAGTTCCGGCCGTGACAGATCAGCCGCAGCCGGAGCAGCAGGGCCAGCCGGGTCAGCAGCCCTCTCCGGCGCAGTTCTACCCGTCGGCGCCGCCGCCTCCGCCAGAGGCGCCGCCCGGCTACCCGGGTTACCCGAACCCCGGTTATCCGCAGCCGCCCAAGCCCGCGAACACCAACGGCTTCGCCATCGCCACGCTGGTGCTGGGCATCCTGCCGATCATCCTGACCAACATCCTGGCGGTGATCTTCGGGATCATCTCGCTGCGCCAGATCAAGCAGCGCGGGGACAACGGCAAGGGGATGGCCATCGCCGGACTGGTGCTGGGCAGCGCGTGGCTGCTGCTGCTGACCTTCGCGGTGGTGGTCGCGATCAACACCAGGGCGGTGCGGGACGAGGCCGGGCAGGTCTCCGAGCCGGGGCGGCTGACCGTGCTGAACCTGAAGGTGGGCGACTGCTTCGACGGGATCAAGGAGAGCAAGTCGATCTCCTCGGTCACCGCCCAGCCCTGCGGTTCCCCGCACGAGGCCGAGGTGATGGACCGCTGGGACATGGCGGGCGGTTCGACCTACCCGGGCGAGGCGACCATCACCGACGACATCGCGGCCGAGTGCGATGAGCGGATGACCAAGATGCTGCCGGAGGCCGAGCTGGCCAAGGTGGAGATCTTCTACTTCTACCCGACCGCCTCCTCCTGGCGTACCGGCGACCGGACCGCGGTGTGCGTGGTGGCGGGGGCCAACAAGACCAAGCTGACGCAGAAGATGCCGCGCCGCTGAGGCCGTGGGCACTGGAGCGGGGCCGCCCCTGGCCGGTGCGGCCCCGTTCGAGGTTGGTGTCTCAGGGGTTGCAGTTGGTGACCGGGCCGACAGGTGCGGGGCTGAAGGTGCAGGTGGCTTTGCCGGGTCCGCCGTTGACAACGGCCGCCACCCCGCCGGAGGTCCGGTCATTGCTGGCGGCTTGGAGCGCTTGCCGTTGTTGTAGCCGCCGGTCAGGGTGATCTTGTCCAGGCCACCGCCACCCTCGACGCGGCCGGGCAGAGGATCCTCGCCCGGACCGACGTTGAAATCGATGCCGTTGGCGGCTCCCCTGGCGAATGCGTCACATCCCCGGTCTAGGCGTGGCTACCCCGGGAATAGTTGTCGAAAGACATCGACATGTTCTACGGCACTCCGGCCAGGCGCAGTCCGGCGGCGGTGCCTGCGGCGAGCAGCACGACCACCACGAAGGGCAGTTTCCGCCACGCGGCCAGTGCTCCGACCAGCACACCGGCCGGCCGGGCCCAGCCGCTGAAGACCTGCCCGTCCAGCACGGCCTGGGTGAGCACCAGCGCGGACAGCAGCGCGATCGCGGCCATGGCCAGTCCGCGTTGCAGGCGCTCGGAGACCTCCAGGCGGTCCCGCAGGAACGGGCCGGCGGCGCGCAGGGCGTAGGTGCCGGCGGCCAGCAGCAGCACGGTGGTCAGGGTCATGCGGTCCTCCGCTTCCACTTCGGCACGGGCAGGGCGGCGGCCAGGCCGAGCAGGCCCAGCAGCACGGGCAGGCCGGGGGGCAGCAGCGGCGCGGTGGCCACCGCGATCAGGCCGCCCAGCAGCGCCACCCGGCGCGGGATCTTGTCCGAGAGCTGCGGCAGGATCAGCGCGAGCATGCCCGCCGGGAACACCGCGTCCAGGCCGAAGTCCTTCGGATCACCGACCGCGCTGCCGATCAGCGCGCCGAGCAGGGTGCCGGTGTTCCAGGTGAGGAAGGCGGCCAGGCTGGAGGCCCAGTACACCGCGCGGGCGCGTTCGGGGTCGCGCTGGGCCAGTGCGAAGGCCACCGACTGGTCGATCATCAGGTAGCTGCCGAGCAGCCGGGCAGGCCAGCGCTGCCCGAACACCCCGCCCACGGCCAGGCCGAAGGGCAGCAGGCGGGCGTTGACCAGCAGCCCGGCCAGCACCGTGGCCACCGGGCCCGCGCCCGCGGCGGCCACGCCGACCGCGGTGAACTGGGCGCCGCCGGCGAAGACCAGCACGGACATGGCCACCGTCAGCCACACGGACAGTCCGGAGGTCACCGCGACCGCCCCGAAGGACATCCCCATCACGCCGCCGGTCAGGGCGGCGGCACTCACATCGCGGATCAACGCGGAATCGAGTGTTCGCCATATCGAACGCATCGACGCCTATACTGAACACACTAAGGTGCGTTCGTCAACGCGAATATCACGACCGCTGGAGCGAACACGATGGCCGACCCCCGCGCCGGCGGCGCCCCCCTGGCCACCATCGCCGCCAACCTGCGCCGGGAACGCGACCGCACCGGGCTCACCCTCACTGAGCTGGCCAAACGGGCTGGGATCGCCAAGTCCACGCTGTCCCAGCTGGAGTCGGCCAGCGGCAACCCGAGCGTGGAGACGCTGTGGGCGCTGGGCGTGGCCCTGGGAGTGCCGTTCTCCCGCCTGGTCGAGCCGCAGCGGGTGCCGGTGCGGGTCATCCGGGCCGGTGAGGGGCCGGGGGTGGCCTCGGAGCAGGCGGCGTTCGTGGGCACGCTGCTCTCGGCCTGCCCGCCGGGGGCGCGGCGGGACATCTACGTGATCACCATGGAGCCGGGGCAGGCGCGGCTGGCCGACCCGCACATCCCCGGGTCGATCGAGCACGCGGTGGTCAGCACCGGGCGGCTGCGCTGCGGGCCCGCGGAGGCCGCGGTGGAGCTGGACCCCGGGGACTACGCGGCCTTCCCCGGCGACGCCCCGCACGTCTACGAGGCCCTGGCCCCGGGCACGGCGTTCGTGCTGGTCATGGAACACGTCTGACCGCCCGCCCCGGCCAGCGGGACGGGCGGCCGGCGTGCGGGACTACCAGCCGCGGGTGGCCAGGCGCTGGTTGTCCGGGAGGTCGGAGATGTTGATGCCGACCATGGCCTCGCCCAGGCCGCGGGAGACCTTGGCGATCACGTCGGGGTCGTCGTGGAAGGTGGTGGCCTTGACGATGGCCTCGGCGCGCTTGGCCGGGTCGCCGGACTTGAAGATGCCGGAGCCGACGAAGACGCCCTCGGCGCCCAGCTGCATCATCATCGCCGCGTCCGCCGGGGTGGCGATGCCGCCAGCGGTGAACAGCACCACCGGCAGCTTGCCCAGCTGGGCGATCTCCTTGACCAGCTCATACGGCGCGCGCAGCTCCTTGGCCGCGACGAAGAGCTCGGGCTCGTCGAGCAGGGTCAGCCGCTTGATGTCGGCGCGGATCTGGCGCATGTGCCGGGTCGCCTCGACCACGTTGCCGGTGCCGGCCTCGCCCTTGGAGCGGATCATGGCCGCGCCCTCGCTGATCCGGCGCAGCGCCTCGCCCAGGTTGGTCGCGCCGCAGACGAAGGGCACGGTGAAGTCCCACTTGTCGATGTGGTGGGCCTCGTCGGCCGGGGTCAGCACCTCGGACTCGTCGATGTAGTCCACGCCGATGGCCTGCAGCACCTGGGCCTCGGCGAAGTGGCCGATCCGGGCCTTGGCCATCACCGGGATGGACACCGCGGCGATGATGCCGTCGATCATGTCGGGGTCGCTCATCCGGGCCACGCCGCCCTGCACCCGGATGTCGGCGGGGACCCGCTCCAGGGCCATCACCGCGACGGCGCCGGCGTCCTCGGCGATCTTGGCCTGCTCCGGGGTGACCACGTCCATGATCACGCCGCCCTTGAGCATCTCGGCCATACCGCGCTTGACCCGCGCGGTGCCGACGGCCTGGATGTCACTGGAGGTCACTGGTGTCCTGCCCAACTGTGCGCTGAAGTGGGAAAACCCACTCCGGTGGATGACTTGGACCCTCATGCTACGACCGGACGCGGCCCCCTGAAGTGGCCAATTCCGCGCGATCTGAGCAGGCCAGTTACCCGCGTCACGCTCGCTGGCCGACGGGTGGGCCGAAGCGCCACCTGGTCATGCTCTCCCCGTTCTGCGCCCAGCCGAAGACCACCCTGGGCCGCACCAGGTAGGCGGGTCCGCCCTGGCCGCCCTCCCCGGCCAGGCGGCCGTCGGCCAGGTGCAGCGCCCAGCGGTACTTGCGGTGCAGCTCCTCGGCCAGCCGGGACAGGTCGGCCTGGGCGCTGAGCAGGGTGGCCTCCCCTTCGGCGATGACCACCTCGTCGCCGCTTTCCAGGTGCACGGTGATCTCCCGGCTGACCGCCAGGTTGCGCACCGCGGCCGAGCCGGTGACGAAGCAGAACCCCGCGGGCAGCCACACGCCCCACACCGGGCGGGTGTGCGGGCGACGGGCGGCGCTGCTGGTGGCGATCCAGTAGTTGCGGGCGTCTTCCAGGCGGTAGCGGGCCCAGTCCCAGTCCAGCAGGTGCGCGCCGGTGGCGGGCACGCCGCCGCGGCTGGGCCGTGCGGTGCGCGGGCGGGGCAGCGTGGTCAGCAGCTCACTCATCACCGCCAATTAGTACTCCCGGATGGTGCGACGGCCCGGGGGTGGACGCCACCAGGCCATCGGGTGTGAGATCGGACACATCCAACGCGCGGCCGGAGCAGGCCGGCCGCGTCCGGGAGGTGGAAGTCCCATGGGCAGCAAGCACGCCGACAACGGCCACGCCGGCGGCCAGGTCGCTGTAGCCGACCCCACCAAGGTGCGCAACGTCGTGCTGGTCGGGCCTTCCGGCTCCGGGAAGACCACGCTCACCGAGGCGTTGCTGGCCGCGGCGGGGGTGATCAACCGCACCGGCTCGGTCACCGACGGGACCACGGTGTGCGACCACGATCCGGCCGCGGTGCGCCAGCAGCGCTCGGTCGGGCTGTCGGTGGCCCCGTTCATGCACGGCGAGGTCAAGGTCAACCTGATCGACACCCCCGGGTACGCCGACTTCGTGGGCGAGCTGCGCGCCGGACTGCGCGCCGCCGACGCCGCGCTGTTCGTGGTGTGCGCCGCGGAGGGGGTGGACCCGGCCACGGTCACGCTGTGGCAGGAGTGCGCCGCGGTGGGCATGCCGCGCGCGGTGGTCATCGCCCGCTGCGACCACCAGCGCGCCGACATCGCCGCCGAGACCGCGGCCTGCCGGGAGGCCTTCGGCGACGGGGTGCTGCCGCTGTACCTGCCCGTGCGCGAGGGCGGGACGCTGACCGGGCTGGCCGGGCTGATCACCGGCTCGCCGCCGGAGTCGATGGCCGAGGAGTTCGCGCTGGCCAGGGACACCCTGATCGAGGGGATCATCGCCGAGAGCGAGGACGAGACCCTGATGGAGCGCTACCTGGAGGGCGAGGAGCTCGACCAGGGGGTGCTGATCGCGGACCTGGAGACCGCGGTGGCCCGGGGGTCCTTCCACCCGGTGATCCCGGTGTGCTCGACCACCGGGCTCGGCGTGCCCGAGCTGCTGGAGATGCTCACCCGCGCCTTCCCCTCCCCCGCCGAGCACGAGCCGCCCGAGGTCACCGGCACCGACGGCATCCCCCGCCCCCGCCTGGCCGCCGACCCGGACGGGCCCCTGGTCGCGGAGGTGGTGCGCACCGCGGTGGACTCCTACGTGGGCCGGGTGTCGCTGGTGCGGGTCTTCTCCGGCACGCTGCGCCCGGAACGGCCGGTGCACATCTCCGGGCACGGCATGGCCGAGCGGGGCCACGAGGACCACGACACCGACGAACGGGTCGCGCACGTCTACTCCCCGCTGGGCGCGACATTGCGCGAGGTGCCCTACTGCGTGGCCGGCGACGTGTGCGCGCTGACCAAGCTCACCTCCGCCGAGACCGGGGACACCGTGTCCGCGCCGGAGGACCCGCTGCTGGTGCGGCCGTGGGACATGCCCGAGCCGCTGCTGCCGATCGCGGTGCTGGCCCGCACCCGCAGCGATGAGGACGTGCTCGCGCGCAACCTGGCCAAGCTGGCCGCCAGCGACCCGACGCTGCGGCTGGAGCGCAACGCCGAGACCCACCAGCTGGTGCTGTGGTGCATGGGCGAGGCGCACGCCGACGTGGTGCTGCAACGGCTGCGCGCCGGTGGCGCGGACGTCGACACCGAGGACGTGCGGGTGCCGCTGCGGGAGACCTTCGCCAAGGCGGGCAAGGGCCACGGGCGGCACGTGAAGCAGTCCGGCGGGCACGGCCAGTACGCGGTGTGCGACCTGGTGGTGGAACCGCTGCCGCGCGGCGCGGGCCTGGAGTTCGTGGACAAGGTGGTCGGCGGCGCGGTGCCGCACCAGTTCATCCCGAGCGTGGAGAAGGGTGTGCGCGCCCAGATGACCAAGGGCCTGCAGGCCGGTTATCCGGTGGTGGACATCAGGGTCAGCCTCGTCGACGGCAAGGCGCACAGCGTGGACTCCAGCGACGCCGCCTTCCAGACCGCGGCCTCCCTGGCCATGAAGGAGGCCGCCGCCGCGGCCGGGATCGCCATGCTGGAACCGGTGGACGAGGTCGCGGTGCTGCTGCCCGATGACCACCTGGGCACCGTGCTGGGCGACCTGTCCGGCCGCCGCGGCCGGGTGCTGGGCACCGAGGCCGCGGGCGCGGGCCGGACCATGATCCGCGCGGAGGTGCCGTGCACGGAGCTGTTGCGCTACGCCATCGACCTGCGTTCGCTGACCTCGGGCACCGCGACCTTCACCCGTCGCTTCGCCCGCTACGACCCGTTGCCGGAGGCGATCGCGGCCAAGCTCTGAACGACGCCTGAACAACGCTTCGTGCTCCGGTGCGGCCGCGGTGGGTAGCGTCGGCTCATGGGGGCCGCGGAGTACGCGGGTGAGACGGTGCGCTGGCGCGGCAGGCCGGGGCGGATCCGGGCGCGCCTGCTGGCCGATCTGGCCTCGGTGCTGTCCGTGGCGGTCCTGGTCGCGGTGACGCTGACGACGAAGGACGCGCCGGCCTTCGCCTGGGTTTTCGGCGGTGCGCCGGTGGTGGCCGGGTTCGTGCTGTCCGCGCACCGGGCCTACTGGCTGCGCCGCACCGAGTACGTGGTCACCGACAGCAGGGTGGCCGAGCTGCGGCACCGCGAGAGCGGCCCGAAGGCGGTGCGGGACTCGCCGCTGGTCCCGGCCGCCCAGCCGAGGTTGCGGCGCAGGCACGCCGACGGGCGGGGCACGATCGTCTTCAGCACCCAGTTTCCCGGCGGCTGCCCGGAGGAGCCGCCTGAGCTGGACGTGCCGTTGCGGCCGGTCACCATGCTGCACGCCGTCGAAGGACCGGCGGAGGTGCTGGCGTTGCTCTCGCGTGCCTGCGACCGGCGCTGACGGCGGAACTCCGCACCAGTGTCACTGTCGTGGCGCTGTCGCGGTGGATAACGTCGAGCCATGGGGGACAACAGTTCGGGAGCGTCGTTCGAGATCGAGGTCGGGTTCGGGCGGCGGGACAAGCAGTGGGTCCGGCCGTTGTCGGCCGAGGAGACGGTGCTGTGGCGGGGGCGGCCGCGCAAGCACCTGGTGCTGAACGTGGTCGACCTGCCGCTGCTGGCGTTCGGGGCGCTGTTCATCGCGCTGATGTGGTCGCTGACCTTGCTGCCCTCGCCTTCGGTGCCGGTCGCCACGATCGTGGGGTTCGCGGTGCTGGGCACGGTGTCGGCGACCTGTATCAGCCTGCTCATGCCGGTGTACCGGGTGCTGTGGTTGCGCGGCACCGAGTACGTGGTCACCGGGACCAGGGTGCTGCTGGTCACCACCCTGTTCCGCAGGACCACCCGGCGCGAGATCCGGTTCGGGCCGGACACCCGGCCGCGGCTGGCGCACCGGGACGCCGAGGGCCTGGGCACGATCGTGTTCACCCCGCCGGGGTGGCGCGGGCTGATGGCCCAGTTCCTGCCCGACCAGCAACTGTTGCCGGTGGCGCTGCACTCGGTGCCGGCGGCGGAGCGGGTGTGCGCGCTGCTCACCGAGGCCTGGGAACGGGCGGTCCAGCCGGGACCAGGCGTGGCGCGGTGAGCGCGGCCCGGTAGACCTCTTCCAGCCGCCCGGCGACCTCGGTCCAGTCGTAGCGGCTGACCCGGCGGAGTCCGGCCGCGGTCAGCTCCGCCCGACGGGACGGGTCGGCCAGCAGTGCGGCGAGTTTTCCTGCCAGGGCAACGGGATCGCCGGCCGGGAAGGTCTCCCCCGCGCCGCCGAGCACCCGGCGGAAGGCGGCCAGGTCGCTGGCCACGACGGGTGCGCCGGCGGCCATGGCTTCGGTGAGGACCATGCCGAAGCTCTCGCCGCCGAGGTTGGGCGCGCAGTAGAGGTCCAGGCCGCGCAGCAGCCGGGCCTTGGTCTGCTCGTCGACCTGGCCGAGCAGGGTGAGGCGGGCGGACAGCTCCGGTCCGGCGGCGCGGTGGACTGCGGCCGGGTTGCCCGCGCCGGCGATGACCAGGTTCAGGCCGGGGTGGGTGGGCAGCAGGGCGCGGGCGGCGGCGAGCAGGACCGGGAGGCCTTTGCGGGGTTCGTCGAAGCGGCCGAGGAACCCGATCGCGGGCGCGGGCAGCGGGAGCGGGGTGGCGTGGGCGAACAGGGCGGTGTTGACGCCGTTGGGGATCTCGGTCATGCCGGGGGTGGCGCGGGCGGCCTCGGACACCGCGATCCGGGTGGTGATCTTGCGCAGGAGTGGGCGCAGCAGCGGCTCGAGGGGGGTGCGGGTGATCGGGGAGCTGGTGTGGAAGGTGGCCACCACCGGGCGGTCGGTGACGGCCAGTGCGAGCAGGGACAGGCTGGGGGCGGCGGGTTCGTGCAGGTGCAGCAGGTCCGGGTCGTGGCGGCGCAGCCAGTGCCGGACGCGGCGCACAGCGCTGGGGCCGAAGGCCAGGCGGGCCACCGAGCCGTTGTAGGGGATGCCGAGCGCGCCACCGGCGGGGGTGACGTAGGCGGGCAGGTCGGTGCGGCGGGACGGGGCGAGCACCTGGGCCTGGTGGCCGCGGTGGCGGAGCTCGCGGGCCAGGTCCAGGACGTGGGTCTGCACGCCGCCGGGCACGTCGAAGGAGTACGGGCAGACCAGGCCGATCCTCACCTGGGGGCCGTCCACACCGGGTGCGGCATGTGCCAGTCGGCGGGGTGCGCGGCCAGGTCGGCGGCGAAGGCCTCGGCCAGGCGCTGGGTGGTCCCGGCGACGTCGGTGACCGGCAGGGCGGGGTGGAAGCGCAGGCCCCAGCCCTCCTCGGTGAACCAGGTGGCGGCCGGGACGAGGGCGGCCCCGGTGATCGCGGCCAGGTGCGCCGGACCCGAGGGCAACCGGGCCTGCTCGCCGAAGAGGGTGCCGGGACGCTCGCGCCGGTGAGCACCCGGTCGGCGAGCAGGCAGACGATCCCGTTGGCGCGCAACCGTTCCAGCAGCGTCCGGCCGGGCGGGGCGCTGCCGGAGAGCGGCAGGATCTCAAAGCCCAGGGACTCGCGGTAGGCCAGGAAACGGCGGTACAGCGACTCCGGGCGCAGGCGTTCGGCGACCGTGGTGAACCGGCCGGCGTGCGCGCACAGCCAGATCCCGGCCACGTCCCAGTTCCCGCTGTGCGTCAGCGCGAGCAGCACGCCGCGGCCCCGCGCGCGGGCGGCGTCCAGGTGCTCGACCCCGGTGACGTGGACCCGGCGGCGCAGCGCGGCCGGATCCTGGGCGGGCAGCCGGAAGGTCTCGGCCCAGTAGCGGGCGTAGGAGCGCAGGGCCGCGCGCACGGTGTCGTCCAGGCGGTCCGGGGTGACCAGGCGGGCCAGGTTGCGGCGCAGCCCTTTGCCGGTGGCGCGGTGTTCGGCGCGCAGCGCGATCGCGGTGAACAGGCGCAGCGCCAGGGGTTCGGGCAGGGCGCGGGTGAGCAGCCAGCCCGCCGCGTAGCCGGTGTCGATCACCCGGTCGCGGACAGCGGTCACCGGGCCGCCTTGGCGCTGCGGTACACCGCGTGCAGCCGCTGGCCGACGGTGAGCACGGACAGCGCGGCGAGCAGCCACAGCGCGATGTCCAGGGCATAGGGCACATCCAGGCCGGTCAGCCCGGTGCCGACCAGGGCCAGGATGAGCCGCTCGGCGCGCTCCACCAGACCACCGTCGGCGGACAGGCCGGTGGCTTCGGCGCGGGCCTTGACGTAGGAGATGACCTGCGCGGTGACCAGGCACAGCAGCGCCGCCGCACCGAGCGCGCGGTCCTGGGCCTCGACGAAGGCCCACCAGGCGATGGCGGCGAACAGCGCGCCGTCGGCGATCCGGTCGCAGCTGGCGTCCAGCACCGCGCCGAAACGGGTGCCGTTGCCCTGGGCGCGGGCCATCGCGCCGTCGATGAGGTCGAACAGGGTGAACAGGGTGACCACCACGGTGCCCAGCAGCAGTTCGCCGCGGGGCAGGAACCACAGTGCGGACAGCACCGTGCCGGTGGTGCCCAGCACGGTGATCGCGTTGGGGGTCAGCCCGCGGCGCAGCAGCCAGGACCCGACCGGATCGGTGACGCGCGAGACCGACGCGCGGGCGAAGATGTTCAGCATCGGCTGTTCGGCATCGACTTTCCGGTGACCGGCGTGGGCAAAGGACCTGGTGACGCCAGCCTAACCCGCGCCTGGCCCGGCCACCGGGGTGGCTCAGCCGACCTCGTGCCAGGCCCCGGCGAGCAGTTCGCGGGTCTCGCCGAGCAGCTGCGGCAGGACCTTGGTGTGCGCGACCACCGGCATGAAGTTGGCGTCCCCGCCCCAGCGCGGCACCACGTGCTGGTGCAGGTGCGCGGCGATGCCGGCCCCGGCCACGGTGCCCTGGTTCATGCCGATGTTGAACCCGTGCGGGGCGGCGGCGTGCCGGATGGCCCGCATGGCGCGCTGGGTGAACTCGGCGAACTCGACCGTCTCGGCCGGGTCCAGGTCGGTGTAGTCCGGGATGTGCCGGTAGGGCAGCACCATCAGGTGGCCGGGGTTGTACGGGTACAGGTTGAGCACCGCGAACACCAGCTCACCGCGGGCGATGACCAGGCCGTTGGGGTCGTCGAGGGCGGTGACCTGGCAGAAGGGGCAGCCGGTCGACTCGGCGTCGGCCGGTTTGCCCTCGCCGCGGATGTAGGCCATCCGGTGCGGGGTCCACAACCGCTGCAACGGGTCGGGAATCCCGATGCCCTCCTGCGCGTCCAGCTCCGGCTCACCCATGAATCGATCCTAGGACGTGGGGGGCAGCAGAGTGACCGTGCCCTGGCCGCCGTCCACGCGTACCCGGTCGCCGGTGCGCAGCCGGGTGGTGGCCTCGCCGCAACCGACCACGGCGGGAATGCCGAGCTCGCGGGCCACGATCGCGGCGTGCGAGAGCGGCGCGCCGACGTCGGTGACCACGGCGGCGGCGCGCGGGAACAGCGGGGTCCAGCCGACGTTGGTCACCGTGGTCACCAGGATCTCGCCGGGCCGCAACTGCTCGCCGTCCTCGACGCTGCGCAGGATGCGGACCGCGCCCTCCACCACACCGGCGACGCCGCCGAAGCCGCGGAGCAGGCCCTCGGCCGCGGGACCCGCGGTGGTGTCGCGGGCGTCGTAGCGGTCGATACGCCGGTTGGGGTCGGCGGCCCAGGTCTCGGGGTCGAAGTGGCCGCGGATGATCGTGGGGTAGGGCGGCAGGGCGCGGTAGCGCTGGTAGGCGGCGCGGCGGGCCGGGACCGGGCCAAGGGGCCCGGGGTCGCCGCGCAGCACCCGCACGGTGTCGGCCAGGGGCAGGAAGAACAGGTCCTCGCCGTGCCCGGTCAGCTCGCCGGCGCGCAGGATGAAGGCGCGGAAGACCCAGAAGGCGCGGACGAACTCCGAGCGGGCCAGCTCGCGGCGGCGGGCGGCCCTGGCGGCCTTGTCCAGCGTCGGGGTCAGCTTGGCGGCCTGGCGGGGGTGGCGGGTGCGCAGCCGGTGCCAGGCGGCCTGCCGGGTCTGGGCCTGGCGGGCCAGCAGGGTGGAGGGGTCCTGCTCGCCGGTGCCGAGGGTGGCCAGCTGGCGGTCGATCCAGGCCGGGTCCTCGGCGGGCCGGGGGCTGGAGACCTCGAACTCGTCGGGGCCGCGGTGGCCCCAGGTGTCGGCGAAGGTGTCCCGGTCGATCCGCCCGGCGCGCAGCTCGGCCAGGCCGAGCACCGGGCCCAGGCTGGCCAGCTCGCCGCCCGCGCCGTGCGCGCCGCTGAGCAGCGCGGTCACCTCGGCCGGTTCGGCCAGGCGTTCCAGCCGGGCGCGCACCCGGGACTGGTCCACGCCGACGGTGCGGGCGGCACCGGAGAGCAGCCGGGCGTCGGCGAGCAGTCCGGCGAGCTCGCGGTCCCACAGCGCGGCGAGGTCGGCCGCGCTGTCCGTGGCGGCGATCCGGGCGCGCAGGTCGCGGCAGCGCTGCCGACCGGTGGCCAGCAGCTCGGGCAGGCGTTTCCGGAGCTCGCGTCCGGCGCGCAGCTCGGCGCGACCGGTGCGCAGGGCCAGCCGGATCAGCGTCAGCCGGGACTCCGGCAGGCGGGGCGGGTCCTCGTCGATGCGGCCCAGGAGGTGTTCGTTGGCGCGGCGGGCGAAGCGGCCCACGCCCAGCGCGTCGGCCATGCCCAGGCTGAGGCTCAGGTTGAGGTAGAAGCGGCCGCCGATGTTGCCGGACATCGGGTGCCCGCCGATGGCGGTCAGGGACACCGCCTGGGCCAGGGACCAGGTGGCCGGGGTCATCACGCTGGGCACCGCCTCGCCCAGGTTGGCGCTGGTCCACAGGTAGTCCCCGCGCAGCGAGTCGTTCCACGTCTCCGGCAAGACGGTGGTGATGGGGCGGGCTTGCAGGATGGCGAAGCGGCCGTCGTGCCAGGCCCACTCGATGTCGGTGGGACGGCGGTACAGCTCGTGGATCCGCCTGCCCAGCGCGGCCAGCTCCCTGGCCTGCTCGTCGGTGAGCACGGGCAGCCAGCGCAGGTCGGTGGGCACCGGCTCGTCCCTGGTGCCGCCGGGGACCCGCACCGTGCGCACGGTCTTGTCCGCCACCTGCCGCTGCACCCGGTCGCCGCGCAGCACGTAGCTGTCCGGGGTGACCTGGCCGCCGACCACCGACTCGCCGAGCCCCCAGGCCGCGTTGATCAGGATCTCGTCCCCGGCTCCGGTGAGCGGGTTGGCGGTGAACAGCACCCCGGCCGCCTCGGCCGGCACCAGCTCCTGGACCACCACCGCGAGGGCGTGCTCGCCGGTGACGCCGTGCCTGGCCCGGTAGCCGATGGCGCGGGCGGTCCACAGCGAGGCCCAGCAGCGGCGCACCGCGTCCAGAAGGGCTTCCTCGCCGGTGACGTTGAGGAAGGAGTCCTGCTGCCCGGCGAAGGACAGGCCGGGCAGGTCCTCCGCGGTGGCCGAGGAGCGCACCGCCACCGCGGGGCTGCCCAGCTCGGCGTAGGCGGTCAGGATCGCCGAGGCGGTCGAGGCCGGGAACGCGACCCGCTCGAAGGCCGCGGCGATGGCCGCCGAGGCATCCTCCGGCTCGCCGCGCAGGGCGGCCCGGATCGTCTGATCCAGGCCGCCCGCGACGAAGCCGCGGTAGGCCGCGGTGCTGACGTGGAAGCCCGGCGGCACCGGCACACCCGCTCTGACCAGCGTGGCCAGTGACTCGCCCTTGCCGCCGACCGTGTGCAGGTCAGCCTGCTCCGCCCCCAGCGGCAGCACCACCCCAACGCTCATAGCCATATGTTGCCAGGCAACACATGGGCGTGGGGGAAAACCGGCTACTGGGGCAGCAGCGGGCTGACCGTCTCGGCGGTGGGGCTACCGTTCTCCCGCCGGTCGACCCAGGTGGCGATCAGCTCGACCGCGGTGTCCACCGGCACCCCGTTGATCTGGGTGCCGTCCCGGAACCGGAAGGACACCGCGCCGGCTTCCACGTCCTTGGCCCCGGCCAGCAGCAGGAACGGCACCTTCTGCGTGGTGTGGTTGCGGATCTTCTTCTGCATGCGGTCGTCACCGGCGTCCACCTCGACCCGGATCGCCTTGGCCCGCAACGCCTTCTTCACCTGCATCAGGTGTTCGACGTGCTCGTCGGCGATCGGGATGCCGACCACCTGCACCGGGGCCAGCCAGGCCGGGAACGCGCCGCCGTAGTGCTCGGTGAGCACCCCGAAGAAGCGCTCGATGCTGCCGAAGAGCGCGCGGTGGATCATCACCGGCCGCTGCCGGGAGCCGTCGCCGGCGGTGTACTCCAGCTCGAAGCGCTCCGGCAGGTTGAAGTCGACCTGGATGGTGGACATCTGCCAGGTGCGGCCCAGCGCGTCCCTGGCCTGCACCGAGATCTTCGGCCCGTAGAAGGCCGCGCCGCCGGGGTCGGGCACCAGTTCCAGGCCGGAGTCCTCGGCGGCGACCCGCAGCGCCTCGGTGGCCTGCGCCCACACCTCGTCGGAGCCGACGTACTTCTCCTCGTTGCGGGTGGACAGCTCCAGGTAGAAGTCGTCAAGACCGTAGTCGCGGAGCAGGCCGAGCACGAAGCCCAGCAACGACTTCAGCTCCTCCTGCACCTGCTCCGGGGTGCAGAAGATGTGCGCGTCGTCCTGCGTCATGCCGCGCACCCGGGTCAGACCGTGCACCACGCCGGACTTCTCGTAGCGGTAGACCGAGCCGAACTCGAACATGCGCAGCGGCAGCTCGCGGTAGGAGCGGCCCCTGGACCGGAAGATCAGGTCGTGGAAGGGGCAGTTCATCGGCTTGAGGTAGTAGTCCTGGCCGGGCTTGCGGAGCTTGCCCTGCTCGTCGTACTCGGCGTCCAGGTGCATCGCCGGGTACATGCCGTCGCGGTACCAGTCCAGGTGGCCGGAGGTCTCGAACAGCCCGCCCTTGGTGATGTGCGGGCTGTAGACGAACTCGTAGCCCTCCTCCTCGTGGCGGCGCCGCGAGTAGTCCTCCATCGCCTTGCGGATCACGCCGCCGCGCGGGTGGAACACGGCCAGGCCGGAGCCGATCTCGTCGGGGAAGCTGAACAGGTCCAGCTCCACGCCGAGCTTGCGGTGGTCGCGGCGCTCGGCCTCGGCCAGCAGCTCCAGGTAGGCGTCCTGGGCCTCCTGGGTCTCCCACGCGGTGCCGTAGATCCGTTGCAGCTGCGGGTTCTTCTCGCTGCCGCGCCAGTAGGCCGCGGCCGAGCGCATCAGCTTGAACGCCGGGATGTACTTGGTGGTGGGCACGTGCGGGCCGCGGCACAGGTCGGCCCAGACCTTGTCGCCGCTGCGCGGGTCGAGGTTGTCGTAGATGGTCAGCTCGCCGCCGCCGACCTCCATCACCTCGCTGGTGTCCACATCGGACTTGATGTCCACCAGCTCCAGCTTGTACGGCTCGCCGGCCAGCTCGGCCTTGGCCTCCTCCTGGGAGCCGAAGACCCGGCGGGAGAACCGCTGCGCGCCCTTGATGATCTGCTTCATGCGCTTCTCCAGCGCGGCCAGGTCATCGGGGGTGAACGGGCGGGCGACGTCGAAGTCGTAGTAGAAGCCGTCCTTGACCGGCGGGCCGATGCCCAGCTTGGCCTCGGGGAAGAGCTCCTGCACCGCCTGGGCGAGCACGTGCGCGGCGGAGTGCCGGATCACGCTGCGGCCGTCGGCGGAGTCGGCGGTGACCGGCTCGACCTCGGTGTCGGCGGCCGGGGCCCAGGACAGGTCGCGCAGGGCGCCCTCGGGGTCGCGCACCACGATGACGGCCTGCGGCCCCTTGTTCGGCGCCTCCAGCTCGCGCAGCGCCGCGCCTGCGGTAGTCCCGGCTGGCACCGTCACACGCGAGGCGAGCACGGCGGGCGCGGGACTCAACTGGGACACGACGGACTCCTAGGACATCGAGACGGCTGCGGGCGCGGGCGCCCGAGGAGCCCCGATGCTATCCGCCGTCGCCCGCTCCGGATGTGCCGGGCATATCCTTCTCGGTATGCCGAAGATCGTCGGCGCCTCGCTGGCCGAGCACCGGGAGCAGACCCGGGAGCGGATCTTCGCCGCGCTGTCCCGGCTGGCCGGCGAACGCGGCTACGACGCGCTCACCCTGGCCGAGGTGGCCGCGGCCGCCGAGGTGGGCCGCACCGCGATGTACAACTACTTCCCGGACAAGGAGTCGCTGCTGCTCGCCTTCGCCGAGCACGAGACCGGCGGCTACCTGCGCGAGCTGACCGCGGCGCTGACCGAGCTGGACAACCCGGTGGACAAGCTGGCCACCTACGTCCGGCTGCACATCCGGGTCTTCGCCACCCGGCACATGCCGCCCAGCTCCGCGCTGCGGCCGCTGCTCTCGGAGCAGGGGCGCGGCCGGGTGCTGGACCACGTGACCGAACTGGAGGCCACGCTGCGCCGGGTCCTGGCCGCCGGGATGGCCAACGGTTACCTGCCGGAGGCGGACCTGGACGCGCTGGTGCCGCTGGTCACCGCGTGTGTCAGCGGCCGCAGCCTGGCCGGGCTGGCGGAGTCCGCGCTGGCCGAGGCGACCGAGCAGACGGTGGCCTTCGTGCTGCGCGGGGTGGGCGCGCGGCTGGGTCCCGACGGGAAGCCGCGCAAGCTCCCCCGCCGCTAGCTCAGCTGTCCTGGACCGGGCGGTAGACGCTGACCTGCGCGCCGGTGCTCGCCGCGACCGTGGACACCAGCTCCAGGGCTCGCTTGCCGCCGTCGGCCGGGAAGATCGACTTGCCGCCGCCGAGCAGCACCGGCATGTGCACCAGGCGCAGCTCGTCCACCAGGCCCTCGGCCAGCAGCGCGCGCACCAGGCTCGGGCTGCCCATGACCACCAGGTCGCCGCCCTCGGCCGCGCGCAGCTCCCGCACCCCGGCCAGGAGGTCGGCGGCCGGGATCAGCGTGCTGTTCCAGGTCAGGTCGGCCTCGGCGAGGGTGCCGGAGACGACGTGCTTGGGCAGGGCGTTCATCCGGTCGGCGAAGGGGTCGCCGGCCCGCTCCGGCCAGGCCCCGGCCATGACCTGCCAGGTGCGGCGGCCGAAGAGCAGGCCCTCGGCGGTGCGCAGCGCCTCGTCGAAGAAGCCGCCGACCACCTCCGGGTCGAAGAAGGGGTGCGACCAGCCGCCGTGGGCGAAGCCGCCGTCGGTGTCCTCCTGGGGGCCGCCGGGGGCCTGCACGACGCCGTCCAGGCTGATGAACTCGCTGACCACGATGCGCATGGGGTGCTCCTGCCGTCCTCGTTGTGGTTACGCCAGGACAGACCGCCGGTCCAGCGAAAACTCATCGACTCACCCGAAGTGACCTGGAGCACACCCACTCGCGCCCTTGTCAAGTTAGGCAAGCCTAACCTAGCCTGAGGGGGCACGGCAGGGTTCTGACACCTCGTCAGGATGTTCTGACAACCTGTCGTGAAACCCTTGACCCCCCGGCCGCCCGCCCAGCACACTCGAAGACGGGCCAGGAGGAGGCTGATCATGTCCGAAGTCGTTGAGCCGCCACGGTTCTCCGCCGAGCTGCGGGCGCGCACCCGCGGCGACCACGCGCAGGCGCAGCACTCCCCGTACGTGGCGGCGATGCTGGGCGGCAAGCTCAGCCGCGCCGGCTACGCCGAGATGGTGGCGCAGCAGTACTTCGCCTACTCGGTGCTGGAGGAGGCCGCGCAGGCCATGCGGATCGACCCGGTCGGGCGGCGGTTCGTGCTGCCCGAGCTGAGCCGGGTGCCCGCGCTGGCCGAGGACCTGGCCTACCTGCTCGGCCTGGACTGGCGGGAGCGGATCACGCCCAGCCCGGCCACCCTGCGCTACCTGGCCCGGATGCGCCAGGTGTGCTTCGACTGGCCCGGCGGGTTCATCGCGCACCACTACACCCGGTACCTGGGCGATCTTTCCGGTGGCCAGATCATCCAGCGCTGCGTGGTCCGCGCCTACGAGCTGCCCGGCGACCGCGGCGCCTCGGCCTACAGCTTCCCGCTGATCAAGAACGTGAAGCGGTTCAAGGACGGCTACCGGGAGCTGCTCGACCTGCTGCCCTTCGACCCGGCCGAGCAGCGCAGGGTGATCGAGGAGGCCATCGTGGCCTACCGGCACAACATCGAGGTCTTCGACGACCTGGGCCGCGACCTGCCCGCCTACCTGGTCGCGTAGTTTTGACCCGTTCGGACCACAAGGATCACCGGTCTGCGTCAGACTGTGATGGCTTTCCCGCCCCCCACATTTTCCGCAGGAGTACCCGGTGACCTACCCGCCCCAGCAGCCAGGCCCCTACGGCCAGCCCGACCCCCACGGCCAGCAGCCGGGTCAGCAGGGCTGGGGCCAGCCGCAGCAGCCCGGCGGCTACCCGCAGACCGGCGGCCAGCCGCAGCCGGGCTACCCGCAGACCGGCCCGCAGCCCGGCTTCGGCCAGCAGCCGCCGCCCGGCTACGGCCAGCCCGACCCGCAGCAGCAGGGCTGGGGCCAGCAGCCCGGCCAGCCGCAGGGCGGCTTCGGCCAGGACCCGTACCAGCAGGGCTACCAGCAGAACCCGCAGTTCGGCGGCTACCAGCAGCAGGGCGGCTTCGGCGCGCCGCCGCCCAGCGGCCCGAACAAGGGCCTGATCGCCGGTATCGCGATCGCGGCCGTGGTGGTCGTGGTCGGCGGGATCATCGGCGGCATCTACGCCTTCTCCGGTGACGACCCCACCCCGTCCAACACGGTGGCCGCGCCGCCCAGCGAGGCCGTCACCGCCACCTCCCGGCCGAAGCTGACCACCGGATCGGTGCGGCCCACCGGCGGCGGCAGCGTGGCGCCCACCGGCGGCAGCGGCGGGGACACCGGCGGCGGCGACTCCGGCGCGGAGGCGCCCGCGGCCCGCGCGGTGGCCACCGGCTTCGCCGGGGCGTGGCAGAACGACCTGCGCTCCGGCGGCAAGACCCCTGTCTCGGAGTACGCGCCCTTCACCTGCGCGAAGATGGTGGAGAAGCTGACCAAGAACAAGGCCGAGGGCAAGGTGGTCAAGCACGTCCCGGAGGCCACGCTCACCGTGGCCAAGGTGATGGCCATGCCCGCCACCGGGATCGCCACCATCGACCTCACCGCCCCCGGCCAGACCCCGGCGAAGCAGTCGCTGTCGCTGGTCAAGGAGGACGCGGGCTGGAAGGTCTGCGAGTGACCCACCGCGCGCGGGGCTGAGGTCGTGCTGGACCTGCGCCGCCTGCGCATGCTGCGCGCGCTGGCCGACCACGGCACGGTGACGGCGGCCGCGGACGCGTTGTACGTGACGCCGTCCGCGGTCTCCCAGCACCTGGCCGCGCTGGAGACCGAGGTCGGCCAGCCCCTGCTGGAACGCCGGGGCAGGCGGGTCCGGCTGACCGCGGCCGGCACGCTGTTGCTCAGCCACACCAACACGATCCTGGCCGAGCTGGAACGCGCCGAGGCGGCGCTGGCCGCGCACGCCAGCGGCCGCACCGGCGAGATCGTGGTGGCCGCCTTCGCCAGCGCGATCGGGCTGCTGGTCGCCCCGACCATCGCCGCGCTGCGCGAGCGCGCGCCGGGGGTGGCGGTGCGGGTGCGCGACGCCGAGGGCCACGAGAGCCTGCCGATGCTGATGGACGGCGAGGTCGACCTGGCGGTGGCGGTGGAGTACCGGGGCGCGCCGCGCGAGGACGACGAGCGGGTGGCCAGGGTCGCCCTCTACGCCGAGCCCTTCGACGCGGTGCTGCCCGCCGCACACCCACTGGCCCGCGCCGCCGAGATCCCCCTGGCCGAGCTGGCCGGGCAGGACTGGATCAGCCCCTCCCCCGGCAACCCGGTCTACGACGTGGTGCGGCTGGCCTGCGAGCACGCCGGGATCACCCCGCGGATCACGCACTACTCCGCCGACTTCCGGGCCACCGCCGCACTGGCCGGGGCGGGCGCCGGGGTCGCGCTGGTGCCGCGCACCGCGCTGTACGGGGTGCGGCTGGCCGGCGCGGTGACCCGGCCGCTGGCCGACCCGGCCCCGGTGCGCCGGGTCTTCGCCGCGATCCGCCGCGGCAGCGAGCACCGGCCACTGGTGGCCGACACCCTGGCCGAGTTGCGCCGCACCGCCGAGGGACTGGGCTAGATCAAGATCGACTACTCTGGGGCGACCGTCCACGGTGGACGGTCAGCTCGGAGGAAAACCCATGCCACGCCGCCTGTTCGCCCTCATCCCCGCCACCCTGCTGGCGCTGCACCCCGGAGTCGCGGCCGCCGACCCGTCCGGTCCGCCCACCATGGAGTGCAAGGCGTCCTGGTACGGGGTGGCAGGCCAACCCGACCGGATGACCGCCTACGGGGAGAAGTTCGACCGGCTGGCCATGACCACCGGCGCGCGGGACTGGGGGCACAACACGCTGCTGCGGGTCACCTGGACCGGCTCGGACAAGTCGGTCGAGGTGCGGGTCAACGACTTCAGCCCGAATGCGGAAGCGCACCCGGACCGCTGCGTCAACCTGACCTGGGCCGCTTTCGGCGAGCTGGCGCCGCAGTCGGCCGGGGTGCTGCCGGTGCGCGTCGAACGACTCAACTGAGTCGCTGCTGGGTATGGTCGGGGCAGGGGGTGGTGACCACGGACACCGCGGAGCGGCTGCGGCGGATGCCGGGCGTGCGCGCCACGCGCCGGCCGGTGACCCCCGGCGGCGCGGCCCGCTTCGACCTGCACCACGTCCGGCTGAGTCCGCCCCCGGACGCCCCTGCTCCGATCCTGGTCCTGCCCGGCGGTCCCGGCCTGGCCTCGGTGCTGCCGTACGCGCGGCTGCGCGCCGGGGCCGCGGCCAGGGGCCTGGACGTGCTGATGCTGGAACACCGCGGCATCGGCCTGTCCCGCACCGACGACCAGGGCCGCGACCTGCCGCCCGAGGCGCTGACCATCGCCCAGGTGGTGGACGACCTGGCCGCCGTGCTGGATGACCACGGCCTGGACCGGGTGGTCGTCTACGGCAGTTCCTACGGCGCCTATCTGGCGCAGGGCCTCGGGATCCGGCATCCGGAGCGGGTCACGGGCATGGTGCTGGACTCGCCGATGCTCACCGCCCACGACAGCCGGGTCCAGCGCGCCGAGCTGCGCCGCCGGTACCTGCACGCCCGGGGGCTGCGCGAGCTCGTCGAGGCCGGCACGGTCCCGGCGGAGGAGACCGGAGAGGTGATCCAGCTGGTGCACGAGCACGGCGGCCCGGCCCAGGTGCGCCGCCTGCTGGACCGCCTGGCCACCAGCCGCGGCAGGGCGCTGTGGCGGTGGCTGCACGCCTTGGGCGGCAAGGAGATCACCGAGAACACGCCGTACTTCATGGAGTTCGACCTGGCCGGTGTGCTGGCCTTCCGCGAGCTCGGCTACGCCCCCGACCCCGACGGTCTCCCCCTGGACGTCAACCTGTCCTTCGCCCGGCGCGCCAAGGCTTTCCCCGCTTTCACCGGCGAGCCCTTCGACCTGCCCGCCGAGCTGCCCGGGTTCAGCTGGCCGGTCGCGGTGCTCTCCGGCGAGCGCGACATCCGCACCCCGAGGGTGATCGCCGCCCAGATCGCCGACCTCGCCCCGGACGGAGTCCTGGTGCCGCTCAACGGAATCGGCCACAGCGCCCTGGACGCCCACCCCCTGGCCGCGCTCACCGCCACCGCCGCCGTCGCCGCGGGCAACCACCGGCGCCTGCCCGCCCTGTCCGCCCGCCTGTCCGCGCTGCCCCGCCCGGCCCGCGGCCGCACGCTCGAGCTGCTGCTGCCCGCCCGCCTGTCCCTGCCCTGGTGACCACCCGCCACGCGGCCCGCGCCGGGTAATTGGGTGGCGCGCCCCGCCCCGCCCGGCGAACATCACGGCTCGTGTCCGAACACACCACCAGCTGGCGCGCCCGCATCGCCGCACTGCGCATGGACTTCTCACCGCTGCGCGTGTCCAGGGACTACCGCTATCTGACGTTCTCGGGCGCGATCACCATGTTCGGCAGCTACGTCACCTTCGTCGCGGTCCCCATCCAGATGAAGGAGCTGACCGGCTCCCCGGCCGCGGTGGGCCTGGTCGCCCTCGCCGAGTTCATCCCGATGGTCCTGTGCGGCCTCTACGGCGGCGCGCTGGCCGACGCGCTGGACCGCCGCAAGATCGTGGTGTGGTGCGAGGCCGGCCTGATGGTGTGCACCGGCGTCCTGCTGCTCAACGCGATGCTGCCCAACCCGCAACCCTGGGTGCTGTACCTGGTCGCCGCTGGCGTGGCCTCCTTCGACGCCCTGCAACGCCCCAGCCTGGACGGCCTGGTGCCGCGCTACCTGCCGCATTCGATGATGGCCTCGGCCGGCGCGCTGAACTCGCTGCGCTGGAACTTCGGCGCCATCGCCGGCCCGGCCTTCGGCGGGTTGCTGGTCCAGTTCGCCGGTTTCCAGTGGGCCTACTTCCTGGACCTGCTCACCTTCTCGCTGTCCCTGCTGCTGCTCCTGCGCATGCGCCCCGCCCCGCCGGCGGAGAAGGCGGAAGCCGCTGGCCTGCGCAGCATCGCCACCGGCATCCGCTACGCCGCCACCCGCCCCGACCTCGCGGGCACCTACCTGGTCGACATCGTCGCGATGGCGATGGCCATGCCCCAGGCCCTGTTCCCGTTCCTGGCCGACCGCCTGCAAGCCCCCTGGGCGCTGGGCCTGATGTACTCCGCGGGCGCGGTCGGCGCCCTGCTCGCCGCCCTCACCTCAGGCTGGACCCAGCGAGTCCACCGGCACGGCCTGGCCGTGATCATCGCCGCCGCGGCCTGGGGCGCCGTCATGGCCCTGGCCGGCCTGACCACCAGCCTGTGGCTGGTCCTGCTCTGCCTGGCCCTGGCAGGCGTGGCCGACATGATCAGCGGCCTGTTCCGCGCGGTGATCTGGAACCAGTCCATCCCCGACGAGCTCCGCGGCCGCCTGGCCGGCATCGAGCTCCTGTCCTACTCCGCGGGCCCGATGCTCGGCAACGCCCGAGCCGGCCTGATGGCCCAGTGGACCGGCGTCCCCGCCGCCATCATCAGCGGCGGCCTGGCCTGCACCGCCGCGGTCACCGCCCTGGCCGCCGCCCTGCCCGCCTTCCGCCGCTATGACGCCCGCACCGACGAACACGTCCTCCGCGAAGCCGCCCGCCGCCAAGCCACCACCACCACCGAGGCCGCAACCGGCCCCGCGACCGCGGCCAACCCCGCGAACGGCACCAGCCCCGAGACCGCGACCAGCGCCGAGACCGCAACCAGCCTCACGAACGGCACCAGCGCCGAGGCCGCGGCCAACTCCGCAAACGGCACCAGCCCCGAGACCGCCACCAGCCCTGGAACCGCGACGAGTCCCGGGACCGCCGCCAGCGCCGAGACGGCTCCGCGCACCGAGGCCGCGCCCAGCCCGGACGCCACGGCGGCTGCCGCGAAACCAGCCACCTCGGCGGCGGAGGATTCACGCCCGGCGAGCTGACCCACCGCGATCGCGCGACCCCGGCAGCCGCGGCCGAGCCTCGGCCAGCCGGGGCGCTGCGCGCGGGCGCTCGCTCCCCCGCCGACGCCGCTCACTCACCGCCGCTCACTCACCGCCGCTCACTCACCGCAGCCCACTCGCCCTCGCCTCAGCGCCGCCCACTCGCCAGCGGTCCCCAGCGCCGCTCACTCGCCCGCGCTCCCAGGCGCTGGCCGCTCACCTCTGCCCGCTCGCCGTTGGGCCGCGGTCCCCTGCGTCGAGGCCACGACCGCGACTCGGCCCGGCTCAGCCCGGCCCGGCACGTCCTCAGCCCCAGACCCGACCCCCGGATCGCGGGCAGCGCACCTCGTCCCCGGACCGGGGCTGTTCTCATCCCCCGGCCTGCCCGAGCGCTGGTTGCCGGGCCGCTGTTCCCCCGCCGCGCCTCCGCTTTCTCTGCGGAACGCTTTTCCGGCCAAAAAGGTTGCTTCTCGTCTTGACCTTGCGAGCCGAGAACCCCCTCCGACCACCCGTCCGAGTGACCGCGAGCAAATCCACCAACACGCTGACCAGCGGAAACCCGACTCAGCCGGATCGAGCCGGTGTTCTGAGCATAGCCAAGGTGCAGCCGGCCAGAGCAGCCAGGGCGGTCGTCTGGAGGAGGGTGTAGAGGACTGGGCTGGGGCCGGTTACGGCTACTGAGCTGCCGACGTAGGTGAAGTTGTCGCCCATCAGCAGGGAGCCCAGGTACAGGAAGAGTTCCGGCACGGTGTGGGCGAGCAGGGCGGCGGGGGTGAAGGCGCGCAGGCGGGGGTTGGGGAGGTTGGTCAGGGCGACCAGGAGGCAGAGCGCGCCGAGGGCCGCCCAGGGGAGCAGGGCGCCCAGGGCGCCGGCGCGGGTGGTGAGGCTGGCGGTGGAGTAGCCGTTGGGGATGGCGACGAACAGCAGGATGAACTGGACGGCCAGGGCGGTGAGGACGCCGTAGGCCAGGGGGCGGCGGGTGGGTGGGACCAGAGCAGGTCGACTGAGCTTGGGGAAGGGGGTCAGGCGGAGCAGGAGGAGGGTGATGAGGGCGGCCACGGACAGGAACTGGAGCCAGGCCAGGATGTCGCCGCGGGCGTGGATGGAGGTCAGGGCGTCGGCGGCGGAGCCCAGGGTGCTGCCCGCGAGCAGGCCCAGGCCCAGGTGGGCGCGGTCGTTGGGGTGCCGCAGCCAGGTGAGGCCGAGGAACATCAGGGTGAATCTGGCGGCGAGGTAGAGGATCGCGAGCAGGGTGGCGATGCCGAGGGTGTCGGTCCAGTTGCCGATGGTGGTGACCGCGACCGCGGCGGCGGCGATGGGGAGCAGGGCCGGGTTGTGCGCCTTGGCCAAGGAAAATCTGGGTTGACTGTCCGGAGTGGACAGTTCTTGTTGCCAGGCGCGGACGGCGGCGAGTTTGCCTGCCAGGTCGGGGATCTCGGCCAGGCCGAGGCGTTCCTGGAGGCCCGCGGTGAGGGTGGCCACCGGCATGGTGGCGGTGTAGGGGCCGAGCAGGTGCAGGGCGGCGGGCAGGCGGCCGCAGAGCAGGGTGAGGTCGTCGACGGGTTCGGTGGCCAGGCGGGCGGTGCCCAGGTACGGGGTGAGCAGGTCGCGGGCCGCCTGGGGGGTGAGCACGTCGAGGACGAGGGGGCGGGCTCCGTGGGTGGCGTAGAGGGCGGGTAGCGCGCGGCGGGTGGTGACCACGGCGAAGGTGGCGGCGCCGGTGGGCAGCAGGGGGCGGACCTGGTCGGCGTCCCTGGCGTCGTCGAGGACGACCAGGATGCGCCGGTTGGCCAGCAGTTCGCGGTAGAGGCCTAGGCGGGAGTCGGGGTCGGCGGGGATGCGGTCGACGCCGAAGGCCTCCAGGAAACGGTGCACCACGTGGTCCGGGCGGACCGGCAGCGCGTCGACCGAGCCGCGCAGGTCGGCGTAGAGGCAGCCGTCCGGGAAGTCGGCGGCGGCCTGGTGCGCCCAGTGCAGGGCCAGTGCGGAGCGGCCGAGGCCGGGGGCGTCCTGCACGCCGGAGACCACCGCGACCCGGGCTCCGTCGGCGCGCAGCGCGGTCAGAGTGGCCAGTTCACCGTTCCGGCCGACCAGGTGGCCGGGGATGCCGGGCAGCTGGCGCGGGGTGCGCAGTGGGGCAGGGCCGGGGCCGAGGTGGATGTCGCCGTGCACGTCCCTGATCTGCCAGGCATCGCCGCCCACCGAGCCGCTCAGGTCGTTGTTGCTGCCCCCGGGCGGAGTGTCATCGCTCACCGGACCTGCATGACACACCGACGGCCGGTGGCGCAACCGTCACGCACCGTTCATCGCCGCAGAACTGCCGCTGCCCGAATCCGCGACCCCGCTCCCCGAAGGAGTGAGTCGCGGCGGCTAGGTTGGGCGGCGATGTTCTCCTCCGCCAGTTCCCCCGGTCCCGGCGCGCCCTGGTCGCGTCCCCCGCAGCTGGCCGCCGAGGCGCCCGCGGCCCCGGCCGCGCCCAGCGTGGACCCGGAGCAGGCCGCGGAGTTCCTGGAGCTCTTCCACGCCGAGCACCCCGAGGCCGGGGACGTGCGGACCCGGATCCAGTGGGTGCGCGCGGAGATCGAGATGACCGGCGGCTACCAGCACACCAGCGCGGAGCTGGCCTTCGGCGCGCGGGTGGCCTGGCGCAACAGCGCCCGCTGCATCGGCCGCCTGTACTGGCGCAGCATGAAGGTGCGCGACCTGCGCGCGGTGCACCGGGCCGAGGAGGTCGCCGCGCAGTGCTTCGAGCACCTGCGCCTGGCCTACAACGGCGGACGGCTGCGCCCGGCCATCACCATCTTCGCCCCCGACCTGCCCGACCGGCCGGCGCCGCGGATCTGGAACGAGCAGCTGCTGCGTTACGCCGGCTACCCGGTCGGCGACGGCACCGTGCTCGGCGACCCCCGCTACACCGGGTTCACCGCCCAGGTGGACCGGATGGGCTGGCAGCGGCCACTGCCGCGCGGGCCGTTCGACCTGCTGCCGCTGGTGGTGGAGACCGCCGCCGAGGGACCCCGGCTGTTCGACCTGCCCGCGGACGTGCGCGAGGAGGTGCCGCTGACCCACCCGGACCTGCCCTGGTTCGGCGAGCTGGGCCTGCGCTGGCACGCGGTTCCGGCGATCAGCAACATGACGCTGTCCATCGGCGGCGTCGCCTACCCCGCGGCCCCGTTCAACGGCTGGTACATGGGCACCGAGATCGGCGCGCGCAACCTAGGCGACACCGGCCGCTACGACGCGCTGCCCGAGATCGCCGAGCGGATGGGCCTGGACACCAGCTCGGAGGCCACGCTGTGGCGGGACCGGGCGCTGGTGGAGATCAACCGGGCGGTGCTGCACTCCTACCAGGTCGCCGGGGTCGCCATCAGCGACCACCACACCGAGTCCCAGCGTTTCCTGGCGCACCTGGCCAAGGAGGAGAAGGCGGGCCGGTCCTGCCCGGCGGACTGGAGCTGGATCGTGCCGCCGATGTCCGGTTCGCTCACCCCGGTGTTCCACCGCTACTACGACACCGAGCACCTGCGCCCGGAGTTCATCCTGGACTCCGAAGCCGCGCGGCGCGGGCAGCTGGGCAGCCCCGAGCACTTCGCGAGCAGGCCGCATACCGCGGGTACTGCGCCGGATGTGTGGAGTTGGCTGCGCGGCAAGGTCGCGGTCAGCGGCTGAGCCCGTTCGGTGGCGCGGACTCCCCCGCCCGGCTCGGCGAAGACGGCCGAATGGCGATGATCGACTGATACGGACAGTGGTCACCCGATCACCGCGCGTTGTCCCCGGCGCGGGCGGCGGGTTAGGGTCCGCTGCGCTGACACCTCGACGGCCGCCCGCTCACCTGGGGTGTGCGGGCGGCCGTCGGGTCAGCCTGGTGGTTCAGTCCTGCGGCAGCGCGGACATGTCCATGTAGGCGAGCTCCCAGACGTGGCCGTCCAGGTCGCGGAAGCTGCCGCCGTACATGAAACCGAGGTCCTGGAACGGCTTCCACTCCGAACCCCCGTTGGCCAGCGCGGTGGAGACGAACTGCTCGACCTCCTCGCGGCTGTCCGCGGACAGCGCGTTGAGCACCTCGGTGGTGTTCGGGTCGCTGATCTCGCCGTTGATGAACTCCTTGAACTTGGCCTCACCCAGCAGCATCACCGAGATGTTCTCCTCGATGTTCATGCAGGCCGTGTTCTCGTCGCTGAACTGCTCGTTCGCGGTGAACCCGAGCTTGGTGTAGAAGTCGCGGGCGGCGACGACGTCCTTGACCGGCAGGTTGATGAAGATCATGCGCATGACGGGATTCTCCTGATGTCGCGGGGTGTGCGTGGTGGATTCTGCGCGAAAGGTCTGACAAATCAAGCGGAACGGCGCGGGCGGCGCGCCCAGGCGATGACCCCGGCGAGCACGCCGAGGGTGACCGTGGTGATGGCGAAGACCGGGGTGCCGAAGACGACCACCTGGTAGTAGGTCGCGCCGGCCATCAGCAGCACCAGGCCCAGCCCGGCCGCGGCGGCCAGTCGCGGGATGACCAGGCCGATCGCCCCGGCCAGCTCGACCACGCCGATGAACAGGCGGAACCAGTCGCCGCCGATGGTCTCGAAGATGCCGACCGCGGTGGCCTCGCCGACCAGCTTCGGGATCGCGGCGGCGATGAGGAAGAAGGCGGCGAGCAGGCCCTGGAGCACCCAGAGCGCGATGTTGCCGGCGCGGGAGGCGGGCTTGGCGGTGACGGCGGCGGTGGTGGCGATGGTGGTCATCTCTGGCTCCCCGGTTCGTGTCCTCGTTGTGGTCTCACCCGTACTGACCGGGGCCGCCCGGCAAACTCATCGGCGCGTGCCGAACTTTTTTCTGGTGGGGGTGTCTGTACAGGTCAGAGGCCATGAAGCACACTGGGGCCGCCTTGTCGCGCACCACCTGGGGAGAGGAAGAACGGTCGTGGTCTCCACGGAGAAGCCGCTTGAGGACGAGTTCCTCGGGCAGGCCGGCCAGTACCGGCGGGAGCTGCTCGCGCACTGCTACCGGATGCTCGGCTCGGTGCACGACGCCGAGGACCTGGTGCAGGAGACCTACCTGCGCGCCTGGCGGGCCTACGAGAAGTTCGAGGGCCAGTCCTCGCTGCGCACCTGGCTGCACCGGATCGCCACCAACACCTGCCTGACCGCGCTGGAGAGCCGGGCCAAGCGGCCGCTGCCGACCGGGCTGGGCCAGCCGGGCTCGCAGGCCGAGGACCCGTTGGTGGAGCAGCCGGAAGTGCCGTGGCTGGAACCGATCCCGGACAGCGCGGTCGGCCTGGACTCCGGTGACCCTGCCACCATCGTCACCGACCGGGAGAGCATCCGGCTGGCCTTCGTGGCCGCGCTGCAGCACCTGCCGCCGCGGCAGCGCGCGGTGCTGATCCTGCGGGATGTGTTGCAGTGGAAGGCCGCCGAGGTCGCCGAGGCGGTGGACATCTCGGTGGCCGCGGTGAACAGCACCCTGCAACGCGCCCGCGCCCAGCTGGACTCGGTGCGCCCCCAGCAGGACGCGGTCGCCGAACCCCTCGCGGCGGACCAGCGGGAGCTGCTGGAGCGGTACGTGCGGGCCTTCGAGGCCAAGGACATCAACGAGATCGTGTCCCTGTTCACCGCCGACGCGGTGTGGGAGATGCCGCCGTTCGTCGGCTGGTACCAGGGCGCGGCCAACATCGGCAGGCTCATCGACACCAGCTGCCCGGCCGAGGGTCCCGGCGACATGAAGCTGATCCCGGTCAGCGCCAATGGCCAGCCCGCCTTCGGCCTCTACATGCGCGAGGGCGAGGTGTACAAGCCGTTCAACCTGCCGGTGCTCACCTTGGGGCCCAACGGGATCACCCACGTCTCCAGCTTCTTCGACCTGTCTCTGTTCGAGAAGTTCGGACTGCCCGCCCAGATTCCGGTGTAGCGCAACAGCTCCGCGTCCGATGACCGCCAGATCGGGGCGGCCCGGTCCAGCAGGCTGAGTGTCATGAACGAACTCGCAAGCCGGACCGCCCTGGTCACCGGCGGCAGCCGGGGCATCGGCGCCGCCATCGCCCGCGCCCTCGCCGACCGCGGCGCGGACGTGGCCATCACCTACAACAGCAACGCCGAGGCCGCCGCCCAGGTCGTGGACGAGATCAAAGATCGCGGCGGGCGTGCCCTGGCCGTGCAGGCGGACAGTGCCGACCCGGTGGCGGTCACCGGCGCCGTGGCGGCGACGGTGGACACCTTCGGCGGGCTGGACATCCTGGTCAACAACGCCGCCGCGTTCGAGTTCGCGCCCCTGGCGGAGCTCAGCGCGGAAGCGGTGAACCGGACCCTGGCGGTCAACGTGCGCGGCCCGCTGCTGGCCGCCCAGGCCGCCGCCCCGCACCTGGGCGAGGGCGGGCGGATCATCAACATCGGCAGCAACGTGGCCGACCGGGCGGTCTTCCCCGGCTTCGCGCTGTACTCGATGAGCAAGAGCGCGATGACCGGCCTGACCAAGGCCCTGGCCAGGGAGCTGGGTCCGCGCGGCATCACGGTGAACCTGGTCAGCCCCGGCCCGACGCAGACCGACGCGGCCCCTGCCGACCCCGGTTTCATCGAGGCCATCAACGCCTTCACCGCGCTGGGCCGCTTCGCCACCCCGGCGGAGATCGCGGCGGTGGTGGCGTTCCTGGCCACCCCGGCGGCCCAGTACGTCACCGGGTCCACCGTCAACGCCGACGGCGGGTTCACCGCCTAGCCCGAACGGGTGTGGCCGCGCCAGGGGGCTTTTCTCCTGGCGCGGCAACGGAATCAGACCGTGACCTGACCGGCCTCGTCTACGTCATCTGGTGGACGGTATTTACCGCGCGCCCGTGATCCCATGGATCGGTGGAGTTCCCGGTCTTCTTCGCCCAGACCTGTCCAGGCATGCTCGCGCGCGCCCTCATGCTCACCGACAACCGCCAGGACGCCGAGGACGCGGTCCAGGAGGCCTACGCCGAGGCGATGCGGCAGTGGCCCGAACTGGCGCACCGGGGGCCGGAGGAGTGGGTGTACCGGGTGGTCAAGCGGCGGCTGTGGGCGGCGGCCCGGCGGTGGCGGCGGCAGCGGCCCCTGGAACTGGTGGTCGCGCTGCCCGCGCGCTGCTCCACCGAGGAGGCCGCGCAGGTCCGCCTGGTGCTGGACGGGCTGGCCCGGCTGCCACGCAAACAGCGGGTGGTGGCCTACCTGCACTGGGTGGAAGGCCTGACCCCGGCCCAGATCGCGGCCGAGCTGGGCATCGGCGAAGGGTCCGTGACCTCGATGATCGGCAAGGCCAAGGTGCTGCTGGACAACCTGCTCGGACTCACCGGGGTGCGGGACCGGGAAGCGCTGACCGGGCGGGTCCGCCAGGTCACCCTGCCCGACCAGCCCGCCGGTGACGTGGTCGCGGAAGCCCTGCGGCGCACCGAGAGCGTGCTGCGGGCCGGCGCCGAGGAGGACGCCGAGGCCCTGGCGCGGATCTCCGGGCGGCTGGGGCTGCCGTGATCTCCCGGGTGCTGGCGACCGTGCGCGGGCTGCTCGCCGTCGGGCTGCTCGCCGGGTTCTACGTGCTCGCCGCCTGCCTGGTGCTCGGCTACCTCGGCCTGGTCGTGCTCAGCCTGCACAACATGACCCTGGCCACCAACACCAGCGTCAACTACCACCTGCCCGTCCTGATCGCCGCCGGCGGGGTCCCGGTGCTGCTGGGCGTGATCCGCGGTGTGCTGGCCACCAACTCCGCCGGCCACCTCGACCAGGGCTCGGTGCTGCTCACCCGCGCCCAGGCCCCGCTGCTGTGGCGCACCGTGGAGGAGCTGGCCGAGCGGGCCGGGGCGCCGGTGCCGGATGAGATCCGGCTGACCGCCGAGGCCAACGCCGCGGTCACCGAGGACACCCGGATGCTCGGCCTGGTCGTCGGCGAACGCCGCCTCTACCTGGGGTTGCCGCTGCTCACCGGGCTGCCCCTGGAGGAGCTGAAAGCCGTGCTCTGCCACGAGCTCGGCCACTTCGCCGGCCGGCACAACCGGTTCGGCGCGGTGGTCTACCGCGGCGCGCTCGCCCTGGACACCGCCCAGGAGGAGATGGGCCGCGCGCTCACCATCAACGCGCTGGCCCGCATGTACGCCGGACTGATCATCTTCGCCATCCGCGGCTACGCCTGGTGCTACGCGTGGATCGCCTTCGCCGTGCTGCGCCGCCAGGAGATCGAGGCCGACCGGGCCGCCGCCGCGGTCGCCGGGCCCGAGGTCACCGGCGAGGCGCTGCGCTCCACGCTGGTGCTGATGGCCGCCTGGACCGACTTCCGCACCCGCTTCCTCGACCCGCTGGCCGCCGCGGGCGCGGTGCCGGACGACCCGTTCAGCGCGTTCGAGGCCATGCTCGACGACCCCGACTACCGCGATGTGCTGGCCCAGCACCGCGACACGCCGCCGGAGAACGCGCCCGCCGCCCTGGTGGACACCCATCCGCCGCTGGCGCAGCGCCTGGACTACCTGGCCCCCCTGCCGTCGCGCGCCAACGCCCCCCGCGAGCTGCGGCCGGGGCTGAACCTGCTCGGCGCGGACCCCGGCGTGGCCGCCCGCCGGGTCGCCGCGGCGATGCGTGCCGAGGACGTCAAGCCGATGCCGTGGCGGGAGTGGGTGCGGCTGGCCTCGGGCAGCCACGTGGACCGGCACCTCGCCTGGCTGCGCCCGGCCGTGGCCGAGCTCGGCGGACCCGCGGCGCTGAGCATCGACACCGCGCTGGACCTCCTGGAGGCCGGTCGGACCCAGGACCTGGCCGAACGCCTCGCCGCGCGGGCCGGTGCGGAGGCCGAGCGCGGACCCGACCTGCTGCGCACGGCACTGGTCAGCCTGCTCGGCGCGGCACTGGTCGGGGCGGGCGCGGCCAGCTGGACCGCGCCCTGGACCGGCACGCCCAGGCTCATCGTCGGCGACCCGGGCTTCGAGCTGACCGACCTGGTGCAGCGGGCCATGGACCACCCGCGCGAGGTGGCCCGGCTGCGCCTGCACCTGGCCGCGCTCGGCGTGGACAGCCGCACCCCGCACCCGGCCGCCGAGCCGGTCGGCGGGACCACGGAGCTGCGGCTGGGCATCGCCGACCCGGAGATCAGGGCGGCGGGCAAGCGGACCCGCAACCTGAGCCTGTGGAGCGCCGGGATCGTCGGCGCCGCGGTGCTGCTGGCGCTGTTCGTGTTCAAGGAGGAGCCCAAGCCGCTGCGGCCGCCGGGCCTGACCTACAGCCCGTTCCTCAACCGGACCCCGATCTACACCCCGGTCTACCCGGGGCTGCCCACCTACCGGCTGCCCCCGATCGTGCTGCCCACCCTCGTGCGACCCACGATCCGGATCAACCCCAGCGTCGTGCCGGTCACGCCACGACGCACCGGTCGCTGAAAGTCTGAGCTGGGCGTTGGCGCGAGACAACAGGACCAGCTATATTTGCTAGCCCTGAGCGCATAAGAAATTGACACAAGAAAACGTGTCTGGCACGAGTTTAGTAGAGGGGACGCCCGCTTGTCAACCGACGAGGATCTGCGGACGGCGGAGCTGGATCGCGAGCAGGAGCACGTCTCCATGCTGTACGGGCGGCTGGACGGGCTGCGCGCCCGCGCGAAGAACGAACTGACCAAGACCCTGCGAGAGTCCCCCGGCGGCAACCTGTCCGCCGGCACCGAACGCGACGTCTCGGCCGCGCACTACAACCGGCAGCTCGCCCAGTACAGCGCGGTGGAGGCCGGGCTGTGCTTCGGCAGGCTGGACTTCGACAACGGCGAGGCCAGGCACATCGGCCTGATCGGCATCTTCGACGAGGACAACGAGTACGAGCCGCTGCTGATGGACTGGCGCGCCCCCGCGGCCCGCCCGTTCTACCTGGCCACCGGCGCCAACCCCCTCGATGTGCACCGGCGGCGGCACATCAAGACCAGGATGCGCAAGGTCGTCGACATCGACGACGAGGTCCTCGACATCACCGCCGAGGCCAAGGGCCGCCAGTCCCGGCACGGCGACGGCCTCACCGGCGAGACCGTGCTGCTGGCCGCGCTCAACGCCAGCCGCACCGGCCGGATGAAGGACATCGTCCAGACCATCCAGGCCGAACAGGACCGGATCATCCGGGCCGACCTCTCCGGCGTGCTGGTCGTGCAGGGCGGGCCCGGCACCGGCAAGACCGCGGTCGCGCTGCACCGCGCCGCCTACCTGCTCTACACCCACCGCGACATGCTCACCCGCCGCGGCGTGCTCATCGTCGGCCCCAACCAGACCTTCCTGCACTACATCGGCGAGGTGCTGCCCTCCCTCGGCGAGACCAGCGTGCTGATGGCCACCCTCGGCGAGCTGTACCCGGGCGTGGTCGCCACCGGCCAGGAGTCCCCCGAAGCCGCCGCGATCAAGGGCGGCCTGGGTTTCCTGGACGTGCTCAAGGCCGCGGTCCGGGACCGCCAGGAAGCCCCGGAGGAGCCGATCGAGATCATGTTCGAGCGGCAGCCGCTGGTGCTCAAACCCTCCGAGTGCCGGGGCATCGTCGGGCGCGGCCGCCGCTCCCGGCGACTGCACAACCTGGCCCGCCCGCTGGTCGAACGCGAGCTCCTGGAACGGCTGACCAGCAAGGTGGCCGGCAAGCTCGGCCGGGAGTTCCTGGACTCCGGCGACCTGGCCGACATCCGGGCCGAGCTGCGCGCCGAGGAGGAGGTGCGCGCGGCCATGGACCGGCTGTGGCCGGTGCTCACCCCCGAACAGCTGCTGCGGGACCTCTTCAGCGACCCCGACCGCCTGGAACGCGCCGCGCCGGGGCTCACCGAGGCCGAGCGGAAGCTGCTGCTGCGCGAGCCGGACGCGCCGTGGACCCCGGCCGACGTGCCGCTGCTGGACGAGGCGATGGAGCTGCTCGGCGTGGACGACCGCGCGGAGA
This sequence comes from Crossiella sp. CA-258035, assembly GCF_030064675.1. GTDB lineage: Bacteria > Actinomycetota > Actinomycetes > Mycobacteriales > Pseudonocardiaceae > Crossiella. Next base: position 6,511,486 of record NZ_CP116413.1, read on the forward strand.
AGGCCGCCGAACGCCGGCGGCAGGAACAGCGCCGCGCCTACGCCCAGGGCGTGCTGGACATCCTCGACCTCGACGACGCGGCCGACCCCGAGATGCTGATGGGCTACAACCTGCTCAGCGCCGAACAGCTCGCCGACCGCTACGACGAGGTGGACACCCGCACCGCCGCCGAGCGGGCCGCCACCGACCGCACCTGGACCTTCGGGCACGTCATCGTGGACGAGGCCCAGGAGCTCTCGCCGATGGCCTGGCGGCTGCTCATGCGGCGCAGCCCCAGCCGGTCGATGACCCTGGTCGGCGACATCGCCCAGACCGGCGACCTGGCCGGGGCGAACTCCTGGCAGGAGGTCCTCGGGCCGTATGTCAGGGAGCGCTGGAAGCTGACCCAGCTGACCGTCAACTACCGCACCCCGCGCGAGATCATGGACGTGGCCGCCGAGGTGCTGGCCGAGCTGCCCGCCGGGCTCACCCCGCCCAGCTCGGTCCGGGACAGCGGGCACACCCCGTGGAGCCGCCGGGTCGACCGCGGTGAGCTGGGCAAACGGCTGGCCGAGGTGGTACTGGCTGAGCTGGCCGAGGTCGGTGAGGGCCGGATCGGGGTGATCGTGCCCGCCGCCGAGGTCGCCGAGCTGGGCGAGGCGGTCCTGGAGGCGGTGCCCACCGCCGCGGTCGGGGAGAGCCCCGAGCTGGAGAACCAGGTGGTGCTGATGAGCACCCGGCAGGCCAAGGGACTGGAGTTCGACGCGGTGCTGGTGGTGGACCCGGCGGAGATCCTGGCCGAGTCCCCGCGCGGCGCCAACGACCTCTACGTGGCGCTGACCAGGGCGACCCAGCGGCTCGGCGTGGTGCACACCGGGGAGCTGCCGCCCGCGCTGAGGGGCCTGACACAGGTCCCGGCCAGCTAAGTTACCGACTGGTAGCCTACCGGGGATCTTCTCCAGGACGAAGGGACCGCAACGGTGGGCAACGAGGTGCTGTTCAACCCCGACAGCTACGACCCGACGCACCTGGACGCCGAGTCCCGGCGCCTGCTGCGGGCCACGATCGAGTTCTTCGAGTCCCGCGGCAAGCGCCGGCTGCTCGCCGACGCGCTGGACCGGGTCTGGTACGCGGAGTTCCTGGACTTCGTGAAGTGGGAGAAGCTGTTCGCGACCTTCAACACCCCCGCGGCCGAGGCGGGCGGTGACCCGGACAAACGCTGGGACGCCGCCCGCAACGCCGCGCTGAGCGAGATCCTCGGCTTCTACGGCCTGCCCTACTGGTACACCTGGCAGGTCAGCGTGCTGGGCCTGGGCCCGATCTGGATGAGCGAGAACGCCCAGGCGCGGCAGCGGGCGGCCGAGCTGCTGGACAGCGGCGCGGTGTTCGCCTTCGGCCTGTCGGAGAAGGAGCACGGCGCGGACGTCTACTCCACCGACATGGTGCTCACCCCCACCGGCGACGGCTCCTTCACCGCTACCGGGGACAAGTACTACATCGGCAACGGCAACGTGGCCGGGATCGTCTCGGTGTTCGGCCGGCGCTCCGATGTGGACGGTCCGGAGGGCTACGTCTTTTTCGCGGTGGACTCCCAGCACGAGCGGTTCTCGTTGGTGCAGAACGTGGTCGACTCGCAGATGTTCGTCTCGGAGTTCCGCCTGGCGGACTACCCGGTGCGGGAGCAGGACATCCTGCACACCGGGCCGGAGGCGTTCTCCGCGGCGCTGAACACGGTCAACGTCGGCAAGTTCAACCTGTGCACGGCCTCGATCGGCATCGCCGAGCACTCCTTCTACGAGGCGATCACGCACGCGCACAACCGGATCCTCTACGGCAAGCGGGTCACCGAGTTCCCGCACGTGCGGCAGAACTTCGTGGACGCCTACGCCCGGCTGGCCGCGATGAAGCTGTTCGCCGACCGCTCGGTGGACTACTTCCGCTCCGCCACCGCGGAGGACCGGCGCTACCTGCTGTTCAACCCGATCACCAAGATGAAGGTGACCTCCGAGGGTGAGCAGGTGATCGACCTGCTGTGGGATGTCATCGCGGCCAAGGGTTTTGAGAAGAACACCTACTTCAACCAGGCCACCGCGCACATCCGCGCCCTGCCCAAGCTGGAGGGCACGGTGCACGTCAACCTGGCCCTGGTGCTGAAGTTCATGCCGAACTACCTGTTCAACCCGGCCGAGTTCGACCCGGTGCCCACCCGGCACGACGCCTCCGACGACGAGTTCTTCTTCCGCCAGGGCCCGGCCCGCGGCCTGGGCAAGATCCGTTTCCCGGACTGGCGCGCGGTGTACGAGCGCTTCGCCCAGGTCCCCAACGTCACCCGCTTCCTGGAGCAGGCCGACGGCCTCAGGACCCTGCTGACCACCGCCGCCCCGGACGAGGCGCAGCAGCGGGACCTGGACTTCCTGCTCAACCTGGGCCAACTGTTCACCCTGGTCGTCTACGGCCAGCTGATCCTGGAACAGGCCGAGCTGACCGGCGCGACCCCCGACCTGCTCGACCAGGTCTTCGACGTGCTGGTCCGCGACTTCTCCGCCTACGCGGTCGCCTTGCACGGCAAGGCTTCCGCGACCGAGGCGCAGCGGGCCTGGGCGCTGGGCTCGGTGCGCGGCCCGGTGGTGGACGCCGACCGGTTCGAGCGGGTGTGGACCGAAGTGGCCGCACTGTCCGGCCGCTACGAGATGCGCCCCTGAGGATCCCAGACCCCGGCGGCCGTCCCGTCCCGGACGAGCCGCCGGTAGGTCTGGACCTCGTCGTGGATGACCGCCAGGTTCGCCTCCAGCTCGGCGAGCCTGGCGCGCACGGAGCGCGTGCACACCAACCTCGCGACCCGCCCCGCCGAAGCCGCCCCCACGGACCCCGCGGCCCGCCCGGCCGAGCCAGCCGCCGCGACCGGCGCGTCCGCCCGCCCCGAGCCCCCCGCCGCTCCCGAGGTCCTCCCCCTGGACCTCGCCGACCAGTCCGCCATCCGCGCCTTCGCCGCCCGCCTGCTCGACACCGGCCACCCGGGTGGTCTCGGTCAGCTCCGCAGGCCACTTCCTCGCCGACATCCGCTGGCACGATCCACAGTGGACCACCGGCTACGACCGCTGGCTGGCCTACGCCGCATCCAGAACCGCCAACGCCCTGTTCGCCCGCCACCTGGACACCCTCGGCGTGCGCGCCTTCGCCGTGCACCCGGGCAGCATCCTCACCCCGCTGCAACGCCACATCCCGCGCGCGGGACAACTCGCCCTGGGCTGGTTCGCCCCCGACGGCACCCCGGCCCCCGGCTTCAAGACCCCGGCCCAGGGCGCGGCCACCGCCGTCTGGGCGGCGACCGCGCCTGGCCTTGAGCGGCACGGCGGGGCCTACTGCCAGGACTGCGAGCTGGCCAAGCCCGCTGCCACCGACGACATGCTCATCGGCGGCGTCAAACCCTGGGCCACCGACCCGGAAGCCGCCGCGCGCCTGTGGCAGCTCTCCAGCGAGCTGACCGGGCTGGGCTGATCAGCGGAAGGCGTCCGCGTGCTCGGCGACCCACTGCGCGAAGGTGCGCGCGGGCCGCCCGAGCAGCCGCTCGACGGTCGGGTCCACCGTGTAGCCCTCCCGCGGCGGGTCGGCGTGCCAGCCGACGACGTGGTCGACGGCCTCGGACGAGTAACCCGCCTGCCGCATCCGCTCCCTGGCCTGCTCCTCGGTCAGCTCGATGAACCGGAGGTCCCGGCCGATACCGGCGCCGAGCACCCGGACCCGCTCCGCGTAGGTGAACACCTCGGACCCGGTGAGCACGTAGTCGCGGCCGGCGTGCCCGTCCTCGGTGAGCGTGCGCGCGGCCACCTCGGCGATGTCCTGGTCGTGGATCAGCGCGCTGCGCATCTCGGGGAACGCCTCGCGCACCACGCCCTCGGCGCGGACCGACTCGGCCCAGGTCATCGTGTTGGACATGAACTCCATCGCCTGCAGCGTGGTCTGGGCCAGTCCGGCGTCGGCGATCGCCTGTTCCACCGGCCCGGTCTCACCGCCCCACAGCGTGGTCACCCGGCGCACCCCGGCCTCGGCGACCACCTTGGCCAGCTCGGGGCCGCTGCGCAGCGGGGCGCCGGTGGCCGCGTCGAAGGTGAGCAGGAACAGCGCGCTCGCCCCGGCCAGCGCGGGACCGAGACTCGCCGGGTCGGCCAGGTCGCCGACGGCCACCTCCGCCCCTTCCGGCAGCCTGGCCCGTTCCGGGTTCCTGGTCAGGCCGCGCACCCGGTGGCCGCGCCGGAGCAGCTCGGCGACCACCCTGCCGCCGATGTTCCCGGTCGCCCCGGCCACCACCACGATTCCGTTGTCATTGATCATGTCCGGCAGGCTATTTCCTCCACTTAACTGGAGGTCAACCCGACCCCGGATACCCGGCACAGACACCTTTACCCGAGGACTTCCACCTGGTTGCAGGGAAAGGCAGTAACGAAAGGACAAAAAATAGCGATCAACCACATGGAGCTTGACCAACCAACAAATCATGCCACGTTACCACAACAGCCGATTGACCGTGTTGTCAACTGGGGTGATGCTGTAACCATGACATTGAGATTCCTGGCAATCGACCCCAGGACCAACGGCGAAAACTGCCCATCCGTGTGGCTCGATGACACGACCGGAGACCTTCTGTTGCAGGGATGGGAGGTCACCGACCAAGATACCCTCGCAGAGATCAACATGCGCAGTCCGATCGCGGCCAATGAGAAGGTCGTGCGACTGCCAGCGCGAATGCGAGCGATGGTTCAGGAGGCATGTGGTGACGGAACGACCGACCTTTGACGAGCTTTTCGCCGGGTGCGCCAGATCGGCCGTGCACCTGGAAATGCGAGACGTCTACACACCGGATGACAGCGCGTACCTCGCCTGGCGGAACGGTGTGCGGATCGACCCCGTGAACCACTTCCGGGACTGGTACGACCTGATAGTCGCCACGGTGGCCCGCGGCGTCGAGGTCCGCCGGGCGCGAATCGTGTCCGAACCCATCACCGACTTCATACGCCACGAGTACGAAGTGACTCCGGTGCTGAACATACCCGCGGGGGAGAAGGTTCGTTGGCTACCCCGTGCACGGCGGGATCCAACTGTCGGGTGACCGAAGCTCACCGCCGCCACCGCGCCAGTTGCCGTTGCGCCCCAACAGATTCGTCAATCGGGCAGCCGATCTCCGCCAGCTCGACCGCCTCCTCCACGAACCGGACCGGCGGGTCGGCGCCAGTCCGGTCGCGGGCCTGTCGGCGGTGGCGGGCGCTCCCGGAGTAGGCAAGACCGCGCTGGCCTTGCACTGGGCCCACCGCGTACGGGACCGGTTCCGCGACGGTGACCTCTACGTCGATCTGCAGGGTTACGGCCCAGGCGCGCCGATCACCGCGGCCCAGGCGTTGGAGAGATTCCTGCGCGCCCTCGGCACCTCTCCGGACAGCATTCCGGATGACCTGGAAGACCGCGCCGCGCTTTTCCGGTCGACACTGGATGAGAAACACGTCCTGCTCGTCATCGACAACGCGTCGGATTCCATGCAGGTTCGTCATCTGATACCGGCATCCGCCCACTGTTTCACCATAGTGACCAGTCGCAGCGCATTGCCCGGCCTGGTGACGAGAGAAGGAGCAGCCCGAATGACTCTGGATGTTCTTTCCCCGGCGGAGTCAGTCGATCTGCTCGCGGAGTTCATCACCCCCGAAGCGATGACCTCCGCACCGGCCGCGGCATTCCGGCTGGCCGAGTTCTGCGGCTACCTACCGCTGACCCTCCGGATAGTGGGGGAACGGGCCTCCAGCAGGCCACGAACCTCACTCGAGGAACTGCTCGCCGAACTCGTCGCCGAGAAGCACCGGCTGGACGCGCTCGCCTCGGCCGAGGACGAGCTCAGCGACACCCGCGCGGTCTTCTCCTGGTCGTACCGGGCACTGGACGCAGAGCTTCGGCGCGCGTTCCGCCTCATCAGCCTGCACCATGGACCGGACATCAGCATCGACGCCGCCGCCGCACTGATCGGCGCCGATGTGGCCACGGCGAGGCGGTGGCTCCGGTCGCTCACCGGAGTCCACCTGGTGCAGGAACCGTTCAACGACCGTTTTCGCGTGCACGACCTGCTGCAGGCTTACGCCGGTGAGCGGGCCAGCATCGAGGACAGCCAGCACGACCGCGTGCAGGCGATCCGGCGGGTGCTCCTCTGGTATCTCCTGATCGCCGATCAGGGCCGGCAGGCGATCCTGCCGCATTCGGCCGCGGTGCCACTGCCACCGTCACCCGGAATTGAGCTGCGGATCAGTTTCGACAGCGGCGCCACCGCGATCTCCTGGTTTGAGAAGGAACGCACCAACATCCTCTCCGCCCTGCACCAGGCCACCGAGTTCGGCCAGTTCGACCTGGCCTGGAAGCTGGCGGCCATCGGCAGCGGCTTCTTCGAGCTGCGCTCCTACTGGGGGGACTGGGAGACCACCATGAAAACCGGTCTGCGTGCGGCCCGCGCGCTGGGTGATCCCCTGGGTGAGGCGGTGAGCCTGTTGCTCCTGGCCGATGCGCACTGGCAGGTGGGCCGGCTGGCAGAGGCGGCCGCGAGCTACCAGCAGGCTGCCCGCATCGCCTATGACATCTCGGCGGGTTGGATCGAGGGCTTCGCCACCCGCGGGCTCGGCCTGCTGCTCCAGGAGTCCGGCCAGCCCGACGGTGCCCGGGAGATGTTCAGCAAGGCACTGCGCATATTCGAGCGCGACGGCCACCAGCGCGGCGCCGGAATGTCGCTGCTGAGCCTCGGAAAGTGCGCCGCCGCGAACGACCTCGTCCAGGCCGTGCGGTTCCACACCCGCGCGTTGACGATTTTTCAGGACATTGGCGACCGGTGGACTATCGCGTGGGGCAAACTCGCCCTGGGACGGACACTGCGCCAGGACCGGCGCCCGCTGGAGGCGGTCACCCATCTTCACCAGGCAGCGGAGGTTTTCGCTGATTTCGCGGATCATCGCTGCGCGGCCGACGCCCTGGTCGAACTGGGCGACGCCTGGCACGATTCGGCCCGACCGGCTGAGGCCGACCGGTGCTGGGCACGGGCCGCGGACATCCTCCAATCTCTGGACGATCCCCGGCACCGGGACATTCGGCAACGGCTGTCGCGGTCTGACACCGAGGGCGAGTAGCCAGCGGGCCGGCGTCACCTATGCTCTGAACCGATATGAGCGCCACACTCGTCGCCAAGGGTCTCGCCGCAGGGCATGGGGACCGTGTTCTGTTCTCCGGGCTGGACCTGGTGGTCGCGCCGGGTGACGTGGTCGGGCTGGTCGGGGTGAACGGGGCGGGCAAGTCGACCCTGCTGCGCACCCTCGGCGGCCTGCTCACCGCCGAGGAGGGCTCGATCCGGCTCAACCCGCCCTCGGCGGTGGTCGGTCACCTGCCGCAGGAGCCGGAACGCCGTGCCGGGGAGTCGGTGCGGGACTTCCTGGCCCGCCGCACCGGGGTCGCCGCGGCGCAGGCGGCCATGGACACCGCCACCGAGGCGCTGACCGCGGGGGCCGAGGGCTCCGACGACGCCTACGCCGACAGCCTGGAGCGGTGGCTGGCCCTGGGCGGGGCGGACCTGGACGAGCGGATGGGCGAGGTGGTCGCCGATCTGGGGCTGACCGTGCGCCTGGACGCGCCGATGACCGGCCTGTCCGGCGGGCAGGCGGCCAGGGGCGGGCTGGCCTCGCTGCTGCTGAGCCGTTACGACATCTTCCTGCTGGATGAGCCCACCAACGACCTGGACCTGGACGGCCTGGACCGCCTGGAGGCCTTCGTCACCGGGCTGCGCGCCGGCACGGTGCTGGTCAGCCACGACCGCGAGTTCCTGGCCCGCACGGTCAACCGGGTGGTCGAGCTGGACCTGGTCCAGCAGCAGATCCGCTCCTACGGCGGCGGCTACACCGCCTACCTGGCCGAGCGGGAGGTGGCCCGGCGGCACGCCCGCGAGCAGTACGAGGACTACGCCGACACCCGCTCCGCCCTGGAGGCCCGCGCCCGCACGCAGCGGTCCTGGATGGAGAAGGGCGTCAAGAACGCGCGCCGCAAGGCCGGGGACAACGACAAGCAGGGCCGCAAGTTCCGCAGCGAGTCCACCGAGAAGCAGGCGTCCAAGGCGCGGCAGACCGAGCGGCTGATCGAGCGCCTGGACGTGGTGGAGGAGCCGCGCAAGGAGTGGGAGCTGCGGATGGAGATCGCCGCCGCGCCCCGCGCCGGCGCGGTGGTGGCCACCCTGCGGGCGGCGGTGGTCCAGCGTGGTGGGTTCACGCTGGGGCCGGTGGACTTGCAGATCGACTGGGCGGACCGGGTGGCGATCACCGGCGCGAACGGGGCCGGGAAGTCCACCCTGCTGGCCGCGCTGCTGGGCCGCGCCGAGCTGGCCTCCGGTCAGGCCGCGCTCGGGCCGGGGGTGGTGATCGGCGAGGTCGACCAGGCCCGCGGCCTGTTCCTCGGCAACCAGCCCCTGGTGGAGGCCTTCCAGGAGGCGGTGCCGGACCAGACACCAGCCGAGGTGCGCACGCTGCTGGCCAAGTTCGGGCTGACCGCGGTGCACGTGATGCGCCCGGCCGCGACCCTGTCCCCCGGTGAGCGCACCAGGGCCGCGCTCGCCCTGTTGCAGGCCCGCGGGGTGAACCTGCTGGTCCTGGACGAGCCGACCAACCACCTGGACCTGCCCGCGATCGAACAGCTGGAACAGGCCCTGGCGACCTATCCGGGCACGTTGCTGCTGGTCACGCACGACCGGCGGATGCTGGACACGGTGGCCACCTCCCGGCAGCTGCACGTCGAGGACGGCAAGGTCACCGACCGCTGACCGGGTCGCGCCGCCGGGCGACGCGACCCGGCGGGCTCAGCGCGGCAGGTGCGACTGGACCCACTGCTCGATGCCGTCGGCGGTGATCGGCAGCGCCTTGGACAGCACCTCGTTGCCGGTCTCGGTGACCAGCAGGTCGTCCTCGATGCGCACGCCGATGCCGCGCAGCTCCGGCGGCACGGTCTCGTCGTTGGGGTGGAAGTACAGGCCGGGCTCCACGGTCAGCGTCATCCCGGCTTCCAGGTCGCCCCGGTGGTAGGCCTTGGGGCTGGCGGAGGCGCAGTCGTGCACGTCCAGGCCGAGGTAGTGGCCGATGCCGTGGATGACGTAGCGGCGGTGGTGCTGGCCGTTCTCCGCCATGGCCTCATCCACCGAGACCTTCAGCAGGCCCCACTCGTGCAGCCCGGTGGCCAGCACCTCCAGCGCCTTGTCGTGGAATGCCTTGTACGGCGCGCCCGGCTTGACCTCCGCCATCGCCGCCACGTGCGACTTGTACACGAGGTCGTAGACCCGTCGCTGCGGTTCGCTGAAGGTGCCCGACACCGGGAAGGTGCGAGTGACGTCGGCGGTGTAGAGGGTGCGCACCTCGACCCCGGCGTCCATCAGCAGCGCGCAGTCCTCCGGCACCGGGCCGTCGCAGCGCACCCAGTGCAGCACCGGGGCGTGCGAGCCGGCGGCCAGGATGGAGGCGTAGCCGACGCCGTTGCCCTCGGTGCGGCCGCGCCGGTCGAAGGTGCCCTGCAGCCAGCGCTCGCCGCCGCGGCTGATCGCGTAGGGCAGTTCGCGGGCCACGTCGGCGAAGCCGAGCACGGTGGCGTCGATGGCCTGCTGGAGCTGGCCGATCTCCCACTCGTCCTTGATCCGGCGCAGTTCGGACAGGGTGCGGCGCAGGGTTTGGGTCAGGCTGGGGCTGCCCGGGGCCAGCGCGTCCAGCAGCGGTTCGACTCCGGCGGTGGTGAGCACGGCGGGGATGCTGCCGCGCAGCGCGTAGGGCAGGTCCTCGATCGGCTTGACCGGGATCTCCAGCGCCTCCGACCACTCCGGCAGGCCCGGGATGGGGCCGATCCAGAGCTCCCCGTCGCGGGCGCTGGCGAAGAAGTCGGTCTCCTCGCTGCGGGCGGGCTGGCGCAGGTGCAGCACGGCGTCGTGGCCGTCCCCGGCCGGGGTCATCACCAGCACCGCGCCCTCGGCCTGGCAGCCGGTGAGCCAGACGAAGTCGCTGTCGGCGCGGAAGTCGTAGTCGGTGTCGTTGGCGCGCACCGGCGCGCGACCGGCCGCCACCGCGATCCGCTTGCCGGGCAACGCCGCCGACAGGCGCGCGCGGTGCGCCGCCGATGCCTTGGCCAGCCCCTCGGGCACCCGGACCGCGCGGTCCGCGGGGCCCCAGCCGCCGCCGATGACCGAGCGGAACCCGGCCGCGTCGATGGGCCGGATGGGTTCGCTCCTGGCGGGTTCGGCCGCCTCGTTCTGGCTCGCCACTGCTCCTCCTGTGTTCACACCTGTACCTGCACAGTACGTTCCCTGGTGTAGAATCGGACGGCCGCCTTGCCCTGCTCCTTCTCGCCGTAGCCGGAGTGCTTCTCCCCGCCGAAGGGCAGGTGGAAGTCCACGCCGTTGGTCGGCAGGTTGACCTTGACCATGCCGGACTCGCTGCGCCGCACCGCGGTCAGCGCCGCGCCGAGGTCGGCGGTGTAGACCGAGGTGACCAGGCCGAACTGGGTGCCGTTGGCCCGCTCGAACGCCTCGTCGACGCTCGCCACCCCGGCCAGCGCGGCGATGGGGCCGAAGACCTCCTGGTGGAACAGCGGCGCGTCCGGGGCGAGCCGGTCCACCACCACCGGGCGCACGTACCAGCCGTCGGCGGCGTCCAGGTACGGCGTGGTGAGCAGCCGTCCACCGGCGGCTTCGGCGGCCGCGGCGGCGGTGCGCACCTGCTTGCGCGCGCCCTCGGTGATCACCGGCCCGAGGTCGGGGCTGTCGGCGGGATCAGCCAGGCGCAGCCCGCTGACCGCGGCTGCCAGGCGTTCGGTGAACGGGCCGGGGTCGCCGACGACGAAGATCCGTTTGGTGGCGGTGCACTTCTGCCCGGCGTAGCCCATGGCGGCGCGGGCCACGTCGGCCGCGGCGCGGTCCAGGTCGGCATCCGGCAGCACGATGGTCGCGGACAGTCCACCCATCTCGGCCTGCACCGGGATGCCGCGCTGGGCGGCGGCCGCGGCGATGATCCGGCCGACCGTGGTGGAGCCGGTGAAGGACACCACGTCCACCGCGTCCAGCAGCGCCGACCCGGTTTCCGCGCCGCCGGGGGTGACGGCGAACAGTCCGGCGGGCAGCACCCGGTCGAGCAAGGTGGCGATGTGCTGGGCGACCGCGGTGGCCTCCGGCGCGGGCTTGACCACCACCCCGTTGCCCGCGGCCAGCGCGGGGGCGAGCTTCCACACCGGGATGGCCAGGGGGAAGTTCCACGGGGTGACCAGTCCGGCCACGCCGCGGGCGCGGCGGGTGGTGAAGGCCAGGCCGCCGCCGGTCGGGTAGGTCTCGCCTGCCGGGTCGTAGGCCTGCTGGGCGTAGTAGCGCAGGATCGCGATGGACCTGGCGACCTCGGCGACGGCTTCCTGCTTCGGTTTGCCGACCTCGCGCACGATCAGCGCGGCCAGCGCTTCGGCCTCCCGCTCGAACTCGGTGACGGCCGCGGTCAGCGCGGCCGAGCGGGCGGCGGGACCGGCGTCCTCCCAGTCCCGTCCGGCCTGGCGGGCCTTGGCCACGGTGGCCTCGACGGCGGCCCGGTCCAGGGCGGCGGTCTCCAGCACGATGTCGCCGGGCCGCTGCGGACTGGTGGAGACGATGGTGCTCACAGCACGAACCCCCTCGGGAACGGATCGGTCGGGTCGAGCAGGTACTGGCCCATGCCGGTGATCCAGGCCCGTCCGGTGACGGCGGGGATGATCGCGGGCCGGTCGGCCACGGTGGTCTCCTCGACGATCCGCCCGGTGAAGCGGGTGCCGATGAAGGACTCGTTGACGAAGTCCGCGCCGACCTCGAGCTCGCCCCTGCTGTGCAGCACCGCCATCCGCGCGCATGTTCCGGTGCCGCAGGGGGATCGGTCGAACCAGCCGGGGTGGATGGCCATCGCGTTGCGGGCGTGCCCGCCGCCGCGGCCGGGCGCGGTGAACTGGACGTGCTTGCAGCCGTTGATGTTCGCGTCGAGGAGGTGCACCGGGCGGGCGGTGGTGTTGATGGCGTCCATGATGGACAGTCCGGCGGCCAGGATGCGGTCCTTCTCGTTGCGCTCGAACGGGATGCCGAGCTGCGCCAGCGGCAGGATGGCGTAGAAGTTGCCGCCGTAGCCCAGGTCGTAGCGGAGCTTGCCGTAGCCGGGGACCTCCACGGTGGCGTCCAGGCGGTCGGTGTAGGCGGGCACGTTGCGGATGGTGACGTTGCTCGCCCGCCCGGCCCGCACCTCCACCTCGGCGACGACCAAACCGACCGGGGTGTCCAGGCGCACCCTGGTCAGGGGTTCGGTGACCTCGACCATGCCGGTCTCCACCAGCACGGTGGCCACGCCGATGGTGCCGTGCCCGCACATGGGCAGGCAGCCGGAGGCCTCGATGTAGAGCACTCCCCAGTCGGCCCCGTCGATGGTGGGCGGTTGCAGGATGGCCCCGCTCATCGAGGCGTGGCCGCGGGGTTCGTTGACCAGCAGTTCGCGGATGTGGTCGAGGTGTTGCACGAAGTGCTCGCGGCGCGCGGCCATGGTCTCGCCGGGGATGACGCCGACGCCGCCGGTGATCACCCTGGTGGGCATGCCCTCGGTGTGTGAGTCGACCGCGCTGAAGTACCGGGCCGCGCGCACCTCAGCCCGCCCGCAGCGAGTCGACGGCCCGGTCCATGTCCGCGCGCAACCGGTCCAGCTGGGCGGGGGCGAGCGGTCCGCGGGGCGGGCGGCAGGGTCCGCCGTAGCGGCCGACGTGGTCCATGCCGTACTTGATGGCCTGCACGAACTCGGTGCGCGAGTCCCACCGGAAGGCGGCCACCAGCGGCTCGTACAGCGCCCTGGCCTCGGCCAGTTTCCCTTGGGTGGCAAGCTGGTAGAGCCGGGCGGACTCGGCGGGGAAGACGTTGGGGAACCCGGCGAACCACCCGGTGGCGCCCATCAACAGGCTTTCCAGCACCACGTCGTCGGCCCCGGCCACCACGGTCAGCTCCGGCGCCTGTTCCCTGATCTCCAGCACCCGCCGCACGTCGCCGGAGAACTCCTTGACCGCCACCACGTGCTCGATCTGGGCGATCTCGGCGAGCAGCGCGGGGGTGAGGTCGACCTTGGTGTCGATCGGGTTGTTGTAGACCATGATCGGCAGTCCGGCCTTGGCCACCTCGGCGAAGTGGTGCAGCACCTCGCCGGGGTTGGCCCGGTACATCGTCGGCGGCAGGCACAACACGCCGTGCGCTCCGTCCTCGGCCGCCAGCTCGGCCCAGTGCCGGGCCTGGTGCGCGCCCGCGCCGTGCACGCCGACCACGACGATCCCGTTGTCCCCCACCGCCTCGATGGCGGTGCGGGCCACCGCGCGGCGTTCGGCGTCGGTGAGCGAGGAGTACTCGCCGAGCGAGCCGTTGGGTCCGACGCCGCGGCAGCCGTTGGCCACCAGCCAGCGGCAGTGCTCGGCGTAGCGGTCCAGGTCGGGCCGCAGTCCGGCGGGCGCGGCGGGGTCCTCGGCGTAGGGCAACGCGGTCGCCACGATCACGCCGTCCAGCTTCTCCGTGCTCAACTCAGCTCCTCCTCGTCCTCGACGGCGGCCAGATCACTCAGGCGCACCGGTACCGCGATCGGCCGGTTCTGCGTGAACGGGGTGCCGGCGAGCTCCCCGACGTTGCGTCCGCAGACCCTGCCCTGACACAGCCCGAGCCCGGCCCGGCTGACGAGCTTCACCGCCCGCATGCCCAGCGCACCCTGTGCCAGCGCGGCACACAAGTCGGACATCCGGACGTCCTCGCACCGGCACACCACGGTGTCCGCGGAAAGCCAAGTGCGCCAACCGTTCCGCACCGGATGGGCGGCGGCCAAAGCTCGCCCGAACCGCCGCCCGTCCCGCACCAGCCGCAGCGCCGCCGCCGGTGCCGCGACCTTCCGCCCCAGCCGTGCCGCGGCGGCACATCCGGCCACCGTGCCCTCGGCCGAGGCGGGCCCGGCGCCGGCGATCCCGGTCACCTCGCCCGCCGCGAACACCCCCGGCACCGAGGTCCGTTGCGCGGAGTCGACCAGCACGGCCCCGTCCTGGATCCGGCACCCGGCCGAGACGGCCAGTTCAAGCTGCGCGGTGAACCCGAACCCCAGGCACACCGCGTCAACCTCAACAACCCGCTCGCTCCCGGCCACCACCCGCCATCCGGCATCCAGCCGGGCCACCGTCACCGCCTCCACCCGGGAGTCCCCGTGCGCGGCCACCACCGCGGCGCCGAACCGCACCGGCACCCGCCCCCGCGCCAGCACCGCCCCGTACCCCGCCAGCTCGCCCAGCTTCCCCAAGGCCCCCAACGGATCCCGTGCCCACCCCACCGCACCGGAAACCCCGTTGGCCTCCACCAACCCCACCACCCGGGAACCCACCTCAAGCAGCGACCCAGCCACCGGCAGCAGAAAAGGCCCGGTCCCACCCACCAGCACCCGCCGCCCGACCGCGACCCCCTGCCCCTTGGCCAGCGCCTGCGCCGCCCCCGCTGTGTACACCCCCGGCAGATCCCACCCGGGGAACGGCAACACCCGGTCGTAGGCCCCCGTGGCGACCACCAGCGCCCGAGTGTCCACAGTGGACATGGTCCGGCCAGGCGCGTCCGCGGCCCCGGTCTGCAACCGCAACCGATGCCCGCCCGCCACCGGCTCCATCGCCCACACCGAGGTCTCCGGCCACCACTCAATCAACGGATGCGCAGGCACCCGCGCCGCCCGCACCCCCGACTGCCGCCGGTACTGCCCACCCACCGCGGACCCGCTGTCCACCAACAACACCGGCACCCCAGCGGAAGCCGCCGCCCACGCCGCCGCCAGCCCCGCGGGCCCCGCGCCGACCACCACCACCCGGTCCATCACACCTCCGCGATCTCCGCGCCGTCCTGCACCCGCACCACGTCGCCGTCGGCCAGCACCCGTTGGCAGGCCCGCACATCCGGCACCCCGTTCACCACGACCAGGCAGTCGAAACACACCCCGATCCCGCAGAACACCCCGCGCGGCCGCCCGTCCCGCCGAGTGCTCCGCCAGGACGCCCGCCCCATCCCGATCAACAACCCCGCCACGCTCTGCCCAGCCACCGCCTCAACCGCCACCCCGTCCACGACCACCTGGACAGTCCGGCCCCGCCCGCTCATCCCAGCACCGCCGCCCGATCCACCCGGAACGGCCGCGGATCCACCCGCGGTGCCCGCCCCAGCACCAAGTCCGCCAACAGTTCCCCGGTCGCGGGGGCCAACCCGATCCCCGCTCCCTCATGCCCGGTGGCGTGCCACAACCCGGGCACCCGCGGATCCGCCCCGATGATCGGCAGATGATCCGGCGCATAGGGCCGGAAACCCCCGTAGGCCCGCATCACCGGCACCCCGCCCAGCACCGGGAACAACGCCATCGCCTTGACCGCCAGCTCCCGCAACACCCGCACCCGCACGGTGTCGTCGAACCCCACCCGCTCCCGGCTGGACCCGATCAACACCGTCCCCGCCCGAGTGGCCTCCACCACCGCCGAGGTCTGCAACGCGGCCTCCCCGCTGGCCACCGCCCCGACGTAGTCGCCGTCATAAACCTTGTGCGCCACCACATCCGGCAACGGCCCGGTCACCAGCACCATGCCCCGCCGCGGCAACACCCTGATCGGCGCGCCGGCCCGCGCCGCGAACTCCCCGGCCCACGGCCCACAGGCGTTCACCACCGCCCCACACCGGATGACCCCGGCACTGGTCAGCACCCCACCGGACACCAGCCCCAGCGCCGTCAGCCCGGTCCGCACCGGAATCCCCCGCAACAACGCCATCGCCGCCAGCACCGGCTGAACCTGGGCGTCCTCCGGGTAGTGCACGGCCCCGGTGACCCGCCGGGTCAGGTGCGGCTCCAGCGCCCACGGATCGTCCACCACCCTGGCGTCGACCCCGGCGTCCCGCTGCGCCGCCGCGAAGTCGTAGAGCGGCCCCGGGTCGCCGGTGGCCACGGTCAGCCCGCCCTTGGCCTCCCACTCGACCCCGGCCAGCTCGGCCAACGCCGCGTCACCAACCGGCCCAGCCAGCGAGCCGCCGCTTCCAGCCGCCCCGCCACCCGACCCAGCCAGCGCACCGCCCTGCCCAGCCAGCGCACCGCCCGACTCAGCCGCCGCACCACCGAGCCCGGCCGCCGCGCCGCTCGCCCCGGTCGCCGCCCGCCCCAGCTCCGCCAGCAGCTCCGGCCACCGCCGCCGCGACTCCACCGCCAGCTCCAGTTCCGGCCCCGGCTCCTTGTCCGAGACCAGCACGTTCCCCTCCCCCGCCGCCGTGGTCCCCGAAGCCGGCGCCCCGCGATCCAGCACCTCGACCCGCAACCCGGCCCGCCGCAGCGCGTAGGCGCACGCCGCCCCGACCATCCCCGCCCCGACCACCACGACGTCCGGCTGCACACCCACCTCCCACCGTTCAGTAAAATGAACGATCCCGAGGCTAGGTCCCGCGCTCGCCGCCGTCAACGGCGACTACTCCGCCGGATGCTCCAGCAACAGCACCGACCGCACCTCGCCGTCCACCGCGGCGTACTGGTGCGGCGTCCCGGCCCGGAAGCTCACATAGTCCCCCGGTCCGATCTCGTGCGCCCGCCCGTGCACGGTCACCCGCAGCGTCCCGGTCACCACCGCGGTGTGCTCAAACCCGGGATGACCTGCGGATTCCTGCACCACTCCCGGCCGCACCCGCTGGTCGTAGACTTCCACCACCGCCCCGCCGTGCTCGATCCGGCGCAGCAGCCGCAGGTCGACCGCCTCCCCGCTGAGCACCTCCAGGTCGGCCGAGCGCACCACCACCACGTCCGGATCGACCGCCTCGGTCAGCAGGTCCGACACCGGCACATCCAAAGCGTTCGACAAACTGAACACTGTCTCGATGGTCGGGTTGCCCGACCCGGACTCCAGCTGGGACAGCGTGCCCTTGGCGATCCCGGACCGGCGGGCCAGCTCCGACAGGGATATGCCCAGCGCCTCCCGCCGCTCCCGCAGGTTCGCGCCGAGCACCTGCCCCGCCCGCTGACTCGTCATACCGCCTCCTTGACCGTGCCGGCCCATCGCACCACACCCGCCCGGCTGGTATGCAGAAGGACATGCCCACCGTGCCCACCGTCAGCGGCGCCAAGGATCTCGACCAGCTCGGCCGGACCCTGATGCACGAGCACGTGTTCGTCCAGGACACCGAGCTGATGGCCAACTACCCGCACCTGTGGGACGAGGAAGCCGAGGTCGAGGCCGCCGCCACCCGCCTGCGCGCCCTGCACGCCACCGGCATCACCACCATCGCCGACCCCACCGTCCTCGGCCTCGGCCGCGACCTGCCCCGCCTGCTCCGGGTGTCGGCACGGGTCCCCGACCTCAACATCATCGTCGCCACCGGCCTGTACACCTACCGCGACGTGCCCCTGAGCCTGCACCACCGGGGCCCCGGCACCATCCTCGGCGGCGACGACCCGCTGATCCCGCTGTTCATCCACGACCTCACCGAAGGCATCGCCGGCACCGGCGTCCGCGCCGCCTTCCTCAAGTGCGCCGCCGACCTGCACGGCCTCACCCCGGACGTCACCAGGGTCCTGCGCGCGGTGATCGCCGCCCACCACCACACCGGCGCCCCGATCACCGTGCACACCAGCACCACCAACGACACCCCGCGAGAAGTCCAGGCCCTGCTCAAGTCAGAAGGCGTCGACCTCTCCCGCGTGATCCTCGGCCACGTAGGCGACACCGCCGACCTGGACCTGCTGAAACGCCTGGCGGACAACGGCTCCTACCTCGGCATGGACCGCTTCGGCCTGGACCTGATGCTCCCCGCCGACCAGCGGATCGAAACCGTCCGCGCCCTCTGCGAAGCGGGCTACGCCGAACGCATGGTCCTGTCCCAGGACAGCTGCAGTCACATCGACTGGTTCCCACCCGGCCTCAAGGAACAGATCCTGCCGAACTGGCGCTACGACTACCTCTCCGACACGGTCATCCCCGCCCTGCTCGCCCAGGGCGTCTCCCAAGCCGACATCGACCAGATGCTGATCACCAACCCCCGCGACTACTTCACCCCAGCCTAGAACCACCACGACCGCACGGGCGAAGCCCAGCGAACCAAGCGACGGGCTGGCTTTTCGAAAACTTGCCCGAAGTCTTGAGGTTCCCCATGCCCGTCAACCTGGAGACATCGCACCACATCCCAGCGAGCAGACGCTCACAGCAACCGCCGCCAAAGCCACGCCACGCAACGGCGGCTGCTCGCTGGGATGTGGTTCGATTTCGGAAGGTTGACGGGCATGGGGAACCTCAAGACCCGCCTGCGTCTTGGCCTTTGACTGTGACTTTGATTTTCCCCCCCATGCTTTGATCTCTGCCCGTCCGGCGAGGACGCTCTTGACTGTTGCTCTTGCTTGAAAACCCAAGACCAAAAGAATGTCCTCGCCGGACGGGCAGACCCCAGTCACTCCCCCAGCCGCTCGATGATCGTCACGTTCGCCTGCCCCCCACCCTCGCACATCGTCTGCAACCCGAACCGCCCCCCACTCCGCTCCAGCTCGTTCAACAACGTCGCCGTCAACTTCGTCCCCGTAGCCCCAATCGGATGCCCCAACGCGATCCCCCCGCCATTCACGTTCACCTTCCCCAACGGCACCCCCAACTCCCGCGCCCAAGCCAGCACCACACTCGCGAACGCCTCATTGACCTCGAACAGGTCAATGTCCGCCACCCCCATCCCCGCCTTCCGCAACGCATGCCGGGTGGCCCGGATCGGCGCGGTCAACATCGCCACCGGATCCGCCCCCCGCGCTGACAGGTGGTGCACCCGCGCCCGGGGCCGCAATCCGAAGCGCCGCACCGCATCTTCCGAGGCCACCAGCACCGCGCTGGCCCCGTCCGCCAGCTGGCTGGACAACGCCGCGGTGATCCGACCGTTGTCCCGCAACGGTTTCAGCTCGGCCATCCGCGCCAACGAGGTGTCCGGGCGCGGGCACTCGTCCTCGGTCAGCTCGCCGCAGTCCACGATCTCGCAGTCGAACCGTCCCTCCGCCCGCGCCGTCACCGCCCGCTCGTGGCTGGCCAGCGCGAACTCCTCCATCTCCGCTCGGCTGATCTCCCACCGCACCGCGATGTGGTCCGCCGCCCGGAACTGGGACAGCTCCTCATCGCCGTACCGGTGCGCCCAGCCGGGTGAGAGGGCCGTCGGGCTGGGGTCGCCGAACTGTTCGCCGACGGTCATCGCCGAGCCGATCGGGATGCGGCTCATGCTCTGCACCCCGCCCGCCACCACCAGGTCCGCCGTCCCGCTCATCACCGCCTGGGCGGCGAAGTGCAGGGCCTGCTGGCTGGAGCCGCACTGGCGGTCCACCGTCACGCCCGGCACCTGCTCCGGGTAGCCCGCGACCAGCCAGGCGGTGCGGGCGATGTCGCCGGCCTGGGCGCCGATGGTGTCCACGCAGCCGAACATCACATCGTCCACTTCGGACGGATCGGCGGTGGTGCGCTCGAACAGGGCGGTGATCACGTGGGCGCCCAGGTCAGCCGGGTGGATCGTGCTGAGTCCGCCGCCCCGGCGACCGACCGGAGTGCGTACTGCGTCGATGAGGTACGCCTCGGGCACGGGGATCCTCCTTGTGACTAGGACTTTCGGACCGGGCGCCGCCGGGTGGCGATGCCTTCGAGCAGGATGCCGAGGTACTGCCGGGCCACATCGCCTGCGGAGAGCGCGCCGTCGGGGCGGTACCAGTGCACCGCGACCCACACCGTGTCCCGGACGAACCGGTACACCAGCTCGACATCCAGGTCCGGCCGGAACACCCCGGCGCGCACCCCGTCCTCCAGGATGCCGACCCACAGCTTGCGGAACTCCACGTTGTGGTCACCGAGGTAGGCGAAGCGTTCCTGCTGGGCCAGGTGCTTGGCCTCGTTCTGGTAGATCGCCACCTCGGCGTGGTGGGCGTCGATGCACTCGAAGGAGGTGATCACCACCTGTTCCAGGCGCTGCCGCGGCCCCAGCTCGCCCGCCTCGATCTCCCGGTAGCGGCCGAAGAGCTCGTCGAGGAAGTTGCGCAGGATCTCATCGGCCATCGACTCCTTCGAGTCGAAGTGGTGGTACAGGCTGCCGGAGAGGATGCCTGCCGCGTCGGCGATGTCGCGGACCGTGGTCGCCCGGTAGCCGCGGTCGGCGAACAGCCGCGCGGCCAGCGCGAGCAGTTCCGCGCGGCGCTGCGATCCGCTCTCGGGGGCACGTTTCGCTGTCACTGCTCTCCTTCTCACGGGTGCTGGCTGCTCACCGACAGCACCTCGCCGGTGAGGTAGGTGGCGTAGTCGCTGGCCAGGAACACCATCACGGTGGCCACCTCCCAGGGCTGCGCCGCCCGGCCGAACGCCTCCCGCCCGGCCAGTTCGGTGAGCAGCTCGTCGCTGGTCACCTTGGCCAGAAAGGGGTGTGCGGCCAGGCTGGGCGCGACCGCGTTCACCCGGATCCCGTGCTGGGCCACATCCAGCGCGGTGCACCGGGTGAACGCCATCACGCCGGCCTTGGCCGCAGCGTAGTGCGCCTGCCCTGCCTGGGCGCGCCACCCGATCACCGAGGCGTTGTTCACGATCGCGCCGCCGCCGCCCTGCTCGACCATCAGCCGCAGCGCGGCCCTGGTGCAGCGGAAGGTCCCGTTCAGGGTGACGTCGAGGACCCGCTGCCACTGCTCGTCGGTCATCTCCAGCACCGAGGCGGTGCCGCCGAGGCCGGCGTTGTTCACCACCACGTCGATCCGTCCGAAGTGGACAGCCGCGCCGGTGAACAGGGCCTGCACCTGGCTCTCGTCGGTGACGTCGCAGGGAATGCCGGTGACCTGCTCGCCGTGCTCGGCGGCCAGCCGCTCGACCGTCTCGGCCAGTCGCCGCTGGTGCCAGTCGCTGACCACCACCGCCGCGCCCTCCAGCAGGCAGCGTTCCGCGGTGGCCGACCCGATCCCGGTGCCGGCGGCGGCGGTGACCACCGCGACCTTGCCGGTCAGCAGCCCGTGTCCCGCTGGTGGCTTCACGGCCGAACCTCCTTGGGCAGCCCCAGAATCCGCTCGGCGATGATGTTGCGCTGGATCTCGTCGGACCCGCCGTAGATGGTGTCCGCCCGGCTGAACAGGAACAGCCGCTGCCACCGGTCCAGGTCACCGGGCGCGGTCAGCCCGGCCCCGCCGCGCACCGCCATCGCCAGCTCGCCGAGTCCCCGGTGCCAGCGGGACCAGCACAGCTTGGCCACCGAGGCCTCGAACCCGGTGCCCGGACCGGACATGGTGCGCAGCGCCTGCGCGCGCATGACCTCCAGTCCGATCCAGGCCCTGGTCAACCGTTCCCGGATGCCGGGCTCGGCCAGCGCGCCGGTCTGCCTGGCCACCTCGACCAGCGCGGCCAGCTCGTTGCCGAACCCGACCTGCTGCCCCAGCGTCGCCGCGCCCCGCTCCACGGCGAGGGTGCCCATGGCCACCCGCCAACCGTCACCCGGTTGGCCCACAACGAGTTCCGCCGGGGTGCGGGCCTGTTCGAAGAAGACCTCGTTGAACTCGGCGGTGCCGGTGAGCTGCCGGATCGGCCGCACCCGCACGCCGGGCTGGTCCATCGGGATCAGCAGGTAGGACAGCCCGGCCTGCCGCCGCGACCCGGGTTCGGTGCGCACCAGCGCGAAGCACCACTGGGCCAGATGGGCGAGCGAGGTCCACACCTTCTGGCCGGTGACCACCCATTCGCCGCCGTCCAGGTGGGCTGAGGTGCGCACCGCGGCCAGGTCGGAACCGGCCTCCGGTTCGGAGTAGCCCTGGCACCACAGCTCGCGCACTGCGGCGATGCCGGGCAGGAACCGCTGCCGCTGTTCGGGTGAACCGAAGGCGATCAGCGTGGGCCCCAGCAGTTCCTCGCCCACGTGGCTCACCCTGGCCGGGGCCTCGGCTCGCGCGTACTCCTCGTGGAAGATCACCTGCTGGGCCACCGGCAGGCCACGTCCGCCGTGCTCGACCGGCCAGCCGAGGCAGGTCCAGCCCGCCGCGGCCAGGTGCCGGTCCCAGGCCAGCCGCTGCTCGAATGCCTCGTGCTCGCGGCCGGGGCCGCCAAGTCCGCGCAGGGCCGCGAAATCGCCGGTCAGGTTGGCCGTGAGCCAGTCCCTGACCGAGCGCCGGAACGGATCCATGTCGGCCTCCAGGCTTCTCAAGGCGCACCGACCTGCGTAGGCTAGCCTACCAAGCACTTGCTTGGAGGTGTTCGGTGAATCCCAGCACCATCCCCGCGGCGCTGCACTCGGCGGCGCAGCGGTTCGGCGCGGCCGAGGCCGTGGTGGACGGCGAGGTGCGCTGGAACTTCACCGGTCTGCTGGGCCGGGTGCGCACCGCGGCCGGGGTGTTCCTCGGCGCGGGCCTGGCTCCCGGCGAGCGGGTGGCGGTGCTCGGCCCGAACACCGCGCACTGGGTGGTCGCCGCGCTGGGCGCGCTGTACGCGGGCGGCACCCTGGTTCCGGTCAACACCCGTTTCACCGCAACGGAAACCCAGGACCTGCTCCGGCGCAGCGGGGCCAGGGCGCTGGTGGTGGCCGAGGAGTTCCTCGGCGTGGACCACCTCGCCGAACTGGAGAAAGTGGGCCTGCCACCGGGTCTGCGCACCGTGTTGCGCCTCCCGGCCGACCCGGCCGCACCCGGGTTGTCCGGCTCACCGGTGCCGCTGGCCGAGGTGACGGAGCGGGCGGAGTCGGTGCGGGGCAACGAGGTCAGCGACATCCTGTTCACCTCCGGCACCACCGGCCGCAGCAAGGGCGCGATGAGCGCGCACCGCCAGTCGCTGAGGGTGGCGGCGGCCTGGGCCGAGCTGGCCGGGTTGCGCGCGGGCGACCGGTACCTGGTGGTGAACCCGTTCTTCCACAGCTTCGGCTACAAGATCGGCATCCTGGCCTGCCTGCTCACCGGCGCGACCCTGGTGCCACAGGCGGTGTTCCGCCCGGCGGAGACGGTGCGGCTGATCGAGCGGGAGCGGATCACCGTGCTGCCCGGCGCGCCCACCATCTACCAGTCCCTGCTCGACCACCCCCGTTCGGCGGACCTGTCCTCGTTGCGGCTGGCGGTGACCGGGGCGGCGGTGGTGCCGGTGCGGCTGGTGGAGCGGATGCGGACTGAGCTGGGCTTCGACACCGTGCTCACCGCGTACGGGCTGACCGAGGCGGTGGTGGCCACCATGTGCCGTCCCGAGGACGATCCGGTCACCGTGGCCACCACCTGCGGCCGTCCGGCGGCCGGGTTCGAGCTGCGGCTGGCACCCAACGGCGAGGTGTTGTTGCGCGGCCCCAACCTGATGCTGGGCTACCTGGACGATCCGGTCGCGACGGCGGCCGCGGTGGACGCCGAGGGCTGGCTGCACACCGGTGACCTCGGCCGGGTGGACGAACGTGGCTACCTCACCATCACCGACCGGCTCAAGGACATGTACATCTGCGGCGGCTTCAACGTCTACCCCGCCGAGGTCGAGCAGGCCCTGTCCAGGCTGGACGGGGTGGCCGAGTCGGCGGTGATCGGGGTGCCGGACCAGCGCCTGGGCGAGGTGGGCCACGCGGTCGTGGTCACCAGTCCCGGCGCTCGACTGTCCACTTCGGACGTCATCGGGTTCTGCAAGGCGAGGCTGGCCAACTTCAAGGTGCCGCGCACGGTGGAGTTCCGGGCCTCGCTGCCCAGGAACGCCGCGGGCAAGGTGCTCAAACAGCGGTTGCGCGAGGAGAGCTGATGGTGGTCGAGTACGTCCGCAGGGACGCGGTGGCGGTGGTCACGATGAACCGCCCGGAGTACCGCAACGCGCAGAACTCGGCGATGACCTACGCCCTGGACGAGGCGTTCGCCCGCGCGGTCAACGATCCCGAGGTCAAGGTGATCGTGCTGGCCGGTGCGGGCGAGCACTTCTCCGCGGGCCACGACATCGGCAGTCCCGGCCGGGACGCGGACACCGCGTTCGACCGGAAAGCCGTGCTGTGGTGGGACCACACCGACCGCGAGGGCGGGGATCGCCGGTATGCCAGGGAGATGGAGGTCTACCTCGGCATGTGCCGGCGTTGGCGGGAGATCCCCAAACCGATGGTCGCGATGGTGCAGGGCGCGTGCATCGCGGGCGGGCTGATGCTGGCCTGGGTGTGCGACCTGATCGTCGCGGCGGAGGACGCGTTCTTCGCCGATCCGGTGGTGCGCATGGGCATTCCCGGGGTGGAGTACTTCGCGCACCCGTGGGCGCTGGGTCCCAGGGCAGCGAAGGAGGTGCTGTTCACCGGGGACCGGTTCAGCGCGGCCCGCGCCTACGAGTGGGGCATGGTGAGCCGGGTGGTGCCGCGCGCCGAGCTGGCCGAGTCCACGTTCGCACTGGCCGAGCGGATCGCCCGGATGCCGCAGTTCGGGCTGGCGCTGGCCAAGCGCGCGGTGAACCAGTGCGAGGACCTGATGGGCCAGCGGGCCGGCATGGACTCGGTGTTCGGCCTGCACCACCTGGCGCACGCGCACAACGCGGAGACCAGCCCGGACGCCTTGGCGGGTCTGGACGCCCGGTCGATGCGCGCGGGCGGCTGAGGTGGACCTGACCCTGGACGCCGAGTCCCGCGCTTTCCGGGCCGAGGCAACGGAATGGCTGGCCGCGCACACCCCCGGGCGGCTGCCGTCACTGGACACGGCGGAGGGGTTCGCCGCCCACCGCGACTGGGAACGCACGCTGGCCCGGCACCGCTGGTCGGTGGTGAGCTGGCCCAAGGAGTTCGGCGGCCGGGACGCCTCGCTGCTGCACTGGCTGCTGTTCGAGGAGGCCTACTACGCCGCGGGCGCACCGGTCCGGGTCAGCCAGAACGGCATCTTCCTACTGGCCCCCACCCTGTTCACGCACGGCACCGAGGAGCAACGGCGCCGCCTGCTACCGCCGATGGCCAGTGCCGAGCAGGTGTGGGCGCAGGCCTGGTCCGAACCCGAGGCGGGCAGCGACCTGGCCGGGATCCGTAGCAGGGCAAGGCGAACCGACGGCGGCTGGCTGCTGTCCGGGCAGAAGACGTGGAGCTCGCGGGCCGCCTTCGCCGACCGCGCCTTCGGCCTGTTCCGCACTGACCCGGCCGCCGAGCGCCACCGCGGCCTGACCTACTTCCTGTTCGACCTGCGCGCCCCCGGCGTGACCGTGCGCCCGATCCCGCAACTGGACGGCGAACCGGGCTTCGCCGAGATCTTCCTGGACGAGGTCTTCGTGCCGGACGTCGATGTCCTTGGCGCGCCGGGAGACGGCTGGCGGGTGGCGATGAGCACCTCGGCCAACGAACGCGGGCTGTCCCTGCGCAGCCCCGGCCGTTTCCAGGCCACCGCCCGCAAACTCGTGGAACTGTGGCAGCGCAGGGAGGACCCCGGCCTGCGGGACCGGGTGGTGGACGCCTGGATCGGCGCGCAGTCCTACCGGCTGCACACCCTGGCCACCGTCACCCGCCTGGCCGAGGGCGGTGAGCTGGGCGCGGAGTCCAGTGCAGGCAAGCTGTTCTGGTCGGAGCTGGACCTGGACCTGCACGAGACCGCCTTGGAGCTGCTGGGCGCGGAGGCCGAGCTGGACGGCGAGTGGTCCCACGGCTGGCTGTTCGCGCTGGCCGGGCCGATCTACGCGGGCACCAACGAGATCCAGCGCACGGTGGTGGCCGAACGCCTGCTCGGCCTGCCCAGGAGCCCGCGATGAGATTCGCCCTCACCCCGGAGCAGACCGAGTTCGCCAAGTCCCTGCACACCGCCCTGGACGCCACCGCGGACCCGTGGCCTGCCCTGGTCGAGCTGGGCGTCCCGGCGCTGCTGATCCCGGAGCGGCACGGCGGGCTGGGCGCGGAGCCGATCGACCTGGTGGTGGCGGTGGAGGAACTGGGCCACCACGCCGTCCCCGGCCCACTCGCCGACACCCTGGCCGCCCTACCGGTGCTGCTGAGCCAGCACCCAGAACTGTTGGCCGAACTGGTTTCCGGCACCCGGGCAGCGCTGGTGATGCCGCCCCACGCGCCACTCGCGCTGGCCGCCGACCGCTACTTCCACCTCGACGGGGACACCCTCGCCGCGGGCGAACCCGGCCCGGCACAAGCCTCCGTCGACCCCCGCCGTCACCTCCACCACATCACGCCTGCCGAACCCCTCGCCACCGGCCCCGCCGTCCGCGAAGCCGCCGCGCGGGCCTTCAACCTCGCCACCCTGGCCACCGCCGCGCAACTGCTCGGCGCCGCCCGCGGCATGCTGGAGCTCACCCTCCGGCACGCCAAGGCCCGCACCCAGTTCGGCCGTCCGATCGGCGCGTTCCAGGCGGTCCAGCACCGCCTCGCCGACACCCACGTGGCCCTCGAACTGGCCCGCCCCCTCACCAACGCCGCCGCGCTCACCCTGACCGCCCGCGACGTCTCCGCGGCCAGGGTCGCCGCCGCCGAGGCCGCGCACCGCACCGCCAGGACCGCGCTGCAACTGCACGGCGCGATCGGCTACACCCGGGAATATCCGCTCAGCCGCTGGCTCACCCTGGTCCGCGCCCTGCGCACCAGCTGGGGCACCCAGGACCACCACCGCGGCCGGGTGCTGGCCGCGCTCACGGAGGAACCATGGACCTGGGACTGACCGAGGAACAACTGGCCCTGCGCGCCGCCATCCGCTCCGCGCTCTCCCGGGGCCGCCGGGAAATCGACCTCGGACTGTCCATTCCGGACACCTACGGCGGCCAGGGCGGCGGCCCGGCCGAGGTGGCGGTCGCGCTCGGCGAGCTCCGGCTCACCCCCAACCCGTTGCTCAGTTCGACGCTGGCCGCCCAGGCCATCCTGGCCACCGGAAACCAGGAGGCCTGCGCCCGCCTGCTCCCCCGCATCGCGGCCGGCGAACCGGCGACCCTGGCCTGGACCGACCACGAAGGACACTGGGACACTCCGGCCTGCGCCTACGACGGCACATTGACCGGCACCGCGCACTACGTCCTGGACGGTGACCTCACCCTGGTCCTGGCCCGAACCAGCACCGGTCCGGCGCTGTTGCTGCCCAGGACCTGTTTCCGCGTGGACTCCTACGCCCTGGACCCCACCCGCCCGCTGGCCACCGTCGAGTGCGCCGACACCCCGGCCGAGCACCTCGGCCCGGCCGACCCCGGCGCGCTCCGCGACCTGGCGGTCACGCTGCTGGCCTACGAGCAGGCCGAGATCGCCGCCGAAGCCCTGGCCCGCACGGTCGACTACACGAAGACCCGGGTGCAGTTCGGCCGCCCGATCGGCTCCTTCCAGGCGATCAAGCACCGCCTCGCCGACCTGCACCTCACCGTGGAGACCGCCCGCTCGGCCGCCCTGCACGCCCTGCTCAACCCCGGCCCCGCACCGGCCGCCCTGGCCAAGGTGCACTGCTCCGAGGCATTGTCCACAGTGGCCGGTGAGATGATCCAGCTGCACGGCGGCATCGCGATCACCTGGGAACACGAGGCGCACCTGTTCTTCAAACGCGCGCACGGCAGCGCCCAGCTGTTCGGCAGCCCGGAGCAGCACCTCGCCCGCCTCACCGAGCTTCTCGGCTTCACACCCAGTCGGTCGGCCGGGGCCAGGTGACCAGCTCCTCCAACGGTCCCGACGGCTCACCGCCGCCGTCGGTGGCCGCGTACCGTCCCCGGTAGAACAGCAGCGGCCGCCCGTCGTTGACCGGTCCCAGCGCACGCACCTCACCGACCACGATCACGTGGTCCCCGGCCTCGTGCTCGGTCCGCAGCACGCAGTCCACCCAGGTCAGCACCCCGGCCAGCAACGGCGATCCGCTCTCCGTCGGACTCCAGTCCACTCCGGCGAACTTGTCCGGCCCACTGCGACCGAACACAGTGGACAGTCCCTGCTGCTCCCCGGCGAGCACGTTCACCGCGAACACCCCGGCCGCCCGGATCACCGGCAGCGACCGGGACTCCTTGCCCGCGCAGAACAGCACCAGCGGCGGGTCCAGGGACAGCGCGGCGAAGGACTGACAGGCGAACCCGACCGGTCCCGGCGCGGTCACCACGGCCACCCCGGTGCAGAAGTGGCCGAGCACCGCGCGGAACCGGGCCGGGGTCAGTCCACTGTGCACGGTCACGACGGTGGCCCGCCGATGCTGAAGTCGTGTCCCCACAGGCTGACCGCCGTGCTCTCCCTGGCGATCCAGGTCTCGTCCTCCACCTGCCTGCCCTCGCAGCCGTACTCCACGTCGAACCCGCCGGGGGTCTTCATGTAGAAGGACAGCATCAGGTCGTTGACATGCCGTCCCAGGGTCGCCGACATCGGCACCTTGCGCCGCAACGCCCGGTCCAGGCACAGCCCCACGTCGTCGGGCTCCTCCACCTCCACCATCAGGTGCACGATCCCGGACGGGGTGGGCATCGGCAGGAAGGCGAGGCTGTGGTGGCGCGGGTTGCAGCCGAAGAACCGCAACCAGGCCGGTTCCCCGTCCGCCGGCCGCCCGACCAGCTGTGGCGGCAGGCGCATCGAGTCGCGCAGCCGGAAACCGAGCACGTCCCGGTAGAAGGTCAGCGCGGCCGCGTCGTCGTGGGTGGAGAGCACCACGTGCCCGAGGCCCTGCTCGCCGGTGACGAACCGGTGCCCGTACGGGCTGACCACCCGCCGGTGTTCCAGCGCGGCGCCGTGGAATATCTCCAGGGTGTTGCCGGAGGGGTCCTCGAAACTGATCATCCCGGTGACCCGGCGGTCGGCCAGCTCGGCCTTCTCCGCCGGCTTCACCGGCACACCAGCCGCATCCAGCCGCGCCGCCACCTCGGTCAGCTCGGCCTCGTTGGCCACCTCCCAGCCCGCGGCGGCCAGCCGGTCCCGTTCCCCGGGCAGGATCACCAACCTGGCCGGGAAGTCGTCCATCCGCAGGTACAGCGCGTCCGGGTCAGCGCCTTTGCCCTCGACCATGCCGAGCACCTTGAGCCCGAACTCCCGCCACTTCGGCAGGTCGGTCGCCTCGATGCGCAGGTAGGCCAGCGATCGGATGCCCATCAGTCCTCCCCGAGGAAGTCCAGCGCCAACCGGTTGAACTCGGCGAACTTCTCCAGCTGCGCCCAGTGCCCACACCGGCCGAACACGTGCAGCTGCGCGCGCGGGATCAGCTTGAGCGGCAGCAGCGCCCCGTCCAGCGGGTTGACCCGGTCCTCCCGGCCCCACACCAGCAGCACCCGTTGCCGCAGCCGGTGCGCCTCCCGCCACAGCATGCCGTCCTCGAAGCTGTCCGGACTGGAGAACGACTTGCCCATGGATGCCATGGCGCGCAACGACTCCGGCGCGCTGGCCACCGCGAACCGTTCTTCCACCAGCTCATCGGTGACCAGCGCCGGGTCGAAGACCAGGGTGCGCAGGAAGTCGGCCAGCTTCTCCCGGCTTGGCCCCGGCGGCGCGCCGAACTTGGCCAGCTTCTTCACGCCTTCGGTCGGGTCGGGCGCGAACACGTTGAGCCCCAACCCTCCCGGTGCCATCAGCACCAGCCGCCCGGCCCGCGCCGGGTGCCGCAGCGCGAACCGGACCGCGGTGCCGCCGCCGAGGGAGTTGCCGAGCAGGTCCGTGCGTCCGATGCCCAGGTGGTCCAGCAGCGCCAGGAGGGCGTCCGCGCTGAAGGTGAAGTAGTGCCCGGTGATCTCCGGTTTCGCCGAGTGTCCGAAACCCGGTTGGTCCAGCATGATCACCCGGTGCCGCTGGGCGAACACCGGCAGGTTGCGGCCGAAGTTGCTCCACGAGCTCGCGCCCGGTCCACCGCCGTGCAGCAGCACCAGCGGCGGGCCGTCGGCGGGCCCGGCCTGGTGGTAGTGCAGCCGCAGCCCGCCGACCTCGGCGTACTCGCTGGTGGACTCGAAGCTCAGCACCTGCGCGGTCATCAGAACATCCCGTCCCGCACCGGAATGCCCAGCTCGTGCTTGCCGAACATCACCAGCGCGCGTTCCAGGTCGTTGGCCGCGTGTGCCCGCGCGGCGTGCGCGTCCCGCCAGAAGCGCGGGATGGGCAGACCGTTGTTGATCGCCTTGCCACCGGCGGACTCGAACAGCCGGTCGATCGCGGCGATCGCCCGCCCGGTGCCCATCACCTGGTCCCGCCTGGCCCGCAGCCGCAGCGTCACCGGAATCCGCTCACCGGCCTCGACCAGCGCCATCTCTTCGTCCACAGTGGACTTCAGCTGCTGCCAGGCGGCGTCGATCTCGCCTGCCGCCTCGGCGATGCGGACCTGCGCGAACGGGTCCTCGGCGGCCTTCTCACCGAGGTAGGCCGCCCGCAGCCGGGCCTTGGTGTGCCCGACGTGCTCCTCATAGGCGCCGCGGGCCATGCCGATGATCGGCGCGGTGATCGCGTAGGGGTGCACGGTGCCGTAGGGCAGCCGGTAGATCGGCTCCGGGTTGACCTCCTGGCCGGGGCACACGCACTTCGCGGTGTGGCTGAAGCTCAGGGTGCGGTGCTCGGGCACGAACACGTCCTCGACCAGGATGTCGTTGCTGCCGGTGCCGCGCAGCCCGACCGTGTCCCAGACGTCCACAATGGAGTAGTCGGCGATCGGCAGCAGGAAGGTCCGGAAGTCCACCGGTTTGCCCTCCGGGCCGAGCACCAGTCCGCCGAGCAGCACCCAGGTGGCGTGGTCACAGCCGGAGGAGAAGCTCCACCGGCCGCTGAACCGGAACCCGCCGTCCACCGGCGTGGCCCGCCCTGCCGGGGCGTAGGAGGAGGAGGCCAGGGTGTCCTGGTTCTCGCCCCACACCTCCTGCTGCGCCCGGTCGTCGAACAGGCCGATGTGCCACGGGTGCACGCCGAGCACCGAGGCCACCCAGCCGGTGGAGCCGCAGGCGGCGGCGATCAGCGCGACCGCCTGGTAGAACTCCAGCGGGTTGGCCGCCGCCCCGCCGTAGCGGGTGGGTTGCAGCAGCTTGAAGAACCCGTTCTCCTGCAAGGCTTTGATGGACTCGGCGGGGATCCGGCGCAGGTCCTCGGCCTCCTGCGCCCGGTCCCGCAGCGCGGGCAGCAGCTCGCGGACGGCGGCGGTCACCTGCTCGGTCATGACGTGATCCCGTTCTCTCGCTGGAGCTCCAGGGCGATGTCGATCAGCTGGTCCTCCTGGCCGCCGACCAGCCGACGCTGGCCCGCGCGGAGGAGGATCTGCGCGCCGGGGACCTGGTAGCGGCGGGCCACCTGGTCGGCGTGCTTGAGGAAGCTGGAGTAGACGCCGGTGTAGCCCATCACCAGGGCCAGCCGGGAGAGCAGGCACTCCTCGGGCATGACTGGGCGGACCACGTCCTCGGCGGCGTCGGCGATGGCGAAGAAGTCGATGCCGGTGCGGAAACCGAGCTTGTCGGCCACCGCGGTGAACGCCTCGGTCGGCGTGTTCCCGGCCCCGGCGCCGAACCTGCGCGCGCTACCGTCGATCTGCCGTGCGCCCGCACGGACCGCGGCCACCGAGTTGGCCACCGCGAGTCCCAGGTTCTCGTGCCCGTGGAACCCGACCTGCGCGTCCTCGCCGAGCTCGTCGACGAGCGCCGCCACCCGGTCGCTGACCTGTTCCAGCACCAGCGCGCCTGCCGAGTCGACCACGTAGACGCACTGGCACCCGGCGTCGGCCATGATCCGCGCCTGCTTGGCCAGGGCCTCCGGCGGCTGGGAATGCGCCATCATCAGGAAGCCGACGGTCTCCAGGCCCCAGTCGCGGGCCAGGCCGAAGTGCTGAACCGAGATATCCGCTTCCGTGCAATGTGTCGCGATTCTGCAGATCCGCGCGCCGTTGTCCCTGGCCGCGAGGATGTCGTCGGTGACGCCGACCCCTGGCAACATCAGGAACGCGATCCGGGCGCTGGTCGCGGTCTCGGCGGCGATGCGGATGAGGTCCTGTTCGGGGGTGTGGCTGAAGCCGTAGGCGAAGGAGGAGCCGCCGAGCCCGTCGCCGTGGGTCACCTCGATCACCGGCACCCCGGCCCCGTCCAGCGCGGCCACGATCGCGCGGACCTCCTCGCCGGTGAACTGGTGCCGCTTGTGGTGCGAGCCGTCCCGCAGCGAGGTGTCGGTCACCCGGACGTCGATCACGACAACACCTCCGCCAACTGCTCGCCGACCCGCGTCGCGGCGGCCGTCATGATGTCCAGGTTCCCGGCGTACGGCGGCAGGAAGTCCCCCGCGCCCTCCACCTCCAGGAACACCGTCACCCGAGCCATGCCGCCGGTCGCCGGGCTGGGATCGTCGTACTGGGGTTCGTTGAGCAGCCGGTAGCCGGGCACGTACCCGGCGATCTCCTCGGCCATGGCCAGCACCGAGGCGGTGATCGCGGCCCGGTCGGCGTCCTCGGGGATCGCGCAGAACACGGTGTCCCGCATGACCATCGGCGGATCGGCCGGGTTGAGCACGATGATCGCCTTGCCGCGTTCCGCGCCGCCGATCCGCTCGATGCCGCTGGCGGTGGTGCGGGTGAACTCGTCGATGTTGGCCCTGGTGCCGGGCCCGGCGGAGACCGAGGCAACGCTGGCCACGATCTCGGCGTAGCGCACCGGGACCACCCTGGACACCGCGTGCACCATGGGAATGGTGGCCTGGCCGCCGCAGGTGGTGAGGTTGACGTTGGTCGCCTCCCGGTGCAGGCCCAGGTTGACCGGCGGCACGATGGCCGGGCCGAGCGCGGCCGGGGTCAGGTCGATGGCGGTGATCCCGGCTTCGGCGTAGCGCGGCGCGTTGGCCCGGTGCACCGCGGCCGAGGTCGCCTCGAACACCAGCCGGGGCCGGTCCGGCTGGGCCAGCAGCCAGTCCACGCCGTCGGTGGTGGTCGCCAGGCCCAGGTCCGCGGCCCGTTTCAGCCCTGGGCTGGCCGGGTCGATGCCGACCATCCACTGTGGACTGATCACCGGCGAGCGGAGCAGCTTGTACAGCAGGTCGGTGCCGATGTTGCCGGAGCCGACGATGGCGGCGGCCGCCTTGCTCATGCCGAACCCTCCTGGAAGCTCAGGGACACCGCGCCGAGTCCGGCGAACTCGGCCCGGAAGGTGTCACCGGGGCGGGCGTCGTAGGCGCGGGTGCAGGAGCCGGGCAGCACCACGTCCCCGGCGCGCAGCCGGACGCCGAAGCCGGCCACCTTCCCGGCCAGCCAGGCCACCGCGGTCGCCGGGTTGCCCAGCACCGCGTCGCTGCGTCCCTTGGCCAGCACCTCGCCGTTGCGGAACAGCGTGGCCCAGATGCCACGGATGTCCACATGGGACGGTGGGACGCGGGCCGCGCCGAGCACGAACGCGGCCGAGGAGGCGTTGTCGGCCACGGTGTCCGGCAGGCTGATCCGCCAGTCGGTGATCCGGCTGTCGATCAGCTCGATGGCCGGGGCCAGCGCGGCGGTCCTGGCCAGCACCTCGGCCTCGGTGCAACCCGGCGGCAGGTCCTCGCCGAGGATGAAGGCCACCTCGACCTCCACCCTGGGCCGGCAGAACCGGTCCGCGGCCACCGGTTTTTCCTCCGACAGCGCCATGTCGTCCAGGAGGTGCCCGTAGTCCGGTTCGGTGACGCCCATCATCTGCTGCATGGCCGCCGAGGACAGGCCGACCTTGTGCCCGAGCACCCGCCTGCCCTCCGCCAGCCGCCGCCGGACGTTGATCAGCTGGATCTGGTAGGCGTCCACCACGTCGATGCCGCGGTGGCTGCGCACCAGCGGGCCGATCGGTCTTCGGTCGAGCTCGGCGGCGCGCAACTGAGCGGCCGCGTCGGCGCGCTGGTCAGCGGTGAGCACCGGACCTCCTGGTGGCGGCGAGGTGGGCTCCGGCGCGGCGGCCGGAGAACACGCAGTCGGCCAGGGAGAGGCCGCTGACGTAGGAACGCGAGCAGATGCCGACCGCGGACCGTCCGGCCGCGTACAGTCCGGCGATGGCCGAGCCGTCCGGCCTGCGCACCGCCCCGGTCCGCTCGTCCACCACCAGTCCGCCCAGTGGCAGCATCGGGCACGGGTTGAGCCGGTTGCGGATCGACATGTCCAGCAACGAGAACGGCGGCCGGAGCTCCCTGGACAGCTCGGCAGGCCGTCCGGTCGGGTCGGCGGCGCGGCGGCGCACCCGGTCGTGGTGGGCGGTGACGGTGGCGCGCAGCCCGGCCGGGTCGATCCCGGCGCGGGCGGCCACCGACTCCAGGGTCGGCCCGGCCACCCGCGCGGCGAGCTGCGCGTAGCCCTGGATCCGTTGGAACCACAGCGCTTGCCGTCGCAGCTGGCGGCGGGCCTCGGCCAGGATCTCCGCGTCCACCAGCAGCCAGCCGCGGCCCTGGTGCCGAGTGATCAGCGCCTCCCCGACCGCCGCGCCGTAGCGGGACTCGTCGATCACCCTGGCACCTGCGCGATCCACCAGCAGCCCGGACAGCAAGGCGCTGGGCGGGCTGAGGAAACGCCACGCGGACACCCGGTCCAGCAGTCCGGTCGCCGCGCCGGCCGCCACGCCGAGCCGGATGCCGGAGCCGTCATCTCCCGGCGTGCCCAGGACGAGCCCGCCGCGGTAGTCCGGCGCGTGCTCGGCGAGCATGGCCCGGTTCGCGGCGAACCCTCCGGTGGCGATCACCACGCCCCGGCCCGCGCCGATCCGCAGCTGCCTGCCGTGCCGTCGTTCCAGCCGCTCGGCCTGCCGGTGCAGGATCCCGCGCAGCCAGGGCAGGTACACCCCGGGCTTGGCGGCGTAGCGGCTCAACAGGCGGTGTGCCAGGCGGATCCGGCGCGGCGCGCGGGCCAGGGTCCGGCAGGTGACTCCGGTGACCCGGCCGCGTTCGACGATCAGCCGTTCGGCCGTGGTCTGGGTGAGCACCCGCGCCCCGTGCCTGCGGGCCGAGGCCGCCAGCGCGGCGAACAGCGTCGCGCCCGAGGTGCCCGGTCCCTTGGCGCGGTGGCCGCGCGGGGCGGGCACGGCGTAGCGGCGGAAGGCGCCGGAGTTCTCGCTGCCCGAGAAGTACAGGTAGTAGCGGTTGTCCGGGTAGGAGGTCTTGTACGGGCACAGGCTGCCCTCGAACGGCACGCCCTGGCGGCGCAGCCAGTCCAGCTGGTCGGCGCTGGTCGCGCAGAAGCGGCGCAGGGTTTCCGGGGAGACCGCGTCGCCGACCTCCTCACGCAGGTAGGCGTGCATGGCCTCGACCGAGTCGCCCACCCCGGCCGCGGACTGGATCCTGGTGCCACCACCGGCGTAGACCACGCCGCCGGAGATCGCGGTGGTGCCGCCGCCACTGAACCGGTCCACCACCAGCACGTCCGCGCCGCCCGCGGCGGCCTCGATCGCCGCGCACGCGCCCGCCGCGCCGAAGCCGAGGACGACCACCTCGGCGCGCGCGTCCCATGTGGTGGACACCGATCCTCCCGAAGCCCGTGTGCAACACGTTCTCTTCGCTCGATCGCAGCAATCTAGGCCAACCATAGCGTCTTGCCCCGAAAAAACTATAACCTGTTTCAGTCTGATGTTCGAGGGAGGTGGTCATGGAGGTCGACCTCGTCGTGGTGGGCAGCGGGGCCGCGGGCCTGACCGCCGCGCTGACCGCGGCCGACAACGGGCTGACCGCGCTGGTGGTGGAGAAGTCCGCGCGCTACGGCGGTTCCACCGCCCGCTCCGGTGGCGCGATCTGGCTGCCCGGCAACTCCGTGCTGCGCGCGGCCGGGGTGGCCGAGCCCGAGGGTTCGGCGGCGGCCTACCTGGCGCACCTGCTCGGCGACACCGTGCCCGAGGCCCGCTGGCGGGCGCTGCTGACGTCCGGCCCGGACATGCTCGACCTGGTGCTGGCCACCACACCGCTGCGCCTGACCTGGGTGCCCGGCTACGCGGACTACTACCCCGAGGCGCCCGGCGGACTGCCCGGCGGCCGAACGGTGGAACCGCGCCCGGTCAGCGCGAACTCCCTCGGCGGTGAGGTCGAGGACCTGGAGCCGCCGTACCTGTCCGCGCAGTTCGGGCTGACCGTGACCGCCGCGGACTACCGCTGGCTGAACCTGGTGCTGCGGCATCCGCGCGGGCTGCTGCGGGCGGCCAGGGTCGGCGCGCGCAAGCTGCGTGATGTGCTGCTGCGCCGGGAACCCGTGCTGGCCATGGGGCAGGCGCTGGCCGCCTGCCTGCGCTCCGGACTGGTCCAGGCGGGGGTGCCGGTGTGGCTGAACACGCCACTGCGCTCGCTGGTCGTCGAGGAGGGCCGGGTCATCGGGATCAAGGTCGACGGCGAGCAGGGGGAGCAGATCATCACCGCCCGGTGCGGGGTGCTGTTGGCCTGCGGTGGTTTCGAGCGCAACGACGAGCTGCGCAAGGCGCACCACCGGCAGCCCAGCTGCGCGGAGTGGACCGTGGGCGCGGAGGGCAACACCGGCGACGGCATCGAGGCGGCGCGCGGGCTGGGCGCGGCGGTGGAGCTGATGGACGAGGCGTGGTGGGGGCCGTCGATCCCGTTGGGCGGCGGCCCGTACTTCTGCCTCGCCGAGCGCACCCTGCCCGGCTGCCTGCTGGTCAACGGGGCCGGGCGGCGCTTCGTCAACGAGGCCGCGCCGTACGTGGACGCGGTGCACGCCATGTATGCGGACAACCTGCCCACCTGGTTGATCTGCGACCAGCGCTACCGCAACCGCTACCTGTTCGCCGGACTCCCGCCGCGCCAACCGTTCCCGGGGCGCTGGCTCAAGCTCGGCGTGGTGCGCAAGGCGGACAACCTCGAAGCCCTCGCCGCCCAGATCGAGGTGCCAGCCGAGGCGTTGAAGTCCACTGTGGACAGGTTCAACGGGTTCGTCCGCAACGGCGAGGACGAGGACTTCCACCGTGGCGAGTCGGCCTACGACCGCTACTACGGCGATCCCCGGCAACGCCCCAACCCGTGCCTGGGACCAGTGGACAAGGGACCGTTCTTCGCGATCCGGGTGGTGCCAGGCGATCTGGGCACCAAGGGCGGGTTGCGCACCGACGAGCACGCCAGGGTGCTGCGCGCCGACGGCTCGGCGATCCCCGGCCTGTACGCGGCCGGGAACACCAGTGCCGCGGTGATGGGCCGCACCTACGCCGGGGCCGGCGCGACCATCGGCCCGGCGATGACCTTCGGCTACCTGGCCGCGCTGGACGCGGCACGGACCAAGGCAGGAGGAAGCTGATGACCGCTGCATCCGACGAGGTGCGGTTGATCGAGTCCGGCGCGCCGCCGACCCGGTTCGCCCGCGGCTGGCACTGCCTCGGCCTGGCCGCTACCTTCCGCGACGGCAAACCCCATGCGGTGGAAGCCTTCGGCACCAAGCTGGTGGTCTTCCAGGGCGAGGACGACCGGCTGCACGTGCTGGACGCCTACTGCCGGCACATGGGCGGGGACCTCAGCCAGGGCACGGTGAAGGGCGCGAACATCGCCTGCCCGTTCCACGACTGGCGCTGGTCCGGCACCGGCCGCTGCGTGGAGATCCCTTACGCCAAAAGGGTTCCGCTGCGCGCGCGAACGCGGTCCTGGCTGACCCTTGAGGAGAACAAGCAGCTCTTCGTCTGGCACGACCCGCAGGGCAAGCCGCCGCCGGAGCACGTGGTGATCCCGCGGATCGAGGGCGCCTTCAGCGGCGAGTGGAGCAACTGGACCTGGGACTCGGTGCGCATCGACGGCTCGAACTGCCGGGAGATCATGGACAACGTGGTGGACATGGCGCACTTCTTCTACGTGCACTTCGCCTTCCCCACCTACTTCAAGAACGTCTTCGAGGGCCACATCGCCAGCCAGTACCTGACCACCCGCGGCCGCCCGGACGTGGCCGCGGTGTCCAACTACACCGGCGACGTCGAGGTCAAGTCCGAGGCTTCCTACTACGGCCCGTCCTACATGATCAACCACCTGGCCAACGACTACAAGGGCACCGTGATCGAGACGGTGCTGATCAACTGCCACTACCCGGTCAGCGCCAACTCCTTTGTGCTGCAATGGGGTGCGATCGTGAAGAAGCTGCCCGGCCTGACCGACGAGCACGCGGACAAGATCGCCGGGAAGTTCACCCGCGGCATCGGCGTCGGCTTCCTGCAGGACGTGGAGATCTGGAGGAACAAGGCGCGCATCGACAACCCGCTGCTGTGCGAGGAAGACGGCCCGGTGTACCAGCTGCGCCGCTGGTACGACCAGTTCTACGTGGACGCCGAGGAGGTCACCGAGGACATGGTGCGGCGCTTCGAGTTCGAGGTCGACACCAGCCGCGCGGTGGCCGCCTGGCAGCGCGAGGTGGAGCAGAACCTGGCCCGGCGGGACGGCGATGGGCGGTGACCGCGCGGACTACCTCTCCGGCGGGCTACGCCCGTTCACCTGTCCCGGCTGCGCCACCGTGGTGCTGGTGAAGAAGAACAGCCCCGAGCACACCAGCGTGCAGTGGACCACCGCCACCTCGGCCTGCCCGGAGCTGACCAGCAGCGACCGGCCGAGCGCCCAGGTCGTCGGCTGTCCCAGGTTGCGGGCCGGGATCGCGGCGGCGGTGGCCGAGGGCAGGCTGGCGGTGGGCGATGGCTGACCGCTTCCACCGGCTGCGGGTGGCCGCGGTGGTCGAGGAGACCGCGGACGCCCGGTCCCTGGTGTTCGAGCTGCCGCCGGAGCTCGCCGATCGCTTCCGCCACCGGCCGGGACAGTTCCTGACGCTGCGGATTCCCGGTGAGCGCGGGGAGATCGCGCGCAGCTACTCGCTGTGCAACGGCCCCGGCGAGCCGCTGACGGTCACGGTGAAGCGGGTGGCCGACGGCTACGGCTCGAACTGGCTCTGCGACCGGGTGTCCGCGGGCACCGAGCTGGACGTGCTGCCACCGGCCGGCGTGTTCACCCCGGACTCGCTCGACGATGATCTGCTGCTGTTCGCCGGGGGCAGCGGGATCACCCCGGTCATCGCGATCGTCAAGGCGGTGCTGGCCACCGGTTCCGGCCGCCTGACCTTGTTCTACGCCAACCGGGACGAGCACTCGGTGATATTCGCCGCCGAGCTGCGCGCGCTGTGCGCGGCCCACCCGGACCGGCTCCAGGTGGTGCACTGGCTGGAGTCCGTGCAGGGCCTGCCCACCGTTCCCGCACTACGCGCCTTCGCCGCCCCGCTGTCGGCAAGGAGGGTGTTCCTGTGCGGCCCCGGCCCGTTCATGGCCGCCGTCGCCGAGGCGCTGTCCACTGTGGATATTCCTGAGGACCGGATCCACCGCGAGGTCTTCCTGTCCCTGTCCGACAACCCGTTCGCCGCGGCGCCCGAGGCGGATGTGGACGCCGCCGTGGTCGAGGTCGACCTGGACGGTGAACAGCACACCCTGCCCTGGCCGCGGCAACGCAAGCTCCTCGATGTGCTGCTCGACCACGGCCTGGCCGCTCCCTACTCCTGCCGTGAGGGCGCGTGCAGCGCCTGCGCCTGCCGCCTGGTGGACGGCAAGGTGACGCTGGCGCACAACGAGGTGCTGGACGAGGACGACCTGGCCGAGGGGATCATCCTGGCCTGCCAGGCCCTGCCCGCCGCCGACTCGGTCCGGATCAGCTACCAGTGACGGGAGCGCCATGCCCATCGACCCCGACCGCGCGATCGGCGCCGAGCTGCCACCGGTGGAGTTCTCCTGGACCGAGTCCGACGTGCTGCTGTACCACCTGGCCCTCGGCGCGACCGAGCTCCGCTACGCCTACGAACCCGGCCTGCGGGTGCTGCCCACCTTCGGCGTGGTCGCCCCCACGCTGCGGATGACCGCCCCGCCCACGGTGTCCTACCCCGGGGTTGACCTGGACCTGGGCCAGGTGCTGCACGGTGAGCAGTCGATCAGCCTGCGCCGCCCCATCCCGGTCGCGGGCACCGCCCGGCTGGTGACCCGGATCGCCGCGGTCTACGACAAGGGCGAGTCCGCGGTGATCGTGCAGGAGTCCACTGTGGACATCGACGACGACCCGCTGTTCACCACCCGCTCCAGCATCTTCGCCCGCGGCGCCGGCGGCTTCGGCGGCGACCGCGGCCCGTCCAGCCGCTTCACCGCCCCCTCCGGCGACCCTGACGCGGTGCTGGACACCCCGACCCTGCCCCAGCAGGCCCTGCTGTACCGGCTCTGCGGCGACCGCAACCCATTGCACGCCGACCCGGCCTTCGCCGCGGAGGCCGGGTTCCCGAGCCCGATCCTGCACGGCCTGTGCACCTACGGCATGGTCGCCAAGTCCGTTGTGGACAGTGCGCTGGACGGCGACCCGGACCGCCTGGTCAGCTTCAGCGCCCGGTTCACCGGCGTGCTCTACCCCGGCGAGCCGGTGCGCACCCGGCTCTGGCGGTCGCCAGTGGACTGGGTGTTCGTGACCACCGCACCCGACCGCGCGGAGGCGCCGGTGCTCACCGGCTCGCTCACCGCGCTGGCCGCTTGACCTCCACCAAGCTGGAACTCCTACCGTTCAGGCCATGAGCTTCCTGGTGGTGGGAAACGCGGACGGGATCGGCGGCCTGGTCGAGCGACTGCTCGCCGAGGCGGACGCGCCGGTGCGCCGGGTGGAGCTGACCAGCCCCGACCGGCTGCGCGCGGCGGCCGCCGACCGGACCGCGGTGTTCCTGGACTGGCCGTACGACCGGGTGCACGCGGTGTTCCCGTACGCGGACACCGCGGCGGAGGTGGTCTCCGCGCTGGCCGGTCCTGGCCGCCGGATCGTGCTGCTGTCCACGCACGCGGTCCGCGACGACGAGCCGCCGACCTCCTTCCACAGCACCCTGGAACTGCTGCTGCGCGCGGCCACCCCGGACTGGACGGCGCTGCGGATGAGCATGCCGGCCTCGATCACCCTGGCCTGGGCGGAGGAACTGCGCGCCACCGGCGTGGTGCACGGCCCGTACGCGCTGGCCGCCCGCACCCTGGTCGACGAGCGCGACGTGGCCGAGGTCGCGGCCAGGGTGCTGCTGGACGGCGGGCACACCGGCCGCGCCCACTACGTCACCGGGCCGGTCGCGCTGACCCACGCCGACCGCGCCCGCATCCTCGGCGATACCTTCGGCGAAACCTGGCGCTACCAGGAGGTCCCGCGCGCGGAGTTCCGCGAACGGCTGCTCGCCACCTGGTCCCCCGAGCACGCTGACGGCATACTGGACCACATGGCGCGCCAGGTCAGCGACCCGGAGCAGCCGACCGACGTGGTGCAGCGGATCACCGGCCACCCGGCGCGGTCGCTGGCCGAGTGGGCCCGCGCGCACGCCGCGGAGTTCAGCCGGTGAGCACCAGCGCGCTGGTCGGCACCCCGGTGCCCGCGGTGACCAGCACGTTGTCCACTGTGGACACCTGGTTGGCCGCGGTGCCGCGCAGCTGCCGGACCGCCTCGGTGATCCCGTTCATGCCGTGCAGGTAGGCCTCGCCGAGCTGTCCACCGTGCGGGTTGACCGGCAGCCGCCCGTCGATCTCGATGCCGCCGTCGGCCAGGAAGTGCCGCGCCTCACCGGGTTCGCAGAACCCGAGCTCCTCCAGCTGGACGAGCACGAACGGGGTGAAGTGGTCGTAGAGCACCGCGACCTGGACATCGGCCGGTCCGATCCCGGCCTGCCGCCACAGCTGTTCGCCGACCACCCGCATCTCCGGCAGCCCGGCCAGCCCGTCCCGGTAGTAGCTGGTCATCACGAACTGGTCCGGCCCGCTGCCCTGGGCCGCGGCGCTGATCACCGCGGGCCGCTGCCGCAGGTCTCGCGCCCGCGTGGCGCTGGTGACCACCAGTGCCACGCCACCGTCGCTTTCCTGGCAGCAGTCCAGCAGCCGCAACGGTTCGGCGATCCACCGGGAGTCCTGGTGGTCGGCCAGGGTGATCGGCCGCCGGTGGAACCAGGCGTTCGGGTTGGTCGCGGCGTGCCTGCGCATGGCGACCGCGACCCGGCCGAAGTCCTCGGTGCTCGCGCCGTACTCGTGCAGGTAGCGGCGGGCGAACATGGCGACCATCGCGGCCGGGGTGGCCAGGCCCATCGGGTAGTGCCAGCTGTTGTCCACGCCGTTGGTGTTGGGTTGTTGCGCGGCCGCGGCGTGCGCCAGCCCGAACCGGGTGCCTGAGCGCTCGTTGAAGGCCCGGTACACCACCACGACCTCGGCGATCCCGGTGGCCACCGCCATCGCGGCCTGCTGCACGGTGGCGCAGGCCGCGCCGCCGCCGTAGTTGATCCGACTGAAGAACCTCAGCTCGGACAGGCCCAGCTCCCTGGCCACCGCGATCTCGGCGTTGCCGTCCATGGTGAAGGTCACCAGACCGTCCACATCGGACACATCCAGTCCGGCGTCGGCGAGCGCGGCCTGGATCGACTCCACGGCCAGGCGCAGCTCGCTGCGGCCGGAGTCCTTGGAGAACTCGGTGGCCCCGATCCCGGCGATGGCCGCGGCCCCGGACAGCGGGCTCATGGCGTGCCTCCCAGCTCGATGCGGACCGTGCCGGTGACGTGGTCACCGAGCTTGCAGCTGCCGACCACCGACACCACGAACCCGTTGTCGCCGAAGCCCTCCCGCACCCGGCCGCGGAAGGTGAGCGTGTCGTAGGCGTAGCAGGGCACGCCCAGCCGGATGTGCACCCCGCGCACCCACACCCCCGGCCCGCCCCAGTCGGTGACGAACCGCTGCACCAGCCCGGTGGTGGTGAGGATGTTGAGGAAGATGTCCGGGGAGCCGCGCCGGATCGCCGCGTCCCGGTCGTGGTGCACGTCCTGGTAGTCGCGGGTGGCGATGGCGGTGCTGATGATGAACGTCGGGGTGACCTCGATGGCCAGCTCGGGCAGCTCCACACCGGTGGCGATCATGCCCGCACCGCCCGCCAGGCCGGGATGCTGAACTCGCCCCGCCGTTGGAACTCCACCCGGACCGACTGTCCGATGTGGACTTCGCTGGGTTCGACATCCAGCAGCTCGCTGACCATCCGCGGTCCCTCGGCCAGTTCCACCAGCGCGATGACGAACGGCCCGGTGTGCCCGGGAACCGCGGGGTGGTGGTGCACGACGAAGCTGTACACCGTGCCGAGCCCGCTCACCACCACGTGCTCGGGCCGGAGCTCGTGGCAGCGCGGGCACATCGGCCCCGGTGGGTGCCGCAGCTCACCACAGGCCCCGCACCGCTGGATCCGCAGCTCGCCGAGGGCGGTGCCCGCCCAGAAGAACTCGGTGTCCCTGCTGACCAGCGGCGGGATTCCGGCCGGTGACGGTGGCGGTGCGGGCCGGTACTTGTAGACCCGGAACAGCATCTCGGCGACCGCTTCGGCCCCGGAGTACCAGGTGTTGTGCACGGTGACGAACCAGCCCTCACCGAGCGCGGTCCGCTTCGGCCCAGTGACCTGATCAAGGCGGGTGGTGACAGCCAGGGTCTCGCCCGGCTTGAGGTAGCGGTGGTAGGTCTGCTCGCAGTTGGTGGCCACGATCGACGGATAGCCCGCCTCGTCCAGCACCTCCAGGATCTGCCCGAACGGGTCGGCCGGGTCCCGTTCCCCGTGCAGTCCCATCATGGTCCACACCTGTGCCATCGCCGGTGGCGCCAGTTCGGGGTAGCGCGGGTCGGTGTCGCCGAGGGCCTCGGTCCAGCTCCGGATCATCGGCTCGTTCACCGGGTCCCGGCCGAAGCGCAGCCCGCTCACCCCGGTGGCGGCGATCCGCTCGGCCGCCGCCCGCACCGCTTCTTCGCTGTCCACAGTGGACGTCATCCTGCTCCTCTCACCGTGGCGGCCGTGGCAGCCCGAGTCCGGCGGTGACGATCAGCTCCCGCTGGATCTCGTTGACCCCGCCGCCGAAGGTCAGCACCAGGTTCCGTTTCGCCTGGAGATCGAGCCAGCGCAACAGTTCCGCGGTGTCCGGTTCCGCCGGGTCCCCGTACCGCCCGACCAGCTCGAGCACGATCCGCCCGACCCGAAGCACCAGTTCGGAGGAGAACACCTTGGTGATCGAGGCATCCGCCACGTCCACCGCCCCCTCAGCCGAGGCGACCTGCCAGTTCAACAGCTCGTTGACCCGCATACCCGCCCGCGCGTATACCAGGTCACGCTGTACATCCGCGTTCCCGGACAACCCGTGCGCCGAGGCCCACTCGTCGAACCGGTCCAGCAGCGCGGCCACCCGCCCGGCCGGCCCGAGCATGACCCGCTCGTGGTTGAGCTGCATGGTGATCAGCCGCCACCCGGCGTGCTCCGCCCCGACCCGCATGCCCACCGGCACCCGCACGTCGGTGTAGTAGGTGGCGTTGACGTGGTGCGCCCCGTCGCAGGTGATGATCGGCGTCCAGCTGAACCCGGGATCCCTGGTGTCCACGATGAGGATCGAGATCCCCTTGTGCCGCGGCGCGGCGGGATCGGTGCGACAGGCCAGCCAGATGTAGTCGGCGTCGTGCGCCCCGGTGGTGAACACCTTCTGCCCGTTGACCACGTACTCGTCCCCGTCCCGCACCGCGCTGGTCCGCAACGCGGCGAGGTCGGTCCCCGCCTCCGGCTCGGTGTACCCGATGGCGAAGTGCAGCTCCCCGGCCAGAATCCGCGGCAGGAAGAACTCCTTCTGCGCCGCGGTCCCCAACGCCTGCAACGTCGGCCCCACCGTCTGCAACGTCACCCCCGGCAACGGCACATCCGCCCGCGCCGCCTCGTTGACGAAGATCTGCTGCTCCACCTGCCCAAACCCACGCCCCCCGTACTCGACCGGCCACCCCACCCCCAGCCAGCCGTCCCGCCCGAGCCGCCGCACGATGTCCCGGTACACCGGCCCGTGCCGCTCGGTCCGCATCACCTCCCGCTCCGCGACTGTGACCAGCCCCGCGAAGTACTCCCGCAGCTCATCCCGCAGCGCCCGCTGCGCCGCACTCAGCTCAGTACGCACGCAACGCCCCCAGGAACCGCACCAAATCCCGCCCCAGCGCCGAAAACCGGTGCAACGGATAGCCGACATCCAGCCCCAGCCCGCCATGCAGGTGATGACAGGTCTCCAACGCCCCGGGCAGCCCCTCCCCCACCCAGTACCCGGCAACCGCGA
Source organism: Crossiella sp. CA-258035 (assembly GCF_030064675.1). GTDB lineage: Bacteria > Actinomycetota > Actinomycetes > Mycobacteriales > Pseudonocardiaceae > Crossiella. Next base: position 6,556,398 of record NZ_CP116413.1, read on the forward strand.
CATCCGCCCGCGCCGCCAGCCCCTCCCCCAACTTCCAGCAGGCCGCCCTGGTCACCAGCTCCACCGTCCGCGCCGCGATCCGCACATCCGCGACCTGCATCGCCACCGCCTGGAACTCCGCCAGCACCCGCCCGAACTGCCGTCGCTGCCCCACATGCGCCACCGTCAACCCCAACGCCCCAGCCAGCAACCCCTCACCGAACGCACAGGCCCCCACCACCGCGCACTGCCACAACTCCTCCGCCACCCGCCCACTGCCGTCATCCCCCAGCAGCCCAACAGGTTCCGCCCCAGCCAACCGAACCGTGCACTCCGCCGCCCCCGACGAGGTCGGCGTCGACACCAGCTCAACCCCCGCCCCCGAGGGTCCACCACCGCCACCCCACGCCCCCACCCGCAAGGGAGACAACAACAAGCACCCACCGAGCCCACTCCGCGAACGGCACCCCCACCGCCACCCCGGTCAGTCCACGCGCCCCCCACTCCACATCCGTCCGCCCCACAGCCGCCGTCAAACCCCCACCGGCCAACAGCTGATCCTGCTGTGCCCCGGTCCCCAATCGAGCCACCGGCAACACCCCCAACGCCAAGTGCGCCAACCCCGGCGACACCACCCCGCCCCGCCCAAGCTCAGTCAGCAGCGCGGCGGTCTCCAACACCCCCAGCCCGGACCCACCCAACCGCTCCGGCACCGCCAACGACAACAACTCGGCTTCCCCCAGCCGCCGCCACAACCCGCCCCACCCCGAGCCATCTTCCGGGCCCACCCGCCCGGTGCCGCTGTCCGACCCCGTCCGCCCCGCGCCATCCTCCAGCTCCGCTCGACCCGCGCGATCCGTCGCTCCTGCCCGCCCCCGCTGCCCTCCGACCCCACCTGTCCCGCGCGATCCCCCGTTCCCGCCTGCCCCGCGCCTTCCTTCGATCCCGCTTGCCGCGCGCCGTTCCCGAGCCCCGCCGATCCCGCGCCGTCCTCCGGCCCCGACCGCCCCGCGCCATCCGCCGACCCCACGCTGTCCTTCGCCCCCGCCCGCCCCGCGACGCCCTCCGACCCAACCCGCCCCGCGCCGTCGTCCGCCCCCACCAGCTTCGCGGCGAGCTCCCTCACGGCAACCTGCGCCTCACCCAGCTCGAAGTTCACCGCCCCTTCCCCTCCCCGTCCCGAGGCAACCCCAGCACCCGCTCCCCCACCAACGTCAGCAAGATCTGCGTCGTCCCCCCGGCAATGCTCAAACACCGGCTCAGCAAATACCGGTGCACCTCCCCCGACTCCCCCACCAAAGCCTGCTCCCCCAACAACTCGGCCGCCACCTCCGCGACGTCCTGCCGGTGCCGCACCCCCACCAACTTCCGCACCCCGGACTCCGCCCCCACCCCGCCCCCGGCCACCGCCCGCTGAGTAGCCCGAAGATCCAGCAACGACAACGCCAGCCCATCCACCACCAGTTCGCCAACCCGCTCCGCCACCACCGGGTCCGCCAGCAACCCGGCCTCCCCCGCGGCGGCCAGCACCTCCTCCACCGGCTCCCCCAACGCCGACCCCCGGCTCATCGCCACCCGCTCATCGGCCAAGGTCCCGCGAGCCAACCGCCACCCATCCCCCGGCTCCCCAACAACATCGGCGTCCGCGACGAACACCTCGTCCAGGAACACCTCGGCAAACCGAGCATCTCCGGTGATCTCACGTAACGGCCGCACGGATATACCGTCCGACTGCATATTCACCAGGAAGTACGTCAACCCCCGATGCCGCGGCGCCTCAGGATCGGTCCGCGCCAAGCAAATCCCCCGATCCGCCCGATCCGCCAACGAGGTCCACACCTTCTGCCCGGACAACAGCCACCCACCGTCGGTCCGCACCGCCCGAGTCCGCAACGAAGCGAGATCCGACCCAGCCCCCGGCTCGCTGAACAGCTGGCACCACACCACCTCACCGCGCAACGTCGCCCCCACGAACCGCCGCCGCTGCTCCTCAGTCCCATGCCGCAACAACGTCGGCGCCGCCCACCCCCCGATCACCAGATCCGCCCGAGCCACGCCAGCCCGAGTCAACTCCTCCTCCACCACCAACTGCCCCAACGCCCCCAGCCCCAGCCCATACGGCCGCGGCCAATGCGGGGCGAACAACCCCGCCGCCACCAACGCCGCCCGCCGCTCCCCCTCACACAGCCCGGCGATCCGCTCAACCTCCCGCCGCACCCCCTCCCGAAGCCCCACTGCCCCAACGCCGTCATCACCCGCAGCCGCCCCAGCTCCGGTTCCAGCAGCCGCCACCTGGTCGTCTCCGCCGGCACCTCCCACTCCGTCATCGCCGCCAGCCCGGCCATCCCCACCGACCACCGTCTGCCCGCTCCCGCCCCCCAACCCCTTCCGCCCGTTCGCACCGCACGCCCCTACCCCCGCCGAGCCGCCATCCCCGCCCACCCCCGACTCCCACCCCTCGCCCTCCCCCAACTCCACCTGCAACCGCCGCCGAGTCCCCCGCCCCGCCAGCACCGCGGCCCGCTCCCGCCACCGCACCCCGCTCAGCAACTGCCGCAAGGCAAACGCCCGTCGCAGGTACAGATGCGCGTCGTGCTCCCAGGTGAACCCGATCCCGCCGAGCACCTGCACACAGTCCTTCGCGTTGGCCACCGCCGCGTCCAGCGCGACCGCCGCCGCGGCCGCCGCCGACAACGACATCGCGGGTGACGCCTCCTCCACCGCCCGCGCCGCGTCCCAGGCCACCGCGGCCGCCCGTTCGGACCGGCACAGCATCTCCGCGCACAGGTGCTTCACCGCCTGGAACGAGCCGATCGGCCGCCCGAACTGCACGCGTTCGCGGGCATATCGCGTCGCGATATATACGCACTGCCGAGCTATCCCGGCCGCCTCCGCCGAGGCCAGCACCGCGGCCCGGTCCAGCACCGTCTCCGTGGTCAGGTCCGGCAGCACCCGGTCGGCGGGGATCACGGCCACCACCTCGACCTCGGCCAGGTCCCGCGAGAAGTCCGTGGCCGGCAACGGGCGCACCCCGGCTTCTCCCGGCGTCAGCAGGATCCAGCCGGTCTCCCCGCCGACCGGCAACAGCAGCGCGGCGTCCTCGACCGCTCCCAGCACCGGCCCGGTCACGCCGGTGACCAGCAGCCGTCCGGCGGAATCCCGTTGCGCGGTCAGCGTTCCCGGTGTCAGGGCGACTGCGGCGGACAGTCCACATGCGACGGCGGGCAGCAGTTCCCGGATACTCGGCTGGTCGGCGAGCACCAGCCCGGCCAGCGCGGTCGGCAGCACCGGCCCCGGCATCAGGGCCTCGGCGGCGGCTTCCAAGGCGACGGCCAGGTCCACCACCGTGCCGCCCGCGCCACCGAGCTCCTCGGGCACGGCGATGCCGAACAGTCCCAGGTCGACCAGTCCGGGCCACAGCCGGCGCCAGGCCGGGTCGCCGTTCTCCTGCGCGCGCACTGCCGCGATGGCGTGACCGTCCCGGCCGTAGGCGAGCACGGACTCGCGCAACGCCTGCTGCTCCACGGTGACCGCGATCGACACGACACCTCCAGCCAGACCGAAGATGTAGAACGTGTTTCACTTTGCCGCACGGCAGCGCGAGACGCCACCCTCCACTCGGACGCACCAACAACCAGACCCGAACGGGCCAGCGCACACTGGGAGTTCACCGAGACAACGGGTAGGCTCAACCCGCAGAACTGGAACAAGTTTCGCCTTTGTCGTGATGTTAGCCTAAGTCCATGACGACTACGCCCAAGGCGCGCGCGGGCGGGGCCGAGGCACTGACCGGTCTCGCCGAGGAGGAGCTGGGCTCGGCGGCCCAGCGCGACCGGCGCAGGCGGATCATCGACGCGACCATCGCGCTCGCCTCCAAGGGCGGCTACGACGCGGTGCAGATGCGCGCGGTGGCCGAGCGCGCCGACGTGGCGCTGGGCACCCTCTACCGCTACTTCCCGTCCAAGGTGCACCTGCTGGTCACCGCGCTGGCCAGGGAACTGGAACGAGCCAACCAGAAGATCGAGCGCGCCGCCATCCCCGGCGACACCGCCTACGACCGCGTGCTGTTCGTGCTGCGCCGCACCACCCGCAGCCTGCAACGCGACCCGCTGTTCACCGAGGCGATGACCCGGGCGTTCATGTTCGCTGACGCCAGCGCCGCGGCCGAGGTCGACTCGGTGGGCCTGTTGATGGAACGCATGTTCGTCACTGCGATGGGCGGCGAACCGGACACCGAACGCAAGGCGATCGCCCGCGTCATCGGCGACGTCTGGCTGTCGAACCTGGTCGCCTGGGTGACCCGGCGGGCATCAGCCACCGACGTGGCAACCCGCCTGGAGCTCACGATCCGCCTGCTCCTCAAGGACTAGCGACCGCGGCGAGACCGGCCCGACGAAAACGGGGGCAGGAAGCGGAAACTCCCTGCCCCCGGCTACTCACCCGCGCCGCTGATAGCTGAGGAAGAGCACCCCGCTGTCGAACCGCTTCAGATCGGCCAGCTCGAACCGGTCCGGGCTGAACCCACCGTTGAACATCGGGATCCCCTTGCCCATCACGGTCGGGTGCTGCTTCACGAAGACCTCGTCGATCTCCGGCAGCAGCTCCGCGGCGAGCGCACCCCCGCCGACCAGGTAGATCCCCAGCCCGTCCTGCTGCTTGAGCTCCTTGACCTTGGCCAGCGCGTCCCCGCGAACCAGCTCCACCGTCGGCGCGGCCTCGGTCAGCGTGGAGGAGAACACGTAGTGCTTGAGGTGCAGGTAGGCATCCGGAACCCCTTGCGCCACACCGCTCTCGTAGGACTTGCGCCCCTCCAGCACGGTGTCGAACCGGGTCAGCTCACCCGCGATCCCCAGCGCGTCCCGCGCCATGTACGGCAAGGTGTCCCCGTAGTTCTGGAACAGGTACTCCATGTGGTCACCCTCCATCAGGAAGTGACCAGCAGCCGTCGGGTCGCCCCCGCCAACCTCGGCGATGAAGCCATCCAGGGTCGCCGCCACGAAGTAAGTCAACTTGCGCATCTATTGTCTCCCCAGTCCATCCATGGGAGCGACCCTCACCCCCAACCACTGCAACCATAGTACTCCACCCATAGTGGTTGCAACAACCAACCCTGCCCCGCCAGCGCACCCACCCGCCAGACGCGGGGCGAGCTGCGGCGTTGCCTCGAGCGACCGGCGGTGCCGCAGCGGCGGCGACGGGCGGCGAGCAGCGGGCCCCGACAGGTGCGGGGTGGCTGCGACGTGCCATGGTCGAGGGCATCGGATCACGGCACCAGGCGTCGGTCGTCGGGTGCCAGACGTCGGGCGTCAGGTGCCAGGCGTCAGGTCCCAGGCGGCGACCTGCGGCGGGCACCGGCTGCGGACGGCACGCCGCCGGGCGGTGCCACACCGGCAGGCGGCGGCTCACCGTCGGGCCGGGTCTGACCGCCGGGCCGCGCCCAGCCCCGGCCGCGTCCCAGCGCCGGGCCGCGTCCCAGCCCCGGGCGGCGTCTCAGCGCCGGGCAGTGGCTGGCGGCTTGCCGGCGACGGTCGACGGATTGCCGGGGTCGCGCTCGGGCCGGGGTGGCGCTGGCCTCTCGACTGTCGTGTGGTGGCTGTTGCCGGTGCGCCTTCCGGGCACCGTGCGTCTCCCCGCCACGCGCACCGCTTCTCTCTGCGGAACGAAACGATCAGCGGGTGAAGTTCCGCGGCCCTTTCAGCTATCAGCGAACAGCGGGCTGGGCCTCGGCGCGGAGCGGCGGTGGGCTGGGTCAGGGGTGGGGTTGGCGGTGGCGGGTGCGGCGGTCTTGGGTCAGTTCGTGGAGGTAGGGGTGGAAGTCGACCTGGATGGTGTGGCGTTTGGAGGCAACGTAGCGCTTGCGTTGGGCGCGTTGGTAATCGGCGATGCTGCGGCGCATGGTGTCCTGGCTCGGCAGGGTGGTGGTGCCGTCCAGGAGGTCGGCGATCCACGAGGCCTGGGCTTCGGCCAGGGGCATGACGGCGCCCAGGGGTTGGATGAGGCCGATGAAGTAGAGGCCGGGGTGGTCCACCGAGGCGATTCGGCGGTACAGGTCGATGTGGTTGTCGACGGGCTTGATGATGTCCTCGCCCAGGAAGGGGAAGGTGATCCGGTAGCCGGTGCAGTAGATGACCAGGTCGACTGGTTCGCTGGTGCCGTTGGTGAAGTGGACCGTGTCGCCCTCGAACCTGGCGATGTTGGGGCGGATCTGGATGTCGCCGTGGCCCAGGCGGCTGAGCAGGTCCTCGGAGACGGTGGGATGGGCGGCGAAGAGTTTGTGCTGGGGGTCGGGCAGGCCGTAGTCCGACATCTTGCCGATCTTCAGGCGCAGGAAGGCGCCCAGCAGCAGGCGGCGGGCGAACATCGGCAGGGTTCGGGTCAGGAAGGGGCTGCTCAGGGTGTCGGTGGGGCGGCCGAAGAAGTACTTGGGCAGCACGTACTCACCGCGGCGGAAGGCCAGCAGGGTGCGGTCGACGACGCGGGAGCTCTCCACCGCGATGTCGCAGGCCGAGTTGCCGAAACCCAGTACCAGCACCCGTTTTCCCACCAGGACGTCGGGGGTGCGGTAGTGGTGGGCGTGCAACTGGGCGCCGGAGAAGGTGTCGGCGCCGGGGAAGGCGGGTTCGGGCCAGCGGGGGTCCCAGTGGTGGCCGTTGGCGACCAGGACGGCGCGGAAGCGCTCGGTCTGCTCTGATCCGTCCACTGTGGACCGGGTGGTGACCTGGTAGCCGCCGCCGGGCTCGGGGCGGACGTTGGTCACCTCGGTCTGGAAGCGGATGTGGCGGTGCAGGCCGAAGTGTTCGACGAAGGAGTCGAAGTAGGCCGCGATCTGGGTGTGGCTGGGGTAGTCGGGCAGGGTGGCCGGCATCGGGAAGCTCGCGTACTCCATCTGCTGCCGGGAGGTGTTGATGTGCAGCGACCGGTAGGCCGAGGACATGCCGTTGTCGTTGTCGTAGCGCCAGTTCCCGCCCACCCGCGAGCCGGTCTCGAAACAGGTGAACTCGATCCCCCGCGCCTGGAGCACCTGGGCCGCGGCGATCCCTGATGAACCCGCGCCGATGACACAGACCCGCTGCATGATCATCCCCCTGAGGTTGTGACCGGGTGGTCATGGCAGCATTCTCGGTGCCCGGGGGCCAGCGCAATACCGCTCAACGGAGGCCGCAGTGCCCACTCAGACGTGGACGAACCTGCCGGGACCGCGCCGGGACCGGGTGCTGGCCGCCGCCGTCGCGGAGTTCGGCAGGCACGGCTACTCCGGCGGCAGCCTCAACGTGATCGCCCAAGAGGCCGGGGTCGCCAAGGGTTCGCTGTTCCAGTACTTCACGGACAAGTTCGACTTCTTCCTGCACGTCACCGAGCACACCGCGCTGCGGGTGCGGGCGGCGCTGGACCCGTGGCTGGACCGGCTCGACCCCGGGGCCGGGTTCGCCGAGTCGGTGCTGGACGCGGCGCAGGCGTGGATGTCCTACTTCGCCGATCATCCCGCCGATCGCGGGATGGTCGCGGCGATCAACCTGGAGCTGGACCCGGCGATCCGCGCGGTGGTGCTCGGGCCGGTGCACCAGCGCTACCGGGAGGCGCTGCTGCCGCACTTCGCGCGCGCCCGGGAGCACGGCACGCTGCACGCCGGGGCGGATCTGGACGCGTTGCTCGCGCTGTTCCTGGTGTTGCTGCCGCATCTGGCGCTGGCTCCGTTCGAGCCGGGGATCGACGGGGCGCTGGGCTTGCACGGGCGGCCGGTGGCGGAACTGCGCGCGCAGGCCGCGCGGCTGATCCGGCCGGTGCTCGCCGGGTTCGGGGTGGCGGGGCAGACCGGGTGAGGTGGAGGGCAAGGGCCGGGTGTGGCTGGCCGAGCAGGAGGGCAGGCGCGCCGCGCCGGGTGGGGCGGGACGGGCAGACAGAGCAGGGCGGGGCGAGTCGGCGGGCGAAGCAGCAGGGCGGGCGGCGAGGCGCGCAGCAGGGCGGGCGAGGCGGAGCGGCACGGCAGGCGAGGCGGAGCGGCACGGCAGGCGAGGCGGAGCGGCACGGCGGATGAGGCGGAGCGGCAGGGCGGATGAGACGGCGGGACGGATGAGACGGCGGGACGGATGAGGCGAGGTGGCGGGCGACACCGGCGGATGAGGCGGCAGGGCGGGTGAGGCGCGCGGCGGGCGACACCGGCGGGGTGAGGCGGCGAGGCGGGTGGCACCGGCGATGTGGCTGGTGGGCGGGGCGGGGGTGCGACCATCGGCGGATTGACCGCGGTGGGGGTGGCGGCGAGGATGGGTGAAAACGTATTCATTCGTCGGGTCGCCGCCAGCCCGGGAGGGAGCTGGCGATGGGGTCGTCTCGGCGGGACTTCCTGAGGGTGACCGGGCTGGCCGCTGGGGGTGCGTTGCTGCCCGGGGCCGCGCTCGCGAGCCAGGCTCCCACCTCGGCTGATCCGTGGGACGCGGTGCCGGGGATTCTGGCCCGGGTCGTGCCGCCGTCGTTTCCCGCGCGGGACTTCCCCATCACCGGCTACGGCGGCAAGGGGGACGGCAAGGCGGACAACACCGCCGCGTTCCGGGCCGCCATCGCCGCCTGTGGGCAGGCCGGAGGTGGGCGGGTGGTGGTGCCCGCGGGGACCTTCCTGACCGGGGCTGTTCACCTGACCAGTAACGTCAACCTGCATATACAGTCCGGCGGTATAATCAGGTTCGCTACCGATCCGAAGAAGTTCCTGCCGGTGGTGCGGACCCGGTGGCAGGGGATCGAGTGCATGAACTACTCGCCCTTCATCTACGCCTACGAGGCCACCAACGTGGCGCTGACCGGGGCTGGGCGCATCGACGGGCAGGCGGGCAACGGGCCGTGGTTCGACTTCGACCCGAAGCGGCAGCCGGACTGGGAGCGGCTGCAGAAGATGGCGGTGGATGACGTGCCGGTGGAGCGGCGAGTGTTCGGGGGCGGGCACTTCCTGAAGCCGAACATGATCCAGTTCTACCGGTGCCGGAACGTGCTGGTGGAGGGGCTCGACATCCGGAGTCCGGCGATGTGGACCATTCATCCGGTGCTGTGCCGCAATGTCACGGTGCGCGGGGTCACCGTGCACAGCCGGGGCGGCATGGTGGACGGGGTGGATCCGGAGGCCAGTTCCGACGTGCATGTGACCGGGTGCACGTTCGACACCGGCGATGACGGCGTGGTGATCAAGTCGGGGCGGGACATCGACGGGCGCCGGGTGGGGGTGCCCAGTGCGAACATCGTGATCGAGGAGTGCGCGTTCCTGGGGCGCTGGGGCGCGATCGCGGTGGGCAGTGAGATGTCCGGCGGGGTGCGCAACGTATTCGCGCAGGACATCACCATCCGGCCGGGGCCGGACTACCAGACCTTCCACGCGGTCTACATCAAGACCAACAAGCGGCGGGGTAGCACCGTGGACGGGGTGCACGTGCGCAGACTTGTCGCTGACAAGATTGGCCGGGGCGCGGTGTTCATCACCATGAACTACAACCTGACCGGGCCTGGGTTCGGGCCGATCGCCTACCCGGCCGTGCGCAACGTCACGTTGGACCGGCTCACCGTGCGCGGCACGCCCTGGGCGGTGCGCCTGGACGGCCTCGCGGAAAGCCACATCCAGGACGTCCAGGTCAGCAACAGCACGTTCACCGAGGTCGCGGACGCCGGCATCTCGATCAGGAACGCCGATCGGACCGTGTTCCGCAATGTGCAGGTGAATGGCAAACCGGTCCTCTGACGTGGCATTCTGCCCGAACGTTCGCACGAATGGGTGTGATGCGCGCCGAACCGCGTAAAGCTGGGAAGCCTCAAACGTCCCCCCAACGCACGCGACGGGCGAGACGGAAGGGCAGCAGTCATGCGCGAGGAGCACGCGGAGATCCGGACCACCACGATGTTCAACCTGCTGGTGGCACCGCCGGTGCCGGTGGAGGTCGAACTGGGTTACTCGACCACCGACCCGTACGCGGTACGCGCGGTGTTCAACCCCGGTGGCAGCCAGAGCGTGGAGTGGATCCTCGCTCGGGACCTGCTGGCCGACGGGCTGATCAGCGACAGCGGCGAGGGCGACGTCAAGATGTGGCCGATCCCGGATCAGCTGGAGCTGGTCGTGATCGAGTTCACCACCCCGGCCGGGCACGCCCGGTTCACCGCTGACGCCGAGGAACTGGCGGAGTTCCTCAACCGCAGCTACGAGCTCATCGCCCCCGGCACCGAGCACGAGTGGTTCGACTTCGAGCACGAGCTCACCCACCTGGGCAACGCGAACTGAGGGCCCGGTGCCCCTCGGGGTGAACAACGGCCTCGTTCGAGCGAACAACGGGGCGCGTCCTCCTCGGTCTGCCCGTGGCGACTTAGGTTTCGGTGACGAAGCCGAGGCCGGGAGGGCGCGGGGTGCTGTGGAACAGCCTGCTGATCGTGGGCGGGGCCATCGGAATCAGCGTCCTGGCCGCCTACGTGGTGGACCGTTGCGTCCGGCGTGAGTCGCGGGCCCGCTACCACGACGTCTCCGGCCACTTCTTCGCCGCGGTCGGCGCTTTCTACGCGATCCTGGTCGCCTTCGTGGTGGTCGCGGTGTGGGAGGACATGGAGGCGGCGAAGAAGAACACCTACGCCGAGGCGAACGCGTTGCCGGGCCTGTACTTCGCCTCGACCGCCTTCTCCGACAAGGACAAGGCCGCCTTCCAGGACATCGCCGTCAGCTACGCGCGCACCGTGATCGTGGACGAGTGGCCGGAGCTGCGCGAGGGCCAGGCCAGCGCCAAGGTCGAGGACGTGGCCAAGCGGATGCGCCGGGCCATCGTGTCGATGGACGTGGAGACCGCGCGCCAGGAAGGCCTGTACTCGGCCATGATCGAGCGGGTCAACACGATCAACACCATGCGCCGGGAACGGCTCAACGAGGCGCACACCTCGGTGCCCCGGTTCTTCTGGGTCGGGTTGATCATCGGCGGGGTGCTGGTCATCGGGTTCGCGTTGTTCTTCGGCCCGCCGGGTTTCCTGCCGCACGCGCTGATGATCGCGGTGCTGGCCGCGCTGGTGTCGGCCTCCCTCTACTTCACCTACCTGATGGACCACCCGTTCCGGGGCGAGGTCGCGGTGACCCCCGAGGCCTTCCGCATCGCCTTGGTCCAGATGGGACAGACACCACCGTGAGAAGTCGAGGAGGAGCAATGCCCGCCCAATCCCGCCGTCCCTGGTTGCGGATCGCCGTGATCGCCGCGGTGGCCTCGGTGCTGCCGCTGGCCGCCGCCAGCGCCGCGCCCGCACCGGCGCCCCAGGACGAGACCATCGAGCTGACCGCCCAGCGCGGGGTGCTGAGCCTGCCGGCGACGCCCGCGGTCGGCGTGCCCTTCCTCGGTGGCGGCGACCTGCTCGACGCCGCGGGCAAGAAGGCCGGCGAGGGTTACTCCAGCTGCCTGATCGCCAAGATCGCGCTGCCCGCCGAGCTCACCGCCTACTGCACCTCGGCGTTCCGGCTGGAGAAGGGCGAGATCCACCTGTCCAGCCTGCGCACCTACACGCTGCTGCCCGGCCCCACCTTCAAGGACGGGCCGATGGCGGTGACCGGCGGCACCGGCGCGTACAAGAGCGCCCGCGGCGAGGCCAAGACCGTGAAGCAGGGCGGGGACCCGCTGGACCCCTCGAAGCCGGTGTCCTACAAGTTCACCATCACGCTCAGCGCCTGAGCGCCTCGACCAGGTCGCCGTCAGGTGTCACGGCGGCGACCCGGTCGGCGGCCACGATCCGCAGCTCCGGTCCCCCGGCCCCGTGCCGCCACTGCCCGCCGGCCAGCGGCAGCGCGGCGATCCGCGGGGCCGGGCCGCGGGTCCAGTCGAGCCTGCCCGCGATGGTGTGGATGTCGGTGCGGGAGAGGGCTTCGCGCACCGCGGCGGGATCGTCCGGGTCGGCCGCGGTGCGCACCGCGTGGGCAGCCACCTCCAGCAGCGCGTGCGCCAACCCCAAGGGCGGCAACCAGGATCGGCCGGTGTCGCGCCGGTAGGCCGCGGCCAGCTCCGCCGCGGATCGTCCGTCCACACTGGACACGCACCGGTGCCGGGGTGACCAGGCGACCACGGTGGCGACCCGGTCCAGCGCGGGGTGCTCCAGGCCGAACGGGTAGGCCAGCCAACGGGAACAGGTGATCAGCCGCAGGCCCAGCTGGCCGGCGGCGGCGCTGAACCCGGCGAGGTCGGCGGTGGTGGCCGCGCTGCTGACGATGCGCGCGCCCCCGGCGTGGAAGGCGGCGATGGCGGCGGTGTGCTCGGCGGCGGGTTCGGGGTAGCCGCCGGGGTCGACCAGCGGGCGGGCCTGGCGGGCCACGGGCAGGAAGCCCATCGCGGGATCGCGGAGGGCGGCGCCTTGCGGGCCGTTGTTCCAGAGCAGGCCGACCGGGTCGGCGCCGGGAACGCGGGACCACAGGTCGGTGAAGGTGCGGGCGATGTCGTCCAGGCCCCAGCAGAAGTGGAACGTGCCCGCGGGGCAGCCGGCGCGGTGCACCTGCCAGGGCAGCGCGGTGGACAGGAAGGGCAGGCCCGCCTCGGTCGCGGCGGCGGCCAGTGCGGGCAGCACGGTGGTGCCGCCCAGCGCGGTGACCAGCCGGGCCCCGTCGGCGGCCAGTCGCCGGACCGCGCGTCGCGCTCCGTCCACTGTGGACTCGTGGTCGGCGGTGCGGAACTCGATCGGGCGACCGTGCGCGGTCAGGGCGAGGCCGCGGAAGTGTTCGGTGGCATAGGCGAGTGGGTCGCCCAGCGGGGCCAGGCGGCCGGAGCGGGGCAGCGCGACCCCGATCCGCGGCGGGTCAGTCACGGGCCTTGCGCAGTTCGCGGATCTCGGCCCGGAGCGCCCGCAGCTCCAGCAGCACCGCCTGCTCGTCCTCGGCGGCGCGCGGTTCCGGGATGGTGGCCTTGTGCTCGGCGGCGATCTGGGACTCCATCGCGCTGACCATGGTGGCGATGAACAGGTTCAGCACGGTGAAGGTGCCCAGCAGCACGAACCCGACGAAGAAGATCCAGGCCAGCGGGTACTCGGTCATCACCTCGCGCATGACGTCGGACCAGGCGTCGCCGGTGATGATCTGGAACAGGGTGAGCATCGAGGCGCCCAGGTCGCTGAAGTAGCCGCCGGGCGCGGTGCCGTAGAGGTTGGTGGCCATCACCCCGGCCACGTAGAGCAGCAGGGTGAGCACCGCGACGATGGAGAGCACCGCGGGCACCGCGCTGAGCAGGGCGGCCACCACCCGGCGCAGGTTGGGCAGCACGGAGAGCAGGCGCAGCACCCGGATGATGCGCAGCGCGCGCAGCACCGAGGAGCCGTGTGCGAAGGGGGCCAGCGAGATCAGCACGATGAGCAGGTCGAAGCAGCTCCACGGGTCGCGGAAGAACTCCCGCCCGTGCGCGTAGAGGCGTAAGGCGAGCTCGATCACGAACACGCCCAGCGCCCACTGGTCGACGGTGTCCACAATGGACCCGTACTCGCGTTCGATGGCGGGCACGGTCTGCAGCCCGAGCGCGATCGCGTTGACCACGATGACGGCGACGATCAGCTGCTGGAACCTGGTCGAGTCGACGAGGCCGCGAACCCTGCTGCGCAAGCCGTTCCCTTCCCGGACGGGGGCGAGGTGCGGGCGGAGCCTAACTCGTCACCCGGTCCGGGCGTGCTTTTCCCTGACGCTGCCGCACTTTCCGGTGAATCCGGCGCGGCTGCCCTCAAGTCAGCCGATGCGGTCCAGTTCGCGGGAGCGGGTCTCCGGGGCGGCGAAGGCCAGCCACAGCACCGACACCGCCACCGCGGCGCCCACCACCAGGAAGGTCAGCGGCAGGCCGAGCAGCGGCCACAGCAGCGAGCCGAAGATCACCGGCACGAACCCGGCGCCGATCCGGCTGACCGTGGAGGCCCAGCCGAACCCGCTGGCGCGCAAGGCGGTCGGGTACACCTCGGAGACGTAGGCGTAGAGCGCGGGAATGGTCACCTGGATCAGCAGGCCGTAGGCGCCGATCCACAGGTAGGCATAGCCCGGCAGGTCCAGGTGCAGGGCGAAGAGCACCAGCGCCAGCGCGGCGAGCGGCGCGCTGGCGCCGATGACCCACTTGCGGCCCACGGTCTCCACCAGCCAGGCCGAGATCAGCACCCCCAGGACGCCGACCGCGGTCATCAGCGTGGTCACCATGAAGGCCGCGTAGTCCCCGTACCCCTGGGCGCGCAGGATGCTGGGCAGCCAGGTGAGCGCGCCGTAGTAGAGCACGAAGACGGTGAGGAAGACCGCCCACATCGCCGAGGTGGTCCGGGCGCTGTGCGTCCACAGCGCCCGGAGTTGGCTCAGCATGCTGGTCATGGACAGCGTGGGCACAGCCTGTTTCTCCGGCAGGGTCCAGGGTTGCGGGGTGGCTCCGGTGCGTTCGACCAGGCGGTCGATCACCGCGCGGGCCTCGGCGTCGCGGCCGCGGCGCACCAGGTACATCGGCGACTCGGGCACCGAGAGCCGGACCCAGAACACCAGCAGCGCGGGCAGCACCATCACCAGCAGCAGCAACCGCCAGTCCTTCAGCGGCAGCAGCGCGGTGGAGACCAGTCCGCACAGGGTGGCGCCCAGCGGCCACCAGATGTCCAGCGCGGTGAGCACCCGGCCGCGGACCTTGGCCGGGGTGAACTCGCCGACCAGCGCGTAGTCCACCGGGATGCAGCCGCCCAGGCCGATCCCGGCCAGGAACCGGAACACGCAGAAGGTCACGTAGTCCGGGGAGGCCGCGCCGGCCACGGTGAACACCGAGAACATCAGCAGCGTGAGACTGAAGGCTTTCTTGCGGCCGATCAGGTCGGCGATGCCGCCCCAGGCGAAGGCCCCGACGGCCATGCCGATCAGGTTGGCGGTGCCGACCCAGCCGCGTTCGGCGGTGGAGAGGTTCCACTCGGCGCCGACCAGGGGGATCAGGTAGCCGTTGAGGGCCACGTCCCAGGCGTCGAACATGAACCCGAGCCCGCCGATGAGGAAGATCGTGCCCTGGGTTCCCCACCGCCACGGCAGTTCCTGCACCACCTCATCGCCTGTTCTCACGCCGAGCAGTCTCTCAGGTCCCCGGGTAGGTGCCGAAGCTCCACAGGTGGCCCTCGGGGTCGCGGACGGTGAAGCCGCGGGAGCCGTAGTCGCTGTCGTCGATGTCGCGGATGAGCTCGGCCCCGGCCGCGGTGGCGCGGGCCAGCACCTCGTCGGGTGTGGCGGTGACCACGTAGACCGAGCCGTGCGGGCTCCAGCAGACCTCGCGGTCGCGGCGGGTGCCGAGCATCACGCCGCCGCCTTCGGGCCAGGCGAGCTCGGCGTGCTGGACCTCGCCGTCGGCCTCCCCAGGCACGACCAGGGTCTCGGTGAAGCCGAAGGCGGTGGTGAGGAAGCGGATCGCGGCCAGGGCGTCGGTGTAGGCCAGGCCCGGCCACACGGTGGGAGCTGGTGTCGTCATGCGCTCAGCCTGGCGGGGGCAGCTGGTCCGGGTCTTGATGGAATGGAAGCTCCGCGGCCAGCCAGGCGGTCGGGGTCAGGCCGCTGAAGGCCCGCCAGTCCCGGCTCAGGTGGGCCTGGTCGGCGTAGCCGGCCAGCGCGGCCACCTCGGCCAGCGCCGGGCGGTCCGGGGGCGTGAGCAGGGCGCGGGCGTGCTGGAAGCGGACGATCCTGGCCAGCACCTTGGGGCTGAGGCCGAACTCACGGGTGAAGCGGGCGCGCAGGTGCTGGCGGCTCCAGCCGACCTCGGCGGCCAGCCCGGCCACCGCGACCGGGCCTTCGGTGAGCCGCCGCCAGGCCCAGCCGAGCTCAGGCGCGGGGATCGCGGCGGGGCGGGCCACCCGGTCCAGGACCTCGGTGAAGCAGGTGAACCGGTCGGCCCAGGTGCCTGCCGCGCGCAGCCGCTCCAGCAGCTCCTCCGCCGGCCGGCCGAGCAGGTCGAGCAGGGACACGTCCAGTCCGGCCAGCTCGCCGGCGGGCAGGCCGAACAGGGCGCGGGCGCCCAGCGGGGTGAGGTCGGCCTCCACGCCGAACTGCTCGCCGTCGTGCTCCACGGTCATCGGGGTGTCGTGCAGGCCGCCGACCAGGGCGGGGTAGCGGCGGGCCGGGCCGGGCCCGTCGCGCAGGTCGACGGTGCCGGAGAGGGTGGCGATGAAGGTGAGCTTGCTGGAGGGCAGGCCGCGGTGCACGCCTGGCGCGGACCGGACGTGGTAGCCGATGTAGCGGTTGACCAGCGGGCGCAGCCGGGGCGGCGGCAGCCCGATCACCTGCTCGAACTCCTCCACCCGGTCAGCCTAAGGCGAACCGCCTAACGTGGGCGCATGAAGGTTGCCACGACATTGGGGTACTGGAGCGCCGGTCCGCCAGCCGACGCCGGGGAGATCGTGCGGATCGCCGACGAGCTGGGCTTCGAGTCGGTGTGGACCGCCGAGGCCTACGGCAGCGACGTGCTCACGCCGCTGGCCTGGTGGGGCTCCCAGACCAGCCGGGTCAAGCTGGGCACCGGGATCGCGCAGATGTCCGCGCGGCCGCCGACCACCCTGGCCATGGCCGCGATGACCCTGGACCACCTGTCCAACGGGCGGGCCGTGATCGGCATCGGCGCGAGCAACCCGCAGGTGGTCGAGGGCTGGTACGGGGTGCCGTACCCGCGGCCGCTGGAGCGGACCAGGGAGTACATCGAGATCATGCGCAAGGTCATCGCCAGGGAGGGGCCGGTGACCTACGCGGGCAGGCACTTCCAGCTGCCCCTGGAGGGTGGCAGCGGGATGGGCAAGGCGCTGAAGTCGACGCTGCACCCGTTCCGCAAGGACATCCCGATCTTCCTGGCCGCGGAGGGGCCGAAGAACGTGGCCCTGGCGGCGGAGATCGCGGACGGCTGGCTGCCGTTGTTCTTGTCCCCCAAGACCAGTGACGAGTTCCGGGTGTCACTGGAGGAGGGGTTCGCTCGGGCGGGGGCGCGGCACACCAAGGAGAGCTTCGAGGTGGTCGGCGGGCCCTACTCGATCATCGTGAACGACGATGTGGAGGCGGCGGCGGACTGGTTGCGGCCGGTCATCGCGCTGTATGCCGGGGGGATGGGGGCCAAGGGGCTCAACTTCCACCACAACGTGATCGCCAAGGCCGGCTGGCACGCGGAGTGCGAGCGCATCCAAGACCTCTATCTGGCCGGGGACAAGCAGGCCGCCATCGCCGCGGTGCCCACCGCCATGGTCGAGGACTTCGCGATCATCGGGCCGCTGTCGAAGGTGCGGGAGGAGATCCAGCGCTGGAAAGAGACGGTGATCACTACCTTCTCGATCAACACGCTGCAGACCCAGTACCTGCCGCAGCTGGCCGAGTTCGTCCTGGGCTGATCGGAGTTTTTCCAACGCTGTAAGCCACTCGGGCGGCCACCAGACGACAACTCGACTAGCTCTGATGGGTGCCCTCAGTTGTGCTTCGGCCCGAGTTTTGCCATCCTGCCCCTGACTGCGCGATCGTCCGTTCCATCCCCCCGGGCGGACGGATGCGTCAAGTCGATGCGGGGAAGGCGTTCTATCCGTCTTCCTGCGCCCAGGTCGCCGGCCGCGACTTCCTCCCCCCTAGGTCCCGGCCGGCGACCTGCCGCTCTCCCGGACCCTGCTCGCGCTTTGCGCTTCGCCGGGTCTCGGCAGGGCGTTTTCTGGGGGCGAAGCCCCCAGGCCCCGCCCGGAGGGCGCTGCCCCCGGACCCCCGGACGGTTCGCGGGGAATCGCTGAGAGTTGAGTTTCGCCAGTAGGCATGGGCCTCTCGCTGCCTGTCTGCTGCCCAGTTGTTGTTCTCTTCTCCCGTGCGCCTCGCCTTGTCCCCCTGCGCCTGCCGTGCCCTTCGGTCGTTGCTCCCCCTGCCTCGCCTCTCCCCTTCCTTCCCCTCCCCGTTGCCTGTCCCCAGCTCTTCTTCTTGTGTCGCAACGGTTTCTGGCTTCTGTTCGAAAAGGGGGCGGGGCGGCTCGGGGCACGCAAGCGACCCCCAGTCGCTTGGTGCCGGCGAGTCGCCCCGTCCGGGTGTGGGTCCCGGTGCTGCGGGGCTCACGGGTTGCAGCTTAGGGTCAAATCGAGCGCTTTTGCAACACAGTGGAACAAGATGGTGCTAGTTTCCACTTCAGTGTTCTCAAGGGAGGTGGGTCGTGCCAGAACGGGAAGTGCCAGGACAGCGGGCGTCCGACGGCGTCACGGCTGCTCGGTCCGCCTTCGTGGAACGGCTGCGCTATCTCCTGGAGCACCATCCCGCCGGGCCGCACACGCCAGCCGAGGTGGCCGCGGGGACCGGGTTGTCGCAGTCCGGGATCTACGCGCTGCTCTCGCCCAAGGCCAACCCCACCGTGGAGACCATGGCGACGCTGGCCTCCTTCTTCGGGGTGCCGCTCGGGTACTTCGTGGACGAGCAGATCGCCGAGCGGACCAGGGCCGAACTGGGGCTGCTCAGCCGGTTGAAGGACGCCGGGGCGCAGAAGGTGGCGTTGCGGTCGACCTCGCCGGGGACCATGGAGTCGGCCTCGCTGCCCGAGCTGCTGGACCTGATCGGCGCCGCGGTCGAGCAGGCCCGCCGGCTGAAGGAGACGGACGGCCCTCGACGGCCGGATGAGTCCCCGACAGAATGAAGGTCGCCAGGTGGCGTCGCGGGGACGCCGGGCGGGAAGGCGACTCGGGGTTGCGGCGCACATACCGGGAATGCGCGGACATCGTCAACGGGCTGGCTCTGCCGCAGCCCTTCGATGTCCAGGTGCTCTGCGACCGGGTGGGCGACGAGCGCGGCAGGCCGATCTTCCTCGCGCCGATCAGCCTGCCCACCGGTGGGCCGTGCGGGTTGTGGATCAACACCGATCCGGCCGACTACATCTTCTTCGAGGCCGACACCTCCCCGCTGCACCAGCGGCACATCGTGCTGCACGAGCTGGGCCACCTGCTCTGCGACCACCACGCCGCGCCGGTGCTCACCCCGGACGCCTCCCGGCTGCTGATGCCCTCGCTGGACCCGGCCATGGTGCGCAGGGTGCTGGGCCGGGGCTGCTACTCGGCGGTGGAGGAACAACAGGCGGAGATCATCGCCTCGATGATCATCCAGCGGACCAGCGCGTGGGCCGCCGAGCCGGTGCGGCCGGTGCCACCGGAGGCCGCGGAGCTGGTGCGCCGGATCGAGCGCGCCCTAGAGCGATCGGTGAACTGAGCTGGACGCCGTCAGCCTGGTCCTGCCGCCACTGTGCGCGCTGGTGTCCCTGATCGCGCTGCTGTACAAGCTGCGCGACCTGCGCCGCGACCGGCGGGAACCCGGGCTGCTCGCGCTGTGCGCCACCTTCGCCATCCTGACCGTCACCTACACCCTGTTCATCCCGGCCGTGTGGGCCTGGGTGGACCGGCTGCTCGGCGTGCCCAACATCGGCGGGATCATCAACCAGGGCATGGTGATCCTGCTGACCATGGCGCAGCTGAGCGTGGTGCTGCGCTGGTCCGACCCGCCAGGGGTGGCCTGGCCGCGGATCCGGTTCCGGCTGTGGCTCTACGGCCTGGTGCTGGCCGCGATGGCGGCGCTGTACACGCTGGCGGCCACCACCAGCGTGCCGGACGACCACTTCGCCCTCTCCTTGGTCCGCTCGCCGTACTACCAGGTCTACATGGGCCTCTACCTGGGCGCGTACACCCTGGGCCAGGTCGACGTGATGCGGCTGTGCTGGCGCTACGCCAAGGTCGCCGGGCGGCCGTGGCTGCGCCGGGGACTGCGGATCGCGGCGGCCTCCTCCGCGCTGGGCCTGGTGTACTCGGCCGGGCGGGCCGCCGACGTGGTGGGCGGGCTGCTGGACTACAGCGGACTGTGGTGGGAGCCGGTGGTGCGGGTCAGCGTCGGGCTGGCCGCGCTGCTCAAGGTGGTGGGCTGGACCATTCCCGGCTGGGGACCCCGGCTGTCGGTGGCGCTGGGCGCGCGGGACCGGCGGCGGGCGCTGCGCGAGCTGACCCCGCTGTGGCAGGCGCTCTACCGCTCCGCCCCGGACATCGCGCTGGTGGACCCGCTCGGCGCGGGCATGCGGCAGAGCCTGGAGTTCCGGTTGTACCGCAAGGTGATCGAGATCAGGGACGGGCAGCTCGCGCTGCGGCCGTACCTGGATCCGGCGGTCGCGGAGACCGCGCGGCGGATCGGCGCGGCGGCCGGGCTGAGCGGGCGGGAGCTGGACGTCGCGGTGGAGGCGGCGCGGCTGCGGGTGGCGCTGCGGGACCAGGCCGAGGGGCACCGGCCCGAGCGGTCCGCGCCGCTGACCGGGGACAGCGGGGGCGACCTCGCCGAGGAGCTCTCCTGGCTGCGCCAGGTGTCCAGGGCGTTCAGCGGCTCGCCGGTGGTGGCCGCGGTGCTCGCCGAGTCCAGCAGGGAACACGCCTGAGCCTCCCGGCCGGCGAGCGGCGGCCTGGTCACGATCACTCTGCGATGTGATGACGGTCACGGTCCGTATGTGCGGTTCCGGACACAATGTCGTGATCATCAGGAGCAGGCTGTGCCCCGACCACCACGCCGTTGTTCCGGAGTTCCGCATGAGCGAGCCGCCGCCGTTCCTCCCGCCCTACCGGGCCGTGCTGGTCGCGGACAACCGGGACTACGACGGTGATGGCCCGGCCCGGCAGCGGCTGGACGAGTCGGTGCCCGAGGTGCTGCGCGCGACCTTCGACCGCATCGGCCAGCCCGATCTGTGGCGGGAGCTGGCCTTCCAGGACAGCTCGGCGCTCGGCCACACCCTGGGCCTGGACACCCGCTACCTCCCCCTGTTGGTCGAGCCCTACCTCCAGGCCCTGCGCCGCGAACTGGCCGCGCGGAGCCGCCACACCCGCACCCACCCGCTGCGCCTGCGGGTCAGCCTGGGCGTCTGCCCGCTGCCGGAGGCCGGCGCCCCGGCCAGGGTGGAGGCGCACAACCTGATCAACGCCCAGTCGGTGCGCAACCTGGCCCGCCGTGCCGACCCCACCCCGGCCTTCGTGGCCGCGATCCTGTCCGAGCGGGTGTTCAACGACGTGGTGCGGGCGGGCTACACCCGGCTCTCGCCTGCGGAGTTCACCAGGACCGAGGTGCGGGTGAAGCAGTACCACGGCACCGGCTACCTCCACCTGCCGAGGGAACCGGAATGAGCCGGCGCCGCGGCTTCCGCGCGATGGTTCCCGAGGCCGTGTGGGCGGAGCTGCTCGCGCTGGGCACACCGCACCGGTTCCGGCCGCGCGCGGAGCTGGTGCGCCAGGGTGGCTTCGGGGAGTTCCTGTTCGCGGTGGCCGAGGGCCGGATCAAGGTGCTGCACCGCAACGAGGACGGCGAGCAGCTGCTGATGGCCATCCGCGGTCCTGGCGACCTGGTCGGCGAGCTGGCCAAGACCGGGTCGGCGCCGCGCAGCGCCACCGTGCTGGCGGTGGATCCCTGCCGGGCACACCGGATCGCCGCGGCCGAGTTCGACCTGTTCGCCAGCCGCCGGGGGCTGACCGGCACGGTGCTGGAGTACTCCTACGGCAAGCTGCGGGAGAGCGTGGCCAACCGCAGCAGGCTGGTGCACTCCCGGCCGGCCCAGCGGATCGCCCGGCTGCTCGCCGACGCGCTGGACCTGGCCGATCCCCGGCTGCCCGAGCGGTCACGGCTGCCGTTCACCCAGCAGGAGCTGGCCACCGAGCTCGGCCTCTCCCGCAGCAAGGTCGCCGCGGTGATCGCCGGACTGCGGGCCGCGGGAGTGCTCGGTGCGGGCCCTCGGCTGCGGGTCAGCGATCCGGTCCGGCTGCGCGCGTGCGCGGACCGGTCCGGACCCGATCAGCGCGATCTGTGACGCCAGTCACGCCCATTGTGTCCAGCGGTGGACAAACTCCGACGGCGGGCCCGGCGACGCTGGGCCTGCACCGATCTCGGTCACCCCCATCGGCGAGCACACTCTGGAGTCATCAGCATGTCCGCATCACTGCCCCGTGACCTGCCGCCGTACCGCGCGGCGCTGGTGGTCGACATCAAGGACTACAGCGGTTACCAGGGGGCTGAGCACCAGTCGCTGAGCGAGCAGGTGCCGGAGATCCTGGCCGCCGCCTTCACCCGCGTCGGCCGCCCGGAGGTCTGGGCGGGCAAGAGCTTCCACGACAGCACCGGCGACGGGTACGCCGTCGGCCTGGACCCCCGGCACCTGCCTCTGCTGATCGACCCGTTCCTGGGCAGCCTGCAGCGGGAGCTCTCCGCCCGGCACGAGCTGGCCACCGGCGCGGCGGCCCGCTCGCCGGTGCGGATGCGGGTCAGCCTCAGCGTCGGCCCGCTCACCGACAGCGGCCGCAACGTGCTGGGCGACGGCAAGGGCGAGCACCGGGTGGAGGCGCACCGCCTGGTCGACGCGCCCGCGTTGAAGGAGCTGCTGGAGCGGACCAACCCGATGCGCACCTTCGTCGCCGCGATCCTGTCCGAGCGGGTCTTCCAGGACGCGGTGGCCACCGGCTACACCGGCCTTGACCCCAGCGAGTTCACCCCGGCCGAGGTGCGGATCAAGCAGTACCGGGGCACCGCCTACCTGTACCTGCCGCACCACTCCGGCGATGTGCTGGCCAACGGCCTCATCACCGCGTCCCGGCCCGAGGCCCCGGCCGAGGAGGTCCCCGCTGCGGCTCCCGCCGCCGTGCGGGAGAACCGGAGCCGGGGCGGGATGGGCGATCTGCGCGAGGTGAGCGGGACGATCATCGCGGGCAACGACGGCTCGGTACGCACCGGCGGGCGGCAGGGGTGACCGAACAGTCCACTGTGGACCGCAGCCGGGGCGGCATGGGCGATGTGCACGACGTCAGCGGGATGCTGATCACCGGCAACGACGGTCCGGTGCTGACCGGTGGCGGCACCCTGCACGTCACGTACAACCAGTTGCGGGAGGGCCTGGACGACGGGCCACAGCGGCACCGCTGGGTGTCGCCGGAGCGGGTCGGCTGGCTGCGCGGCCGTTTCGTCGAACCGAGGGGTTTCCACGAGGCGGCCGCGCGGCTGGCACGCGCCGGCATCGTGTTGGTGCACGGCAGTCCGGGCTCCGGACGACGCAGCGCGGCGATCATGCTGCTCGCGGGTTCGGCCGTCACCGGTGACATCCGGGAAATCTCGGTGGCCCCTGGCGAGGCCGAGCTGTTCGACCCGGACGTCGTTGCCGCGGAACGACTGCTGCTCGATCTGTCCACTGTGGAGCCAGCGGAGCTCGCCCAGGCCGGCGGCCTGCTCGACGTGCTCACCGGCCAGGTCCGCCGCTCCGGCGGCGCGCTGGTCGTGGTCCTGCCCGCCGGGACAAGCCCGCGGACGGGCGGCTTCTTCGGCGACCAGCTCGCCGAGATCGTGCTAGAACCGGGGCAGCGCAGGCGGTTGCTGGAGAGTCACCTGCGGGCAGGCGGGGTCGCGGTGAGCGCGGCCGATCTCGACGATCCCCGCCTGGCCGCGGTGCACCAGGCGCACCCCGCCGAGGAGCTGGCCCGGCTGGCCGAGCTGCTGACCGCTGAGCGGCCCCGGCACGAGAGCTTCGCCGGCACCGTCGAGACCGCGCTGGCCGCCTACCGGAACTGGGCCGAGGAACTGGGCGAGCGGTTCCGGGAGCACACCGATCCGCGCTGGCGGGCGCTGATCGTGACCGCGGCGCTGCTGGAGGGCACCCGGATCGAGGCGGTGCACCAGGCCTGCTCGATCCTGTTGGCCCGCACCGGGGACCCGGTGCCCGAGCAGCACCCGCTGGCCGCCGAGCCGCTGACGCGGCGACTGGCCCAGGTCGGCGCGCTGGTGCGGGAGGACCGGGTGTGGTTCGGCAAGCTGGCCTACGGGGAGGCGGTGCTGCACCACGTGTGGCGGGAGCTGCCGGGTCTGCGCGAGGTGCTCACCCACTGGGTCGAACGGCTGCCCACGGCGCCGCGCACCATGATGTCGACCGCGGACCGGCGGCGGATGGCCGACCGGTTCACCGAACTGGCGCTGCACTCCGGCGAACGGACCGACCTGCGCTGGCTCACCCGGCACTGGGCCGACTCCAACAACCCCCGGGTGGTGCCGCTGGCGCTGAGCACGCTCCGGCTCTCCATGTTCGACCGCGCCGCGGGCGGCTACTTCCGGCAGATGCTCGCCGAGTGGTCCCGGGTGCCCGGCAGTTCGCCCAACCGGGCCAGGGTGGTCATCACCGCCTGCGCCGAGGTGCTGAACGAGTCGCACCTCCCGCTCGCCTTGGCCATGCTGCAGAACCTGTTGGCACACCAGGACCCCGCCGTGGTCGCCGAGGCGCGCGAGCTGCTGCTGGGCATGGCCGTGACGACCTCCGCCCGGTTCTCGGTGCTGCGGCGGGTGACCGAGGCGATGGCCAGGGGCGACGGGCTGGCGGCCAACACCTCGGTGTTCCGCGTGCTGACCGCGCCACCGGAGCTGTTCGCCCCGGACGGCGTCTCGGTGCCGCTGTGGTCGACGCCGGGGGTGCGGGAACTGCTGCTGACCGGGTGGCGGGCCGTGTTCGGGCAGGAACCGCCGGAGGAGAGCGTCGAGGCGGTGCGGGACTGGCTGCGCCTGGTTGACGGGTCCATTGTGGACGGTGATCGGATGCCGTCCCTGGTGCAGCTGCTGGTGGATGCCTGTGACGGCGACTACCGCCTGCTGGCCGTGCTGCGGCGGATCACCGCCGACTGGGTCGTCGACGCGACCGACCAAGTCCCGGCCAACCAACGGGAATGGGTGCTGGCCTGGGTGGACGAGAAGATCGAGGACGCGCAGGACAACGCCTGGACGCGGACCTTCGGCGAGGGGAGTCTTGGTGGTTGAGTCAGTCCGGTCCGATCTGCCGCAGGGGTGCCTCGGCCCGTTCACGGCCTGGCTGCGCAGGAGTGCTCAGCCACCGCCGCCGCCCATGCCGCATCCGGTGCGGGGCATCGAGGTGCGGGACTGGCAGCTGCCCAGTTCGGTGCCCGGCGTCGACTTCCACCTGACCGGGCAGATCTTCTGGCAGGTGCTGGCGGGCAAGAGCTTCCACCCGGACCTGGAGAACCTGGCACGGCACGCGGTCCACCAGCGGGTGGCGTCGGTGACCTCGGCCGGGCACCCGGCCCACCACGTCTCACTGCGGATCCGGCTCAACACCGAGCTCGGCGAGTCCATGATGGATCCGACCGGGCGGATCGCGGCCCGCGCGGAAGACCTGACCCTCTCCCTGGCCGACGGTGCGCTGGAACGGATCCAGCGGTACCAGGACCTGTTGCTGGCCAAGGCGGTCTGGGACCTGGAGTCCCAGCTGGAGCGCGACCGCACCCGGTACTTCCGGCAGGAGGTGCTGCGCGACACCAGTTCCGCCGCCGCCTGGTGGCTGGCCCGCAACCCGGCGGGCACCGGCGAGGCCGCCGCCATGGTCGAGCACCTCGGCCACTGGGTGCGCGCGGTCAACGGCCCCGGTGACCCGGAGCCCGCGCCTGCCGGTCCGCCGCTGACCGCCGCGGTCACCGAGCTGGCCGCGGACATGGACGAGTCGAGCCGCCAGCTCTTCGTCAACCACCTGGCCCGCGTGCTCGAGCAGTACGGGCGGGTGCGGGCAGGCGCCGAACTGCGCCTGCTGTTACCTCAGGTGACCAACGGCAGCCACGCTCCGCCACGGTGACCCCCGCCCGGCGCTGGCATCCGGGTAAGGCAAGGCCGTTGCGTGACACATGTCACGCTCGCCAGGCGTGTGTGCCGCGAGACTGCTCCGGCGGGTCCATTGCCGAGGAGGGTCGTTCATGACCGGATCCACACAGGCACGCCGACCGGTGGGGCCATTCGCCGGAGTCGGCACCTGGTGGCGTTCTCGCCAGTTGCGCAAGGAAGAGGTGGGGGCGGCGGCGCCGCCGGTGGCCACGCCGGCCAGGGTGGCGCGGTACGAGGTGGCCGCGTGCCGGGTGCCGAGTGCGACCGCGGAGTTCGCGTTCACCTTCTCCTGCACCGTGCGGTGGCGGCTGGTGCCCGCCGCGGACGGGCCCCGGCATCCCAATCCGGCCGGGGTGGCGGTGAACGCGGTGCTGCACCGGGCGATGGCCATCTCCGGCGCGGCCGAGCTGACCGAGGGCGAACGGGTCAACGCCGAGCTGGCCGCCGAGCTCGGCACGCCCAAGCCCGATCCCGGTGGCTGGGTGCAGTCCTGGGCCGAGGACATCGGCCTGTCCGCCGACGCCGAGGACCTGAGCCTGGTCACCCAGCTGCAACGATTACGCCGCAAGCGGCTGGCCTGGGCGGCGGAGCGGGAATGGGAGTGCGACCAGCGGCAGTACCTGACCGAGAGCGTGCTGCGTGATCCCGGCTCGGCGGTGGCCTGGTGGCTGGCCCGGCATCCCGACGAGGTCGAGGAGGCCGTCCGCCTGGTCGGTCCGCTGGCCCGGCTGGTCTCCGCGGTGCACCAGACCGAGGTGCACCCGCTGTACCGCGAGTTCGAGCCGCGCCACCAGCTTCCGGGGCCGAGGGCTCAGGAGGGCTCCTCGCCGATCACCGGTGGCGGCACCGTGGGCAGGTCGTCCAGTCCGTAGATCTCGTCGCTGAGCCTGCGCACCTTGCTGGTGTGCTCGACGTCGTCCTCGGGCCTGCGGCCGGGGTGCGCCGGCGGGAGCAGCGAAGGGCCTGGGGCACCTGGTTTTCCGGCGGCGGGGTGGGTGGTTCCCCGGCCGGTCGAGGCGGGGTTGCGGGACGCGGGTGGTGGTGGCTGCGGGGATGCGCCACCACCGCCCAGCGCGCCGAGAAAGCCTGCCGTGCCACCGGAACCGGCGGCGGGTCCCGGGCCGCCGTACCCGCCGCCGGGACCCGGGCCGCCCAGCCCGACGCCGGATCCCCCGCCTTGCCCGGGGCCGCCGAACCCGGTTCCCGAGCCGTCGGGGACCGGCAGGTCCGGGCGGAGGCCGGTCGGGGCGGCTTGCGCCCGGGTGCCGTCCTCGGGACCGGGCGAGTGGCCGGGACCGGGGTGGGCGACGGGTTCGGTGGTGATGGGTTCGGTGGTGATGGGTTCGGTGGTGATGGGTTCGGTGGTGGCGGGTCCTGGTGGCCGACCCGGGTTGGCCGGCTGGTCCAGTGGTGTTCCCGGTGGGCGGGTTCGGCCGGGGTCGCGGGTGGGCGGGTCGGCCGGTGGGGGTTCCCTGCGATCGCCGGGCGGGGGTGGGGCAACCGGTGTGGTCTGGACCGCGATCCGCGGTGGGTCGGGCAGGGTGGGCACCGACTCCGCCTGTGCCCTGGCCGCGGCCTCGAAGGCGTACAGGGCGCGGTTGGCGGCGTCGTCGCGGGCCTTGTTGGCGGCCAGCTGGGTGTGCATGTCCTGCTGGATCTCGATGAGCGCCAACGGGTTGAACGCCGTGTCGACGAAGCCGGGCTGGCGAACCTGCTCGGCGGACTCGATCTTCGGCTTGGTCTCGGCGAAGTCGACGCCGTGCGCGGAGACGCCGGCCAGGTTGGTCTCGGCGGCCTTGAGCGCGGTCATCGCCCAGTGCAGGGACGGCCGGGCCGCGTCGAACATCGCGCTGGCCGCCGCGCCGTGCCAGTCCAGGCCCAGGTCGGTCAGCGCCCGCGCCACCCGCTCCCGGCACTCCT
This sequence comes from Crossiella sp. CA-258035, assembly GCF_030064675.1. Lineage (GTDB taxonomy): Bacteria > Actinomycetota > Actinomycetes > Mycobacteriales > Pseudonocardiaceae > Crossiella. The sequence continues at coordinate 6,583,900 of NZ_CP116413.1, forward strand.
CGGCCGCCACGTGCATCGCCCGCAGCGCGTCCGCCGGCTCGAGCACCGCGCCGCTGCCCGCCCCCTCCTGCATCCACTGGTACTTCTCCTCCAGCGGATAGCCCTCGAACCGGTTGTGCCGTATCCGCGGCTCCTCGCTCATCCCCGCCCCCTCGTCATCGTTTTCCGCGCAGCTCCACCAGGTTCCGGGTGGCCAGCTCCGCCATGGCCACCGCGCGCTGGCACAGCTCTCCCGTGGTCAGCGGCACCGGTTCGGTGTCGTAGGAGTACTGGATGCCCAGCCGCTGCCCGTCGGCCACGCTGACGTCGACGAAACAGCCCCGGCCGTCGGTGGTCCGGCGGTTCTGCACCGCCGGGAACCCGGCCACCCGCACCAGCTGGACCTCCAGGTTGGTCTCCCCTGGCCGCAGCCAGACGTCCGCGCCCTCCTGCGGCACCGGCGTGACCTGGTAGGCGTAACGCGGTTTCTCCCCCGACCGGGAGAAGCCGCAGCCCCGGTTGCCGAACCGGTCGCCGGCCTCGGCTGGCATCACGTAGTCCACGCCGAGGTCCTTGCGCTGCGCGGCGGTCAGCAGCTCGCACACCTGGCCCTCGACGAAACCGTCCAGCCGGATCTCCTTGGGGCGCGCGGACACCACCGCCTTGGCCGCCGCCTCGTCCATCGGCACCGGCGAACCGGGCACCGAACAGCCGGCGAGCACCACCAGCGCCACCATTCCCAGCACCCGGAAGGCGATCATGACCGATACCGCGCCAGGGATTCGGCGATCTCCGTTTCGGTGAATCCGTAGGCCTGGGCGGCCAACCTGAGTTCCACCGCCGCGTCCAGCAGGGTCTGGCTGTACTTCAGGTACTGCTGGTAGATCGAGTCCGGCCCGTCGACGAACTTCCAGCTGTACACCTTCGCGGCGTCCGCGCTGACCGGATCACCGCCGCAGGGCCGCATCCGCAGGCCTTCCTGCAACAGGCGCAGCCTGCCCCGCAGCCATTCCCCTTCCCGGTTGAGCACCGCGAAGGCGGCCAGCACCTGCTCCCGGCTCACCCGGACCCGGTCATCGCTCCCCACGACTACCCCCCGATTTACCACGATTACGTTGCGTAATCGTAAAGACGGTAAAGGGTGGGGAGCGTGACTATTTGCACACAACTCGGGGCTTCACCCGAATTGACGTACAAACCCCCGCAATTACTTGTTTGGCTTGGCAAAATGCGCCCAACAACCCAGTGCCACCACAGCCAGCACCTCGGTCAGGGCCAGTCCCCGTTCCCACAGGCCCAGCGGGAAGAACTCCCACCAGCGCGCACCCAGCGGCCCGTAATAGGCGATCACCGCCACGATCGGCGGGAACCACAGCAGCGACACCAGTCCCAGCCACCACACCGTCCTGGCGAAGCCCCGCGAGGCGGCCTCCGCTAGCCAGGGCCGCGCCAGCAGCATGGCACCGATCGGCAGGCCGAAGAAGGCCAGCGCGCTGCCCACGCGGTGGATGTCACCGCTGAGGCTGGGGCCGACCGACCAGTCGTGCTTGGGGAACAGCACCACCATCACCAGGCCGATGACCCACATCGCCAGGAACACCGCGGCGGGCGAGGCGGCGCGGGTCAAACCCTTGCGCACCAAGCCGACCAGGATGACCGCGGAGCCCGCGGCGAGGATCAGCAGGGCGGAGTCGAAGACCCAGCGCTGGTCGGTCAGGGCGTAGTGGCTGATGGTGCGGAACAGCGGCGCGGAGGTGGGCAGCAGGTCCAGCAGGCCGAGGAGCGCGATACCGGCCAGCACCAGCACGGTGCGTGCGGCGGCGCCCAGGACCCGTTCGGGGAGGGCTCTGGGCGCCGCCGCGGCGGTGGTGCGCTCGGGCTCCGTCGGCACCGGGGGAACCTCGGGAGACAGCACGCGCACCTCCGCGGTGAGGCGCCGGGGTCCGCACTCCGCCGGCGCCGGGTTGTTGTGGTCGGTTGCCTGAACAACGCGGCGGCGGCCGGACATCGTTCCCGGTCGCGGCTGTCGACAACCTGAAGACGCCTGGTCCGGCCGTGGCGGAGCTTGAGGGTGAGCAAGGACACCGCCGCACCAGCACACCGCCGCGACCTGCGGCCGCGGCCGGGAAACCGATTACCTATACGCAAGGGTTTCGAAATACCCGGTTACACGATCTCACTACGGCACGTCGACCACTTGGCTACGCGCAGTCAGCTGACCTAGCGTCGCGGCCATGGCGGTCACAGATCTGCACCCAGAGCTGTCGGATGTTCCGGACCGGTTCGACTACACCGCGGACCACGCCTGGATCGAGTTCGGCCAGGACGCGGTCAAGCTCGGCCTGACCGCGCCGGCTTCGCGCTGCCTCGGCACCGTGCGCTACCTCAGCCTGCCCCCGCGCGGGGCGCGGCTGGAGGCGGGTGAGCGGTGCGGGCTGATCGCCTCCATCCGGCTGTGCAGCGACCTGTTCGCGCCGGTCAGCGGCGAGGTGGTCGAGGTCAACGCGAACGTGCTCGCCGATCCCTCGTTGCTGTTGTGCAGCAACGACTCCGAGATCTCTTGGCTGGTCAAGGTGCGGCTGACCGCGTGGCCGGCGCACGTGCTCACGCCGGAGGAGTACCGGGACAGCGTCGGCGCGCGCTGCCCGGACCACCTGCGCGGCTGACTCAGCCGACCGCGGCCGCCGCGGCCCGGCCCGCCGTGCGGCCGGAGAACAGGCAGCCGCCGAGGAAAGTTCCCTCCAGCGAACGGTATCCGTGCATGCCGCCGCCGCCGAAGCCCGCCACTTCGCCGGCCGCGTACACCCCGGGCAGCGGTTCGCCACCGGCCTGCAGCACCCGGCCGTCCAGGTCGGTCTCCAGGCCGCCCAAGGTCTTGCGGGTCAGGATGGACAGCCGCACGGCGATCAACGGGCCCGCCTTGGGGTCCAGCAACCGGTGCGGGCTGGCCACCCGGATCAGCTTGTCCCCCAGGTAGTTCCGCGCGCCGCGCAGCGCGGTCACCTGGAGGTCCTTGGTGAACGGGTTGGCGATCTCCCGGTCCCGCGCCAGCACCTGACGCTCCACATCGGACACTTCGATCAGCGGCTCGCCGCCGGTGAGCTCGTTCATCCGGCGCACCAGCGCGGGCAGGGTGGGCTCCACGATGAAGTCGACCCCGTTGCGCTTGAAGGCTTCCACCGGTCCCGGCGCGCCGCCGCGGGCCCGGCCGATGACCTGCCTGACGCTCTTGCCGGTGAGGTCGGGGTTCTGCTCGGAGCCCGACAGCGCGAACTCCTTCTCGATGATCTTCTGGGTGAGGATGAACCAGGTGTGCTCGTGCCCGGAGCGCATGATGTGCTCCAGGGTGCCCAGGGTGTCGAAGCCGGGGAACAGCGGCACCGGCAGGCGCTGCCCGCGCGCGTCCAGCCACAGCGAGGACGGGCCGGGCAGGATCCGGATGCCGTGCCTGGCCCAGATCGGGTTCCAGTTCTGGATGCCCTCGGTGTAGTGCCACATGCGGTCCGGGTTGATGATCCGCGCGCCGGCGGCCTCGGTGATGCCGAGCATCCGGCCGTCCACGTGCGCGGGCACGCCGGAGAGCATCTTGGCCGGCGGGGTGCCCATCCGCGCGGGCCAGTTGCGGCGCACCAGGTCGTGGTTGCCGCCGATGCCGCCGGAAGTGACGATCACGGCCTGGGCGTGCAGCTCGAACTCCCCGATCGGCACCCGGGAGCTGCCCTCGCCGCGGGCCACCGAGCTGGGTTCGAGGACCTGGCCGCGCACCCCGTGGACCACGCCGCCGGTGACGCTCAGCTCGTCCACCCGGTGCCGGAACTTCAGCGTGACCAGGCCGCGCTCGACCGCGGCGCGCACCCGCTTGACGAACGGGGCGATCACGCCAGGGCCGGTGCCCCAGGTGATGTGGAAGCGCGGCACCGAGTTGCCGTGGCCGTTGGCGTCGTAGCCGCCGCGCTCAGCCCAGCCGACCACCGGGAAGATCTGGATGCCCTGCTGCTTGAGCCAGGACCGCTTCTCCCCCGCGGCGAACCGCACGTAGGCCTCGGCCCACTTGCGCGGCCAGTAGTCCTCCTCGCGGTCGAAGCCCGCGGTGCCCAGCCAGTCCTGCCAGGCCAGCTCGTAGGAGTCGCGGATGCGCAGGCGGCGCTGCTCCGGCGAGTCGACCAGGAACAGACCGCCGAAGGACCAGAAGGCCTGGCCGCCCATGCTCGCCTCGGGCTCCTGGTCCAGCAGCAGCACCCGTCTGCCCGCCTCGGCCAGCTCGGCGGTGGCGACCAGACCGGCGAGCCCAGCGCCCACCACGATGACATCGGCATCGGCAGCCATTGACGACCCTTCTCCCGGAGCGGGATGACGCGGACCAGCCGATCATGCCGCCTCACCAGCCCGCGGCCTAGCACCGCGGGCGGATTTCTACCCGCGAGTAGCGCGCCGGAACGGCCAACGTGGCGTACGACTTCAGCCAACACGGCGTACGACTTCGGCCAACACGGCGTACGAGATCGGCCAACACTCGGGTCAGGGGGTCCAGGACTTTTCCAGGACGACGACCAGGGGGGCCAGTTCGGGGAGGGTCTGGGCCTCGGCGAGGGCTTCGGCCAGGGCCTGGTCGTGGGTGGGGCGGGCCTGGTCGACCAGCTGCTGGCCGGTGGGGGTGACCTCGGTGTAGATGCCGCGGCGGTCGGTCGGGCACAGGTAGCGCTCCAGCAGGCCGCGCTCCTCCAGGCGGGTGACCAGGCGGGTGGTCGCGGACTGGCTGAGCACCACCGCGTTGGCCAGCTGGTTCATCCGCATGTGCCAGCCGTCCTGGCGGGACAGGATGGACAGCACGCTGAACTCGCGCACGGACAGCTCGTGTCCCTTCTGCAGCGCGCGCTCCAGCTTGTCCTCGATCCGCCCGTGCAGGGCGGCCAGTGTGCGCCATCCCTGGGCCCGCGCTTCGACCGCGTCGTCGGCCAGTCCCATCTCCCGCGCCTCCTCCAGCTGCTCGGCTTGCGCCACCCGGTGTCCCGGTGCATCATACAGCTCGTGCAATAACCAGCGTGTGCAACTATCGCAGACGCGGGTTGTTGTGGACGCCGTTAGTTGTCGACGCTACCCACCCTGGAGTGCTGGCCATGCCCATTGCCCTGCTCGCCCTGGCGATCAGCGCGTTCGCCATCGGCACCACCGAGTTCGTGATCATGGGGCTGTTACCCGAGGTGGCCGCCGACTTCGGGGTGTCCATCCCGGCCGCCGGCCTGCTGATCTCCGGTTACGCGCTGGGCGTGGTGGTCGGCGGGCCGCTGCTGACCGCGCTGGGCGGACGGCTGCCGCGCAAGACGATCCTGGTCAGCCTGATGGGGCTGTTCATCGCCGGGAACCTGTTCTCCGCGCTGGCCGAGACCTACGGCCTGCTGATGACCGGCCGGGTGGTCGCCGCGCTCGCGCACGGCGCGTTCTTCGGTGTCGGCTCGGTGGTGGCCGCGGACCTGGTCGCGCCCGAGCGCAGGGCCAGCGCGATCGCGATGATGTTCACCGGCCTGACCATGGCCAACGTGCTCGGTGTGCCGCTGGGCACCGCGCTGGGCCAGCAGCTGGGCTGGCGCTCGACGTTCTGGGCGGTGACCGCGCTGGGCGTGCTCGGCCTGGTCGGGGTCATCGCGCTGGTGCCGCGCACCAAGGCCGCGCCGGGCGGCGGGCTGCGCCAGGAGCTGGCGGTGTTCCGGATCCCGCAGGTGTGGCTGGCGCTGGCGATGACCGCGCTGGGCTTCGGCGGGGTGTTCGCCTCCTTCACCTACATCGCGCCGATGATGACCCAGGTCGCCGGGTTCGCCTCCGGCACGGTCACCTGGCTGCTGGTGCTCTTCGGGGCCGGCCTGTTCGCGGGCAACCTGCTGGGCGGCCGGGCCGCGGACCGCGCGCTGATGCCCAGCCTGTACCTGTTCCTGGCCGCGCTGGCCGCGGTGCTGTTCACCTTCACCTTCACCGCGCACTCCCAGCTCGGCTCGGTGCTCACCATCGCCCTGTTCGGCATCGCCGGGTTCGCCACGGTTGCGCCGCTGCAGATGCGGGTACTGAACAAGGCGGCGGGAGCGCCCGCGCTGGCCTCGGCGGCCAACGTGGCCGCGTTCAACCTGGGCAACGCGGGCGGCGCGTGGCTGGGCGGGCTGGCCATCGACCACGGCCTGGGCTACACCGCGCCGAACTGGATCGGCGGCACGCTGACCGTGGCCGGGCTCGCGGTGGCGCTGTTCTCCGGCTGGCTGGACCGCCGTCGGCGGGCCACGATCAACACCGAGGGAGCCACTCCGGAAGCCGCGCTCGCGCGCTGAGTACCCGCGTCGACTGCATATATCGCGCCACTGAACATCCTCGCCAGGAAAGGCAGCTCGTACCGATGAAGATCGACCTGACCGGCCGCACCGCCCTCGTCACCGGCTCGACCAGCGGGATCGGCTACGCCGTGGCCGCCGGGTTCGCCAACGCGGGCGCGAACGTGGTGCTCAACGGCCGCAGCGCGGACCGGGTCGCGGCGGCGGTGGACAAGCTCACGGCGGAGACCGGTTCGGAGAAGGTCACCGGGGTGGCCGCGGACATCGCCACCGCCGAGGGGGCGGACTCGCTGTTCGCCGAACTGCCCGAGGTGGACATCCTGGTCAACAACACCGGGATCTTCGGGCCCCAGCCGGTCTTCGAGATCCCGGACGCGGAGTGGCTGCGCTTCTTCGAGGTCAACGTGCTCTCCGGGGTACGGCTGACCAGGCACTACGCGCCGCGGATGGTCAAGCGGGGCTGGGGCAGGGTGGTCTTCGTCAGCAGCGAGTCCTCGACCATGATCCCCAGCGAGATGGTGCACTACGGGATGACCAAGACCGCGCAGCTCTCGGTCGCCCGCGGCATGGCCCAGGAGGTGGCCGGCAGCGGGGTCACCATCAACAGCGTGCTGCCCGGCTCCACCCTCACCGAGGGCGTGCGCGCCTTCATCGGCGAGCTGTACCCGGAGCTGCCCTTCGAGCAGGCCGAGCGCGAGTTCATGGCCAAGGACCGGCCGACCTCGCTGCTCAAGCGGCTGATCCGGCCGGAGGAGATCGCCAACCTGATCGTCTACACCGCCAGCGACGCCGCCTCGGCCACCACCGGCGCGGCGCTGCGGGTCGACGGCGGTCTCATCCCGACCATCTGAGTTCTTCGCAGCACAGGAAAGGAAGATCGATGAGCAAGGTTCCGTCCATCACCCTCAACAACGGGGTGGCCATGCCGCAGCTGGGCTTCGGTGTGTTCCAGGTCCCGGACGCCGAGACCGAGGCCGCCGTCACCCACGCGCTGGAGGCCGGGTACCGCAGCATCGACACCGCGGCCATCTACGGCAACGAGGGCGGCGTCGGCGCGGCGCTGGCCGCCGCGGGCCTGCCCCGCGAGGAGCTGTTCATCACCACCAAGCTGTGGAACGCCGACCAGGGCTACGACAGCGCGCTGCGCGCCTTCGACGCCAGCCTGGACAAGCTGAAGCTGGACTACCTGGACCTGTACCTGATCCACTGGCCCGTGCCGGCCAAGGGCAAGTACGTCGAGTCCTGGAAAGCGCTGACCAAGCTCCAGGAGGACGGCCGGGTGCGCGCGGCAGGCGTGTCCAACTTCCAGCCCGCGCACCTGCGCGAGGTCATCGACGCCACCGGCGTGGTGCCCGCGGTGAACCAGGTCGAGCTGCACCCGCGGCTGGTCCAGGCCGGGCTGCGCGAGGTGCACCGGGAGCTGGGCATCGTCACCGAGGCGTGGAGCCCGCTGGCCCAGGGCGAGTTGCTCGACGATCCGGTGCTGGTGGAGCTGGGCCGCAGGTACGACCGCACCCCGGCCCAGGTCGTGCTGCGCTGGCACCTCCAGCTGGGCAACGTGGTGATCCCGAAGTCGGTGACCCCGTCCCGGATCAAGCAGAACCTGGACGTCTTCGGTTTCGAGCTCACCGCGGACGACCTGGCCTCGGTCACCGCGCTCAACGCCGACCGCCGCACCGGTCCCGACCCGGACACCTTCAACCGCTGATCCGGCCAGACCTGTTGCCCCGCCTGGGTTTCCGGGCGGGGCGAGGTCCTGCTCAGCGGCAGCTGGGGCGTTGCGGGACGTCGGGGAAGTACTGCTCCCACTCCTGCGGGCTCAGCTCTGGGGCCGGCAGCTCGCAGACGCGGGCGGCGGCCTGTTCCGGGTCGGCGTCCCAGAGCAGCACCACGCCGTCGTGGCCGCCGCTGACCATGGTCTTGCCGTCCGGGCTGAACTGGACGCTGTAGACCCGGTCCTTGTGCAGGGCCAGCACCGCGGCCTCGGTGAGGCGGCCCTGGCCGGAGACCTCCCACAGCCGCAGGGTCTGGTCGGCTCCGGTGCTGGCGAGCATGTTCCCGTCGCCGCGGAAGGCCACCGAGTAGGTGGTGTTGCCGTGCTCCTTCTTGGTCTCGGCCAGCCGCGGGTGGTCGGGGTCGCGGATGTCCCACAGCCGCACCGAGTGGTCGGCGCTGGTGGAGGCGAGCAGGGTGCCCTCGGGGTTGATCGCCACCGAGTACAGCATGTCGGTGTGGCCGGTGGCCGCGGCCAGCAGCGTGGCCTGGCCGGAGTCGCGCACCCGCCACAGCCGGATCACCCGGTCCGCGCCGGCGGCGGCCAGCACCTTGGTCTTCTCGTTGTAGGCCACGGACATGATGGCGTTGGCCGGGCTGTTGAGCACCGCGCCGCGCTGGGGCCGGTCCGGGTCGCGGATGTCCCACAGCGCCACGGTGCTGTCCACGCTGCCGGTGATCAGGGTGGCGCCGCCGTCGGCGAAGGCCATCGACAGCACCCCGTCCACGTGGCCCTTCAGCTCGCCGCGCGGTCGGATGTCGTCGAGGTCGCCGACCGACCACAGCCGGACCGTGCCGCCCAGCGTGGAGGTGGCCATCAGTTTGCCGTCGGCACTGAACCGGACGTCGTAGACCACGTCGTCGTGGCCTTGCAGGATCTTGAGCAGCCGGGGGTGCTGCTGGTCGCGCACGTCCCACAGCCGCACGGTGTGGTCGGCGCTGCCGGTGACCAGCACCTTCTGCGCAGGGTGCAGCACCGCGGTGCGCACCGGGCCGGTGTGCGCGCTGAGCTCGGGCAGCTCGGCCGGGTGCTCCGGGTCGGCGAAGTCCCACAGCCGCACGCTCTGGTCCAGGCTGCCGGAGGCGAGGGTCCTGCCGTCGGGGTGGAAGACCACCGAGCGGACGATGTCGGTGTGCTTGCGCAGCACCGCGCCCGCCCTGGGGTTGCGGCGGTCCCGCAGGTGCCAGACCCGGATGTCGTTGTCCAGCGCGCCGGAGACCAGGGTGTCCTCGCCTGGCCGGAAGGACAGGTCGAACACGGTGTCGTGGTGCCCGGTCAGCGGGGGCAACCCGACCGGTTTTCGCGCATCGCGCATGTCCCAGACCCGGATGCTGCGGTCGGGCGCGCCGGTGGCGAACAGGGTGCCGTCGTGGTTGAAGGCCGCGCCGAAGGCACTCTGCCGGTCCACCGGCAGGCCGCCCTTGGACTTGGGGTTGCCGGGGTCGCTGATGTCCCACAGCCGCACCGGCGGTTCGCCGGAGCCGACGATGGCGAAGGTGCGCTCGTCCGGGCTGAAGGCCATGCCGTGCACGGTCATGGTGTCCTGGAAGCGGGCCTTGCGGGTGGCCGCCCTGGGGTCGCGGACGTCCCAGAGCTCGACCACGCCGTCCACCGCGGCGACCGCGAGCAGGTTTCCGGTGCGGTCGAAGGCCAGCGAGGCGATCGAGGCCCCGGTCCACGGCAGACGGCCGATCTCCTTGCCCTGCAAGGGATCGGCCACGTCCCAGAACCGCACGGTGGCATCGCCCGCGCCGGAGGCGATCAGGCCGCCGCCCGGCCGGTAGGCGATGCTGGAGACCGGGCCGGTGTGCCCGTGCAGGGTGCGCACCCGGTGCGGGTGCCTGCGGTCGCGCACGTCCCACAGGCTCATGGTGCTGTTCTGGTTGGCCACCACCATGTTCCGGCCGTCCGGGCTGTACACCGCGGCGCCCACGGTGTTGCCCTGTTCGGTGAGCGGGCTGGCGTAGTGGGTGACGTAGGTGCTGAGCAGGCTGCCCCTGGTCTCCAGGATCGGGGCCAGCCGGTAGGCGGCCAGGCTGAGCCGGGCGGCCAGGCCGGGATTGGCGCCACGCAAGGAGATCGCCCGGTCGGCGACCCGCTGGGCGACGGTGGTGGTGCGTTCCTCGTCGGCCATCCGCTGGGAGTCCACCGCGAAACCGGTGGCGGCCACGCTGAGCACCAGCATCGCGGTGAGCAGCGCGACGGCCTGGCGCAGCCGCCGGGTGCGCCGCCGGTCCACCTGGTCCTGCCGGGTCTGCTCGGCCAGGCTGGCGGTGAGGAAGCGCTGCTCACCGGCGGAGAGGGTGTCCTCGTTGCGGGCGGCCCAGTCCCTGGCCACGGCCAGCCGGGAGCCGCGGTAGAGCGCGCCGGGGTCGCGGTCCTCGGTCTCCCAGCCCGCGGCGGCCTCGGTGAGCTGGCGGTGCACCCGCAGGCCTTCGCGGTCCTCGGTGAGCCAGCCGCGCAGCCGGGGCCAGGACCGGATCAGCGCCTCGTGGGTGATCTCCACGCTGTCGCCGTCGCGGGTGAGCAACCTGGCCGCGGTGAGCCGGTCCAGGACTGAAGCGGTGTCCGGGTCCTCGGTGTCCAGCTCGGTGCGGTGGATGCGGCGCTTGGTGTCCTCGGTGCCCTCGCCGAGTGCGGTCAGGCGCAGCAGGATGCGCCGCAGCAGGGCGCGCTGGGCTTCGGTCAGTCCACTGTGGACTTCCTCGGCGGTGCGCGCGACGGCGTGTTCGATGCCGCCGACGGCGTCGTAGCCGGAGAGGGTCAGCGTGGTGCCGCGCCTGCGCCGCCAGGTCTCCAGCAGCGCGTGCGAGACCAGCGGCAGCACGCCCGGCCGGCCGGAGGCGTCCGCGACCAGGCGGGTGACCAGCGCGGTCTCCACCGAGCAGCCCGCGCGCACCGCGGGTTCGACGATGGCGGCGCGCAGCTCGTCGGTGCTGAGCTGGCCGACCACGACCTGCGCGTCCTGCAGGATGCCCGCCAGCTCGGGGCGTTGCAGGCAGTGGGTGTAGAAGTCCGAGCGGACGCCGATGACCACCCTGGCCCTGGTCAGCTCGTCGTCGGTGGCCGCGCGCAACGCGGACAGGAACGCCGAGCGCTCGGCGGGGTCGGCGCACAGGGTGAACAGCTCCTCGAACTGGTCCACCACGAGCAGGAACTCCGCGCCCGCGGGCTCGCCGTCGAGCAGCTGGCGCAGCGCGAGCCCGAGGTTGCGCGGCTGTGCGCGGAGGTCGGCGGCGAGCCGGCCGGCCGGGGTGCGCAGGCGGGCGGCCAGCGCCACCGCGCACTCCTCCAGCGGGCGGGCGCCGGGGGTGACCACGAGCGCGGGACCGGCCTTGGGCAGCACCCCGGCGCGCAGCACCGAGGACTTGCCGGAGCCGGAGGCGCCGACCACCGCGACGAACCGCCGCCGGGCCAGCAGGCCGATGAGCTTGTCCACCAGGTCGGCCCGGCCGAAGAACCGGTCGGCGTCCTCGGCCTGAAAGGCGGCCAGGCCGGGATAGGGCGGGCGTTCGCCGTCGATCTCCCTCGGCTGGGCCGGATCGAGCTCCGCGGCCGCGTCCCGCCACCGCTTCTCCCACTCCGCTTCCTCGCCGCCGCAGGCCTTGGCGTAGGCGAGGGTGACCGCCAGGCTGGGCAGCCGGTCGCCGCGCGCGGCCTGGGCGAGGGTGGCCATGGAGAAGTGCGCCTGCCGGGCGAGCTCCCGGTAGCTCGGGTTGCCCGCCTGCTGCCGCAGCGCGCGCAGCTCGCCGGCGAAGCGCTGGACCGGTCCCCCGTCCGGATCCAGTGGACGTTCTGGCCGTGGCATCTTCCCCCACCCGGATTGTGTGCGCGTTGATTGTGCAGCCCGGGTGGCGAAGCCACACAACAATGGAGGAGCTAAAACTGTTCGTGGGGAGGGACCACGCGGAACCTGGGGGCCGCGCGTGGCGGAAGGCCCGTCGCTCCGGCACCGGAGCGGCGGGCCTTACCCGTTCTCAGCCGGCGAGTGTCCAGGTCACCGTGTCGGTGTAGGAGCGGCCGTTCTTCTCCCCCGTCACCGAGACCACGTTCGCGCCGGGCCGCAGCGTGACCGGCCAGGTGTGCACGCGGTCGGCGGCGGCCTTGGCGCCCTGGGCGAGGCCGTTGACGGTGAGGGTGACCGCGTCCAGGTTGGCGTAGACCTTGACCGTGGTGGCCGCGGCGGTGCGCTGGGTCCACCGGCGGCTGGCCAGGTACACCGTGGGCTCGGGCGACCAGTTGGCCTTGTAGTAGTAGAAGGCGTCCTTGCGGACCTGCCGGTCGTAGGTGACCAGGCCCTTGTCGTTGCGGCCGTCGGCGTCGCCCTTGTGCGTGGCGTAGGTGGACAGCCGCCCGGAGTCCTCGGCGTCGGCCTGCTTGGCCAGGGCGTCCAGGATGCCGTTGGTGACCGCGTTGTCGGTGGCCTGCTCGTTGCCGATGCCCCAGAAGAACACCGAGGGGTGGTTGAAGTTCTGCCGGATCAGCTCGCACAGCGGCTGCGCCACATTGGCCCGGAAACCGGCTGAGTCGGTGACCTGGTTGACCAGCGGGATCTCCGTCCACACCACGTAGCCGCGCCGGTCAGCCAGTCCCAGCACGTGCTGGGACTGCTGGTAGTGCGCGGTGCGGTAGGCGTTGACGCCCATCTCGTCCATCAGGTCGAAGTCTTGCCGCTGCTGGGCCGGGCTGACGCCCAGCCGTGGCCGAGCCGGTCCTGGTGCGCGTTAACCCGCGCAACTGGAGCCGCCGGCCGTTGAGGGAGAAGCCGGTGCTCTCATCGACGGTGGCCGAGCGCTGGCCCAGCGGCTGGCTGAGCGCGTCGGTGACCCGGCCGGTGGCGGCGTCGAGGATCTCCACGTGCGCGCGGTAGAGGTAGGGGTCGGCCTTGCTCTGCCAGTGGCGCGGGTCGCGCACGGTCAGGGTCTGCACGGTGCTGAATTCACTGGCCGCGGCCACGGCCCGGGGCGCGGAGGTGTTGTCCGTGGTGACGGCGCGCTGGCGCAGGTAGACACCAGGGCCGCCGTAGTCGCCCAGGCGCAGCGCGAGCGGGTCGACGGAGATCAGGCCGACCGAGCGGTAGATGCCGCCGAAGAAGGTGTAGTCGGCCGACAATGGCGCGACGTCGGGGTGGGCGGCGTTGTCGACCCGCACCGCGAGCACGTTGTCCTGTCCCGGTTTCAGCGCGGCGGTGGCGTCGAACCGGAAGGCGGCGTAGCCACCGAATCCAGGCAACTGAGCGCCGGGTGAATCCGCGCGATGAAAACGCCAGCCGGAGTCCAGGCTGGCGCGGTGACGCGCTTTCGGAGTTTCACAGGCCGCCGCAGCTGGCGCGACCGCCACCATTCCGGATGCGGCCAGGGTTAATGAGCAGACCAGAATGATAGGCGGAACCGGGACACAACACCACCTCGTTGTTCATGTACGTGAACGGTGTTCTGCTGGTTGAATGATCCAGAAGGCCAGCGACGGCCCATCACGGCGAGCAAGGGCCATTAGTCGCCACGACCGACTGAACAACTGCCGATCGACTGTCCGGTCCGGAGTGGTCAGCAGCCCGGTCAGAGATCATCACGAGGTGGTAAACATGCAGTTCAGCGCGCTGTAGTTGTGCGGTCGTTGGTTGTACGTCGTCGGCTCCGAAGCCGTACAACGCCGAAGGCGATAGAACTGGACTCGGCAGGGACACCGTCGCGACTGGGGGTCGCGACGGTGCAACGCCGGCGGTCTCCCTCGACCGCGCGCGGCAGGGCCGCCCCGTCCCACGGCGGCCCTGCCGCGTATCCGGCCCAGGTTCAGGATTCGCTGTTCGTCCATTCCAGCGCGGCGGCCGCGACCTCCTCATCGGGCACGTCCCGGTCGTGCCGGGCGATGCACCAGCGAATACCGGCCGGGCAGCGGAAAACACCCATGCGGTCCCCGGAAAAGGAGTCCGCGACCGGGTTGATGGGAGTCGCGCCCAGTTCGACGGCCTTCGCGAAAACCTCGTCCACATCGGTGGTCCAGAAGGTCATGGTGAACGCGTTGCCCTCGGCCGGGCTGGGCAGGATGCCGTATTCGGGCATGGGTTCGCTGAGCTGGAACATGCTGTCGCCGAGGCGGAGCTCGGCGTGCATGACCTGGCCGTCGGGGGTGTCCATCCGCTTGACCACCTCCGCGCCCAGGGCCTGCTGGTAGAAGTCGATGGCCTTGGCGCAGCCGGGGGCGGCGAAGAAGACGTTGAGGCGGTGGTAGCCGGCCGGGGCGGGGCCGGTGGCGGTGGTGTTGTCGGTCATGTGAGGCATCCTGGCGACCGTGCCCACCGACCGGCTTGGACAAACGCGACAGCTCGCCACGACGAGCGAGTACGGCGTGCTCGGGGTGCGCGACATCGACTTCACCCTGGAGCGGGTGCCGGTCTCGCCGGACCTGTCCTCGCTGGTGGAGCGGCACTGGCTGGTGTCGTGGGCGTTGCCGCCGGGGCGGCGAGCCTCGGTGACGCTGCTGCCGCACCCGTGCGTGAACCTGGTCTTCGACCGGGGGCAGCTGGCGGTGAGCGGGGTGGGCAGCGCGCGGTTCAGCTACACCTACGAGGGCGTGGGCCGGGTGTTCGGGGTGAAGTTCCGGCCGGGTGGGTTCCTGCCGTTCCTGGGCGCGCCGGTGGCCGAGCTGACCGATCAGGTGCGGCCGCTGTCGGCGCTGTGGGGCGCGGACGCGGCGGCGATGGCCGCCGAGCTGGGCGCGGCCACCGATCTGGACGCGCTGGTGGCGGTGGCCGAGCGGTACCTGCGGGCGCACTGGCCGGGGCCGGATCCGGAGACGGCGCGGGTGGGGCGGATCGTGCGGGCGCTGCTGCACGACCGGGAGATCACCAGGGTGGCGGACGTGTGCGAGCGCTTCGGCATCACCCCGCGCTCGCTGCAACGGCTGTTCCACCGGCATGTCGGGGTGAGCCCGAAGTGGGTGCTGCGCCGCTACCGGCTGCACGAGGCGGCGGCCCGGCTGGCCGAGGGCACCTCGGGCACCTGGACCGAGGTGGCGGTGGAGCTGGGCTACTTCGACCAGTCGCACTTCATCCGGGACTTCACCCAGGCGATCGGGCTGACCCCGGTCGCCTACGCGGCGGCCTGCCAGGCGCGGCAGGCCCCCCTCAGCGCGTGAGCCGCAGTGGCAGCTCCGCCACCAGCGGTTCGGCGGTCAGCGTGGCGCGGACCTGGTCGCCCTGTTCGGCGGTGCCGTTGCGGGCGTCGAAGCGGGCGGCCAGTTCCAGGGCCTGCTCGGCGAGCTCGTCGCGGAGGGCGGCCGAGGGCCAGTCCACGGCGTCCCGCTCGCGGTAGGCCGGGCGGCGGACGGCGGTCTCCGGCGCTCTGGTGAGCAGCAGCGCGCCGGCCGCCGCGAAGCGCATGGCCGCGGCCGGGGTGCAGGGTTCGTCCAGCCAGCCGAGGTGCCTGGTCAGGAGCTCCAGGCCGCGCTGGTGGTTGCCGGTGACCGCGCAGAAGACCAGGTGCTCGGCGAGCAGGCCGAGTTTGGCGCGGTCGTGGCGCAGGGCCGGGTAGGCGTCGCGGTGCGCGTCGGCGGCCTCGGTGAGCCTGCCGGTGCGCAGGTAGGGCAGCAGCAGGTTGGTGCGGATGCTCTGCGGCTGCTCGTAGCAGTTGAGCCGGCCGCTGAGCACCGGCCGCGCGGTGGCCAGCGCTTCCTCGTCGCGGCCCAGCCAGACCAGGTGGTTGATCTTGCCGTTGGGTTCGCAGCCGTCGCAGTCGGAGAGCTCGCCGCGCGGGCTGGCCTGCCAGAGCCGGAACTGCTCGGCGGCGGTGTCCCGGTCGCCGAGGTGGCGGGCGAGCAGTTCCCGGTACTGGTGCACCGGGTTCATGCTGTGCCCGGCCTGCCGGTAGCGGCGTTCCATGTCCTCGAGCACGGCCTGGGTCTGGGCGAGGGGGACCTCGGGGAAGTCGGCGAGGCTGGCCACGATGCCCTTGAAGTCCCAGAGCAGGTCCTGGTCCAGGTCCGGGTCGCCCTCGCCGCGGTCGTAGGCGGCCAGGCACCAGGCGAAGGGCACGAAGGACTTGGCGGGTTCGCCGCCGTAGCGGTAGGTCTCCAGGCTCAGGATGCGGGCGGCGTAGCGCAGGTCGTCCCGGCCGAGTGCGTCGGCCTGCCGCACGACCTCCTCCACCGCGGCGATGCGGGCCGGGCCGAAGGGCAGCTCGTCGGCGGCGCGCAGCTCGGCTTCCAGCTGCTCGGGGCTCATCGGCCACCTTCCCTGATCTGGGCCAGTAGTTCCTCGACGTGTTCCCGTTGCGGCGCCTCCGGTTCGAGGCGGTCCAGCGCGGCGGTGAGCAGCGGTTCGGCTTCCGCGCCGCGCCCCAGCTCCATCAGCAACCGGCCGCGGAAGACGTCCGCGGTCAGCGCCGGCCCTTCGGCCCCTGGCAGCCGGTGGAAGCCCTCGGCGGCGGCACTCGCCCTGGCCAGCGCGGGGTTCTTGTCCTGCGCGAGGGTGAGGATGCGGGCCGCGTCGTGGTCCAGCAGCGCCCGCTGGAAGACCTCGGGCGGTTCCTCGCCCAGGGTGGCGGCGAGGGTGTCGGCTTCGGCGAGCGCGGTGCGGGCGTGGTTGTTCTCCCTGGCCCAGTGCCAGGACAGCGCGGCCAGGCGGCGGTGTTCCAGCTCCCGCAACGGTTCTCCCAGTCCGGCCAGGGCCTCGGCGGCGGCCTGGTGGCGGCGGGCGGCCTCGGCGTCGCGGTCCAGCTCGTCCAGGATGTCGGCGGCGATGCCGTGCATCTGGGCCAGGCCGTACCGGTTGTCCTGCTCGGCGCACTGGGCGGCCAGCTCGTCCAGCACGGTCAGCGCGGCGTCGGACTGGCCGAGCGCGCGGTGGGCGTGGGCGAGCAGGAACTGGGCGCGGCCGCGCTGGTCGGGCTCGGCGGCCTCGGCGAGGACCTCCTCGGCCAGGTCGGCGGCCTGGTCCGGGCGGTCGGTGGCCAGCGCGGCGGCGGCCAGGTCGAGCTTGATCTCCAGCAGGTCCAGCGCCACCTCGAACCGCAGGGCGTCGGTGAGCGCGGCGGTGAGGTGCCCGAACGCCTCCTGCGCCCGGTCCAGGTGGTGGGCGGAGCGGCCCGCGTGGTGCTGGGCGAGCACCCGGACCAGCGGGTCCCCGGTGTCGGCTGCCGCGGTGTAGAGCGGGTAGGCGGTGTCGATGTCCTCGAGCACGGAGCAGGTGTGCGCGGCGGTCAACTGGGTGCGGCGCAGCAGCAACGACGGCGGCAGCTCGGCCAGGATCTCCACCGCGCGCAGCATGGGCCCGACGGCGGCGGCGTGGTCCGGTTCCTCCCGGTCGATCCAGACCTGGACCAGCTCCAGCCAGCAGTCCGCGGCCAGCCGCCGGTCCGGGTGGCCGTCGGTGGCCTCGGCCAGTTCCCGGCCGAGCCGGATGGCGGCCTCGGTGTCGCCGGTCTCCCGGAACGCGTCCACGATCCGGCAGCGGGCGCGCACCAGCGCGCGCTCGTCCCCGAGGGCGGCGAGCTCCTCGGCCACGGCGTGCAGTTCGGGCAGGCCCCGCTCGGCCCGGTGGTCGTAGCAGCAGACCAGGGCGGCCCGGCTGCGGGCGGTGGCGGCCAGCACCGGCTCGCCGTGCTCGGCGAAGATCGCCGCGGCCTCGCGCAGCATGCCTTCGGCGGCGGCCGGGTCGTCCTCGAACAGGTCCAGGGCCCTCGCGCCGAACCGCTTGGCGTGCAGTACCGGCGGCGGTTGCGGGCAGACCTCGTCGAAGCGGGCCCACAGCGCGGCCGAGCGGTCGTAGTCGCCGAGCTCAGCGGCCTCCTCAGCCGCGTCGGCCAGCTCCTCCGGCGTCTGCGGGAAGCTGACCGGCGGCGGTGCGGCCACCGCGAGCCGGGCGGCGGCGCGGGCCGGTCCGGACAGCGGCAGGTGCTCCACCAGCGGTTCGGCGACCAGGGTGGCGCGGATCCGGTCGCCCTGTTCGGACGTGCCGTTGCGGGCGTCGAAGCGGGCGGCCAGCTCCAGTGCCTGCTCGGCCAGCTCGTCGCGCAGGACGGCGGCCGGCCAGTCCACGGCGGCCCGGTCGCGGTAGGCGGGGCGGCGGACCGGGGTGTCCGGATGACCGGCCTCGACGACCCTGGTGAGCACCAGCGCGGCGGCCGCGGCGAAGCGCATCGCGGTGGCCGGGGTGTTGGGCTCGTCCAGCCAGCCGAGGTGGCGTTCGAGGAGTTCCAGGCCGCGCGGGTGGTTGCCGGTGCGGGCGCAGAAGATCAAGTGCTCGGCGATCAGGCCGAGCTCGGCGCGGTCGTGCCGCGCCGCCCGGTAGGCGCTGCGGTGCGCTTCGGCGGCCTCGGTGAGTCTGCCGGTGCGCAGGTAGGGCAGCAGCAGGTCGGTGCGGATGCCGTGCGGCTGCTCGCGGCAGCTGAGCTGGCCGCTGAGCACCGGCAGCGCGAGCGCGACCGCTTCCTCGTCCCGGCCCAGCCACACCAGGTGGTTGATCTTGGCGTTGGGTTCGCAGCCCGCGCAGTCGGAGAGCTCCCCGCGGGGGCTGGCCTGCCAGCGCCGGAACTGCTCGGCCGCGGTGTCCCGGTCGCCGACGTGCCTGGCCAGGAACTCGCGGTACTGGTGCACCGGGTTCATGCCGTGCCCGGCCTGCCGGTAGCGGCGCTCCATGTCCTCCAGCACGGCTTTGGTCTGGTCCAGGGGGACCTCGGGGAAGTCGGCGAGGCTGTGCACGATGCCCTTGAAGTTCCAGAACAGGTGGTGGTCCAGCCGCCGGTCGCCCTCGCCGCGGTCGTAGGCGGCCAGGCACCAGGCGAAGGGCACGAAGGTCTTCGCCGGTTCCGCGCCGTAGCGGTAGGCCTCCAGGCTGAAGATCCGCGCGGTGTACTGGAGGTCGGCCAGGCCGAGCGCGTCGGCGTGCCGGATGACGTCCTCCACCGCGGCGGTGCGGGCCGGGCCGTAGGGCAGGTCCCGGCTGGCGAACAGCTTGGCTTCCAGCTCCTCGGGGCTCACGGGGTGTCCTCCTTGGGCACGGCCGAGTCGAGCAGGCCGAGGAACGAGCGGTTCAGCAGTGCCGCGTCGGCGGGCCGGATGGGGTGGTAGCCCAGCAGCAGGGCCTGGCCGTAGAGCGCTTCGACGGCGAGGGCGACCATGGCCGGGTCGGTGAGCGCGCAGACCCGGCGCACCAGCGGGTTGCGGTGGTTGAGCACCAGCTGCGGCCGGTCCTCGGCGGGTTTCTCGAACGCGGCGAGCACCCCGGCCCACAGCTGGTCGGCCTTGGCCCTGGTGGCTTTCAGCTCGCTCTGGAAGGCGGCGTCCCGGTCCAGCAGGTAGAGCACGGACAGGGTGGGCGGGTCGAAGGCGCGCAGCACCACCTCGCAGCCGAGCCGGTCCAGGGCTCGTTGCGCGGTGCTCAGGAACGGGCGCAGCGCCAGCTCCTCGGCCGGGTCGAGCGGGGACAGCCGGGTCATCACGTCGCTGGGTTCCAGGCGCTGCACCACCAGGTCGGCGTCGAGTGCGGGCAGCCTGCCGATGATCTCGGTGTCGTAGGTGTAGCCGCCGTTGACCACGGCCAGGCCCTGGGCGGAGGCGACCGCGGCGAGCTGGCGGAAGTCCTCGGCGGTGGTGGTGTAGCGGATGCGGCCGTGCCGGGCGCGGAACTCGCCCAGGGTCATCCGCCCCATGTTGGTTTCCAGCGGCAGCCACTCGTCGACCAGGGCGAGCATGTCGTCGTCGTGCAGGGCGAGGGCCTTCACGCCGAGGTGGTGGATGCCCAGGAAGCGGGCCAGCCGGGCCGGGTCGGTGGCGGCCAGTCCGACCAGCCAGCCGCGCAGCTGCGCGCCGAGGGCCTCGCGGGTCTCCGCCAGGAGGCTGTCGTCGTAGAGGGCCTCGCGGCTGGCGGTGGGCCGCAGCTCGGCGGCGTCGATGACGCAGCGGGCGAAGAAGGCCCAGCCGGGCAGCAGGCCGTCGGCGCTCTCGGTGAGCAGCATCCGCTTGAGGTAGACCCGGTGCCCGGCGCGTTCGGCCGGGTTGGCCTGAAAGGGCAGCACGTAGGCCACGCCGGTGAGCCCGGCCTGCGGCACGTCCAGCTCGACCACGTCGAACGGGGTGAAGCCGAGGGTGTCCTGGGCGTAGCCGACCAGGTCGGCCAGCCGCTCCCCCGCGGGTCGCTGGTCCTGCCGCCACGGCGGTCCGTCACCGGCGACCCGCTGGCCGAGCGCGGTGACCGGGAAGGGCAGCATCGAGCCGTAGAGGGCGGCCAGCTCGACCACGGTGGGCCCGGCGAGCCAGGACTCCGCGCCGGGCCGGGCGGACAGGGTGACCGTGGTGCCGGGTTCGGCGCGTTCGGCGGGGCCGAACCGGTAGGTGCCGTCGGCGCGGCCGACCCACTCCACCGCGGGCGCGCCGGTGGCCGAGCGGGTGGTCACGGTGACCTCGTCGGCGACCAGGAACGCCGAGAGCAGGCCGATGCCGAACTGGCCGAGGAACTCGTGCCGGGCGAAGCCCAGCTCGTCCCGCTTGGAGCTGCGGCCGATGGTGGCCAGCAGCTCGTGCACCTGTTCCTCGGTGAGCCCGATGCCGGTGTCGGTGACGGTGAGCGTGCCGCCGGTGCTGTCGATGGTGATCCCGGCGGGCGCGTCCGGATCGGCGGCGCGGCGGGCGGTCACCGCGTCCACCGCGTTCTGCAGCAGCTCGCGCAGGTAGACCCGTGGGCTGGCGTAGAGGTGGTGGCTGAGCAGGTCGACCACGCCACGCAGGTCGACCTGGAAGGTGCGGTCCAAAATGATTCGTCCCCCCAAGTGCGGTGGGGCCATCCTAAGGCGGTGAACGCCACCAGGTCCGGGAAATATGAGCACGGGCTGCGCGGGATGCAGGAGCTGGCCGACGCGGTGTGGACGCCGGGCAGCCGCTGGCACCCCGGCGAGCTGGCCTGGGCGCGGTTGCAGCACCTGGGCCGCGAGCCGGACTGGCCGACCCGGTTGTGGCGGCAAGGATCCACGGTGCTGGCCTGGGGCTGGGTGGACCTGCCCGGCACGCTCTACCTCCAGGTGCGGCCCGGCTCGGCGGAGCTGCTCGGCGAGGTGCTGGCCTGGGCGGAGTCGGTGGCCACTGAAGCGCTCTCGGTGCTGGCGCTGGACCGGGAACGTCACCTGCTGGAAGGCTTGCGCGCCAACGGATACGCCGAGTCCACTTCGGACGGTCCGTTCTTCCGGCGGATGGTCGGCGGTCTGGCCGAGCTGCCCGAAGTGGTGCTGCCGCGGGGTTTCACCATCCGGGAGGCCACCGATCTGGCGGCCAGGACCGAGCTGCACCGGGCCGCCTGGCACCCCTCGCGGGTGAGCCTGGCCAGCTACACCAACGTGACCAGGGCCTGGCTGTACCGGCGGGAGCTGGACCTGGTGGCGCACGCCCCGGACGGCACACCGGCCGCCTACTGCCTGGGCTGGCTGGACTCGCGCGGCCGGGTCGGGGTGTTCGAGCCGGTGGGCACCGCGCCGGAGTTCCGGGGGCGCGGGCTGGGCCGGGCGGTGTGCCTGGCGGCGATGCGGCGGATGCGGGAGCTGGGCGCGGACACCGTCACCGTGCTGCCCCGCGGCGACGCCGCCTACCCGGTGCCGGCGCGGCTCTACGCCGGGCTGGGGCTGACGCCGATCGGCCGAACGGTGGTCTTCACCCGGGCGCGCTGAACCATTCCACGACCGGCGGCCGTTGGCCGGAACATGAGCACCGCGTCGATCGCCGGAATCCTCGTCATGCTGCCCGCGCTGGTCGGGATCGCCATCCTGTGGCGGTGGAGCGCGCCCGGCCTGGCCGAGCCCAAACCCCTGCCCCAGCCCAGAGACCTGATCGCCAGGGCCAAGGAGGTCGCGGAGCGGTTCACCCCGCAGCGCCGCGCGCCGATCGGTCCCCGGATCGGCGCGCACCGCAGCCGGGTGCCGCGGTACGCGCCGATGCCGACGATGCGGTCGGTGGCCGAGCTCCGCGCCAGGGAGGACGCGGACCACCTGTCCTACTACCCGAAGCTGCGCCGGGACTAGCGGCGGAAGCGCCAGGTCTTGCTGTCGAAGGCGACGCAGATGCTCGGCGAGAGCACGACCACCCGCAGCGTGCCGTCCCGGAAGTCGTAGTCCACGCCCTCGACCTCGAAGTTCCCGGAACACCCGCTCTGCAACGGCAGCTGGCCCAGCTCCCGGACCACCCCTCGGACGTCCGCACCGCCCAGCGCGGCGTCCAGGTCGACCTGGAGCAGCTGCTTGCCCGGTCCGTCGGAGGCGCAGAGCAGCTGGGTGGCCGAGGTGAACTCGCAGCCCTGGATGTTGGTCACCGTGCGGTCCAGCCGGATCGCGAAGGCGTACGGCAGGTTCTTCCCCGGATCCGTCACGGCCACCCCGGGGTTGGGGAAGACCAGGAAGCGGTTCATCTGGCCCCACTCCCCCGACACCAGCCACCTGGCGTCGGGGGAGACGGCGGCGAAGGAGTTGTTGACCGCTTCCCAGGACTCCAGCTGGTGCACGTACTCCGCGCGCCTGCCGTCGGCGGTCTCCACCCGGAACATCTTGGCGCGCAAGGTGCTGCTCTGGTACGGCTCCACGTAGACGCCCTGCCGGGAGCCGGGGTCGCCGATGTGGTCCCAGCCCCTGGTGCGCACGTCCAGGGGGATGGTGCCGATGCCGGTGTAGCGGATGGATCCGTTGCCGTTGCGGATGATCGTGGCCAGGCCCTGGCTCTCGTCCAGCGGCCGGGCGTGGTCGGAGCCGAGGGTCCTCCACGGGCCGACGTCGGCGGAGGCGGGCAGGGCGCCCAGGATGAGGGCGGTCAGGACGAACAGGGTGGTGGTGGCGCTGCGCAGGACGTTCCCGCGGGTCATGCTCGCTCCTGGGGGACGGAGGGGTGGCGCGGCGGAACCGGATCGGAGACTACCCGGTTCCGTTGCCCGCGGTCGAGCATGCCGCGGTCCAGCAGTCCCAAAGCGGCCGCGCGCAGCCCGGCCTGGAACCGGCTGGTCGCGCCGAGGGTGTCCATCAGCGCCCGGACGTGGCGTTGCGCGGTGCGCAGGCTGACGCCCAGGCGCAGCGCGATGGTCTTGTCAGTGAGCCCGGCGGCCAGCAGCTCCAGCACCCGCCAGTCGATGCCGGGGGTGACGTGCTGGCCGGGCAGCGGGGCGGCGCGCTGCCAGCTGTGCTCGAACAGCGAGCGCAGCCCGGTCAGCAGCGCGGAGGCCGAGACCAGCAGCGCGCTGTCGGTCTCCTGCCCGATGGCCACCGGCAGGATCGCCCACCGCCGGTCCACCAGCCCCAGCTTGGTCGGCAGCCCCGGCAGCACCCGGATCCGCTCACCCCGGGACCGCCTGCGGTGCAAGGCGTCCAGCACATGCGCACAGTCCACATAGGACGCGTCGTAGACAGTTCGGTAGACCACACCGGCGGCCAGCGCGCTGCGCGCCTCCTCGTTGGCCGCGCCGGCGACATAGGGCGGCCGCTCGAACTGGCAGACCTCGAACCGGGCCGCGCGCTGCAACCCGGCCCAGCGCCGCCCGATCGCGGCGTGCCCGTGCAGCAGCTCCACCGGCCCGTGGCTCTCCGAGTCGCCACTGGCCCGGTCGTAGAGGGTCATCAGCGCCGGGATGAGCGCGCGCACCCGGTGCAGACGCTGGTGGTGGGAGACGATGTAGGACTCGATCGCCGAGTCCGGCGGCACCCGGGCCCACCGCCCGTCCGCGCCGACCACCAGCCCGGCCTGGTCGAGCAGGCCGAGCAGGGCGGCGGTGCGGTCGGGGTCGAGGCGGGCCGCGGCGGCCAGCTCGCCGGTGGTCCAGGACGGGCGGGTCAGCACGATCTCGTACACGCGCTGTTGGTCGGCGGTGAGGCCGAGCACCTCCAACATGCCACACACTCCGAGGCAGGGGTACCTCGACATCTACCGCCCCGGGCGGCGGGCCACTACCCGCCGCCCGGAGGGTCACCCACCTACGCGGCGGCGGGTTCCCCAGCGGCGACACTCGCCCCGGCCAGCGTCCACGCGCCGTGGGCGGCGGCGTTGGTGGCCACGCCCATGACGTTGGCGGCGACGTTGGTGATGGTGTCGCAGCGCTGGTGGTAGCAGGGATCGCTGCCGCTGCCGATGCCGCCGACCGGGATGCCGACCCGGGAGAAGCTGGCGTGGTCGGAGCGGCCGCCGATGTTCATCGAGCGGGTCGGGATGCCCTTGCCGCGGAAGTAGCCCTGGAACATCTGCGCGATGGCCGCGTCGTCGTTGTAGACGCCCCAGGTGGTGGTGTTGCGGGCGCCGACCATGTCGAAGTTGAGGTAGCTCTTGATCTTCGTGCGCTCGGCGGCGGGCAGTGCGTTGACGTAGTAGCGGGAGCCGATCAGGCCCAGCTCCTCCGCGCCCCACCAGCCGAACCGCAGCTTCTTCTGGGTGACCAGCTTCGCCCTGGACACCGCCAGCGCGGTCTCCAGCGCCGCGGCCGAGCCGGAGGCGTTGTCGTTCATGCCCGGCCCCGCGGTCACCGAGTCCAGGTGCGCGCCCAGGAAGACCACCTGGTTGGCGTCGCCGCTGGTCCAGTCGGCGGTGAGGTTCCAGCCGGTGGCGCCGTTGTGGGTGAAGGACTGCAGGGTGGTGCGGAACCCGGCGGCGTCCAGCTTGGCCTTGACGAAGTCCACCGAGGCCTTGTATCCGGGCCTGCCGTGCGCCCTGGTGCCGCCGTTGCGATCGGCGATCGCCTGGAACTCCCGCATGTGCGCCATCACGTTCTCGGCCGGAATATCCGGCGGCGCGGCATATATCGGCGAACTGACTGTGCTGGCGGCGCGGATGTGGCCGAGGCTGGACTCCGCGCTCGCCGAGGGGGCCAGCGGAAGTCCCAGCAGGGCAACGGTGGTCAGCGCGGTGAGGGCTCGCGAGGCCGTCCTTGTCACGGGCATGAGCACGCTCCTTGGGTCCGGGAACCTACCGCCGCACGCTAGGTCGCCGGACCCGGCGCACGGGCGGGCTGGCGCAGATGCGGTGCGGCGGTGGCGCAATTACGTCGCGACGGGCCCCGAGGCGTTGCGCCGCAACAGACTTCCCGCTATGCGAACGCTTCTGGCCGCAGTGCTGGCCACCGCACTGCTGACCCCCGCCACCACCGCCACCGCCGACCCAGCCCCTGCCGCCGCGGCCCCGGACATCCCGGTCGCCGCCGTGCAGGGCCACCTCGCCCGCTTCGACGCCATCGCCGCGGCCAACGGCGGCAACCGCGCGCACGGCCGCCCCGGCTACCGCGCCTCCATCGACCACGTCAAGTCCATTGTGGACAGTGCGGGCTTCCGCACCACCCTGCAACCCTTCAGCTACCGCGGCGCCACCGGCTGGAACCTCGTCGCGGACTGGCCGGGCGGCGACGAGAGCGACGTGCTGCTCACCGGCGCGCACCTGGACAGCGTCACCACCGCCCCCGGCGTCAACGACAACGGCTCCGGCTCGGCCGCGGTCCTGGAGGTCGCGCTGGCCGTGGCCAGGGAGAAACCGGCCACCAAGCGGCACCTGCGGTTCGCCTGGTGGGGCGCGGAGGAGCTGTGGATGATCGGCTCCGCGCACTACGTGAACACCCTGCCCGCCGCCGAACGCGCCAAGATCAAGGCATACCTCAACGTGGACATGATCGGCTCGGTGAACACCGCCTACTTCGTGCTCGACGGCGACCGCTACCCGGCGGGCTCGGTGGCGGTCGAACGCGCGCTCAAGGAGTACTACGCCCGGATCGGCGTACCGGTGGAGGACCTGGACATGGGCGGGCGCGGCGACCACGCCTCCTTCACCCGGCACCAGATCCCGGTCGGCGGCCCGTTCACCGGCGCCGAGGGCCGCAAGACCGCCGCCCAGGCCCGCAAGTGGGGCGGCACCGCGGGCGCGCCGTACGACCCCTGCTACCACCGGGCCTGCGACACCGCCCGCAACATCGACGTCACCGCGCTGGACCGCAACACCGACGCGGTCGCGCACGCGGTGTGGACCCTCGCCACCTGACCGGCCCTTCCCCGCTGCCACGTACCATGGCCAGTCGGCAGACCAGCAGCGGAACGGATTGAGCGGCGATGACGGCGAGTGTCGACGAGGAGATCGAGCAGACCGGCGGCCCGGGGATCGACCCGGACCGGATGGCGATCTGCCTCCAGGTGCTGGCCGAGGTCGAGGAGCTGCCCACCGAGCACCCGGACGCGGTGGCCGTCCGCCGGGCCACCGCCGCGATCTTCAAGGACGTGCGCAAGCGCCGTCGCCAGGCCAAGCGGCAGGCGGTGGCCGAGGCCGACCGCGCGGTGACCGCGGCCACCGCCACCGGCTCGCCGGAGCGGATCGACGACGAGACCCGCGGCATCCCGCTGGTGTCCAACGCCGCCGGCGCCACCGCGGGCACGCTGATCCGCTCCCGGGCCTGCTACCACTGCAAACAGCGCTACCACGTGGTGGACGCCTTCTACCACCAGCTGTGCCCGCCGTGCGCGGAGCTGAACCGGTCCCGCCGGGACGCGCGCACCGACCTGACCGGGCGGCGCGCGCTGCTCACCGGCGGCCGCGCCAAGATCGGCATGTACATCGCGCTGCGGCTGCTCCGCGACGGCGCGCACACCACCATCACCACCCGCTTCCCCAACGACGCGGTGCGCCGCTTCGCCGCCATGGAGGACAGCGGCGACTGGCTGCACCGGCTGCGCGTGGTCGGCATCGACCTGCGCGACCCGGCCCAGGTGGTCGCGCTGGCCGACTCGGTCGCCGAGCAGGGCCCGCTGGACATCCTGGTCAACAACGCCGCGCAGACCGTGCGCCGCTCCCCCGGCTCCTACGCGCTGCTGGAGTCCGCCGAGTCGGCGCCACTGCCCGCGGGCCCGCTGCCCGAGCTGATCACCTTCGGCCACACCAGCGACGCCCACCCCAAGGCGCTGGCCGGGTCACTGGCCGAGGCCAGCGTGCAGGCGCACAACCTGACCGCGCTGGCGCTGACCGCCGGTTCGGCCTCGATGGACCGGGTGGCCGCGGACATCGCCATCGACGCCGGTGGCCTGGTGCCCGACCTCCAGGACGTGAACAGCTGGACCCAGCGGGTGCACGAGGTGGACGCGCTGGAGATGCTGGAGGTCCAGCTGTGCAACCAGACCGCGCCGTTCATCCTGATCAGCAGGCTGCGCCCGGCGATGGCCGCGGCCACGGCGCGGCGCAAGTACGTGGTGAACGTCTCCGCGATGGAGGGCCAGTTCAGCCGCAAGTACAAGGGCCCCGGCCACCCGCACACGAACATGGCCAAGGCCGCGCTGAACATGCTCACCCGCACCAGCGCGGAGGAGATGCTGACCACCGACGGCATCCTGATGACCGCGGTGGACACCGGCTGGATCACCGACGAGCGCCCGCACCCGACCAAGATGCGCCTGGCCGAGGAGGGCTTCCACGCCCCGCTCGACCTGGTCGACGGCGCGGCCAGGGTGTACGACCCGATCGTGCGCGGCGAGGCGGGCGAGGACCTGTACGGCTGCTTCCTGAAGGACTACGCGCCCGCGGCCTGGTGAGTCAGCACGGCAGCCGGTAGGCGAGCCACTCGTCGGCCACCACCAGCCCGGCCCCGGCCAGCGCCTCGGCCAGCACCGGGTCCTCCAGCTCGCGCACCACCAGCGTGGCGACCTCCAGCCGCGCCTGCTCGATCACCGCGACCAGCAGCACCAGCAGCTCGGCCGAGGTGGTGTCCCGGTGCACGACCAGCTCGACCTCGGCCGTCTCGTCGTCCACCAGCACCGCGGTGGCGAAGGCCTTGGGCTTGCCGTCGACGTCCCGCAGGTCCACGGTCAGGTACCCGGCCAGGTCTGCGCCGACCGCGTCGGCCACGTCGTCGACGGTCCACTCCCCGCCCAGCACGCCCGCGCACAGCGGCACGTACTCGGTCAGCTCGGCCTCGGTCGGCTCCACGGGCAGCTCCCGCACCGCGACCTCCGGCAACCCGCCGGGCGGCTGCCACCCGGCGAGCTCCAGCCGCCACACCCGCCCCAGCTCCGCCGCGGTCACCGCGTCCACCGCCGCCGCGGCCAGCCGGTCCAGCCGCCCCTCGGTGTCACACCAGCGCACCCCGGTGCACCCGGCCTCGCGAGCCAGCTCCACCGCCGCCCGCACCAGCACCGCCAGCACCTCGACCTCGGCCGCGGTGCCCTCGCCGACCGCGCCGGCGACCCGCCGGGCCTCGCGTTCGACCAGGACCCACTGCAACCCGGCGTCGGTCTCCGGCAGCTCCGGCCAGAACAGCTCGGCCCAGCCCAGCAGGGTCTCTCCCCGCCGGGCCACCACCGCGCCCAGCAGGCCGCGGTCCTCCTCTTCGAGGTCCGGCTCCGGCTCACCGAGCTCGGTGAACATCTCGCGAACCAGCTCGAGGTCGATGTGCTCGTCCCGCCGGAGCTCGACGGTGAGCGCGGTGGCGTCAGTGGTCCCGGTGCTCATGCTTTCCCCGTTCGCCGTGCCTGGCGCGAAGGTACTGGCAGACCCGGCCCGCTGACCTGCGGAACCACCCGGTGGGGCGGTGAACGCAACCCGGTCGGCGGCGCGGTTCACTAGGTGAATGCGGTGACCGTGGGCAGGCGGTGATGGCGGTCGGCGAACTGCCACTCGTGCCACAGGTACACGTGCACCCCCATCACGTCCGCCACGATCTCGGCGACATGGCTGCGCACCGTGACCCCGCAGCGGTACGGGCACTCCATCACCAGCCGGACGTCGCCGGGTTCGGTGTCGGGGCGTCGGCGCTGGACTGGGATCGGCGTCTGGTTCGGGTTTCTCCCCATGCCCCAAACCTGTCCGGTGACTTTCGGGCAAGGCAGGTTCCGACTGCGTGACAGAGTCGCCGGTTTGCCGGACACGGGGGGACAGTGATGGGGTATGGCTAACACCCGTGGGAGTGAGTCCGATCCCACGAATGAGGTACGAGGAGAGAGTGGGGAGGTCACTCAGTGAACCCGAAGAAGCACGAGATCCTGGACACCGGCAACTCAGGCACACACTGACACCAGTCTCGGCGCGAGTGCGGCGCCGAGGCCCGTGGGGGACGGCAAGGGGCCGCCGTCCTCCGGCCACAGACGGGCACACTGGGGGCATGACCGAGGTGGGGGCGCTGGCCGACCGGTTGGTCGAGGTGCTGGCGACAGAGGATCCGCTCAACGACCTGCTCGACGGGCAGCCCGGTTTCCAGGGGCTGCTCCCACAGATCTCCGCGGCCGACCAGGCGCGGACCGCGGCCGCGGCGGCCGATCTTGCCGCCGCCGCAACGGAACTGACGGTATCCGGGCCGGACGCGGTCACCAGGGACGTCCTGGTGCAGCAGGCCGAGGCGGTCCGGACCCGCGCCGCCACCCGGCTGGCCGAGCACACCCTCCTCGACCTGATGCACGCGCCCGCGGTGGTCGCGCTCAACCGGCTGCCCTCGGCCCGGCCCGCGACCGCCGAACAGGAGGAGTTCTTCCTGGCCCGGATGGCCGGGCTCCCTGACTTCCTCGCCCAGGCCGCTGACCGGCACCGCGAGGGCGTGGCCTCCGGCCGCACCCCGGTGGCCCGTTCCCTGCACACGCTCACCGGGCTGCTCGAGAACCACCTCGCCCGCCCTGACCAAGATCCGCTGGCCCAAGCGCCGCTGACCGGCGACCGCACCACCCGGCGGGAACGGCTGCTGGCCGAGGAGGTCCGCCCCGCGGTCGCCGCCTACCGGGCCGCGCTCCGCGAGATCACCGGCCGCCCCGACGAGCGACCGGGCCTGTGCTGGCTGCCCGAGGGCGAGGCGAACTACACCGCGCTGGCCCGCATGCACACCACCACCGAGCGCACCCCAGCCGAGCTGCACGCCGAGGGCCTGCGCCTGCTCGCGGAGCTGGAGGCGGAGTTCGCGCGGCTGGGCGGGCCGCTGTTCGGGGTGCGCACCGGGGCCGAGGTCAGGGCACGGCTGCGCACCGACCCGGCGCTGAAGCTGCGGGACGGGGCCGAGCTGCTCGCGCTGTCCCGGGCGGCCATGGACCGGGCCGAGGCGGCCGCGCCGCGCTGGTTCGGCCGGATGCCGGGGCACCGCTGCGAGCTGCGCGAGACGCCGCCGGACAAGGCGCCCACCGCCTCCACCGCCGCCTACCTGCCGCCGCCGCTGGACGGCTCGCGGCCGGGCATCTACTACGCCAACACCTACCGGGTCACCGAGCGGGACCGCTGCGTGACCGAGGCCAACGCCTTCCACGAGGCGGTGCCCGGCCACCACTTCCAGCTGGGCCTGGCCGCCGAGCTGACCGGCCTGCCCGCGCTGCGCCGGGTGGCCTGGGTGAACGCCTACATGGAGGGCTGGGCGCTCTACTGCGAGCACCTGGCCGAGGAGATGGGCCTGTACTCCGGCGACCTGATGCGGCTGGGCGCGCTGGCCAACACGGCCATGCGCGCGGCACGGCTGGTGGTGGACACCGGGCTGCACGCCTTCGGCTGGCCGCGCGACCGGGTGGTGACCTTCCTGCGCGAGCACACCGCGATGACCGAGGTGGAGATCGCCTCGGAGACCGACCGCTACATCGAGACCCCCGGCCAGGCCCTGTCCTACCTGGTCGGCCGGATGGAGTTCCAGCGGCTGCGGGCCCGCGCCGAGCGGGAGCTGGGCGCGGGCTTCGCCATCCGCGGCTTCCACGACCTGGTGCTCGGCGGCGGCCCGCTGCCGCTGACCGTGCTGGACCGGGTGGTGGACGACTGGCTGAAGGTCGTGTCTCGCGGGTCTCGCACGCGATCGCCGGGCCCAGCCCGTCCCTGACGGCGGCGCCGAGACGACCAAGTACGCCCGGTACGAGGCCGCCTCGACGCCACCGTCAGGAACGACCTGGACTCCGGCGCTCACGCACGAGACCCGCGAGACACGACCTACGACCGGGGGGCCAGCCGGCAGTTGAAGTGCCGCAGCAGCGGCGGGTTGTGCGTGAGCCGGTAGCCGGGCACCCGCTCGGGGTCCTTGGCGATCTCGGCCAGGACCTCGCCCACGTACTCCAGGTGGCTCTGGGTGTAGACCCGGCGCGGGATGGCCAGCCGCACCAGCTCGTACGGGGCAGCCTTGGTCAGCTCGTCGTGCTCGTCGAACTCGCCGAGGTAGAGCGAGCCGAGCTCGGCGGCCCGGATGCCGCCGCGCCGGTACAGCTCCAGGGCCAGCGCGTGCCCGGGGAAGGAGCTGGGTGGCAGGTGGGTGAGCAGGCGGCCGGCGTTGAGGTAGATGGCGTGGATCCCGGCAGGCTGCACGATGGACACGCCACCGGCCACGGCCAGCTCGCCGAGGTGGCGGGACTGCTCGGCGCGGGCCCGCAGGTAGTCCGGTTCGGTCACCTCGCGCAGGCCCTGGGCCAGCATGTCCAGGTCCCGCCCGGCCAGGCCGCCGTAGGTGCGGAAGCCCTCGGTGGCGATCAGCAGCAGCTCGCAGCGCCCGGCCAGCTCCGGGTCGCGCACCGCGAGCAGGCCGCCCATGTGCACGATGCCGTCCTTCTTCAGGCTGGCCACGCACCCGTCGGCCAGCGCGAAGGCCTCCCGGGCCACCTCGCGCGGGCTGCGGTGCTCGTAACCGGGTTCCCGCTGGGTGACCAGCCAGGCGTTCTCGGCGAAGCGGGCCGCGTCCAGGAAGTAGGGCACCCCGTGCGCCCGGCACAGCGCCGCGGCGGCCTTGAGGTTGGCCATGGACACCGGCTGCCCGCCGCCGCCGTTGTTGGTGATGGTCATGATCACCAGGCCGACCGGGGTGCCGTCGGTGAGCACCCGCGCCAGGGCGTCCAGGTCGATGTCGCCCTTGAACGGGGCCGGTTCGTCCAGGTCCTTGGCCGCCGGGCCGGGCAGGTCCAGCGCGGTGCAGCCGAGCAGCTCCACGTTGGCCCTGGTGGTGTCGAAGTGCGTGTTGCTGACGCTGACCTGGCCCGGCTTGAGCAGGGCGGTGAACAGGATCCGCTCGGCCGCGCGGCCCTGGTGCACCGGCCACAGGTGCGGGTAGCCGGTCAGCTCCTCGACCACCTCCTTGAACCGGAAGAAGGAGCGCGCCCCGGCGTAGGACTCGTCACCCAGCGCCGCGGCGGCCTGCTGGGCCGCGGACAGCGCGCCGGTGCCGGAGTCGCTGAGCAGGTCGATGGTGACCACGTCGGCGGGCAGGTTGAACTGGTTGTACCCGGCCTCGGCCAGCGCGGCCTCGCGCTGTTCCGGCGTGGTGATCGGGATCGGCTCCACGACCTTGATCCGGTAGGGCTCCATCAGCGGCATACGGGGTGGCTCCGCTCTCTCTTCAGGATGCGAGGGACTCCGGGCGCGGCGGGGTGACCGCGTAGCTCTCGGCCGAGAGGTACACGGTGAGCCCGGTGTGCGGGCGGCCCGTGCGCAGGGACAGGTGCGGGATGAGGCCGACGCCCTCGTTGAGCGGGCGGCGGGCCAGCACGGTCAGCGCCCGGTCCAGCAGCGCCCGGTCCAGGCCGTGCCCGGCCAGCAGCGCGTGCGCCCTGGCCAGCGCGACCTCGTCGTCCTCGGCGTAGTCGCGCACCGGGAGGTAGACGGAGAAGCCGCTGGCCCGGTCGGTGTCCCCAGCCAGGAAGCTCAGGCTGGAGATCAGCGGCCGCCCGGTGAAGCGGCCCCGGTGGCCGCCGGCGATCGCGGTGAACTCGCGGATCTGCTCCTCCTCCACCTGCCGGGCCGCGCCCGCCGTGCGCAGCAGCTGGGCCAGGTCGCCGTCGTGGTGGGAGAGGTAGACCTTGACCCTGGGGTCGGGCTGGGTGTGCAGGTCGATGGAGAAGAAGGAGTAGCGGTCCAGCTCGTCGCCGGGGCGCAGCCGCCGCCGGAGGTTGGGGTAGGCGCCGCCGAAGCCGAGCCGGTCCAGCCCGGCCTCGACCAGCTCGCCCGCGACGGCCCGGCCGCGGACCTCCGGGTTGAAGTAGATCTTGAACGCCGGGGGCAGGCCGAGGCGCAGCACCACCGACCACCACCAGGCGAAACGGCCCTGCGGGTGCTTGGGCAGGAAGAGGTCGGCCACCGCGTCGAAGGCGGCGAGGGAGAAGCCGTAGCGCTCGGCCAGCCGGGGCAACAGCTCCTGAGCTGCACAAACGTTTGCTTCGATGGACGTGCCCTCGCCGAGGGTTTCCAGCAGCAGGCGCACCGCGGGGCGGCCGGCCCGGTCGACGGCGAGGGAGAACTCGACCGGGGTGTGGTCGTCGGCGACGTCGGAGGGCCAGGCGGGCGGTTGCCCGATCGGCCGGTCGCCACCGGGTCCGAGCATTTCCCGCACAAGGTCGGCGTATTCTTCGGCCGCATTTGTGGAATGGGAAAGACCGACCGCCCGGCAGAGCTCGCTGGTTAGTCCGGAAATGTCGTCAGCCAGCGAGAGCGTTGCCTTGCCCATCTGACTCCGTATCGTCGTTACGACACCGACGGCTGATCAACTTAGCCGAGCGGAGATCACGACGACACCGCTCTCCCGGTGACCGCGACGAACTGCTGCAAGTTACGGAACGCACATCTCAGCGCGACCGGGCATGACCGGCGGACGCCGCGCGCCCGCCGTTCGTGCACAGGTCAGAGATCACACGACTACCCACCGTTGCCCGGACTGACCAGCTCC
The DNA here is from genome assembly GCF_030064675.1 of Crossiella sp. CA-258035. GTDB lineage: Bacteria > Actinomycetota > Actinomycetes > Mycobacteriales > Pseudonocardiaceae > Crossiella. Next base: position 6,617,537 of record NZ_CP116413.1, read on the forward strand.
GCGTCGTCGCCCGCCGATTCGGCCAACCGGGCGAGCACGTGCTCGACCAGGGTCACCAGTGCGTCCTTGCTGGACTCGCGCTGGCGCGCGTCGACCATGAGCACCGGCACGTCCGGGTTGAGCACCAGCGCCTTGCGGATCTCCTCCGGCTCGTAGCTGTGCGCGCCTTCAAAACAGTTGACCGCGACCACGAACGGAATTTTCCGGCGCTCGAAGAAATCGACCGAGGGAAACGAGCTGTCCAGCCGTCGGGTGTCCACCAGGACAATCGCGCCAATCGCGCCATTGGCCAGTTCGTCCCACATGAACCAGAACCGGTTCTGGCCGGGTGTGCCGAAGAGGTAGAGCACGATCTCGGTGTTGATGCTGATCCGGCCGAAGTCCAGCGCGACCGTGGTGGTGGTCTTGCCCTCCACCCCGGCCAGGTCGTCGACGTCCTCGCCCGCCTCGGTCAGCAGCTCCTCGGTGCTCAGCGGGGGGATCTCGCTGACCGAACTGACCAGCGTCGTCTTCCCCGCCCCGAAACCGCCGGCGACCAGCACCTTCACCGAGGTGGGGATCACCACCTCGGACTGCGGGTCAGATCCTGCGGACACCATCGAGCACCGCCTCCAATAGATTCCTACTCGGTCGTTCCACGGCCCCGGCGTACCGGGTGACCACGTCGCCGCGTTCGATCAGGTCGCTGACCAGGACCTTGACCACGATGAGCGGCACATCGATGTAGGCGGCGACCTCGGCGACCGACAGGGGGTGCCTGCACAGGTCGATGATGGAGAACTGCTCCGGGGTCAGGGTCTGCAGGTCGTTGTCGGTCAGCACGCTGACGATCTGGGTGGCCAGGTCCAGCTCGGTGTTGCCCGGCCTGGTCCGGCCCCTGGTCATCGCGTACGGCCGCACCAGCGGACCGGCCGCCTCGTCGAACCAGTGCGCTTCCTCGTCCACTGGCATGCGCTCAGCTCCTCGGGGGGTTGGCGGCGGCGGTTTCCCGTGGGGCTGAGCTGAGGTAGACGCCCACCTGCTTGACCAGCAGGTTCATCTCGTAGGCGATCATGCCGACGTCGGCGGTCTCCTCGGCCAGCAGTGCGAGGCAGGCGCCCCGTCCGGCCGCGGTGACGAAGAGGTAGGCGTGCTCCATCTCCACGATGGTCTGGCGCACGGCGCCACCGCCGAAGTGCCTGCCGGTGCCGCGGGCCAGGCTCTGGAAGGCCGAGGCCATCGCCGACAGGTGCTCGGAGTCATCCTTGGACAGGTCCTGCGAACGGCCGATCAACAGGCCGTCGGAGGAGAGCACGACCGCGTGCCGGACCCCGACGGTCCGCTGCACCAGCTCGTCCAGCAGCCAGTTCAGATCGGTGTTCCGAGAAGCCTTGTCGCTCATGCTGGGCTGACCTTCTTCGTCGAGGCCGACGTCGGGCGGGCGGCGGCCATTGATCATCCTGGGAATGGGTCTGCGTCGCGTCCCTCGCGGGTCCCGCGCTGGAAGGCGGCCATGGTGTCGCGAACCTGCTCCGGCGAGCGTCCCGTGGTGGCCGGGACCTCGTTCTCGCCGGTGTCGGTGGCGCCGGAGTCGGCGAGCAGCTGTGGCGCCAGGTTCTGCTGCGGCCGACGGACCGGCAGCGCGGGCCGTTCCCCGGCGGGCGCGCCGGTGCGGGCCGGCGCCGGTGTGGCGGCGCGGGCGTTGACCACCGGGATCTCCCCCGTGGTGGCGTTGCGGTCCGCCTCGGCCCGGGTCTGGGGCTGCTCCCCGGTCGGGGTGTTGTGCGTGAGCAGTGGCGCGTGGGTGAGCAGCGCGCCCGGCCCGGTCTGCTCCAGCGGAAGCCCGCCGGTGCGCTCGGCCGGCTGTTCCGGCGGGGCCAGGTCCTCGTGCTCGTAGCGGTCCTCCGGGGTCGAGGGCTTCTCCTCCTGGATGCTGGCGAAGGTCGCCCCGCCGAGCAGGTTGATCGAGCGGCCGGGGGTGTCCTCGCCGCTGCTGAGCGGGTCGGCCCAGAAGCTGTGCAGGTCCCGGCCGGGGCGGTCGTGCTCACCCTCGGCCCGCTCGTCGTCGTCCACCTGGTCTTCTTCTGCCGCGCGCTGCTGGTGGACCGGTCCGAGCGGCGTGCGAACGGGTTTTCCCGAGCCGGTCGCCCGCTCCCGCTTGGTCAGTTCGCGCAGGGTGTCCTCGGAGAGCTGGGTGCGCACGTCGGAGGCGAGGATCTCGTTCGGCACCAGGATGACCGCCCTGGTGCCGCCGTAGGGCGAGTCGCGCAGCTCGACCCGCACGCCCAGGCGCAGCGCGAGCCGGGCGACCACGAACAGGCCGAGCCGGGAGTCGCCCTTGAGCGCCATCGCGTCGAACTCGGGCGGGTCGGCCAGCATCGCGTTGGCCCGGTCCCGGTCCTCCTCGCTCATGCCCAGGCCGTGGTCCTCGACCTCGACCACCACGCCCTTGGCCGCGATCGAGCCGTGCACCTGCACCTGGGAGCGCGGCGGGGAGAAGGAGGTGGCGTTGTCCACCAGCTCGGCGACCAGGTGGATGGTGTCGGCCACGGCGGAGCCGATGACCGCGGCGTCCGGGATCCGCTGCAGGCGGACGCGGGCGTAGTGCTCGGTCTCGGAGATGGCCGCGCGCAGCACGTCGACCAGCCGGATCGGCTTGCGCCAGCGGCGGCCGGGCTGCTCGCCACCGAGGATGATCAGGTTCTCCGCGTTGCGGCGGGCCCGGGTGGCCAGGTGGTCGAGCTGGAAGAGGCCCTCGATCTGCTCGGGGTCCTCCTCGTGCCGCTCCATCCGGTCCAGGATCTTCAGCTGCCGGTGCACCAGGGCCTGGTTGCGGTGGGCGATGCCGAGGAAGACGTTGTTGACGCCCTCGCGGGCCTGGGCTTCCTGCACGGCAGCGGCGACCGCGGTGAGCTGGGCGGCGTTGAAGGCGCGGGCCACCTGGCCGATCTCGTCCCGGCCGTAGTCCAGGTCGGGCACCTCGACGGAGACGTCCACCGGCTCGCCCTTGCGCAGGCGGCGGACGATGTCGGGCAGCCGTTCGTGCGCGAGCTCCAGCGCGTCCCGCCGCAGGCTGTCCAGGCGCACCACCAGTGCCCGGTCCACGAGCTTGCGGGAGACCTTGAGCGCGACCATGATCGCGATCACGGCCAGGATGAGCGCGATGAGCGAGCCGATGAGCGCGTTGGTCAGCGAGTCGCCGCCGTCCTGCAGCGCCCGGCCGGAGACCAGGTCGGCCTGCTGGGTGGTGAGCTTGGTCAGCTGGTCGGCCACGCCGACGGTCAGCCGCTGCCACTCCTCCTCGCTGATGCCCACCGCGCCCTGGCTGCCCCGGCCGGTGCGGGCGACCCACGGGCCGTTGCTGATCAGGGAGTTCTCAACCTCGGTGAGCCTTTTCCAGGAATCGCTGTCGCGCAACTGGCGATAACTGTCCTGGACCTCCTGGCGAGCAAAGGGGATTGCGCTCTCCAGCTCGGAGTGGTATGCGCTGACCAGGTTGGTGAACTCAAGGTGGTCAGCCGCCGGAAGGCTCCCGGTGGCGATGGCCCCGGCCATCAGCGAACCGGCCCTGGACATGCGGTCACCGGACCGGAAAATTGCCGTCGCGCCGATACCGCCCTGGGTGGAGGTGACATCGGGCACGATACGGGCCTGGGTGTCGAACAACCGGGCGGCGGAATCCAGCAGCCGGTTGTAGAAGGCGTAGACCTGCGCCTTGTCGATACCGGAGGACTCGATCCTGGTGCGAATCCGGGGCAGCTCCTCCAGCAGGGAGTTGAGCTGGTTGATGCGGTCGACCACCGCGGGCGGGGCGTTGCTGACCACCGGCGGCAGGGCGGCCTTCATGACCCCGAGCGCCTCGTCGGTCTGCTGCTGCACCATGCGCAGTTCGGTGGTCAGTCCCGTGGCGGGTTTGCCCAGGTAGACCATGCCGAGCTGGCGTTCCTTCTGGGCCGAGGCGAGCGCGTTGACCGCGGGGATGGACACCGCGCGCACACCGGCGGCGACCTCACGCAGGTAGTACCCGTCGAAGATCAGGTAGGACGAGCCGGACACCCACATGACGAGCAGGGCCACACTCGGGATCAGCACGGCGCCGGTCAGCCGTGTCCTGATCGACCGGTGGCTCCTCTGAGAACCGTTTTCTTCCGAGCTCACGACGCTCCACTGCTTGTGAAAGACCACCCCGAGAAACCGCGGCGGAAATTCACCGCGCCGCTATCCACCAGGGGAAGTTGGACCGGAGGGGACGGTAACGAGTTCCTGGTTGAATATGACACCTTCCATACCGAGGAGTTCTCCCGCCCAAGCGCGGGGAGATTAACACGGACGCTGGCTTCGTTACCAGCCCCAACGAATGCGCATTAACGCAGAAGACGCGAAACCTTACCAGCGCGAGCACCCGCAAGCCCAGACCCGATTGACGGGGATTGGACTGTAAGTGCTGTCACCTGCGCTTTTTCCGCGAGTAACCTACCTCACTCCAGGTCATCACCCGACCCCGGCACGTGTCGATCACCGCCAAGGTCCCCCGGACGGCGGTCGCGCCCCACTCACAGACCCTGCTCACACCCACACCGGCCGCCGATGCCCGAACGGGCGCTAGCACAATGCGCGAGGCACGAGCGTGACCACGATCACGAACCCGGGGAGAATCACCACCGGCTGTTCTCCACACCCTTTCCGAATAAAACGTGAGCAGTTTTCAAGTCTCTTTGCGAGGATCCAGCACCATGAAGTCCGCCATCCGCCACATCACGGTCAACTGCGCCCCACCCCTGGAGCCCTACACCCTGGCCGAGTTCTGGAGCGCCACCCTCGGCCACCCGATCCACCCCGACGACGCACCGGGCGACGACGAGGTCCTGATCGAGCTCCCCCACTCCCCCGGCCTGCTCTTCGTCCGAGTCCCCAACCCCAAGCCCCCCACCATCCGCAACCGCCTGCACCTGGACCTCCAGCCAGAACAACCAAGAGACGAAGAGGTCACCCGCCTCCTGGCCCTGGGCGCCACCTTCGTCGACGACCAGCGCACCGAAGACGGCCGAGGCTGGGTGGTCCTGGCCGACCCAGCAGGCAACGAGTTCTGCGTAGAACGCAGCAACACCGAACGCACCACGCCGTAGCCCGCCCCCTGTCCGGGCCGCCCGCACCCCGGTCCGCGTGCGGTGACCGTACGAGACCGCGGTATGCTGCCAACGTGATCAGCGCAGCTCAGAGCGCTGGCCACACCCCGCCCCGACCGCCGCCTCACCCGTCCGAGTGCTAAGCCAAAACGCGAAGGCAACCAAAACGGGGGTTCGAGCGTTCCGCAGAGGAACGGTGGCGGCGGCGGGCAGGACCGGAGCAGCACCCGGCCCACCCCCACCACAGGAAACAAGCAGCCCCGGCCCAGCAAGCCGCCCGACCCCGGCCACCCAGCCCCGGCCACCCAGCAGCAGCCGCTTGGCTGCCCAGCCCCGGCCACCTAACCCCGGCCGCCCGGCCGCAGCCGCTTGGCCCCCCAGGAGCCCGGGCTCGCCGGAGCCCACGCACGGCGGGACCCACCCACGCCGGGTCCCCCGCATGCCGGGGCCCGGTCTGCGGGGGCCCCCGGGCGGGACCGGGCGGGACCGAGCGGCGAGACCCGGCGGCGGGATCGGGGCAGCGGGACCGGGCAGCGGGACTGGGTCGCGGGACTCGGCTGCGGGCTGGGCCGCGGGGCTGGGGCGGGCTGGGGTCAGGTGGCGGGGACCGTGTCGATGAACTGGGTGCCGTTGGCTCGGTGGGTGTCGACCTGGTGGCGGACCTGGGCTGGGGTCAGGACCTGGTTGCGGGCGAAGTAGACCCAGTCGGCCTGCTGGTGGTACCGGCGTTCCGGGCCCGCGCCGTTGAGGTCGATGAACCAGTGGTTGAAGTTGATCAGCATGGGGGTCTCGGGGTAGTACCTGTCGCCGTGGTCGGCGATGAGCTGGCCGTCGATGTAGTACTTCATGCGGCCGTTGGCGACCTGCAGGACCAGGTCGTGCCAGCCGGCGAAGCTGCGATGGGCGCGGGTTGAGGTGTTGTCGGCCCACCACGGGTCCGGCTGGTAGGTCTCCCACGAGGTCAGGAACATGGTGTTGGTCTGCTCTCCCCAGCCGCCGTTGGGCAGGTACTCGAAGTCCTGTTCGCCGTAGTCCGGGTCGCGGTCGTGGCGGAGCGGGGTGATCGTGTAGAAGGTCTGCACCACGTGGTCGCCGTCGGGGCCGTGGGCCGGGGCGTCGGTCATGTGGAAGCGGGTGGCGTAGGTGCCCTCGAAGAACTTGCGGCCGGTGTTGAGCTGCGACTGCCTTGTGCCGCTTGGGGTTCCGTTGGTCTGGGCGCTCAGCTGGGCGACCTGTTGACCGCCGACGGTGGGGAAGCTGACCAGGTTCGGGTCCCAGGTCGCGCCGCCGACTCCTGGGCCGCCGGTGCCGGAGCGGACGGTCCAGCCTCGTTGGGGCAGGCGGGGGTCGGCGCTGCTGGTGTAGTTGAAGTCGTCGAAGAGGGCTTCGGTCGGCTGGGTGGGGGTGGTGCCGTGCTGGAGCACCGGTTGGGATGGGGCGGCGGCGCTCGTGGGGGGCAGGGTGGTCAGGCCGAGGGTGACCAGGGTGGACAGGCCGGCGGACAGCAGCCGGATTCGTTGCGGGGACACGACTTCCTCCTCAACACCGCGGGGATGTGCGGGGTGGCGGCGGTGTCGGGCGTCCTGACTTGACCAATTGGTAAGTTCAGTGACGTGAACGACCGTTGCACAGAAGCCGGGCGGCGTCAACCGGTGGCCGGGTCCGGTCCTCACGGACATACTGGGGCGGTGGCGAGACCGGTGGCGCGCAAGCGCGAGCGCGTGCGCGACTACCTGGTGGAACTGGTCGAGACCCGGCCGCAGGGCACCGCGATCCCCTCCGAGCGCACCCTCTGCGCACTGCTGTCGGTCTCCCGGCCCACACTGCGCTCGGCGGTGGACGAACTGGTCAGCTCCGGACTGCTGGTGCGTGAGCACGGGCGCGGCATGTTCGTGGCGCGGGACAAGGTCACGCAGGAGCTCCTCGGCGAGCAGGTGCCGCTGGCCGCGCCCAAGGCGGAGGGTGACTGGTCAAGTCGGGTGCTGGAACTGGTCAGGATTCCGGCTGGGGCCAGGATCGGGCGCAAGCTGGAGCTGTCCCCCGGGGCCGAGATCACCTATGTGGCCCGGTTGCGACTCGTGGACGGCATGCCGATCGCGTTGGAGCAGCTGCACATCCCGGTCGCGGTCGCCCCCGATCTGTCCACAGTGGACTTCGAGCGGCCCGGACTGCACGTCGCGTTGCGGAGACGCGGGGTGGTGGTGCGCGAGGCGGTGCAGTCGATCGAGCCGACGGTGACCGATGAGACCGAGTCCGAGCTGCTCGGCGTGCCACTGCTGACTCCGGCGCTGCTGTTCGACCGGCGCACCACCGACGCCGACGGCCGTGCGGTGGAGTACGCGCGCTCGATCTACCGCGGCGACCGCTACCGGATCGTCTCCCGCCTGTCGCTGGCGTGACCCGGCCGGCCACCGCAGCAGGGGTGGCGGTGGCCGGACGGGCGCACGTCGCGGTGTGACGGGATCAGCGGAGGCGCTTGACCTCGACGGTGAGCGTGCCCGGGTCGCCGGAGCGGGTGGCGCCGCTGAAGTCCGGGCCCGGGGAGACGTCGTCGTAGGGGAAGGCGTAGCCGCGGTTGTCCGGCAGGCGCTCGTGCACGATCCGGGCGTAGTGGTTGGTGGCCGGGGTGCGGTAGAAGTTGCTGGCCACCTCGCCGTGCGGCTGGTTCGGGTTGGACAGCAACGTGGTGCGGTTCAGCGCCGCGGCCAGCCGCGGGATGATCGCCTTGCGCACCTCGCTGGCCCCGGCCAGGCTGAACGGCCCGGAGTCGCAGCTGAACACGTCAGCGGTGCTGGGCTTGGTGAAGGTCTCGCCGTTGTTGAAGCGCAGCACCCCGCCGCTGACCCGGCCGGTGAGCCTGCCCGGCCCGCTCTGGGTGTCCACCACCAGGTTGGTGCCCGCGTACTTGGCCCAGCACTGGTCGATGTAGCCGCCCAGGTAGTTGGCGAACGCGCTCGCCTTGTAGTGCGCGCTCATCGCCCGCAGGTTGCGGCCGTCCGGACCCTTCTGGATCAGCTGGTTCCAGGCCGAGCCCTCCTTGGACGCCTGGGCCTGCAGCGCCGCGCAGATCCCGTCCAGCGCGCCGGCCGGCAGGCCCGGCACGGTCTCCACCCGGCCGGAGAGCGAGCGCAGCGAGATGCCCAGCGGCGCGGCCACGAAGTCCACGTAGCTGATGTTGGCGAACAACTCGGCCTCGTTGAAGGTGAACTCGGCGAAGGTCCAGTTCTTGTTGATGTTGGGATCGCCCGGGTTGAGGAAGCTGGGGTGCACGATGTGCGGGCCGGGGTTGACGAAGAAGTTGAGCTTCGCCCCGGTCACCACGTAGATCCGCGCGCCGTACATGCGCGGGATGGACACCGTGGTGGAGGAACCGGGACCGCCCAGGGCGATCGAGGGGTCCTCGCCCAGCGGGGTGACCGGTGAGCCGGGCGAGGGCGGGTAGTAGGAGCTGCCGTCCCGGCGGACGAACAGCGGGCGGTTGCCGGACAGGCCCACGACATAGGCGTAGGCGGTGGCCGATCCGGAGTTGTTGACCAGGTTCAGGGTGAATCTCTGCGGCGTCGCGGCGGTGGTGGCGTGCGCGGCGAGCTGGCCGAGGGCAGGGGTGGCCAGAGCTGTCGCGGACGCGCCGAGGAAGAGGCGACGAGAGATCATGAACTTTCCTCCACGTCGAGGAAGCTGATCCATGCCACTGGCGGCTGCGACCTGGAAACTCAGCTGGTAGGGACACAGGGGGTGTGCGTGAGAGCGCTCTCGCACACCCCCTACGGTGGCCCTGGTTCCCGAGGAAAGTCAAGGTGTTCAGATCGGAAACATATTCTGGGCCGCGTTATATACCGTCAGGCGGTATGCAACGCCAGTCCGTACACGGACAGGATCTCGTTGATCGGCTGGAACCAGGTCCGCCCGCCGCCGCGGCAGTCGCCGTAGCCGCCGGAGGTGACGCCCTGGGCCTGGTCGCCGGTGATGAACGAGCCGCCGGAGTCACCGCCCTCGGCGCACACGCTGGTGCCGGTCATCTGGTGCACCGCGCCCTGGGCGTAGTTGATGGTCTCGTTGTGCGACAACACCTGTCCGCAGTGCCACTTGGTGGTGGAACCGGAGCGGCACACCGAGGTCCCGACCGGCGCCACCCAGGAGCCGCGGACCAGGGCGTCGGAGACGGTGCCCCAGCCGAGCACCACCGGCACCGTCCACCAGCCGCCGCCGGTGCGCACGAAGGCGTAGTCGTTGCCGGGGAAGGAGGAGCCGGCGAAGGTGCCCATCCAGGAGCGGTCCCAGCCGTTGACCTGGGCGCCGGTCCCCGCGCAGTGCCCGGCCGTGACGAAGCCGCCGTGCACGGAGAAGCCGATGGAGCAGCGCACGTTCCCGGTGTAGTACGGGTCGCCGCCGACCACCCCGGCCGCGTAGGTGCGCGGGGTCCGGACCCCGGCGCGGTGCACGGTCACCGGGCCGCTGGCGCGGGCCTGGTCGAGGAAGTCGCGGACCGATGCCTCCTCGGCGTCCTCGACGACGTTGACCACCACCGTGTTGGCGCGCGGGTCGACGTGCCAGCTGGCCACTCCGGCCGGGGCGCGCTTGGCCGCGGCGAGCCGGTCGAGGGAGTCCTTGGTGGCGGCCAAGGCTTTCGCGGTGTGGGTGACCGGCACGGCTTCGGCTCCGGTGGCGCGCACGGCGTCGGCCCTGGCCGGGTCGGTGACCGCCACCACCAGCCTGCCGCGGCCGGGGTCGAACCAGGAGCCGCCCAGTGCCGCGCCCGCGGCGGCCTCGGCGGCCGGGACCAGCCGGGAGGCCTGGTTCTCCTGGCGGACGCGGAGCGCGGCCCGCTCCGCGGTGAGCCCGAGGTCCTGCCGCATGGCGGGCAGCAGTCCGGGTGAGAGGACGGGATCGGCCAGGGCCGCGGGCGCGGCTCCGGCGGCGACGGACAGGGCGAGTGACACGGCGAGGCCCAACCGGCCCGCTGCGCTGCGGTGCATCTGAGTCTCCTTGTGGCGGAAGGAAATGTGACCCAACTGCGTGGCGGCGGACGCTCAACGTGACACGGTGGTCCAGACCGGTCAAGGGATCGGGTGCGGCTGACCGGTTCCGGACAGATGCGGGCGCGGACACCACAGGACCCCCGCCCGAACGGACAGGGGCCCGGTGGTGCAGGGGAATCAGGCCGGGTACACCCGCAGCTCCGCCAGCTGCCCCGCGGGCCAGCCGGTGTTGCCGGTGAACCGCACCCGCAGGTACCGCACGCCGGTGGCGGCGAAGTTCGCGGTGGCGGTGTTGCCGGAGCCGGGATCGAAGGCGTAGCCGCGGGAGGCGGCGAGCTCGGTGTAGCCGGAGCCGTTGGCGCTGCCCAGGATGGTCGCGGTCTGGGTGCGGGCGCCCCAGGCCGGGCTGGGCGGCAGGGCCAGGGTGACCCGGTTGACCTGGTGGGTGGCGCCGAGGTCGACGGTGATCTCCTGCGGGAAGGCGTGGTTCGCGCTTTCCCAGTAGCTGTCGGCGTTGCCGTCCACCGCGCGGGCCGCGGCCAGGTCGTGCACGTGGCTGCTCGCGCTGATCGCCTTGCCCTGGGCCACGTTCACGCCGCCGGGCGGCGGGGTGGTGGTGGTCGGGTTGCCGCCGCTGCCGGGCTCGGGCCAGGAGCAGCCCGGCCACACGTTGCCCTGCCAGCCGTTGTTGCCCGCGCCGGCGTGCAGGGTGAAGGTGCCGTTGGGGTAGGGGCAGTTGTAGACCCCGGCGCGACCGAGGCCGCTGGCGGTGACGTTGCTCGCGGTGATCGAGCCGCGGGTCTCGGCTTGCAGCAGCACGGTGCGCGCGTTGCGCACGGTGGCGCCGTTGACGTGCACGCTGTTCACCGGCAGGCCCTTGCCGCCGCCGCTGACGGTCTGGATCGCGCTGTAGGGGCTGTCCAGGAACTGGTTCCCGGTCAGCTCGACCCGCACGCCGCCGTCCACCGGGTGGTCGTAGGAGTCGATGCGCAGCGCGCTCATCGGGTGGTTCCAGTTGGGGTTCATCGCCCCGGCGCGGACGGTCACGTTGTCCCGCACCGTGATCAGGCCGGTCAGCGGGGTGAAGTACTTGCCCGCGATGAACTCCTGGTTGGACAGGGCGATGCCGCTGCCGAGTGCGTTGGTGTCCAGCACGGCGTTGCGGGTCAGCGTGGTGTCCGCGCCGCCGTAGATGGCGATGCCGTTGGCCAGGTTGGGCTGCACGATGGTGTTGTGGCTGAAGGTGTTGCCGCGGTTGGCCGAGTGGATGGACCACATGGCCAGCGCGTCGTCGCCGGTGTTGCGCAGGAAGTTGTTGCGCACCACCGAGTTGGTCACCGAGCCGTTGAAGTTGAGGCCGTCGGCCTTGAGGTCGAGGAACCTGCTGTTCTCGATGGTGAGGTTGTGGTTGTTCGGGCCGACCAGCCACAGGCCGACCTTCTGGTGCTGGATCCAGATGTTGGACACCACGGATCCGTTGCCCAGGCTGCCGTTGACGAAGTTGTCCGGCCGGTCGTCGACCCGCTGGGACACCTCGCCGATCACCGCGAAGTCGTGCAGCCGCAGGGCGCCCGAGGTGCTGGCGTTGTCGATGAGGTGGGTGCCGCGCAGGGTGGCGTGCCAGGGCCCGGCGCCGCGCACGGTGACGTTGTCGATCTCCAGCTTCGAGCTGAACCTGAACTCGCCCTGGGGGATCCACACCGAGCGGCCCTGGGCGCGGGCCTCGGCGATGGCGCGGTTGATCGCGGCGGTGGAGTCGGCCGCGCCGCTGGGGTCGGCGCCGGTGGCGGTGATGGCGACCGAGTCAGCCGGTTGTGGCGCGGGGTCCGCGACCTGCTCGAAGTCGGCGAGGTCGATCACCGCGGGCAGGTCGCCGCCGTCGACCTGGAGCCGCACCCGGTCGCCGGGGCCAGCTTGGCGGCCCAGCAGCAGCCGGGCGTGCCCGAACAGCTGGTGGGTCTTGGATCCGGCGATCCAGCCGGTGTCCAGGTAGCCGAAGCGGGCGGTGAGCGCGAGCTTGCCGGGCAGCTTCTGGCCGTTGAGGTAGACCGAGAGCGAGCCGGACTGGCCGCGTTCGACGTTGTGCGAGACGACCACCGCGTTGGCCTGGCGGGCCAGGGTGAACTCGACGTACTGGCCGTGGCCCAGCCGGACCGCGCGGCGGCTGGAGGCTTCGGAGGCGACGGTGCCCTGGGTGTGGTCGGGGCCGACCGCGCCGCCGTTGGTGGCCGCGGCTTCGGCCTCGTAGGTGGTGAACGGGACGCTCGCGCCATAACCGGCGGGTATGTCGGAGTTGGGCGCCGCCTGCGCGCCGGTCGCGGGCGCGGTGGCCAGGACGGTGACGGCGCCTGCGGTGAGCAGCGCCGCCGACAGCGCGGCCAGCGGAGCCAGTCGCCGTGGGGACTTGCGGGGAAGGTCTGTCATGGCAGGGCGCACCTTCGGTTGATCTGGGTATGGCCGGTGGCGGCGGCGATCCCCGGGGATCGGTGCGGTGTCGACGAAGGTAGATGTTTCCAGCAGATGACCGCAATACTTCAACCGATTTGCGCAAGAGTTGCACAATCAGGCCTGCGGTTGGCGTGGACTCGGTAACGCGGCGCAAGGGGCTTGCCCGGATCGGCGCAAGCGGCTTGCGCGGGCCGAACGGGGTAACCGTGGCCGGTGGCTGAACCGAACCGGGGCGCTCGCGCGTTGCCCGGACATGGACCACGTCGTCGAACCGCCTCGCGCCGCCTCGGTCTGGACGCCCTACCCCGACGCGGAGGACGGTGTGCACGACCCGGCGCGGGATGTGCTGTGGCGGATCAGCGAGCTGCTCGTCGCGCACGGCGTGGCCAGCGCGGACGTGCACCTGCTGCTGCCACCGGAGCGGCAGGTGCGCGCCGCGCTGCGCTGCAAGGAGGCGCGCAGGCAGGACGCCGCGCTGGCCGCCGACCTGTCGGTGTGCGAGTCCTTCGCCGCGGTCTGCCCGGTGCACGATCCGTTGGTGCGCAGGGTGTTCCGGGGTCGCGGGCTGCGCTGCACCGGTCGCAGGGACAGCTGCCCGTGGCGCGGGGAGGGCTGGCGGCGGCACTGCGCGGCGCCGATGGCCGCGGTGGTGGAGCACCCGGTCACCGGCGAGCGGCGGCGGTGGTGCCTGGTGCACCTGGAGGTCGAGCGGGCGATGAACCCCGGGCTACGGGTGGTCGCGGCGGCGCACTGACCGGGCCGGTTCGGGAGACGGACCTCCCGAACCAGCCAGGGGCTGGGGCATCAGGCCAGCCAGACCGCGGTGTCGGCGGGCAGTTCGTCCTGCCCGGTCAGCGGCCCGCTGGCCAGCAGCACCCGCTCGTGCGCGGGCAGCGGGACCGGTGCGCCGGAGAGGTTCAGCACGCAGGTGAAGCCGGGCGGGCGGTGGAAGGCGAGGACCTGCTCGCCGCGGTCCAGCCAGCGCATCGGGCCGTCGCCGAGCGCGGGCAGCTCCCGGCGCAGCCGCAGCGCCTCCCGGTAGAGCGCGTGCATCGAGCCCGGATCCCGTTGCTGCGCCTCGGCGGTGCAGCCCACCCACTCCTGGGGCTGCGGCAGCCAGGGCCGGGAGCCCTCGGGGCCGAAGCCGAACGGGGCGGCCTGGCCGGCCCACGGGAGCGGCACCCGGCAGCCGTCCCGGCCGGGGTCCGCACCCTGGGTGCGTGCGAACACCGGGTCCTGGCGCAGCTCGTCCGGCACGTCCTCGACCTCCCACAGGCCGAGCTCTTCTCCTTGGTACACATAGGCTCCGCCGGGCAGGGACAGACTGAGCAGCGCGGCCGCGCGGGCCCGCCGGGTGCCCAGCTCGCGGTCCACCGGGGTGCCGTGGCGGCGGTCGGCGAAGGTGAAGCCGGTGTCGCCGGCGCGGCCGTAGCGGGTGACGTGGCGGGTCACGTCGTGGTTGGACAGCACCCAGGTGGGCGGCGCGCCCACCGGCGCGTGACTGTCCACAGTAGACTGGATGACGGACCTGAGCTGACCGGCTTCCCACGGGCAGGACAGGAAGTCGAAGTTGAAGGCGGAGTGCAGCTCGTCCGGCCGGAGGTAGCGGGCGAAGCGCTCGGGGTCGGGCAGCCACATCTCGCCGACGAAGATCCGGTCCGGGCCGTACTCCTCGGCGATCCGCCGCCAGGCCCGGTAGATCTCGTGCACGCCGTCCAGGTCGGAGAACGGCAGCTGCCCGTTGACCCCGGCCACATCGGGTAGGCCGGGCGCCTTGACCAGCCCGTCGGCCACGTCGATGCGCAGGCCGTCCACGCCGCGGTCGAACCAGAACCGGAGGATGTCGGCGAACTCGGCGTGCACCTCGGGGTTGGTCCAGTTGAGGTCGGGCTGCTCGGCGGCGTAGAGGTGCAGGTACCACTCCCCCGGCGTGCCGTCGGCGTTGACGGTCCTGGTCCAGGCCGGGCCGCCGAAGCGGGACTGCCAGTCGTTCGGCGGTTCGGCGCCGTCGGCGCCCCGGCCGGGCCGGAACCAGAACCGTTGCCGCGCGGGCGATCCCGGCGCCGCGGCCAGCGCCTCGGCGAACCAGGGGTGCTGGTCGGAGCAGTGGTTGGGCACGATGTCGATGATGATCCGGATGCCCAGCCGGTGCGCCTCGGCGATGAACTCCTCGGCCTGGGCCAGGGTGCCGAAGACCGGTTCGATGTCCCGGTAGTCGGCCACGTCGTAGCCGCCGTCGGCCATCGGCGAGGGATACCACGGGCAGAACCAGATCGCGTCGATGCCCAGCTCCGCCAGGTAGGGCAGCTTCGCGCGGGCCCCGAGGAGATCACCGATACCGTCCCCGTCGCCGTCGGCGAAGCTGCGCAGGTACACCTGGTAGATCGCCGCCCCGCGCCACCAGGACGACGAGGTTCCGTCCACAGTGGACTGAGTGGTTGTGGTGCGCTCGGAGGAGATCACGATGCCGCCTTCCAGACAGGTGGGGTCTAGCCCTTGAGGCTGCCGGCGGTGAGGCCGGCCAGGATCTGGCGTTGGAAGATGAGGAACAGCACGATCATCGGGATGCTGGCCAGCACCAGTCCCGCGGTGAGCACGTTGAGCGCGGTGTCCGGCGCGACGCGTTCCAGCGCCACGCTGAGGGTCTGCTCGTTCGGGTCGGAGAACACCAGCAGCGGCCAGATGAAGTCCTTCCACGCGGTGACCAGCGCGAGGATGGACACCACCGCCAGGATCGGCCGGGAGATCGGCAGCACGATGCTGATCAGCACCCGCACCGGGCCTGCCCCGTCCATCCTGGCCGCTTCCAGCAGCTCGCCGGGGATCTCGTCGAAGAACCGCTTGAGCAGGTAGATGTTGAACGCGCTGGCCGCCGCGGGCAGCCAGATCCCGGCTGGGTTGTTGAGCAGGTTCACCCCGAGCAGCGGCACGTCCGCGATGGTCAGGTAGGTGGGCACCAGCAGCGCGGAGGCCGGCAGCATCAGGGTGGCCAGCATCAGGCCGAGGATCGCGTTGCCCAGCACCGGTCTCAGCTTGGACAGCGCGTAGGCGGCAGGCACGCACACCGCCAGCTGCACCAGCACCGCGCCGCCGGCCACGATGAAGGTGTTGAGGAAGTAGCGGCTCAGGTCCAGCTCCTGCCAGGCCTGCCAGAAGGTCTCCGGGAACCAGGTCTCCGGCACCACCGACGGCGGCGTCCTGGCCAGCTCCACCGGCGACTTCATCGCGCCGGTCACCGCCCAGTACAGCGGGAAGACGAAGGCCAGCAGGAACACCACCAGTACCAGGCCGAAAACCAGCCAGTACAAGGCTTTCCCGCGCGGGGAGCGCAGGGCCGCCGGGGAGACCAGGGTGCGGGTGGACGACATGTCAGCTCCTCGTCCTGGTCAGGCGCACGTAGGTGGCGGAGAAGATGCCGAGCACCACGAACAGCAGCAGGCTCAGCGCGCTGGCCGTGCCGAAGTCGTTGTAGTAGAAGGCATACCGGTACAGCAGGAGCAGCACGGTGACGGTGGCGTCCTCCGGCCCGCCGCCGGTCATCACGTACGGTTCGGTGAAGACCTGCATGGTGGCCACCACCTGCAACAGCAGCAGCACCAGCAGCACGAACCGGGTCTGCGGGATGGTGACGTGCACCAGCCGCCGCCACAGGCTCGCACCGTCCAGCTCGGCCGCCTCGTACAGCTCGCCGGGGATGGTCTGCAGCGCGGCCAGGTAGATCAGCGTGGTGCTGCCCATGTTGGCCCAGGTGGAGACCAGCACCAGGGAGATCATGGCGGTGCTGCTGGAGTCCAGCCAGCTCAGCCCGGACAGGCCGACCGCGCGCAGGCCCTCGTTGAACAGGCCGGGGCCGGGGTTGTAGAACCACTTCCACAGCAGCGCGGTCACCACCGGCGGCAGCATCACCGGCAGGTACACCGCGATCCGGAAGAACGAGCGGGCGTGCCGCAGCTCGTTGAGCACCACCGCGGTCAGGAACGGCACCGCGAAACCCAGCAGCAGCGCCAGTCCGGTGAACAGCAGGGTGTTGCGCCAGGCCGCGCCGAAGAGCGGGTCGTTGAACAGCCGCTCGAAGTTGTCGAACCCGACCCAGGTCGGCGGGTTGACGAAGTCGACCTGCTGGAAGCTGAGCAGCACGCCGCGGATCAACGGCCACCAGGAGAACAGCGCGAAGACCACCAGCGCGGCGGCGAGCAGGCCGTAGGCGGTGAGGTTCTCGCTGAGCTTGCGGCGCCACCGGCCCCGCCCCGGCGCCGCCGCCGCGCTCAGCTCACCGGAGCTGCGCAAGAACACCGTTGACCTTGGTTTCCGCTTCGGCGAGCAGCTGGCCGATGTTGACCTCCTTGTTGGTCAGCACCGCCTGCATCACCGTGTCCAGCGCGGCGTAGACCTGTTGCGCGTTCGGCGGTTCCAGGTTGCCCTTCAGGCTGGGCGCGGCGGTGATGTAGGGCTGGTAGTTGGCCACCGGGATGGTCGCGTTGGCGGCCTTGACCTTCTCCTGCTGCTCGCGCACCGGGCCGACCCAGACGTCGGCGGCCGGTGGCACGGGCAGGCCGATCGGCTGCTTCTGCTCGGCGTAGCGCTTGAGGTTGCTCTCGATCCTGGCCGGGTCGAGGAACTTCCAGCGCAGCCAGGTGAGTCCGGCCTTGATCTTCTCCGGGGTGGCCTTGGGGTTGATCATGTAGCCCTCGCCGCCGATCAACGTGCCCTGACCGCCGGGCAGCGGGGCCAGGCCGTAGTCCTCGTACCTGCCGTTGAACTGGTTGACCAGCACCGGCACGTTGTCCGGCGCGGCGATGTACATGCCGAGCTGACCCGCGCCCATCAGGCGTTGCAGGTCGGGGATCTCCAGCAGCTGCTTGCTGCCCATGGAGTCATCGGTCCAGCGCATGTCGTACAGGTGCTGGAGCGCGGCCCTGCCCTTGTCGTTGTTGAAGTCGGCCTTCCAGCTCTCGCCCTCCTGGCGGGCCACCGCGCCGCCGACGGAGTTGAGCCAGCTGGTCAGGTGCCAGCCGCCCTGGTTGTTCTTGCTCAGCTCGCCGAAGCCGACCACGCCGCCGCCCAGCGCGCTGATCTTCTTGGCGGCCGCGCGCACCTCCGCCCAGGTGGCGGGCGGCTTGTCCGGGTCCAGTCCGGCCTTGCCGAACAGGGTGCGGTTGTAGAGCAGGCCCATCGAGTAGTTGGCGGTGGGCAGGCCGTACTGGCGGCCCTTGCCGTCGGTGAACACCTGCACCAGCTGCGGGTTGAGCTCACCGGCCAGCGGGACGTCCTTGAGGTGGTCGGTGATGTCGGCGGCCTGACGGCGGGCGATGATCTGCGCCGGGTCGGTGAGGTAGACGTAGTAGACGTCCTCCAGCTGGCCGCCGGAGAGCTTGGTGGCGAAGGTCTTCGGGTCCATGAAGCCTTCGTGCGGCTCGATGTCGATGTTCGGGTTGGCCGCCTCGAACGCGGCCACGTCCTCGTCGAAGATCTTGCGCTGGAAGGCCTGGGTGCCGGGCGGCTGCCCGTTGACGGAGATCTTGACCTTGCCGCCCGCCGTGGGCGGGGCATCGCCGCCGCACCCGGCCATGGTCAGGCCGAGTCCGGCGACGAGCAGAGCGCCAAGGGCGCTGCGGGTACGAGGTCTCATCATCGCTCGTGCCTCTTCTCGGTGGGAGGTCGCTCCGGCGGGACCTGTGGCGCGGCTCACGATAGGAGCCCGGTCCACCGGAGCGCAATATCCCGATGAGATCTAGCAAGAAGTCGACTGAGCCTTGTTATGTACTGACGGTCACTTCTCCGGCGCGGGCGCGGTCGACCCGCGCACCACCAGCTCCGGCTCGAACAGCAGCTCCTCGGCGGTGACCTCGGCGCCGTTGATCTGCGCGGCCAGCAGGTCCACCGCGGCCCGGCCCATCGCCTCGATGGGCTGGCGGATGGTGGTCAGCGGCGGGTCGGTGCAGTTCATGAACGCGGAGTCGTCGTAGCCGATCACCGAGACGTCGGCGGGCACCGCCATGCCGCGCCGCCGCACCGCGCGCACCGTGCCCAGCGCGAGCGGGTCGGAGGCGCAGACGATGCCGGTGACCCCGCGTTCGATCAGCCGCGCGGCCGCGGCCTGCCCGCCCTCCAGGGAGAACATGGCGTGCCCGACCCATTCGGCAGGCACGCTGAGCTCGGCCTTGGCCGCCGCGGCGGTGAAGGCGGCCAGCTTGCGCCGCGAGGGCAGGTGGTCCGGCGGGCCGAGCACCATGCCGACCTTGGTGTGCCCGAGGGAGAGCAGGTGGGTCAGCGCCTGTTCCGCGGCGACCGCGTCGTCGCAGGAGACCCGGGGGAAGCCCAGCTCGTCGATGCCCGCGTTGATCAGCACGGTGGGCAGCTGGCGCTCGACCAGGCGGCGGTAGTGCTCGTGCGAGGCGTCGGCCTGGGCGTAGCTGCCACCGGCGAACAGGACTCCGGAGACGTGCTGGGCGAGCAGCAGCTCGACGTAGTCGGCCTCGGAGACACCGCCGGCGGTGCGAGTGCACAGCACCGGGGTGAAACCCTGCTGCGCCAACGCGTTGCCCATGATCTCGGCGAAGGCGGGGAAGATCGGGTTCTGCAGTTCGGGCAGCACCAGGCCGACCAGCCGGGCGCGTTCGCCGCGCAGCTGGGTGGGTCGCTCGTAGCCCAGCACGTCGAGGGCGGTGAGCACGGCGTTGCGGGTGGACTCCGAGACGCCGGGCTTGCCGTTGAGCACCCGGCTGACCGTCGCCTCACTCACCCCGACCTTGCGCGCCACCTCGGCGAGTCGTCGAGTCATGAGGCAATGATGACGCAAGGGAGCGCAAAATGCATACATTTCTTGCAGCTGGCTTGCAGCGTGTCGAATCCGCTCCGCCGGGTCACCGGGACGTGCGAAAATCCGCGGTGATGTCCGAGAACTTCGGCCGGTTGGCCATCTTCCTGGCTGTGATCGGCACGGCCGCGGCGGTCGTGTCCGCGTCCACCGATGTCTTCGGCTTGCTGAAGGACGATCCGGCGACGCAGGAGAGTCCCGCGCCCGCGCCCGTGGGGCAGCCCGGTAACAGCACCGCGCCGACCAGTCCGGTGGCGAAGGCGGAGCCCTGGCGGGGCAGCCTCGTGCTGGACGGCACCGGGCTCGACCTGGACACCACCCCGCCGATCCGCGACCCCAAGAGCTCCGCCGACTGGGACTTCTACTACGGCTCGCCGCTGCTGATCACCTTCGGCGCCGGTCGCAAGAACCTGGCCCGCTGGACCGGGAAGCACACCCCCAGCGAGAAGGAATGCGTTGATCTGCTGGCCGCCGAGTCGGTGGGCAATGCGCCGATCGCCCAGGGCCACCTCTACTGTGCCCGTTCCCGGCTCGGCCGCCTCGCCCTGCTGAAGATCACCGGCCGCAAGGGCGACGGTCAGGGCGCGGACATCACCCTGTGGGGTCCGTGACCGAGCATCCCTGGCCGGCCACGGCCGAGCAGGCCCGCGCGATCCAGCTCCGGCTGCGCGCCCAGGTCGACATCACCGGCCCCGGCCCACAGGCCCCGGCCACCGTCGCGGGCCTGGACGTCGCCTACGCCAAGGACGACCGCACCCTGGCCGCCGCCGTGGTCCTGCTCGACTTCGCCACCCACGAGGTCCTGGCCGAGTCCACCGCCACCGGCGTCCCGGCCTTCGACTACATCCCCGGCCTGTTCGCCTTCCGCGAGCTGCCCACCCTGCTCACCGCGCTGTCCAGTCTCCCGGCCACCCCTGACCTGCTCGTCGTCGACGGCCACGGCCTGGCCCACCCGCACCGCTTCGGCCTGGCCTGCCACCTGGGCGTGCTGACCGGCCTGCCGGTCTTCGGCGTCGGCAAGACCCGGCTCATCGGCACCGCCCCGGAACCCGGCCCGGACCGCGGCGACGCGACCGACCTGGTCGACGACGGCGAGGTGGTCGGGCGGGTGCTGCGCACGCAGCGCGGGGTGAAACCGGTGTACGTCTCCGCGGGACACCTGATCGACCTGGACACCGCCTGCGCGCACACGCTGGCGCTGACCCCGCGCTACCGGCTGCCGGAGACCACCCGCGCCGCCGACCAGGCCTGCCGCCGCGCGCTGTCCGCCTAGGACTTCCCGCGCCCGGTCCGCAGGTCCACGAGGTTGGAGGCGGGCCCGTAGTAGAACGCGCGCACCCGGTAGGTCGCGGTGCGCTCCTCCGGCAGGGTCACCAGGCCGAAGGAGTTGATGTTGGGGTCCAGCAGCGCCGCGGTCCCCCACTGCGCCGCGCCCGCCGCCTTGGACTCGATCGCGTAGTGGTCCTCGTCGGTGGCGTTGTCCCGCCAGGTGAACCGGATGCCCTGGCTGGTCATCACGGTCGCCTTGACCTCGGTCGGGGCCGAGGCGGAAGCGTTGGCGCGCAAGGACTGCGTGGCCGCGGGCGCGCCGGGCAGGGTCTGCGGCACGGCCCACTCGTGCGAGTCCTCCTCCGGCTTGTCCCCCGGTTTCGGCTCGGGCATGGTCACCGACTGCTCGGGCGAGGCGGCGCCGTAGTAGGGCCGGAGCCGGTAGTAGAACCGGGTTTCCGGGATCAGGTCGGCGTGCCGGTAGCTGGTCTCCTCCGGGGCCAGGAACTTCAGCACGGTGTAGTCGCCGTTGGGCTCGTGCGAGTACTCGATCACCCGCCCGGCCACCGGCGGCCCGGAGTTCGTCCAGCGCAGCGTGATGTCCACCGGAGTGTCCAACTGACCGGTGAGCTGACCGGCCGGGGACGCGGATTCCGTTGAAGCGCAAGCGCAGAGCAGCAGGGCGAGCGCGGGCAGCACGGCGCGGAGCTTGGTCACGGCGGGCCTCGAGACGTCGAAGGGCACGCGGTCGTCCCGGCGGGTGGCACCGGGACGACCGCGCGGGTCAGGGCTGGGGTGTCAGCGCGGGATCACTTGCGCCAGAAGCGGATTCCGCTCCACACCACGGTGGCCGGACCCTGACCGCTGCTGGTGCGGTAGGCGCCGAACTTGTCGTAGAACTGGCTGCCAGAGCTGGCGTAGCTGTGCCGCAGGGAACCGTTGATGTAGGTGCGGTGCTCGCTGCCGACCTGGTGCACGGTGTTGACCCGCACGGTCGCGCCGACGGTGGCCCCGGAGGCGATGGTGGCGCCGCCGTGCACCGCGTACATCCGCCCGCCGCGCTCCACCGCGAGCATGAAGAACGGTCCGGCGGTGGGACCTTCGCGGAAAGTCTGCTTCAGCGAGATCCGGGTGCCGCCCAGGCTCTGCACCCGGAAGGATCCCTCGAACTGGTAGGTGCCACCTCCGTAGGTGTCGTACCTGCGTTCCGCGCGCTGGTCCCCGCTCGCGGTGGAGCAGGTCAGGGTGAAGGTCAGGTTGTTCACCTGGCCGCAGCCGCGCTGCTGGACGTTGAAGCCAGGGGAACGGGAGGACCAGCCACCGCCCTCGACCTGGGCCTGCGCGGCAGGGGCGGTGAGCACAAGCCCACCCAGGACCGCGAGCACGGCAAGGACACGGCGTTTTCTCGGCATTCCAACCTCCAAGAAAAGGCGCGTCCGAACGACGAATACCGACGTTTGCAGGGGCCGGTATCAGAGTTCGAAAGCGCTTACCAGGTTGGCGGGGTGACGTCACATTAGGACACGGAACGTAGTCCGACAAGGCTTTCACATATGCGACCAGAATCCGGCGGCTCTCCCTTCCTCGACCCGGACCGGACTCGCCGACGGAGAAAAGGACCTCAGGCGTCGAACGCGCTCGGCACCACGCCGCGCTCGAACACCAGCGACATCAGCTCGGTGACGAACTCCGGCACGCTCGCCCCGTCGTAGAGGCCCCGGCTGGCCTGCGCCAGCACCACCCGGCCGAAGGCGCCGACCAGGATGACCTGGCAGGCCAGCTGTGGCGGGACCCGCAGCGGATGGCCGGTGGCGGCGCAAGCCTCCAGCGCCTCGATGACGATCAGGCCGACCTTCCCGCCGGGGCGGGTGGTCGCGCGGTCGCTCCAGGAGACGCCGACGCCCTTGGGGAAGCTCAGCAGCACGCGCTGGTGCGCCGGGTTGCCGGTGGCGAAGCACAGGTAGGCCCGCAAGATCGCGCCCAGCTTGCCCAGCGGGTCGCCCGGCTCCGCCTCGTCCCTGGCCCGCGCCACGGCTGCCCGGCGACCTCGTTCACGGTGTCAGTGGCCCTGCTGTTCCGGTAGCGGGACCGCGCCCGCGTGCAGCAGCTTGAGCGCGTCGCGGGTGATCTCGGGCAGTGGCCGGGTGCCGCCGCCGTCCACCCATTCCCGCAGCACGACCTCGATCAGTCCCATGGCGGTGGCCGCGGCCAGCGCGGCCACCAGGCGGACCGAGGGCCCGCCGATCCTGGCGGCGATCTCGGTGGCCAGCTCATCGCGCCAGCGCCAGGTCTGCTCGGCCAGCCTGGCCTGCAGCGAGTCGGTGTGCCTGGCCAGCGCGTACACCGCGACGACCCGGTCGGAGTCCTCGGCGACCACCCGCATCAGCCGGGCCAGCACCGCGTGCAGCGCCTCGGGCAGCGGGCGGTCCGCGGGCTGGGCGCGCATGACCTCGAGGGAGTCGGTGAGGTGCTCCTCGACGAAGCCCGCGATCAGCGACTCCTTGGTCGGGAAGTAGCGGTAGAGCGTGCGGGTGCCGACCTCGGCCGCGGCGGCGACCTGTTCGATCGTGGTCGCCTCGAAGCCCTGCGCCGCGAACAGCTCCAGCGCCTTGTCGGCGATCAGCAGCCGGGTGCGCTGCATCTTCACCTCGCGCAGCCCCATCGGCGCACCTCCTGACCAGCCCCTCTTCGCCCGGAGGCTAACAGCACGGACCGTGCCCGACAGGTGTTCGACACACGTGGCATAGTGGCAGCGTTGGCATAGTGGCAGTAACTGCCAGTTTTCTCCACATGCCCCGCCGCTCGACTCCCACCACCGAGAGGACTCCCCGGCCATGACCGAGACCGCCAGCGCCCCCGCCACCGCCGCCTTCCCCGACACCCGGCCCCCGGGCTGTCCGTTCGACCCCGCCGCGGAGTACCGGGAGCTGCGGGAGAGCGCCCCGGTGAGCAGGGTGAGCTGCCCGGTCGGCGTGGACGCGTGGCTGGTCACCCGGTACGAGGACGTGCGCAGCGTGCTGGCCGACCCCCGGCTGAACTCGCGGGCCGCCTCGCCGTCCAACCACGTCAACACCGAGGCCGACCTCGACGCCCCGGCCAACCCCGGCTCGATCCTGCACCACGACGGTCCCGAGCACTCCCGGCTGCGCAGGCTGCTGACCCCGGAGTTCACCGTCAAGCGCATCCAGGCGATGCGGCCCTACATCGCCGAGCTGGTGGACCAGCACCTCGACGCGATGCTCGAAGGCACGGAGGCCGACCTCTACCACGACTTCGGCCTGCCGATCCCGTCGCTGGTGATCTGCGAGCTGCTCGGCGTGCCCTACGCCGACCGGGAGATGTTCCAGGCGGCCAGCGGCGTGCTGCTCAAGGTCGACATCACCCAGGAGCAGCGGCTGGCGGCCAGTGGTCAGATCCAGGGCTACATGGCCCAGCTGGTCATGGCGAAGCTGGCCAACCCGACCGATGAGGACCTGCTCGGCAGGCTGATCCAGCGCGCCAACGCCTCCGGCACCCCGCTGACCGTGGAAGAGCTGGTCACCCTCGGCATCTCGCTGCTGATCGCCGGGCATGAGACCACCGCGAACATGATCGCGCTCAGCGCCGCCGCGCTGCTGCAGCACCCGGACCGGCTGGCCGAGCTGCGCGCCGACCCGTCGATCGCCCCCGCCGCGGTCGAGGAGATGCTGCGGTACCTGTCGGTGGTGCAGTTCGGCGTGTTCCGCCGGGTGGTGGAGGACCTGCCGGTGGGCAACGTGGTGTTCAAGGAGGGCGAGTTCGTCATCGCCGCGCTGTCCTCCGGCAACCGGCAGGAGTCGGTGTTCGACCGCCCCGACGAGATCGACTTCAGCCGCAACGCCAGCGCCCACCTGACCTTCGGCTACGGCGCCCACCAGTGCCTCGGCCAGCAGCTCGCCCGGGTGGAGCTGCAGGAAGTCTTCGCCAGGCTCTACACGAGGATCCCGACGCTGCGTCTGGGGATTCCCTTCGAGAAAATCGAGTTCAAGCACGACGCTCTCGTGTACGGCGTACGTTCGTTGCCGGTCACCTGGGACACCCAGGCCTGACCGGCCGGCGGCCGCGACCCACCACCGCACAACAGGAGTTGGAAATGCGCGTCAACATCGACGAAGAAGCCTGCGTCGGCGCCGGCCAGTGCGTGCTGGCCGCCGCCGAGGTGTTCGACCAGCGGGACGAGGACGGCGTGGTCGTGCTGCTCCAGGCGGAGCCGCCGGCCGAACTGGGTGAGGCGGTGCGCGAGGCCGCGGTGCTGTGCCCCGCGATGGCCATCCACGTCGAAGACTGAATTCCCCCGCGGGTCACATATCTGAACCGACCGGCGCGCGCAGGCAATTGCCGCGCCGGTCGGCGACCAATACCCGAGGCAATTTCGACCGCCTCCCCAGCGCTTCGCTCCTGGACGCGCCGACGACATTCCACCCATCCGGCCCTAGCCATTCGGCCACACCCATTAGGCCGTAGCCGTGCGACCCGTCAATCCACCGCGCCCGCCCCTACCGATCCGCCAGCCCTCGTCCCGGCCTGCTCCCCGGCCCCGGCCACCGCCAACCCGCTGCCCCGCTGCCGCCAATCCGCTGCCCCGCGGCCGCCGATCCGCCAGACCCCGGCCTGCGCCGTCCCCCGCCGCGGCGGAAACCGCCGCTCCCGGTGATCAACGCACCAGCCATCCAGCGGACATCCCGCGCACACCCGACCCGGCTAGTTTCTCCTCATCCGCCACCGGGTTTCGGTTTGAGGAGCACAACGATGCATCGCCCACTCGCTCGCGCGGCCACCGCCGTCGGCGCCGCCCTGCTGGCCCTGGCCGCCACCGCCACTCCCGCCCAGGCGAGCACCGCGACCGGGGCCACCACGGTCGGCGTGCACAACGCCTACATCCAGTCCACCTTCCCGTACCTGGTGGACGCCCTGGACACCGGCGCGGGCATGCTCGAGCTGGACGTCTGGACGAACTTCTTCGGCACCAGGGACTTCAAGGTCAGCCACGATCCCGGCAACAGCAACAACTGCGCCGCCGCGGACACTTACCAGCAGCTGCGCACCGGCGCCCGCGACCAGAACCTGGCCACCTGCCTGCGCAACATCCGCCTGTGGCACGAGACCCAGCCGAACCATCCCCTGGTCGTGCTCAAGCTGGAGATGAAGAACGGCTTCGACGGCCGCGGCGGCTTCGGCCCCGCGGAACTCGACCGCCTGATCGCCGACAACCTGGGCGCCGCCAACGTCTTCGGCCCTGCCCAGCTCAAGGGCGACCACCCCACCCTGGACGCCGCCGCCCAGTCCGGAGCCTGGCCTGCCCGCGCCGCCCTCACCGGCAAGTTCCTGCTCCTGGTCGAACGCGGCACCCTCGAGGCCGCGAACCCCTTCGACCGCTACCACACCGACGTGGAGTACGCCGACCGCCTGATCAACGCCAACAGCACCGGAACCCTGGCCACCACCATGGCCTTCCCGGCGATCAACGGCGCCGCGCCGTCTGACCCGCGCACCGGCGACCGCGCCGGCAACCGCGCGCCCTGGCTGGTCGCCTTCGACGGCGACGCCAGCGCCTACGCCGGTTATCCCGGCACGTACCTGGGCGGCAAGTACTTCGTCGTCATGACCGACGCCCACCGCGTGGCCCCGGCGATCGACGGCGTGAACCCACCGGTTCCCGACGCCCAGGCCCGGGTCCGCGACCTCTCTGCCAAGGGCGCCACCATCGTCTCCAGCGACTGGCGCGCCCCGGCAATCGTCGCCTACACCACCGGCTGACCCACATCGCCCGGACGGCTCCCGCCCACCACGGAGCCGCTCAGACAGCACGCCCGTCATCACGTCCGAGTCCGACATCGGACGTTGTCACCGCTTCGGCCCAATCGTAGGATGATTGGTGTCCGCACCAGCGGCCGTGGACGCTGTGCGGGCCGGCCCGCCGCCCTGGCCCGCACAGCCCGCGCCCGGGGTCCCGGACCGCAAGCCACACCAGCCTCGCTCACTGGCCACTACCCGCTTCTGCCCAAACGGATCGCGTATCAGCGACGCGAAGTGCGACGCCCACACCGCTAGCAGGCCGCCACGGGCACTGGCCAGCCGCCAGCGGAGCCGGTCCTCCCAGCTACGCCGATGGCGCCAGCTACCCAGCCGTCAGCACCAGCCGCCGACCACACCGGCCACACCGGACCTGCTCGCCGCACCGGTCCTGCTCGCTGCCCAGCCCTGCTGGGGCCGCCAACTGCGCTACCTCAGCTTGACCGGTCATCCCGGCCTGACCTTTCGTCCGGCCCGGCCGCCAGCGCGCCAACCCGTTGCCCCGCCTTGGCGGCCGAACAGTCGAGGCGAGCTCGTGTTCAGTTGTCCCGGGGGTCGGTGAAGCCCTGCTGCTCGGCCAGGAACCGCTCCACCTCAGCGCCCAGTTCCTCGGCGCTCGGCATGTCCTCGGCCGTCTCCAGCAGCAGGCTCTCCTTGCCCGCGGCTTCGGCGAACGCGTCGTACTGCCGCTCCAGTGCGCCCACCACCTGCGCGATCTCCTCCGACTCCACGACCTGCCGCTGAACCTCGGCGTCAGCCCGGCGCGCGGTCTCCCGCAACGAGTCCGCGGGCAGCACCAGCCCGGTGGTGCGCACCACGTGGTCGAGCAGGGTCATCGCGACCGCCGGATAGGTCGACTGCGCGAGGTAGTGCGGCACCTGCGCGGCGAACCCGACGGCGTCGTGACCGCTCTCGCCGAGGCGGAGCTCCAGCAACGCGCTCACGTTGCCGGGCACCTGCACCCGGTTGAAGAACGGCTGGTGTTCGGAGATCAGTTCCCGGCGCGTCGCGTGGGCCACCACGCCCAGCGGTCGCGTGTGCGGGACACCCATGGGAATCCCGTGGAAACCGACGGTCAGCCGGACGCCCCACCGTTCGATCAGGCTGCGCACAGCCTGGGTGAAAGCTTCCCACCGCACATCCGGCTCAGGCCCAGTGAGCAAGAGGAACGGGGTGCCGATGCCGTCGTGCAACAGATACACCACGAGCTCGGGTCCGGCAAAATCGGCCCACCGGTCCGTCGAGTAGGTCATCAGCGGCCGCCGCGAGCGGTAGTCGATCAGGCCGTCCACGTCGAACCGCGCGATCTCGCGGTGCTCGTAGTTCTCCAGCAGGTGCTCGACCAGCACCCGCCCGGCCGCTCCCGCGTCCATGAACCCGTCGAAGTGGTGCAGCAGTACCGCTCCGGTCAGGTCCGGGACATCGGAGTCCACCTCGTACAGGTTCTCCGGATTCAGCACCACAGCCTCCTGCTCGTCTTACCGCGCTTCTGTATCGAGAACGCCCGACCGGGTGACACCATTCCCGTCAGATCAATTTGACGCACCAGATGTCCAAGCGGTTATATGCCATACATGGCACCCAGAACCGCGGCGCCCCCGTCGCCAGCCCCCACCCGGCAGCCGCCCGCACCTCCGGACGCGGACGCCGGCCTCGCCTCCCGGCAGCACCGCCACACCTTCGAACACAGCCTCAAAAATCCCTCGCTTGTCAGCGTTTTTTCGTTACCTGACAACACAATTTACTGACCACCGGGCCACGAGTTTCACCCGTGGTGAACCTGCCAATCCCGCCCCATTCCGCACGCTAGGCTGATGCCATGTTCGAGCAGCTCGCCGTGCTCGACGCACCTCAGCCCCGGTCTGTTGACGCCACGATGGGCGCCCTCTCCGCTGATATGTCCACTTTGGACGACGACGCGTTGCTCGATCGTTTGCAGGACTGCCAACGGATCAAGGCTTTCGTCGAGTCGGTCGAGATGCAGACCCTGGCCAGGTTCGCCGAACACCGAACCCATGACAAGTACGGAATCCACGAGTTCGTCGAGGACGAGATCGCCGCGGCGCTGGGCTGGAGCCCGCGCGCGGCCGCGATCAGGCTGGCCACCGCCCTCGACCTCCGCCGCCTGCCCAGAACCCTGGACGCGTTGGCGGAAGGCCGGATCGACTACATGAAAGCCAAGGCGATCACCGAAGCCGTGGCGCCGCTCACCGGTGACCAGGCGGCCTCGGTCGAGGACCGGGTGCTGCCCGACGCGCGGTCCCGCAGCGTGGGCAGCCTGCGTTCGATGCTGCGCCGCGCGGTCATCCGCGCCGACCCCGGCGCCGCCCGCAAGAGAGAGGAGAAGGCAGCGGAGTCCCGGCAGCTGTCACTGTGGGCGGAGGAGGACGGCATGGCCGTGCTCTCGGTGAAGGCGCCGGCCCCGCAGACCCAGGCCGCCTTCTGCTACGTCGACAAGCTCGCCCGCACCGTGAAGGACGAGGAGCGGACACTCGACCAGACCCGCACCGACGTGGCGCTGGACCTGTTGTCCGCCAAGGCGAACGGCGGTTCGGTCAGCACCGAGATCCGGGTGACCGTGCCGATCACCACCCTGCTCGGCGACGACGAGCCAGCCGAACTGGCCGACCACGGTCCCATCACCGCCGAGATGGCCCGCGAACTGGCCATGGACGCCAACATCAAACGACTGCTCACCGGCCCGGACGGCTCGGTGATCGGCTATGACGCCCGGCGCTACAAACCGCCGACCTGGATGACCGAGCTGGTCAAGGCGCGCAACCCGCGTTGCACCTTCCCCGGTTGTCGTCGCAAGGCCCACGACTCGGACCTCGACCACACCATCCCGCACGAGAACGGAGGCCCCACCAGTCCTGACAACCTCGGTCCGCTGTGCCGTCACCACCACCGGCTCAAGCAGACCGCCGCCTGGCCCTGGCGGCTGAACCAGCATCCGGGTGGCCGCTTCACCTGGACCTCGCCCACCAACCGCGTCTACCACACCTCCCCGGAGCCGCGATGACCTGAACCGCAAGCCCCGCCTCGCCACCGGCCCGCGGCCCACGGAGTCGAGCGGCAGGGCGGATCGCCGACCACCGCGTGCCCCGCTCAGCACGCGGAGGCCACCGGGCACCTCACGCCGGCATGAGGTGCCGCCAGCACTGTCCACAAAGGAGAGTTCCGACCAACGGGAACAGAGCCCCGGGAGGTTCGCTGGAAGTCAGAGCATTGGGTATTCAAACGGTCTCGTCTACCGTGGGGATATGAGTTCGCCGCGCCCGTGTTCCATCGCCGCCACGCTGGCCGTGGTCGGTGAGAAGTACTCGCTGCTGGTGCTGCGTGAGGTGTTCTACGGGATGCGCCGGTTCGATGGCATGGTCCGGAACATCGGGGCACCGCGCGACATTCTCGCCGCCCGGCTGCGGAAGCTGGTCGATGCGGGTGTGCTGGAACGTGTCCAGTACAGCGAGCGGCCGCCGCGGTTCGAGTATCACGCCACGGAGGCGGGACTGGAGCTACGCGGAGTACTGCACCTGTTGCGGCAGTGGGGTGACCAGCACCTCATGGACGTCGCGCCGGTGACGTTCGAGCACAGCTGCGGTGCGGACCTGGAGACCGTGCCGACCTGCAGGTCCTGCGGCGCCGAACCGGCCGTTGGCGAACTACGCGCGAAGTTCGCCAGTCCGGAGTGGACGGCGCAGGGCCGGACGGTCGACTGAGTCGCTCGGCCGGGCGGCTGGCGTCTCCAACGCCCCGCACGCTGTGCTCGAACCGCTCCGCCGCACAAGAAGAAGCCAGCGCCGGCAGCGAGGCCAGGGCGAGTCGTGCCTGGGCCTGATCGTCGGCCCCGGATGTGCCCTGGGGCAGCCGGTTCAGGTCTAGCTGTCCGGCTGCCCAGGGCACGAGCCTCGGGGTGGCCCGGTTGGTTCGGGCCGTGGCTGGTCAGGGCTTGCGGAAGACCAATGCGGTGTTGTGGCCGCCAAAACCGAAGGAGTTCGACAATGCGGCGTTGATGGGCAGGTTGACCGGGGTGTCCCTGGTGACCTGGATCTGGAGATCGTCCTCCGGGTCCTCCAGGTTGCGGGTCGGCGGGGCCACGTCGTGGTGGATGGCCAGGACGGTGAACACCGCTTCCAGGGCGCCGGCCGCGCCGAGGAGGTGGCCGGTCATGGACTTGGTGGCCGAGACCAGGGGCTGGTCGCCGAAGACGTCGTAGATGGCCTTGGCCTCCAGCATGTCGCCGCCCGGGGTGCCGGTGGAGTGGGCGTTGACGTGGTGGATGTCCTTGGCGGACAAGCCCGCTTCGCGCAGGGCCGTCTCCATGGCGCGGATCTGGCCGTCGCCCTGGGGGTGCAGGCCGACCATGTCGTAGGCGTCGGAGGTGATGGCGGCGCCGGCGAAGGTGGCGTACGGGGTGCGGCCCCTGGCGGCGGCGACGTCGGCGCGTTCGATGACCAGGACGGCGGCGCCCTCGCCGAGGACGAAGCCGTCGCGGCCCTTGTCGTAGGGCCGGGAGGCGCGGTGCGGCTCGTCGTTGCGGGTGGACATGGCCTGGGCCTGGGCGAAACCCGCCATGGTCACCGAGCGGACGCAGGCCTCGGTGCCACCGGTGACCACGACGTCGGCGCGACCCAGCCGGATCAGGTCCAGGGCGTGGGCCAGGGCCTCGGCGCCGGTGGCGCAGGCGCTGGCCGGGCAGATGGCGCCGGCGCGGGCGTCCAGGTCGATGCTGACCGTGGCGGCAGCGCTGTTCGGCATGATCATCTGGACCATGCGCGGGGAGACCCGGCGGTAGCCGCGGCCGAGGAGCGCGTCGTAGTTGTCCAGCAGGGTGCCGACACCGCCGATGCCGGTGCCCAGGACGACCGCGACCCGGTTCGGGTCGACCGCGCCCTTCTCCAGGCCGGCGTCGGCCCACGCCTGGCGGGCGGCGACCAGGGCGGCCTGGGTGCACCGGTCCATCCGGCGGGCCTGCACGCGTTCGAGCTGACTGGCCGGGTCGACCGCCATCCGGGCGGCGAGCCGGGCGGGCAGTTCCCGCGCCCAGTCGTCGGTGAGCGTCTCGACCCCGGACTGGCCAGCCAGCAGCGCGGACCAGGTGTCGGCCGTGGTGCCGCCCAGGGGGCTCAACGTGCCGAGCCCGGTGATCACAACCTCGGTCATCAACCGTCCTTCTCTTCCTGCCGCGGCCTGGTGACGGGCAGTCCGTTGCCGACCACCTTCACCGGCTTGTGCGGGAACCGACGTCGGGCGTAGTCCCCGGCTGGTGAGCCGGGAGTGACGTAGAGCGTTTCCACCTTGTCCTGCAAGGGCTTCACCACGGTGTTCATGAAGTCCTTCCGATCGGCGAGGTAGGGCTCGAGTACATCCTCCCCTGCCGGGCAGACGGCCAGGCAGTAGGCCGCCTTGTAGTTGGGCTTGAAGGCCAGGCTCTGCCACATGGAAGCGCTCTCACCCGGGCTGACCCGGGCCCGGTACTCCTCGGCGTCGGCACTCTCCGCGATCGTCTCCACCCAGTCGGTGAAGCCACCCATGAACTCTCGGTAGTTGTGCGTGGCGCAGGCGCGGAAGTCGAACTCCCCGTTCTTGCCGATTGCCCCGACCGGGCAAGCCGCGACGCACAGCTTGCACTCCAGGCAGGGGTTGTAGTCCAGCTCAACCCCGTACGCGCTGACCTCGGCGTCCACCAGCAGGGTGGCCAGCAGGACGAAGCTGCCGAAGCGTGGGTGGATGACGTTGCGGTGGATGCCCATGGCACCCAGGCCCGCGGCCACCGCGACCGGCTTGTGCGCCACCACCCAGATCCGGCCGGGGTAGTTCTCCATCTCCATCGGGAAGGTGGCGGAGGGGTTGAGTGCGCGGTGCCCGGCGTCCTCCAGGGCGCGGACGATGGTGCGCGCGGCCTCGTTGATGATCTCGCCGGTGCGGTGGAACTCCTGGTTGGCGACGCTGCGCGCGGGTGAGCGGACGTTGTCCCGGTTCATCCGCACCACCAGCGAGACCAGGCTCCGAGTGCCGGGCAGGGCGTGCAGCGCGGGCTCGCGTTCACCGGTCAGGTCCGGATGGTCGAGGGGGACCACGCCCATGTCGTCGGCGCCCGCGGCCAGGCAGAGCTCGCGCAGCCAGGCCGCGTCGATGACCCGGGGTTCGCGGGGACCGGTCGCAGCCTGCCGCTCGCGGACCGCGCGGACCGACGGGTGGCCGGCCAGCCGGGCCGGAAGTCTTGCCATCACACGCTCCTGAGGTCAGATGGAAAAGCAAACTCACCATGTCATCCGGTGAGTTTGAAATCAAGACTTACTTGGTCGCGGCAGAATGGGACGGTGAAGGAGACCTCGGCGCGGCTGCTCCGGCTGCTGACCCTGCTGCAGATGCGACGCGAGTGGTCGGGTTCGGAGCTGGCCGAGCGGCTGGGCGTGACCGGTCGCACGGTGCGGCGGGACGTCGAGAAGCTGCGGGACCTGGACTACCCGGTCGAGTCGACCAAGGGCATCGCCGGTGGTTACCGGCTGGGCGCGGGGGCGGACCTGCCGCCGCTGCTGCTCGACGACGAGGAAGCGGTGGCGGTGGCGATCGGGCTGCGCACCGCGACCAACGGCAGCGTCGAGGGCATCGGCGAGGCTTCGCTGCGGGCGCTGGTGAAGCTGGAACAGGTGCTGCCGTCACGGTTGCGGCACCGGGTGGCGGCGTTGCAGATCTCGACCGTGCCGAGCCGGTCCTCGATGCCGACGGTGGCCGCGGACACGCTGACCGCGATCGCCGCGGCCTGCCGGGACCACCAGCGGCTGCGGTTCGACTACCGCAACCACGACGGCACCGAGAGCCTGCGCGAGACCGAGCCGCACCGCCTGGTCACCTGGGGCCGCCGCTGGTACCTGGTGGCCTGGGACGTGCACCGGTCGGACTGGCGGACCTTCCGGGTGGACCGGTTGCGGCCGAGGGTGCCGACCGGTCCCCGGTTCACCCCGCGCGAGCTGCCCACCGACGACGCGGGGGCGTTCGTGGCCGAGCGGGTGGCCCGGTTGTGGCAGTACCAGTCCACGGTGCGGCTGCCGGTGCCCGCGGACGCGTCGGAGGCGCAGAACTTCGCCGGAATCGGGCGGGTGGAGCCGGAGGGGCCGGAGAGCTGCCTGCTGCACGTGGGCGCGACGGATGTGCGGCAGCTGGCGTGGATGCTGGGGGCGATGGAGATCGAGTTCGAGGTGGTGGACGCGCCGGAGCTGGCCGCGAACCTGCTGGCGATGGCGGAGCGGTTGCAGCGAGCGGTGCCCGAGGCGGCGCGGGGGCAGGCGCGGGCGAGCGACTAGCGGCCGCGCGGGAAGGATGCGGGCGCGGCGGCCAGGGGCGGCGGGCAACGCGGGTGCGGTGGCTAGGCAGGCGGGCGAGGGCGGGCGCGCGGGGCTACGGGGGGCCAAGGGCGTTGCGGGTGAACGCTGGTGCGACGACTGGAGGCGGCCGGACGTGCGCGGGCGCGGCGGCGAGGGGCAGTGCGGTGGGAAGGCGGCGCGGGCGAAGGCGTGTGGCAGGCAGGGTGGTGGAGCGGGAGTTCAGCGGGGTGGGGTGGGTCAGCTCAGGCGACGGCGCTGGGCGCGGGTGGTCCAGTGGTGGGCTCGGCGGACGCGTTCGCGGTAGGCGGTGACGGCCCAGCCCAGGCCGAACAGGGCCACGAACAGCAGGGGCAGGGACAGGGTTGCCATGGCGATGAGGAAGGCCGTGGCGGCGAGGAGGCCGGTGGCGATGACCGGCCAGCGGCGGTCGTCGCTGGGCGGGGCTGGACGGCCGGCGCGCAGGCCCTCGGCGAAGACGGGGTCTTCGGCTTCCAGCTGGCTCGCCAGTTCCTCCAGCCGGCGGCGGTCACCCTGACTGAGCATGGCGGTCCTCCCGCTTGTGCGTCTGGTTTCCGCCGTGCGGGGCGGGCGCTGGGACGGCAGCGCAGGTACCGGATTTCCGCTACCGGGTCTGGTCAAACGCGGGGGTGGGGCTCGTCAGACGTGGGGGCGGGCCTTGTCAGATGCGGCGGCGGCCGGCCACAACGGCGGTGATCGCGGCGGCCAGGGCGCAGGTGGCCAGGATGGTGGGGAGGCCGATCTTGATCGCTTTGCGGCCGGTGCGGAAGTCGCGGATCTCCCAGCCTCTCGTGCGGGCGATCTCGCGCAGGCCGGAGTCGGGGTTGACCGCGATGGCGGTGCCCACCGCGGAGAGCATCGGCAGGTCGTTGTGCGAGTCGGAGTAGGCCACGCAGTTGGCCAGGTTCAGGCCCTCCCGCTCGGCCAGCACGCGCAGCGCGTCGGCCTTGGCCTGGCCGTGCATCAGGCCGCCGACGAGCCTGCCGGTGTAGACGCCGTTCTCGCGTTCGCCGACGGTGCCCAGCGCGCCGGTCAGGCCCAGGCGGCGGGCGATGATCTCGGCGAGCTCGACCGGGGCGGCGGTGACCAGCCAGACCCGTTGGCCCGCGGCCAGGTGCAGCTGGGCCAGGGAACGGGTGCCGGGCCAGACGCGGGAGGCGATGCGGGAGTCGAAGATCTCCTCGCACAGGGCGGCCAGCTCGTCGGTGCGGCGACCGGCGACGAAGGAGAGGAGCTGTTCTCGGCTGTCCTCGATGCCCTGGTGGTCTTCGCGGCCCAGCACCCGGAACTTGACCTGTTTCCAGGCGAAGCCCAGCAGGTCGGCGGTGCGGAAGAACTTGCGCTCGACCAGGCCGCGGGCCAGGTGGAAGATCGAGGCGCCCATGATCATGGTGTTGTCCACGTCGAAGAAGGCGGCCGCGGTGGGATCGGGGGCGGGCATCCGCTCGACCACCGTCTCGGTCATGCTGCCGACTTGCCGTCGCACCGACACCAGAACTCCTTTGTCCCCAACGTCCGCTCGCGGCGCCGCGTCCGGCGGCGCCGCGAGGCGTACAGGCTATCCAGCGATCACGGATTCCTTGCTGTCCGCGAACTGCGTGTTGTACAGCTCGGCGTAGCGGCCGCCCTTGGCCAGCAGCGCCTCGTGGGTGCCGCGCTCGACCACCTCGCCGTTCTCCACCACCAGGATCAGGTTCGCCGCCCTGATGGTGGACAGCCGGTGCGCGATGACCAGCGAGGTCCGGCCGGCCAGCGCCTCCACCAGCGCCTCCTGCACCGCGGCCTCCGAGCTGGAGTCCAGGTGCGCGGTGGCCTCGTCCAGGATCACCACGCGTGGCTGGGCCAGCAGCAGGCGGGCGATGGTCAGCCGCTGTCGCTCACCGCCGGAGAGCCGGTAGCCGCGCTCCCCCACCACGGTGTCCAGGCCATCCGGCAGCGAGGCCACCAGCTCGTCGAGGCGGGCGCGGCGCAGCGCGTCCCACAGGTCCTCATCGCTGGCGCCGGGCCGGGCCAGCCGCAGGTTCGCGCCGATGCTCTCGTGGAAGAGGTGGCCGTCCTGGGTGACCATGCCGACGGTGTCCCTGATCGCGTCGAAGGACAGGTCGCGCACGTCCACGCCGCCGAGCCGGATGCTGCCGGAGTCCGCGTCGTAGAGCCGCGGGGTCAGCGAGGCCAGGGTGGACTTGCCCGCGCCGGAGGAGCCGACCAAGGCGATCAGCTGACCGGGTTCGGCCCGGAAGGACACCCCGCGCAACACCTCCTCGCCGCCGCGACTGTCCAAAGTGGCCACTTCCTCCAGCGAGGCGAGGGAGACCTTGTCCGCGGCCGGGTAGCTGAAGCGGACGTCGTCGAACTCCACCGACACCGGACCCTCCGGCACCTCGCGGGCGTCCGGCTTCTCCTCGATCAGCGGCTTGAGGTCGAGCACCTCGAACACCCGGTCGAAGCTGACCAGCGCGGTCATCACGTCCAGCCGGGCCCCGGCCAGCGCGGTCAGCGGCGAGTACAGCCGGGTGATCAGCAGCGCCAGGGTGACCACGGTGCCGGCCTCCAGCTGGCCGGTCAGCGCGAAGTAGCCGCCGAGGCCGTAGACCAGGGCCAGGGCCAGCGCGGAGACCAGGCCCAGCGCGACCATGAACACCCACTGCCGCACCGCGGTGCGCACGCCGATGTCGCGCACCCGCTGGGCCCGCGCGCCGAACTCGGCCTCCTCGTCGGCCGGCCTGCCGAACAGCTTGATCAGGGTGGCGCCCGGCGCGGAGAACCGCTCGGTCATCTGGGTGGTCATCGCCGAGTTGAGGTTGGCCGACTCGCGTTCCATCCCGGCCAGCCGCCGCCCGACCCGCCGGGCCGGGATCACGAAGACCGGCAACAGGATCAGCGCGAGCAGGGTGACCTGCCAGGACAGGCTGACCATGACCGCCACGGCCAGCACCAGCGCGATGATGTTGGTGACCACGCCGGAGAGCGTGCTGGAGAAGGCGCGCTGGGCGGCGATCACGTCGTTGTTGAGGCGGCTGACCAGCGCGCCGGTGCGGGTGCGGGTGAAGAAGGCCACCGGCATCCGCTGCACGTGCGCGAACACCGACTCGCGCAGCCGCAGGATCAGGTCCTCGCCGACCCTGGAGGACTGCCAG
The DNA here is from genome assembly GCF_030064675.1 of Crossiella sp. CA-258035. Lineage (GTDB taxonomy): Bacteria > Actinomycetota > Actinomycetes > Mycobacteriales > Pseudonocardiaceae > Crossiella. The sequence continues at coordinate 6,654,449 of NZ_CP116413.1, forward strand.
CGCTCGGCCATGCTCAGCCCGGCCTCCACCACCGCGATCCCGGCGATGAGCACCGAGAGCCAGACCACGGTGTCCACCGGCTGCTTGTTCACGATCGCCTCGACCACCCAGCCCGCCAGCACCGGTGTGGCCACCGCGAGCACCGCGGCCAGCGCGCTGAGCACCAGCAGGACGGCCACCGCGCGGTACTGCGGCTTGGCGAAGCGGGCGATGCGGCGCAGGGTGGCACGGGTGACCGTGCGCCCTGACTTGTCCTGCATCGCGCTTTCCAGCGCCATCCAGGCGTTCATGTCGATGTCCATGGCTCCCCACAGTGTCCGGGCCGGGGCGGTGCGTGAGGTGATGGTTGCGCACACCCCCGACAAAGTCGGCGTGAACTTCTCGCCGTGGTCCTCGATGGACCGAAGTCGCTGATGAGGAGAGTGTGTTAGCTCTACGTAACTAGAGGTCAAGCGGCTGTGGCAGGCTGGTCCGCATGGGACTGTTCACCGTGGCCGAGGCCAGGGCCGAGCTGGCCGCGCTGCTGCCGGTGCTGACCGAGGTCGTCGCGCTGCGCGCCGATGCCGCCGAGCTGGCCGTGGCGGTGGCGCCGGGTGGCGAGCCGAGTCCGCTGGGCGGACTGCCGGAGTTCAAGGCGGCGCAGGCGCGGCTGGACGAGCTGATGACCCAGGTCCAGCAGACCGGGGCGGAGCTGAAGGGGTTCGCGCCGCTGCTGGTGGACTTCCCGGCCGAGCTGGACAACGTGCCAGTGCTGCTGTGCTGGCTGGAGGGCGACACCGAGCTGCTCTGGTACCACCGGCGGGATCTGGGGTTCGCCGGGCGGCGACGCCTGCCGGAGTAGCTAGTCGGCGCGGCGGCCGAACAGCGCGGTGCGGCCGTGCTTCTTGTGCACCGCCTGCTTGCTGACGCCCAGCGCCGCCGCCACCTCGGTCCAGGTCCGGCCCGCGACCCTGGCCCGGCGGACCAGCACGGCCTCCAGACGTTCCAGTTCGCGGCGCAGTTCCGCGGCGGCGGCGAGTCCCTCGATCGGGTCGTCCACGCCGGTCGCCCTGGTCAACGTCATCAACCGGTCCATCTCCACCTGGTCATCCTAGGTTGACACCCGGCAAGAAAGCGGATGCGGTATCACCGGATGTCTACAGCGTGTGGCAGGATCCCCTATTCGAGTGACACCCGAGGCTCCCGAAATGGCGGAAGAAGGAACCCGGTGACCCCACAGACTGCACAGGTCGACGACATCCAGCTAGTCGCGCTCCCCACCGCGGTGAACTGCGCCGACCTGTTCGCTCAGTTCACCCTGCGCGAGTGGTCCCTGCGGCCGCTGTTGGAGGAGGCCTCCACCGCGGCGGGCCAACTGGTGGCCGCGGTGGTGGAAAGCGCTGACCCGAAGCGGCCCGGCATGCTGACCGTGCGCCTGCGGGTCAGCGGGGACAGCCTGGTGATCGAGGTGGCCGACGGCCGCCCGGCCGAGGCGACCCCCGACATGGAGGGCCCGAACCTGGGCGTGGTGGCCCTGGACCGGGGCCGGATGCTGTGGTGCGAGCTGCCACTGCCGGGCGGGGTGACCGCCGAGGCGGTGCCGCTGCCGCGCCGGGAGCGCAGGCGCTCGCCCGAGGCCGAGCGGCTGGCCAACGACCCGCACGAGGTCGACCCCGAGGTGATGGAACGGCTCCTGACCGGGTTGAGCCGGGTCCAGCGCAACTGAACGACATCGGTCCGGCGGCGCGGTACGGGAGCTGGACGAGCGAACGCTCACAGCTCCCATTCCCACAGCCCCTCGGCGTTGACGACCTTCGTTGCGTCATCCGGCAGGTAGACCTCGATCGCCCCGGCGTAAGTCTTGCCGGGCAGCCAGTTCTCGTCGCCGAACCCGATCCGGTCCTTCGTCGGCGCGCACTCCCAGCCCGTTGATGGATTGATCTGGCCCGAGGTCACGCCTTGGCGACTGATCGCCTGGAATTGGGTGAACCAACTCGAGGGCAGGTTGTCTACCCGGTACTCGGTGCCGGTCCGCACCTCGATCCACAGCAGCCGACGCTGGGTGCCTTCCGGCGGCGAGTCGCCTGGGTGGCCCCTGCCGACGCACTTGGTGACCTTGGTGATGGTGAAGCGCATCGTGCAGTCGTCCGGGCCGCTGCTCGGGCAACCGACGGAAGCGGTGTCGCCGACACGCCGGGACACCGGTTTCGGAGGCGCGGAGGTGGTGGTGGCCGGTGACGAGTGGGTCGTGGTGGTGCTGGTGACCGGTGACGGTTGATCGGCCGGCGGCGAACCCGCGCACGCGGTCAACGTGCACAGGACCGCGGCTGGCAACAGCAGGCGACGAGTCATGTGGTGTACCTCCGATCAGCCAGTCGTCGCGGCGACAGTGCGGAGTGTTATCGGCCACGGCTTTCCGCGATCGGAATGTGATAGCGAACGGCCCGGGTCGCGAGGTGCGACCCGGACCGTTGCGGCTACTGGTGAGCTACGGGTAGCTCACCAGGTTCTGCACCACCTGTCCCGGCCCCGCGGTGCCGCCGGAGTTGTTGATGACGCGGTTGATGGTGCCCGCGCCGCCGCCCAGGGACACCGTGACCATGTGCCGGAAGCGGACGCCGGGGTGGTTGGGCACCTCGAAGGCCCGCTCGGCCACCACGCTGCGGTTGACGTTGAAGAAGCAGTAGCTGCCCAGCCCGTAGGCCTCGTGGCTGGTGACGTGGTTGCCCACCTTGTAGGCCGCGTAGCCCCTGGTGGAACCGTTCATCCAGGCCGCCTGGTTCGGCGGGTCGTAGGGCATCTCGTTCTGGTAGAAGAACGTCTTGCCGCCCTGGCCGTTCCAGATGGTCTGGTACTTCTGGTAGTGCTCGACGAACAGGCCGTACATGCTCACGTTGTCGCCGTTGACCACCAGGCCCACGTCCGCGGTGTTGGTGTGCCAGCCGATGCCGTCGCCGTGGTCGCCGCGCCAGAGCCACAGGTGGTCGCCGATCACGTTGCGGCTGTTGACCACCAGGCTGGTGGTGGCCTTGCCCGCGACCATGCCGCCGATCCGGATGAACACATCGTGCAGCGAGGTCGGGTTGGCCGCGTGGTTGCCGGTGGAGCCCTGCGGGCCGACCTCCATCAGCAGGTTGGAGTTGGTCGTGCCGGCGTCGATGAGCAGTCCGGCGATCTTCACGCCGGGCACGTCGGCCACGGTCAGTGCGGTGATCCCGTTGCCGGGCATCAGGGTGGCCAGGCCCATGCCCAGCACCACGGTGTCCGGGCGGGTGACCCGCAGGGTCTGGTCCAGACGGTAGATGCCGGGGGTGACGATCAGGTTCTTGCCCTCGGCCAGCGCCTGGTTCATCGCGGCGGCGCTGGTGCCGGGCTTGGCGATGAAGAAGGAGCTGATCGGCAGCGCCTGGCCGGGCTGGTTGCCGCTCTCCCAGGTGGTGCCCCTGGAGTTGTCGCGCAGCGTGGGCACGAAGACCTCGTAGGCCCCGGCGGCGTTGACCTGGAGGAAGGGCTTCTCCCGGATCTGCGGGGTGTGGTCGATCCTGGTGTAGGGCGGGTTCGGGAAGTTGCCGGCGGGGGCGTTGTTCGCCCCGACGAAGACCATGTTCCAGTTGGACCCGCTCCAGCTGCCCCAGTTGGTGTTGCGGGACAACCACTGCTGCTGGCTGCCTGAGCGCACCTGGCCGTCGATCTTGCTGTCGGCCATGAACCCGCCGCTGGACCAGCCGTTGTCGTCGAGCTGCAGGTCGCCGCGCACGTGCATGCGGCGGTACGGCGCGGCCTGGGAGACCGCCCAGCGGTCCATGCCACCGGTGGGGGTCACCGACAGGTTCTCCGCGGCCCGCCAGAAGTTGTGCGTGGCGTTGCCCTGGAACCAGTCCGCCTCCACGTGCACCGCGCCGCGGATGTTCACCTGGTCGGGGTGCCTGCCCAGGCCGAGGACCTGGGTGTAGTAGCCGACGTTGACGTCGACGTCGTAGGTGCCCGGCTTGAACAGCATGGCGTAGCGGTCCGGGCCGAACTGGGCCCGCTCCTGCCGCTGGAAGATCGTGTTCGCCCGGTTCTGGATGGTGGACTGCGGGGTGGACGGGTCGAAGACGAAGACGTTCGGGCCGAAGTCCGGGTCGCCGGGGCCGGGGTCGCCGCCGACGAGCACCAGGTCGAAGGACTGGTTGGGCGAGCCCTCGAAGCAGGTCCACTGCTGGAACTGGACACTGTCGGCCTGCGAGCCCTCGGTCAGGTCGAGGCACTTGCCGCTGTTGCGGTTGACCAGCCGGTGCGAGCCGTCGGCCTGCTGCACCGGCTGCCACTGCTGGTTCGCGCCGCCGCCGTAGGTCCACAGGTGGGTCAGGCCGCCGTCGGCGGTGGAGCTCTCCGCCACGTCGATGACCTGGGCGGCGTCGATGCGGCTGTTCAGCCGGAAGAAGCCGCCGCCGCTCTCCTGGAACTGCCACTGCTGGGCGGTGGTGTCGTTGCAGGTGTACTGCTGCACGGCGGTGCCGTTGACCGCGGCCGCGCCACGGGCGTCCACGCACTTGCCGCTGGCCTTGCTCACCACCTTGTACCAGGCGTTGGGCGTGACCGCCGCGCCGGCGGCCGGTGCGGACACCAGGGTCAGCGAACTCGCGGCGACCACCGCGGCTGTCGCCGCCGTCGCCATCCGTCTCCACGTCACAGGGCACTCCTCTGCCACGATGCAGGGACGCGACACCCAGGCAGAGCAAGCGTTTTCCCGGGCGTCACGCAGGGGGTGGCGGCGGTGAGTTTGTTGGCGGGCCGAACGTAATGACGGCCACGGCCACAAGTCAATACAGGGCTAAAAATAAGGCTTGAACATTACACTGATAACAGCCAGAGGCTAGCGCCGCTAACGCGCGAGTGTTATCGTCGATCGCATAGTTAGCGAATCACCGCTAACAAGAAGCACGGAGAACTCCGGCGGCCGGCCGGGACCACGACGGCAGGCCCTACCGCACCCACGTCGACCCGGCCGACGATGTTCGGAGGTGGTCAGCCTGGCCGCCGGCGAGATCCGGGCCGACTTCGACCGCCGGATCGAGCTGACCGAGCTGCCGCACCCGGCGAACTGACCTGACCGGCTGAGACGAGGAGGCGCGGTGTCCGATCACCCACAGGTCCGGCCCACCCGGCGGACCGTGCTCAGGGCAGGCGGCGTCACCGCGGCGGGCGCGATCGCGGCGGGCGCCCTGCCCGCCACCGCGGTCGCTGCCGAATCAGAGTCCACAGTGGACGGTGTGGAACCGGGGGCGAGCGTGGAGATCACGTTGCGCGTCAACGGCGCCGACCACCGGGTCTCGGTGGAACCCCGGGTCACCCTGCTGGACGCGTTGCGCGAGCGGCTTGGCCTGACCGGGACGAAGAAGGGCTGCGACCGCGGCGAGTGCGGGGCGTGCACGGTGCTGGCCGACGGGCAGCGGATCAAGTCCTGCCTGACCCTGGCGGTGATGCGGCAGGGCCAGCGGATCACCACGGTGGAGGGGCTGGCGCGGGACGGGGAGCTGCATCCGGTGCAGGCGGCGTTCATCCGCAGGGACGCCTTCCAGTGCGGGTTCTGCACGCCGGGGCAGATCATGTCCGCGGTGGCCGCGATCGAGGAGGGGCACGCCGGGTCGGACGCGGAGATCCGGGAGTGGATGAGCGGGAACCTGTGCCGGTGCAGCTGCTATCCCAACATCGTGGCCGCGGTGCGAGATGCGGCGAAGGAGGGGCGGGGATGAGGGCCTTCGGCTATGTCCGCCCTCGGGCGACCGAGGAAGCCGTGCGCGCCGCCGCGACTCCCGGAGCCGCGTACGTGGCCGGTGGCACCGAGCTGCTGAACCTGATGAAGGACGGCGTGCAGGCGCACGACCGGCTGGTCGACATCAACGCCTTGCCGCTCAACGACATCGAGGTGCTGCCGGACCGCATCCGGATCGGCGCGCTGGCCCGGATGGCCGAGGTGGCCGCGCATCCCGCGGTGCGCACCCGGGCGCCGGTGCTGGCCTCGGCGCTGCTCAACTCGGCCTCGCCGCAGATCCGGAACATGGCCGCGATCGGCGGGAACCTGGTGCAGCGCAACCGGTGCGGCTACTTCCGGGACAGCGGGTTCCCGTGCAACAAGCGGCAGCCCGGCAGCGGCTGCCCCGCCCGTTCCGGGCACAACCGGATGCACGCGCTCTTCGGCGGCAGCGAGCACTGCGTGGCGGTGCACGCCTCAGATCTCGCGGTGTCCCTCCAGGCGCTGGAGGCCACCGTGCTCACCCAGGGCACGGCCGGGGCGCGGCGGATCGCCTTCGCCGAGTTCTACCGGCTGCCGGGTGACTCGCCGCAGGTGGAGCACGTGCTGCGGCCGGGTGAGCTGATCACCGGGGTGGAGGTGCCGACCGGGGCATTGGCCGCGCGGTCGCGGTACCTGAAGCTGCGGGACCGGGAGAGCTTCGAGTTCGCGGTGGTGTCGGTGGCCGCCTGCCTGACCCAGCGCGGCGGACGGGTGCGGGAGGTGCGGCTGGCCTTCGGCGGGGTGGCTCCGTTGCCCTGGCGGGTGCCGGAAGCCGAGGCGGTGCTGCGGGGCAGGCCGCTGGATGGGGCCAGCCTGGCCGCGGCCGCTGATGCCGCGGTGCGCGGGGCGCGGCCGTTGGCGCACAACGGTTTCAAGGTGGAGCTGATGCGCAGGGCGCTCACCGGGGTGCTCACCGAGCTGGGGAGGCAGCGATGAGCGGGGACCTGATCGGGCGGCCGGTGGACCGGGTGGACGGGCACGCCAAGGTCACCGGCGCCGCGACCTACGCCGCCGACCAGCGGATTCCCGGGCTGCTGCACGGGGTTCTGGTGCTCAGCACGATCGCCAAGGGCCGGCTCACCGGCATCGAGGTGGCCGCGGCCGAACGGGCGGCGGGGGTGGTGCGGGTGTTCACCCACCTCACCATGCCGCGGCTCACCGTGCCGGCCGCCGCCTACCGCAAGACCTACATCCCGGTGCAGGACGACCGGATCCACCACAGCGGCCAGCCGATCGCACTGGTGGTCGCCCGGACCCTGGAGGAGGCGCAGCATGCCGCCACGCTGGTGAACGCCCAGTACCGGGCCGAGCGGCACCGCAGCGCGCTGCACGAGGCCGAGGGCGAGGAGTTCGTGCCGCCGGTGACCGGTGGCGAACCCAACGAGAGCGTGCGCGGCAACCCCGAGGCCGGACTCGCCGAAGCGGATATCCGGATCGACGCTATATACAGTTCGCCGATGCATCTGCACAACCCGATGGAGCCGCACGCGAGCATCGCGCACTGGGCGGACGGGCAGCTCACGCTGTACGAGTCGACCCAGGCCGGGAACTTCGCGCGGACCGCGGTGGCCCAGGCGCTGAACCTGCCGCCGGCCTCGGTGCGGGTGGTCTCGCCGTACCTGGGCGGCGGGTTCGGCGCCAAGAGCGCGGCCTGGCCGCACCTGCTGCTCACCGCGGCCGTGGCCAGGGAGCTGGCGCGGCCGGTGAAGCTGGTGCTCTCCCGGGCGCAGACCTACACCGCGCACGGCCACCGCAGCGAGTTCCGGCAGCGGATCACCCTGGGCGCCAAGCGGGACGGCCGGATCACCGCGCTGGTGCACGTCTCCACCCAGCAGTGCTCGGCCACCGAGGACCGGATCTACAACGCCAGCCACTCCTCCCGCACCCTCTACGCCATCCCGAACCTGCGCATCCGGCAGCAGGCGGTGCGGCTGGACCTGCAGACCGGCAGCTTCATCCGCTCCCCCGAGCTGGCCGCCCACCACGGCCTGGAGACCGCGCTGGACGAGCTGAGCCACGAGCTGGGCATCGACCCGGTGGAGCTGCGGCTGCGCAACTACGCCGCCACGCACCCCGGCACCGGCCAGCGCTGGGGCAGCAAGCACCTGGACGAGTGCTACCGGATCGGCGCCCGCGCCTTCGGCTGGTCCCGGCGCGACCCCAGGGTCGGCTCGATGCGGGACGGGGACATCCGGATCGGCTGGGGCATGGCCACCGAGGCGCACTCCTGCACCGCGCTGCCCTCGGCCGCCCAGCTCACCCTGGGCACCGACGGCCGGGCCACGCTGCGCACCGGCGCGCACGACATCGGCACCGGGACCTACACCGTGCTCACCCAGGTCGCCGCGCAGGCGCTGGGCATGCCGCTGACCGCGGTGACCACCCAGCTGGGCCACACCGACTACCCGGCGGCGACCGGTTCCTTCGGCTCGGCCACGGTGAACAGCGTGACCGGCGCGGTCGACCAGGCCGCGACCGCGGCCCGCGCCGAGGTCATCCGGCTGGCGGTGGCCGATCCGCGCTCACCGCTGCACGGCCTGCCGCCGGAGCGGATCGGCGCCGAGCACGGCTACCTGTTCGACCGGGACCGCCGTCGCCGGGACAGCTACCGCGATGTCCTTGCCCGGCACGGGAAACCGGTGACGGCCACCGGCAACAGCACGAACACGCCGAACCACACCACCGGCGCGGTGTTCGTGGAGGTGCGGGTGGATCCGCGCTACGGCAAGGTCTCGGTGAGCCGGGTGGTCGGCGCCTACGACCCCGGCCGGGTGCTCAACCGGCGCACCGCGCACAGCCAGGCCATCGGCGGCACGATCTGGGGCATCGGGTTCGCGCTGATGGAGCACGCGGTGGTGGACCCGGCGCACGCGCGGATCATGAACGCCACCCTGTCGACCTACCTGATGCCGGTGCACGCGGACGTGCCGGCGATCGAGACGCACTTCGTGGACAAGCCGGACCCGACCAGTGCCGCGCTGGGCGCGCGGGGGTTCGGCGAGACACCGCTGACCGGGGTGCCGGCGGCGATCGGCAACGCGGTGTTCCACGCGACCGGGCGGCGGATCCGGGAGGTGCCGATCACTCAGGACAAGCTGTTGTAGCCGGTCAGCCAGCCGTGGTCGGTGGCCAGGCGGATGGCGTCGACCTTGTTGCGCGCGCCGAGCTTGTCCAGCACCCGGGTCATGTGGTTCTGCACGGTGCCGGTGGCCAGGTTCAGCGTGCGGGCGACCTCCTTGGCGGTGTCGCCGCGGGCCATCAGCTCCAGCACCGCCAGCTCGCGCCGGGTCAGCGGGCTGGGCGCGCCGATCCGGCCGTCGGAGGTGATCACCGTCTCGCCGCGGTGCACCCGGCGGATCGCGTCCAGCACCACGGTCACCGACCGGCCCTTGGGCAGGAAGCCGTGCACGCCAAGGGAAAGGGCCTCCTGGAGCACGGCGGGGCGGTCCAGCACACTGAGCAGCAGCAGGCGGAGCTCGGGGGTGGTGGCGCGCAGGTGGCGGGCCACGGTCAGGCCGTCGGCGCCGGGCAGCTCGATGTCCAGCAGCAGCACGTCCGGCCTGGTCCGCTCGACCAGCTCGGCCACGGTGTCGCCGCGGCCGGTCTCGGCGACCACCTCGATGTCGGCTTCCAGCCGGAACAGGCTGACCAGGGCCTCGCGCAGCACGGTCATGTCCTCGGCCACCGCGACCCGGATCACCGCGTCACCGGGAGCTCGACCAGCAGCCGGAAGCGGCGACCGGCGGCCGGTCCGGCCCGCACCCGGCCGCCGAGGGCGGTGATCCGGTCGGTGAGGCCGGTCAGGCCGCTGCCGGGGCTGCCGGGGCTGGCGTGGGCGCCGTCGTTGTCGACCGTCAGGCGGAACATGCCGTCCTTCTCCTCGGTGGTCACCACGCAGCGGCGCGCGGTGCTGTGCTTGAGCACGTTGGTGATCGCCTCGCGCAGCGCCCAGCTCGCCCCGGGCGGCGCGGCGGCGCGCAGGCGCAGCTCGGCGCGGACACCGGCGGCTTCGAGCAGGGCCGTGCCGCGTTCGAGCTCCTCGTCGAACTCCGGGCGCCAGAGGCCGGTGGCGACCTGGCGGACGCCGTCGAGGGCGCGTTCGGTGGCGCGCTGCACCGCGAGCAGCTGCTCGGCGGCGGCGGCCGGGTCGATGGCGGTGAGGCGGGCGGCGAGCTCGGCGCGCAGGCCGGCCGCGGTGAGCTCCTGGCCGAGGGAGTCGTGCAGGTCCCTGGCCACCCGCAGCCGCTCCTCGGCGACCGCGAGGCGGGCCAGCGCGTGCCGGTTGCGGGCCAGGCGCTGGGCCAGTTCGGCGGCCCGGATGGTGGCGAACAGGGCGATCGAGGCGACCAGGCCCGCCGGCACCGCCTGCAGGACCACCTCCGGATACGCCGGAACCAGGAAAAGACAGGCTCCGGCCGCGACCACCAGAAAGGAAATCCGGTCCCACGGCGCGGGCAGCACCACCAGCAGGGTGCAGGCGGTGAGCAGAACGGCGAAACCGCTCAGCAACGGGTACGGCATGATCAAGGCCGGGACCGCGAGCTGGCCACTGACAAAGGCGGCCGCCACGGCGCGGGATGGTTGTCCGCGCCGGATCCGGAACAGGATCGCACCGCCCAGCAGCACCAGGCCGAACAGAAAAATCCACTCCTGTGCGACCACCGGGCTACGGTCGAAGAACACCCTCGAACCGATTACCGGGAAACCGACCAGCAGCGGCACGGCGATCGCGAGCAGGCTGGTCAGCTGGCCCGGCCGGACCGTTGTCGGCATGCGCTCCCCCTCCTCGGCGTACTACTGAGACGCCATTGCCCGGCCGCGATGACGAAACCACGACAACATGAGAGCCGGGTCATAAGCAATCCATGACTTTCTCACGGTGGAATCGTGCCCAAATCCAGGCTGCCCAGCGCCGGAAATCGGTGCCACGATTCATCCAGGGGGGAAACGGGGGGCGCGCGTCGGCGATTTCGCGGGGCGCGTCCTCCACCCCGTACGCTGACCCGATGCGTCGCAGAACCCCGCCCCCGCTACCGCAGCGCTTCGGCCTGGACCCGGCCCGGATGCGCCTGCCGGAGGACGGGGCCTGGGCGACCGTGCGCGCGCACCTGGCCGACCGGTTGCCGCTGGTCACCCCGGCGGTGCTGGACGCGATGTTCACCGAGCGGCGGATCGCCGACCTGAACGGACCCCTGGAGCTGGACGCGCCGTACGTGCCCGGCGGGGTGGTGTGGTTCCACCGGGAGCTGCCGGTGGAGGCCCCGGTGCCTTACCCGATCGGGATCGTGCACCGGGACGAGCACCTGCTGGTGGTGGACAAGCCGCACTTCCTGGCCACCATCCCGCGCGGCAAGCACATCCAGCAGACCGCGCTGGTGAAGCTGCGCCGGGAGCTGGACCTGCCGGAGCTCAGCGCGGCGCACCGGCTGGACCGGGTGACCGCGGGGCTGGTCATGTTCGTGATCAACCGGGCGGACCGGGGGCGCTACCAGACGCTGTTCCGGGACCGGTTGGTGCACAAGGAGTACGAGGCCGTCGCGCCGGTGAACCCCGGGCTGGTGCTGCCCATGACGGTGCGCAGCCGGATCCACAAGGAACGCGGGGTGATCACCGCGCAGGAGGTGGACGGCCCGCCGAACGCGGTGACCACGCTCGAGCTGCTGGACCAGCGCGACGGGCTCGGCCGGTACCGGCTGCTGCCGCTGACCGGGCGCACCCACCAGCTGCGGCTGCACCTGAGCAGGCTGGGCATCCCGATCCTGGGCGACGACTTCTACCCCGAGATCACCGACCGGCCCCTCGATGACTTCACCCGGCCGTTGCAGCTGCTGGCCAAGACGCTGCGGTTCACCGACCCGATCACCGGGGAGGAACGGCACCTGACCAGCAGGCAGTCGCTGGCCGCGTGGACCGACTACCCGTCCTGGGCCAGCGCGGCCAGCCTGCGCCCCAGGTAGCGGCGTTCCGCCTCGGCGGTGACCAGCTTGAGCGCGTCCCGGTAGGCCTGCGCGGCCTCGGCGTCGCGGCCCAGGCGGCGGAGCAGGTCGGCGCGGGTGGCCGGGAGCAGGTGGTAGCCGGCCAGCAGGCCCGACTCCTCCAGCTCCCGCACCAGCGTCAGGCCGGTGGCCGGGCCCTCGGCCATCGCGATCGCCACCGCCTGGTTGAGCCGCACCACCGGCGAGGGCACCCGGCGGGCCAGCTCGCCGTAGAGCCCGGCGATCTGCGGCCAGTCGGTGTCCGCCGCGGTCTTCGCGGTGGCGTGGCAGGCGCTGATCGCCGCCTGCAACTGGTACACCCCCGGCCGCCCCCTGCGCAGCGCGGTCTCCAGCAGCGCCGCGCCCTCGGCGATCTCCTCGGCGTCCCAGCGCTCCCGGTCCTGCTCCTCCAGCGTGACCAGGTCGCCGTCCGCGTCCACCCTGGCCGCGCGGCGGGCGTCGTGCAGCAGCAACAAAGCCAGCAGCCCCAACGCTTCCGGCTCATCCGGCATCAGTCCACAGAGGACTCTGGCCAGCCGGATCGCCTCGCCGCTGAGGCCGCCGCGCAGCAGGTCCTCCCCCGCGGTGGCCGAGTAGCCCTCGTTGAACAGCAGGTAGAGCACGCCGAGCACCGCGGTCAGCCGCTCCGGCAGCAGCTCGGCGGGCGGCACCCGGTACGGGATCCCGGCGTTGCGGATCTTGCGCTTGGCCCGGACCAGGCGCTGCGCCATGGTCGCCTCCGGCACCAGGAACGCCCTGGCGATCTCCGGGGTGGTCAGCCCGCACAGCGTGCGCAGGGTCAGCGCGACCCGGCCCTCCAGCGGCAGCGCGGGGTGGCAGCAGGTGAAGATCAGCCGGAGCTCGTCGTCGCGCACCCCGCTGTCGTCGGCGGGTTCGGGTTCCGGCGGCGGCTGGGCGGCCAGCTCGCGCAGCTTGGTCTTGCCGACGGCCTCGCGGCGCAGCCGGTCCATCGCCCGGTTGCGGCCCGCGGTGGTCAGCCAGGCGCCCGGCCTGCGCGGCACCCCGTCCCTCGGCCAGGTCTCCATGGCCTGGGCGAAGGCGTCCTGGGCGCACTCCTCGGCCAGGTCCCAGTCACCGGTGACCCGGATCAGGGTGGCCACCACCTGCCCCCACTCGGTGCGGAAGGCATCGGCGAGGACCGTCTCCACCGTCATGGGCAGACGGTAGCCCGCACGGCCGACAGAAACCGGTCAGCGCAGGTCGGCGAGCAGGGTGCGCATGATCTCGTCCAGCACCGCGCGCTGCTCGGGGGTGACCTTGGCGGTCAGCCGGTGCAGGTTGGCGATGTGCGCGGTGAAGGTCTCGTCGATGAGCTCGCGGCCCCGTTCGGTGAGCGCGATGAGGAAGCTGCGCCGGTCGCCAGGGTCCAGCCGCCGCGCCACGTAACCGGCGCTCTCCAGGCGGTCCAGCCGGTTGGTCATGCCGGCGCGGGAGAGCATCAGCAGGTCGGCCAGCTCCGAGGGGGTCAGGATGAACGGGGCGCCCGCCCGGCGCAGCGAGGTGAGCACGTCGAACTCGCCGCGGCGCAGCCCGTGCTCGAGGAAGACCTTCTCCACCTCGGCCGCCAGCAGCTGGGTGACCTGCAAGGTCCGGATGAACGGGGCCAGCGTGCACACCTCGAGGTCCGGCCGCTCCCGGCGCCAGGCCGCCAGGATCTCCTCCGCGTCGGCCATCCCGTCAATGCCCATGCGGGCACTCTAGTTTGCCGCGAGATAGTTAGGCTCCGTACTATCAGCTGTGGAACTAGTGTTCTCACAGGGGAGCCGATGACCCGTGCTGACCGCGGTGCGCACCACCCTTCCGCCCGGGGCCGCCTGCCCGCCGCGCCGCGCCCGGGGCTCCGTGCTGCTCTACGTGCGCTTCGGCGCGCTGGACGTGCGCCTGGGCGACCGGATGGCCTACCTGGCCAACGGTGATCAGCTGGCCATCCCGGCCGGGGTCGAGCACAGCTGGCGGACCCCGGCGGACAGCAGCGCGGACATCGTGGTGGTCACCGCCGAACTGCCCTTGACCTCCACCGCGCTGGAGGTATGAGACTGCGGGCATGACTTCTCCGAAGCCGTTGTCCGCCAACGACGAGTGGACCGTCGACGCGGTGGACGTGACCGCCTACCTCGCCCGGATCGGCCACCCGCCGGTGCCCGCCCCGACCGTCGAGGCGCTGCGCAGCCTGCACGCGGCGCACAGCCGGTCGATCCCGTTCGAGAACATCGACGTGCTGCTGGACCAGCACCCCGGCGTGGACCTGCCGGGCATCGTGGCCAAGCTGGTGGGCCGCAGGCGCGGCGGCTACTGCTACGAGCACGGCCTGCTCTTCGCCGCGGTGGCCACCCGGCTCGGCTACCGGGTGCGGCGGCGGATGTCCCGGATCGACCCGGACAAGCCGAGCTTCCGCACCCACCTGACCCTGGTGGTCACCGCCGAGGACCAGGACTTCCTGGTGGACATCGGGTTCGGCGCGGGCATGTTCCAGCCGATGCCCCTGGTCGCCGGGGAGGTGGTCGACCAGGCCGGGTGGAAGCACCGGCTGGTGCGGGACGGGTCGCTGTGGGTGCTGCAGAAGCAGGAGGCCGAGGGCTGGCGGTCGCTGCACGGTTTCGACGAGCAGGAGCAGCGGCCGGTGGACTACCTGGTGGCGCACCACTTCGTCGCCACCCACCCGCGTTCGCCGTTCTCCCGGCAGCTGGTCGCGATGCGCCTGGAGGAGGGCGTCAGCCACCGGCTGGTCGGCGGGGAGCTGACCGTGGAGCGGGCGGACGGGAGCACCGAGACCCGGCCGGTGACCCCGGCCGAGGCGGTGGCGCTGCTGCCGGAGCTCGGCATCGAGCTGACCGGGACCGAGCGTCAGTTGTTGTTGGACAGGATCAGCTGAAACAGCGGCGCGGCGGGGGCGCCGAGCGCGGTCACCGCGGCGGCGACCCCGAGCGCGTACAGCCGGTCCTGGAAGGTGCGCGGCAGCAGGACCGCGGCCAGCACCCCGCAGCTGAGCATGGTGGAGCCCGCGATGACCTGGGTGTTGCCCGGCACGTCGGGGGCGATCACGAACAGCCGGTACAGGCCCTCCCACACCAGCACGCCGCCGATCACGCCGATGCCGAGGAAGGACCAGGGCCCGGCGCAGTAGCGGCGGCAGGCCCCGGCGTAGCCGAACACCGCGCCGGCCACCGCGGCCGCGCCGAACCAGATCCCGGCCTCGCCCAGGGTGGACCAGCCGAACTCGCCGCGCACCGCCACCGAGAGGTACCAGCAGGTCAGGCCGATCCACAGGGCGACGGCGCCGTAGAGCGGGGAGCGCCACAGGCTCCAGCCGGTGCACGCGCCGACCAGGTAGGCGGTGGTGGCCCAGCTGGCGGTGGAGTTGGCCAGCCAGCCGATGTGGAACAGGTGGAACAGGAACGTCACCCCGCCGAGCAGCAGCCCGGCGAGGGTGACGATCAACCAGTCACGGCCGACCCTGGCGGGTTCCCTGGTGGCGGCCGGGGCGAGCATCGCGGGCCTCAGTCGCGTTCGATCAGGTGTCCCACGACGTCCGGGCCTGGGTGCGCGTGCCCGGACCCGTCCCGCCGCGGATCCGTCTCGGGCAGCTCCACCGGCGACCCGTTGCGGCTCGCGCCCGCCGGGCGGGAGCCGATCCAGGCCATCGCCAGCTCGTGCTCGCCCTTGAGGAAGCGCTGCGAGCGGACCCCGCCGGTGGCGCGGCCCTTGGCCGGGTACTCGGCGAACGGGGTGACCTTGACGCTCAGCCCGGTGGAGGTGACCACCATCGGCTCGCCGTGCTCGTCGTCGTCGGTGCGGATCGCGCCGAAGAAGACCGCCTTGGCCTCCTTGCCCAGGTTGATGCCTGCCATGCCGCCGCCCTTGAGGCCCTGCGGCCGGACCAGGCCGGCCGGGTAGCGCAGCAGCGAGGAGTCGCTGGAGACGAAGGCGAGGGTCTCGCTGCCGTCGGTGAGCCAGGTGACGCCGACGACCTGGTCGCCGTCCTTGAGCGAGATGACCTCGAACTCATCGGAGCGGACCGGCCATTCCGGCGAGCACACCTTGACCACGCCCTGCTGGGTGCCGATCGCGAGGCCGGGTGACCCGGTGGCCTGCTCGCCGAGCGGGGCGATGCCGATGACCTTCTCGCCCTTCTCCAGCGGCACCAGCTCGCTGGCGGCCATGCCGCCGGAGAGGGACACCGTGCCGGATGCCTCCGGCAGCACCGGCAGCGGCAGCACGTCGGTCTTGAACGCCCGGCCGAGGCTGGTGACCAGCAGCACCTGGCCGCGGGCGGTGGAGTGCACCATGGCGGCGACCGCGTCGTGCTTGGTCCGGCCGTTGCGCCTGCGCGCCTCGGAGGCCTCCTCGGACTCCGCGGCGGTGCGCGCGACCAGGCCGGTGGCGGAGAGGATCACCTGGCAGGGGTCGTCGGCGACCTCCAGCGGCCCGGCGGGCTTGGAGGCGGCCAGCACCTCCTTGAGGTCGCCGTCGATGAGCGCGGTGCGGCGCTCGAAGCCGAGGTCCTTGGCCACCTTGGCCAGCTCGGTGGAGACGACCTTCCGCAGCACCGACTCGTCGTCGAGGATCTTGGACAGCTCGGCGATCTCGGCTTCCAGCTTCTCCTGCTCGGCCTCCAGCTCGATCTTGTCGAACTTGGTCAGGCGGCGCAGCGGCGTGTCCAGGATGTAGGCGGCCTGGATCTCCGAGAGCTTGAACTGCTTCATCAGGCCATCCTTGGCGGCCTGCGCGTTCTCGCTGTTGCGGATCAGCTTGATCACCTTGTCGATGTCCAGCAGCGCCCTGAGCAGGCCCTCGACCAGGTGCAGCCGTTCCTGCCGCTTGCGGCGGCGGAAGGAGGTGCGCCGGGTGACCACCTCGTACCGGTGCGCCAGGAAGACCTCCAGGAGCTGCTTGAGCCCCAGGGTCTGCGGCTGGCCGTCGACCAGGACCAGGTTGTTGATGCCGAAGGACTGCTCCAGCGGGGTCAGCCGGTACAGGTCGGCCAGCAGCGCCTGCGGGTTGACCCCGACCTTGCACTCGATGACCAGGCGGGTGCCGTTCTCCCGGTCGGTGAGGTCCTTGACGTCGGCGATCCCGGTGAGCCGCTTGGACTTGTTCACCTCGTCGGTGATCTTCTCGATGATCTTCTCCGGGCCGACGCCGTAGGGCAGCTCGGTGACCGTGATCGCCTGCCTGCCCCGGCTGCCTTCGAGCGGGCCGGTCTCGACCTTGGCGCGCATCCGGACCACGCCGCGGCCGGTCTCATACGCCTTGCGGACCTCGTCCAGGCCGAGCAGCATGCCGCCGGTGGGCAGGTCGGGGCCGGGCACGAACTCCATCAGCTTGTCCAGGCTCGCGCCGGGATGGGTGATCAGGTGCCGCGCGGCGGCCACCACCTCGCCCAGGTTGTGCGGGATCATGTTGGTGGCCATGCCGACCGCGATCCCCGAGGTGCCGTTGACCAGCAGGTTCGGGAAGGCCGCCGGCAGCACCGTGGGCTCTTGCAGGGAGCCGTCGTAGTTGGGGCGGAAGTCGACGGTGTCCTCACCGAGCTCGCCGACCAGCAGCATCGCCTCCGGGGACATCCGCGCCTCGGTGTAACGCGAGGCGGCCGGGCCGTCGTCGGGGGAGCCGAAGTTGCCGTGCCCGTCGACCAGCGGCGCGTTGAGCGCGAAGTCCTGGGCCATCCGGACCATCGCGTCGTAGATGGCGGTGTCGCCGTGCGGGTGGTACTTGCCCATGCAGTCGCCGACCACGCGGGAGGACTTCACGTAGGCGTGGCTGGGCCGGTAGCCCTGCTCGTTCATGGAGAACAGGATGCGGCGGTGCACCGGCTTGAGGCCGTCCCTGGCATCGGGCAGGGCGCGGGCGTGGATGACCGAGTAGGCGTACTCGAGGTAGGAGTCCTCGATCTCGGTCTTGAGCGAGTTGTCGAAGACCTTGGCGCCGGCCCGGTCGAAGGCGGCCGGGTCGACCTTGGTGCTCGTGCTGCCCTTGCGGCGTGCCATAGCTGTCTGGCTCCTCTGACGAAAACGTGCGCTCAGGCGTCGATCGCGGCCCGGTCGACCCGCGCGGCCGAGTCGACCAGCCAGTTGCGCCTGGGCTCGACCTTCTCCCCCATCAGCAGCTCGAGGGCCGCTTCGGCGGCCTCGGCGTCGTCGAGGGTGATGCGGCGGACCGAGCGGGTGGCCGGGTTCATCGTGGTGTCCCACAGCTCGTCGGCGTCCATCTCGCCGAGGCCCTTGAACCGGGGCACCGGCGTGACGATCTGCTTGCCGGCCTTCTCCAGCTTGGTGACGGTGTTCTCCATCTCCCGCTGGGTGAAGGTGAAGATGGTCTCGCTGTTGCGGCCCTTGGTGGTGATCTTGTGCAGCGGCGGCATGGCGGCGTAGAGCCTGCCGTCCTCGATCACCGGGCGCATGTACTTGGCGAACAGGGTGATCAGCAGGGTGCGGATGTGCGAGCCGTCCACGTCGGCGTCGGCCATCAGGATCACCCGGCCGTAGCGCATGGTGCTCAGGTCGAAGGTGCGGCCGCTGCCCGCGCCGAGGACTTGCACGATGGAGGAGATCTCGGCGTTGCGCAGGGTGTCGGCCAGGCTGGCCTTCTGCACGTTGAGGATCTTGCCGCGCAACGGGAGCAGCGCCTGGTACTCCGAGACCCGCGCCATCCGGGCCGAACCCAGCGCGCTGTCGCCCTCGACCAGGAACAGCTCGCTGCGGGCCACGCCGGTGCTGCGGCAGTCCACCAGCTTGGGCGGCATGGCCGCGCCCTCGAGGGCGGTCTTGCGGCGGGCGGCGTCCTTCTGCTGCTTCTGGGTCAGCCGGACGCGGGCGGCGTCGACCACCTTCTGCAGCACGGTCTTGGCCTCGACCTTGCTGCGCTTGTCCTCGGTCCAGGCCTTGATGTGCCGTTCCACCACGTTCTGGATGACCTTGGTGATGCCGGCGGTGGAGAGCTCGTCCTTGGTCTGGGAGGTGAACTGCGGCTCGGGGATGCGCACGTGGATGACCGCGGTCATGCCTTCGAGCACGTCGTCGAGCTGGGGCAGGTCCTCCTTGGGCTTGAGCAGCCCCCGGGTCTTGGAGATGGCTTCCTGCAAGGCTTTCAGCGCGGCGCGGTCGAAGCCGCGGCGGTGCGTGCCGCCGTGCACGTTGCGGATGGTGTTGGTGAAGCACTCCACGGTGCGCTCGTAGCCGGTGCCCCAGCGCAGCGCGACCTCGACCTGGGCGACACGCTCCACTTTGGACCGCATGACGCCGTTCTCGTCGGCGGCGTTCTCGGTGTAGGTGCCCTCGCCGTTGGCGTAGATGATCCCGGAGACCGGCTTGTCACTCGACGGCGTGAGGAACTCGACCATGTCGGTGAGGCCGTGCGGGTAGTGGAAGGTCTCCTCCGCGATCCCGCCCTCGGTGACGTCGCGGAGGATGTAGGTCACGCCGGGCACCAGGAAGGCGGTGTTGCGCAGCTTGGTGCGCACGGCCTCGCGGTCCAGCGCGGCGCCGTTCTCGAAGTAGCGGGCGTCGTGCCAGTAGCGGATGGAGGTGCCGGTGGACTCGTTGCGCTTCATCTTGCCGGTGACGTTGAGCCCGGAGCGGCGGGTGAACTTGGCCTTGGGCCCCGGCCCGTCGAACTCCCCCGGCACGCCGTGCGCGAAGGACATCTGGTGCACCTTGCCCTCGCGCTTGACGGTGACGTCGAAGCGGTGGGACAGCGCGTTGACCGCGGAGGCGCCGACCCCGTGCAGGCCGCCGGAGGTCTTGTAGCCGGAGCCGCCGAACTTGCCGCCGGCGTGCAGCCGGGTGAGCACCAGCTCGACGCCGGAGAGACCGGACTTGGCGTGCACCCCGGTGGGGATGCCGCGGCCGTTGTCGTCGACCTGGACGCTGCCGTCGGCGTGCAGGGTGACCACGACCTTGGTGGCGTGACCGGCGATGCCCTCGTCGGTGGAGTTGTCGACGACCTCGGTGAACAGGTGGTTGACACCCCGGCTGTCGGTGGACCCGATGTACATGCCGGGCCGTTTGCGCACGGCCTCCAGACCCTCCAGGTGGGTCAGGTCGTCGGCCCCATAAAGGGTCTCAGCAGTCACAGGGTCGTTCTCCCGGATCGTGGCACAAGGTGATTCGCCAGCATGACACCGTACTTGAGCCTAGCCGGGGGCTCTGACAGTCCTGGTGGCGACCGGCACGGCGACGACCAGCGTAGCCAGCAACGCTGTGATCGTGCCCAAGGTGAAGAAGAGAGTTAGGCCACCGAAGGCGGCGAGGGCGCCGAAGACGGCGCTGGCCACCGAGCTGCCCAGGGTGCGGGCCAGGGAGTTGAGGCCGTTGGCCGCGGCGGCGTGTTCGGGCGGGGTGGCGTCCAGGATCAGCGCGGGCATCGCCGAGTAGGCCAGGCCCGCGCCGCCGGAGATGATCGTGGTGGCCAGCACGACGTGCCACAGCGAGCTGTCCAGGACCAGTCGCGAGGCGAAGCCCAGCACCACCCCCGCCGAGCCCAGGAGCAGGGTGAACCGGGCGCCGCGGCCGGAGATGAGCCGGGCGGCCACCGGGGACAGCGCGGCCATCAGCAGGCCGCCGGGCAGCATGTAGAGGCCGGAGGCGACCACGGAGAGCGCGTAGCGGGTCTGCAGCACGGTGACGGTGCCGAGGAAGTTGACGAACAGCGCGAACCCGGTGAGGAACGCGGACAGGTTGGTCACCAGCACCTGGGCCCGCACGGCCAGCCGGAGGTCGACCAGCGGCGCGCGCCTGCGCAGCTCGACCACGCCGAAGACGGCCAGCGCCAGCGCGGCGGCGCCGAGCAGGCCCAGCACCAGCGGGGAGTCCCAGCCCCACTCCGCGCCCCGGCTCAGCGGCAGCAGCAGCGCGGTGAGCCCGCCGATGAGCAGGGTCGCGCCGACCAGGTCCACCGGGGCGCGTTCGGCGCCGGGTTCCACCGAGGGGACCAGCCGCCACACCGCGAGCAGCGCGGGCAGCCCGGCGGCGGCGCAGAACCAGAACAGGCCGTGGAAGCCCCACACGTCCGCGATCAGCCCGGCCAGCGGCAGCGCGACCGCCCCGCCGATGCCGAGCATGGCGCTGATCAGCGCGATGCCCCCGGCCCTGCGCTCCGGCGGGACCAGCGCGGCGAGCAGGCTGATGCCCAGCGGAATGGCCACTGTGGACAGTCCCTGGACCGCCCGGCCGACGATCAGCAGGGTGAGGTCGGCGGTGAGCGCGCACAGCAGGGAACCGAGCAGGAAAGCGCATACCGCAAGCAGCAGCACGCGTTTGCGGCCGAACAGGTCGGCCAGCCTGCCCAGCACCGGGTTGGCCACCGCGCCGACCACCACGGTGACGGTGACCAGCCAGCTGGTGGCCGCCGGGGAAGCGCCGAGGCGCTGCGGCAGGCCGGGCAGGACCGGGATGAGCATGGTGTGGGTGAGCAGGGTGACCAGCGCGGTGAACGCGAGGACCGTGGTGAGCACCCCGGTGCGGGTGGGGGTCTCGCGCAGTGTGGTCACCCGGCCACCCTACGTCCGGTGGCGGCGGGGGCGGACCGGGCCGGCGGGGAGCTGCCCGAACCGCCGACCTGTTGGCCGGTCGGGCACAGCACGCCCGGGGCGGCTGCTCGGCTGGCCTGGCGCAGGTCCGGCCCGCCCGGCGCTCGGCTGGCCCGGCGCGGCGGCCGGGGCGGCGCGACGGTGGAACGGCACGGCACGGCACGGCACGGCGCAGTGGAGCGGGGCGGCGGGGCGGGGCGAGGCGGCACGGTGGAGCGGTGCGGTGGTGGCGGCGGTGCGGTGGTGGCGGCGGCGGTGCGGTGGTGGCGGCGGTGCGGTGGTGGGGCGGCGGCGCTGGGCGGCGGGTCGGCGGCGCTGGGCGGCGGGTCGGCGCGCGTCCTCGGCTGGCCCGGCTCATGCCCGCCCGGCACTCGGCCGATCCGGCGCGCGCCCTCCCCGCCCCTCCCGAACCGCGTCAGTCCTTGTTCATCCCGCCCGCGAGCACCGGCCGGATCTCCACCGACCCGCCCGCGACCGCCCCCGGGTGCGTGCTGGCGATCTTCACCGCCTCGTCCAGGTCCGCGCACTCGATCAGCGTGAACCCGGCGATCTGCTCCTTGGTCTCGGCGAACGGGCCGTCGGAGAGCAGCACCTCGCCCTGGCCGCCCAGGCGGACGGTGGTGGCGTCGGTGCTCGGGTGCAGGATCGCGCCGCCGGTGATGACGCCCCGTTCGGCCAGGTCATCGCCCCAGGTGCCGCAACCTTCGCTGGGGCCGCTGTCGGCGCGGGTCTCGTCCTGGCAGATCAACAGCAGGTACTGCATGGGTGTTGTCCCTTCTCGCGAACCTCGACTACGCCCCCACGACGAACGGCCCGCCCGGAAATCGACCGGTCCGGCGATGAGATGTTCCTCTACGTTACGGCCGTGCGCGACGACCTCACCCTGCGCTGCGCCCGGGACCCCCGGGTGTCGATCACCTTCGCCGACCGCGAGCTCCGGCCCGACCCGCGGGAGAGCGTGCTCACCTTCGCCGTCACCGTCGAAGCTCCCGGCCTGCGGGCGCGGGCCGGGAGCGTCACGCACTACGTGGACGGGATGGCGGTGGCCCGGTTCGTGGAGCGCCTGGACCTGCGCGGCTGGGACGGCGAGCTGTCCTGGACCAGCTCGGACCGCGATATATCCGTGCGCGCGGTATATGACGGACGCGGATATATGCGGTTGACCTGGTCACTGTCGCCGTGGCGTAGGTCCGAGCAGGGCGAGTGGATCGCGTCGGTGACCCTCTGGCTGGAGGGCGGCTCCCGGGACCGGTTCGTGGCCGATCTGCTCGCCTTCCTCAGCCAGGGGGACCACCGCGGCGAAAGCTAGCTCTTCGGGTACAGGTACCGTTCGGCCGGGATCACCGTGCCGTGCGCCCACGCGTCGAAGAAGCCGCGCAGGTCCTTGCCGCTGACCTGCTGGGCCAGCGCCTCGAACTCCGGCCAGCTCGCGGCGCCGCCGTTGTGCTCGCGGACCCAGCGCTTGAGCAGCCCGAAGAATGCCTGGTCGCCGATGGTGCGGCGGAGCGCGTGCATCATCGCCGAGCCCTTGTCGTAGAGCGCGTGGTGCAACTCCTTGCCGGGGCCGGGGTCGTACAGCCGGGTGTTCCAGAACTCCGGCTTGTCCCGGTTGTCCTCGATCACCCGCCGGTAGAAGCCCTTGTCCAGGTCGGCTCCGTTGTGCTCCTCCCACAGCTGGTTGGCGTACTGGGCGACGCACTCGTTGAGGCAGCCGTTGCGCCAGTCGGCGACGGTGACCGCGTTGCCGAACCACTGGTGGGTCAGCTCGTGCGCCATCGAGACGTCCCACATGCCGCCGGTGTAGGTGGGGCGGCTCTGCGTCTCCAGCGCGTGCAGGTCGCCGCCGGTGGTGTTGACGATGATGCCGCCGGTGCTGCTGAACGGGTACGGGCCGTACAGCTTGCTGAAGTAGTCCAGCATGGGCTGCATCAGCGCCTCGGACTCCGGCGCCGGGGTGGTGCCGCTGCCCCAGGCGTAGATCGCGGGCGTGCCGTCCTTCAGCGTGCTGGTGCGCAGGGTGAACCGGTCCACCGCGACGGTGCTCAGGTAGGTGGCCATCGGCTGGTCCTCGTGCCAGCGGAAGGTGCTGCGGCCGCCTGCCTTGGTGGTCTGGCCGGGTTTGCCGTTGCCGACCGCGGTCCAGCCCTCCGGCACGGTGGCGGTCAGCGAGAAGGTGGCCTTGTCCGAGGGGTGGTCGTTGGCCGGGTACCAGCTGGCGGCCGAGTGCGGTTCGCCCGCGGCGCTGAAGCCGCCGCCGGCGATCGGGTTCCAGCCCTGCGTGCCGTGCTTGCCCGCGTACCGGACGCGGACCTTGAACGTGCTGCCCTTGCGGACGCGCTGCTTCGGCGTGATCACCAGCTCGTGCTCGTCCTCGCGCCGGTGCGCCGCGCGGGCACCGTCCACTGTGGTCTCACTGACGGTGAACCCGTTGAGGTCCAGGTGGAACAGCTCCAGGTCCCGCTGGGCGACGGCGGTGACCGTGGTGTCGCCGGTCAGCTCGTCCGGCTTGGCCGGGTCGTAGTCGATCTTCACGTCGTAGTGCTCGACCTGGTAGCCGGAGTTGCCGTCCTTGGGGTAGTACGGGTCGCCGGCCCCGGCCGGGTCCTTGGCCAGGGCCCACACCGCGCTGATGATGGCGTTGGTGCTCATGGTCTGCACCGCCGGGTCCAGGTTGGCCAGGGTGTCGCAGGCCTTGTGGTAGCACTCGTCCAGCGGGGTCATGAAGCCGCCGGTGGCCACACCCTTGTCGTGGAAGGCGGTGTGGTCGGAGCCGCCGCCCGCGCCGACCTCCAGCACCGGCAGGTTCCGGTCCTGGAAGTACCGCTGGAACAGCGCGGTGGCCGGGCTGCCGGAGTCGATCACGAACATGGTGCTCGGCTTCGGCGTGGCGGTCATGTCGAAGTTCAGATAGAAGTCGATCTTGTCCAGTTCGGCCGGGGACAGCTTTCCGACGTGGTGCCTGGACCCGATCAGCCCTTCTTCCTCCGCGCCCCACCAGGCGAAGCGGAGGTGCCGGTCGGTGGCGAGCTTCTTCCTGGCCACGGTGAGCGCGGTGGTGAGCAGGGCGGCTGAGCCCGAGCCGTTGTCGTTGAGGCCGGGGCCCTCGGGCACGCTGTCCAGGTGCGCGCCGAGGAACGCGGTGCGCCGCTCGTCGCCGCCGGGCCAGTCGGCGATCAGGTTGAAGCCGTCCTTGTCCTCGTGCCGGAACTTCTCGATCCTGGTGCGGAATCCGGCCAGGTCCAGCCGCGCCTTGACGTAGTCCAGGGACTGCCGGAACCCGGGGGTGCCGTGCGCGCGGTTGCCGCCGTTGGCATCGGCGATGTGCTGGAAGGCTTGCAGGTGCGGCAGCACGTCGGCGTAGGTCACGGCAGGCACGCCGGTGCCGCCGGACTGGGCGAGCGCGGGGGTGCCGCTGAGCAGGACGGCGGCGCCCAGCAGCACCGGGAGCAGCCGTCGGAGTCGGGATCGCATGCTCGGTGAGGGTAGGCAGCGATTGTCAGGGACCTGTTGTGCCGCGGTCAGGACGCGGTGCTACTTCGGCAGGCGCAGGGTGAAGGTGGAGCCGGCGCCGGGCTCGCTGGTGGCGGTGACCTCGCCGCCGTGCGCGCGGGCGAGCTGGCGCACGATGGCCAGGCCCAGCCCGCTGCCGCCGGAGGACCTGCTGCGGGACTTCTCCGCGCGCCAGAACCGGTCGAAGACCTGCGGCAGGTCTTCCTGGCTGATCCCGGAGCCGGTGTCGGCGACCTCGAACACCACCGCCTCCGCCTCGGCCCGCGCGGTCACGGTGACCCGGCCGCCCTCGGGGGTGTGCCGGACCGCGTTGGCCACCAGGTTGCCCAGCGCCTGCCGCAGCCGCACCGGGTCCGCCCACAGCTCCGGATCACCATCCACTGTGGACTCAAGCTGGATCCCGGCGGCCTCGGCGGCGGCCCGGTGCGCGGCGACCAGCGCGCCCAGCAGGTCGGCCACCCGCAGCTGTTCGGGGTGCACGCGCAGCTTCCCGGCATCGGCCATGGCCAGGTCCTGCAGGTCGTCGATGATGCGTTGCAGCTGCCGGGACTCGGCCAGCAGGAAGGAGATCAGCGCCGCGTCGGGCTGGGTCACGCCGTCCTCGGCGGCCTCCAGCCAGCCGCGGATGTTGGACAGCGGAGTGCGCAGCTCGTGCGCGATGTCGCCGACCATGGCCTTGCGCAGCTCCTCCACCCGCGCCCGGCTCTCCGCCATCTCGTTGAAGGCCGCGGCCAGCCTGGCGATCTCGTCCCGGCCGGTGACCCGCACCCGCGCGGCGGCGTCGCCCTCCTTCATCCGCTGTGCCGCGCCGGTGAGCGCGCGCAGCGGCCGGACCAGGCGCAGCCCGGCGAGCACGGTGACCGCGACGGTGAACAGCAGCACCAGCGCGGCCACCCAGGCGATCCGGGCCTGGTTGGCCGGGGACAGGTCGAGCGCGGTGGCCGGGGCGCCGCTGGGGGTGGTGAGGTAGAGCAGCGCGGGTGGGGCGACGAAGGGGTCCAGCTGTTCCTTGCGGGCGGCGGCGAGGCAGCCGGTGAGGACCTCCTCGGGGGCGGCCACGGCCGGGCGGGTGGCGTACCAGCTCAGGTCCAGGCGCAGGGCGAGCGGGCCGATGCCGCGGCGGCCGAGGCAGTCGTTGAACAGGCCGGTGAGCTGGTTCAGCGCGGCCAGCTCGGCAGGGCCGGGTTTGGTCAGGTCGAGCGGGGAGCAGCCGGTCACGCTCAGCGGGTTGACCGTGTCGATGGTGGTGCGCCCGTTGGGTTTGGTGACCAGTTCGGCCGAGCCGGCGCGCTGCCGCACGCAGGGCAGCGCGGCCTCGGCGGCCCGGCGCACCGCGTCCCGTTCGGCTGGGGGCAGCGCGAACGGGCCGACCGCGCGCGGGTCGATCCGGTCACCGGGCGCGCCGGGGGCCAGCGCGCGGTCCACGGCGAGCGGGTCGAGCACGGCGGAGGCCTTGGCGGGCAGGGGTTTGCCGGGGTCGGTGTCGGCGAGTGGTGTGCCGTCCTGGGTGGTGAGCGCGATCCGGCGGCCGGTGCTCGCGGCCAGCTCGCGCACCAGGGTGTCCACTGTGGACCATTCCGGGTGGGTGGCGGCGAAGCCCAGCAGCTGGTCGTAGATCTTGGCGTCGTCGGTCAGCGCCCGGCCCTGTTCCTGCTGGATGGCCACGGTGGTGGTGCGGGCGGCCAGCCAGGCGGTGGCGCCGACCGCGCACACCGCGATCAGCACGGAGGCGGCCAGCAGCCGCGCGAGCAGGCTAGTGCGCACCGCGGCGCTCGGTGTCGTCGGAGAGCTTGTAGCCCACGCCGTAGACGGTGACCAGCCGGACGGGTTTGCGCGGATCGGGTTCGAGCTTGCGGCGCAGGTTCATCACGTGCACGTCGATGGTGCGGCTGGTGATGTAGCGGTCGAACCCGTGCAGGCGCTCGAGGAGCTGTTCCCTGGTGAAGACGCGTTCCGGTTGCGCGGCAAGGGCTTCCAGCAGCCGGAACTCCCCCGGCGTGCATTCCACCAGCTCCCCGTCGCGGCGCACCTCGTGCCGCCGGGGGTCGACCTCGACCGCGCCGACCGTCAGCACCGGTTCGGCTTCCGTCCGGCCGGTCCGGCCTCGGCGCAACAGGGTGCGCACCCTGGCCATCAGCTCGCGCGGGCTGAACGGCTTGGTCATGTAGTCGTCCGCGCCCAGGTCCAGGCCGAGCAGCAGGTCGTCCTCGGTGGAGCGGGCGGTGAGCATCAGCACCGGCAGGTCGGACTCCGCGCGCAGGATCCGGCACACGTCCAGCCCGTCCAGCCGCGGCAGCATCACGTCGAGCACCAGCAGGTCGGGCAGCTGCCGCCGGACCTCGGCCAGCGCGGCGCGCCCGTCGCCGACCACCACGACCGAGTGCCGCTCGCGTTCCAGGTAGCGGCGAACCAGCTCGGCCTGGTGCTCGTCGTCCTCGGCGAGCACGATGTGTGCGCACATACCGGCGAGCCTAAGCGGTGCCGGTCGCCACTTGCGGGTGAGACCGGCTCAGGCGGGCTGGATCAGGTCGAACTTGTTGCCGTACAGGTCCTCGAACACCGCGACCGTGCCGTAGGCCTCGTGCCGCGGCTCCTCCAGGAACTTCACCCCGGCCGCGGTCATCCTGGCGTGGTCGCGGGCGAAGTCCTCGGTGTTGAGGAAGGCGCACACCCGCTGCCCGGTCTGCGTCCCGATCCGGCCCAGCTCCACCGGGTCCGCGGCCAGCGCGAGCAGGATGCCGGTGGGGCCCGGGCCGTCCGGCCGCACCACCACCCAGCGCGCGCCGGTGGGCAGCGTGACGTCCTCGGCGAGCTGGAAGCCCAGTGCCCCGGTGTAGAAGCGGATCGCCTCGTCGTAGTCGCGCACCAGCACGGTGAGCAGGCCCAGATGCGGCATGCCGGGGAGTCTGTCACAGTCCGGGGGGCTGCCTCGTCCTGTGGGCATGCGACCGATTCTCACCCGCCTCGCCCTGGCCCTGTCCGCGCTCGGCAACGCCGTGGTCGGCCTGTGGGCCCTGCTGTGGCCGAGCGGCTTCTACACCGACTTCCCCGGTTTCCGCACCGGCTGGGTGGCCGCCGACGGCCCGTTCAACCTGCACCTGCTGCACGACTTCGGCGGCCTCAACCTGGCGCTGGCGGTCACCGCGCTCGGCGCGCTGCACCTGGGCGGCTCGGCCGCCGCGCGCTGGGCCGGAGTGGCGATCCTGGCGTTCAACCTGCCGCACGCGCTGTTCCACACCCTGCACCTGCACCCCTATCCGGAGCTCGTCGACCAGGTGCTGATCATGGCCACCACCTGGGGCCCGGTCGCGCTGGGCCTGGTGGCACTGCTGGCACCTACCCGGAGTACCACCTGACCGGATGGGTTTCGCCGCGCGAGCACCGGGAACGCCAGGTGCTACGGCGAATCCGCGGAGGAGAGCATGAAAGCTGTGACCTGGCACGGGAAACGCGACATCCGCGTGGACACCGTGGCCGACCCGGCGCTCACCGAGCCCGACGACGTGATCGTGCGGATCACCTCATCCGGGATCTGCGGCTCGGACCTGCACCTGTACGAGGTGATGGGCCCGTTCCTGGACCCCGGCGACGTGCTCGGGCACGAGCCGATGGGCATCGTGCAGGAGGTCGGCCCGCAGGTGACCGCGGTCCAGCCGGGCGACCGGGTGGTGGTGCCGTTCAACGTCTCCTGCGGCACCTGCTTCATGTGCGGGCAGGGCCTGCACTCCCAGTGCGAGACCACCCAGGTCCGCGAGCAGGGCTCGGGCGCGGCACTGTTCGGCTACACCAAGCTCTACGGCCAGGTGCCCGGCGGGCAGGCGGAGTACCTGCGGGTGCCCTTCGGCAACCAGCTGCCGATCAAGGTGCCGCAGGGCCCGCCGGACGACCGGTTCGTCTACCTCTCCGATGTGCTGCCCACCGCGTGGCAGGCGGTGGAGTACGCGGCGATCCCGCCGGGCGGCAGCGTCGCGGTGCTCGGGCTCGGGCCGATCGGCGACATGGCCACCCGGATCGCCAAACATCGTGGCGCGGAACGGGTCTTCGGCCTGGACCTGGTGCCGGAACGGCTGGAACGGGCCAGCCGCAACGGGATCGAAGCCATCGACGTGCGCTCGGCCGACCTGCTGGAGCAGATCCGCGACCGCACCGACGGCCGCGGCCCGGACGCGGTGATCGACGCGGTCGGCATGGAGGCGCACGGTTCCCCGGTCGGCAAGGTCGCCCAGCAGCTCACCGGTCTGCTGCCGGACGCGCTGGCCGCCAAGCTGATGCGCACCGCGGGCGTGGACCGGTTGCACGCGCTGCACCTGGCCATCGAGCTGGTGCGGCGCGGCGGCACCATCTCGGTCTCCGGCGTCTACGGCGGCATGGCCGACCCGCTGCCGATGCTCACCCTGTTCGACAAGCAGATCCAGCTGCGCATGGGCCAGGCCAACGTGCACCGCTGGGTGCAGGACATCCTGCCGCTGCTGGGCGATGACGATCCGCTGGGCACCGAGTCCTTCGCCACCCACCGCGTCCCGCTGGCCGACGCGCCGCGCGCGTACGAGATGTTCCAGAAGAAGCAGGACGGCGCGATCAAGATCCTGCTGACGCCCTAGCTCCAGCCGAGTCTGCCGCGCAGCCATTCGACGGCCGTGACGCCCTGCGCGCCCTGGAAAGCGCGCAGGGTCGGCAGGCCCGGCGGATCCGGTTGCAGCGCGCCGCGGACGAAGTACCCGGCGAGCCCGGCCAGCACCGCGTTCACCGCGTCCGGATCCGCC
Source organism: Crossiella sp. CA-258035 (assembly GCF_030064675.1). Lineage (GTDB taxonomy): Bacteria > Actinomycetota > Actinomycetes > Mycobacteriales > Pseudonocardiaceae > Crossiella. The sequence goes on from NZ_CP116413.1 coordinate 6,684,002, forward strand.
GTCGCCGCGACGGGATGGGCCAGGAACACCGGGTCCAGCTCCGGTCCGCCCTGCATGCGCACGCTGGGCAGCAGCGCGAGCAGGTCGATCCAGGCCGCGCCCCGGCAGGCGTGCGGCCAGTCGACCACCACCACCCGGTCCTCGGTCAGCAGCAGGTTGTCCGCGCGCAGGTCGCCGTGCAGCAGCGTGTTCCCGGCCGCCGCCCCGGGCCAGTGCGACTCCAGCTCGGCCAGCCGGTCCAGGTTCCGCCGCGTCCACGGGTCGAGGCGGTCGTCGGGTTCGGCGGCCAGCCTGCGCCAGCCGGTGAAGTTGTGCGCGAACTTCTCCTGCGCGGTGGGCACGTCCAGGGGGCAGGGGGTGAGCGCGCCGGCCAGTTCGGCCACCGCGGCCAGCACCCGGTCCAGCTCTCCGGCCAGCCAGGGCACCGAGGGCTGCCTGCCGTCGATGTCGGCGAACAGCAGCAGGGTCCAGCCGTCCTGGTCGAAGCTGGCCAGCAGCTCCGGCACCGGGGCCATTGTGGACAGTCCACTGGAGACGATCGCCTCGGCCCGGTGCATCGGCGCGGAGAACCTGTTGGTGTGCCAGTCCACCGCCTTCACGAACACCCGCCGCCCGTCGGCCAGCCGCAGTCGCGCCGCCACTCCCGGCGAGAACCCGCCGGTCTGGCTGACCGCCTCGGTCACCGGCGCGCCGAGGAAGTGCTCGACCGCGGCGCGCAGCGGGGCGGTCACCTCGGACCAGGCTCGGCGGCGACCGGTGGCGGCGGGGGCTGGCTGGCTCATCCCTCCATGGTGCCGGTACCGCCAAACAGGTTTCTTTGCGCGTTTCCGGCCCGCGCTCGCGGCGCAGCAGCGATGATCAGGCGGTGACAGCGGGCTGGCAGCGGATCAAGGACGAGGCTCGGGTGCTGCGCGGCGAGGGCAGGCACGCCCGGCTGCGCAGACTGCTCCGCCAGGAGCTGCGGCGACACCCCGAGGACCCCGAGCTGCACATCCAGTACGGCCGGACCGCCATGTACATCGGCAGGCTGGAGGACGCCGAAGGGCACTTCCGGCGGGCCGCCGAGCTGGCCCCGGACTCCCCGCGCCCGCACGGCTGGCTGGCCGCGGTGCTGCACTGGCGCACCCGCTACCACGAGGCGCTGGCCGGGCTGGCCACCGCCCGCGCCCGCTGGCCGGAGGACGCCGGGCTGCGCACCGCCCAGGCCCGGCTGCACTTCGGGCTCGGCGACCACCGGGCCGCGCTCGCGCTGACCGAACCGGTCGACCCCGCCGCGCCCGGCGGCGAGAACTGCCTGGAATGGCGGCTGGCCGCGCTGCGCGCCCTGCACCGGCACCCGGAGGCCGAAGCGCTGGCCAGGGACCACCTCGCCCAGCAGCCCGCCGCGCCGGAGATCCACGAGGAGCTGGTGCTCAGCCTGCGCGGGCAGGGCAGGCACACCGAGGCGGTCACCTGCTCCAGTGCGCTGCTGGCGGCGCACCCGCGCTGGATCACCGTGCTGCTCAACCACGCCGAGACCCTCAACGCGGCCGGTCAGCGCCAAGCCGCGGCCGACCTGCTCGCCGAGCGGGTGCGCGAACGGCCCGGTCAGCACGCGCTGCGCCAAGGTCTCGGCAAGGCCCTCGACCGTCTGGAGCGGCACGACCTGGCCGCCGAGCAGTTCGCCGTCTCGGTCCGGCTCAACCCAGGGCAGCCCACCGGCTGGTGGCGCTGGGCCGACTCGCTGCGACAGGCCGACCGGCTGCCCGAGGCCCGCGCGGTGCTGGAGCGCGCGTTGCGCCTGCATCCGGCCGACGTCGACATCCGCACCGAGTACGCCGAGCTGGTGCGGGCCGAACAGGACGCGGCGGCCGCGCTGCCAATCGCCGAAGCGACCCTCGGCCTGGACCCGGCCGAGGTGTGGGCGCCGCAGCTGGTGGCCAGGCTGCGCAGGCAGTGCGGGCAGCGGGATGCGGCCGAGGCGCTGCTGCGCGAGCTGGTCGCGGCCTGGCCCGAGAACTCCGACTGCGTGCGCGAGCTGGGCTGGCACCTGCAGTCCACCGGCCGCACCGAGGAAGCGGTGGCGCTCTACCGGACCGTCCTGGACCGCACACCGTCCAATGTGGACATCAGCATCCTGCTCGCGCTGACCCTGCGCACACGGAACCGGGCAGGCGAGGCCGTCGCGGCGCTCCGGGACTGCCTGGCCCACCGGCCCCAGCACGCCGAGCTGTGGCACGAGCTGGGCAACTCGCTGGAACCGCACGGCGACCACGAGGCCGCGGCGCAGGCCCACCGCACCGCCACCGAGCTCGCCCCGTGGCAGGCCGACGCCTGGCACGCCCGGATCGGCCACCTGCTCGCCCGCGGCCGCCATGCCGAAGCCGAACCGCTGCTGGCCACCGCGCTCACGCACTGCCCGGACGCCCCGCAGCTGCACCGCAGGCGCATCGCCCTGCTACAGGACACCGCCGCCGACGAGGTCACCGAGGCGGCCCTGCGCGCGGCCATCGAACGCTTCCCCGGCTCGCCGGAGTTCCCGCTGGACCTGGTGCGGCACCTCGGCTGGAGTGGCCGCCAGCAGGACGCATTGTCCGAAGTGGACAGTCTGCTGGCCGGGGACCCGGACAACGAAGACCTGCTGTACTGGCGGATCCAGCTGCTGCTCCAGCTGTACCGGCGCGGCGAGGGCCGGGCGGCCGCGGTGGCCGCGCACCAGGCCCTGCCGGAGTCGGCGCGGCTGAGCTACCTGCACGCCTGGAGCCTGATCGAGATCGACCAGGAGGCCGCGGCCGAACCCGCGCTGGCCGCCGTGCACGCCGCGCACCCCGATGACCCGGTGATCCTGTGCGGCCTGGTCCGCTGCCTGCGCAGGCTGGGCCGCTGCGCGGAGACCGAACCCCTGCTGCGCGCCGCGCTGGCCACCGCGCCTGACGAGATCGACCTGCACACCGAGCTCGCCTGGACGCTGGAGCAGCTGTTCCGCTTCGACGAGGCGATCCTGGCCTGCGACCAGGCCCTGGCCCTGGATCCCGAGCACAACGAGGCCTTCGGCGGCGCGATCCGGTTGCGCTACCAGGCGGGCCGGGCCGCCGAGGCGGACCGGATGGTCGCCGACGCGGTCAGCCGCAGGCCGTGGGATGCCGGGCTGTGGCAGGAGATCGCCACCGCCCGCTTGGCCGCGCGCAGGCTCGGCGAGGCGGTCGAAGCGGCCAGGAACGCCGTGGAGCGGACACCCGGCGACTCCACGCTGTGGCTCCTGCTGGTGCAGACGCTGTCCGAGTCCGGCCGCCCGGCCGAGGCCGCCCAGGCCGCCGCCGACGGCATCCGGCTGCACCCGCGCAACCCCCGGCTGCGGGAACGGCAGGCGAGCGCGGTGCGCGCGCAGGGCCGGGAGGCCGAGGCGGAAACCCTGCTGCGCACCGCCTTCGCCGAACTGCCGGAGGTGACCTCGGTCGGTGTCGACCTGGTCAGCCACCTGCACCGGCACCACCGGCACGACGAGGCGCTGGCCCTGCTGGATGTCTTGTCCGCCAAGGATCCCGGCCACCACTGGCTGCACTGGCTGCGGATCTGGACCCTGCGCACCGCCTGCCGGTACCCGCAGGCCCGCGCCGCGGTGGACGCCGCGCTGGAGCGGTTCCCGTGGTCCACCGAGCTGCGCGTGCAGCACGCCCGACTGCTGGTGCGGGAGGGCCGGATCGAGGCGGCGCTGGCCGAGTACACCGAGATCAACCGGATCGACCCGGCCAACCAACAGGCGCTGTTCGGGCGGCTGAACTGCCTGGACTGGCTGGGCCGCACCGAGGAGGTCACCCGCGTACTGCGCGCGGGAGCGCGGGCGCACCCGGACTGGGAGACGCTGCGACTGGACGTGGTGTGGCTGGAACGGCGCCACGGCCGGATCGAGGAAGCCTTCGCCGAACTGGACCTCATCACCGCGCAACTGCCGCCCAGCAGCGAGATCAGCCAGGCCCGCGCCCGGTTGCTGTTCGACCGCAAGCGGTTCACCGAAGCCACCGAGGCGGTCGAGGAAGGGCTCCGGCGCTTCCCCCAGGACCCCGACCTGATGCTGTTGCAGGGCAGCATCCTGGACGGCCAGACCCGCTACGCCGAGGCGCTGGCCTGCTTCGACCGGCTGCTCGCGCTGCACCCGCTCTCCGTCGGCGCGATCACCGCCAAGTCCGCCACCCTGCGCTCGCTGAGCCGGTTCCGCGAGGCCAGGGAACTGGTGGAAACCGCGCTCGCGACCCGCCCCAAGCAACCCGAGCTGCTCGCCGAACGCGGCTGGGTGCACCGCGACCAGGGCCGCTCCAGCTTGGCGCGCAAGGACTTCAGCGCGCTGCTGGAGCTGGCCGAGGAACCGGACGAGCAGGCCGAGGCGCTGCGCGGACTCGGCTGGGTGGACTTCGCCGACGGCGACTTCCCCGCCGCCGAGACCCGCTTCCGCGCCGCCGCCGCGCTGGTCCCCGAGGACGCCGCGGTCAAGGGCGGGCTGGCCTGGACCCTGGTCCGCGGCGGCGAACTGGAAGACGAGGAGGAAGCCGAACGGCTCTGCCTGGACGTCCTGGCCCGCGACCCGGCCAACCTGCTCGCGCACACCTGCGCCGGGGTGCTCTACGCCCGCCAGCGCGACTACCCCCTCGCTGAGCACCACCTGCGGCGCACGGTGGAGCTGGACCCGTTCAACGGCAGCTACGTCGACCTCGGCGCGCTGCTGGCCCAGCTGGAACGCTTCCCCGAGGCCGAGGAACTCTTCGAAAAGGCCCTCGCCCGCAACTTCTACGACGCGCAGGCGCACATCGAGCTGGGCAGCCTGCTGCTGCAACGCGACCAGGACGGCACCGAACCCGGCGCGGACGCCCGCGCCGCCGCCCAGCACTTCCGGCAGGCGCTGCTGTGCGAACCACGCAGCGGCTCCGCCGCCATCGGCCTCGCCCTCGCGCTGGCCCGCTCCCCCGGTGACCTGGTCGCCGCCGAACGCGTGCTGCGCGAGGCACTGGACCGCACCGACTGCGACCACCCGGCCTGGCGGCTGCACCTGACCCTGGCCCGGCTGCTGATCGAACGCGGCGACGCCACCCAGCGCCGCGAGTTCCACCTGGAGGCACTCGCCCTGGCACAGCAGGCGATCAGCGCGGCCAGCGCGGAGGCCGAGCCGTACTTCGTGGCCGGGGTGGCCGCGTTCAAGATCGGCGAAGGCAGCCCCGAGGTGCAGGCCCGCCCGGCGCAGCGCCGCCGCGCGGTCCGGTTCCTGCGCCGCTGCCTGGAACGCGACCCCGGGCACATGGAGGCGCGGCGGCTGGTGGAACTGGCCACGCACAGCCTCGTGGTGGCCCGGCGCAGCCTGCTCGGCAGCGCCGCGCTGGTGCTGGTGGCGACCAGCCTGCTGGTCGCGCTGTGGGCCGGGTTCTTCTTCACCGCCAAGGTGAACACGGTCGTGCTGGCCACCCTCACCCCGGTGCTCATCGGCCTGGTCGCACTCGGTTTCCTGCTGCCACTGCTGGTGAAGCTGAAACTGCCCGGAGGGGTGGAGGCGGACCTGGCGGCCAGCATGAACCAGCTCTCCGCCGGCCCCACCGGCGAGCTGAGCTACGGACCCGGCCGCCTGGTCGGGCACCGGGCCGAAGGCCGCCCGGACCGCTCGCTCAACTCCGGGCCACGCGGCGAGCTGCCCCGCCTGGGCTGAGCAACGCCAAGCCCGCCAGCACGATCGCCACCGCCACCGCCGCGGGCACGTGCGGCATCAGGGCCGAGGTGTGCACCAGGTCGGGGACCGCGTGCGCCAGCGCCAGGATCGCGGCCAGCCAGCTGCCCGCCAGCAGCAGCCACGGCCGGTCCCTGGCCACCACCAGCGCGGCCAGCACCACCGCGGCGGCCACCGTCCAGACGACCGGGGCGCAGAGCCCGCTCGGCAACATCATCAGGACCTGCGCCTGCGCCAGCGAGGCCACCGCGGCCAGCAGCACCGCGAGCCCCCAGTGCCGCGGCCGCCCCGGCACCGCCAGCGGCGCCCGCCGCCAGGCGAGCAGCGCCGCGAGCAGCGTGCAGACCGAGAGCACCCGCCCGGCCCAGGCCGGCCCGAGCGGGTCGTTGACCACCTGGAGCACCAGCGGCACCCCGGCCAGCGCCACCGCCAGCGGGGCGGCGTACCGGCGGCCCCGCAGCAGCCCGTGCAGCACCGCCAGCCACCCGGCCGTGAACACCAGGTCGCTCGCGATCCGGCCCGCGATCTCCTCCCCCAGGCTGAACGACAGCGGCAGGCCGTCGAGCACCGGCGGCGTCCACACCTGCCCCAGGAACAGCGCCGCGCCCACCGAACCCATCAGCAGCGCCACCAGCGCCATCCCGGCCTGCACCAGCACCAGCATGCCCACCAGCGCCGCCGCCGCCGGACCGGTCACCGGCGTGACCACCCGCAGCCGCACCGCCAGCGCGAGCACCGAGAGCCGCTCCCGCAGCGGCAGCACGCCGCGCTCGTCCACCGTGTCCAGCAGCGTCACCACCAGGTCCTCGCCGTGCGCGGCCCGGTAGTCCGCCGGCAGCACCCGCACCAGCCTGCGGCAGCTCTCCTCGGCCGGCTCCCCGATGTTCACGTCAGCCTCCCCGTGGCCCGGAACAACCGCCGCCGCACCAACCGCTGCTTGACCAGCTTCGCCCCCTCGGCCATCCGCTCCGCCGCGGTGCGCACCGCCTCCGCACCCTCGTCGGTGAGCCGGTAGTAGCGCCGCAACCGGGAGTTCTCCACCTCCTCCCGGTCCAGCGCGACCAGCCCCTGCCGCGCCAGCCGGTCCAGCAGCCCGTACAGCGTCCCCGCCGCCAGCTGCACCCGGTCCTCGGAGAGCGCCTTGACCTCCTGGATCAGCCCATACCCGTGCCGAGGCTCGTCCGCCAGCGCGGTCAACACCAGAAACGCCTGCTCAGAGAGACTCTCCATGCCCCTGAATATACAGCGCGCCGATATATACGCAACCGCCCAATACCCGCCCCACAACGGCCAACACCCCGTACGAGATCGGCCAACACGCCGAGAGGCGACAAACCCTCCCGGCGTGTTGGCCGAAGTTGGACGCAGTGTTGGCCGATCTCGTACGGGGTGTTGGCGGATCGGGGCGGTCAGCTGAAGGGGATCCAGGACTGGTCGGCCAGGGAGTTGAGGTCCTGGCGTTTCACCCCGGCGGCGGACAGGGTCCACAGCGAGCCCGCGGCGACCAGGGAGCGGCGGACCGAGGCGTCCGAGCCCGCCGAGCGGTCCTGCGGGTGCGCCACCTGACCCACCTCGGCCACGGTCCCGCCGCCCAGCCGCAGCACCAGCGCGCCACCGGCCGGGGGCAGCGCACGGTCGCCGCGCGGGGCCGCCCAGCCCCGGCTCACCGGCAGCACCAGCAGGCCGCTCTGCTCCCAGTACAGGAAGGCGTGCGGGTCGAACTCGGCCTCGGAGAACGCGCCCGGCAGGTGGCGCTGGGCGATCCGGCGCGGGTTGGCCCGGTCGGCCACGTCGAACAGCGACACCTGGGTGCCCAGCGTCCGGCCCTGGTCGCTGGCCTCCTGGCCGACCCCGATCAGCCTGCCGTCGCCCGCGCGGTGCAGGTAGGCCGAGTAGCCGGTGATCTTGAGCTCACCCACCGCGCGCGGGCGGCGCGGATCGCTGAGGTCCAGGGTGTACAGCGGGTCGGTCTGCCGGAAGGTGACCACGTAGCCGGTGTCGCCGAAGAAGCGCACCGCGTAGATCCGCTCCCCCTTGCCCAGCCCGTCCACCTTGCCGATCTCGGCGAGCTTGTCGCCCTGCCTGGCCAGCACGGTGACCGCGCTCTGCGAGTCCGGCACCTGGCGCGGCTGCGCGCCGCCGCGGGTCAGCGTGGTGGCGATCCGCAGGTTCCCGTTGTGCTCCGACAGCGAGTACTGGTTGAGCAGCGCGCCCGGCACCTGCCCGGAGGCCAGGTACTTCGGCGGCGCCGCACCCTCCACGCTGAACTGGTGCACCTGGGTGCGCGGCTCCGGCTGCGGCGCGACCTCCGCACCCCCGCGCAGCGGCACCGCGCGCGGCCACTGGTCGTCGGCCACGTAGAGGCTCTTCTCGTTGCCGTACACGGTGTTCCCGTCCGCGGCCACGGTCACCGGATCGCCCTTGCCCAGCGGCTTGTCCAGCGGCAGGGTCAGCACGGTGAGCATGGACCCGCCGCTGAACCTGCCAGGCCGGCTCACCTTCGCGCAGTCCACCAGCTGCCCCGAAGTCTCACCGTCCGAAGTGGACAGTCGGTAGCGCGGCAGCCAGTCGCCGATCGCGGAGTCCCGCACAACGTCCTGGTTGCGCCGCAGCGCCTGCTCGGCGGAGAGCTTGCCGTCCGGGTAGGCGAAGGGCAGCCGCGGCATCGAGCGCACCACCACCCTGGCCACCCCGCCGACCTGACGAGCGTCCACATAGGACCCGTCGACGTCCAGGCTGCCCAGGATCTTCGGCGCGCCGGAGAGGTCCACCAGCACCAGCTTGGCCGACCCGGTCGGCCAGTCCTCCCTTGGCGCCACCCTGGGCTGGGCCAGGCTCACCCCGGAGGTCATCACCAGCGCGCGGTCGCCGTGGGTGAGCAGCTGGGTGGCGGGCCCGTCCGGCAGCTCCAGCGTGCCGGTGACCTTGGCACTGGCCACGTCGATCACCCGCAGCTTGCCGCCGACGATGGAGACCAGGCGTTTCCCGTCGTTCTTCACCAGGTCCGGCTCATCCGCGCCGGCCTCGTGCCGGTTGGTGGTGGAGAAGCCCTGGTCGGCGGACTTCTGGCCGGAGCTCCGGTCCTCGACCGCGCCCGGGGAGCTCAGCTCCACCCCGGTGCGCGCGTCGATGCCCGGCCTGCCCTGCTGGGCGAAGCCGTAGGCGCTGACCACCGCGGAGGCCGCGTCCCGGAACCCGGTCAGCGCGGCCGGGCAGGAGTCGTAGGCGACCAGCCGGACCGCCGCCTCGGACATCAAGGGCGGCGAGGTCTGGGCCAGTGGGCCGGACGCGGAGACCGCACCACCGGCCAGCACCCCGGCCACCACCGTCGTCACGCCGGCGCGCACCCAACCCGTTCTCGCTCTGCCCAGCTGTCTCATGTCCTCTGGACGGAGGACACCCCGGTTCGCGTTGCCTGGCGCCGCGAGAAAACCAGGTACAACCCGGCGGGCACGGCCAGCCCGAGCAGCCAGGCGATGTCCGCCCCGCCCAGCAGCGGGGCCAGGAAACCGGTGAACACGCCCGGCACGTTGGCGAACGGGATCTGCACCAGCACCCCGGCCGCGTATGCCATGAGCGCCGGCACACCCCACCGGCCGTACACACCGTCCGGGTCGTAGATCGCGGCCAGGTCGTAGCGCTCCCGGCGCACCGCGTAGAAGTCGATGAGGTTGATCGCGCTCCACGGGGTGAGGAAGTAGAGCAGGAACTCCAGGAACAGCACGAAGTTCTTCAGGAACTCGCCGCGGCCGAGGATGGCCAGCACCGCGCCGAGCACCGCGATCGCGGCCACGTACCCGATCCGGACGCCCGGTGAGAGCGCCGCGCGCCGGGTGAAGGCGGTGAAGGTGGTGGCCACCGACATGTAGCCGCCGTAGATGTTGAGCACGTTCACGGTGAACTTGCCCAGCGCGATGGACAGCAGCAGCGGCACCACCAGCCCGGCGTGCCCCAGCCCGACCAGGTAGGCGACCTCCTTGCCCTTGAAGGCGTTGCCGGCCACCGCGTAGGCCAGCGCGCCGAAGGACATCGCCCACACCGCGCCGAGCACGGTGCCGCCGTAGGTCCACCAGAACGTGGCCCGCACCGAGGTCGCCGAGGGCAGGTAGCGGGAGGTGTCGGCGACATAGGGCCCGAAGGTCAGCTGCCAGGAGGCGGTGAGGGAGAGCGCCAGCAGGAACTTGCCGAACTCCAGCCGGGGCGCGGCCAGCACCGCGCCCAGGTCCTGGGTGCCGACCAGCCGGATCGACAGGTACACGAACACCACCACCGACAGCGCGGAGGCCAGCCAGCCGAACCGGTGGATCAGCCGGTAGCCGATCACCGCGAACACCCCGGACAGCGCGGCGTAGAGCACGATGCTGACGTCGATCGGCAGTCCGCTGATGCCTGAGATCGCTTGTCCGCCAAGGACGTTGCCGCTGGCGAAGAAGCCCAGGTACATGATCACCACGAGCACCAGCGGCAGCACCGCGCCGTACACGCCGAACTGCGCCCTGCTCTGGATCATCTGCGGCACCCCGAGCTTGGGGCCCTGCGCCGCGTGCAGCGCCATCGGCACCCCGCCCAGGACGTTGCCCAGCGCGATCGCGACCAGCGCCCACAGCGGGTGCAGGCCGCTGAGCAGGGTGAGCGCGCCGGTGACGGCGGCGGTGACCTGCATGTTGGCCGCGAACCACAGCGTGAACAGGCTGCGCGGCCTGCCGTGCCGCTCCGCCTCGGGCACCGGGTCGATGGACCGCCCCTCGATCGCGGCGGCGGCACGCACGCTCTCCGTCATCAACACCTCCGAGGTCTGGACCGGCTCAGAGCCTATGCTCGAACCCGTGCCCCGACCCATCGCCACCAACACCCAGGTGGACCGCGACGCCCTGCTGGAGTTCCTCCGCCCGCGCCACCACGGCCTGCTGATCACCACCAGGGCCGGCGGCGGCCCGCAGGCCAGCCCGGTCTCCTGCGGGGTGGACAGCGAGGGCCGGATCGTGGTCTCGACCTATCCGGACCGGGCCAAGGCCCGCAACGCCCGCCGCGACCCGCGCGGCAGCATCGTGGTGCTCTCCGACGACTGGAACGGCCCGTGGGTGCAGGTCGACGGCACCCTGGAGGTGATCGACCCGCCGGACTCGGTGGAGCCGCTGGTGGAGTACTTCCGCTGCATCTCCGGCGAGCATCCGGACTGGGACGAGTACCGCCAGGCGATGCGCGAACAGGGCAAGTCGCTCGTGCGGCTCACGCCGGAGCGCTGGGGCCCGGTGGCCACCGGCGGTTTCCCGGCACACCTGGCCTGATCACTCGACCCGCTGGTACCCGTACTCCAGCTCCGTGCCCCGGGCGTCGAGCACCTGGTAGTCCATGATCACCTGGTGCGGGTCGCCGTCCTGGTAGATCCACACGGTGAGCTGCTCGCCCGACTCGTCCGCGCCGACGGAGACGGAGAACTGCGCGCCGTCCCTGGCCAGCACGGTCAGCTCCTCGTCCGGGCGCAGCCAGTAGTCCGCCGCGATCGGCTCGATGTAGACGGCCAGCATCCGCTCGCCGTGGTTACGCACCGGCAGTCGCACGCTCATCCGGCGGCCCGCCCGGCCGTGCTCTCCCTGACCTCCAGGGTGAACCCGGCCTGGAACTCCCGTGGCGGCATGTCCGCGCCGTTGATCCGCTCCAGCAGCATGCGCACCGCGACCGTGGCGATCTGCGCCTTGTCCGGGCGGATGGTGGTCAGCGTCGGCGTGCTGAACCGGCCGTCCTCGATGTCGTCCACACCGACCAGCGCCACGTCCTCCGGCACCCGCAGTCCCCTGGCCAGCAGGGTGCGCAGCGCGCCGAGGGCGAGCAGGTCGTTGAAGCAGAACACCGCGTCCGGCGGCTCCGGCCCGTCCAGCAGCGCGGCCATCGCCTGCGCGCCGTCGGGGCGGTGGTAGCGCGGCACCGGCATGACCAGGTCCGGCTCCAGGGGCAGTCCCGCCGTGCCCAGCGCCTGGGCGTAGCCGGCCAGGCGCAGGTTGGAGGTGTCCTGGCCGATCACCGCCCTGGCCCCGATGGCGCCGATCCGGCGGCGGCCCAGGCCGATCAGGTGTTCGGTGGCGGCGCGCGCGGCGGCCACGTTGTCGATCACCACGTGGTCGGCGGCGCCCGGCCCGATCCGCTCGCCCAGCAGCACCACCGGCAGCTCCGCGCCCAGCCGCGCCAGGTCCTCGCCGTCGAGGGCGAGCGGGCTCAGGATCAGGCCGTCCACGGTGCGCGAGCGCAGGCCGGAGGCGATCAGCAGCTCCCGCTCCCGCCGGCCCTCGGTCTGTTCGATCAGCACCGCCCAGGACTGGGCCTCCGCGCTGCTGATGACCGATCTGGCCAGTTCGCTGAAGTAGGGTATGTCCAGTTCCGGCAGGGCGAGTGCGATGATGCCGGAGCGGCCGTAGCGCAGGTGCCGTGCGGTCAGGTTCGGCTGGTAGCCCAGCTCGGTGATGGCCTGCCGCACCTTGGCCCTGGTCTGCTCGCTGACGTGGGCGTAGTCGTTGACGACGTTGGACACCGTCTTCACCGACACGCCGGCGAGCGCGGCGACGTCTTTGAGGCTCACGCCCATGGCTGAGTACTTTACATCGTTGTAAAACGGCAGGGACGCGGGATCGTCACAATTCACGCCCGTTCGGGTCGCATCCCCCGGACGCATCTTTACATCGTTGTTTACAACGCTGTAGAAACCAGGGCGCGACCGAGGGGGATTGGTCGTGCTGGGGGTTCTGGAGGCACCGTGTGGAGACGCAGCCGTGGGGCCGGCCCGCCGGGCAGCAGGGCGGACGGGTTTCTCGGCCGACGGCGGTTCCTCCAGGGGACCGCTGCGCTCGCGCTGGGGCTGGGGACTGCCGGCGCGGGCGCATGCGGTCCGCCCCCGCCCGGCGCCGGGACGCCGCTGAAGTTCTGGAACCTGTTCAACGGCGGTGACGGCGCCCGGATGGTGGAGCTGGTCGAGGCGTTCCGCCAGGCCCGGCCGGGCACGCCGGTGCAGGCCACCACACTGGCCTGGGGCACCCCGTACTACACCAAGCTGGCCATGGCCGCCGCCGGCGGTCGCGCGCCCGATGTCGCGGTGCTGCACCTGTCCCGGCTGGCCGGATACGCCCCGGCCGGACTGCTGGACCCCTTCGACCCCGACCTGCTGGCCGAGTTCGGGCTCACCGCCGCGGCCTTCCCGGCCACGGCGTGGGCCCGCGCCCAGCACCAGGGCCGGGTCTACGCGCTGCCGCTGGACACCCACCCGCTGGTGCTGTTCTACAACACCGAGATCTGCGGCCGGGCCGGCCTGCTCGGCCCGGACGGGCGGCTCAAGCCGATGCGCGGCGAGGAGCAGGTGCTGGACGCCTTCCGCGCGGCGAAGCAGGCCGGGGCGCAGCAGGGACTGGTGATGGCGGTGTCCGCGGACATCAACCCGTGGCGGCTGTTCTGGACGCTGTACCGCCAGCAGGGCGGCGAGCTGTTCGACCCGTCGGCGACCAGGCTGATGCTGGAGGAGGCCAAGGCGCTGCGCGCGCTGCGGTTCCTGCGCGCGCTGACGGTGGAGTCGGGGGTGGCCCGCGGCGATGTGAACAACAACGCCGCGGTGGCCATGTTCGGCAGCGGCCAGGCCGGGTTCTTCTGGAACGGGGAGTGGGAGCTGCCCACCTTCGTCGAACAGGACACTCCGTTCGACGTCATACCCTTCCCGGCGATATATGACACGGCCGGAGTGCACGGCGACTCGCACGCGCTGGTGCTGCCGCACCGCGACGACCGCGACCCGGCCCGCACCAGGGTCGCCCTGGACTTCGCCCGCTTCCTGCTCCAGCACAGCCTGACCTGGGCCAAGGGCGGGCACATCCCCGCCTACCGCCCGGTGGCCGAGAGCACGGCCTACGCCGAGCTGGGCCCGGCGGCCCGGTACGCCTCGGCCGCGGCCGACCTGGAGCTGGACCCGCCGTGCTGGTTCGGCGGGGCCGCCTCGGACCTGCAGAACCGGGCGGGCGCGGTGTTCAGCCAGGTGTGCGCGGGCGGGCTGAGCCCGGAGGCGGCGATCGGGGAGTTCAGCTCGGCCATGCGCGCGCTGCTGGCCACGCCGAGGCCGCAGCTGTGAGCGCGCACCGGCCGGGAGCCGCCGGGAGCTCCCCCGTGCGCGGCCGCCAGTGGTCCGGCTTCTGGTTCGTGGCCCCGTTCCTGCTGCTGTACCTGGCGTTCCTGGTGGTGCCGCTGCTGCTCGGGCTGAAGATGAGCCTCACCAACCAGAGCATCACCGGCGCGGGCTCGGACGCCTGGGTCGGCCTCGATAACTACACCGAACTGCTCGGCGATCCGGCGGTGTGGCGGTCGCTGTGGAACACCCTGGTCTTCACCCTGCTCAGCACCCCGCCGCTGGTGGCCATCGGCCTCGGCCTCGCCCTGCTGACGCACCGGAAACTACCCGCGGCCTGGCTGTTCCGGCTGGCCTTCTTCGCCCCGTACCTGCTGCCGGTCTCGGTGGTGGTGCTGATCTGGACCTGGCTCTACCAACCGGGTTTCGGCCTGATCAACGACACCCTGGCCTGGCTGGGCCTCGGCGAGGTGGGCTGGCTCAGCGACAACGGCGTGCTGATGGTGTCCATTGTGGTCACCACGGTCTGGTGGACGGCAGGCTTCAACTACCTGCTCTACCTGGCCGGGCTGCAGGAGGTCCCGCGCGAGCTGCACGAGGCGGCCGCACTGGACGGGGCGGGCGGCTGGGCGCGGCTGCGCTCGATCACGCTGCCGCTGTTGCGCCGCACGCACGTGCTGGTGCTGGTGTTGCAGATCCTGGCCTCGCTCAAGGTCTTCGACCAGGTCTACCTGCTCACCGGCGGCACCAACCCCGAGGTGCGCAGCATCGTGCAGTACATCTACGAAAGCGGGTTCACCAAGTTCCGGGTGGGCTACGCCGCGGCGATCTCCTACCTGTTCTTCGCGCTGATCGTGCTGCTGGCCGTGGTGCAGTTCCGGATCCTGCGGGCCAGGCAGGAGCGGCTCTCGTGAGCGCCTTCGACCGGGAGCGCCCGGCCGCGCGCACCGCCCGGTTCTCGGTGGCGCTGGCGCTGGCGCTGATGTGGTTGCTGCCCTTGGGCTGGGCGCTGTCCACCGCGCTGCGACCGGAGGCCGACACCACGAAGATCCCGGTGCGCTGGCTGCCCGAACGCCCGACGCTGGAAGCTTTTGAGCGGGTGCTGACCGAGACCGGGCTGCTCGGCTGGTTCGCCAACAGCGTGCTGGTCGGCGTGCTGGTGACCCTGGTGACCGTGCTGCTGGCCAGCATGGCCGCCTACGGCTTCGCGCGCACCGAGTTCCGCGGCCGCCGGGGGTTGCTGTGGCTGGTGGTGGCCGGGATCGTGGTGCCGCCGCAGGTGCTGATCGTGCCGCTGTTCAGCCAGCTGGCCGGGCTCGGCCTGGTGGACACCTACTGGGGTCTGATCCTGCCGCAGATCGTGTTGCCCGCCATGGTGTACGTGCTGAAGAAGTTCTTCGACGGCGTGCCCAGGGAGGTGGAGGAGGCGGCCCTGGTGGACGGCGCGAGCCGGTGGCGGATCTACTGGAGCATCATGCTGCCGCTGGCCCGTCCGGCGCTGGCCGCCGTCGCCATCTTCACCTTCGTCACCACCTGGAACAACTTCCTGTGGCCGTTCATCGTGGCCACCGACCCGGAGATGATGACCATCCCGGTCGGCCTGGCCTCGGTGCAGAGCAGCTACGGCCTGCGCTACGCCCAGGTGATGGCCTCCAGCCTGCTCGGCGGGCTGCCGTTGCTGCTGTTCTTCCTGGTGTTTCAGCGGCAGGTGGTGCGGGGAATCACCAGCGCGGGGATCAAGGGCTGAGGGAGGTCCGGCGTGCACCCGATCAACAGCCGCGTCATCCTGCGGCCGAGGGATCCTCGGCGCAGCACCGAGTTCTACCGGGACACGCTCGGACTGGCCATCGCGCGGGAGTTCCCCGGCGGCACGGTGTTCTTCCTCGGCCAGGGCTACCTGGAGGTCTCCGGGCACGGCGGCGAGGGCGGCGGCGGTGGCTTCGCGCTGTGGTTGCAGGTGCGCGACCTCGCGGCCACGCACCGGGAGCTCGCCGGGCGCGGGGTGGAGATCACCCGCGAGCCGAAGTGCGAGCCGTGGGGCCTGCACGAGATGTGGATCAGCGATCCGGACGGGGTGCGGATCGTGCTGGTGGAGGTGCCGGAAGAGCACCCGATCCGCAAAGACACCCGGCCGCCCGCCGAATGAGAAAAGCGATTCGCGGACACGCTGAATAGCCCCGAACGCCCGAATAACGAACGCGGGTGAATTGGCAGACGCGGTGGCCTGTGACGAGGTCAGGCAGCGGGAGAGCGGCGACAGGCCATGGTCGTCACACGTCGCAGGTCGACGTGGATACGGGATACCAGGGTGGTCACGCTAGCGAGGCTAGCAGCGCTCCGGGGTGACCGGCGGAAAGCGCCCACCATGTGAGAGGAATTCCCCCACCCGGTCGAAGAACATTGTTCCGCACCTTGACCGGGCGTCGTTCGGGTCAGCACGATTCGGTATTCGCTCAATTCCCCCGGGAGTGCCGTCATGTCGTTGACCGATGTTTTCGAGGCCACGCGCAGCGCGGTCGCCGAGGATCCGTACCACGCCGGGGCGGTCTTCGACGCGCACTGCGCGGTGGTCGCCGGGACGGACACCAGGGTGCGGGTGCGCGTCCGCGGCCACGAGCAGACCGCGGACGAGTGCGTGGCCCGCGGCGGCGCGGACGCCGGGCCGAACCCGGTGGAGTACGCGCTGGCCTCGCTGGGCTCCTGTCAGGTCCTCACCTACCAGTTCTGGGCCGCGCGCCTGGGCATCCGGCTCAGCTCGGTGTCGGTGGAGGTGACCGGGGAGCTGGACCGGCGCGGGTTCTTCGGGCTCACCGAGCACACCAGGCCCGGGTTCACCGGCATCACGGTGCGGGTCCGGCTGGACGGGCCGGAGGCCAGGGAGCGCTACGAGCTGCTGCGCCAGGAGGTCGACCGGCACTCCCCGGTGCTGGACCTGTTCCGCGCGGAGACCCCGGTGGGCACCGAGCTGCGCTGAGCGCGGAAAATGCGGGGCATGGAACTGACCAAGCTGGACGCCGGCGAGCTGCCCGCCCCCCTGGCCGATCTGCGCAAGGCCTACGAGGAGCTGAAGGCGCAGAACCTGAAGCTGGACCTCACCAGGGGCAAGCCCGCCGCCGAGCAGCTCGACCTGGCCAACGAGCTGCTCACCTTGCCGGGCAAGGACATCTTCTCCGCCGGGGGCACCGACACCCGCAACTACGGTGGTCTGCTGGGTCTGCCGGAGCTGCGCGAGATCTTCAGCGGCCCGCTGGGCGTGCCGGTGCCGCAGCTGCTGGCGCTGGGCAACTCCAGCCTCGCGGTGATGCACGAGACCATCGTGTTCTCGCTGCTCAAGGGCCCGGTCGACGGTGAGCCGTGGGTGGGTCAGCAGGTCAAGTTCCTCTGCCCGGTGCCCGGTTACGACCGGCACTTCTCGCTGCTGGCGCAGTTCGGCATCGAGCCGGTGCCGGTGCCGATGACCGAGCACGGCCCCGACATGGACGTGGTGGAACGGCTGGTCGCGCAGGACGCCTCGATCAAGGGCATCTGGTGCGTGCCCAAGTACGCCAACCCCACCGGCGCGGTCTACTCCGAGGACACGGTGCGCCGCCTGGCCTCGATGCCGGCCGCGGCCAAGGACTTCCGGCTGTTCTGGGACAACGCCTACGCGCTGCACCACCTCACCGAGGAGTCCATCGAGATCGCCAACGTGCTGGAGCTGGCGACCGAGGCCGGGAACCCCAACCGCCCCTTCATCTTCGCCTCCTCCTCGAAGATCACCTTCGCCGGGGCGGGGGTGGCCTTCTTCGGCGGCTCGCCGGAGAACGTGGCCTGGCTGACCAAGAACCAGAGCTTCGGCACCATCGGCCCGGACAAGGTCAACCAGCTGCGGCACGTGGCCTTCCTCAAGGACACCGACGGCCTGCTGGCGCACATGGTCAAGCAGCGCGAGGTGATCGCGCCGAAGTTCGACATGGTGCTGCACATGCTGGACAAGCGTCTCGGTGGCACCGGGGTGGCGGCCTGGAGCAAGCCCAAGGGCGGCTACTTCATCAGCCTGGACGTGCTCGACGGCACCGCCAAGCGCGTGGTGCAGCTGGCCAAGGAGGCCGGCATCGTGCTGACCCCGGCCGGCGCCACCTTCCCCGGCGGCAACGACCCGCGGGACCGCAACATCCGGCTGGCGCCGACCTTCCCGGAGATCCGCGAGGTCGCGCTGGCCATGGAGGGCGTGGTGACCTGCGTGCTGCTGGCCGCGGTGGAGAAGCTCAGCGGCAACTGATCCCCCGGCTCCCGCCCCGGTCGCGTCCGGCGCACCGGGGCGGGCCGGATTAGCCTTGGCCGCATGCGCGTCGTCATCGCCGGAGGCCACGGCCAGATCGCCCTCAAGCTCGAAGCCCTGCTCGCCGCCAGGGGCGACAGCGTGGCCGGGCTCATCCGCAACCCCGAGCACGCCGCCGACCTGCGCGCCGTGGGCGCCGAACCGGTGGAGCTGGACCTGGAGTCGGCCACCGTGGAGCAGGTGGTGGCCTGCCTGGCCGGGGCGGACGCGGTGGTCTTCGCCGCGGGCGCGGGCGGCAAGAAGTCGGCCGACGGCAGTGACCGCAAGCAGAACGTGGACCTCGGCGCGGCCGCGCTGCTGGCCGAGGCGGCCGAGCGGGCCGGGGTGCGCCGCTACCTGATGATCTCCTCCTACGGCGCGGACACCGACCCCCAGGGCGACTACCCGGCCAGCTTCGCCGACTACCTGCGGGCCAAGGGCGCGGCCGATGAGGACCTGCGCCGCCGGGACCTGGACTGGACCGTCCTGCGCCCGGTCACCCTGACCAACGAGGAGCCGACCGGCCGGGTCACCCTGGCGGCGAAGGTCGAGCCCACCCAGGTCACCAGGGCCGATGTGGCCGCGGTGCTGCTCGCCCTGCTGGACACCCCCGCCGCCGCCGGCCTGACCGTCGAGCTCACCGCTGGCGACACCCCGGTCCAGGAGGCGGTGGCCAAGATCGCCGGGTAGCCCGCGCTCCGGCATGACTTAGCTCGCAGTCCCCCGGGTTCGCGTCATGAACCCGGGGGAACGGGGTCCCCCACTCAGGCGGACCCTGCCCCCGTTCGGAGGACGAGCAATGTCGGAGACACCCCCAGGAGCCGAGGTGCCCAGCGACGCTGAGCTGATCACCATGGTCAGGGCCGGTGTCACCGACGGTTACGGCGAGCTGTACCGGCGGCACGTCGGCTCCGCGACCGCCTTCGCCCGCCAGCTGGCCAGCGCCGCCAGCGAGGTGGACGACCTGGTCGCCGAGGCGTTCACCAAGGTCCTGGACGCGCTGCGGGCGGGCAAGGGCCCAGAGCTGGCGTTCCGCTCCTACCTGCTGACCACCCTGCGCAACATCGCCTACGAACGGCACCGGCGGGCCAAGCCGGTCACCCTCAGCGACGACCTGGGCGAGGTCCCGGACCAGGTGGAGACCCAGGCCAGCGTGTTCGAGGACATCGAGCGCTCCCTGGCCGCCAAGGCCTTCCAGCGGCTGCCGGAACGCTGGCAGGCGGTGCTCTGGTACACCGAGATCGAAGGCCACAACCCCGCCGAGGTCGCCCCCCTGCTCGGCCTCAACCCCAACGGCGTCTCCGCACTGGCCTACCGCGCCCGCGAGGGCCTGCGCCAGGCATACCTGCAGGTCCACCTGGCCGACACGGACAACGGCCGCTGCCGCGCCACGGTCGAGCGGCTGGGCGCGTGGACCCGGAGCCGGTTGTCCAAGCGCGAGGCGGCGCAGGTGGAGACGCACCTGGACACCTGCGAGCAGTGCCGGGCACTGGCGGCGGAACTGGTGGACCTCAACGGCGCGCTGCGAGCGGCGGCGGGACCGTTGGTGCTGGGAGTCGGGGCGGCCGGGTACCTGGCGGCCGCGGCGAGCGACAGCGGACTCGGCGGTGCGGCTGGCGCGGCGGGTGCGAGCGGCGGCGCGGCTGGCGCGGGCGGAGCGGGCAGTGCTGGCGACAACGGAATCGCGGGCGGCGGGGGTGCTGGCGGTTCGGGCGGCGGTGCTGGCGGTGGCGCGGGCGGTGCCGGCGGCTCGCTGGGCCAGTCCTTCTCCGCGCTGGTGGCGGTCGCGGCCGGGGTGGGCGCGGTGAGCATCGCGCTGGCCGCCCAGCCCTCCGAAGCCGCCCAGCCCCGGGTCCAAACCCCACCGGCGGCCCTCCCGACCTCACCAAGCCCGGCCCCCTCCACCCAGCCGACCACCCCATCGACCCCACCCCCGCCCACTCCCCCGTCCACCACCACCCCGCCCACCCCAACCCCGCCCACCACAACCCCCACCCCTCACCCACCACCCCGCTCCCGCCCCGGACGCCGACCAGCGCCCCGACCACCACCCCCACCACAACCACCTCGCCTCCTCCGACCACCACCACGCCTCCGCCGACCACCACTCCCCCGCCGCCGGCCCAGGCCCGGCTGGTCGCCAGCGCCGAGTCCAGCCGGACGCATCCCGGCGGCACCGCTCGCTACTGGCTGACCGTGCGCAACCTCGGCACCGCCGCCTCCGAGCCGGTGCGGGTCCGGTTGTCCCTGCCCGAGTGGGTCATCGCGCGGGGCGGCAATGGCACCCGGTGCGCGCAGCAGGGCCGGGTGGCCGAGTGCTCGGTCAGCGGAGCGCTCGCCCCGGGCGCCCAGGTGACGGTCCGGATCTCCTTGCACGTCAGCGTGTTCAGCCCCGGGGGCGAGGTGTCCGGGACGGTGTCGGCCGGGGACGTGCGCGCGCCGGTGGCCCCGGTGCGGGTGGGTAGCCGGTTCGGCTCCTGAGCCGGACCCAAATGGTCTAGACCCATTGACGTCCGTGGCCGGTCGTCCTAACTTCGGTGCAACGTCGGGGAACTCCGATCCGCCGCTGGTTCTTCAGTTCCGCCGCGCGCTCCGCCGAGCGCGCGCGAATCCCTGTGAGGGAGAACCATGTCCAGGATCAGCTCCGCCCTCGCCAGGAGCCGCCGGGCGCTCGCCGCCGGCACGGCCCTGTTGCTCCTTCCCCTGCTCGGACTCACCGCCCTCGCCCCCGCGGCCAGCGCCGCCGCCGGGCTCACCGCCAGCTACTCCGGCGCGGACCGGCAGGGCAAGTACGTCATCAGCAACCCCACCGCCGCGGCGATCACCGGCTGGAAGATCGAGTTCGACCTGCCGGCCGGCACCACGGTGAGCAACACCTGGTACGGCAAGACCACGGTGTCCGGCAACCGGGTCACCATCGACCACGAGCACTACAACGCCAGGGTCAACCCGGGCGCGACCACCGAGCCGTACAGCCCGACCTTCCAGCTCACCGGGACCGGCGTGCCCGCGAACTGCCGGATCAACGGCAACAAGTGCGACGGCGCGGCCGACCGCGGCCCGGAGGCCCCGACCGGCCTGCGAAGCATCGGCAAGACCACCAAGACCGTCACCCTGGCCTGGACCGCGGCCGTGGCCGGTGACTTCCCGGTCGCGGGCTACGAGATCACCGGCGGCGCCGGCGTGGTCTCGGTGACCGGGACCTCCGGCACGGTGACCGGCCTGACCCCGAACACCGACTACACCTTCACCGTCAAGGCCCGCGACACCAGGGGCAACCTCTCCCCGGCCAGCGCGGCGGTCACCGTGCGCACCAACAACCCCGGCGACGACACCCAGCCGCCGACCGTGCCCGGCAACCTGCGCAGCACCGGCAAGACCTCCACCAGCGTCGCGCTGGCCTGGAACGCCTCCACCGACAACTCGGGTATCGCGAACTACGATATATATCGCGATGGTGTATATGCCGCGACCGTGACCGGCACATCGTCCACTGTGGAGGGTCTGTCGCCGAGCACCGCCTACCGGTTCACCGTGCGGGCGAGGGACAACTACGACAACCAGTCCGCGCTGAGCAACGAGGTCGCGGTGACCACCGACGACCTGGTCGGTCCCGGCAAACACGCCAGGGTCGGCTACTTCGTGCAGTGGGGCATCTACGGCCGCCAGTTCTTCGTGCGCAACCTGGACACCAGCGGCGCCGCGGCCAAGCTGACCCACATCAACTACGCCTTCGCCAACATCGACCCGGTCAACCTGACCTGTCTGCAGGGCGTCACCAAGGGCACCAGCGCCGACCCGCAGGACCCGAACCAGGGTGACGGGGCAGGCGACGCCGAGGCCGACTACAGCCGTCCGTTCGCCGCCGGGCAGTCGGTGGACGGGGTGGCCGACACCGGCTGGGAACCGTTGCGCGGCAACTACAACCAGCTCCGCAAGCTCAAGGCCAAGCACCCGCACCTGAAGGTGTTGATCTCACTCGGCGGCTGGACCTACTCGAAGTACTTCTCCGACGTGGCCGCCACCGACGCGGCCCGCAAGAAGTTCGTCAGCAGCTGCCTCGACATCTACATCAAGGGCAACCTGCCCACCTACAACGGCGCGGGCGGCGCGGGCTCGGCCGCCGGCATCTTCGACGGCATCGACCTGGACTGGGAGTGGCCGGGCGCCGAAGGGCACGCGGGCAACCACATCAGCCCCAACGACAAGCGCAACAACACCCTGCTGGTGGCGGAGTTCCGGCGGCAGCTGGACGCGCTGGGCCAGCAGAACAAGAAGCAGTACCAGCTGACCGCCTTCACCCCCGCCGACCCGGCCAAGGTCGACGCGGGCTGGGAGATCTCCGGACCCGACCACGTCTTCAAGTACCTCGACATGGCCAACGTCCAGGGCTACGACTTCCACGGCGCCGGCAGCGACAACTCCTGGGAGCCCAAGCGAACCGGCCACCAGGGCAACCTGTACACCGACACCGAGGACCCGTACAACGTCCACTTCAGCGTGGAGAACGCGGTCAACCACTACCTCAAGGCCGGGGTGAACCCGCGCAAGCTCACCATCGGCTTCGCCTACTACGGCCGCGGCTGGCAGCAGGTCACCGACGGTGGCAAGAAGGGCGAGTGGCAGGCCGCGAACGGGGCCGCGCCAGGCCAGTTCGCCGAGGAGGCGGGCACACGTGGTTACAGCAACCTGCTCGCCAGCGTGCCGGGCATGACGATCCACCACGACGAGCAGTCGGTGTCCACCTACGGCTACACCGGCAACAACGGCCAGTGGTGGAGTTTCGACGACGCCTGGTCGATCGGCAAGAAGACGGCCTGGCTGAAGAGCAAGAACCTGTTGGGCGCGATGGTGTGGGAGATGTCCGGGGACACCGGGAACGGCTCACTCACCACGGCGCTGGACAACGGGCTGCGCTGAGCACGCGGGTGGGGCGGGCTCCGGCTCGCCCCACCGGCTCAGCCGAAACCCTCAAGCGCGGGCAAGGTTTCCACCAGTCTGAGGAACTCGGCGACGGCCTTACGCTGCCACGCGTTCTGGGCGGTCTCACCCAGCTCCTGTGCCATCTTGACGACCAACGGCCGATCTCCGTGCGAGTACTGCCACCACGTCCGCAACGCCGGTATCCGCATGTGGAAGTCCGGCTCGTCGCCTTCAGTCGTGGCGATTTCCTTCAGGTAGCGAGCTGCTGCACCCAAGTCGATGTCCCCCAGTCTGAGCAGCTCCTCTGCGGCGAAGATTCGTTGGCTGGTCGACCAGTGGTCGTCCTCGATCCGTTGCTGGAGCACGGCCGCGGCCTCCACCCGGAACCGGCCCCCAGCTCCGCCAGTTCCGCAGCCGCAAACGCGGAAAGGTCATCCCGGCCAGTCAGCAGCAACCGCAGCACCGGCCCTGCGTGCCGATCAGCCCAAACGCACGGATCAGCGCCTCGTACAGGTAGGCGACGATCCGCCGCGCCCGCTCCTCCAGCACTAGGGAACCGACCCAGGCGAGCTGGGTCGTCCGCCCGCTACTCCCGCGAAACCGGGAGAACTACGCCGCCCGCGCCGGGTCCGCCTGGATCGGCGGGGGTTCGGCGGAGCTGGTCAGCCGCAGCGCGTACACGCAGCTCACCACGATGAACACCAGCGCCACCAGCACGTAGCTGTTGCCGAGCAGGTTCTGCCCGAGCGTCCACTTCAGCTCCTGGTCCTCGCCCTTGGGCAGGTACTGGTGCGGCCCGAAGCCGAAGATCAGCGCCAGCGGCAGGCCGATGGCCACAAGGCGGACCCTGGCGGCCGCGGTCTGGGCGATCTTGACCGCCAGCAGCACGACCACCGGGCCGATCCACACCCAGTGGTGCGACCAGGACACCGGCGAGGCCAGCAGCCCCGCGGTGGCCACCACCAGCAGCGCGTGCAGGTCGTGGCCGGCGGCGCGCAGCCGGTGGACGGCCAGTGCGGCCACCGCGGCGATCGCCAGCGCGAGGACCAGCCACAGCACCGAGGAGTCCATGCCGATGCGGGAGATCACGCCGCGCACGGACTGGTTGTTGGCGTAGACCGGCGAGCCGATGCGGCCCGGGTCGATCAGCGTGTGGAACCAGTACTGCACCGAGTTGCCCGGCGAGAGCAGGAAGCCGAGGGCGCCGAAGCCGAGGAAGGAGCCGACCGCGACGAACATCGGCCGCCACTGGAGCTTGACCAGGAAGTACAACAGGAAGGCCAGCGGGGTGAGCTTGATCGCGGCGGCCAGGCCGATCATCATGCCGCGCGGCCACGGGGTCTTCTTCAGCAGGCAGTCGGCCGCGATCATCACCATCAGGATCAGGTTGACCTGGCCGAACATCAGCGTCTCGCGGATGGGCTCCAGGACCACGCAGGCCAGGCCGATCACCGAGGCGACGTACCACGCGGCGCGGCGCTCCAGGCCCAGCCGCCTGCCCACCATCGCGCCGGTGCCGAACAGGGCCAGCAGGCTGAGCACCGCGAACAGCACCGCGCTCACCCAGAACGGCAGCAGGCCCACCGGCGCGAACAGCACCGCGGCCAGCGGCGGGTAGGTGAAGGGCAGCGGGAAGTCCAGGTGGAACGGGCGCGGGAAGCTCGGTTCGTACAGGCTCAGCCCGTTCAGCCAGGTCAGCCCACCTGCGCGGTAGACCTGCAGGTCGAGGTAGTAGAACGGCTTGCCGATGTTGAACAGCGTGATGAGACCGAACCCCGCGGCCAGCATCAGGGCGACCGCGGCTGGCAGACGCCAGGCGGGCGCGGCGTTCGACGCTGAAATGTTGACCTTGGAGATGTCCCTCACCCCGAACTTCTGGCGGCGCTGCTACTCCGGGCGAGGGTACCCAACACCGGTTTCACACCCGCGTCATGGTCGCCGTGCTGGCTCGTCACGTAGTTGTGACCGCGGCAACACCACAGGTCATGGGACCCTGACAAGATGTGTGACTTTCCCACGAGGTGCCGTGCACGGGCCGTAATCCACCCACTCACGGTTGGCCTAGGAAACTAGTTCTCCTCAGCGACGAAAGCGCACGTTTGCGCACACATGAGCTACTCTGTGCGCATGAGCATTGCGTTGGAGGATGTCTTGGCCAGAGCCGGACTGCGGGTCACCGCCACCGAGTTCCTGTCCCTGGTGGAGGACGCCGCACGCAAGCTGGCACCGCCGCACCCGGACCCCGGGGCGTACTTCTCCGCTGATCAGCGCGCCGCGCTGGCCGCGGTCGGAGTCGACCTGAGCCCGAGGGCCGACGGTGAGCGGGACCCCAGGGCGAAGGCGGTGGCCTCCCAGGCGGTGCTGCGCGACTCCGCCATGACCGTGGCCGAAGCGGCCGAACGGGTGGGCGTGGACACCAGCCGGATCCGGCACCGGGTGAGCGCCGGTCGGCTCACCGGGTGGAAGGACCGCGGCGGCTGGCGGCTGCCCGCCTGGCAGTTCACCGACAGCGGGGTGCTGCCCGGTCTGGGTATGGTGCTGGCGAAGGTGCCTGCCGACCAGCCCCAGATGGTGGTCGCGGCGTTCATGACGACCCCCCAGGAGGACCTGCTGCTCGGCGACCGGCCGACCTCCCCCCGCGACTGGCTGCTTGCCGGTGGTGACCCGCGCCGGGTCGCGACGCTGGCCTCGACGCTGGGGACGCCGGCCTGATGGTCCACTGAGACCACCTAGGTAAGCGACTTCACGCGAGACCAGCGAACAGGACACACGACTTGGCCCGGCTTCCTCCGCCGCCGACTCCGGCTGCGCTGCAAGCGTTGCTGCGCCGAACCGAGGACGTCGTCGCCGTACACCGCGCGACCCGTCTGGTGCGCATCTTCGCCGCGGGCGGCACCCACCCACAGCGGTGGAACTCCTTCCGGTACGCCGGACCGCTCCCGCACGCCCGGTTCGACCCGCATCCGGCCACCCTGGACGGCCGCCCGATCGAGACCCACGAGCACGGCGTGCTCTACTTCGGTCTCTCGGTGCGCACCAGCGTCGCCGAGGTCTACCAGGCCACCTCCACGGTGGACCGGCGCACCCGCAGCCCGCACCTGGTGGTGCTGCGTCCGCGCCGCACGCTGCGCCTGCTGGACCTCTCCGGTCTCTGGCCCACCAGGGCAGGCGCCTCGCAGTCGATCAGCACCGGCCCCAAGGACCGCACCCAGGCCTGGGCCAGGGCGATCCGCGCGGCCTACCCGGAGCTGGACGGGCTCTGGTACCGCTCCTCGATGGACACCGGCAACCCGGCGATCTGCCTGTGGGACCCGCCGGGCATGAGCGCGCTGCCGATCGCGCCGGACGTGCTGCTGCCGCTGGACCACCCGGGCCTGGACCTGCCGCTGGCCCGGATCTGCGAGGAGCTCAACTACACCCTGCTCGGCTGAGGAAAGGGCCCCGGCGGGGAGGCCGGGGCCATCGGGCTGGGAGTCAGGCGGTCCGGGGCAGGTAGCTCGGCAACCGGAGCCGGTAGCGGCAGGTGGGGATCTCCTGCTCCTGGAGGCAGTCGGCGCGGACCGCGCCGTCGGGGCGCCAGCCGTGCGCCCGGTAGAAGTTGCGGGCCAGCATGTTGGCCTGGAACACCCACAGCTCGGCGTGGGTGTGGCCGAGCGCGGCGAGGTGCCGCAGCCCGGCGTGGTGCACCGCGCGGCCCGCGCCGGTGCCCCACAGTTTCGGGTCGCCGTAGTGGGCGACCAGCTCTCCCGTCCCGTCCTGGTTCTCCCGGACCGCGCAGTACGCGCCGATCCGGCCGGTCCGGTCCTCGGCGACGAACACCGTGTCCGCTCCCGGCCTGCTCAGCCAGGTCTCCCAGCCGGGGGCCCGGCGCTGCGAGCTCATCTGGTCGAGCAGCTCGTCAGCGACGATGCCTCGATAGGCGTACTGCCAGCTCAGCACGTTGATACGGGCGATCTCCGCCGCATCCGCCGGTTCTGCCTGGCGCACCGTCCATGTCATGACAAGAGCCTGCGGGACGGCACCGGCTCCAGGCCAGGGATTTTCCCGCTCTCGCGCCGCAAGTGCACGGTGACCAGCACCAACGCGCCCACGAAGATCAGCACGAACACGTTGCGGGTGAGCACCTGCAACGGACCGGAGTCCCAGGAGAACAGGCCCTTGCCCGGTTCCTGGGAGGACCCGAACGGCGTCCACTGGGTGAACCAGCAGAAGGCCAGCAGGTACCCGCCGGCCAGCAGCGGCAGGCCGAGGGCGCGCTGTCCGGTCAGCACCAGGTCGAGCGCGAAGACCAGCAGCGGCAGGAACCACACCCAGTGGTGCTCCCAGGAGAACGGGGACACCGCGCAGCCGGTCAGCCCGACCACCGTCCAGCTCAGCAGCACCTCCCCGCGCCGGTGCGCCCGCCAGGCGACCGCGAACCCGGCGATCCCGGCCAGTCCGGCCACCAGCAGCCAGGGCCAGCTCGCCGGCTGGTTGGTGCCCGCGAAACGGGCCAGCATGCCGGCCAGGGACTGGTTGCTGCTGGAGGCCAGGTCACCGATCCGGTTGGCGTTGAAGAAGGTGCTCGTCCAGTACTGCCAGGCGTCGGAGGGCACCACCAGGAAGCCGAGCGCGACCGTGCCGAGGAAGGTCAGCACCGCAGTGCCCGCGGCCCGGAACCGGCCGGTGACCAGCAGGAAGGCGATGAAGATCACCGGGGTGAGCTTGAACCCGGCGGCCAGCCCGATGCCGGCGCCCTGCCAGCGGGAGCCCGCGCGCACCGAGCGGGCGTCCCAGAGCACCAGCAGCATCAGCAGCAGGTTGACCTGGCCCAGCGCCACGGTCAGCCACACCGGCTCCAGCCACAGCGCGAACCCGGCCACCAGCACCGAGACCAGCCACGCGGTCCGGTCGGCCCGGTAGCCCAGCAGCAGCCAGCACTGCCGCACCACCAGGACCAGCAGCGCGAAGTGCGCGAGCAGGGTGAGCACCACCAGCGGGATGATCGGCAGCACGGTCAACGGCACGAACACCAGCGCCGAGATCGGCGGGTAGGTGAACAGGTTCTGGTAGGTCACCGGCCCCTGGTAGAGCGCCCGGCCCTCCCAGACAGCCAGGCCGCCGGCGCGGTAGATGTTCATGTCCACCCCGACCGGCGCGGCCTTGGGCCAGAGCAGGAACATCGCCCCGTGCAGCAGCACCGCGCCGATCAGGGCGAGGACGGCCCAGCGGCCCAGGTGCGGGATCCGGCCGATCGAGCGTTCGGACAAGCTGGTCACGGCGGTTCACCCTAGAGGAGGTGCCGGGACCACCATTCCAGCACCGCGTCGAAGCGCTGCACCCGGTGCTTCGGCCGCCCGCTCCTGGTCAGCTCGTGCCCCTCGCCGGGGAAGAGCAGCAGTTCCGAGGGCGTGCCGTTGCGTTGCAGGGCCACGAACATCCGCTGGGCCTGCTCCACCGGGCAGCGCCAGTCCTGTTCGGAGTGCGCGATCAGGAACGGGATGGTGATCTTGTCCGCGTGCGTGAGCGGGCTCTGCCTGCGCCGGGTCTCCTCGTCCTTGCCGTAGGCCTCGGCGAACCACCAGCCGATGTCGGAGGAGCCGACGAAGGAGTCCCAGGCGTTGAGCGCGCGCTCGCTCCAGGCCGCGCGGAAGCGCTCGCCGTGGTGCGCGGCCAGCCAGCCGGTCATGAAGCCGCCGTAGGAGCCGCCCATCACGCCCACCCGGTCCGCGTCCAGCTCCGGGGACTCCAGGGCCGCGTCCAGCAGCGCGAGCAGGTCACCGGTGTCCTCGGCCACGCCGAGACCGGTGCCGGCCACCACCGCCCCGTGCGCCTCGCCGTAGCTGGCCGAGCCGCGCGGGTTGCCCAGCACCACCGCGTACCCGGCGCCGGCGTAGACCTGGGCCTCGTCGAAGAAGCCCCAGCTGTAGAAGCGGAACGGACCGCCGTGGATGGACAGCAGCACCGGGTGCGGACCCTCGCCCTCGGGCAGCATGACCCAGCCGTGCACCGGGTAGCCGTCCGGCGCGGTGGTCTCGACCTCCCGCCAGCCGCGCAGACCCTTGGCCCGCAGGTCGGCGTTGAAGTCGGTCAGTGTCACCGGGTTCTCGCCCAGCAGCACCACCTCGCCGGGGTTGTCCACAGTGGACACCACCGCGACGGCGCGCCCGCCGTGCGCGGTGAAGCCGAGCACCGCGGCCCGCTCGCCGGCCAGCAGCGGCAGCTCGGCCAGCGGCGCCTCCTTGGCGCCCGAGGGCACTAGGCGGACCTGCACCGCGCCCCGGTGCGCCACCGCGACCAGCACGCCACCCTCGACCACCACGGGCGGACCGGGCGCCCGCTCAACCGCGACCGACTCCGCCTCGGTCAACCGTAGCGGATGCTCCGGTTCGCCGTCCAGTCGCAGCGGGGCCGACCACAGGCCGGGGTTGACCGCGACCCAGCGGCCCGGCCGGAAGTGCTCGCCGAGGAAGTACACGGTGTCCCCGTCGGCCACCGGGTACTCCGCGGAGCCCTCGGTGCGCACCACCAGCACCGGCTCGCCACCGGCCACCGGGACCGCGTAGACGTCGGTGTGGAAGGTGGGCCCCTCCGCGCCGAGCGCGCGGTGGGCGGTGAACAGCACGTGCCGCCCGTCCGGGGTGAAGCTGACGTCGGCGGCGTCCACGGTCAGCTCGGTGAGCCGCCGCGGCGGCGTGGTCGCGCCGTCGGGTCCCGGCAGGCCGACCACGTGCACCTGGGCCGGGCGGTCGCCGAGGAAGCCGATGCCGTCGAAGCGGTAGGTCAGACCGGTGATCCGGCGCGGCGGCTCGGCCTCGGGCCCGACGCCCTTGGCGGTGCCGTAGCGGCCCGGCTCGGGCACCCTGGCGGTGAAGGCCAGCGAGCCGGAGTCCGGCGCCCAGGCGGGCACACCGGCGCCCAGCGGCAGCTCGGTGAGCCGCACCGGCTCGCCACCGGCGGTGGGCATGACGTAGAGCTGCGGCCTGGCCTCGGTGCCGGAGTCACCGGCCACCCGCAGGAAGGCCAGCCAGGCGCCGTCCGGGGAGATCCTCGGCTGGGTGTCGGCGAGCCCGGTGCTGATCCGCCTCGGCGTGCCACCGGCCAGCGGCACCCGCCACAGCCCGCCCCGGTAGGCGTCGGCGGCGACGTCGGCACTGGAGACCGCCACCACCAGGTGGTCGCCGTGCAGGGCGGGGATACCGGGAACTCGCAGAAAAGGAAGATCCTCCGGGCGCATGCGGGCCAAGCTACCCGCCCGGAGGACCTTCCCACGAGCCTTTCAGTTCGCCGTCACTTGGCGGCGGCCGCCTCGTCCTTCTTGGCGTCGTTGCGGGTCTTGAGCAGGCTGGCCACGGTGGTGATGATCAGCACGCCGATGATGAACGGCAGCGAGACCTCGATGCCGATGTGCGGGGCCCAGGAGATCGGCTTGCCGTCGTTGAGGAACGGCAGGTTGTTGGAGGCCAGCGCCTCGAACACCAGCTTGAAGCCGATGAAGCCGAGGATGACCGCCAGGCCGATGTGCAGGTACACCAGGCGGTTGAGCAGGCCGCCGATGAGGAAGTACAGCTGCCGCAGGCCCATCAGCGCGAAGGCGTTGGCGGTGAAGACCAAGTAGGGCTCCTTGGTCAGCGCGAAGATCGCCGGGATCGAGTCGACCGCGAAGAGCAGGTCGGTCAGGCCGATCGCCAGCATCACGATGAACATCGGGGTGACCCAGCGCTTGCCGTCGATCTTCACGAAGGACTTGGCGCCCTGGTAGTCCTTGGTCACCGGCAGCACCTTGCGGGCGTAGCCGACGAGCTTGGGCTCCTTGAACTCCTCCTCGTTGCCCTCGCCCTGCCGCGCCTGCTTGTAGGCCACGAAGAGCAGGAAGCCACCGAAGATGTAGAAGATCCAGCTGAACTGCTCGATCAGCGCCGCGCCTGCCGCGATGAACGCGCCGCGCATGACCAGTGCCAACAGGATGCCGATGAGCAGCACCTTGTGCTGGTGGATCGAGGGGACCGCGAACGTGCTCATGATGATCACGAACACGAACAGGTTGTCGATACTCAACGAGTATTCGGTGATGTAGCCGGCAAAGAACTCCCCGGCGTACTGGGATCCGGAGAAATACCAGAGCCCGAGTCCGAAGAGCACCGCGGCGGCCACGTAGAAGATGACCCAGCGGGAGGCCTCCCCGACCGTCACCTCGTGCGGTTTGCGGTCGACGATCACGAGGTCGATCGCGATCAGGGCCAGTAGTCCGACCACAGTTGCGATCCACAGCCAAGCGGGGACGAGCACAGTTCACCTCCGGTTCATGGGCACACGCCACCAGACACACGCCACTGACCGGAGGTCTCTTCCACCGGACCAGAGGCCGGTCGACGGCACCGGGACGTCACTGGGGACGGCCGTGATGACGATGTCGCCGCGAAGGAATACTCCCCTCCAAGCGGTGTAACGTTCTCATGTGAACCCTGAAGTCCACCAGTAGGGGTGATCCGGGGCACTGTTGAAGGCCCCCTTGGGGTGAAAAGATCTCCCCCATGGTGCTGGAGATCACCGAGCTCCTGCTCCGTCCGGGCGCAGAGGAGCGGTTCACCGCGTTCGCCGAGGTCACGGTGCGGCGACTGCTCACCGAACCCGGCTGCCTCTCGGCCAGGCTGACCAGGGGCCTGGAGAACCCGAGCCGGTTCGTGCTGCTGGTGGAGTGGGAGACGATCACCCGTTCGGCTGCGCCCACGCGGCAGTGGCCGCCGGAGCTGACCCCGCTGTTCGCCGCCCCGCCGCTGATCGAGCTGTTCGACCCGGCGGGTGCGCCGTGATCCTGACCATCACCGAGCTGCTGGTCGTGCCGGGCGCGGAGGCGGAGTTCCTGATCGCGGTGGACAAGGCGCTGCCCGAGCTGCTCGCCGCCGCCGGCTGCCACTCCGCCCGGCTGGTCCGCTGCACCTCCGCGCCGGAGCGGTTCGTGCTGCTCTCGGAGTGGGCGACACTGGAGGCGCACACCGAGGACTTCTACCGCTCGGAGGCGTTCCTGCGCTGGCGGGACGCGGTCAGCGAGCACCTGTGCGAGCCGCCCAGGGTGGAGCACGCCGAGGACCTCACCGGACTGATCACCCGGTGATCGACATCTCACCCGCGCCGGACCCACAGAGTTGGGGTTTCCCCCTGCACACCGGATCTATACCGATTCGGCTGGGCCACACACTCCCCTGACCAACGTTGGCCTAGCTTGGCGTTGTGCCCCGGCCCTCCCGTGCCCGCAGGACATGGTCCCTGCTCGCTGTCGTCGCCCTGCTGCTGATCGCGGCCGGCGGCTTCTGGTGGTCCCAGCGTGACGAGGTCAAGCCCACCGTCAGCCAGCGCGAGCTACGCCTGGACGTGGTGGACGGACCGCGCAAGGACGAGCCCATCCAGCTCGACGCCACCCTGTACCTGCCGGAGCGGACACCGGCCCCCGCGGTGATCGTCGCGCACGGCTTCGGCGGCAACAAGAACAGCGTCGCGCAGGAGTCCCGCGAGCTGGCCGAGCGCGGGTTCGTCGCGCTGGCCTACTCCGCGCGCGGCTTCGGCGCCTCCACCGGGCAGATCGCGCTGAACGCGCCGGAGTACGAGGTCGAGGACGCCAAGCAGCTCGTGGACTGGCTGTCCCGGCAGCCGGAGGTGACCAAGGACGGCGACAACGACCCCAAGGTCGGCGTCACCGGCGGCTCCTACGGCGGCGCGCTCGCGCTGATGCTGGCCGGGTACGACCGCAGGGTGGACGCGATCGCGCCGGTGATCACCTGGAACGACCTGAATCAGGCGCTGCTGCCCAACGCCGGGAGCACCCAGCCGCTGGCCGCGGGCACTCCCGCGGCCGGCGCGTTCGGCACCGACGGGGTGTTCAAGCGGACCTGGGCCGGACTGTTCTTCTCCGCCGGGCTCGGCCCGGCCTCGGTGGCCGGTGGCGAACCGCGCGGCGAGGCCCCCGAACCCGGCAGCAGCACCACCAGCCAGCCCGAACCGCTGCCCGGCGCCGGTGACGCCGGCCAGGGCCAGGACCGTGGTCAGGGCATGGGCCGGCCCGGCGAGGGCCAGCCGCGCGGGCAGGAGCTGACCTGTGGCCGGTTCCGGCCCGAGGTGTGCGCGGCCTACCGCGAGGCGGCCACCACCGGCCGCGCCTCCCAGGCGACCGTGGACCTGCTGCACCGGTCCTCCCCGGCCAGCGTGACCAACCGGATCACGGTGCCCTCGATGATCGTCCAGGGCGAGGCGGACACCCTCTTCGGCCTGGACCAGTCCGATGCCAACGCCCGCCAGATCGCCGCGGCCGGCGGCAAGGTCAAGACGGTCTGGTACGCCGGTGGCCACGACGGCGCAGCGCCGGGACCGGCGCTGCGCGCGGAGATCGGCCAGTGGTTCGACTTCCACCTGGCCGGCCGCGGCGCGGACCCCGGCACCGAGTTCGAGTACGCGGTGCAGGGCTCGTTCCGGCGCACCGGCGCTCCGGCGGTGCGCACCGTCTCGGTGTCGAACTACCCCGGCCTGGCCGGTCCGGACAACGCGCCGGTGCAGCAGCAGAAGATCGCGCTGACCGGGCCGGAGCAGCCGGTGCTCAACCCGGCAGGCGGCAACCCCGCGGCGCTGAGCGCGGTGCCCGGCCTCAGCGGCCGGGTCGGCGGCGGCAGCGGCGGCAGCGCCATCGCCACCAACCTCGCGGTGGACATCCCCGGCCAGTTCGCCGCCTTCGGCTCCGAGCCGGTGACCGAGCAGGTGCTGATCGCGGGCGCGCCGCAGGTGCGGCTGAAGGTCAGCGGGGTGCCCGGCCAGCCGAACCCCGGCGAGGCGGTGCTGTTCGTCAAGCTCTACGAGGTCGCCAAGGAAGGCCAGCGGACCCTGGCCGGTGGCGCGGTCGCCCCGGTCCGGGTGAAGGACCTGCCGCAGGACGGCAGCCCGGTCGAGGTCACCGTGACCCTGCCCGGCGTGGTCCGCCCGGTGGCCGAGGGCAACCGGCTGATGGTGGTCGCCGCGACCACCGACCAGTCCTACGCGCCCAGCGTGGACCCGGCGGTGTTCCGGGTCGGCCTGGCCGGGGACAACGCGCTGGCGGTGCCGCTGGTGCCCGGCCAGCGCTCGGCCGGTGTGGTCCCGTGGGGCACGCTGGCCGGGATCGGCGGGGTGCTGGCGGTCGCGCTGATCGCCTCGGCCGTGGCCGCGATCCGCCGCCGCCGGGCCGACGACGTGGACGAGGAGCTGCTGGAGACCCCGCTGGTCATCCGCGACCTCACCAAGTCCTACCCCGGCAAGCTCACCGCGGTCGACGGGCTGTCCTTCACGGTCGAGCGTGGTCAGGTGCTGGGCCTGCTCGGTCCCAACGGCGCGGGCAAGACCACCACGCTGCGCATGCTGATGGGCCTGGTGCAACCCACCGAGGGCGAGATCAGGGTGTTCGGGCACCTGGTGCACTCCGGCGCGCCGGTGCTGTCCCGGACCGGCTCGTTCGTGGAGGGCTCCGGCTTCCTGCCGCACCTGTCCGGCACCGCGAACCTGCACCTGTACTGGGCCGCCACCGGCCGCCCGGTGGCCGAGGCCAGGTTCGCCGAGGCGCTGGAGATCGCCGGGCTGGGCACCGCGGTGCGCCGCAAGGTCGGCACCTACAGCCAGGGCATGCGGCAGCGGCTGGCCATCGCCCAGGCCATGCTCGGCCTGCCGGACCTGCTGGTGCTCGACGAACCGGCCAACGGGCTGGACCCGCCGCAGATCCACCACATGCGCGACGTGCTGCGCCGCTACGCCGAGACCGGCCGCACTGTGGTCGTCTCCAGCCACCTGCTCGCCGAGGTGGAGCAGACGTGCAGCCACGTGGTGGTCATGCACCGGGGACGGCTGGTCGCCGAGGGCGAGGTGGCCGAGATCGTGGCCGGCGGCGGCGAGGTCAGCTTCCGGGTGGACAACCCCTCCGACGCGGTGATCGCGCTCAAGGCGGTCGACGGCGTCGGCGAGGTCAGCGCCGAGGGCAGCACGGTGCACGCCGACCTGGGCGCGCTGCCCCGCTCAGTGGCGGTGAACGCGCTGGTGCACGCCGGGGTCGCGGTCGAGCAGGTCGGGCCGCGCCGACGGCTGGAGGACGCGTTCCTCCAGCTGGTGGGAGAGGAGACCGTGCAGTGAGCGAGGAAACGGCTGTGACGCACCCGCTGACCGACCGCAAGGTCGCCGCGGACGGTTCCATCGAGGGCTACCGGGCCTCGCACACGCTGCCGATCAGGGTGGAGCTGGCCCGCCAGCTGCGCCGCCGCCGCACCCAGGTCACCCTGGCGCTGCTGGCGGTGCTGCCGATCGTGCTGCTGCTGGCCTTCGAGCTGGGCGCCAGCCAGAACGCCCGCCGTTCCGGCGGCCTGGTCGACCTGGCCACCGCCAGCGGGCAGAACTTCGTCACCTTCGCGCTGTTCGCCTCCTCCAGCTTCCTGCTGGTGGTCGTGGTCGCGCTGTTCTTCGGCGACACCGTGGCCAGCGAGGCATCCTGGTCCAGCCTGAAGTACCTGCTGGCCATCCCGGTGCCGCGCGGACGGCTGCTGCGGCAGAAGGCGATCGTCTCCGGCATGCTGGCCATCGCCGGGCTGATCGTGCTGCCCGGCATGGCCCTGATCGTCGGGCTGATCTTCTACGGCGGCGGTGACATGGTCACGCCCACCGGCGAGTCGGTGGCGCTGGCCGACGGGCTCAGCGCGCTCGGGCTGGCCATGCTGTACCTGATGATCCACCTGTTCTGGGTGGCCGGGCTGGCGCTGTACCTGTCGGTGTCCACCGACGCGCCGCTGTCCGCGGTGGGCGGGGCCGCGCTGGTCTCCATCGTCTCGCAGATCCTGGACCAGATCACCGACCTGGGCAGCCTGCGCAACTACCTGCCCACGCACTACTCCTTCGCCTGGGCCGACCTGCTCAGCACCGACATCGACTGGACCGGCATGGCCAGCGGCGTGTTGTCCGCGCTGGTCTACGGCACGGTGTTCCTGATGCTGGCGGCCCGCCGGTTCGCCACCAAGGACATCACCAGCTGAGCGGACCCGGCGGCGCCGGGCAGACGAAAACGGCGTGCGGAGGCCCCTCCGCACGCCGTTCGCGTCACAGCCCAGCATTGGAGATCTTGTGCAACACCCCCTGTTGCAGCGCCTGCGCGCCTAGGCTGGTCCAGATGAGGCGGTGACCCCCAGTCAGGAATCGCGACCTCCTGCCGAGGGCCACCCGTCCTCCCCAGAACGGTCCGGCTGGCCACCTACGAGTCCTCCACCCCGGGTGGCCGGGCGAGCCCGTGCCGAACCATGAACAGGATGCCCCGGACCGGTCCAGCGCCGGTCCAGCGGGAGTCCACTGGGGGTCCGTGGATGTTGTTGCACGTGCTCGGTCCACTGACGGCGAGGGGGCCGGACCGGGAACCCGTGCACCTGGCCGCGCGCAAACAACGGCTGGTGCTGGCCACCCTCGCGCTGCACGCGGGCGCCACCGTCTCGACCGAGGCGCTGGTGCACGCGGTGTGGGGCGAGCAGCCTCCCCGCTCGGCGCCGGGCAACCTCAAGACCTACGTCTGGGAACTGCGCCGCCAGCTGCACCCCGACCTGCGCATCTCCAGCCAGCCCGGCGGCTACCGGCTGGACCTGCCGGCCGACGCGCTGGACCTGTCGGTGTTCAGCGAGCTGCTGCACAACGCGGGCGCCGCGCTCAGCGCCGGTGACGCCGAGCTCGCGCTGCGCCTGGCCGGTGAGGCGCTGGAGCTGTGGCGGGGCACGCCCTTCAGTGAGCTGGACACCGAGGCGGCCCGCGCGGCCGCCGCGGCCGCGCTGGACCAGCGCTGGCTGGTGCAGGACGTGCGGGTGGCGGCGATGCTGGCCGCCGGTCAGCACGACGCGGCCACCGCGGTGCTGCGCGGCCTGCTCGGCGAGGACCCGCTGCGGGAGAAGCTGTGGGCGCAGCTGCTGCTCGCGCTCTACCGCGCCGGCCGGCAGGCCGAGGCGCTCTCGGCGTACCGGCAGGCCCGCGCGGTGGTGCGGGCCGAGCTGGGCATCGAGCCGGGGCTGGAGCTGCGTGAGCTGCACCAGCAAATCCTGCGCGGCGACCCCAGCCTGCTGCGCGCGGCCGAACCGGCGGGCCCGGAACTGGTGGTGCCCCGCCAGCTGCCCCCGGCCACCGGCAGCTTCACCGGCCGGGAGGCCGCGCTGGCCTGGCTGGACGGACTGCTCGACGGCATCGAGGACGGCAGCCCGCTGGGCACGGTCACCGGCAGCGCGGGTGTCGGCAAGACCACCCTGGTGGTGAACTGGGCGCACCAGGTCCGGGACCGGTTCCCGGACGGGCAGCTGTACGTGAACCTGCGCGGCTACGCCCAGGGCCCCGCGCTCGGGCCGACCGAGGCGCTGGCCAGGTTCCTGCGCGCGCTGGGCGTGCGGGCCGAACGGGTGCCTGCCGAGCTGGACGAGCAGGCCGGCCTGTTCCGCTCGCTGCTGGCCGAGCGGCGGGTGCTGATCATCCTGGACAACGCCAGCAGCGCGGACCAGGTCCGGCCGCTGCTGCCGGCCACCCCCGGCTGCGCGGTGGTGGTGACCAGCCGGGACGCGCTGCGCGGGCTGGCCGCCTTCGACGACGCCCGCACCCTGACGCTGAGCGTGCTGCCCACCGCCGAGTCGGTGCGGCTGCTGTCCCGGATCATCGGCGCGGACCGGGTGGCCGCCGACCCGGCCGCCACCGCCGAACTGGCCCGCCGCTGCGCCCACCTGCCCCTCGCGTTGCGGATCGCCGCCGCCGACCTGGCCGTGCACCCGGAGCAGGAGGTGGCCGAGTTCGTCGCCGAGCTGGGCTCCGACGGGCTGATGGGCCGGCTCACCGTGCACGGCGACGAACAGGCCGCGGTGCGCACCACCTTCGGCCTGTCCTACGGCGCGCTCCAACCGGAGACCGCGCACGTCTTCGCCTGCTTCGGCCTGATGACCGGCGACGACCTGACCGCGCCCGCGGTGGCCGCGCTGGCCGGACTGCCCGAGGCGCAGGCCAGGCAGCGGCTGGCCGAGCTGCGCACCGCGAGCCTGGTCGAGCAGTCCGGACCGGGCCGCTACCGCTGCCACGACCTGCTGCGGCAGTACGCCAGGGAACGGATCGAGGCCGAACGCACCCAGGAGGAACGGGACCGGGCGGTGCGCGGCCTGATCGGCTGGTACCTGCGGCACGCCAGCGCCGCGGTCGAGCTGCTCGGACCCGGTTTGGCGCAGCTGGTCGGCACCGCGCTGTGGGCGGAGGACTTCGCCGGTCCGGTGGCCATCGACAGCACCGACGCCGCGATGGCCTGGCTGGACGACGAGCGCGCCAACCTGATCGCGGCCATCCACCACGCCGCCCAGCACGGCCCGCACGACGGCGCCTGGCTGCTGGCCGACGCGCTGCGCGGCTGCGCCATGACCTTCCGCGGCCTGCTCCCCGGCTGGCTGGGCGCCATCAACGCGGCCCTGACCGCGGCCACCGCCGAGCGCAACACCCTGGCCATGGCGGTGCTGCACGACATCCTGGGCGAGACCTACTGGAGCCTCGGCGAGGCCAGCCGGGCCGAGGCGCACTGCCAGTCCGCGCTCAGCGGCTACCGCACCCTGGGCATCGTGCCCTCGGAGGCCAGCGTGCTGCACATCCTGGGCCTGCTGCGCTGGGACCGGGGTCAGCTGGACGAGGCCGACGACCACCACTCCAGGGCGCTGCGCGTGTTCGAGGAGCTGGACGACCTGCCCAACCAGGCCCTGGTCCTCTCCGGCCTGACCGGCGTGGCCTACGCCCGCGGCGACCTGGCCCGCTGCCTGGCCCTGGCCACCCACACCGTGGAGCTCAGCCGCAAGGCCAAGTCCCCGCTGGCCGAGGCCTTCGGCCTGATCGAGCTGGGCTGCGCCCTGCACGAGCTGGGCCGCTACCAGGAGGCCCAGGCCGCCAACACCGAGGCCCGCGACTTCGGCGCCCAGTTCCAGATGGCCTACATCGAGTCCATGGCCCTGCGCGGCCTGGCCCAGCAACGCTCCGCCCTGCGCGATCACGAGGGCGCGCTGCGCCTGTGCGAGCAGGGCCACCGGGTGGCCACCGAGGCCGGTCTCGGCGTGGTCGCGGTGGAACTGCTCAACACGATGTCGCAGTGCCTGCGCCTGCTCGGCCGGGACGAAGACGCCATCCAGCACGGCGAACGCGCCCTGTCCATGATCCGCCAAGCGGAGTTCCGCGTCGGCGAGGTCACCGTCAGCACCGAGCTGGCCCTCACCCACCTGTCCATGGGCGAGCTGGCCCCCGCCGCCGCCAGGGCCCACAACGCCCTCACCGTCGCCCAACGCTTCGGCTTCGGCGTCCTGGAAGGCAAGGCCTGGCACACGGTGGCCCTGGTCCGCCAGGCAGAGGGCGAACTGCCGGCGGCCAGGGAAGCCGCGGAAGCGGCCCTGGCCGTCTTCACCGAACGCGGCCACCCCCTGGGCATCGAGCAGTCAACGGCCCTCCTGGCCACCCTGCCCTGACCCCGCACCCGCCACGCCGCCCCTGTCGCGGTTCGCGGCCGGCCGATGACGCCTCAGGCCACGCAGAACTCATCGCCCTCGGGATCGGCCAGCACGGTGCACCGGCCCGTGGGCTCGTCAACCTCCCACAGCACCCTGGCACCCGCCGCGACCAGCCGCGCGACGTGCTCGCCGACCAGACGGGCCCGCTCAGTCTCGTCCTCAGCGCCCTTGCTGGCGCGGATGTCCAGGGGCACGCGGTTCTTGCCCGCCTTCTCCGCCGGCACCCGCTGGAAGTACCGCCGAGGCCCAAGCCCCTCCGGGTCGACCAGGGCGTCCCAGCTCCCCCTTCGCCACCCGGCCCAGCGCCGCCGCCGAGCCGGCTCCCCGGTCTCCTACCAGTCCCCGCTGAACCGAGCGCCCGTGGCCGCGGCGAACCCCAGCGGTCGGGCGAACCGACCGACCGTGCTGCCGGGCCGCGCCAGTACCCGGCACGCGGTCACTGCACGCCGGCCGCGTCCATCCCGCGCAGCTCCTTCTTCAGGTCGGCGATCTCATCGCGCAACCGACCGGCCAGCTCGAACTGGAGCTCGCGGGCCGCGTTCATCATCTGGTCGGTCAGCTGCTGGATCAGGTCGGCCAGCTCGGCCCGCGGCATGCCCTTGACGTCCCGCTCGACCAGCACGCCGCTGGTGCCCCGCCCGCCGGCCGGCTTCTTGCCGCGGCTGACGTTGCGGCCGGAACCGCCGATCTCCACCGAGTCGGTGTCCTCGGCCTCGGCGTAGACCACGTCCAGGATGTCGGCGATCTTCTTGCGCAGCGGCTGCGGGTCGATGCCGGCCGCCTTGTTGTAGGCGATCTGCTTCTCGCGGCGGCGGTTGGTCTCGTCGATGGCGTGCCGCATCGAGTCGGTGACCTTGTCCGCGTACATGTGGACCTGGCCGGAGACGTTGCGGGCGGCCCGGCCGATGGTCTGGATCAGGCTGGTGCCGCTGCGCAGGAACCCTTCCTTGTCCGCGTCCAGGATCGCCACCAGGGACACCTCGGGCAGGTCCAGGCCCTCCCGCAGCAGGTTGATGCCAATCAGCACGTCGAACTCGCCCAGCCGCAGCTGCCGGAGCAGCTCGATCCGGCGCAGGGTGTCCACCTCGGAGTGCAGGTACCGCACCCGGATGCCCAGTTCCAGCAGGTAGTCGGTGAGGTCCTCGGACATCTTCTTGGTCAGCGTGGTGACCAGGACCCGCTCGTCGCGTTCGGCGCGCAGCCGGATCTCGTGCACCAGGTCGTCGATCTGGCCCTCGGTGGGCTTGACCACGACCTCCGGGTCGAGCAGGCCGGTCGGGCGGATGACCTGCTCGACGAACTCACCGCGCGCCTGCCCCATCTCGTACGGGCCCGGCGTGGCCGACAGGTACACCGTCTGCCCGATCCGGTCGCAGAACTCCTCCCAGTTCAGCGGCCGGTTGTCCAGCGCGCTGGGCAGCCGGAACCCGTGCTCCACCAGGGTCCGCTTCCGCGAGGCGTCACCCTCGAACATGCCGCCGACCTGCGGCACCGTCACGTGCGACTCGTCGATGACCAGGAGGAAGTCCTCCGGGAAGTAGTCGATCAACGTGGCGGGCGCCGAGCCGGCCGGCCGGTCGTCGATGTGCCGGGAGTAGTTCTCGATGCCGGAGCAGAAGCCGACCTGGCGCATCATCTCGATGTCGTAGGCGGTGCGCATGCGCAGCCGCTGCGCCTCCAGCAGCTTGCCCTGCTTCTCCATCTTGGCCAGCTGGTCGGCCAGCTCGGCCTCGATGTCCCTGATCGCCCGCTCCATCCGCTCTGGACCGGCGGTGTAGTGGGTGGCCGGGAAGACCCGCAGCTCGTCGACCTCGCGCACGATCTGGCCGGTGAGCGGGTGCAGGTAGTACAGCTTGTCGATCTCGTCGCCGAAGAACTCGATCCGGACGGCCAGCTCCTCGTAGGCCGGGATCACCTCCACGGTGTCCCCGCGCACCCGGAACGTGCCGCGGGCGAAGGCGATGTCGTTGCGGGCGTACTGCACGTCCACCAGCGCGCGCAGCAGCTCGTCCCGCACGACCTCGTCGCCGACCTTCAGCCGCACCGACCGGTCCAGGTACTCCTGCGGCGTGCCGAGGCCGTAGATGCAGGACACCGAGGCGACCACGATGACATCGCGCCTGGTCAGCAGGCTCATCGTGGCGGAGTGGCGCAGCCGCTCGACCTCGTCGTTGGTCGAGGAGTCCTTCTCGATGTAGGTGTCGGTCTGCGGGACGTAGGCCTCGGGCTGGTAGTAGTCGTAGTAGCTGACGAAGTACTCGACCGCGTTGTCCGGGAAGAACTCGCGCAGCTCGTTGGCCAGCTGGGCGGCCAGGGTCTTGTTCGGCGCGAGCACCAGCGTCGGCCGCTGCAGCCGCTCCACCAGCCAGCCGGTGGTGGCCGACTTGCCGGTGCCGGTGGCGCCGAGCAGCACCACGTGTTCCTCGCCCGCGTTGATCCGCCGTTCCAGCTCCTCGATGGCCGCGGGCTGGTCGCCCGCGGGCTGGTAGTCGGCGACCATGCGGAATCGCCCGTCGGTGCGGACGACGTCGCCGACGGGACGGAACTGCGAGTGTGCGATCACGGGTGCTTCAGCCACGTCTGCGACTGTAGGCGCAGGCACCGACAGTCGGCGATCCCGCCCACCGGGGCCTGTGGATAACTCCAGCCATCGGCCGACCCTGTGGATAACTGATTTCACCGCTGACCCGGCCCCTGCCATGGTGGCCAACGTGAACACAGCGCCCCAGCACCAGCTCCGCCACCACGACTCAGGCCAGTGGCTGTCGCACTTCGTCGGCCACGTCCTCATCGTGTGCCCCCGCTGCGGCGGCCGCGCGGCCGTCGTGCCCAGACCCGGCCTGCCGAAGCCGGAGTCCTGGGACGAGCTGGTGTTCACCCCGCGCCGGCTGGTCTGCGCCGGCTGCGGCACAACCGCGGACTGGGACCCCGCGGCCAAGGGGTCGGCCGGTGTGGCACTGGGCGGCCCCGAGGACCCGTACTTCAGACGACCACTGTGGTT
This sequence comes from Crossiella sp. CA-258035, assembly GCF_030064675.1. Taxonomy (GTDB): domain Bacteria; phylum Actinomycetota; class Actinomycetes; order Mycobacteriales; family Pseudonocardiaceae; genus Crossiella. The sequence continues at coordinate 6,726,530 of NZ_CP116413.1, forward strand.
GCAGGCGCGGTGCGCCGGAGAGGTCCTCTGGGCCTACAACCTCGACCAGGTGACCGAGCTGACCGCCTACGTCGGCGCCCAGCTGCGGGAACGCGGCAAGCCCCGGTCGAACCGGTCGATGCTCTCCCGGCTACCACCCTGGATGAAGGCGGCGGCCAACCGCGCCGAGGTGCTCGCCGGTCTGGCCCGCCTGCGCGAGCTGGCCACCCGGTCCGCGCCCGCCGACCGGTCCGACGCCGTGGAGGACTGGGGCGAGGTACGCCGATGACCCGCGACAACCTGGGTCTTCCCGCACCGGTCTCCCCACCCGGCCGAATGCGTCCGACCGACTCCGGAGGGATCCGTCCTTGCGGCCGCCGCCGAAGCCGGCTCGGTCTCCGGCAGCCTCCCACCGGGACCGGCCAGGCCTGCGGTGGTCGGGGTGCGGCTCAACGACCCTCAACGGCAACCAACGCCAAGACCAGCGCGGCCGTCTCTGAGCTCTGCCCCGGCGCCACGCCCGCGTCCTCCGGATGCCAAGACCAGTCGGGCGTGCGGTGCACCTACGCCGAGGGCCGCTACCCGATCACCGCCCTCGACGGCCCGACTGAAGTCCGCGGGCGAGCTGACCGGGCGCCACTCCGGAGAAGTGACCATGGTCCGGGGTCGCACGCCGACGCGGCCCCCAGAGCGGCGACGCTGCGTCTAGCAGTCGCAGGAGCAGTTGGAGCAGCAGCCTTCGCAGCAGCCGCAGGGGTTGCAGCACTCCCCGCAGCAGTTGGTGCAGCAGTTGTCCCGGTGGCACCAGCCCTCTTTGCGCTCCCCGGTCCACGGGTCGTGGTACTCGGTGGCGCAGCAGGTCTGGCAGGTGAACAGGGACAGCGCGGCCACTCCGCAGCCCAGGACCAGTCCGCGTTGCTTGCCCTTGGTCTCGGGGGCCTCGTGCTTGTGCGGGGTGTCCCGTTCGGGCGCGTGCGGGTCGGCCTGGGCGAAGGTGCGCCGGACCGCCTGGTCCAGCTCGTGCGCGAGCAGGGCGTGCACCAGCCGCTGGTCGGTCAGCTCGGCCTCCTTGAGCGCGAGCCGGACGCCCAGCACCGCGTCATCGCACAGCCGCCGCGCCTCGGCCAGGTCCACACCGGTGGCCAGCAGCGGGTTCCAGGCCCCGGCCGCCCGGTCGGCTTCCAGGTCCTCGACCGCGTCCAGCAGGTGCACGATCCGGCCGAACAGCCGACCGGCCTCGCCAAGGGGCGCGGCGTTGTGCGGGCGACCGGCCAGCACCGCGGTGTGCGCGAACGCGGCGCCGGTGGCGGTCTCGGTCGGTTCGGTCACCGCGAGCACCGAGCTGCCCAGCCCGGCCGCGGCCTCCACCTCGGGCTGCCGGTGCACCGCGTCCAGCAGCACCGCGGTGTCGAAGCCAAGGACGGTGCCGGTGCGTCCGGCGCGCTCGGCCCAGCGGGCGGTGAGCTTGCGGGCCACCCCGGCCACCGGCCGGGCGGCGAAGACGCCGTCCGCGTCGGCGACGTGGTCGGAGATCTTGGCCGAGGCCAGGATCAGCGACACCACCGCGGCCAGCCGGGCCCCGTCCCCGTTGGCGATCTCCGCGCCACGCATGCCGCGCAGCGGGCACGGGCCGGCCTTGCGTCGGGCTCGGGCACCGTTCTGCTGGGCCTCCACCAGCGCGGAGATGACCAGGCCGTCGTAGTTGGTCGCGGTGCGCGCGACCTGGCCGTGGTCGTCACGCAGGGCCAGGCACAGGCCGCACAGGTGCGCCCACCAGGCCGCGCGCAGCGACTCGTCCAACCGGTGCCGGCACGGCCGGATGATTCCGAACATCGTCAGTCCCCCTCGTCAACACTGACACTGGCAACCGTCGGCGCAGTTGCCGCAGGCGCCGCCACAGTTGCCGCAGTCACAGTTGCCGCAGTCACAGCTCGAGCAGCCGTCGCAGCAGCCGCCGCACTGGCCCTGGCACCACTGGTTGCACCCGGCCACGCACCGGTCCCAGCCCTCGGTGTTGCAGCGCAGCCCGTCCGTGCGGCAGGACCGCGCGCAGGCCGCGCAGCCCCCGCAGACGGCGAGCGCCAGCCCGGAGCAACCGGCCACCCACGGCCACCGGGCGCGCTTGCCCCTCGGGACCTGCTCGGGTGGCGGTTCCAGCATCGGGAACGGCTCGGTGGGCGGGTCCTGCTGCTGGGCGAAGACCCGGTCGACGGCGTGTTCCAGCTCGTGCGCGAGCAGGGCGTGCACCAGCCCCTGGTCGGCCAGCTCGGTCTCCTTGAGCGCGAGCCGGACGCCCCGCACCGCGTCCTCGCACAGCCGCCTGGCCTCGGCGAGGCCGGTGCCGGTGGCGGTCAGCGGGTTCCACGAGCCGATGGCCGCGTCGGCCGCGCGGTCCTCGACCGCGTCGAGCAGGTGCACGATCCGCCCGAACTGGCGTCCGGCCTCACCGAGGGGCGCGGCGTTGTGCGGGCGACCGGCCAGCACCGCGGTGTGCGCGAACGCGGCACCGGTGGCGGTCTCGGTGGGTTCGGTGACGGTCAGCACCGAGCTGCCCGGACCGACCGCGGACTCCAGCCCGCTCTGGCGGTCGATCGCGGCGAACACCAGCTCGCTGTCGAAGCCGACGATCCGCGACTCCGCGGTGCTCTGCCGGTGCCAGCGCGCGGCCAGCCTGCGCCCGGCGTGCGCGCCGGCGCGGGAGGCGAACGGGCCGTCCCGGTCGGTGACGTGGTCGGCGATCTTGGCCGAGGCCAGCAGCAGGGACACCGCGGCGGCCAGCCGGGCGCCCTCGCCCACCGCGACCTCCGCCCCGCGCATGCCGCGCAGCGGGCAGGGACCGGCGGCGCGACGGGCCTTGGTCCCGGTCCGCTGGGCTTCCACCAGCGCGGAGATGACCAAGCCGTCGTAGTTGGTGGCCGCCCGCGCCAGGTGACCGTGTGCGTCCCGCAGGGCCAGGCACAGCCCGCACAGGTGCGCCCACCAGGCCGCGCGCAGCAGTTCCGGCAGCCGGTGCCGGCAAGGCCGAATGATCCCGAACAAGCCCCTGCCCCCAGTACGAGGCCACCGGTCCCACACCGGTGGCTGGGCGGGATCTTAGGTCGGCAGGACCAGCCAAGTTCACCGTTTCGTGTAACCGTTTTGGTTCCGTCAGCGGAATCATCCGCAACCTGGCCTGGGCAGGATGGCGGCATGATGAGCGCAGCCGCCGAGAGCCCGCACATCCATCCGCCGAAGGTGGAGCTGTTCGACCTCGCCGCGATGACCAACACCGACCCCAAGGGGTTCGTGCGGCGGGTCGAGGAGTACCGGGTCGAGCCGTTCGGTCTCTACCTCGCCCGCCCGGTGGTCGACCACCCGAAGATGACCTACCTGCAGAGCTGGTTGCTGCCGGAACTCGGGCTGCGGGTGTCGAACTGGACGTTCCGGCCGGAGCGGGTGCGACGGCACTACCTCTACCTGGACATCGTCGACGTCGAGCGCGGCCCCGGCGTGTGGCGCAGCGTGGACCACTACCTGGACATCGTGGTCTACCCCGGCGAACGGCTGGAGGTGCTGGACACCGACGAACTACTGGCGGCGGTGAACGCGGGCCTGATAAACACTCCAACGGCCGAACGGGCATTGCAGACAGTGCATCATGCGGTGGAAGGCATCACCCGATATGATTACCTAACCGAGAAGTGGCTGGCGGCCGAAGGTATTTCCCTGACCTGGCGAACCGAATAGCCCATTAGTCGCCGTGTGTCAGCGCGGTCAACCGCCGTTGGTCGCGTGTCGCCTCGCCCTACCCGATCGATACCGATTCGCTTACCAGCCGTGATGTAACAAAACGACCCGGCTTGTCACGGCTCGCGCCCCTCCCACTACTGTCTGGGGTTGTGGGCGCGGTCATCACTCCGCAGCTGGTCGACGTGGTCGACACGTTCACCGCGGTGCGCAGTTATTCGTCGGGAACAACCCGGGAACTCTCCGAGTGCCGGGTGGAACCGTGGGGTCTTCGTACGGAGTGCTGGACTCCGGAAGATCCATTCGCTGAGGCCGAGGTGACCTGGTTGCTGCCAGATCTCAGTCTCCGGCTGACTCATTATCGGCCGCGTTCCCGCCATGCGCGGACCGCGCCGAGTGTGCTGACCGCGGTGCGCGTGCAGCGGGACACCCGCGCATGGCGCACCACCGACCTCCTGCTCGGACTCGCCGTGCCCGGCGGCACCACCGCGCGCATCGTGCGCTCGGAGGAGTTCGCCGCCGCGGTCGCCGGTCAGGTGCTGCGCTCCGCGGACGCCGACCTGGCGCTGCGCGTGGTGCACCGCACCCTGGAGGAGATCAGCAGGCACCGGCACGATCTGGGCGCCTGGCTGACCTCCCGGGGCGTCTACGAGATCTGGCCGCCGCTGTAGCTCAGACCGGCGACCAGCCGCTGTCCTCGGCCCAGAGGTTCGCCCGCTCGAACGCCTGGTCGAACCACGGCTCCTTGCTGAGCGCGTACTCCTTCGCTGTGGGCTCACCGGCGAGGCGTTCGGCCAGCTCCCGCTTCATCTGCTCGTAGGCGACCCGCTCGGCGGGCACGGCGCGCAGCCAGTCCCGGAACAGCAGGGCGAACCGCTGGTTCGGCATGCCCGCGACCCGGAGGTGCAGGTTGGCCGCGAGTCCGGGGTCGGATGAGGAGTGCAGGCGCTTCTGCCAGCGGGTCACATCCGGGTCGGTGGGCTTGGGGTTGTCCCGGTCGGCCCAGGGCACCGGCGCGAACCCGGCTTCGGTCAGCGGAACGGCCAGCTCGTCGGCGGTCTCGATGGCGGCGACGGTGAGCTGCAGGTCGATCACGTCCTTGGCGGCCAGGCCGGGCACCGAGGTCGACCCGATGTGGTCCACCCGCAGCGCCCGCTCCCCCGCGACCGCGCGGATCCGGTTGATCAGGCGTTCGGCCCGCCGCGGCCAGTCGGGCTGGTAGTCCACGATGTGGGCGCTGCCGCGCTCGGCCCTGCGGTGCAGCCGGACGTTGGCCTCGAACGGGACCAGCCGGTCCGTCCACAGCGCGTCGATCACCGGCATGAGCAGGTCGGGCGAGCCGCTGTTGTCCAGCCACACGTCGGCCACGGCCAGCCGCTGCTCGTCGGTGGCCTGGGCCGCGATCCGGGCCCGCGCGTCCTGCTCCGGCACGCCGCGGGAGGTGACCAGGCGGCGGACGCGCTCCTCGACCGGGGCGTGCACCACGATGGTCAGGTGGAAGCCGGGGGCCAGGCCGTTCTCCACCAGCAGCGGCACGTCGTAGACCACGATCGCGTCGGCGGGGGCGGCCTCGATCAGCTCGGCGGTGCGGGCGCCGACCCTGGGGTGCACGATGGCGTTGAGCCGCAGCCGGGCCGCCTCGTCCTGGAAGACGATCCCGCCCAGCGCGGCGCGGTCGAGCGACCCGTCCCCGGCCAGCACCCGGTCGCCGAACTCCGCGATGATCTCGGCCAGCCCGTCGGTGCCGGGCTCGACCACCTCGCGCGCGATCCGGTCGGCGTCGATGACCACCGCCCCGTGCTCGGCGAGCCGCCCGGCCACCGTCGACTTGCCAGCACCCATGCCACCCGTCAACCCAATGCGCAACACGGAAAGGCAGTCTGCCAGGTCAGCGCGGCGCGGCCGCCGCGACCTTGGCCGCGAGCCCGGCGAGCGCCGGACCGGCCCGGTCGTCGGGCACCACGCCGCTGGGCAAGGTCAACGCGATGGTGCTGCGCCCGACCGCGTAGACCAGCGTCCGCTGCTTCTCCGCCACCACCAGCACCGCCTTGTCCGACCCCACCTGCACGTCGTTGACCGCAGCCCCCTTGCCCCGCTCGGTCTCCACGGTGGCCCGCACCCGCTTCAACGCCGCCGCCTCGTCGGCATAGGTCGCCAGCCCCAGCTCAACCAGCGCCGAACCCGCCTGCCCCGCCGGCGCATCCCTCGGCGGCACGTAGTAGCACCCGAGCCGCCCGGTCCGCCCGATCTTGGGCTCGGGCACACCGACCACGGACCGGACCCCGGTGCCGCCGTTGGTCTTGCCGAGGGCGGTCTCGACGTCGGCGGCGGTGAGCACGTCGGCGCAGTCCTTGGCCAGCGGCTTCGGTGGCGCGGCACTGCTGGGACTGGTGCTGGTGGCCGGCGCGGGCACGGGCGGGGCCGGGTTGTCCTTGGGCGTTTCGCCGCTGGAACAGGCGGTCAGCGCGGCGAACACAGCGGCGACAGCGAGGACGAGCACCCTGGTCATGGGATCAACGTAGTGCCGGGGGCGGGTGTCGCGCGGCAGCGAATCGGGGGAATGGCGCGCCGGGGCCGGGGCCGGGGCCGGGGCCGGGGCCGGGGCCGGGGCCGGGGCCGGGGCCGGGGCGAGGTTAGCGCTGGGGCGAGCTGGCGGGGCGGGCGATGCCGCAGGTGGGGCGGGGAATTGCAGGGGCGGGGTGAGTCTGGCGGGGATGGAGTCGGCGGGGCTGAGGTCCCGCCGAGCTGGGGCGACACGGGCGGGGCTGAGCCGGGGCGAGGCAGGGGCAGGGGCCGAAGCGGGGCGGGGCGAGACGAAGCGAGACGGGGCGAAGCGAGGGGCGTGCTGGGGACTGGGGACTGGGGACTGGGGAAGTGTGGTGGCGGGGGTTTGGGCGGGGTGGGGCGGCGGGGGTTTGGGTGGGGGGCGAGGGTGGGGTGGATATGGCTCGGCCCCGCACCCTGTGGGGGTGCGGGGCCGAGGGGTTAGCTTGCTAGCTCGCTAGCGGCCTGGGGATCAGGCGCCGCCGGAGAGCTTTTCGCGGAGGGCGGCCAGCTGCTCGTCGCTGGCCAGGGTGCCGCTGCTGTCGCTGCCGGAGCTGTAGTTGCCGCCGCCGGTGCTGGCGGGGGCGCCGCCCTCGCCGGTGGTGCCAGCGGCCGCGGCCTCGGCGTCGGCCTCGGAGGCCTTGACAACCTGCTTGATGTGGGCGTCGTAGCGGGCACGCGCCTCGGCGTACTGCTTCTCCCACTCCTCGCGCTGCTTGTCGAAGCCCTCGAGCCAGTCCTGGGTCTCCGGGTCGAAGCCTTCGGGGTAGATGTAGTTGCCCTCGGCGTCGTACTCGGCGGCCATGCCGTACTGGGTCGGGTCGAACTCGGAGTCCGCGGTGAAGCCCTCGTTCGCCTGCTTCAGGGACAGCGAGATCCGGCGGCGGTCCAGGTCGATGTCGATGACCTTGACCATGACGTCGTCGCCGACCTGGACGACCTGCTCCGGGATCTCCACGTGGCGCTCGGCCAGCTCGGAGATGTGGACCAGGCCCTCGATGCCCTCGTCCACCCGGACGAACGCGCCGAACGGAACCAGCTTGGTGACCTTGCCCGGCACGATCTGGCCGATCGCGTGGGTCCGGGCGAACTGGCGCCACGGGTCTTCCTGGGTGGCCTTCAGCGACAGGGAGACGCGCTCGCGCTCCATGTCGACGTCGAGCACCTCGACGGTGACCTCCTGGCCGACCTCAACCACCTCGGAGGGGTGGTCGATGTGCTTCCAGGACAGCTCGGAGACGTGCACGAGGCCGTCCACACCGCCAAGGTCGACGAAGGCGCCGAAGTTGACGATGGAGGACACGACGCCCTTGCGGACCTGGCCCTTCTGCAGCTGGTTGAGGAACTCGCTGCGGACCTCGGACTGGGTCTGCTCGAGCCACGCGCGGCGGGACAGGACCACGTTGTTGCGGTTCTTGTCCAGCTCGATGATCTTGGCTTCGAGCTCGCGGCCGACGTACGGCTGGAGGTCGCGCACGCGGCGCATCTCGACCAGGGAGGCGGGCAGGAAGCCGCGCAGCCCGATGTCGAGGATGAGCCCACCCTTGACCACCTCGATGACGGTGCCCTTGACCGGCTCGTCCTTCTCCTTGAGCGCCTCGATGGTGCCCCAGGCGCGCTCGTACTGAGCACGCTTCTTGGAGAGGATCAGACGGCCTTCCTTGTCCTCCTTCTGGAGAACGAGGGCCTCGACGTGATCACCGACAGTGACAACCTCGGCGGGGTCGACGTCGTGTTTGATCGACAACTCGCGCGAGGGGATGACGCCCTCGGTCTTGTAGCCGATATCGAGAAGCACCTCGTCACGGTCGACCTTGACGATGGTGCCTTCGACGATGTCGCCATCGTTGAAGTACTTGATGGTCAAATCGATGGCGGCGAGGAAGTCCTCCGCCGTCCCGATGTCGTTGATGGCGACCTGCGCGGCCGCGGCGGGAACGGTGGTGGTGTCGGTGGACATTAGGTGGGTTGCTCCGGTACGGATTGGGTGTCGATACGGACTGAAGTTGTGGGTGAAGCTCGCGCCCGGCGGCGCGGCTCCAGCCAACGCAGCCGACGGGGAGATCCACAACAGTGCCGGTTCCGGGCAGAGCGCACCTATAGCGCGTTCAGTATCGTACGCACCCTCTCGATCGCCGGGCAAACCCGGTGGGGTGTCTTTAGCCAGAAGGAGCAGCCGTGGCCGCGCCAGCGGAGGACCGCCACGCCACCGCCGAGCGGGTTCTCGGCACATCGAAGGTGGTCAAACGCCGGGTGGACGCCGAGGAGTCGCGGCTGGCCAGCCGGGTCTGGTGGGACGCCGACGCCGACGACTACCAGGCAGAACACGCGGAGTTCCTGGGCGAGGCGGAGTTCGTCTGGTGCCCGGAGGGGCTGCTGGAGCGCGACCTCGGCCTGCTGGGCGAGCTGGCCGGGCGGCGAATCCTGGAGATGGGCTGCGGGATGGCGGCCTGCGCGCGCTGGCTGGCCACCCAGGGCGCGCACGCGGTCGGCCTGGACGTCTCGGCCGGGATGCTGCGGCACGCCCGGCAGGCCGGCCTGGACGTCGGGGTGCGGGTGCCGCTGGTGCAGGCCAGCGGGGACCAGCTGCCCTTCGCCGACGGGGCCTTCGACACCGTGTGCAGCGCGTTCGGCGCGGTCCCGTTCGTGGCCGATCTCGGCTTGCTGCTCTCCGAGGTCCATCGCGTGCTCAAGCCGGGCGGGCGGTGGGTCTTCGCCGTGACTCACCCGATGCGGTGGATTTTCCCGGACGATCCGGGCGAGGCCGGGCTGGTCGCCATGCAGTCCTACTTCGACCGCACCCCGTACCTGGAGGTCGACGAGGACGGCACGCCGACCTACGTCGAGCACCACCGGACCATGGGCGACTACCTGCGCGAGCTGAACCGGGCCGGGCTGCTGCTGGACGAACTGCTGGAACCGGAGTGGCCGGAGGGTCACACCCGCGAGTGGGGCCAGTGGAGCCCGCTGCGCGGTGAGCTCTTCCCCGGCACCGCGATCTTCCGCTGCCACAAGGCCGGTCCATGACGCTGGTCGGTGACCTGCTGGCCGCGCAGACCGCGCACTTCGCCGGTCTGGACCCGCTGCTGCCGCCGGCGGCGGGGCCGGTGCGCGGGGACGCGGTCAGCGCGGCGCTGCCCGACGGCGGCCGGGTGGCCGGGATGGTGGAGCTCACCGAGTACCCGCCCGGCTCGGCGAACCGGCTGTGGTCGGCGGCCAGGGTGTGGGAGCTGGTGCCGGTGCTGGGCGCCAGCGGCCGGGCGGGCATGGACGCGCTGCTGCGGGCCTGGCAGCACCGGATGGCCGGGCAGGCCGACTTCGACCCGGACTCCGCCTGCGTGCTGAACTGGCCCAGCCGGGACGTGGCCGCCACCCGCGCGCTGCTGGACCACGGCCTGGTCCCGCTGTCCGTGCTGGCGGTGCGCGAGCGGCGCGAGTCCGCCGCCCCCTCCCCCGGCCCGCTGACCGTGCGCAGGGCCCGGCAGGCCGACCTGGGCGCGGCGGTGGAGCTGTCCATGCTGGAGCTGGCGTACTCGGCGCTGGTCGGCTCGGCGGTGGTCCGGCCGGACGCGGCGGCGCTGAAGCGGGAGGCGCTGGCCAACCGGCTGCGCGCGGGCGACCCGGTGTGGCTGGCCGAGCACGACGGGGTGCCGGTGGGGCTGGCCGAGTGCGGCTGGACCGACTCCGGTCCCAGGACCGCGGCGGCGGCCCGGCTGCCGCGCGGGCGCTGGGGGTATGTGAACTGCGTGTCGGTGCTGCCGGGGGCGCGCGGGTCCGGAGTGGGGCAGCTGCTGATGGCGGCCGCGCACGCGGAGTTCGCCGCGGCCGGGGTGGCCGGCAGCTACCTGTACTTCAACCCGCCCAACCCGCTGTCCTCGGTGTTCTGGTCGCGGCAGGGCTACCGGCCGCTGTGGACGATGTGGGAGATCCGGCCCGCGGGGGCGCTTCGTTAGCTCCGCGCGGTCTGTCCGAGTTGCGCGCGCCGACGCTTGCGGGGACAATTTGAACTGACCGGTCAGTTCAAAGAGTTGGTAAAGAGCCCGCGAGGAGAGCACCCGGTGGAGATCCTGGCCAGGGAAGTCGGCGTGAACGGCGCGCACGGCCCGTTGCTGCGGCCGACCACGCTGCGGGTGCACGCGGGACAGGTCGCCCTGGTCGCCGGGGAGCCCGGCACCGGGCACACCCCGCTGGCGCTGATGCTGGCCGGGCGGATGGCGCCCTCGGCAGGCGAGGTCACCGTGGACGGGCGGCGCGACGACGCGGCGCTGCGCAAGCGGGTCGCCGTGGTGGACGCCCCCGGGGTGACCGAGCCGGAGGACGCGCTGCCGCTGCGCACCGTGGTCGGCGAGGAGCTCTCCTTCGCGGGCCAGCCTGCCGGGCGGGCCGCGGTGCGGGACTGGCTGCGGCGGCACGACGCCGAGCAGCACGCGACCACCCGCTTCGACCGGATCCCGCCGACCGTGCGCACCCGGCTGCTGACCGAGCTGGCCGCCGAGCGGCCCGAGGTCCGGCTGCTGGTGCTGGACTGCCCGGACCGGCACTGCGACGACCCGCACACCTGGTGGACCGTCGCCAGGGCGCACGCCACCCGCGACCGGGCGGTGGTGGTGCTGTGCACCGAGACCTCGGCGCGGTTGCTGGACCTGCCCGCGGCCCGGCTGGGCCGCCAGCTCCAGCCGCCCCCCTTCACGGTCAGCAACACGGCCACCGCGAGCAACACTGAGGACGAGACCCGATGACTGCCTTCCGCCTGGCCAAGGGCGAGTTCCAACGGATCACCGCGGGCAAGCTGCCCAAGCTCGCCGTGGTCGCGCTGGCCCTGGTGCCGCTGCTCTACGGCGCGCTGTACCTGTACGCGAACTGGGATCCCTACGGCAAGCTCAAGGACGTGCCCGCCGCGCTGGTGGTGGCCGACACCGGCAGCGGGGACCTGCGCGCCGGGGAGAAGGTCGCGGACAAGCTGGCCAACTCCGAGGCCTTCGACTGGCACCGGGTGGACGCCCAGGAGGCCGAGACCGGGGTGCGGGACGGCAAGTACACCTTCTCGCTGACCCTGCCCGCCGACTTCTCCGCCGCGCTGGCCTCGCCGGGCAAGTTCGAGCCGAGGCAGGGCACGCTGATCCTGACCACCAACGACGCCAACAACTACATCGTGCGCACCATCGCGGACAAGGTGGTCAGCGAGGTGCGGCGGGCGGTCGCGGCGGACGCGGGCACCGAGGCCGCGGACCGACTGCTGATGGGCTTCTCCACGTTGCGGGACAAGACCTTGGAGGCCGCCGACGGGGCAGGGAAGCTGGCCGACGGTTCGAAGAAGGTCTCCGACGGGGTGGGCACCGCCCGGGAGAAGATCAACGAGCTGCACACCGGCCTGGACAAGCTGGCCGTCGGCGCGGACACCCTGGCGGCCAAGAACGGTGAGCTGGCCGCGGGCATGGCCACCATGAAGGAGAAGACCGCGCCGCTGCCCGGCAAGACCAAGCAGCTGGCCGACGGCGCGGCCAAGGTCGCTGACGGCAACGCGCAGCTGGCGCAGAAGGCGGGCACGGTCGCCGAGGGCTCGCAGCACCTGGTGGACTTCCTCACCGGCAAGAAGGAGGACCTGGCCAAGCGGCTGCGCGAGCTGGGCCTGGCCGAGGAGCAGGTGCAGCGGGTGCTGGCCGCGGTCACCGAGGCCGGGAAACCGGTGCGGGAGACCAACGACAAGATCCAGGGCGCGGCCGGCCAGGTCAAGCAGCTCGCCGACGGGGCCAAGCAGGTCGCCGACGGCGCGAAGACCCTGGCCGCCAGCAGCGCCGAGCTGACCGGCAAGATCGGCGAGGCCGCGGACGGGGCGAAGAAGCTGGCCGACGGCGCGAAGACGTTGCGGGACGGCGTGCGCAAGGCCGACGACGGCTCCGGCAAGCTCTACTCGGGCACCGCGGAGCTGCAGGACGGCGCGAAGAAGGTCAGCGACGGCAACGGCGAGCTGCACGGCAAGCTGGCCGAGGGCGCCGAACAGATCCCGAACCCGGACGACGAGACCCGCAAGGCCACCGCGCGCACCATCGGCGACCCGGTCGCGGTCCGCGCGGTCGGGGAGAACCAGGCGCCCAACTACGGTTCCGGCCTGGCCCCGTTCTTCCTCGGCCTCGCGCTGTGGATCGGCGCGTTCGTGCTGTTCCTGTTGCTGCGCCCGCTGTCCCGGCGCGCGCTGGCCTCCGGCGCCAACCCGGTCAGGGTGGCCCTGGGCGGCTGGCTGCCCGCCGCGGTGCTCGGCGCGGTGCAGACCGCGATGCTCTTCGGCGTGGTGACACTGGCGCTGGGCATCAGCCCGGCCCGGCCGTGGGGCGCGCTGGGCTTCATGCTGCTGACCTCGCTGGCCTTCACCGCGGTGCTGCACGGGTTGAACGCGCTGCTGGGCCCGGCTGGCAAGTTCGTCGGCCTGGTGCTGCTGGTGTTGCAGCTGACCACCGCGGGCGGCACCTTCCCCTGGCAGACCGTGCCCGACCCGCTCAAGCCGCTGCACCTGATCCTGCCGCTGTCCTACGTGGTCGACGGCAACCGGCACCTGCTCTACGGCGGTGGACTGGGCCCGGTGTGGGAGGACGTCACGGTGCTCTCGATGTACCTGGTGCTGGGGCTGGCGCTGTCCTGCCTGGCCGCCTACAAACAACGGGTGTGGACGCCGACGAAGCTCAAGCCGGAGCTGGTGCTGTGAACACCGCGGCGAAGGCGGTGCGGAAGACCACCAGCAAGCAGAAGCTGTTCGACGCCGCGCTGCGCCTGATCGGCGAGCGCGGCGCGGCCGGGGTCACCGTGGACGAGATCGCGGCCAGCGCCGGGGTGGCCAAGGGCACCGTCTACTACAACTTCGGCAGCAAGGACGGCCTGGTCGAGGCGCTGCTGCGGCACGGGGTGGACCTGCTGGCCGGGCAGCTGCGCCGGGCCGAGGAGGTGCCGGACACCGAGTCCTCGGTGGAGACCCTGGTGGACGGGGCGCTGCTGTTCTTCGGCGAGTACCCGGAGTTCGCGCAGCTGCTGGTGAGCGAGATGTGGCGGACGCCGGGGCAGTTCCACGGCACGCTGTCGTTACTGCGCGATGACATCGTGGCCATCGTCAAGCGGGTGCTGCAACGGCACGCGGACGCCGGGCGGCTGTGCGGGGTGGAGGTGGGCACCGCCTCGGCGGCGCTGTTCGGCACGCTGCTGGTGGTGGCGCTGGACTGGCAGACCTTCCAGCGGCAGCGGACCCGCGAGGAGGTCCGCGAGTCGGTGATGCTGTTGGTCAGGGGCATGGGGCGGGGCAAGCGCTGAGCTGTGCCGGAATCGGTACTCCTACCGATATCTTTCCCGCCGCCGCGCCGGGCAGAGTGGGTGGCTCACTGCGGAGCCGGATGCCTGGTGGGGGTTCATGGCACAGGAGGAAGCGCGGACCGGGCGGCTGGTCGGCGGGCGCTACCGGCTGGCCGAACGGCTGGCGGCCGGTGGGTTCGGGCGGGTGTGGCGGGCCTACGACGAGACGCTGCGGGTGCCGGTGGCGGTCAAGGAGGTGTGGCTGCCGCCCGCGCTGTCCCAGGAGCAGCACGCCGAGCGGCTGACCCGCGCGGAGCGGGAGGCGCGCAACGCCGCCGCGCTGCGGGAGCACCCGAACATCGTGCCGGTGCACGACATCGTGATCGAGGACGACAAGCCGTGGCTGGTGATGCGGCTGGTGGCCGGGCGGTCGCTGGGTGAGCGGATCAAGGAGCGGCGCAGGCTGCCCGTGGCCGAGGTCCGGGAGGTCGCGACGGCGCTGCTGGCGGCGCTGGAGGCGGTGCACGCGGCGCGGATCACGCACCGGGATGTCAAGCCCGCCAACGTGATGCTGGCCGAGGGCGGCGAGGTGCTGCTCACCGACTTCGGCATCGCGGTGCACGAGGCCGACCCGCAGGTCACCGAGTCCGGGATGATCATCGGCACCCTGGAGTACCTGTCGCCGGAGCGGGCTGCCGGACAGGCCGGTGCCGCGCCGAGCGACCTGTTCTCGCTGGGGGTGACGCTCTACCGGGCGGTGGAGGGCGTCTCGCCGTTCCGGCGGGAGCCGCCGCGCTCGACCCTGGACGCGATCCGGTTCGAGGAGCCGCCGCCGATGCGGCACGCGGGTGAGCTGGCGCCGCTGATCACCCGGCTGCTGACCAAGGATCCGGTGCAGCGGCCCAGCGCGACCGAGGCGCGGCAGCTGCTCGACCCGGCCTCGACCACGCTGACCGATGACATCCCGCCGCCGCCAGTGGTGGAACCGCCCGCGCGGTCCGGCCGGGTGGTGGCGGCGGTGCTGGGCACCATCGCGGTGCTGGTGCTGGCGTACTCCCAGCACCAGCCGTTCGCCAACTTCGTCAACGGCGGCCTCGGCCTGAGCACGAGCACCACCACGGCGCGCACGACCGAGGCCACCACCGGGCGCACCACCACCGGGCGCACCACCCCGGCCACCACCGCGCAGCGCGTCACCGCCGCCCCCACCAGCACCGCCGCCCCGGCCAGCACCGCCGTCGACCCGAAGAGCCTGGACCGGCAGGACACCGACCGCACCCCGCTGACCACCGACGCGCTGCTGCCGAAGTCCTTCCGGGACAGCAAGAACGTGGAGTACACCCTGCGCAGCGGCGGCCAGCAGAGCTGTCTGGGCAACTCCGAGCGGGCGCCGGTGCGGGACGCGCTGCGCCGGGCCAGGTGCACCACCATGCTCGCCGCGACCTACGTGGACCACTCCGACCAGGTCCTGGTCTCGGTGGTGGTGCTCCCGCTGCCCGACGCGACCACCGCGACCACCGCCTTCGGTGAGCTCGGCGGCACGAAGACCGCGGACTGGGGCATCTGGTGCCCCCGGCAGGGCGCGGGTTCGACGGTGTGCCAGGGCGACTACCACCGGGCGACGCAGTACGGCTACCTGATGCGGCGGCACCGGTACGTGACGCACGCGCGCGCCCTCTACGTCAACCTGAGCCGGGGCACGGTCGAGCTGCCCTGGGTGACGGCGGCGGCGTACCGGGCGGCGGAGGTGGCGGGGCCGCGCTAGTCACCCCGACGGCGGACGCCCCCGTGCCGGGCTGAGCGCCGGTAGCCTTGGCCGATCGGGGACGCCGGGGGACGAGGGGGTGGTCGCCGGTGACCGAGCTGTCCGCGCGGCGGCGGGCGCTGCTGACCGGGGCGACGATCACGGCGGTGCTGGTGGCCACGGTGGTCGTGCTGCGCGAGGACACCGAGCCGGCGCCTCCGTCGCCGAGCACCACGGTGGCCGAGGAGCCCGCGGTGCCGCGGCTGCGCTCGGTGGACGTGGTCGCCGGGCGGCACTTCTTCGGTGTACTCGGGCACTGCCGGGAGCGGACCGAACTCCGCTGCGCGCACACGCTGATGGAGTCCGAGGAGGGCGGGATCACCTTCACCGACCTGCCGGAGGAGCTGCGCGGCGAGCGTTCGCGGCTGTGGGTCGAGGTGACGGCGCTGGGGCAGCAGCGGCTGGTCGTGCGGGGCAACAACGGTCCGCACTGGTTCAGCGCGGACCGGGGGCGCAGCTGGCGCAAGGTGACCGAGGACGCCGCACCGGTGGACTCGATCCCGGCGGGCGCCCAGCTGGAGCGGCACTGCCCACCGGGGACGACCTGCCAGCCGGAGATCACGGTGCTGCTGCCGGAGTCCGGGCGGCGGGCCGAGCTGCGCACCCTGCCGCCGCTGACTGAGGCGCGCCCGCTGCCGTTCCCGGACCGCAAGGGCCGCTGGCGGGTGGTCGGCAAGCGGGACGGGCGGCCGGTGGTGGCCACCAGCGCCGATCAGGGCCGCGGCTGGCAGCTGGCCGAGCTGCCGCCGGGCGGCGACGGCACGCTGGTGCAGGTCTCGGTGGCCGAGTCCGGCGAGGTCACCTTCATCCAGCTGATGACCCAGGGCGGGCAGGCGGAGTCGGCCACGGCCAGCCGTTCGACCCTGTACCGCCAGCGCGGCGAGCGCTGGGAGCTCCTCTGGCAGGACGGCAGGCGGGAGGAGCACCCGCGCTCGATGACCAGCCTGCTGCCCCGGCCCGGCGGGCAGCTGGTCGCGCTCGACCTCGAGGGCCGGAGCTGGGTGCTCGAGGACGGCGCGCGGTCCTTCCGGCAGGCGGTCCGCGAGGAGAAGCTGCCTGCCAACTCCCGGGTCCAGCGGATCCGCACCGGCTACCTGCTGGTGGAGGGCACCGCGTTCCGGCACACCGTGGACGGGGTGGGCTGGACGCCGCTGCACAGCGGCTAGGGCTCCTCGCGCAGGCTGACCGCGGTGGCCGCGACCGCGAGCGGTCCGGCGACCACCAGCAGCAGTGGTGGCAGCGCCCACACCAGCGCCCCGGCCGCGGCGAGGGCTAAGGCCACCAGCAGGAAGCCGCCGGGGTCGAGCACCGCCTTGTCGTAGGCCACGCGGGCGGCGGCCAGCCAGCCGCGGCCGGTGGCGCCGACGATGGCCGCGGCCAGCAGGAGCAGCGCGAAGGCGCACAGGGTGACCAGGCGGACCAGCCAGTGCAGCACCCAGCCGCCGGGCAGCTCCAGGTCGGCCAGCAGCATCAGGTTCAGGGTGAGCAGCGCGGTCACCGCGAGGAAGCCGGTCCCGGCGAGCAGGTGGCGGCGCAGGCCGTTGCCCAGGGTGGCGCGGAAGACCGGCAGCAGCGCCGGGGCCTCGCCGTGGCGCCAGCGGGCGGTGACCGCGCAGGCGGCGGCGAACCCGGCGGGCAGGGTCAGCACCGGCACCGCGCAGGCCGCGACGAGCAGGCCGAGCAGCACGGTGTCGGACAGCGTGGACAGGCGGTCCCACCACACGGCGGAGCCGCGCAGGTGGCCGGCCGGCGTCCGATCCGCCATCGGCGCTCACCCCTTCAGGCCCGAGGTCGCTACACCTTGAACCAGGAAGCGTTGGAAGGCAAGGAAGAACAGGAGTATCGGCACCAGGGACAGCACTGACATGGCGAACATGGCGCCGTAGGCGGAAGCGGAGGTCTGGTCGACGAAGAGCCGGAGACCGACCGGGATCGTGTAGTTGTCCGCGGAGTTGAGGTAGACCAGCTGGGTGAAGAAGTCGTTCCAGGCCCAGATGAAGCTGAACAGCGCGGTGGTCACCACCGCGGGCCTGGCCAGCGGCAGCACGATGTGCCGGAAGGTGGTGAACGGGCCGCAGCCGTCGATGGTGGCCGCCTCGTCCAGTTCCCTGGGGATGCCGCGCATGAACTGCACCATCAGGAAGACGAAGAAGGCGTCGGTGGCCAGCACCTTCGGCAGCACCAGCGGCACGAAGGTGTCGACCAGCCCGGTGCGCTGGAACAGCACGTACTGCGGGATCAGCGTGACGTGCGCGGGCAGCATGATGGTCAGCAGCGCGAAGGCGAACAGCGGGCCGCGCAGCCGGAACCGCAGGCGGGCGAAGGCGAACCCGGCCAGCGCGCAGGAGACCACGTTGCCCAGCGCGGTGCCGGTGGCCACGAGCAGCGAGTTGCCCAGGAAGGCGCCGAACCCGACGCCGCCCGCCCCCTCCAGCGCCTGCCGGAAGCCCGAGAGATCGATCACCTTGGGCCACAACGTGTTCAGCGCGCCGAGCAGCTCCTCGACCGGGCGGACCGAGGCGGTCAGCAGCCAGGCCAGCGGGTAGAGCACCAGCAGCAGCGCGGCGACCGCGAGCAGGTGGGTGGCCAGGACGCGCAGGCGGCGGGCGGTCATCGGGCCGCCAGGTCGTCGCCGTAGAACACCCAGCGCCGGGCCGAGCGGAACAGCAGCGCGGTGACCAGCGCGATCACCGCGAGCAGCACCCAGGCCATCGCGGCGGCGTAGCCCATCCGGAAGTCGCCGAAGCCGCGTTCGTAGAGGTAGAGGGTGTAGAACAGGGTCGCGTCGGCCGGTCCGCCGCGGCCGGAGCTGATGATGAACGCCGAGGTGAAGGCCTGGAAGGCGTGGATGGCCTCCAGCACCAGGTTGAAGAAGATCACCGGCGAGAGCACCGGGAGGACCACGCTGCGCAGCCGCCGCCACCAGCCGGCGCCGTCCACCGCGGCCGCGTCCAGCAGGTCCGGCGGGAGCTGCTGCAACCCGGCCAGGAAGATCACCATGGGCGCGCCGAACTGCCAGGCCGAGAGCAGCACCACCGCCCACAGCGCCCAGTCCGGGTCGTCCACCCAGCTCGGCGTGCTGATGCCGAGGCCGGACAGCGCCGAGGGCACCGCGCCGCCGCGGTCGAACAGCGAGCGCCAGGCCAGCGCGAGGCCGACGCTGGCGCCCAGCAGCGAGGGCGCGTAGAAGGCCGAGCGGTAGAAGGCCTTTCCCCTGCCGCGCAAGGAGTTCAGCAGCAGCGCCACGGCCAGGGCGAGCAGCAGTTTCAGCGGCACCGACACCAGCACGTACTTCAACGTCACCAGCACCGCGGTGCGGTAGCGGTCGTCCTGGGTGAACAGCTCGACGTAGTTGTCCAGGCCAACCCAGCGCGGGGTCTCGAACAGGTTGTAGTCGGTGAAGGAGAGGTAGAGCGAGGCCGCCATCGGCAGCAGGGTCAGCGTGACCGCGCCGAGCAGCCAGGGCAGCAGGAACACCGCGGCCGGCCACGCGCGCTGCCGCATGCTGCCCCCTCATCCGCCCGCCAGCCCGGAATGAAAGCGTTTACAGAAGCGACGGTAAGCGGCTTCCGCCAGTGGTGTCAACAGCGTCAGCCGGCGATGGCGCGCAGCCAGGCGTCGACCTGGCGCTGGCCGCGCAGCCGCACCACGGGCAGCTCGGTCGGCAGCAGCTCCAGCACCTTGGCCCGCACCTTCGGATAGGTGGACCAGGCCCAGCGCACCACGTGCTCCGGATCGGTGAAGATGGTGCGCAGCGGCGGTTCCTCCTCCCCGTTCCACAGCTTCTCGCCGCGGCGGCGGCGCTGGTAGGTGCGCCAGGCGACCCGTTGGATCACCGTGCGCCGGGGGTGGTCCAGCCAGACCATCAGCTCGGCGCGTTCGGCCAGCAGCGGCCGCACCGAGTCGTACTGCCACTCGCAGACCCACTCATCGCTGGTGGCGAACTCGGTGACCTCGGCAAGGAAGGTGGGCCGGGGAATCCACTGTGGACCGTGGTAGAGCGCGTCCAGCTCCACGGTCGGCAGTCCGAAGATCCGGCCCAGCTCGCCGACCATGGTGGTCTTGCCCGCGCCGGAGGCGCCGGCGACGAGGATGCGCTGGGGTTTCAGGTGAAGTGGCTCGTTCCACTGGAGCAACACGGCGGGCAGCCTACTGCCGTACCCTGCGGTCACACGCCCTGGTACGAGGAGGCCGCTCGAATGCGCCGCTGGTTGGTCGCCCTGCTGTCGGCGCTGGTCGCCTCCGGTGTCGGCGTCACCGTCAACGTCGCCACCGACCTGGGCACGAACGTGTGGGCGTGGGTGGCGCTGGGCGTGCTGACCCTGGCCGCGGCCGGGGTGGCGGTGTGGGCGCAGCGCGGCGAGCCCG
The DNA here is from genome assembly GCF_030064675.1 of Crossiella sp. CA-258035. Classification (GTDB taxonomy): domain Bacteria; phylum Actinomycetota; class Actinomycetes; order Mycobacteriales; family Pseudonocardiaceae; genus Crossiella. The sequence continues at coordinate 6,746,226 of NZ_CP116413.1, forward strand.
AGGGGCGCGGCGGCACGCACAACTCGGTCACCGGCACGGTGCACGGCTCGGTGGTCCAGGCCGACACGGTGACCGGCGGGATCACCCTGGGCCGCCCCGAGGACCAGCAGCGCTGACCCGCGGGGCGACCCTCCGGGGTCAGTGCGCGGCCTCGTCCCAGGAGTGGCCGACGCCGACCGAGACGTCCAGCGGCACGTCCAGCTGGTAGGCGTTGCCCATGTGCTCGCGGACCAGCGCCTCCACCGCCGCCCGCTCGCCGTCGGCGATCTCCAGCACGAGCTCGTCGTGCACCTGCAGCAGCATCCGGGAGCGCAGGTCGGAGGCGGAGATGGCCTGGTGCACGCCCAGCATGGCCACCTTGATGATGTCGGCGGCGCTGCCCTGGATGGGCGCGTTGAGGGCCATCCGCTCGGCCATCTCGCGGCGCTGCCGGTTGTCGCTGTTGAGGTCGGGCAGGTAGCGGCGGCGGCCGAGGATGGTCTCGGTGTAGCCGTCCCGGCGCGCCTTCTCCACGATCTCGTTGAGGTAGTCGCGGACGCCGCCGAAGCGGGCGAAGTAGGCGTCCATCTGGGCGCGGGACTCCTCGGCGGAGATCCGCAGCTGCTGGGCCAGGCCGTAGACCGACAGGCCGTAGGCCAGGCCGTAGGACATGGCCTTGACCCGGCGGCGCTGCTCGCCGGTGACCTCCCCGGTGGGCACGTCGAAGGCCTGGGCGGCGACGTAGGTGTGCAGGTCCTCGCCGGAGTTGAACGCCGCGATTAGGCCCGCGTCCTTGGACAGGTGGGCCATGATGCGCATCTCGATCTGGCTGTAGTCGGCGGTCATCAGCTCGGCGTAGCCGCCGCCGACCACGAAGGCCCGCCGGATGGTGCGGCCCTCCTCGGTGCGGATCGGGATGTTCTGCAGGTTCGGCTCGGTGGAGGACAGCCGTCCGGTGGCCGCGATCATCTGGTTGAACGTGGTGTGGATGCGGCCGTCGTCGGAGACCGACTTGAGCAGCCCGTCCACCGTGGTCTTCAGCCGGGTGGCGTCCCGGTGCTCGAGCAGGTGCGCCATGAACGGGTGCTGGGTGTCCTCGTAGAGCTTCTGCAGCGCCTCGGCGTCGGTGGTGTAGCCGGTCTTGGTGCGCTTGGTCTTGGGCATGTTCAGCTCGTCGAAGAGCACCACCTGCAGCTGCTTGGGCGAGCCGAGGTTGATCTCCTTGCCGATCACCCCGTAGGCGTCCTGGGCGGCCTGCTTGACCCGGCCGGCGAAGTGCGCCTCCAGCTCGGTGAGCAGGTCGTCGTCCACCGCGATGCCGACCATCTCCAGCTCGGCCAGCACGCCCAGCAGCGGCAGCTCCAGCTCGGCGAGCAGCCGGGACCCGCCGGTGCGCTCCAGCTCCTCATCCAGCGCGCCGGCCAGCTCGGCCACCGCGCGGGCCCGCAGGATCTCCTTGGTGGCGGCCTTGGCCGCGGTCTCGCTCTCGTCCTCCAGCAGGGACAGCTGGCCGTCCTCGCCCGCGTCGTCCACCCGGAGCTCGCGCTGCAGGTAGCGCAGCACCAGGTCGCCGAGGTCGAAGGAGCGCTGCCCGGGCCGGACCAGGTAGGCGGCCAGCGCGGTGTCGGAGGTGAGCCCGTTGAGCGTCCAGCCACGGGCGCGCAGGGCGTACAGCGGCCCCTTGACGTCGTGCGCGGCCTTGGGCGCTTCGGCGTCGGCGAGCCAGGCGGTGAGCGCCTCGTCGTCCTCGGGGGTCAGCGCGGTCACGTCTGCGAACGCGCCCTGCCCGTCCACAGTGGACAGCGCGATGCCGGTCAGGTCGCCGGTGCCGCGGCCCCAGGCGCCCACAAAGGACAGTCCGAGCCGCCCGCCGCGCCCGTGCTCGGCCAGCCAGGCGCCGAGCGCACCGGGCGCCAGGGTCTCGCCGGTGACCTCGAAGCCTTCCTCCGCCTCGGGTTCGGCGGTGGACAGGGTGGCGAACAGGCGCTCGCGCAGCACCCGGAACTCCAGCTCGTCGAACAGCCGGTGCACCGCGTCCCGGTCCCAGGACCGCGCGGCCAGGTCGGCCACCCCGACCGGCAGCTCCACATCCCGGACCAGCTCGGTGAGCCGCCGGTTGAGCAGCACCGCGTCCAGGTTCGCCCGCAGGTTCTCCCCCGCCTTGCCCTTGACCTCGTCCACCCGGTCCACCAGGCCGTTGAGCGAACCGAACTCCTGGATCCACTTGGTGACGGTCTTCTCCCCCACGCCGGGGATCTTGGGCAGGTTGTCCGAGGGGTCGCCCCGCAGCGCCGCGAAGTCCGGGTACTGGTTGGGCGAGAGCCCGTACTTGGCCTGCACCGCCTCCGGGGTGTACCTGGTCAGCTCGGAGACGCCCTTGACCGGGTACAACACGGTCGTCTTGGCAGTGACGAGTTGGAGCGCGTCCCGGTCCCCGGTACAGATGAGCACCTCGAACCCGTCCGCCTCCGCCTGGGTGGTCAGCGTGGCGATCAGGTCGTCGGCCTCGTAGTTGTCCTTGCTCAGGAACGGGATGGCCAGCGCGGTGAGCACTTCCTGGATGAGGCTGACCTGCCCGCGGAACTCATCCGGCGTGGCGCTGCGAGTGGCCTTGTACTCGGCGTAGGCCTCGGTCCGGAAGGTGACCCGGGAGACGTCGAAGGCGACCGCGATGTGCGACGGCTGCTCATCCCGCAGGAGGTTGATGAGCATCGAGGTGAACCCGTACACCGCGTTGGTGGTCTGCCCCGTCGCGGTCTGGAAGTTCTCCTTGGGCAGGGCGAAGAAGGCCCGGTAGGCCATCGAGTGCCCATCGATCAGCAACAGTCGGCGCGCGTCAAGGCGGTCGGGTTGGGTCACGGCGGCGAGTCTAAGGTGACGGTACGACGTTCCCCGCGCCCCCCGCGCGCGGACACCCCTGAAAGGTGATGGTGAGCCTGGTGAGCACGGTCGACCTGAGCAACTTCCCCGCCGGACAGCTCACCGAGAAAATGGGCATCCAGATCACCTCCTGGGACGCGGAGAAGCTGGTCGGCACGATGCCGATCGAAGGCAACCGGCAGCCCTACGGCCTGCTGCACGGCGGCGCGAGCGCGGTACTGGCGGAAACCCTGGGCTCAGTGGCGGCGGCACTGCACGCGGCGCCGGAGCGGATCGCGCTGGGCCTGGAACTGGCCTGCACGCATCACCGGGCCGGGCGGGAAGGGATCGTGACCGGGGTGTGCACGCCGCTGCACCGGGGGAAGACGACGGCGACGTTCGAGATCGTCATCAGCGATGAAGACGGGCACCGGCTGTGCACGGCGAAGCTGACCTGCATTCTGCGGGAGCGGCCGCCCGGGGACCCGAAGAACTGACTTCCGGCGGGGGTTGAAAACCCACAAAGTGGGCCTCTCGTCTTCTCCGTACGGCCTGGAGACCGCGCACCGCATCCCAGCGAGCAGACGCTCACAGCAACCGCCACCAAGGCCACTCAACGCAACGGCGGCTGCTCGCTGGGATGCGGTGTGATGTCTCCAGGTTGACGGGCATGGGGAACCTCAAGACTTCGGACAGGTTCTCGAAAAGCCAGCCCGGCCGCGTCAATGACAACGGCTGGCCGCGCCACAACGGGAATCGCGGCCAGCCGTCATCCACAACCGGCGTACTCCGGCGGCCTAAGCCACCCCGAGATAAGCCTCCTTGATCGACGGGTCGGCCAGCAGCTCCGCCCCCGTGCCCTCCTTCACGATCCGCCCGGTCTCCAGCACATAACCCCGGTGCGCCCGGCTCAGCGCCTGCTGCGCGTTCTGCTCCACCAGCAGCACCGTGGTGCCCTGCTGGTTGATCTCCCGGATGATCCGGAAGATCTGCTGGATGAACTGCGGGGCCAGGCCCATCGACGGCTCGTCCAGCAGCAGCAGCCTCGGCCTGGCCATCAGCGCGCGGCCGATGGCGACCATCTGCTGCTCGCCGCCGGACATGGTGCCGCCGACCTGGTTCTTGCGTTCGGCCAGGCGCGGGAACAGCTCGAAGACCCGCTCGTAGTCCTCGGCGATGGCCGCCTTGTCCTTGCGGGTGTAGCAGCCCATGCCCAGGTTCTCCAGCACCGTCATGCCGGGGAAGACGCCCCGGCCCTCCGGCGACTGGCAGATGCCGCGGACGACGCGCAGGTCGGCGCGCAGCTTGGAGATGTCCTGGCCGTCGAAGGTGATCGTGCCGCCGGAGAGCGGGCGGACGCCGCTGATCGCGCGCATGGTGGTGGACTTGCCCGCGCCGTTGGCGCCGATCAGGCTGACGATCTCACCTGGCTCGACGCGCAGGCTGATCCCGGCCAGCGCCTGGATCCGGCCGTAGTGCACGGAGACGTTGTTCAGCTCAAGCAGCGCCATCGTCGGGCACCCCCAAGTAGGCAGCGATCACGGCCGGGTTGTCCCGGATCTCGGCTGGCAGGCCCTCGGCGATCTTCTTGCCGAACTCCAGCACCACGATCCGGTCCGTGACGCCCATGACCAGCTTCATGTCGTGCTCGATGAGCAGCACGGTGTACCCGTCGTCGCGGATCTTGCGGATGAGCCCCATCAGCTCTTCCTTCTCCGCCGGGTTGAACCCCGCCGCCGGCTCATCCAGGCACAGCAGCTTCGGCTCGGTGGCCAGTGCCCTGGCGATCTCCAGCCTGCGCTGGTAGCCGTAGGGCAGGTTCTTCGCCTTCTCCGCGGCGCGGTCGGCGATGCCGACGAACTCCAGCAGCGCCATGGCCTTCTCCACCGCGGACTTCTCCTCGGCGTGGTGCCTCGGCAGCCGGAGCAGGGCGCCGAGCACGCTGGTCTTGTGCCGCGCGTCGGTGCCCACGACCACGTTCTCCAGCGCGGTCATCTCGCCGAAGAGGCGGATGTTCTGGAAGGTGCGGGCGATGCCGAGCCGGGTGATCTGGAAGCGCTTGCGCTTGCCGATCGGCTTGCCCTCCAGCAGCACCTGGCCGCTGGTGGGCCGGTAGACCCCGGTCATCGCGTTGAAGCAGGTGGTCTTGCCCGCGCCGTTGGGGCCGATGAGCCCGAGGATCTCGCCGCGGCGGATCTCGAAGTTCACCCCGTCCAGGGCCACCAGGCCGCCGAAGCGCATGGTGACCTCGTCCAGCTTGAGCAGGGTGTCCCCGACCTCGACCGCGATGTCCCGGTCGGCGGCGACCGCCTCGGCCACCTCGGCCTCGTGCGCGGCCCGCTCCTCCGGAGTCATCCGCTCCAGTTCGGCGACCAGACCGCCCTCGACGACCGGTTCGTCGTCGCGCTTGTCCGCGCTCACCCCTGCACCCCCTTCTTCGAGTCGAGCATCGAGCTCTCCGTGGCGATCTGCTCCGGTTTGCCCAGCAGCTTCTGGTAAGCCTGCCTGCCCCTGGCCAGCAGCCGCTGCCGCGCGCCCAGCAGACCCTGCGGGCGGAACAGCATCAGCACGATCAGCGCGATACCGAAGATCAGGTACTTGTACTCGGCGATCTCCTGGAACCTGTCCGGCAGGTAGGAGATCACGAAGGCGCCCAGGATGACGCCGACCTTGTTGCCCGATCCGCCGAGCACCACCGCGGCCAGGAACAGCACCGAGGTGACCACGTCGAACTTCTGGTTGTTCACGAACCCGATCTGGCCCGCGTACAACACCCCGGACAGGCCGCCGATCGCGGCGCCGATGGCGAAGGCCCACAGCTTGAACTTGAACGTGGGCACGCCCATGATCTCCGCGGCGTCCTCGTCCTCCCTGATCGCGATCCAGGCCCGGCCGACCCGGCTGCGCTCCAGGTTCCCGACCAGCACCAGCACCACGATGATGATCGAGATGGTCAGCCAGTACCACGGGGTGCCGTTGGTGGAGTTGAACACCGAGGCGCCCGCGGCGTTCTCCAGCTCCGGCCTGCCGACGTCCTGGAAGCCGCGGTTGCCGCGCAGCCCCGGCACGTTGTCGGCCAGCAGCCGGACGATCTCGCCGAAGCCGAGGGTGACGATGGCCAGGTAGTCCCCGCGCAGCCGCAGTGTCGGTGTGCCCAGCAGCACGCCGGAGACCATGGTCACCAGCATCGCCACCGGGATCACCGCGATCCACGGGTAGTCCCAGCGCAGCGGGGACTCCGGCGAGGTCAGCAGCGCCGCGACGTAGGCGCCGACGGCGAAGAAGCCGACGTAGCCGAGGTCGAGCAGACCGGCCTGGCCGACCACCACGTTGAGCCCGATCGCGATCAGCGCGAAGCGGGCCGCGTTGAACAGCGCGATCTGGAAGTCGGTGCCCGGCTCGGTGGTCAGCAGCGGCGGGTTGAGCAGCGGCAGCAGGTACAGGAATGCCACCAGCGGGATGAGCACACCCCACTGCTGGAAGCGGCTCAGGCCGTTCCACCAGTCACGCACGCGCTGGCCGAAGGGCACGGCCGCGGTCTTCTCGTGTTGTGCGTTCATACCCGTGCCTTCCCGAGGGACTCGCCGAGGATGCCGGTGGGCCGGAACATCAGGACCACGATCAGCAGCACGAACGCGACCACGTCGCGCCACTGCCCGCCGAAGAGCGACTGTCCGTAGTTCTCCACCACACCCAGCAGCAGGCCGCCGAGCACCGCCCCCCGCAGGTTACCGATCCCGCCGAGGACCGCGGCGGTGAAGGCCTTGAGCCCCAACAGGAATCCACCGGTGTAGATGACACCCGATGGGATCTGCATGACGTAGAACAACGCGGCGGCGCCGGCCAGCAGGCCGCCGATGAGGAAGGTCACCATGATGACCCGCTCCCGGTTGACGCCCATCAGCGTGGCGGTGGTCGGGTCCTGCGCCACCGCGCGGATGCCGCGGCCGAGCCTGCTGCGCCTGATGAAGGCGTCCGCGACGAACATCAGCACCAGCGCGGCGACGAAGACGATGATCTGCACGTTGGTGACCCGCGCGCCGAAGATCTCGAACTGGGTGGTGGGCCGGATGATGCGGATCGCGCCCTCGGCGTTGCCGCCACGCCAGACGAAGAAGATCTGCTGCAGCACGAAGGACGCGCCGATCGCGGTGATCAGGAAGACCAGCGAGGGCGCGTTCCGCTTGCGCAGCGGTCGATAGGCGACGCGTTCCAGGATCACCGCCACCGCGCCGGAGACGAGCATGCCGACCCCGATGGCCAGCGCCAGCGTGCCGATGATCTCCCCCGTGCCCAGCGCGGGCGTCGGTCCCGGCTTGAAGCCGAGCGCGTCGAAGGTGAACCAGATGCCGAAGGCGCCCGCGATGAACACCTCGGAGTGCGCGAAGTTGATGAGCCGCAGCACGCCGTAGACGAGGGTGTAGCCCAGCGCCATGAGCGCGTAGATACTGCCGTAGGACAAGCCGTCCACGGTGTTGGCCCAGAAGTTCTCCAGCAGCAGGTCAACGTTGAAGCCGATTCCGCTTCCCGAGTCCTGCGCGAGAACTGTGCCTAGTTGCTGAATCACAGATCCGCCCGTTTCTTGCGGTGCATACGCCTGGGGCACGGATATACGCAGGCGAATGCGTGCATCCGTGCCCCAGTGCGGTGAACTGTCAGGTCGGGTTACTTGGTGATCGGCTTGTACTTGACGATCTTGCCGCCCTCGACCTTGTACGACCAGACGGGCGTGTCGGTGAGCTCGCCGGTGGCGTCCCACTTGAACTTCTTGGTCAGGCCCTGGCCCTCGTAGTTCTTGACGAAGTCCAGCATGCCCGGACGGTCCTTCAGGCCCTTGTCGATGCCCTTGAGCAGGATCGTCGCGGCGTCGTAGCCCTCGGCCGAGTAGGTCGACGGCTCCTTGCCGGAGAGCTGCTTGTAGGCGGTGGAGAAGTCGGTGAAGGCGTCCGCCGGCACGCACGGGCAGGTCAGGTAGGCGCCCTCGGCGCCGTCCGCGCCGCCCTTGATGAACTCATCGTCCTTGGTGCCGTCCGGCGCCACGAACTTCGCCTTGATGCCCTCGTCGAACAGCTTGGAGGCCAGCGGGCCGCCCTCGGCGTAGTAGCCGGCGAAGAAGATGGCGTCCACGTTGGCGGACTTCAGCTTGCTCGCGGTGGCGGAGAACTCGCGCTGGTTGGTCTTGATCTGGTCCTCGCAGGCGACCTTGGCGCCCAGCGCGCCCTTGATCGCATCCGCCAGGCCGGTGCCGTACTCCGAGTCGTCCCTGATCACGCAGACCTTCTGCGCCTTCAGCTCGTCGGTGAGGAACTTCGCCGCGGCCGGGCCCTGCACCGCGTCGTTGCCCAGACCGCGGAAGAAGGTCTTCCAGCCGTTCTTGGTCAGGCCGGGGTTGGTCGCCGAAGGCGTGATGGTGACCAGACCGGCCTCGTTGAAGGTGCCGCCGACGGCCTTGGACTCACCGGAGAACGGCATGCCGATCACGCCGACGATGGTCGAGTCGGTGATCGCCTGGGTGACCACACCCGGCGCCTTGTCCGGGCTGCCCTCGGAGTCGAACTTCTTCAGGCTCACCTGGCAGCCGGCGTTCGCGCTGTTGTGCTGGTTGATCGCCAGCTGCGCGCCGTTGAGGATGGCCTGGCCCAGCGCGGCGTTGCCGCCGTTGATGGTGCCGATGTAGGCGAGCGAGACATTGCTGCACTTGGCGTTGCCGTCACCACGCGGGTCGGCCGCATCGCCCGGCTTGCCCGGCGCCGCCTGTCCGCCCGAGGTCTGCCCCCCGTCACCCGATGAACCGCTGCCGCCTCCGCACCCTGCGACGGTGAGCGCGATGACGCTCGCGACCGCCAGGGTCCGCACGAGTCGTGCTCCAGACACCCGTACCTCCACTTGCCCAATCCACCGCCGCTGAACGGCCGTGGTGTCCCGTACCACTCCGGGACGTGGTTGGACCGGAAAGTAGCTGTCCGTTTCGTCGAAGCCCAGGGCCGCTACAGGAGCGTGTCCACATCGTGACGGTGGTAACACACCGAACACGAAGCAGACCCGGTCAATCTGAAACAAGATCCAAACGGGTGGTAACCCACCGTTTACATCACACTCCGCAGCAGGACAACAGCGGGTGTCCGTTGATGTTCAGAACGCGGTCAGTTGAGGTTCTCCAGCACCGCGTCCGCGACCGCCTTCATGGTGGTACGGCGGTCCATGGCGGTGCGCTGGATCCAGCGGAAGGCCTCCGGCTCGGAGAGCCCCTGCTTGCTCATCAGCAGACCCTTGGCGCGCTCGATGGCCTTGCGCGTCTCCAGCCGCTCGGTGAGCCCGGCGACCTCGTTCTCCAGCGCCGCCAGCTCGGCGAACCGGGAGACGGCCAGCTCGATCGCGGGCACCAGGTCCCGCTTGGCGAACGGCTTGACCAGGTAGGCCATCGCTCCGGCGTCGCGGGCGCGTTCGACCAGCTCACGCTGACTGAAGGCGGTCAGGATGACCACCGGCGCGATGCGCTCCCGCGCGATGTCCGCGGCGGCCTCGATGCCGTCCTTCTTGGGCATCTTGACGTCCATGATGACCAGGTCGGGCCGCAGCTCACCGGCCAGCTCGACGGCACGCTCACCGTCACCGGCCTCGCCGACGACCTCGTAGCCCTCCTCGCGGAGCATCTCCACCAGGTCGAGACGGATGAGCGCCTCGTCCTCGGCGACGAGCACACGACGCTGAACGGGGGTGGCCTGCTCCTGGGCCTCGGCAGCCGGCTGGGTCACCGGGGTCCTCCTGCGGTCTCTGGGCGGCAACTGATCGCGAAACCGCAGCTTACCCGGGCCGCTGAGACGTCCCGGTTAACGCGGTGGGTGATCGGCGCGACATTCCCGGCGAGCGCGGCCCGCGAACGCCCGCGTCCGGATCCGGACCGTCCGGTCCCGGACACCCCCGCGGGGCGGTTCAGCGCCGTCCGCGCCCGAACAGCCAGGCCGCCACCGCGGTCGGGAAGTTCATCACGATCCCGTACACCGCGGCCGGGATGGCCATGGTCGGACTGCCCAGCACCGACACCGCGACCGCGATGGCCAGCACCCCGTTGTGGATGCCGATCTCCATGGCCGAGGCGATCGCCTGCTCCCGCGCCACCCGGAACGCCCTGGGCACCAGGTAGCCGATCACCAGGCAGCACACGCAGAACAGCAGCGCCAGCAGCCCCACCCCGCCCAGGTGCGCCACGAACACCGTCCACTGCGTCACCACGGCGGTCGTGACCACCACGAACAACACCACGATCGCCGCCACCTTCACCGGCCCGGCCATCCGCTGCGCCCACCCGCTGTACCGGTGCCGCACCCACATGCCCAGCCCCACCGGCACCAGCACCCCCGCGAACACCTGCGCCAGCTTGTCCGCCTGGATGCCGATCTCCTTGCCGGCGCCGAGGAAGTAGGTCATCGACAGGTCCACCACAATCGGCAGCGTGACCAGCGCCAGCACCGAGTTCAACGCGGTCACCGCGATGTTCAGCGCCACATCCCCACCGGCCAGGTGACTGAACAGGCTCGCCGAACTACCCCCGGGCGAGGCCGCCAGCAACATCGCCCCCACCGCCAGCTCCGCGGGCAGGTCGAACAACAACACCAGCCCAAACCCCACCACCGGCAACACCAGCATCTGGCACGCCAACGTGATCGCCGCCGCCTTGGGCGAACGAGCCACCCGCCGCAGGTCCGCCCCGGTGAGCGTCAAGCCCAGCCCGAACATCACCAACGCCAGCGCCACCGGCAGGAACAGCGAGAACGACACCAGAACTCCTTGGCTGACAACACGATCGGCGTGATCAAACCGCCCGACCGTACGCCACCCCGCGAGCCCGCTCCCCCGTCAGTCCTCCAACGGCAACGCGAGCTGGTCGACCAGCCGCAACCGAGGCACCGTCCGGCTCCCCGCGCCGCGCAGACAGCGTCGGCAGGTCACCGGCCTGGCGGTCGGGTGCAGGTCCTCCACCGCCCAACCGGCCACACCCACGTGGCAGGCGGGGCCAGGCAGTTCGACCCCGGCCATCCACTTCGTCGGGGCCACGCCGTGGACTACCCGGGAGCGGCGGATGGTGAGGTTGCGATCGGCGAACTGGGCGCAGGTGCGGGTGGCGACCGCCTGGAGCACAGCGGTCAGCGGGTCCAGCTCGGCTGGCAAGAGCTTCCGAACAGCGGTCATGTCCCGATGGTGGCACCGGGCACCGACAATTCCGGTCGCCGGACAATCCGCAGGCTCAGGACCTGTCAGGAGTGGTCATCCGAGGCGGCGCGGGAATCCGCAAATGCACGGGCAACTATTGTGCGGGTATTCAGGTTCCGGTCGGCCACAGCTGACCGTGCATTGCTGTTTCGTGGCCGGCAGTTGGAGAACACGGCCACCCGGGTTGGTGCCACGGCGCACCGCTCGGCCTGCCGCACCCTCCGGGGACTAGTACAAGATCAGCCCCTGACCGGATAACGCGTGGTCAGGGGCTGGTTTTCGCTGTTCCGCAAGAGTGCCCCGGGCGAGATTCGTACCGCATCCTCACGAGCACCTCCCACTCGCTGAACAGGCATTTTGTCGATCGATGGCATGGCTTGAGTGATCCTTTCCGCCTGGCTGGAGATCAGGAGCAGGTCGTCTGCTGGGAGACGGATCCCGATCTTCACCTCGTTGGTGTCGTCGATCAGGCGTACAGCAAGCTGGAGGGTCTCGAACAGGTGCCTGAGCTGATCTTCAGGGGCCTCGGCAAGGTTGAGCTTGAGGTACGGGAGAGCGTCGAGGAGGGCTAGGTCGTGGGCACTAGGCATGTCGACTTCACCCTCATCAGCGGCATCGAGGTCGGCAATGGACGTCAGCGTCGCTCTTCTCTGGGCTTCCAGTTCGTTGTAAGTGGTGCGCAGGCCTTGGGCGAAGGGGTCGTCTGGGTCACCGTCCTGCGCCTGGCGTAGCACGGACGTCTGGCGACGAGCGAGTTCGGCGACAACTCGCTGCAACCGCACACGTTCAGCTTGGCGTTGGCAGGCGGCACGGTCATCAAGGCCGGCCAGATCGGCGGAAAGGATCTCGCGACGCTGGACTCCGAAGACCCGGTCGGCCAGAAATCGGGAGACAGCGTCGAGGATCGATGACTCTCGAAGGTAGCCACCCCACACCCCGACCCCGCCGAGAACCACCAACCACCCGCAGCGGGGAAGTCGAGCCGCAACCTCGCCCACGACCTGCACGGGGTGCAGGCCGGGTGGATCGACCACGTCAACTTCGAGCACCACCATCACCACCCGCCACCAGCACCGTCGCCGCCGGGCAGGCAACTGATCGGCCCTTTGCCCCCGCGGGCCAGCGCCTTCCAGCGGCGCCTGGTCGCCGCCCAGCTCAGCGCGGTCTCCGCCGCGCACGGCACCGCGGTGCTCGTGGGCTCCTGCTCGCACCTGGTGCGCGGCCTGGGCGGGGTCGGCAAGACCCAGCTGGCCGCCGAACACGCCCGCACCCTGTGGAACAACGACGCTCTCGACGTGCTCGTCTGGGTGGCGGCCAGCTCCCGCGATGCCATCCTCACCGCCTACGCCCACGCCGCCACCGCCCCAGACGGCCCGATGACCGACACACCCGCCGAGACCGGCATCGAGATCATCGCCCAGCGCTGGCTGCAATGGCTGGCCTCCACCCGCCGGCGGTGGCTGGTCGTGCTCGACGACGTCCAGGACCCCGCCGACGTCGTGGGCCTGTGGCCCCCGCACTGCCCGCACGGCCAGGTCGTGGTCACCACTCGCCGCCGGGATGCCGCCCTGGCCTCCGACGGGCGTCACCTCGTCGACGTCGACGCCTTCACCCCCGAGGAATCCCGGGACTTCCTGGCAACCCGCCTCGGCGGGCGCCCCGAGCAGGCCGAGGGCGCGGCCGAGCTCGCCGAGCACCTGCATCACCTGCCGATCGCCCTGGCCCAAGCAGCCGCCTACATCGCCGACCGGCCCGTGCTGACCTGCACCGGCTATCTGGCCCGGTGGAACGACCAGCACACGCCACTGGCCAAGGTGCTGCCCGCCCCAGGCGAACTTCCCGATGAACACCGGGAAACCATGGCCACCATCTGGGCGCTGTCCATCGCCCACGCCGACGCCATAGCCCCCGTCGGACTGGCCCGCCCCCTGCTGGAGATCCTCTCGCTGCTGGATGCCCACGGCGTGCCCGACACCCTGCTGAACACCCCGGCCGTCCTGGCCCACCTCGGCGAGGTCCGCGGGCGGGCGGTGACCGCGAATGACGCCCTGGACGCGCTGGGCTGCCTGCACCGGCTGAACCTGATCACCCACCAGGCCACAGCCGCGCACCGCTCGGTGCGGGTGCACGCCCTCATCCAGCGCACCACCCGCGAAACCCTCACCCCCCACCAACTGGCCACCACCGCCCGCCTGGCCGCCGACGCCCTCATCCAGTTCTGGCCCCGCCACGACGGGATCGGTGACAGCGACCTGGCCGTAGCGCTGCGCGGCAGCGTCAGCGCCCTGCGCACCCACGCCGAACCCGCCCTCTGGCACAACGGCGCCCACCCGGTGCTGCTGGCCTTCGCCGACAGCCTGGCCCGCACCGGCCGACTCTCAGCCGCGATCAGCTGCTACCGGCGCCTATTGCCCACCGCGGTCGAGCGCCTGGGCACCCACCACGCCGACACCCTGACCCTGCGGCACAACCTCGCCCACTTACAAGGCGAACTCGGCGACGTCCCCGCCGCGACCGCGGCACTGACCATGGTGCTGGCCGACCGGATCCGAGTCCTCGGCCCCGACCACCCCGACACGCTCAACACCCGCCACAACCTCGCCTACCGGCTCGGTGCCGGGGGTGATGCCGCCGGGGCAGCGGCCTGCTTCGCCAGCCTGCTCACCGACCGTATGCGCGTCCTGGGCGCCGACCATCCCGACACCCTCACCACCGCCCACAACACTGCCGCCTGGCAAGGCGAAGCCGGCGACCCGGCCGCCGCAGCCGCCGCCTTCGCCAGGGTCTTGTCCGCCCGCGCCCGCGTGCTCGGCCCCGAGCACCCCAGCACGCTGAGCTCTCTGGCCGGGCTGGGACACTGGCTCGGCGAAGCCGGTGACCCGCACGCCGCCGTGCGCGTGCACACCGACCTGCTCGCCCGCACCGAACACACCCTGGGCCCCAACCACCTCGACACCCTCGCCGCCCGGCACGCACTGGCCCAATGGCTATGCCGGGCCGACAACCCCAGCGGGGCGGCGCTGGTCTTCACCGAGCTACTCACCCAGCAACGCCAAGCCCTCGGGCCGGACCACCCGGACACCCTCACCACCGGCAACAACCTCGCCCACTGCCTAGCCGCCGCCGGAGACCCCGCCGGAGCCGCCGAAGCCTTCGCCCAGCTCATCCACCGCATGCACCACGTGCTGGGCGCTGAACATCCCAACGTGCTGACCGCCCGCTGCAACCTGGCCACCGCCCTCGGCCAAGCCGGCAACCGCGCCGCGGCGGTCCGCCACCTCCACGAGGTGCTCGTCGATGTCGAACACGCCTGCGGCACAACGCATCCCAGCGCCTTCACCACCGCGAACAACCTCGCCCACTGGCAAGGCACCGCCGGCGACCCCGCTGGTGCCGCCGAACGACTCCAGACGCTGGTGGCCAGCATGGAAGCCGTGCTCGGCACCACGCACCCTGACACCCTGACCACCAGCGAGAACCTGGCCCACTGGCTCGACCAGACCGGAGACCACACCACCGCAGACACGATCCGCCACCGCCTGCGCAGCCACCAAGACAACACCCGCGGCCAAGGCTCCATCAACCACAACCACGCCCCACCAGCACTCGGCCAACTCGGACCGGAAGTGGGACCCGCCAAGCAGCGCTGAGAGGCTCAGCTGGAACGCCCCCACGGACGTGGGGCGCACCACGGTCACGTGGGCGACCTCCTGGCCGACCTCGGAACATCCCCACGGGCATGGGGCGCACTCCTCGTCGGCCAGGTAGAGGCCCTTCAGGTCCGGAACATCCCCACAGGCGTGGGGCGCACCCCGTCGAGCCTCCGCTGCGGACGAGCGTCGCCGGAACATCCCCACAGGCGTGGGGCGCACCTCGCCAGCAGTGCGGTCACGTGGTCGATGATCGGAACATCCCCACAGGCGTGGGGCGCACCGGCTGCTGGTGCTGCCCTGGTCTCGTCCATGCGGAACATCCCCACAGGCGTGGGGCGCACTCCTGGCAGGACGCGGCGGTGTTCCTGGTGTCCGGAACATCCCCACAGGCGTGGGGCGCACGGCTGCTGCACCAGGTGCACGTCGACGAGCTCTTGGAACATCCCCACAGGCGTGGGGCGCACACTTCGCGACCTGCGCGTTTACCACGGCACTTCGTGTTCTTCAGCTTCGCCATCCTGAGCTGTCCAGCGGATCAGGGTGAGCCCGTCAACCTCGTAGGGCCGGCGCCGGCGCTCTCCGGCGGTGCGGATGGCAAAGCCCTGCTCGGTGTCGGCTGGGTAGACCAGCACCGCGGCGCCGTCCCCGATCACCGCGCTCACGGTGTCCCACACCAAGTCCCGGACCCGGGCCGAGACGCTGCCGACGAACATCCCCGGCATCGTCTCCAGCATCCACCGGCTCAGCGCCCCGTGCACGTGATCGGGAACCGCGGTGGTGGCCAGCACGACCATCGACGGCATAACAGCCTCCCCAGCTCAGCCGATGCTGTGTTCGGCATAGTTGACCCCCGCCGGCAGCACCCCCAGCTCGGGATCCCACAACGACACTAACTCCACCGCCTCGTGGTCCGGCACCGGATCGGCCTCCTCAGGGGCGAGGAGCTGCTGGATGTCGGTGACGATGCGGGGCAGCAGCTTGATCAGTCGCAGTTCGTCGCGGAAACGGCGGCGGGCCTGTTGTTCCGGGTTGCTCGCAGCGTGCAGGGCGAAGGCCAGCGGGATGGTGGTGCGAGCCTTGTACAGATCGGCGATGTCGTAGACGAAGGCGTGTTGCTTGCCGCTGTGGACAAAGCCCAGCGCGGGCGAGCATCCCAGGGCCAGCACGGCGGCGTGGACGATGCCGTACAGGCAGGTGTTGGCCGCCGACAGCGCCAGGTTGACCGGGTCCTGCTCCTCCCACCGCGCCGGGTCGTAGTTGCGCCGGAACCGGGGAATCCGGTGTTGTTGGGCCAACTGCTGGTACAGCGCCTTGACCCGCTGCCCTTCCAGACCACGCAACTGCGCCACGGTCGTACCCGGCGGGAGTCCGGTGCCGAAGCGTTTCTCATACATCGCCACCGCCACCCGCAGCCTGACCTGCTCATCGGCCCAAGCGCGGGCCTGGTGCTCCAGCCATCGGGTGGTCAGGGAGTCGGGCAGGATCCCGGCGTAGCTGCGCACCCCACCGGCACCGGTGCACACCACGGTGGCACCATGACGGGCGATGGTCGCCAGCGCCGGTTGGGTGATGGAAGTACCGGGGCCCAGCAGGATGCAGGACAAGGCGGCCACCGGCAGCGCGATCCGATCCACCCCGCGTGGGGTGTCGATGCGGGCATGCACCCCGGTCTCGTCCTGCACGATCCGCACCAGGTCCAGGTAGAGGAAGCTCAAGGAATCGGCTACCCGCGGCAGCATCACCACCGACGGCGCGGCCAGGCGCCGCCGCGCCGGGCCGGTCACCACGGGCTGCGCACCGGGGCGAGGCTGAGCAGGCCGCAGCCGTAGGCCTTGCCGCGGCCGATCCCGCGCAGCACGGCCTGGCGGGCGATCTCGGCGTCGGTGATGGTGGCGATGCCCTGGAAGCGGGTGCGGGGGTGGCGGATGGTGTCCTGGCTGCGGGCGGAGCGCTCGGCGGTGATCATGGTGGTCTGGGTCTGGTTGAGGTTCAGGCCGTGTTCGGGGGCGCGGAGTTCCCACCAGGCCAGGGCTTCGGCCTCGGTGCGGGCGATGCGCTGGCCTTTGCGGTAGGGCGGTTGGTCGCGGGCCAGGCGTTTGCTGCTGCAGGCCACGATCCGGTAGTGCACCAGACCACCGGGGCGCAGCTGTTCGATCAGCGGGGTGATCTCTCGGCACTCGTGCGTGCCGTAGTCCTCGACCAGGTTCTCCGGTGCGGGTTCGATCTGGCTTTGCACCAGGATGTGCGGGCCAGCCGCATCGTTGTCGAGGCGGAAGAGGATGCCGGCGTGCCGGCGCGGTTGGTCGCTGGGCTGGTCAGGGAACAGGGACATGACGCTGCGGTGCATGCCGACGGCGTTGTGCAGGTCGGCGCGGCTGCGCTGGTGGCGCAGGTTGGGGGTGATCCGGGTCAGCCAGAGGGTCATGACGTGGTGGATTCCAGGTAGGTGTGCAGGGCTGTGAGGTAGTCGGTGCCGTAGCCGCCGCACAGCGCGGCGGGCAGGTCCCGGGTGTGCAGGTAGACCCGGCGGTCGTGGTGGGCGCGCTCGTGCGGGTGGAAGGAGGAGGGCAGGTCGGGGAGTTCCTCACTGCGGCAGGCCTCCTGCTGTCCGGGTGGGGCTTCCAGGACGAACTCCACGCTCACCGTGGTCTTGTCCTTCCCGCGGGGTGCGGTGCGCGCGAGGGGGAGGTGGTCGAGTTCGGCCGCGGCGCGCTCGATCGGCGTGGGGGTCAGCAGCAGCGGTGCCTCGGCGGGGCAGCTGCGCCGGCCGAGGTAGGGCGCCCAGACCGGGTGGGTCAGTGCTGCGGCGATGCCGGTGATGACCTCGGCGGGGCCCTCCAGGGCTGCGGTGAAGGCCGCGTCGGCCAGGTAGTGCCGGCGGGAGGTGATGGTGGCGGTGTCCAGGGAACGGCGTTTGCCCTCGGAGGTGGGCACGGTCTGCTCCGGGCGGCGTCCGCCGCCGACGGTGTGGAAGTCGCTCATCCGGACACCGGGCCGGTCGATCCGGACGGTGAGCACCAGCTCACCCCACTCCTCGTTCAGTGGTGTGGTGCGGGTATGGCCGTGGGCGGCGCTGATCAGCCCGAGCAGCCCTGAGCGGGTTGGGTAGCGGTGGGTGTCGCGGTCGTTGAAGGCCGCCGCAATCCCCCAGGACTGCATCGGGCCGGCCAGGTGCAGCAGGATCCCGATCACCGTGCCTCCGGCGCCGCCGCGGCCAGGGCCGCGCCGATGAGCTCTCCGAAGCTGGCGTGGCGCTGCCCAAGCCCGTCCAGGGTTTCCTGTTGCAGGGCGGCGTGTCCGGCAAAGGGCAGGGTCTGGGTGCCCAGCAGGGTGTTGACCTGGGTTGCGTAGGTGGCCAGGCCCTGGCGCGAGGGTGCGCCGAAGCCGCCGGTGCCGCTGGCCGGGGAGACCGGTTTCTCAAAGGCCGCGGCCAGGGAGACCGGGCGGTCGGCGCGGACGGCGAGGTAGGCCAGGTCGGGGACGGTGAACGGGGCGGTGCTGTTCTTTTTGGCCTGCGGCATCGCGGTGCAGAAGGTGTCCAGGAACGCCTCGGTCACCGACAGCGCGTGGGCCGCATCGCCGTTGAGGTTGGTGGTCAGGTCGGTGAGGTTGATGCTGGCGTAGCGGTAGAAGACCCCGGTGGTGAACTCGTTCTGGCTCAGGTGACCGCCGCCGGTGAGGTCGGCCGGATTGAGGTCATCCACCGCGGTGAAGAAGTCCACTTCGATCTCGGTGGCGTGGGTGGTGAAGGCGTGGGCGACCTGCACCGCTCCGTCCACTTTGGACCCCGGGACCTCGGCGAGCATCCGGCCGAACAGGGCGGTGCTGCTGTTGCGGCTGGTGATCAGCTCGACGATCTGCTTGCGGGGCAGCACCTCGGCCAGGTCGACGGCCTTGTCCCGCTTGTTGCCCTTGCCACCCTTGGGTTTGCCGTCCTCCTGCTTCTCACTCGTCTTGTCCTGGGCGGTCAAGGCCTGTTCCAGGGCGTCGCGGTGGCCCAGGCAGACCTGGACCAGCTCGGCGATCGCGGCCCGGGGAAGGTAGACCAGCACGGTCAGCCCGGCCTTGTCGATGCCCAGCTCCGCGGAGGCGGCCACCGCGCGCCCGGCGAGACCGGCCAGCTCCTGCGGCCACTGGTGCGAGGTGTGGAGGTCTTCGGCGATCTGCTTGGTCAGCCGGCGGGTGCGGACGGCGGGGTCGGCCAGGCGCTGTTCGACTTCCAGGCGCACGGCGCGTTTCCAGCACTGGCTGGAGACCCGGGCGCGCTCTTTTCCGCCGTATACCACCGATTTCGGCGATCCGAGGTCATCGCGGTTGAGATTGGCATAGGGCAGGGTGTGCAGGAGGTGGAGGTCGAGGTAGCGGGCGGGGGCGCTGGTCACGTCTTACTCTCCGTTGTCGGCGGTGTCGGGGTCGAGGTCGATGAGGGTGCGGTAGAAGTCCTGGAGCCATTCCTTGGCCACCAGGCGCGGGGTGTGTTCCCAGCGGCACAGGTCGTGGAGCAGGCGCACCCAGTCCGGGCTCGCGTTGACCTCGTTGAGGCGGCGGATGACCACGGGCAGGTGGCGGTGCAGGCCGGTGAGGCTTTGGCGGCAGAGCACCCGCAGATGCTGTTCGGCGCTGTGGGGGTTGATCGCTTGGGGCTGGCTGGGACGGGATACCGCTGCCCGAGCCAAGGACACGCCCACCGTGGGCAGCTCCCACCACCTCGCCGCTTCGGTGGGCTCGTCGGGGACGGTGATCTCCGGTGATGTGGTGGGCTCCTCGGAACCACCGGCCTCGGGCGAGGTGATGGTGTTGTTGCGGTGGTGGGTGGCGGTGGGTTGGGCGGCGATGAGGGCGGCCACGGTGTAGTAGGCGCGTTCGCGTCCCGGGCTGGGATCACGCGGCAGCCAGCGGGCGAGCACCTTGTGGGTGGCTGCGTTGGCCTCCTCCGGGCTGCGGCGCTCCGCGCGGCGCAGGTTGGCCCGCGCGCTGGGTGAGGTGGCGCAGAGCCGGTGGATGTGGGCGACGAACTTCACGTACCCGGTCTCACTGGACAGGGCGACGGTGGTGCTCACCTGTTCTCCTTGCCCCACTGGGGGTTGTCGAAGTTGCGGCGTGCCGCGGCCAGGGCCTTGACCACGGCGGGCTTGGTCCCCTCGGCCTCCGACAGCACGGAGTTGATGGCCCGGTGGGCCAAGGCGCGGAAGGCGGTGGCGGAGGTCTCGATCTTCTCGGCGCGCAGCCGGGCCCAGAACTCTTCCTCCGCGGCTGGCCAGTAGAACTGGGCCGCGCGTTCGGGCCAGGGCCCCCGCTTCTTCCGGTCGGTGGTGTCGAGGACCTGCTGCCAGGCCCGCGCCAGCACCGCCTCCAACCGGGTCCCGACGGCCTCGGCGCGCTCGCGCAGCAGGCCGATCTGGTGCGGGATGCGCGGATTGTTCTTTTCTAGCCAGTTCAGCACCGGCGGGGTCACGGAGGAGAACCACCGCTTTTCCCGGGTCTGGCCGTCCTGATCAAAGCCGTAGGCCCGCACCCGCAACCGCGCCCGGACCTCCTCCGGCAGCTCGGCGAGAGTGGCGAAGGCCGTGGGGCGCTGGGGTTGGGCGCTGCTGGTGCTGGTGGAGCGCAGCAGCGCGTCGAGGTCCCGCCAGAGGCTGCGCTCGACCTTGGCCGGACGGCCGTAGAGGTTGTTGTCCTTGCTGAGCTGATAGATCAGGTAGGGATCGGGCACCTCAGCGGCGGGCTGACGCCAGGCCCAGGTGACGTAGGCGTCCACGACGTGCTCCCCGGTGGCATCGGGGCAGAGCAGGACCGCGTGCCGGGAACGCCCGGTGAGCAGCCCGCCGGGCCAGCTCGGCCGCGGCGGCAGCCCCAGCGGGTCCGCGGGCTCGGCTCGTTCCCACGGGCACAGGTCCAGTTCCTGCTCGGGGTTGCCGACCGGGGCGGGCAGCCCGGCCAGCAGGGACTCGAACAGGGTGTTGCCGAGGGGGTGGTAGGACAGGGTCGAGCGCAGGATTCCTTTGGTGGAGTTGGAGAACCGGGCGCCGTTGACGGTGCGGGCGGTGCACTTGCCTGCCGGGCCGTAGTAGTGCTGGATCAGCAGGTGCAAGACGGCGTCGCGGGTGCGGATGGGTTCGGGTCGCTGATCGGTGAAGTGGCCGAACCAGACCTGGTTGTTGCCGGTGGGCCGCCCGAAGACCAGCTTGTTGATCCCCGAGGGAGCCGGGCACTGCTGGGCGAGGGCGGGTTCTTGCATCCACGGCCGAGGCCCGAACAGGTCGAAGGCCTCGGCGTGCTGGGCGAAGTAGGACTCGATCGCCTCGGGGGCGAACCGGCCGCTGCCCGCTTCGGCGGGGTCGAGCAGGTGGAAACGCCGGTTCAACCAGTCGTCGGTGCTGGGGTGTTCGGCGGGGTCGCTGGGGGCCAGGCCGGTGATCCGGGCGGCCAGCGCGTGGAGCACCCGCCACAGGGCTGCGGCCGCCGGCGGGATCGACACCGCGAGGTCGTCGATGTCGTGTGCCTGGGTGAACAGCTCTCGCAGCCCGACCCAGGACACGCTGGTTCCCCGGCGCACCGGAATCCATTCCCGCTCCAGCAGATCGAATGCGGGCCTACCAGGGACCATGTCGAGGTCACGCTCCTCCCCCACCCGGTCCTCCTCGACCGGCACCTCGCCGGGGAAGTCGGCCGATTGGCTTCCGGAGTTACCTGTTACGGATCTGCTCACGAAATCAGAACACTTTCGGGTGAACGAGCATGTGGTCGTCAGGACGGCGCGCAGCTTAGGGGACACCACCGACAATTCCGCGCACCGGCGGATGGAACTCGGCTGACCAGGCATGGAGCCGATCGCGAATATCTACACTCCGTCGTCTTATTTCTCGTCGCCGCCGAGCCGGGCGAAGCCGAGAACTCCGGATCCGAGTTGACTGCGAGCGAGCCTCAGCCAGCTACACCCCTGGGACCAGCACCTGCACCGCATCCGAAGGGGTGCGCTGCGGCGACCTCGCCCGAGTACACGCCCGCGCCAGCCGACCTCACGGGTGATTTCTGGCCTATGAGCGAAGGCGACCGATTGTTGAGCCGACAACATTACGTCGACGAGTCCGGGTTTGTTTGTTTCTCAACTACTTGTTCGGCCGGAGACTCCCGGCTCGATTCCCGCCGCGAGATCGATCCTGGCTGCAACACCAACACCAGCCTCCTCCTGGAGAGCGGGGGAGGCTCCGGTGCTGACAATGCTGGCGTATCGGTGTATTAGGCTCGACATCCCGGCGCTTACGCGCTTGCCTTCTTGCAGAGGCTGTTGATCGCGGTTGTCCCCCTGTTGGCGCAGTGGTCTCGCATCGCGTGGACGTTCTGGGTGGGTACTTCCGGTGCCGCTCAGCTAGCGGTCGCGCTCCTTGAAAACTGGATACGGCGTTGAATACGTGCAGGTCGCGAAGTGTCCACTCCACACGCGTGGAGGTGTTCCGCAGATAGCCCTCCAGCAGCCGCACGGCCGCCAGTCCACTCCACACGCGTGGAGGTGTTCCTCCCCTGGAGCCACCTGGAGGCAGGTCGGCCCCGTCCACTCCAACGCGTGGAGGTGTTCCGGTGGTGACGCGCACCGGTGCGGGGGCGCCTGTGTCCGCTCCACAGGCGTGGAGGTGTTCCGCGGCACAGGTGATCAGGTGCCTGGTCGGTGGTGTCCACTCCACACGCGTGGAGGTGTTCCGGCGTTCACCGACGCCGAGACCGAGGCGGGCAGTTCCGCTCCACATGCGTGGAGGTGTTCCGGCCGCGCGCGGCGGGGTGAGGGAGCATGAGGTGTCCGCTCCACATGCGCGGAGATGTTCCCGTGCTCCGAACTCGAAGCCGTACACCTCGCTCAGCCCAGCTTGGTGATCACCAGACCGAGACGATCATCCAGGGAGAACCTGCGCCTGCCGATCACTACCGAGCCGGACCTGGTCCCGGTCAACGGCAACGGCAACGGCAACGGCAACGGCAACGGCAACGGCAACGGCAACGGGATGATCCGCAGATCCCCCAACCACGGTGTGCTCTCCCAACTCGCCGGCAACCGGGCGGCCTCGCTGTCGCTGTGCTCGCTCAATAGCGAGGCACGGACCGGGATCGAGCGGCCCATCACCATCCGGATCACCGCCGTTGACGGCCGGGACTTCGCCGCGGCGTGCTCGCCCGGAAGCGCGATCCACCGGTTGCGATCCAGCCACCGCCGCCCTTGATCATCGACGAAGCAACACACCACCCGCTGGGTATCGGCCCCCAGCCGGGTGGTCAGCTCCACCTCCCGGCGCTCCAGCAACCCGGCATCCACCACCGGCGCCTGCGACAGCTCCTCCAACCGGGAGATCACACCGGCCTCCGGAACCATCACCCACCCGGCCTGATCACGCTGGGCCAGCCGCTGGCCTTCATACTCCGTCCACCAGCGCTGATCGTCCTGGTCCATGCTGAACTCGTCATAGACCTCACCGACCAGCCCGGACACCTCCCCGGGGATGGCCACCGGCTTGCCCTGTCGGGCCCGCAGCACCGTCAGCGTGCGCTCCAGCAGATACCGCGGATAGATCGACCGCCACACCGGCGGCATTGCGAACTCCCCGGACTTCTCCACCGGCACGAGCACCACCAGCCTCGCCTGGCCCGGCCAAGCCCCCCGCTCCCGGTCGGGCCGTTCGTGGCGGTGGCACCGTCCCGCCCGCTGCAGCAGCTGGGCTACCGGCGCCACATCGGTGATCACCAGATCGAAGTCCACATCCAGGGACTGCTCGATGAGCTGGGTCGCCACCACGATGCTCGGCTTGCCCTTCGAACGAGGACCTTTCCCATGCCGGGTGAGGACATCGGCGGCGACCGCGGCCCGGTCCTCATCCGGCAGGCGGGCGTGCAGCAACGAGACCTCCACCTCTTCTCCCGCCCAGTCCAGGAGGTCTTCGAAGGTGGCCTGGGCGGAATCGACGGTGTTGCACACCACCGCCACCCGCCCACCCCGCACCCGCAACGGCGCCAACAGCTCCCCCAGCACCGCCCGCCGGCTGTCCTCTGGGCTCTCCGGGACGCTGACCAGGTCCACGGCCAAGGTGGAGGTCCGCATCACCGCCATCTCCGCCACCGCCGCCGGGCTGGGCCTCACCGTGTCACCGCCGGCGGCATCGACGAACAGCCACCCCGGATAGTCGATCGCGAAACTGTCCGGCCGGTGAGCCTTGCCTCGGCTGCCCCGCAGGTAGGCGTTGATCAACGCGTCGCTGATCACCCGCGGCAACGTCGCCGACAACAACACCACCGGCACCCGGTAATGCCCCAACCAGGTCAGCAACGTGGCCAACAGCGACTGCATGTAGGCGTCGTAGGCGTGCGCCTCATCGATCACCACGACCTTGCCGGACAGGCCCAGCAGGCGCATCACGTTGTGCCGCACCGGCAGCACCGCCATCAACGCCTGATCCACCGTGATCACCGACATCGGCGCCAACAGGCCCCGCTTCGCCCCGTACAACCACTGCAACGCCGTCCTGGCCACCGCGGACTCATCCGAGACCACGCCCCCACCCGATCCGGTGGTCAGGTGCAGGCGGGACATGCTGTGCACCAGGGTCACCGCCGAGGGCCCGGTCACCGCCCGCTGGGTGAACTGCCGCACCCGGGTGTGCATCTGATCAGCGGTGGCCATGGTGGGCAAGGCGAACACGACGCCTGAGACCCCGGCGGCCTGCCCCAGCATCGACGCGGCGACCAGCGCGGTCTCGGTCTTGCCGTCCCCCGGAGCCGCGGTCACCACCAACAACCCCGCACCCTTCACCCCGGTGGCCAGCTCCTGCTGCACGCTGCGCTGCAACGCATTCGGCGCGAACTCCCACACCGCGCTCACCTCGGTGGCCGCCACCACCGCCTGCCCCAGCCCGGCCTCCCGGATCACCTCCGGCATCACCGCCAGGCTCCCCGCATACCACTGCGCCACCGTGCGGGCCGGGTCGTCCTGGCGGACGGTGATGAAGGAGAGCTGGCTGACCAGCCAGTCGGCCAGCACCACCACCCCGGCCACCAACGCAGCGGCCGGCACCTCGAAGGTCACCGGCATCGGCGGGGCGCCTACCGCGGTGTGCAGGTGCTCGACCAGCAGGCGCCGCTGCTGGGCCCACTGCTGCTCGCCCATGGCCTCCGGCCAGCGGTAGAGCCGCTCCTCGCGCTCACCCACCTCGTGGAAGCAGCCATGGTGGCCCCCGATCACCTGAGCGGCCACGCACTGCGGAGAAGCCCGCCACCGGCGCGCCCACGCCGCGCCGAGTTCGGCCAGCAACGGCGCCACCGCGATCTGGCCCGCCAGGTCATGCCTGATCCGCGGAATCGAGCCGTCCACCGGGTAGCCGGCCAGGCGCTCAAGCTCGGCGAAGGCGGCCTTGTCCAGTCGCTGAAACACCTCGGTGATCTTGCCCAGATCGTGCAGACCCGCCCACAACGCCACCAACCGCCGAGCATGCTCCTCCGTGACCCCCATCCCCCGTGCGATCACCCCACGCTGAGACGCAGACAGCACCACCTCCCACAACACCCACGCCGCCGCGGCCGCATCCGCCCCATGGCAGGCCACCGGGTACCGCTTCCGCAACCCCTTGGACTTGCCCCACAACTGCCACTGCACCAACGCCCACCCATCCACTCCCAGAACACTGGTCACACCACGGCACCCGAATGGATACCGTGACCCCCTGACAAGTCCAGGCCCGGGACCACTCGCACTACCGAACGCCAGCGGCGCTGCCCCTTGAAAACTCAACATGGTGCGGAAACACCGCAGGTCACGAAGTGTCCGCCCCACGCCCGTGGGGATGTTCCGGCGGCTGCGGCGCCGGTGCGGTTGCTGCGGCCGTCCGCCCCACGCCCGTGGGGATGTTCCGCGATCCACGGTGGACAGATCGGGCCACTGGCGGTCCGCCCCACGCCCGTGGGGATGTTCCGATGAGCTGGAGCGAGACCTGCGACCAGGCCGCGTCCGCCCCACGCCCGTGGGGATGTTCCGAACATCCGGCCCGCGGTGACCGACGTCGTGATCGTCCGCCCCACGCCCGTGGGGATGTTCCGCGCGGGGAGCCAGGCGGGATACCGATGCCAGAGTCCGCCCCACGCCCGTGGGGATGTTCCGGCCCGTCCGCACGGCGTTCGCCGGGACGGTGCGTCCGCCCCATGCCCGTGGGGATGTTCCGCGCCCTGCGCACGTTAAGGTCGGCACCAGCGCGTCCGCCCCACACCCGTGGGGATGTTCCGCGCGTCAGCCGGAGTTCCCGAGGTCAGTTTTGGTCAGCCCCACGCCCGTGGGAATGTTCCGTCGACCTTGTTGTCGTCGACCGTGCGCGTCGGCTCCGTCCCACACCCGTGGGATGTTCCGTTGTGCTCGACGATGATCCGGTCCGTGTCAGTCCCACGACCCGGGCGGCCTGGACGGCCTGGACGGCCTGGACGGACAGTGAGATAGGTACCGGCCTTCCACTACAAGGCCGGTGAGCGTGAGCCGAAGTGCGTGGTTGCCTTCTCCAGGTAGTCCTGCATCTCCTGGCGGGCCTGGGCCATCCATACTTGATCAACTCTCACCGCTGACCAGCTCCCGTCGCACACCAGCGTCCTCTGCAACTCCTGGTCCGCGCCGACCTCGGCGAGGACCAGCCGGGTGCTCTCCAGATTCTCTGCACTCCGCACGCAGGACCGCGACCAGCCGTCGCGACCTGCTCGCACCGACTTTCAGTCGACGACGCAATCCCTCGGCTGAGATCGGCCGTTGATACTCGGCCCGATGCCGAGCGTCCTCTTCCCGCGCGCTCTCTAACAGGTCATCGGAACGGGCGGCACGTCCCTCCTGTTTCTGCGCGGAATGGCTGGCCTTCGCGGTGCTCACCCGGCAAATGGCCTGCGACGCCGCTACCGTTCCGGCGTCACGGGCCTCCGTCCGACCGGCAGCCGAGGGGTGCCTGTGCGGCTTGCGCGAACCACCCGCCTGAGCGGAGTCGACAACAGCCTGCAGCAGACCCGGTCCCACCTCCGCCCAGCCGATCAGCAACAACGGACCGACAGCATCGAACGCCGCCCGGCCGAAATGCCCATTCACCAGCGGTTCGGCGACGTTGAGCGCCAAAGTCACCACACTGCAAAAGACCAGAAGGCGACGTGCCGGACGAAGAAGGTGCGGTGCCGCCCCGGTCGTCACCAGATGCCGGATCGCCAGCAGCAGGCCGAGGATCGACAGGTCGACTGCCGGGGCAACGAGCGGAGCCACCCAGACGGGCACCCCGAGGCGGAGAGCCAGGTTCAGCACGTTGCCGAAGCCGAACAGGAAGGTCAGGCCAACCACCGCGGCCATGATCAACGTAATCCATCGGATGATCGGTGACTGGTCACCAACCGGGCGGGCTGACGCATCCGCTGCCGAGGCCCGCATCACGCACCGCCACCTAGCTCGCCTGACCGGACGCTGTGCTCGATCACAAGCTGGCCGACAAGACATGAGTAGTAAGCATCGGCCAGCACGTGCAGCCTTGCCGAGGACGCCGACCTATGCTGCAAGGTGGCTGTCATGGGGAACCAACACCCTGGCTCCGACGAGGCCGAGCGATCCGAACGGTCGCGGAGAGCCGCAGCTCAGCTCTTGTATGGCCTGGTCGGGCCCTGCTCTGTGTCGATGCTGTACGTGCCCCGGGTGGGAGTCGAACCCACACTGGACGGATTTTGAGTCCGCTGCCTCTGCCGGTTGGGCTACCGGGGCGTTCGGCACGGAAACCATACGCGATCACCCCGCCCCAGCGCCCACGGGGTCACCTGCCTGCGGTTCGGCGGTGGTGGCCAGGCCGTCGAGCAGCCAGGTGTAGGCCTGGCCGGCGGTGACCGGTTCGCCGGTGATGGTGGCGGTGAGGTGCCAGTAGCGGCGGAGGCAGGGGTGGCGGTTGATGGTGGTGGTGGCGGCGAGGGTGCGGCGGAAGGCGGGGGTGTCGGTGGTGTGGCGGGCTTGGGCGTGGGCGGTGACGAAGGCGTCCAGGGCGGGGCTGGGGCCGGGGTGGTGGTGGGTGAGGATGAGGTCGCGGGCCTGGTCGCAGGCGGGGCCGATGGACCAGTGCAGGGCGTCCTCGTCGGGGATGTCGGCGTGGTTGCGGTGGGCTTGGCGGAGCAGGCCGTGGCGCAGGGCGGGGCTGGCGAGCAGGGTGAGCATTTCGGCGTAGGCGGTGACCTGGGCAGGGGTGGGGTTCGCCGGTGGGGTGGGGGCGCTGGCGTGCAGGAACATCTCGATGGTTTCGGGGCGGGCTGGGGCGACGAAGATCCGGCGCCAGAAGGTGGTCAGGGCAGCGTGGGCGGTGCGGCCGTCCTGGGCGGCGGCGAGCAGGGCCAGGCGGGCGGCGCGGGCGGTGGGGTCGGCTTGTTCCAGGGCCGCGAGGCTGGCTTGACGCCAGGAAAGGGTGGCCAGTTCGGCGTCCAGGGTGGCGCGTTCGGCGGTGATGGCTTCAGCCAGGGAGGTTTGTCCATTGAGGACGGTGGTGATGGCGGGCAGGCCCAGGCCGAGGGTGCGGAGGTTGCGGAGCAGGGTGAGGCGGTCGGCGGTGCTGGGGCTGAAGCGGCGGTGGCCGCCGGTGGTGCGGACGGGCTCCAGCACGCCCTCGTCGCAGTAGAAGCGAATGGTGCGCACCGGCACCCCGGTCAGCCGCGCCAACTCACCGATGCTGACTGTGTCCTCGGTCACGTTCGCTCGAACCTCCACCCCAGTGGAGTTCCTACGGTACCGACATGACGACCGATCAACTCAGCTCGTGGCTGCGCGGCGAGATCGCCGAGTTCGTCTCCGTTGTGGATGGGCTTGACCCGGCCGCCCGGGTGCCGACCTGTCCGGAATGGCAGGTCAGGGACCTGGTGGGGCACATCGGGCAGGGGTTTCGCTGGGCCGGGGAGCTGGTGCGTGGCGGCAGCGCGGTGCCGGTGCCGGACCCGAAGCGGGCCGATCCCGGGCCGCCCTCGGCTTGGCGGGGCTGGCTGGTGGACGGGGTGGGCGAGCTGATCGAGGCGGTGGAGCGGCGGGGAGAGGAGCCGGTGTGGACCTTCCTGGGGCCTGGGGCGGCGCGGTTCTGGCTGCGGCGGCTGCTGCACGACCTGGTGGTGCACCACTTCGACGCGGCCAACGTGGCCGGGCGGGACTACCTGGTCGCGCCGGAGCTGGCCGCGGACACCATCTGCGAGGGGCTGGAGCTGATCACCGCGCCGGAGGCGGTGGCCTGGGTGCCGGGGCTGGCCGGGTTGCGCGGGGACGGGCGGCGGCTGGCGGTGCGGCCGACGGACGGGCAGGCGGGGTGGTTGATCACGCGGGAGCCGGTCGGGGCGCGGTGGGAGCGGGAGGAAGTGGGGGCTGTGGGGGCGGGGGCAGGGGTGCGCGGCTTGGCGGGGGTGGATGTGGTGCTGGCGGGGCGGACCCGGGATGTGCTGCTGGTGCTGACCCGGCGGCTGGATCCGGGTGATGGCCGGGTCAGCGTTACCGGGGACCGGGCGTTGCTGGCCGACTGGCTGGCGCACGTCGCCTACTGATCCTGCCCAGCCTGCCGTGTGCGGCCAGGATGCCCAGCAGCACCAGGACCGCGCCGAGGGGCTGGTGCCAGGCAAGGGGTTCGCCGAGGACGAGCACGCCGAGCAGGACGCCGACCACCGGGGTCACGTAGGTGACCGCGGCGGCGTTGGCCGCGCCCCAGTCGCGGACCACCGCGGTGTTCCAGACGTAGGCCAGGCCGGTGCTCAACGCACCGAGGGCGAGCATGCTCAGCAGCACGGGCGGGGAGAGATCCGTTGGGACGCCTAGGAATGGCGTGCTGAGCAGCATGAGGGCCGCGCCCGCTGCCACCTGGATGAAGGCCAGGGTGATCGCGGGGACGTCGCGGTGGCTGAGGAAGCGGCGCAGGTAGGCGAAGGCCAGGCCGTAGCTGGTGGTGGCGCCCAGGCAGGCCAGCTGGGCCGGCAGGCTGCCGGTGAGGGTGGCGGCGAACGGGTTGATGATGACCAGGACGCCGGCGAAGCCGAGCAGCAGGCCGGTGCGACTGTGCGGGGTGAGGCGTTCGGTGCGGAGCAGGGCGGCGGCGAAGGCGGTGGCGAACAACGGCGTGGTGGCGTTGTAGATGCTGGCCAGGCTGGCCGAGATGTGGCTCTGCGCCCAGGCGAACAGCAGGAACGGGAGCACGCAGAGCAGCACCGAGACCACGGTCAGGTGGCCCCACAGAGCCGGTTCGCGCGGCAGCGAGCGCCGGGTGAGCAGCATGATCACCGCGAGGGTGAGCGCGCCCAGGACCAGGCGGCCCCAGACGATCTGCGGCGGGGTCAGGCCGGTGAGCGCGATCTTGACGAACAGGAAGCTCGCGCCCCAGGTGAGCGCGAGCAGGCCGAACTGGATCGGGGTGCGGACGCGGGTTCCCGGCACGACGTTCCCTCCCGGACCGCCGGCCGGCGCCGGGTGTCCGGGAGGGAGTCAACCCGCCGGGGCCAGCGCGTGGCTGGCGGGAATCAGACCTTGAGCTACAGCCCGGCCAGGAACTCCAGCAGCGCCTGGTTGACCTCGTCCGGGCGTTCCTGCTGGGTCCAGTGCCCGCAACCCGGCAGGTCCAGCACCGTGCGCAGGCCGGGCAGCTGCTCGGGCAGCCGCTCCAGGTAGTCCGGCGGGTAGAAGCCGCGGACCAGGTCCCGGTCGCCGGTGATGTGCAGCGCGGGCGCGGTGATCGGCGCGCCCTGCCACGGGGCGGTCAGCGCCCAGTTGCGGTCGATGTTGCGGTACCAGTTCAGGCCGCCGGTGAAGCCGTTGCGCTGGTACTGCTCGGTGTAGGCGTCGATGTCGGCCTCGGTGAGCCAGCTGGGCAGCTCCTCCGGCTCGGGCATCGCGGAGAGGAACCCGCCGCCGGCCGGGGCGGTCGGGGTGGCGGCCGAGCCCGCGCTCTCGCCGGAGGTGGCGGCCAGGGTCTTGCGGAAGGTGCTGCGGATGTCCTGGTTGAGCTCGGCGTCGGCGACACCGGGTTCCTGGAAGTAGATCTGGTAGAAGCCGTCGCCGAAGCGCTGCCGGGCGGCCACCAGCGGCGGGACCGGGCCGCGCGGGGCGGGCGCGACACTGAGTCCGCCGACGCCGCGGATGAGGTCGGGCCGCATCATCGCGGTGTTCCAGGCCACCGGGGCGCCCCAGTCGTGGCCGATGACCACGGCCTGCCGCTCCCCCAGCGCGTGGATCAGCCCGACCACGTCGCCGACCAGGTGGAAGATCGAGTATTCGTCTACATTGGACGGTTGGTCGGTGCCGCCGTAGCCGCGCTGGTCCGGCGCGACCACGTGGTAGCCGGCCTCGGCCAGCGGCTGGAACTGGTGCCGCCAGGAGTACCAGCTCTCCGGGAAACCGTGCAGCAGCAGGACAAGAGGGCCCTCGCCCTGTTCGGCGATGTGCATGGTGATGCCGTTGACGGAGACCTCGCGGTGCTGTGGCAACGCTGTTCGCCTCATTCCTTGGTGGTGGTGATGGTGGCCAGCACGGCCGCGCGCCGCGCGTGCAGCAGGCGCAGCCCTTCCTCGGCGGTGGCCCTGACCTCGGCCGCGCCGGCGGTCTGCTCCCCCAGCAGGGCGGTGACCGCGGCGGACACGGTCCGCTCCGGTTCGGCCACGGTGACCTCGTTGAGCGCGTGCGGGCTGCTCGCCAGCTGGAAGAAGCCGGAGAGCAAGGCGCGCAAGGCATAGGCCTGTTCGTCGATCGGCCAGTCGGTGCGGGCCAGGTGGTGCGCGCGCCACACCGGCAGCACCGCGTACAGCAGTTCGCTGGGGCCGAGTGAGCCCATCAGCTCCTTGCTGCGCGGGTGTTCCAGCAGGATGCCGAGGCTGTCCGCGTCGCCGGTCTGCAACGCGCGCATGAACGGGCGCTCCAGCGCGGTGCGCACCAGCAGCGGGCAGAACCGGTGCGGGCGGGCGGCGTCCGGGTCGGTGCCGAACAGCTCGATCATCTCGTCCACCGCGGCCAGGAAGTCCCTGGCGAACAGCCCGACGAACAGGTCTTCCTTGGTGCCCCAGTACAGGTAGACGGTGCCCTTGCCGACGTGCGCCCGCTCCGCGATCTCGGCGATGGTCACGCCCTTGACGCCGCGGCGCAGCAACAGCTCCCTGGCGGCGGCGAGGATGCGCGCGGCCTTCCCCGAGTCCTGCTCCACCAGCTGGGCCATCGCCGATCTCCCCTTCCGCGCACCGGATGTCGGCGGCGCGCCTCCATCATGCCCGCGCGATGTCCAGCTCCTTCATGCGGCTCGCCTTGCCGCCCTCCCGCATCGCCTGTAGCCAGCGCCCGACCAGCGGCCAGTTCTGCCCGCGCATCAGCACCTTGCGCAGCCAGATCTGGAACCGGCTGGTGGGGGTGAAGAACGCCTGCTGCTCCAGCCCGATCCGCTGGTAGTACTCGATGCTGGGCCGCAGCTTGGCCTCCCAGGCGGCCAGCGCGCGCGGCAGGTCGCGCGGGTGCCGCTCCAGCATGGTGCCGAGCAGGTCGGCCCCGGCCAGTCCGGCGGAGACGCCCATGCCCGCGTACAGCGTCACGCACCAGGCCGAGTCGCCGACCAGCACCACCCGGCCCTGGTGCCAGCGCTCCATCTTGACCTGCTCGACCGAGTCGAACAGCAGCTCCTCGGCGTTCTCCATGGCCCGCAGCGCCTCGCCGAGCGCGCGGCCGGTGGGGCCGGGGCCGAAGGCGGCGCGCACCCGTTGCGCGGGCGGCTGGCTGAACTCGGCGTCCACGTCCTCGGTGCGGTAGGACAGCAGCACGGTCGGCGCGTGGTCGCTGAACGGGAAGATCCACATCGACCGGCCGGGTTCGAGCAGGATCGCGCCGTCCTCGGCGGCCAGGTCGGTCAGCGAGCCGGGCAGGGAGAAGGCCGCGATCATGAAGTTGAGCCGTCTGAGGTAGCGCTCGTGCGGGCCGAAGACCAGCGAGCGCACCGTGGAGCGCAGCCCGTCCGCGCCGACCACCAGCTCGAACCGTTCGGTGACCACGGTGCCGTCCGCGGTGTCGCGCAGGGTCACGTCCACACCGCCGGCGTCCTGGGTGATGGCGGTGGGCACAGTCGAGTAGCGGATCTCCACCTCGGCGGGCAGCGCGGCGAAGGCGGCCTGCTCCACGTCGCCGCGCAGCATCAGCCGGGGCAGTCCTGGCAGGTCCTTGAAGCCGAGGCCGCGCCGCCGGTTGCCCTCGCGGTCGATGTCGAAGTTGACCCCGTCCTCGGCGGTCCGGTCGGCCAGCCCGTCCAGGATGCCCAGCCTTCTGGCCGCCGCCCGGCCCGCGCCGAACAGGCCGACGAAGTAGCCGCCGGAGCGCCGCGCCGGGGCCTTCTCGATCAACACCGGCTGCCAGCCCGCGCGCCGGAGCCGCAGCGCGGTGGCGATTCCGCTGACGCCCAGTCCGACCACCAGAGCACGGGGGCCGCTGTTGTCCGTGGTGTCCATGCACCCAGGCTAGACCCAGCTGACCAGATTCGTCATTCGGTCAGTTCGTGGCCTGCGTCACCTCTCGGAAGGTGGTTGGGGGTGGTGGTCAGGCCTCCTGCGCGGCGACCGCGCGGCGGTTGGTCAGCAGGGTGATCACAAAGCCCAGGGCCAGGGCGAGCAGGACGCCGAGGTTGGCTCCGGCGAAGTCCTGCGCCAGGCCCAGTGGGGCGAGCAGGTAGCCCTGCCAGCCGAGCCAGCCCGCCGCGGTGTTGGTGACCAGGCCCCAGCCCAGCGCGGTGGCGGCCACGATCAGCAGGAC
Source organism: Crossiella sp. CA-258035 (assembly GCF_030064675.1). GTDB lineage: Bacteria > Actinomycetota > Actinomycetes > Mycobacteriales > Pseudonocardiaceae > Crossiella. The sequence goes on from NZ_CP116413.1 coordinate 6,779,691, forward strand.
CGGGCCCCAGCGCACGTCGCCGTAGCGGCCTGCCGGGTCGTGCAGGTCGGGTTCGGCGTAGTCACGGCGGCGGCGGGCCAGGTCGGCGAGCATGATGCCGCACCAGGCGGCCACCGGGACGCCGAGGGTGGTGAGGAAACCCTGGAACTGGCCGAGGAACGCGCCGCCGAGGAAGACCAGGTAGACCGTGCCCAGCACCATCAGCACGCCGTCGATGAACGCGGCCGTCGGCCGGGAGATCCGCGCTCCGGCGGCGAGCAGGGCCAGGCCGGAGGAGTAGATGTCCAGCACCGCGCCGCCGACCAGGCCCAGCACCGCGACCAGGGCGAAGGGCACCAGGAACCACACCGGGAGCAAGGTGGTCAGCGCGCCGATGGGGTCGGTGGCGATGGCCGCGTTGAGCTGCGGCGCGGATCCGGCGAGCAGCAGGCCGGAGAGCAGCAGCACCACGGGGGCCAGGCTGGCGCCGAAGGTGGTCCAGGCGACCACGGCGCGGCTGGGTGTTTGCCTTGGCAGGTAACGGGAGTAGTCGGCGGCGGCGTTGACCCAGCCGAGGCCGAAGCCGGTCATCAGGAACACCAGCGCGCCGAGGAACTGGCTCGCGTTGCCTGCCGGGAGCGCGGTGACCGCGGCCCAGTCGATGTGTTCGGCGACCAGGCCGAGGTAGACCAGGGTGAGCGCGCCGGTGACCACGGTGATCACGGTTTGCAGCCGCATGATGGTGGCGAAGCCGAGCACCCCCGCGCCGACCACCAGCACGGTGACCACCAGCAGCGCCAACACTTTCGTCAGCACGCCGCCGCCCCAGCCGAGGCGCTCGAACACCGTCGCGGTGGCCAGGGTCGCCAGGGTGGCCAGCACGGTCTCCCAGCCGACGGTGAGCAGCCAGGAGATGGCCGAGGGCAGGCGGTTGCCGCGCACGCCGAAGGCCGCGCGGCTGAGCAGCATGGTCGGCGCGGAGCCGCGTTTTCCCGCCACCGCGGCGAATCCGCAGAGCAGGAAGGAGAACACGATGCCCAGCAGGGCGACGGAGACGGCCTGCCAGAAGGACAGGCCGAAGCCGAGCACGAAGGAGCCGTAGCTGAGGCCGAGCACCGAGACGTTCGCGCCGAACCAGGGCCAGAACAGCTGCCGGGGCCTGCCGTGCCGGTCGGCGTCGCCGATCACGTCGATGCCGTGCGTCTCCACCTTCAGCGGTTCGCTCATGCCCAGAACCCCGTTCCGATCAGCTGCTCGATCTCCGCCCGCACCGGCGCGGTGGCCGGTCCCTGCCGGGTGACCGCGATCGCGGCCGCGGCGTTGGCGTACCTGGTCGCCTCGAACATCCCGTTGCCGCGCAACAGTTCGGCCAGCAGCGCGCCGCAGTGCGCGTCCCCGGCCCCGTTGGTGTCCACCGCGTCCACGTTGAACCCGGCGACCGTGGTGATCCGCCCGTCCCGCTGCAGCAGGCAGCCCGCCGGGCCGTCCCGGACGATCACGGTGGCGAAGCTGGGCACCAGGGTGGCCAGCGCGGCCGCGGCGGCGCGGGTGGTGTTGGTGCGGGAAAGTTGTTTGGCCTCACGGGCGTTGCAGCTGAGTATGTCCACTCTGGACAGCACCGCGGTCAGGTCGGACCAGATGATCTGCTCCACCAGTGGGCCGGGGTCGAACAGCACGGTCGGGCCGGGCAGCCTGCCCAGCCAGTCCAGCAGCGCGTCCCGGTTGGCCGCGTGCAGCAGGCTGTACCCGCTGACGTAGACCACGTCCGCCGCGCTGGGGTGCACCAGGTCCAGCCGGCCGGGTTCCAGCACACCCTCCGCGCCGACGCCGGTGACGAAGGTGCGCTCGCCGGTCTCCTCGTCCACCAGCACCACCACGATGCCGGTGTCCGCGCCGGGGGTCGGCGGGTTGACCACGGTGATGCCCTCGGCCAGCATCGCGGCCCTGGCCAGGTCGCCGAAGCTGCCGGTGCCGTGGCTGCCCGCGTAGAGCACCTCCGCGCCGGAGCGGGTGGCCGCGGACATCACGTTGAAGCCGCCGCCGGGGGTCAGTTTCACCGCCGAGGCCAGCACGTCGCCGCCCAGCGGTGGCAGGCCGGAGACGGTGAGCACCAGGTCGACCACCACCTGGCCGGTGAACACGAGCTGCCCGCTCACGCCCGGCCCCGGAGCGCGAGCAGCCCGTGCACCAGGGGATCCAGCGTGAGAGCGTTCACACGCAGCACCCTAGCGACCAGGTCGGCGGGCAGGGCCTCGCTGCCGTGGCAGGCGCCGAGCAGCGCGCCGCAGATCGCGGCCACCGTGTCGGTGTCCCCGCCCAGGTTCGCGGCCAGCAGCAACGCCGCCGGCGGCCGCTCGCCGAGCGCCTCGGCCAGCGCGAAGGCGGCCACCACGGACTCCTGCGCGGCCACCGAGGTGCCGATCACCGTGCCGATGGCGGTGGCCAGGTCCTCCTCCGCGATCCCGCGCACCCAGCCCCGCGCCCAGCGGATCCGGGCGGCGATCTCCCCGCCCGCGACCCAGCGCCCGCGCCGGGCACCGGCTTCCGCGCCCCGTTCGCCCAGGTCAAGGGCTTCGGACAGGCTGGCACCGGCGACTCCGGCGGACACCGTGGCGGCCACCGCGACCGCCGCGGCCAGGCCGGTGCTGGTGCCGTGGGTGACCACCGCGGTCTCCGCGACCGCGTCGGCCAGCCGTTCGAGGTCGTCCGGCGGCACCGCGATGCCGACCGGGGCGACCCGCATGGCCGCGCCGTTGGTGGTGCCGTCCCGCCCGGTCTCCGTGGGCGGCTCACCCCGCGCGAGGCGTTGCAGGGCCAGTTTTGTCGACGGGCCAAGCAGATCCGCCGAACCACGGCGGATCATCACCTCTTCCCAGGCCAGCAGCGCCTCGCCGAACTCCCTCGGGTCGACCCGCCCCCGGCCCTCGATCAGCAGCCGGGCAAGCAGCAGCGCCTGTTCGGTGTCGTCGGTGACCGAACCGGCCGGCATGGACGGCGCGATCGGTTGGGCGGCAACGGCATCCACCAGTCCGGTGATCCGGCCGTAGTTCTCGGCGATGGCGGCGGGCGACATCGCTTGGGTCGGCATGCCCAGGGCGTCGCCCAGCGCGAGCCCGGCGAGGGCCCCACGCGCCCGGCCGACCCATGGATGCATGTGCATAGCACTACACCCGCGGGTCGGCCCCGGCAATCGGTCCGGACCGGCCTTCTCGGGGCTCAGCGTGCGGTGGTCACTCGACCTCGCGCAGGATCCGCTCCACCGAGGCCAGTCGGGCCTGCACCTCGGTCAGCTCCCGCGCGGTCTGCTCCTGCGCGGCCACCGCGCGGGCGGCCAGCTCCTGGTAGGCCTGTTCGCGGGCGGCGCTGGCCTTGGCGCGCACCGAGATGAAGCTCTGCCAGATGATCACGGTCAGCACCACGGTGATCAGCGTGAAGACGCCGAACACGCCGACGAGTTCCTGCCAGGCACGGACGCCCATGGGTCAGTCTTCCTGTTCTTCCGGTGTGCTGAGGGTGCGGGCGGCGGTCGCGACGCTGGCCGGGGTCAGCTCGATCGCGAACGGGGTCACCTCGTAGAACTTCATCGCCTTGCCGTCCGCGGACAGCTCCAGCTGAGCGCTCACCAGCCCGGCCGCCTCCAGCTTGCGCAGGTGCACCTGGAGCAGCGCCCGGCTGATGCCCAGCTCGCGGGCCAGCGCGCTGACGTACTGGCGCTCGGCGGCCAGGGCCGCGACCACCCGGAGCCGGTGCGGGTTGGCCAGGGTGGCCAGCACCCGCAGGAGGTCATCCCCCGTCGGCGGCTTCCCGGTCATCGCGGCACCCAGCACATGAGCAGCAAGGTTAGTGCGCTCGCCGTCCTGGGAAGCGCCAGGCTCGCTCGCCGAGCAGGGCCAGCGCGGCCGGTACCAGCACACCGCGGACCAGGGTGGCGTCCAGCAGCACGGCGACCGCGAGGCCGACGCCGAGCATCTTGTTCTCGATCGAGGTGAGGGTGACGAACACGGCGAACACCACGGTCATGATCACCGCGGCGCTGGTGACCACGCCCGCGCTGGCGCCGAGTCCGCTGACCACCGCCTCCTTGGCGGGCAGGCCCGCGCGCCAGCGTTCGCGGATCCGGCTGAGGATGAAGATGTGGTAGTCCATGCTCAGTCCGAACAGGACGACGAACATGAACAGCGGCAGCCAGCCCATCACCCCGCCGTAGGGGGTGAAGCCGAGCAGGCCGCTGAGGTTGCCGTACTGGAAGATCCAGGTGATCACGCCGTAGGCCGCGCCGATGGAGAGCAGGTTGAGCGCGATGGAGACCAGCGGCACGGTGAGCGAGCGGAAGACGAGCACCAACAGCAGGAACGAGAGCAGCAGCACGAAGCCGAAGACCAGCGGGGTGCGCTCGCGCAGCTTGACGGTGAAGTCGGTGGTCTGCGCGGTCCGCCCGGACACCGCGACATCGAGCTGCCAGAACCCGCCGAGCGCCTGGGGAATCGCCTTGTGCCGCAGGTGCTCCAGGGCGCGGACCGAGGTGTCGTCGGTGCCGGAGCCGGCCAGCGGCATCCGGACCACCAGTGCCTTGCCCACCCGGTCCACGGTCAGCGGTCCGGCCAGCAGGCCGCCGCTGTCCTTGACCTGACCGCGCAGCCGGTCGGCCACCGCCGAGTTCAGGAATCCGTCCACTGTGGACCCATCGCGCTGCCAGACCACCACCCTGGCCGGGGTGGGCGCGCCGGGGAAGGCTTCCTGCACGCGCAGGGCCGCCTCCACCTGGGGCACGCTGCGCGGCAGGCTGTTCACCGGGGCGGCGTCCTGGAGCTTCATGTCCAGTGCGGGCACGGCCATGGCCAGCAGGGCGAGCACCGCGGCCCCGCCCCACAGCACCGGCCGCCGCGCCACCCTGGTGGCCACGCCGGACCAGATCCGGGACTCCCGGGCCGCGGTCCGGCCCTTGCCCAGCCAGGAAATGCGGCCGCTGTCCACCCGGTGCCGCAGCGCGGCAAGGACGGCGGGCAGCACGGTCACCGAGGCGACCATGGCCAGTCCGACCACCACGGCCATGCCGATCGCGCCGCCGGTGAGCACGCCGAGCCCGGTCAGCGCCAGGCCGCTCAGGCACAGGATCACGGTCAGGCCGGAGACCAGCACCACGTGCCCGGAGGTGCGGGCGGCGGTGCGCAACGCGGTCTGATCGTCCACTCCGGACTGTCGTTCCTCGCGGTAACGGCGCAGGTAGAACAGCGAGTAGTCGATGCCCACGGCCACGCCGACCAGCAGGATCAGCGCCGAGCCCGCACTGTTGATGGCGATGACCTTGCCGAGGGCGGACAGCAGGGCGAAGGTGGCCGCGAGTCCGGTGACGGTGAGCAGCACCGGGATCCCGGCCGCGACCAGCGAGCCGAACACGATGAGCAGGATGATCAGCACCAGCGGCAGGGACAGCAGGTGCGATCGCTCCAGATCGGCCTTGATGGACTCGTCGACCGCGCTGGACAGGCTGCGGTCCCCCGCTTGCGCGAACCGGACCGAGGGATGCCGGGCGGCGACCGCCTGGACCGCGCCGGTGGCGAAGGTGAAGTGCTCGGTCAGCTTCGCCACCGGCCAGGCCAGCTTGAAGCTGACCAGGCCCGAGCGGCCGTCGGCGGAGATGTGTTCCTGCCAACGGGTTTCCAGCGGTGAGCGGACGTCGGTGACCGCGTCGGGCCGTCGAGTCAGCTCGGCGACCAGGTCTTCGGTGGCCCTGCGCAGCTCCGGACTGTTGCCGAAGTGCCCACCCGGCGTGCGCGCCTGGACGAGGACCTTCTCCTCCACCGGCAGGTAGCCGTCCTGTTTGTCCAATGTGGACTGTGCGCGGCCGGTGTCGCCGGGGTCCACGTTGCGCGCGTCGGGTCCGGTGACCAGCACGCTGGCCAGGAACGCGAGTAGCACCAGGCCCAGCCAGCCCAGGATCGCGGCCCGGCGGCGCCGGGCGGACCAGGCCGCGATCCGATCGGTCAGTGTCATCGAGTTCTCCCCCAGTCGGTCACCTGCAAATGAAAGTTAGCAGGTGCCATCCCGGGTTGTCACCCGAGCTGGGACCAGAACCCGCAGTTGTGCTCGGTGGCCAGGTCGATCCGGGTGGTGCGCTCGGCGGTGAACCGGCGGGTGCCGTGCCGGGACCAGCCGGGGTCGCCGGTGTGCGCATAGGCCGCCCAGTGCTCGATCATGCGGTCGGCCAGGGCCTGCTGGGCCGGGGTCAGCGGGGGCTGCGGCCAGCTGAGGTCGAGCAGGTAGCGGAGCTCCGCGCCGTGCGCCGCGCCGTAGGGAAAGTCACCCAGCACGTGGCCGGTGGGTTCGGCGAACTCGAAGGTGTGCACGGGTTTCCGGGCGGCCGCGATCACCGGGAGCTGGGTGCAGGCCCCCAGTGCGCCGCCGTGGTCGGTGAGCAGGCGGGCCAGGGTGAGCGCGGGCGTGGGCTCGGTCGATCCCGGGTACTGGGCGAGGACCGCTGGGGCGTCGGTGCCGAACAACCCGGTGACCAGGCTGGGGTAGTCCTCGGCGGTGAGGTTCCGGTGCGGGGCGACGAACGGGCGCATCTCGTCGGCGGTGCCGCCCAGCAGCAGCGGGACCTGGGTGCTCAGCGGCTGGGTTGGCAGGGTTGGGGTGCCGGCCACCGGGAGCCAGGGGCGGCCGTTGAAGTCGCGGCGCAGCACGGAAACCTGGTCCTGGTGCAGGCCGACCAGGGAGGTCAGCGGGAGACCGCGCAGGCAGGCGGCGTCGGGGCAGCCGAGGGTGTCGGCGGTGGCGCGGGCGCGGCGCTGGGCCTCGGCGCGCTCGACCATCGGGTTGGCGCACGGGGCGCTGTGCACGATGGCCTGCTGGAACAGGCCGCGGGAGGCCGGGCTGGCCAGGTGCGCGCAGACGCTGTAGCCGCCCGCGGACTGGCCCCACAGCGTGACCCTGGCCGGGTCGCCGCCGAACGCGGCGATGTTGGCCCTGACCCAGCGCAGCGCGGCCTGCTGGTCCTGGATGCCGAGGTTCCCGGCGTCCGGTCCCAGGTCGGGGTGGGCCAGGAAACCCAGTGCGCCCAGCCGGTAGTTGAGCGTGACCACCAGGACCTTGCCGCGGGCGGCCAGCCTGCCGGGGTCGTAGTCGCTGCCCGCTCCGGTGGTGAAACCGCCGCCGGGCACGAACACCAGCACCGGCAAGCGGTCTGTCCCTTGTGGACGGTGGATGTTCAGGGACAGGCAGTCCTCGCTGCCGCGCACCTCGCCGGGCTTGCCGGGCTGGGCGCAGACCGGGCCGGGCTGGGTGGCCTCGCGGACGCCGGTCCAGGGCCGGGCTGGGCGCGGGGGCTGCCAGCGGGCCGCTTCGGCGTACGGAATACCTTGGTACACGCGGTGTTCGGCGGTGACCCGGCCGCGCACCCAGCCCGAGCCGGTGGCGGCGAGCTCGCCGGGGTCGGCGGCCGCGACGCCAGGTAAGCCCAGCAGCGCGAGGGTCAGGGTGGTGAGTATCGCTTTTCGCATGGCGGAGACGGTGGCAGCGCGGGGACTGCCGGGGCGTCCCCGCGCCGCCGTATCCGGCCTACGTGGATCGGCGTAGTCAGCCGTAGAACCCGGCCACGTTGAGCTCGCTCAACGGGATCCAGTCCGGGTCGGCGGTGGTGGTGATGACACCGCGCAGCTCCACCGCCAGCGCCGGGCGCTCGTCCACGGCCTGGACCAGGGTGTAGAGGGCGGCCAGCACGTGCACGCAGTGCGGGCGGCGGTCGCGGCAGTCGCAGTGCGCGGTGAGCTCCTCCGGGGCCGGCGCGATGCTGATGTCGTGGGCGCGCAGCTCGGCGGCCAGGGCGTCGGGCAGGTCGCCGGGCATCAGGCTGGGCGGGAGATCGGCGAGCGCCTTGCCCACCACCATGGCCGACTCGGCCGGCCAGAGCGGGAACTCGATGCGCAGCCGGTACTGGCCGGAGCTGGCGGTGAGCAGGCCGGGGGCCACGGTCAGCTCGGTGATGCCGTCGCCGCGGGCCAGGTTGCGGGCCCTGGGCAGCGACGGGTTCGGGCGGGTGACCCTGGTCGGCTCGGCGATGCGCAGCCAGGGGTGACTCCAAGCGGTGACGCCGTACTCGGCGATCATCGGCCGATCCCCTCCAGGTTCAGGTCGAGCACCCGGTGCAGGTCCTCGTCGGGCAGGTTGGCCAGCGCGGTCTCACTGTCACCGGAGACCAGGTCGGCCAGCGCGCGTTTGGTTTCGTGCATCCGGGCGATGTGCTCCTCCACGGTGCCGCCGGTGACCAGCGTGTGCACGGTGAGCACCCGGTGCTGGCCGATGCGGTGCGCGCGGTCGGTGGCCTGCTCCTCCACCGCCGGGTTCCACCAGCGGTCGTAGTGCAGCACGTGCCCCGCCCTGGTCAGGTTGAGGCCGAACCCGGCGGCGCGCAGGCTCAGCAACAGGATCGGCGGCGCGTCCTCGTCATGTTGGAAGGCCTGCACCAGCTTGTCCCTGCGGTCGGCGGTCAGCCCACCGTGCAGGAACGGGATCTCCGGGCCGCCCAGGGTTTCGGTGAGGTGGCGGGAGAGCAGCTCGCCCATGGCCCGGTACTGGGTGAACACCAGCGCGCGGTCGCCGTCCTCGACGATCTCGGCGAGCATCTCGCTGGCCCGGTCGAACTTGCCGGAGCGGCCGGGCAGCGGGCCGTCCTGGCCGAGCAGCTGCGCCGGGTGGTTGCAGACCTGTTTCAGCGCGGTCAGCAGGGCCAGCACCCGGCCGCGGCGCTCGATGCCGGAGCCGAGGCCGTCGGTGAAGGCCCGGTCCACCGCGTCCCGGTACAGCCGGATCTGCTCGTCGGTGAGCGTGCAGGCCACGGTGGTGTACAGCTTGGGCGGCAGGTCGGTGGCCACCTCGGACTTGGTGCGGCGCAACAGGTGCGGGTCGATCAGCGCGTGCAGCCGCTGGGCCGCGGTGACCGAGCGGCGCTGCTGGATGGGCGCGGCGAACCGCTGCCGGAACCGGCCCCTGGTGCCGAGCAGGCCGGGCCGGGTGACGTTGAGGATGGCCCACAGGTCGTCCAGGCGGTTCTCCACCGGGGTGCCGGTGAGCGCGATCCGCAGCCGCGCGCTCAGCCGGGTGGCGGCCTTGGCGGCCAGCGAGTCCGGGTTCTTGATCTGCTGCGCCTCGTCGAAGATCACCGTGTTCCAGCTGGTCCCGGCCAGCTCGTCGGCGTCGGCGCGCAGCGCGCCGTAGCTGGTCACCACGACCTCGGCGGCCAGGCCGGCCAGGGTGCGCCGGGGGCCGTGGTGGGCGCGCACCGCCAGACCGGGGGCGAAGCGGTCCAGCTCGCGCCGCCAGTTGCCGACCAGCGAGGTCGGGCAGACCACCAGGTGCGGCCCGGGGCGGGTGGCCAGCAGGCTGATCGCCTGGAGCGTCTTGCCCAGGCCCATCTCGTCGGCCAGGATGCCGCCGCCGGGCACCGAGCGCAGCCAGGCCACCCCGGTGACCTGGTACGGCCGCAGGTCCGCGCGCACCTCGGCCACGCGCAGCGCGTCCCTGGTGCGGGCGGCCTGCCGGAACTGGCGCAGCAGCGCGGCGGGCGAACTGATCGCGGTGCCCTCGGCGTTGGGCACCGCGTGCGCGGCCGGGGGCAGCGGCAGGTCGGCGTCCGGCTGCTGGGCGGCCTGCCGCCAGGCGCGGGCGGCGGGGCTGAGCGCGGCGGTGGTGGCCAGCAGCGCGGGCAGCGCGAGGTCCAGGTCCACCAGGCGCACCGGCGTGGGCAGCACGGTGATCCGGCCGTTCACCGGGCGGGCCAGCCGGCATTCGGCGGCCCGGCCCACCGGCAGCCCAGCCTCGGCGAGCGCGGTGGCCGGGTCGGGCGGACCCCACCAGGCGAACGCGCCCTCGGCTGGCAGGAACGTGGCCTGGAGCTGGACGTGCGAGGTCGGCATGACCTCCCTTTCGGGGCATGGCGGTGGCCGGGACGGAATCTCGATGGGCAATCGAGACTACCTCGCGGATTGCGCTCGCGCTAATGAATCCGGCATTTGACAAATCCGAATCGGTGTATCCCCGGAAATCCGTCCTTGACAAATCAGGGTTGTCATACCCAGGGCTGACCTGCGCGGGGTCCTGGAAGCTGACGGCACGGAGGCCGCCGTGTCGGTACAGTGGAAAACGTGATCGACTTCGAGAAGGCTTCCGTATTCAAGCTCTCGCCGTGCCGTCCCGAGGACATCGCCGGATCCATCGCGCCGATCATCATCCCCGGGGAACAGCTGATCGCCGCGTTCAAGACCGTGCGGGACTACGTGGTGTTCACCAACAAGCGGCTGATCGCGGTGAACGTGCAGGGCATGCTCGGCAAGAAGAAGGACTTCACCTCGCTGCCCTACAACAAGGTGCAGGCGTTCTCCATCGAGACCGCGGGCACCTTCGACCTGGACGCCGAGCTGGAGCTGTGGTTCAGCGGCCTGGGCAAGGTCCGCCTGGAGTTCCGCGGCGACTCCGACGTCCGCGCCATCGGCCAGCTCATCGCCCAACACACCCTCTAACCCCAACTCCCCCACCGTGTTGGCCGATCTCGTACCGCGTGTTGGCCGTTGTCGTACCGCGTGTTAGCCGTTGTCGCACGGCGTGTTGGCCGAAGTGGGACACGGTGTTGGCCGAAGTGGAACGAGCCCGGCTCACCCGGTGTGCGGGAATGGCCAAGACTGCGTACGACTTCGGCCAACACTCCGTACGAGATCGGCCAACACTCGGGGTGGGTCAGCTCAGCTGTGCCGCCTTGGCCAGTAGGTAGCGCTGTTCTGGCTGGCTGGCGGTGCGGCGGGCGGCGCGGTGGTATGCCTCGGCGGCGGCCTCGGGCTGGTCGTCGAGCTCCAGGAGGTGGGCGCGGACGGCGTCCAGGCGGTGGCTGGCGCGCAGGCGGTCGTCGGCGGCGAGTTCGTCGAGCAGGTCGAGGCCGGCCTTGGCGCCGTTGACCATGGCCAGGGCGATGGCGCGGTTGAGGGTGACCACCGGGTTGGGCGCGATCCGCGCCAGGATGCCGTAGAGCACCAGGATCTGTGGCCAGTCGGTGTCCTCGGGGCGGGCGGCCTCGGCGTGCGTGCCCGCGATCGCGGCCTGTACCAGGTAGGGGCCGAGCGCGCCGGTGGACAGGGTGTGCCGGAGCAGGGTCAGGCCCTCGGTGATGGCGGCCCGGTCCCAGCGGGCGCGGTCCTGCTCGTTGAGCGGGATGAGCGCGCCGTCGGGGCCGGTGCGGGCGGCGCGGCGGGCGTGGGTGAGCAGCATCAGCGCCAGCAGCGCGCCGGTCTCGCTGTCAGCCGGGGCCAGCCGGTGCACCAGGCGGGCCAGCCGGATCGCCTCCGCGGCCAGCTCGAGGCGTTGCAGCTCTTCGCCGCTGGAGGCGGTGTAGCCCTCGTTGAAGATCAGGTACAGCACGTGCAGCACCACCCGGAGCCGCTCGTCCCGCTCCCGCGCCGGCGGCGGGCCGAAGGCGGAGCCGGTGGCCTTGATCCGCGCCTTGGCCCGGCTGATCCGCTGCGCCATGGTCGCCTCGGGCACCAGGAAGGCGCTGGCGATCTGCGCGGTGCTCAGGCCTCCGACCGCGCGCAGGGTCAGCGCGAGCTGGGACGGGGCGCTCAGCTCGGGGTGGCAGCACAGGAACAGCAGGGTGAGCGAGTCGTCCCGCGCCGGTGGTCCGTCCGGGGCGGGGGCCTCCGGGTCGAGCGCGAATGCCTGTTCCCGGCGGCGGCGGGCCGAGTCGCTGCGCCAGGCGTCGGTGAGCCGCCGGGTGGCCACGGTCAGCAGCCAGCCGCGCGGGTTCTCCGGCGGCCCGGCCGCCCACTGGGTGCTCGCGTCCAGCAGGGCTTCCTGCACGGCGTCCTCGCAGGCGTCGAACTGGCCGTGCCGCCGGACGAGGACGCCGAGGACCTGGGGCGCGAGCTCGCGGATCAGGTCCTCGACGTCTGGCTTGTTCACATCTCCAGCTCCATGCCGCCGGAGAACATCACCGGCCGGACCTCAATCGCCAGTCCGGGGACCTTGGTGTCCGGGATCAGCTTGGCCAGCTCCAGCGCCCGTTCCTTGCTCTCGCATTCGACCAGGTAGAAGCCGCCCATGAACTCCTTGGCCTCCAGGAAAGGGCCGTCGGTGACCACCGGCTGCCCCTCGGCCCCGCGCACCACCGCGCTGGCGGCCGGGTCGGCCAGGGCCTGGGTCAGGATCAGCTCGCCGGAGGCCTGGATGGTGCGGATGAACTCGCCGTGGCCCTCCCCGATCGCGGCGCGTTCCTCCTCGGTCAGCGCGTCCAGGATGGCCGGGTTGACCTGCATGATCAGCAAGAACTTCACGACGTGCTCCTCGTGTCCACGACGCCCCCGTTGGGCACCGTACACACCCTGATCGGAGCCGGTCCGCCGATCTCGACACGTCCCCGGCACAAGTCGCTCTTTTTTTCGGCGCAGGATCGGACTAACGTTGTGTATACCGTATGCACGATGGGAGACACGGGCATGCCGACAAACACGGGCGAGCCTTCGATGATGGACCGGGTGCGCTCGGTGGTCGACCGGCATCGCGGTGATCGGGGCGCGCTGCTGCCGATCCTGCACAGCCTGCAGGCCGAGTTCGGCTTCATCGAGGCGGCGATGGTCCCGGTGCTGGCCGCCGAGCTGAACCTGTCCAGGGCCGAGGTGCACGGCGTGGTGACCTTCTACCACGACTTCCGCGCCGAACCCGCCGGTCGGACCGTGGTCAAGCTGTGCCGCGCCGAGGCCTGCCAGTCCGTGGGCGCGGAGGACCTGGTCGCGCACGCCGAGGCCAGGCTGGGCAGCAAGCTCGGCTCGACCACCCCGGACGGCCGGGTGACCCTGGAGCAGGTGTTCTGCCTGGGCAACTGCGCGCTGGGACCGGCGGGTCAGGTGAACGGGCGCTTGTACGGACGACTGGACCCGGCGAGACTCGATGGCATCCTCGACGCGGAGGCGGAACGCGCATGACGATCACGGTTTTTGTGCCCCGCGACTCCGCCGCCTGTTCGGTGGGGGCGGACGCGGTGGCGAGCGCGATCAGCCGAGGAGCCGCGGCCGCTGGGATCGAGGTGCGCCTGGTGCGCAACGGATCCCGCGGCATGCTGTGGCTGGAGCCGCTGGTGGAGGTGGCCACCGACGCGGGCCGGATCGGCTACGGGCCGGTCTCCGCGAGCGAGGTGCCCGAACTGGTCAAGGCGGGACTGTTCACCGGCGGCGCGCACAAGAAACGCCTTGGCCTGGTCGAGGAGCTGCCGTGGATGGTCGCACAGCAGCGGCTGTGCTTCGCCAGGGTCGGCGTCACCGACCCGGTCTCCGCCGATGACTACCTGGCCAACGGCGGCATGGCCGGACTGCGGCGGGCGCTGGCCATGGATCCGGCCGAGGTGGTCAAGGAGGTCACCGACTCCGGGCTGCGCGGCCGCGGCGGCGCGGGCTTCCCGGCCGGGATCAAGTGGAACACCGTGCTCAAGGCCGACGGCGAGCTGAAGTTCGTCTGCTGCAACGCCGACGAGGGCGACTCCGGCACCTTCGCCGACCGGATGCTGATCGAGGGCGACCCGTTCTGCCTGATCGAGGGCATGGCCATCGCGGCGTACGCCACCGGGGCCACCGAGGGGTACGTGTACCTGCGCTCGGAGTACCCGGACGCGGTGGCCACCCTGCGCCAGGCCATCGAGGTGGCCTACGCGCGCGGCTGGCTCGGCCAGGACTACTTGGGCTCTGGGCAGCGCTTCGACCTGTTCGTGCGGGTCGGCGCGGGCGCCTACATCTGCGGTGAAGAGACCTCGATGCTGGAGAGCCTGGAGGGCAAACGCGGGATGGTGCGGGCGAAACCGCCCATCCCGGCGATCACCGGCCTGTTCGGCAAGCCGACCGTGGTGAACAACGTGCTCACCCTGGCCTCGGTGCCCAGCATCCTGGCCCACGGCGCGGCGGCCTACGCCGCGCTGGGGGTGGGCCGCTCGCTGGGCACCCAGGTCTTCCAGCTGGCGGGCAACATCAAGCACGGCGGGGTGTTCGAGACCGCCTTCGGCATGTCGCTGGCCGAGCTGGTCAACGACTACGGCGGCGGCACCCGGTCCGGGCGGCCGGTGCGCGCCGTCCAGGTCGGCGGACCGCTGGGCGCGTACATCCCGGCGTCCACAATGGACATTCCTTTGGACTACGAGGCGTTCGCCGCGGCACAGGCGATGCTCGGGCACGGCGGCATCGTGGTCTTCGACGACACCGTGGACATGGCGGCCATGGCCCGTTTCGCCATGGAGTTCTGCGCCGAGGAGTCCTGCGGCAAGTGCACCCCGTGCCGGGTGGGCTCGGTGCGCGGGGTGGAGACGATCGACCGGATCGTCGCGGGCGTCGACCCGGACAACAACCTCGCGCTGCTGGGCGATCTGTGCGAGCTGATGACCGAAGGTTCGCTTTGCGCGATGGGCGGGTTGACGCCGAACCCGGTCCTGTCCGCGCTGCGGCACTTCCCGGATGACTTCACCGCCCGTCACGAGGGGACGGCACCATGACCCTGTTCAAGGAACACGACCTCGGCACCCCGGCCAAACCCGGCGAGGCCACCGTCAGCATCGAGGTCGACGGCATGCCGGTGCGGGTGCCCGAGGGCACCTCGGTGATGCGCGCCGCGGCCGAGACCGGCATCGACATCCCCAAGCTGTGCGCCACCGACTCGTTGGAGGCCTTCGGTTCCTGCCGGCTGTGCCTGGTCGAGATCGACGGCCGCCGCGGCACTCCGGCCTCCTGCACCACGCCGGTGGCCGAGGGCATGCGGGTCAGCACCCAGTCGCCGAAGCTGGAGAAGCTGCGGCAGGGCGTGCTGGAGCTCTACATCTCCGACCACCCGCTGGACTGCCTGACCTGTTCGGCCAACGGGGACTGCGAGCTGCAGGACATGTCCGGCGTGGTCGGGCTGCGGCAGGTGCGCTACGGCTACGAGGGCGAGAACCACCTCGACCTGGAAACCGACAGCAGCAACCCCTACTTCGACTTCACCCCGTCCAAGTGCATCGCCTGCTCCCGCTGTGTGCGGGCCTGCGGCGAGGTGCAGGGCACCTTCGCGCTGACCATCGAGGGCCGGGGCTTCGACTCCAAGGTCTCCGCGGGCGCGGGCGAGCTGTTCATGGACTCCGAGTGCGTCTCCTGCGGGGCCTGCGTGCAGGCCTGCCCGACCGCGACACTCCAGGAGAAGTCGGTCATCGAGCTGGGCATGCCCACCCGCAGCGTGATCACCACCTGCGCCTACTGCGGGGTCGGCTGCTCGTTCAAGGCCGAGCTGCGCGGCACCGAGCTGGTGCGGATGGTGCCGTACAAGGACGGCGGCGCGAACGAGGGCCACTCCTGCGTCAAGGGCCGCTTCGCCTTCGGCTACGCCACCCACCCGGACCGCCAGCTCGAACCGATGGTGCGGGACAGCATCGAGGAGCCGTGGCGGGTGGTGGACTGGGAGACCGCGATCACCACCGTGGCCACGAAGATGCGTGAGATCCAGGCCCGCCACGGCCCGGCCTCGATTGGTGGCATCACCTCCTCCCGGTGCACCAACGAGGAGGTCTACGCGGTGCAGAAGATGGTCCGCGCGGCCTTCGGCAACAACAACGTGGACACCTGCGCCCGGGTCTGCCACTCCCCCACCGGCTACGGCCTCAAGCAGACCTTCGGCACCAGCGCGGGCACCCAGGACTTCAAGTCGGTGGCGCGGGCCGATGTGATCGTGGTGATCGGGGCCAACCCGACCGACGGCCACCCGGTGTTCGCCTCCAGGATGAAGAAGCGGCTGCGCGAGGGCGCCAAGCTGGTGGTGATCGACCCGCGCCGGATCGACCTGGTCCGCTCCCCGCACATCGAGGCCCAGCACCACCTCCAGCTCAAGCCGGGCGCGAACGTGGCCGTGGTGAACGCGATGGCACACGTGATCGTCACCGAAGGTCTCGTCGATCAGTCCTTTGTGGACGAACGGTGTGAGGGCTTCGAGGACTGGGCGGAGTTCATCGCCAGGCCGGAGAACAGCCCGGAGGCCACCGAGGAGCTCAGCGGGGTCCCGGCAGCCGAGCTGCGCGCGGCGGCCCGGCTCTACGCCACCGGCGGCAACGCGGCCATCTACTACGGCCTCGGTGTCACCGAGCACAGCCAGGGCTCCACCATGGTGATGGGCATGGCGAACCTGGCCATGGCCACCGGCAACATCGGCCGCGACGGCGTGGGCGTGAACCCGTTGCGGGGGCAGAACAACGTGCAGGGCTCCTGCGACATGGGCTCCTTCCCGCACGAGCTGCCGGGCTACCGGCACGTCTCCGACGAGGCGGTCCGCGAGGTCTTCGAGACCCTGTGGCAGCGGCCGATCCTGGCCGAGCCGGGCCTGCGCATCCCCAACATGTTCGACGCCGCCATCGACGGCAGCTTCCGGGCGCTGTTCGTGCACGGTGAGGACATCGCCCAGTCCGACCCCAACACCAACCACGTCTTCAGCGCGCTGCGGGCGATGGACCTGGTGGTGGTGCAGGACCTGTTCCTCAACGAGACCGCGAAGTTCGCGCACGTCTTCCTGCCGGGCACCTCGTTCCTGGAGAAGGACGGCACCTTCACCAACGCCGAACGCCGGATCAACCGGGTCCGCCCGGTGATGGCGCCCAAGACCGGCAAGCACGAGTGGCAGATCGTGGCCGAGATCGCCCAGGCCATGGACTACCCGATGTCCTGGCACAGCACCAGCGAGATCATGGACGAGATCGCCGCCACCACGCCCACCTTCGCCGGGGTCAGCTTCGAGCGGCTGGACAAGCTGGGCAGCATCCAGTGGCCCTGCAACGCCAACGCGCCGGAAGGCACGCCGATCATGCACGTGGACGGCTTCGTCCGCGGCAAGGGCCACTTCGTGCCGACCACCTACGTGCCCACCCAGGAACGCAGCACCCGCAAGTTCCCGCTGATCCTGACCACCGGCCGGATCCTCAGCCAGTACAACGTGGGCGCGCAGACCCGGCGCACCAAGAACGTGGTCTGGCACCCGGAGGACCTCCTGGAGATCCACCCGCACGACGCGGAGGTGCGCGGCATCAACGACGGTGACGAGGTCTCACTGGCCAGCAGGGTCGGTGAGACGACATTGCGCGCGGTGCTCTCGGACCGGATGCCGGTCGGCGTCGTCTACACCACCTTCCACCACCCGGTCACCGGGGCGAACGTGGTCACCACGGAGAACTCCGACTGGGCCACCAACTGCCCCGAGTACAAGGTCACCGCGGTCCAGGTCGGACTGCGCGGCCCGGTTGCCCCGTCCCAGGCCGGAACGGCCGAAGCACTGGTGGAGTAACGCATGTCGACCACGTCCCAGTCACCCCAGGTGCGGCTGATCAACGAGATCGCGGCCCAGTTCGAGGGCCAGCCGGTGCAGCGGGCCTCGGCGGCCATCGCCGAGCACGTCCGCGCCTTCTGGGACCCGCGCATGCGCGCGGACCTCAACCGCCAGCTCACCGACAACCCCGGGGCGCTGACCCCGCTGGCACTGGCGGCGGCCACCCTGTTGCGCGGCTGAGCCCCTCGCGCCCGTTCCGGTCCATCGGGACGGGCGCGATGGGTTAGGCTGGCGGTGTGACCTGTCCTGTGTTCGCCGCGGTCGTTCGCTGAGCCCGCTCCGTTTCCGGAGCCCCTCAGCCGAACCAGCGGAACAGGACCATGAACACGGGTTTCTTCGACGACGGCCGGATCTGGCTGTCCGCGCGGGACGCACCGCGCCCACAGAACATTGTTGAGACAGACGACCGGATCGCCGCGGCCGAGGCGCTGAGGCTGTGCCGGAGCGGGGTTTTCCTGCTCTGGCAAGGAGAGTGGACTGGCGCGCGGCGGTTGCTGCGGGCGATGGACCGCCGGATGCCGTGGCGCGGCGGGGACTTCGGGCGGTGGCGGCAGCACCGGGCGTTGCGGGCGGCGGTGCTCGGGCGGGTGCTGGTGCCACTGGACATCCCCGGCGCGCCGCCGATGACACCGGCCGCCTGCGCGCAGGTCTACGGCGCGATCGACCGACCCGCGGTGGTGTCGGCACGGGAGCTGCTCGGGGTGCTCGGCGCGTACGAGTGGCGGCGGCAGGGGGTGTTCGTGCCGGGCCTTGGCGCGCGGATCCACCCGCACTACGGCGTCTTCCCACCGACCCGC
The DNA here is from genome assembly GCF_030064675.1 of Crossiella sp. CA-258035. Taxonomy (GTDB): domain Bacteria; phylum Actinomycetota; class Actinomycetes; order Mycobacteriales; family Pseudonocardiaceae; genus Crossiella. The sequence goes on from NZ_CP116413.1 coordinate 6,797,822, forward strand.
CACGAGTACGTCGACCTGGTGGCCAAGACCGAACCATCGGCAGGCAGGCTGGCCTTCGACATCGGCACCGGCACCGGAGTCCTCGCCGCGGTGCTCGCCCAGCGCGGTTTCCAAGTCGTGGCAACGGATCTCGACCCCAGGGCGGTGGACTGCGCCAGGGACAACCTGCGCCGCCTCGGACTGCGGGCCGAGGTCCGCCAGACCGACCTCTTCCCGCCGGAACGCGCGGACCTGGTGGTGTGCAACCCGCCCTGGCTGCCCGGCCGGGTGCGCGGCGGCCTGGACCGCGGCGTGTTCGATCCCGGCGGCCGGATGCTGACCGCGTTCCTGGACCGCCTGCCCCGGCACCTGCGGCCCGGCGGTGAGGGCTGGCTGGTGCTCTCCGACCTGGCCGAACTACTGGGCCTGCGCGAACCCGGCGCGCTGGCCGCCGCGATCACGGCCGGCGGACTGCGGGTGCTGGGCACCAGCTCGGTCCGGCCCCGGCATCCCAGGGCCACCTCGGCGGCCGGGCCGCTGGCCGCGGCGCGGGCCGCCGAGGTGGTCACCCTGTGGCGGTTGGGCGTAACTCAGCCGCGGGCGCAGCGGTAACTGCTGGCCTGCTTCGGGTCACCCTTCCCGTCGTACTGCGACACCAGCGGATACCGGCACAGGTTCCGGGTGGTGTCCTCGATCGCGGCGGGCAGGGTGTCCGGGGCCTTGCCCTGTTCCACCCAGCTCACCAGCGCGCCCAGCGGATCCACCGGGGCCGGGCCGGTGCCGCCGCCGCAGTGGTCCACTCCGGGAGCCATGAACACGCGGTAGAACTCGTCCACCCGAGCCGCGCCGCCCATCCGGCGCTCCACCCGGTCGCGGTAGTCGGTGGTGCCCTGGGCGAAGATGATCGCGTCCGACCAGCCGTGCCAGGTGATCATCTTGCCGCCCGCGCGGCGGAAGCCGGACAGGTCGGGGTCGTCGGTGGCGATGAACCGGTCCATCAGCGCCGGGGACTTGGCCGCGATCCGGTTGAACTCGCGGTAGTCCACCGACTTCAGGTCGAACTTCGGGTCCTGCTCGACGAAGTAGCGCACCCAGTTGTCCGCGATCGGGTTCGGCTCGGCGTCACCGACCACGGAGAACGGCGCGCCCTTGGGCAGCCCGAACCAGGCGGGGTGCCCGGCCCAGATCTTGCGCACCACCTCGGCGGCAGCCCGGCTGATGGTGATCTCCTTGCCGTCACACTGGATCTTCGTCCCGATCAGCTTCGCCGGGTCGAAACCACACCGCAGCGGCTGTTCCAGGACTCCGTCGGCCACACCGTCCTTGGTGTCGCAGGCTGCCACCGCGGCCCGCTGGAACGCCTCGAACTCGCAGAGGCTGGGCCGGGTCTTCTCCTGGTTCATCACCACCTGGCCCCACAGGTCGGCGACCAGGAACCGCGGCATGCTGATCGCCGGGGCGGCGGCCAGGATGCCGTCGTAGTCGGCCGGGTAGCGCTGGGCGTTCATCAGGCCCTGGCGGCCGCCGGTGGAGCAGCCGTTCCAGTAGCTGAAGTCCGCTGGGCGGCCGAAGTGCGCGGCGGTGACCGCCTTGCCCGCCACCGCCAGGTCGTGCAGCGAGCGGGAGGAGAAGTTGGTCAGCAACTCCTTGTTCACCCGGCCGTCCGGGCCCAGCGCCCAGGAGGAGGGGTTGAGGCCGTCCTCGCCGACCCCGCCGTCGGTGGTGGCCGCGGCATAGCCCTGGGCCAGCGCGGAGGCCAGGCCGAAGGTGAAGTTGCCCATGGCGTAGCCGCCACCGCCGACGCCCTGGAAGCGGCCGTTCCAGCCCGCCTTCGGCAGCCAGGCCTGCACCAGGACCTTGTCGTTGACCCCGGGGTGGGTGAGCGTCACCTTGATCTCGCAGGCCGCCGGGTAGGCCAGCGGCGGGAACCAGGGTTCCTCGACCACCCCGGGGGGCTTGGCCTCGGCGGTCACCGACAGCACGCGGGCGCCGGGCACAACAGGAGCGGCGGGCGGCGCGCACTCGGCCGCGGGGGAAGAGGGGGCGGCGGTGGCGAGCGCCGGGAAGAGGGGGAGCAGCAGGGCTGCGGCAACAAGCGGCGCGAGCGCGCGCCGGAGTCGAGGGTGGACCGGGCTGGCAGACATGCGGCGAACCTATCGGGATCGCTGGTCCCGCACACCCGAGTTCCGCCGCGGGTGAACCGCCGGACGGCCCGCAGGGCGCCGTCCGGCGGTCCACACCGTCTTCACCAACCGCAGTGGCCGCCCGGAGCGCCCTGGGCGGTGGTCAGCACACCAGCCGCCAGGACACCGGACAACGCCAGCGAAACGAGTAACACGCGCTTCATGCAATCACTCCACAACGGGAACCAGTTATTTACCCACGGTCGGTCAATTCAGCAATGACCGCACTCGGCGAGCACGATGCCGCAGCCGCCAACGCAGCCACCGCCCGGCCTGCCACCGTCCACACTCGTGCTGACCTGCGCACTGAAGGCCGCGGCCAGTCCGGAGCCCAGACCGGCGAGACCGGCAAGAGCCATGACGATCACCAGCACACGTTTCATGAATCAGCCCCTGATCAATAAGGGAACGTCCGCCCTCGCACACGTTCCGCGCTGACCTGACGGAGGCTGAACCTAAACCACCGAACCGCGAAAGAAAAGGGCTGGGCAAATCGCGTCCCTATTGACCGGAAAGTCAGAGCAAGTTGAATGGTGAACTTTATCGACGTCAGGTTTCCATCCAGGTTTCGCCAATCCCGGGCGCGCACGATGACCGGGTTGCTCCCCACGCCGAGCGAACCGATCGGGCGGAACATGTCGCACACCCTGCACGCCGAGTCCGGCTCACTGGTCAACCGCTGTCAGAACCGGGAGGAGGACGCCTGGACCGAGCTGGTGCACCGCTACGGCCGGCTGGTCCGGGCGATCGCCGCCTCGCTCGGCCTGCGCCGGGCCGATGTGGAGGACGTCGCCCAGCAGACCTGGATCCGGGTCTACGAGGGCATCCGCTCGGTCCGCGAACCGGAGCGGGTGCGGGCCTGGATCGTCACCGTGGCCAGGCGGGAAGCGTTGCGGCACTTGAACCGGCGGACCACCGGCGAGCTGCCCATCGGCGACCAGGACTACTTCGACATGCCCGACGAGCAGGCCTGTCCGGCCGAGCACGTGGTGCTGGAGGCGGAGCTGGACGCGGCGCTGGCGGTGGTGGCCAGGCTGCCGGAGGCGCAGCGGCGGCTGCTGGTGCTGCTCTTCGGCGCGCAGTCGGTCAGCTACGACGAGATCAGCGCGCGGCTGGGCATCCCGCGCGGCTCGATCGGCCCGACCAGGGCCCGGCTGCTCAGGCAGCTCCAGTTCGCCCTCGACGGCTGGCGGTCATGAGCTCGGGCTCGGGCAGGCCCAGCTCGCGGTAGGTCTGCTCGGCCCGCCGCCGGTGCTCGGCCGCGGTGTCCGGCTCCTCGTGCACCGCGCCGAGCCCGTGGTGGGCGTTCGCCTGCTCGTGCCGGTTGTGCGCGAGGTCGCTGCGGTGCAGGGCCTGCTCGAACCAGATCCGCGCGTTGGGCGCGTCCTCCAGCAGCCGGTGCAGGTCGCCGAGGTGGTTGAGCGTCATGCACTCGCTGAACAGGTTCCCGGTCTCCCGCTGCAACTCCAAGCCCTGCAACAGGTTCTGCGCGGCCTCGGGCAGTTGTCCCTTCCACATCAGCACTTCGCCGAGGTAGCCCAGCGCGGCGCCCTCCCCGGACGGGCAGCCGATCTCCCGGTACACGCTCAGCGCCTGCTCCAGCAGCTCGGTGGCCTCGCCGGGCCTGCCCACCCGCAGCAGGGCCTGGCCGAGGTTGCTCAGCGCGTTGGCCTGGTGCCGCCGGTAGCCGCTTTCCCGGTGCACGGCCAGCGCGCCGCGCAGGTGGTCGAGGGCTTCGGCGTAGCGGCCGACCCGCAGGTAGGTGTGGCCGAGGTTGTTCAGCGCGCCGCCGATGCCCAGCCGGGACCCGGTGGCGCGGTTGACCTCCAGCGCGGAGCGGAAGTGCTCGATGGCCTCGGGGTAGCGGCTGGTGCGCAGGTAGAGGTAGCCCAGGTTGATCAGCGAGATGCCCTCGCCGGCGCGGAACCCGCCGCGCCGGTACAGGCGCAGCGCGGACTCCAGCCGCCGCTGGGCGTCGGCGTAGCGGCTGGTGTGCAGGAAGACGTTGGCCAGGTCGTTCTCCGCCTCGCCCTGGCCGATCAGGTCGCCGATCTCGCGGTAGATGTCCAGGGCCTGGGTGAGGCTGGCGACCGCCTCGGGGTAGCGGCCGGTGGGCTCGTAGATGCCGCCGAAGCGGCGCAGCGCGGTGGCCTCGCCGCGGCGGAAACCCGCCGCCCGGAACAACTCCAGGGCTTGTTTGAGGTTGTCCACGGCTTCCCGGTAGCGGCCCAGGCGGGCGCAGGCGGAGGCCAGGCCGAGCCTGCTGCACGCCTGGGCGTGCCGGTCGCCGAGCTCGCGGCTGGCCTCCACCGCGCCGTGCAGGGCGCGCAGCGGCGCCCGGCCCCTGGTGTCGAAGTAGGTCTCCAGGGTGTGCGGCAGCTGCCAGCCGACCTGGTGCCTGCCCTCCTCCTGGGCCTGGGTGATGGCCGCGGCCAGGTTGGGGTACTCGGCGTCCTGCCAGTTCAGCGCCTGCTCCGGGGTGCGCAGCCACGGGTGCGGCTGGGGCGCGCTGGGCAGCCAGACCAGGTTGGGGTCCAACATGATCGCGGCCGCGCCGCTGGTGCGCACGTAGTGCTCGTACATCCGTTCCAGCGCGGCCGCCCTGGCCGTCTCGGACTCCTCCTCCTGGGCGGCGCGGCGGGCGTAGTGCCGGAGCAGGTCGTGGAACTGGTAGCGGCCGGGGGTGGGCTGCTGCACCAGGTGCACGTCGACGAGCTCTTCCAGGAGGTCCTCGGTCTCGGCCACCGGCAGGTCGGCCAGCGCGGCGGCCACCCGCACGTCGAAGTCGGGGCCGGGCACCAGGCCGAGGAAGCGGAACAGCCGGGCCTTGGTGTGCGCGAGCTGCCGGTAGGACAGGCTGAACGCGGTGCCCACACAGCGGTCCCCGGCGGCCAGCTCGGTGAGGCGTCGGCGTTCGTCGCGCAGCCGGGTGGCCAGGTGCGCGGCGGTCCAGGCGGGCCGGGCGCGCAGCCGGGCGGCGGCGATGCGCAGGGCGAGGGGCTGGCGGCCGCAGAGCTCGACCACCTCGGCCACCGCGGCGGCTTCGGCGGTGGCCGGCGGGTGGTCCACGGTGCGGGTGAACAGGTCGGCGGCGGCCTCGCGCGGCAGCACGTCCAGGGACAGGGTCTGCGCGGTGTCCAGGTCGGTGAGCCTGCGCCTGCTGGTGACCAGGGTCAGGCAGCCGGCGGTGCCGGGCAGCAGCGGCCGGACCTGGGCCGCGCTGGCCGCGTTGTCCAGCACCAGCAGCAGCCGTTTGTCGGCCAGCTCGGCCCGCCACAGCGCGGCGCGGGCGTCCAGGCGTTCCGGGATCTTCTCCCCCGCCACGCCGATCGCGCGCAGCAGGGTGTCCAGCGCGGCGGCCGGGTCGGTGGGCTCGTGCCCGGCGGTGTGCGCGTGCAGGTCGATGAACAGCGAGCCGTCCGGGAAGTGCGCGGCCAGCTGGTGCGCGGCGTGCACGGCCAGGGTGGTCTTGCCGACCCCGGCCATGCCGTCGATGGCGGTGATCACCAGCGCGGTGCCGCCGGGCCGGTCGGTCTCGGGCAGGGTGGCCACCAGGCGGCGCATCTCCTCCTGGCGGCCGGTGAAGTCGACGATGTCGGCCTGCAGGTCGTTGCGCCGGGCGCTGACCCGCACGGCCGGGCGCTGGGGCGGGGGTTCGCACTCCCCGTGCAGGATCCGCTCGTGCAGCTCGCCGATCTCCGGCCCGGGGTCCGCGCCGAGCTCCTCGGCCAGCGCGGTGCGCAGCTCCTGGTGCACCCGCAGCGCCTCGGCCGGCCGGCCCGCCCGGCAGAGCGCGCGCATGAGCAGGGCGTGCAGGCGTTCGCGCAGCGGGTTGGCCGCGGCCAGCGCGCTCAGCTCGGCGACCAGGTCGCCGCGCCCGCCGCCGTGCTCGAGCACGCAGTCGGCCAGCTCCTCCTGGGTGAGCAGCCGGTACTCGGCCAGCCGGGCGCTCTCCGCGGCCAGCACCGGAGTGGCGCTCACCCCGGCGAAGGGCTCGCCCCGCCACAGGCCGAGGGCCTCCCGGTACCGGGCCAGGCAGGCTTCGAGCTTGCCCGCGCCCCTGGCCACCCTCGCCTGCTCGACCAGCGCCTCGAAGCGGTGCAGGTCCAGCTCACCGGGCCGCAGGCTGAGCAGGTAGCCCGGTGAGCGGCGTAGTAGCCAGGCCGGTCCGCCTTTGCGCTGGCCCAGCGCGCAGCGCAGCCGGGAGACGTAGGCGTAGATCTCGGCCTTGGTGTCCACCGCGGTGCCGTGCGGCCACAGCTCCTCGGCGATCCGGTCGATGCTGACGATGGCACCCGCGTTGGCGAGCAGGATGCCGAGCACGGTGCGCGCCCTCGGTGTGCCCAGCGGCAGCGACCGCCCGTCGAGCACGGCTTCCAGCGGTCCCAGTACCCGAAACTCCACTGACTGACCCCACACACTTCACCAGCGACTATGTCCTCCCTGTCGCGGAGGCTCGGTGAATGGTTACTCCAAATGTGCGAAATACCGAATTACCCCAGACATGACGTGCACCACCGGGACCAGGTCCGGCCCCGGTGGTGTCCTGGCCGGTCAGGCCGTGGTGGCCAGTTCGGGGGCGTGCAGCAGCATCCGCATCCGGGCGGTGTAGGCGGCCTCGGCCTTGCCCTCGACCTCGCCGGTGACGCCCAGCTGGAGGTCGGTGAAGCCGAGGGCCCGCTCGGTGGCGGTGAGCAGCTCGAACACCGCGCGCACCCGGGCGCCGACCGGCACCGGCTGGTGGAAGCGCAGCCGGTCCATGCCCTTGTTGATCACCAGGTCGACCCCGTCCACGTGCATGGTCTCGCGCAGCTGCGCCGGTATCAGCGAGACGGTGAGGAAGCCGTGCGCGATGGTCCCGCCGAACATGCCTTCCTTGGCGCGTTCGGCGTGCAGGTGGATCCACTGCCGGTCCTCGGTGACCTCGGCGAACTCGGTGATCCGGCGCTGGCTCACGGTGTGCCAGGCGCTCTCGCCCAGCCGCTGGCCGACCGAGGCGCGCAGCTCGGCGGCACTGCTGAAGATCCGCATCCGGCTATCCCCTCTCCTGGCCGGCGCCGACCGCGTGCGCCCCGCCGTCGACGTGCAGGATCTCCCCGGTGACCGAGGGCAGCCACTCCGACAGCAGCGCGCACACCACCCTGGCCACCGGTTCGGTGTCGGTCTGGTCCCAGCCCAGCGGGGCCCGGTCCGCCCACAACCGGTCCAGCTGGTCGAACCCGCCGATGCCGCGCGCGGCGAGTGTCCGAAGTGGACCGCAGGCGACCAGGTTGACCCTGGTTCCCTGTGGCCCCAAGGCTTGCGCGAGATAGCGGCAGCAGCTCTCCAGGCCCGCCTTGGCCACGCCCATCCAGTCGTAGCCGGGCCAGGCCAGGCTGGCGTCGAAGTCCAGGCCGACCAGGGAGCCGTGCGCGGACTTGGCCAGCAGCGGGCCGAAGACCCGGCCGAAGGCGGCGAAGGAGTAGGTGGAGATGTGCAGCGCGGTGGCCACCTCCGCCCACTCCGCGGTGAGGAAGCCGCCGCCGAGCGCGCTGGGCGGGGCGAAGGCCACCGAGTGCAGCACCCCGTCCAGCAGGCCCCAGCGGGCGTAGAGCGCGTCGGAGACCGCGTCCAGGTGCTCGGGCTGGGTGACGTCGAGCTCCAGCACGTCGCAGGGCTGGGGCAGGGTTTCCGCGATCGCCTCGGTGATGCGCAGGCCGCGGCCGAAGCCGGTGAGCACGATCTCCGCGCCGTGTTCCTGGGCCATCCGGGCCACCCCGTAGGCGATGGAGCTCTCGGTGAGCACGCCGGTGATGAGGATCTTCTTGCCGGACAACAGCTTCGGCTCAGTCACGGGTCAGCACCACCACGCCGTTGGCCCCGCCGAAGCCGAAGGAGTTGCTGACCGCGGCCCTGATGTCCAGCTGGCGCGGGATCTTGCGCACGATGTCCAGGTCGATCCGCGGGTCCAGGCGGTCCAGGTTGGCGGTGGGCGGCACGATGCCGTCGCGCACGGACAACACCGTGCACACCGCCTCGATCCCGCCCGCCGCGCCGAGGGCGTGCCCGATGGTGCCCTTGACCGAGGTGACCGGGGTGCCCTCGGGGTAGAGCCGCTTGATCAGGCTGCCCTCGATCACGTCGTTCATCGGGGTGGAGGTGCCGTGCGCGTTGACGTGCCCGATGTCGCAGGGGTGCAGCCCGGCGGCTTCGAGGGCGATCCGGCTGGCCCGTTCCACGCCGTCGCCGTGCGGGTGCGGGGCGGTGATGTGGTAGGCGTCGGAGGCCCCGCCGTACCCGGCCAGCCGCGCGTGCACCCGCGCGCCGCGGGCCTTGGCGTCCTCGATCCGTTCCAGGACAAGGATGCCGGCGCCCTCGGCGGCGACGAAGCCGTCCCGGTCGGCGTCGAAGGGCCGGGACGCGGTCGCCGGGTCCCCGCTGCGGGTGGACAGCGCGCCGAGCTGCCCGAACCCGGCCATGATCAGCGGGGACAGCGCGGACTCCGCCCCGCCGGTGACCACCACGTCGCAGATCCCGGAGCGCAGCCAGTCCCAGGCCACGCCGAGCGCGGTGGCCCCGGAGGCACAGGCCGTGGCCGGGGCCAGGCTGGGGCCACGCGCGCCGAGATCCAGGCTGAGCCAGGCGGTGGGCGAGCCGGTGCCGGCCATCGGGATCAGCAGCGGGGTCACCTGGGACTCGCCCTCGGCGCGCAGGATCTCGTACTGCTGCTCGAAGGTCATGGTGCCGCCGAGGGAGTTGCCCACCACCACGCCGACCCGCGCGCCGTTCCAGGTGGCCGGGTCCAGGCCGCTGTCCGCGACCGCCTCGCGGGCGGCGACCCTGGCCAGGTGCGCGCAGCGTTCCTGCCGCCAGGCGGTGCGGCGGCCGAGCTGGGCGTCGGCGTCGAAGCCGGGCACCCGGCAGCTGAAGTCGGTGACCATGCCGGAGAGCGCGGGGTCGGCGCTGGCGGTGGACTCCCCGCGCAGGATGCCCGCCCAGCTCGCCTCGACGCCGATCCCGGCGGCGGTGACCAGGCCGAGTCCGGTGATCGCGAGGCCGCTCATCAGGCGGCCTCGCGCTTGGACTCGATCAGCGAGGCGATGGTGGCCAGGGTGTCCGAAGTGGACACTTCGTTGTCCTTGACCCTGACCCCGAACTCCTTCTCGGTCACCAGGCCCAGCTCCACCAGGGCGAGGGAGTCCAGGTCGAGCTCGGCGAAGGTGGCCTCGGGCCGGACCTCCTCGGGCGGCACGCCGAAGCGGGTGGTCAGCAGCGAGGTCAGCTGGTCGAGCAGGGCGCTCATGGGATGGTCCTTTCCACAGGGATGGGGGGCAGGTCGTGCAGTTGGGTGGCCGCGCCGAAGAGTCCACTCAGGACGGAGCCCATGACCCGGCGGAGCAGCCGTTCGGCCACCGGGTCCATGGCCTCGGCGAGGCTGTCGATGCCGAAGTCGAAGTCCACCTGGAAGTCCACCGTGCAGCCGGTCTCGGCCCCGGTGATCCGCCAGGCGCCGCGGAAGTGCTCGAAGTCGCCGTCGACCTGGCCGAACTCGACGCTGGTGGTCGCCGGGTCGAGGTGCTCCCACTCCCGCCAGCGCAACCGGCCGCGGCGGAAGGCGACCTCCCAGGCGGAATGCCGTGGCTCGCCGGGGAAGACCTCGACGGAGCGCACCTCCTCGGCGATGGCCGGGAAGCGGGTGAAGTCGGTGAGCAGGGTGAAGGCTTGCGCTGGACTGGCACCGGGCACCTCGGCCAGCAGGTGGATCCGCCTCATCCGGCCACCGCCCTGGCCGCGGTGGCGAAGGCCTGGACGAGGAAGTCGAGCTCGGCCTCGTCCAGGGTGGCCGGCGGGGTGAGCCGCAGCACCTGGGCGGAGTTGAGCGAGTGGTTGGCGATGACCCCGGCGGCCATCAGCTCGGCCAGCAGGTCCGCGGCCAGGCCGGGCTTGCTGAACTCGATGCCGATGAGCAGTCCGGCGCCGCGCACCTCGCGCACCCGGGAGCCGAGGATGTCCTGGCACAGCGCGGAAAGCTTGGTCCGGATGTGCTCGCCGAGCCTGCCCGCGGCCTCGACCAGGCCGCCTTCCTGGATCGCCTCGATCGCCCCGCACACCGCGGCCATGGCCAGCGGGCTGGCGGAGAAGGTGGAGGTGTGCAGGTAGGGGTCGCGGTCGAAGGCGCGGAAGGCGGACTCGGTGGCCAGCACCGCGGACACCGGCAGCACCCCGCCGCCGAGCGCCTTGCCCACCACCAGCACGTCCGGGGTGATCCGCTCGCGGTCCGCGCCCCACCAGTGGCCGAGGCGGCCCAGGCCGGTCTGCACCTCGTCCAGGATGAAGAAGGCCCCGTACTCCCGGCACAGCCGCTGCGCCTCGGCCAGGTAGCCGGCCGGTGGCAGGACGACGCCGGCCTCGCCCTGCACGGGTTCCAGGATCAGCGCGGCCCTGCCCTCGTGCGCGGCCAGCTCCCGGCGCAGCGCGTCCGGGTCGCCGTAGGGCACGTGGCAGACGCCGGGCAGCAGCGGCCGGAACGGTTCCTGGAACACGCTGCGGGCGGTGACGCTGAGCGCGCCGAGGGTCTTGCCGTGGTAGCCGTCCCTGGCCGAGATCAGGTGGGTGCGGCCGTGCGTGCGGGCCAGCTTGATCGCGGTCTCCACCGCCTCGGCGCCGGAGCAGGCGAAGTGCACTTTGTCCATTGTGGACGGAGCGACCGCGGTGAGCGCGGCGGCGGCCTTGGCCGCGACGGGTTCGAGCAGCAGCTTGGTGGACACCGGCAGGGTGTGCAGCTGGGCGCGCACCGCGGCGACCACCCTGGGGTGGCGGGCGCCCATCAGCAGCACGCCGTAGCCGCCGCAGTTGAGCAACGCCCGGCCGCGGTTGGTGCGCACCCAGGCCCCGGTGGCGGACTGTTCCAGCTCGCGGCCGAACAGCTCGCCGAGTGCGGCCCGGCCGCGACTGAGGTGGGTGCGGTAGGCGGTGGCGGTGCGCTCGAACTCCGCCTCGGCCGCGGTGACGTCGACGGTCATGTCGCGTCCCTGGCCGAGCTGAGGTGGCCGAGCACGGTCTGCGTGGTGCCCGCCCGGCCGGGCGGGTGGAAGGCGACCGCGTGCGCGGCGGCCAGCAGGTAGCCGATCTCGCCGGCGGCGATGAAGGCCATGCCGCCCAGCAGTTCGGCGGCGGCGGAGGCGGTGGAGGTGACCAGCTCCTGCACGGTGTGCCTGGTGACCAGGGCCGCGGTCAGGGTGTCCACCCCGGTGTCCCCGGCGTCGATCCGGCGGGCCAGGCCCTCGGTGAGCAGCGCGGCGCTCTGGTGCCGGATGACCAGCGCGGCCCGGTCGGCCGCGCTGCCCCGGCCCCGGTGCAGCACCCGCTCGACCAGCGCCCCGGCGAGTCCACTGTAGACGGAGCAGACGCTGAGCTGGAACCAGGTCAGGCCGAGGATCTGCAGCTCCAGCATCCGCCCGGCCAGCTCCGGGGTGGTGCGCACCAGCTGGTCCTCGGTGAGGAAGACGTCGGTGAGCCGGACCTCGTGGCTCTCCGCCCCGGCCAGGGCGAAGGTGGACCAGAACGGGTGCACGGACAGCCCGGGGGTCATGGCGGGCAACAGGATCAGCCCGAAGTCGGCCTCCCCGTCGCCGGTGGGCACGGCCACGCTGGCGGAGAGCAGGTCCATCGAGCGGGACAGGCTGCACGGTTTCTTCACCCCGTTGACCAGGTAGCCGCCCTCGACCCGCTCGGCGCGCAGGGTGGGGCGCAGGATGTCCTGGTCGGTGTTGCCCTCGGCGAACCCGGAGGCCAGCAGCAGCCGATCGGTGGCGATCCGTTGCGGCAGCACGGGATCCAGGTTCACCTGGGTGCCGATCGCGGCCAGCATCGAGTACAGGGTGCCGACGGAGAAGTGGTGCATCATGGTGGCCACCGCCATCGACGGGGCCAGCGCGCCGAGGGCCCGCATCACGCCCATCGCCTGCACCGCGGTGCCGCCGCTGCCGCCGTATGCCTTGGGCACCAGCAGGTTCGAGGCCCCGCTGGCGCGGAAGAGCTGGATGGCCTTGCCGTCGTCGGCCTCCCGTTCGGCCAGGCTCAGCCCGGCGAGCTCCGCGCGCAGGCCGGGGGCCAGCTCCTCGCAGACGTCCCGGTCGGCGGCCATGAACTGTAGATCCATTCACGCTCCTGGTTCGGTGATGCGGGTGTAGGCCTCGAAGACCGCGGCGCTGGGCCGCACGTTCTCCGCGATCGACACGCCCTGCAGGTGGGTGGTGCGCAGCACCAGGTAGTTGGCCTCGCCGAAGGCGCCGCCGGTGAGCCCGGTGCCGCCATGTGTTGGCAGGTAGGGGAGGAAGCCGATGTGCGAGTCGTTGACCTTGAGCAGGCCGCCGTTGCCGACCTTGGCCAGGAACTCCTCGATGACCAGCTCGTCCTTGGCCCACAACGAGTTGCGCAGGCCGTAGCGGTTGCTGTCCACAAAGGCCAGTACCGCGGCCAGCAGCTCCTCGTCGGGGGCTTCGCCGGGCACGACCACGGGCAGCAACGGGAAGAAGGTCTCCTCGCGGACCGCGGTCAGCTCCCGGCAGGTGTCCAGGCCGTCCACCCGCAGCACGGTGGGGGCCAGGAACGGCCCGGTCTCCGACGGTTCGCCGTCGACCTCCAGCCGCCCGCCGCCGCAGATGAGCGTGGCGCCGCGGGCCAGGGCGTCCTCGACCACGGTGCCGAAGCGTTCGGCGCGCAGCACCGGGGAGAGCAGCACGTCCGGCTCGTCCGGGTAGCCGGGGCGCAGCGCGGTGACCGCGGTGTGCAGCTTGGCGATCAGCTGCTCGGCGATGGCGGGGTGCACCACCGCCTGGTTGGGCACCATGCAGATCTGGCCGGAGCCGTAGAAGCACTCGGTGAGCGCCTCCACCGCGAGGTCCAGGTCGGCGTCCCGCCAGATCACCACGCAGTCGTTGCCGGCCAGTTCCAGGATCGGTTTCTTCCCGGCGGCCACGCAGTCCCGTTCCAGCTCGAGTCCGCGTTCCACGCCGCCGGTGTAGAAGATGTCGTCCACCAGCGGGTCGGCCAGCCAGCTCCGCAGCGCCGGCCCCGGTCTGCCGCAGAACATGTTGAGCACCCCGGGCGGCGCGCCGATCTCGGCCAGCGCGGGCACCACGTACTCGCGCAGCACGTGCATCACGCCGAAGGGCGCGCTGCGCGGGGCCCGCACCACCACGGTGTTGCCCGCCATCAGCGCGGTGGCCCCGAACAGGGCGCTGGTGGCCGGCGCGTTCTGCGGCGGGTTGACGCAGACCACCCCGTCCGGCCGCCGTCGCAGCAGCAGTCGCCGGTCGCCGTGCCGGAACTCCTGTTCCAGCTGCCCGGCCAGCCAGCCCACGGTCTCCTCGCTGGCCACCGACAGCATCCCGGCCACCTGCCACTCGGCCAGCGGCCGCGGGTTGCCCTCGGCGATGAGCACGTCCACGAGGTCCTTGTGCCCGGCCAGGATCCGCTGCCGCAGCGCCAGGGCCAGCTCGACCCGGACCGCCAGCGGCGTCGCGCCCCACACGGGTGCGGCCTCGGCCGCGGCGGCCACCGCGGCGGCCATGGTGTCCTCATCGGCCAGCGCGCACCGGCCGACCACCCGGTCGGCCACGGCGGCCGGGTCGAGCTGGCCCTGTTCCAGCCGCCGTTTGAGGGTCAGGCTGCCGAACAGGTCGGTGAGGATCGACCGCGCGCCCACGGTGTAGACGTAACGGTCGGAGTCGATCTCCTTCCCCGCCACGTAGGACAGGTAGGTCGGCACCGGAACCCCTGGGCTCATCGGTCTCCCTCTCGGCTGGCTTCGTCACTGGCACAGTGGCGCTGGGTGTCCGGCTGGATACCGCGAGCCGACTGAACTGAATTGCGCAGTGCTTTAGTCGGTGTCCGGCCACGCTGGCCGGCGCTTAGCGTCCGGGCATCCGGCCTGCGGAGCCGGTGGCTCTGGAGGCGTTGTGCGCGCGAGGAACTTCATCGCCGGTCTGCTGGCCGGTTCGGCCGTGCTGCTCGGACTGGCGGCCCCGGCCCAGGCTGGCGTGACCATCGTCAACGGCGAGTTCACCGCCTCGGCGCCGTGGAGCGCCCGGCTCTACCAGGACGGCAAGGACGGCTACTGCACCGCCACCGTCATCGCCGCGCAGTGGATCCTCACCGCCGAGCACTGCGTGGGCGGCAACCACCGCTGGGGCTTCCGGATCGGCAACGTCGAGCACGCCAAGGGCCAGTACGTGGACGTGGCCCCCGGCGGCCTGACCGTGCACACCAACGCCGACCTGGCGCTGCTGAAGCTGGCCAAGCCGGTGCGCGCGCCCGCGGTGAAGCTGGGCGCCCTGGCCGATGTCGCGGTGGGCAACACGGTCACCATCCACGGCTGGGGCCAGACCGAGCAGGGTCAGCAGTCGCCTCGGTTGAAGAACGCCAAGCTGAAGGTCACCGATGTGTCCGCGCAGGACTACAAGGGCGGCCGGGCGGTCAACGGCGAGCGGATCAACGGCGTGTGCGGCACCGGCGACTCCGGCGGGCCGATGTTCGCCCCCAACGGAAACCAGGTCGGCGTGCTTTCCACCGGCAACGACACCAGCTGCCAGTACACCCACGTCGGCGCCTACCGGGACTGGATCCGCGGTATCGCGGGGGTGTGAGTCACAGCGCGCCGATCAGTCGCAGCAGCCGGTAGCCCGCGCCGAGGCTGAGGCCGTGCTCGAAGGCCAGGTACTCCGGCTCGATCAGGTGGGGCGCCCACTTGGTCTTGAACCGCTCCTGGGTGCGCGCGGAGTACAGCCAGCGCTCCCGCCCGGCGATCCGGCGCATGACCCCGTCGAGGATCCTGTTGTGCGCGCCGGGAATCCGGTGTTCCGGGTGGAGCTGGACGAACGGCGTGAAGCCCAGGTGCAGCCAGTCAGCGCCCTCGCCGCGGAAGACCTCCGCGGCGTGGGCGATGATCGACTCGATCGCGCCGGTCGGGGCGGCGGGGTGGCGGCGGGTCAGGTCGTAGAGCCAGCCCGGCCGCGGCCCGTAGACCGGGGAGAAGGAGATGTAGGCGACGATCCGCTCCGCCGCCCTGGCCACGAACAGTCTGCGGTGCGCCGCGCCCCGACCACCGCGCTCGCCGACCATGAAGCCGAGCTGTTTCACCGCCCGGCCCTTGGCGCGCAACCACTCCTGGTCGATCGCGGCCAGGGTCAGCGCCAGCTCAGTGTCCATTGTGGACTCCTCGGCGACCTGGACCCCGGCGCGGCGGGCCTGGGAGAGCCGGTTGCGGGTCTCGGCGAGCTTGCCGCCGCGGAGGGTGAACTGGGCCAGGTCGATGCTGAAGGAGGCGCCGAGCTGGTTGACCGCGTAGCCCAGCTCGGCGCAGGCCGCGGCCTCCTCCTTGAGCAGCTGCACGGCGGTGATCCGGCGGCCCTGCCCGGCGGCGAAGGCCCGGAAGGCCGCGGTCAGCGCGGGCTGGTCGACCTCGGCCGCGCACGGCCCGGTCAGCTGCACCAGGTGCCGTCGACCGGCTGGCCGATAGGCGATGAGGCCGTTGATCCCCGGAGTCTGAAAGTGTTCGGTGTCCTGGTTGTAGGCCAGGAACGCGCTGGAGCTGCGGGCGTGCGCGCGCAGCAGGTCCACGGCGGTCACCGCTCGGAGACCGCGGCGGCCAGCCGGAGGTAGGCCGGGTGCGGCTTGGGCTCGAAGGACACCGCGAACGGTTTGAGGAAGTTGCCGAGCAGTCCCCGGTCGCCGCACAGGTGGATCGGGATGGCCAGCAGCGCCCACTCCGGTCGCACCAGCCAGCACCACAGCAGCGCGACCACGCCCGCGGTGACGAAGCTGTGCGCCAGGTTGTAGGCCACGTAGAAGCCGCGGTGGATCTTGCCGGTCGCGCTGCGGTGGAAGGCGATCAGGCCGGGCAGGTAGCCGATGACGTCGATGTAGGCGAACAGCAGCAGCGCGGGCAGCAGCCGCACTTCTGCCCAGTGCACCAGGAAGAGCCCGGCGCACACCCCCAGCGCGGCCAGGTACTCCAGGCGGAGCAGGCGGTAGGTGGTGCGGGTCTCGAACAGGTTGCGCGGATCCACGCCTCAGCCTCCCGGGGTGAACACGATGGGCAGGGACAGCGGGGCACGGCCGATGCCGGGCATCCACTCCAGGTCTTCGTAGCGCGCGTTCAGCCGCAGGTCGGGCAGCCGGACGAACAGCCGGGCCAGCGCGGTGCGCACCTCGGCCCTGGCCAGCTGCGCGCCCAGGCAGTAGTGGATGCCGTGACCGAGGCCGAGGTGCGCATTGGCGTCGGCGCGGGCCAGGTCGAAGACGTCCGGGTCGGCGAAGCGGCGCGGATCCCGGTTGGCCGCGCCGAGGGAGACCAGCACCCGCTCGCCCTTGCCGACCGCGACTCCACCGATCACGGTGTCCTGTTTGGCCCAGCGCATGGTGGACAGCTCGGCCGGTCCCTCGTACCGCAGCGCCTCCTCCACCAGGTTGGTCACCAGGTCCGGGTCGGCGCGGAAGGCGGCGAGCTGGCCGGGGTGGCGCAGCAGGGCCAGGGTGGCGTTGGCGATCAGGCCGGCGGTGGTGACGTGCCCGGCCAGGAACAGCAGCAGCGCGTTGGCCAGCAGCTCCTCGTCGGTGAGCCGCCGCTGCTCGTCCCTGGCCGCGATCATCGCGCTGATCAGGTCCTCGCCCGGCGCGTGCTTCTTGGCCGCGATCAGCCCGGCCATGTACTCGTTCAGCCCGGCCAGTGCGGCCGCGGCCTTCTCCCTGGTCTCCGGGGTGAAGCCGACGTAGTCGTGGGCCAGCTCGAAGAAGGCGTCCCGGTCCTGTTCCGGCACGCCGAGCAGCTCGCCGATCATGCCGACCGGCAGCCGCAGCGCGAACTCCCGCATCAGGTCGGCCTGCCCACGCGGGGCGAACTCGTCGATCAGCCGGTCCGCGGCGTCGTGCAGCGTGTCGTGCAGGGCCTCGATCCGGCGGCGGGTGAACGCGCTGCCGACCAGGCGGCGCAGCCGGTCGTGGTCGGGCGGGTCCAGGTTGAGCATGCTCGCGCCCATGCTCGGTGAGAGGCCCTGGACGGACTCGGCGTCGTAGCGGCTTTCCTTGCTCAGCAACGGATCGGTCAGCGCCTGCCGGACCTCCTCGTAGCCGGTGACCAGCCAGGCGGTCAGTCCGGTCGGCAGGGTCAGGTAGCGCACCGGGGACACCGCGCGCAGCCGGGCGTAGGAGGGGTAGGGGTCGCGCTGGTAGTCCTCGTCGAACAGCGCGGCGTCGGCCGGGTCGGGTCGGACCGGGCATCTATCCATTGTGGACACTCATTTCCCGTCGCGGCCGAAGCGGAGCGGCGCGCGACGTCCGGTGTGCAGGGAACGGCGGTCGTTGAGTTCGAGGAAGCCCTGGCGCAGCGGGTAGCGCAGCCGGTCCAGCACCGGCGCGGGCCTGGCCCCGCCGCGGTGCCAGGGCACGGTGGGCGGTGGCAGGGGTTTGCCGTGCAGGGCGGCGGCGAGCTGGCCGCTGAGCCAGCCCGCAGTGTGCAGGGCGGGCGCGATGCCCCGGCCGTTCCAGCCACCGGCGAACCACACGCCGGACTGGACCTGGCCGACGATCGGCATCCAGTCCGGGGTGGCCCCGCTGACCCCGGCCCAGGACCGGGCGATGCGCACCCCGTCCAGTGCCGGGAACAGTTGGCGCAGCTCGCGTTCCAGGCGTCGCCAGGTGCCGCCGGAGACCCTGGGCTGGGTGCCGGGCCGGGTGCTGGGGTTGGCCGCGCGGCCGCCGCCGAGGATGAGCCTGCCGTCCGGGCTCAGCCGCGCGTAGTTGAAGTAGGCCCGCGAGTCCAGCACCAGGTCTCCGGGCCGCAGCGGGAGCGCGGCGAGCGGTTCAGTGCACAGGGCCTGTGAGCGGAACGGGACCACCGGCAGCCGCACCAGCCCGGAAACCCTGGTGTAGCCGTCGATCGCGAGCACCACCTGCGCCGCGTCCACCTCACCGAGGTCGGTGCGCACCCGCACCCGCTCGCCGGGTTCCACCGAGCGCACCGGCGTGCCCTCGAACACCTCCACCCCGCGCGCCAGCAGCAGGTCTCGCAGTCCCCGGCACAGCCGCAGCGGGTCCAGCTGGTAGAGCGGAGCCACCCGTAGCGCGCCGAACCCACCTTGCAGCCCAAGGGTTTCCGCGGCCTCGCGGGGCGAGAGCCAGTCCGCCTCCATGCCCAGACGGTTCAGCTCCGGCAGGTCGCCGGTGTAGCGGCGCACGTGCTCGGCGGTGACCGGTAGCTGGTACATCCGGCCGCGCACCAGGTCACAGTCGATGCCCTCGGCGGTGACCAGCTCGTGCAGTGCGGCCATCCCGTCCAGGGAGGCCCTGGTCAGGCTGTCCGCAGCCGCGGCGCCAACTCGCTTGTGCAGCAACCGCATCGAGCCCCACACGCCCGGTCTGGCCAGTCCGGTGCTGTGCCCGGTCGCGCCGCCGCCGACCACCACGGCCTCCAGCAGCAGGATCCGCGCCGAGGGCAGCTCTTCGCGCAGCCGGTGCGCCAGGGACAGCCCGGCGATCCCGCCGCCCACCACCACGACGTCCGCGCGGTGCCTGCCGGTCAGCGGCGGCAGCAGCGGTTCGGCGGTCGGCGCGCCGCCCCAGGGCGAGGTGTGCGCGAGGGTCATCGCGACACCGCCAGGCTCGGCGCCTGCCCGGCGCGTTCCCGGAAAGCCCTGCGGCGCAGCAGGTTCAGCCGCACCAGTGCCCCGGCCTCGCGGAGCACCGCCGGCGCGGGCACGCCGGAGAGGACCTGGTTCAGCGCGGTGCGGGCCAGCCGAGTCGCGGTGAGCAGGGTGTCGGCGTCCCGCTTGTCCGCCATGACCTCGTCCAGCCTGCGGACGCCGGTCGCGTCCAGCCCGCGGAAGAAGGCCTTGCGCAGCGCGCCGACCGGGGCCGCGTCGCCCAGCTCCTGGCTGTACCAGAAGTTGGCCAGCTCGGCCTGGTCCCGCCGCCGCGCCCACTCCCGCAACCGTTCCGGCAGCGCCTGTTGATCGTCCCAAGTGGACAGCAGGGCGGTGGCCAGCGCGGCGGAGTTGCGCAGCGCGTCGGTGATGCCGTGACCGATGGTGGCGTCCTTGGCGTGCCCGGCGTCCCCTACCAGGGCCCAGCCCGGCCCGAAGGGCTGCCGGAAGAAGCACGGGTAGCCGATCATCCGGCGCAGCCCGCCCACCGGCTCGCCGCCGCTGGCCAGCTCGGCGATCTCCGGACTGACCCGCTCCACCCACGGCAGCAGCGCGTCCGCCCCGGTGCGCCGGAAGTCCTCCGGATCGCCCACCGGCGGCTGTGCGCACAGGTAGTACTCCTCCGCCCCGGTGGGCAGGATGTGCGCCAGCCGCGCGCCGACCCGGTGCCACAGCAGCACCCTGGGCAGCCGCTTGCCGCGGAAGTACCGCCACACCTGGCCGCGGCCGCTGCGGAAGGTCAGGTACTGGGTGGCGCGCACCCAGCGGGCCACCGGCGAGCTGCGCCCGTCCGCGCCGACCACCAGCCGGGCCCGCACCGGCCGCACCCGCCCGTCCTGGTCGGCGACCTCCACCCCGACCACCCGGTCGCGCTCGCGCAGCAGCCCGACCACCGGGCGGCCCAGGTGCACCTCCGCCCCGGCCGCGCGGGCCCGGTCCAGCAGCAGGTTGTCCAGCAGCTCACGCGGCGGGCACAGCCCGGGGTCGGCGGGGTGCCGGAAGGTCAGCCGCAGCTCGTCCAGGCGCACCTGGACCTCCGGCAGCGGCGGCACCCCGGCGGCCACCAAGTCGTCATAGACGCCTTCGGCGCGCAGGTCCTGGGTGCCGTGGAAGATGTGCGTGGACAGCGTCGGCCCGAGCTCAACCGCCCGCTCGTACACCGCAACCCGCAGCCCGGCCCTGGCCAGCCTGGCCGCCAGCGCGGCGCCCGCGACCCGGCCGCCGACCACCGCGACGTCCACTGTGGACGTTGTTCTCGAGGACACCGCCATCACGCCCCTTCGTCTCACCGACACAGAGACCACGAGGTGGCGCAGCGGATACACCTGATCGCGGAGCGCGAGAAAGTTGCCGCCACCCGGTATCCAGCGGGCCGCGGGCCTGCTCTGTCAAGGCAGACAGGCAGCCGAGCGGAGGACACATGGACACTCCCCTGGAGCAGAGCGCGCTCCACCGCCCGTGTGAGGGGCGGCGCAGGCGGATGGCCCCGGCCGCGCGGCGGGCGGAGCTGGTGGAGACCGCGATCAAGGTGATCACCACGCACGGCGCCGGGATCAGCATGGACCAGCTGGCCGCCGCGGCCGGGGTGAGCAAACCCCTGCTGTACCACTACTTCTACGACAAGGCCGGACTGCTCAAAGCCGCGGGCGACCGGGCCACCGAGCTGATGCTGGCCAGGCTGCGGCCCGCGCTGGCCGGGCTGCGCGAGGCGGGCACCCGGCGGCAGTGGATCCGCGGCGCGGTGGAGGCCTACCTGGTGGTGATCATGGAGCACCAGTGGCTCTACCGGTTCGGCCTGAGCAACCCGGCCGGTCCGCGGGGCGGCCAGGCGGCCGACCCGATCGTCACCGCGCTGGCCGACCTGCTCGGCGAGATCCCCGGCCTGAGCCCGTCCCCGCCGCCGGACCCGGTGCGCTACGCGCTGGCCGGGATGGTGCAGGCGGTGTGCCACTGGTGGCTGGAGCACCGGCGGCCGGGCCGGGCCCAGCTGCTGGACGAGCTGAGCCAGCTGCTCTGCCACACCGTGGACGGCGTGTGCGCGCTGACCGCGGCCCCGAGGACCGGATAGGCGGCCGGACCCCCAGACCGACGCCTGTCCACGGCAGGCGGCGGGGGACCGTGAATCCCACCGACCCGCGAGGTCCCCCGCCGCCCGCCGCGACACTGACCGAACCGAACATGGGTGCCACCGGGATGAACCATCGACA
This sequence comes from Crossiella sp. CA-258035, assembly GCF_030064675.1. GTDB lineage: Bacteria > Actinomycetota > Actinomycetes > Mycobacteriales > Pseudonocardiaceae > Crossiella. The sequence continues at coordinate 6,818,873 of NZ_CP116413.1, forward strand.
ACCACCGCCCTCGGCCCGCTGCCGCTCCTGCGGCCACGAGCCACGGGCCTGGGCCACCGACAAGCTCACCGGCCTGCTGGACCGCTGGGGCTGGGATGCCGAGGCCGGGCGCGCGCTGGCCGCCGCCCGCCGCCGGGACGAGCCGGCCGCGCTGGTGCTGCTGGACCTCGACCACTTCAAGCGGATCAACGACACCCTGGGTCATCCGGCGGGCGACCGGGTGCTGCGCGCGGTCGCCTCGGTGCTGCGCCAGGTGTGCGAGCACGCGGTGCTGGGCCGCTACGGCGGGCACGGCGGCGACGAGTTCCTGGCCTTCCTGCCGGGGGCCGACCTGGGCACCGCCACCGCGCTGGCCGCCACGCTGCGCGCGGAGGTGGGCGCGTTGCAGGTCCCGGCCCGCACCGTGCGCGGCCCGCGCACCGTCACCGACCTGACCGTCTCGGTCGGCCTGGCCACCCACTGCCCCGGCGCCCGCACCCGCCTCGCCGACCTGGTGCTGGCCGCGGACGCCGCGCTGCTGGCGGCCAAGCACGCCGGCCGGAACCGGGTGCATTGCGCACAACCCGCCCTCGGCCGCCCGGCCTGAGATGAGCGAGACTGCTCCCATGACGGCTGCACCGGAAGACCGGGAGAACCTGACCTACAGCCTGTTCGGGGAGGCGGTCCGCGACCTCGCGCAGGCCATCGCCGACGACGGCTACGCCCCGGACATCATCCTGTCCATCGCCCGCGGCGGCCTGTTCGTGGCCGGTGGCCTGGGCTACGCGCTGGACGTGAAGAACCTGCACGTGATGAACGTGGAGTTCTACACCGGCGTGGGCACCACCCTGGACATGCCCGTCATGCTGCCGCCGGTGCCCAACGTCATCGACCTGTCCGGGGCGAAGGTGCTGGTCACCGACGACGTTGCGGACACCGGCAAGACCCTCAAGCTGGTGCACGACTTCTGCGCCGACACGGTGGCCGAGGTGCGCTGCGCGGTGATCTACGAGAAGCCGCACTCGCTGGTCAAGTGCGAGTACGTGTGGCGGCACACCGACCGGTGGATCAACTTCCCGTGGTCGGTGCAGCCCCCGGTGGTCCGCCGCGCGGGCCAGGTTCTGGACGCCTGAGCCACCCCGGCCGGGGCGCGCCCGAGGCCAGCCCCGGCCCCCACGCCCGCCCCGCCTACGGCCACCGCGCCGCGATGATCAGCTCCGCCAACGCCGCCGCCGGTCCGTGCCCGGCCCGCCTGCCGCCCAGCACCGCGAAGTCCACCTCCGCCAGTGGCGGCAGCTCCCCCTCCACCGGCACCAGCCCCTCCGGCACCACCGACCGGGCGAACACCGCCACCCCCAGCCCGGCCAGCGCCGCCGCCCGCAACCCGTTGAGCCGGTCGCTCCAGCAGCCGATCCGCCACTGCATCCCGCAGGCGCGCAACGCTTCCAGCGCCCGCGCCCTGGTCAGGCTCGGCTCCGGGTAGACCACCAGCGGCACCGGCTCCCCCTTGGTCAGCCGCAGCCCCGGCCTGCCCACCCACACCAGCGGCTCCCGCCACAGCAGGTGCCCGTCGGCCTCGGTGCGGCGCTTGGCCAGCACCAGGTCCAGGCCGCCCGCGGCGAGCCGGTCGTGCAGCAGGCTGCTCAGCTCGACGGTCAGCTCCAGGTCGACCAGCGGGTGGGTGGCCCGGAAGCGGCGCAGGGTCGCCGGGAGGTGGCCCAGCACCAGGTCCTCGCACACGCCCAGGCGCACCTTGCCGCGCAGCTCCGGCCGGGCGAAGTAGGCCATGGCCAGGCGTTCCTGCTCCAGGATGTTGTGCGCGAACCCGGTCAGCGCCTCGCCGTCGCCGGTCAGCTTGACCGAATGGGTGTCCCGCACGAACAGCTGCCTGCCGGTGGCCTGCTCCAGCCTGCGCACGTGCTGGCTGACCGTGGACTGGCCGAGGCACAGCCGCCTGGCCGCCTCGGTGAAGCCGCCGGTCTCGGCGACGGCGAGGAAGCTGCGCAGCCACACCGGGTCAAGCACGGGTCTGTCCCGTCAACTCTCGCACCGCACCGGCCTACCACGACGGGCGGAGCGTGGCAGGCCGGTGCGCCGGAACCCGCGTCCTCCGGCGGCTGGAGGCCGTCGGCCGGACGATCTCCGGGATGGCGGGAGGCGCCGGGCACTCCCGTGGCGGATCATCTGCACAGGACATCCTCCCGCCGGGGACCACCGCCGGAAAGCAGTCGATCATGATCACTGTTATCGCGAAGCCCGATGGGCGGCCCGCTCGGGCACTACCCTGGCCGCCATGGCGGAGGACGCTGCCGGGGACCGGAGCTGCGACGGCGCGCTGGTCAGGGTGTTCGCGCTGCTCGGGAAGCGGTGGAACGGAGTGATCATCGGAACCCTGGCCACCGGTCCCGCCGGGTTCGCCGAGCTGCGCAGGGCCATCGGCGGGATCAGCGACTCGATGCTCTCGGACCGGCTCACCGAGCTGGCCTCGGCCGGACTGGTACTCCGCGAGGTCAGGGACGGCCCGCCGCTGGCGGTCTCCTACCGGCTCAGCGACCGGGGCGCCGCGCTGCTGCCCGCGCTGGACGAGCTGGCCAGGTGGGCCGCGAACCACCTGCCCACCGACTGCTGAGATGCGCTTCGGCATCCTCGGCCCGGTCCAGGCCACCCAGCCCGACGGCACGCCCGTGGAGCTCGGCGGTCCCAAGGTCCGCGCCCTGCTCGCGCTGCTGGCCGCCGGGGCCGGGCGGATCGTGCCCGCCGAGACGCTCCTGGACGGCCTGTACGCCGACGACCCACCGGAGGGCGCGGCCAACGCCTTGCAGTCCCAGGTCTCCCGCCTGCGCAGGGCCTTAGGTTCCGGACTTGTCGAGTTTCACCCGACCGGGTACCGGCTGGCGGTCGACCCGGCCGAGGTGGACGCACACCGGTTCGCCGCACTGGCCGCCGACGGCCGCGCCGCGCTGCGCCGGGGCGAGCCCGCCACCGCCGAGGCCCTGCTGGCCGAGGCCCTGGCCCTGTGGCGCGGCGACCTGCCTGCCGAGCTCGGCCCCAGCCGCTGGCCCGAGCTGCGGCTGACCGCGATCGAGGACCACGCCGAGGCCGCGCTCGCCCTCGGCCGCACCGGCCTGGCCCCGGTGCTGCGCGAACAGCTCGGCGCGCACCCGCTGCGGGAACGCCTGTGGGCGCTGCTGGTCCGCGCCCTGCTCGCCGACGGCCACCCGGCCGAAGCCCTGGCCGCCTTCGAGCAGGCCAGGACCCGCCTCGCGGAGGAGCTCGGCGCCGACCCCTCGGCCGAGCTCGCCGAAGCGCACCGCCTCGCCCTGCGCGGCGACCACCAGCGGCGCACCCCGCCACCGGCCCAGCTGACCAGCTTCGTCGGCCGCGCCGAGGACCTGCGGCAGGTCCGCGAGCTGCTGAGACAGCACCGCCTGGTCACCCTCACCGGACCCGGCGGCGCGGGCAAGACCCGGCTGGCCATCGAGGCCGCCGCCGGGACCCCGGCCTGCTTCGTCGCCCTCGCCCCGCTCACCGACCAGGCCGACCTGCCCCGCGCCCTGCTCGCCGCCCTCGGCGCGCGCGAGGGCACGCGGGACCCCCTCGACCGGTTGCGCGCCGCGCTGGCCGACCGGCCGCCGCTGCTCGTGCTGGACAACTGCGAACACCTCATCCAACCCGTCGCCGACCTCACCGCCGACCTGCTGCACGCACTACCCGAGCTGCGCGTGCTGGCCACCAGCCGGGAAGGGCTCGGCATCACCGGCGAGGCCCGCCACCCGGTGCCCAGCCTGGACCGCGCGGCCGCGGTCGAACTGTTCACCCAGCGCGCCCGCGCCGCCGACCCCGCGCACGACCCGGCCGCGCACCCTGATCAGGTCGAGCACATCTGCCAGGCCCTGGACGGCCTGCCCCTGGCCATCGAACTGGCCGCGGCCAGGGTCCGCGGCCTGCCCGTGCCGGAGATCGCGGCCCGGCTGGACGACCGGTTCGCGCTGCTGGCCAAGGGCGAACGCACCGCGGCCGCCCGGCACCGCAGCCTGCGCGGCGTGGTCGAGTGGAGCTGGGACCTGCTCGACGGACCCGAGCGGGTGCTGGCCGGCCGGTTCACCGTCTTCGCCGGTGGCGGCACCCTGGACGCGGTGACCGAGGTGTGCGCCGCGCCCGACCTGCTGGACGCGCTCACCGGCCTGGTGGACAAGTCCCTGCTGACCAGGACCGGTGACCGGTACCGGATGCCGGAGACCATCCGCGCCTTCTGCACCGAACGCCTCGCCGACGCCGGGGACACCGACCGCCTCCGCCACGCGCACGCCGCGCACTTCCTGGCCCTGGCGCAGGCGGCCTCACCCAGGCTGCTGCGCGCCGAACAGCTCGACTGGCTGGCCCGCCTGGACGCCGACTACGACAACCTCGTCGCCGCCCTGCGCTGGACCAGCGCCACCGACCCGCCGACCGCGCTGCGCCTGGCCACCGCGCTCGCCCCCTACTGGTGGCTGCGCGGCCGCCGCGCCGAGGGCGCCCGCCTGACCGCGCCGCTGACCAGCCTGCTGGGCGCCACCGCCCCGCCAGAACTGGCCGAGGAGTACTCGGTCTGCGTGCTCACCACCGCCTTCGGCAGCCCGGACCCGGCCCCGCTGCGCCCGCAGTTGGACGAGGTCCGCCGCCTGCTGGAGGCGCGCACCAGCGCGCCCCGGCAGCCCCTGCTCTGGGTGCTGTGGGCGATGGTCGAGGGCCCGCCCGCCGACCTCGCGGCGACCGCCCGCCAGTACGGCGCGATGTTCGACGCCGACCCGTGGAGCGCCGCGCTGCACGGCCTCAGCAACGGCGTGGTCGCCATCTACCGCGGCGACCCCGCGGCGGGCGAGGCGCTGCTGACCGTGGCGCTGGCCCGGTTCCGCGCCCTCGGCGAACGCTGGGCCATGATCCAAGCCCTCGGCGACCTCGCGACACTGGCCGAAGGCCGCGGCGACCGCGCGCACGCGCACGCCCTCTACGCCGAAGCCATCACCCTGGCCCGCGAGCTGGGCGCCACCGAGGAAGCCGCGGACCTGCTCAACCGCCGCGCCGCCGGCCACCTGGCACACGACGACCTGGCCGCCGCCCGCGCAGACCTCGCCCAGGTCGCACTGCTGGGCCGCCAGGCCGGGGCTCCCGACTGGGTGGCCACCGCACAGCTGGGTCAGGCCGAGCTGGCCCGCCGCACCGGCGACCTCGACCAGGCCCGAGCGCTCTGCGCCCAAGCCCTCGCCGCCAGCCCACCCGGCACGTTCGCCGCCGAGGAACTGCGCTGCCACACCCAGACCACCCTGGCCCGCATCGAATGTGCCACAGGTCACCCCGAATCAGCAAAACCGCTGCTCAAGGAAGCTTTCGCGGTCGCGGTGGCCCGCCGCAACCTGCCGGCGCTGGCCTCCATCCTGACCGTGCTGGCCGAGCTCACCGGCTCCGCCGCGCTGCACGAGGCCGCCGCCACCCTCAACACCCCGGCCCCGCCGCCGGCCGCCGCGGACGAGGCCATCGCGCTGGCTGCCCGGCACCTGGCCTGACCCCGCGCGCTACTCCGTGGGGCAGCCGGAGGACTCGATGTTGGCCAGCAGGCGCTCGCACAGCGCGGTGAGCTCGGCCACCTGGGCGTTGTCCAGCGCGTCGAAGACCAGCCGCCGGACCACCGCCACGTGGCCGGGGGCCGCGCCCTCGATGGCCGCCTTGCCCGCCTCGGTGAGCTGGATGAACGCGCCGCGCTTGTCCTCGGGACAGCCCGCCCTGGCCACCAGCCCACGCTTCTGCATCCGGCCGAGCTGGTGCGAGACCCGGCTCTTCTCCCAGTTCAGCAGCTTGGCCAGCTCCAGGATCCGGATCCGGGGCTCGGGCAGCTCGCTCAGCCGGACCAGCACCTCGAACTCGGCCAGCGAGAGGTCCGAGTCGACCTGCAGCTGACGCCCGATGCGCACGGTCAGCTCGGCGTGCACGCGCAGGAACGCGCGCCAGGCCTGCTGCTGGGACTCCTCAAGCCACTCGATGTCGGTCACAGCCGGGAGTCTACCGGAATAGTTGACACATCAACTGTGGTTGTGCAGGATGTAGATGACACATCAACCAAAGGAGCTCCCGATGACCAGCACCCTCTCCCTCAGCGAACTGACCGGCGACTACGCGATCGACGCCGCGCACAGCCGGGTCGGCTTCGTGGCCAGGCACGCGATGGTGACCAAGGTCCGCGGCGCCTTCAACGAGTTCGACGGCCGGATCAAGATCGACGGTGACAACCCGGCCAACTCCTCGGTCGCGGTCACCATCAACGCCGCCAGCATCGACACCCGCAACGCCCAGCGCGACGAGCACCTGCGCGGCAGCGACTTCCTGGAGCTGGAGAAGTTCCCGGAGATCCGGTTCGTCTCCACCTCGGTGGCCCAGGACGGCGAGGACTTCGCACTCACCGGCGACCTGACCATCAAGGACGTCACCCGCTCGGTGACCATCGAGTTCACCTTCGAGGGCACCGCCAAGGACCCGTTCGGCAACACCAGGGCCGGCTTCGAGGGCACCACCACCATCTCCCGCAAGGACTTCGGCATCACCTGGAACGCCGCACTGGAGACCGGTGGCGTGCTGGTCAGCGACAAGATCGTGCTGGAGTTCGAGGTCTCCGCGGTCCGCGCCGCCTGACTCTCCCTTTCAGACTGTCCACAATGGACGACCATCCCGAAAGGAAAGAAGGATGACGAAAACGCTGAGTCCAGGGGTGGACATCCGGCGTGCCGCCGACCGGTCCGCCACCAGGATCGACTGGCTGGACTCGAAGCACTCCTTCTCCTTCGGGAGCGACTACGATCCGGCCAACACCCACCACGGACTGCTGCTGGTCAACAACGACGATGTGGTCAGCCCCGGCACCGGGTTCGACACCCATCCGCACCGGGACATGGAGATCGTCACCTGGGTGCTACGGGGTTCCCTCGTGCACCAGGACTCCACCGGCCATTCCGGGATCATCTATCCCGGCCTGGCCCAGCGGATGAGCGCGGGCAGCGGCATCCTGCACTCGGAGAAGAACGACTCCTGGCGGCTGCACGGCGCCGAACACGTCGACGAGGTGCATTTTGTGCAGATGTGGGTGGTACCGGACGAATCGGGGATCACGCCGGGCTACGAGCAGCTGGAGATCGACGACCGGCTGCTCGCCGGCGGCCTCGTCCCAGTCGCCTCGGGCATGGACCGGCACCGGGACGAGTCGGCCATCCGGATCAAGAACAAGTACGCCGCGCTGCACGCCGCCCGGCTGACCGCCGGGCAGTCCGTGACCTTGCCGGACGCGCCGTTCCTGCACCTGTTCGTGCCGCGCGGAGCGGTCACGCTGGAGGGTTCCGGCGAGCTGGCCACCGGGGACGCGGTGCGGTTCACCGCCATCGGCGGGCAGCGGGTCACCGCGACCGAGGACGCCGAGGTCCTGGTGTGGGAGATGCACGCGACCCTCGGGTGAGCTTCACGTACAAGAATGGGGCCGGTGAAGACGGCGGGTTCACCGGCCCCATTCTTATTTCACACCTTACATTAACCGCGCACTTCGTTTCGCCCCCAACAATCCGCGTGCAAAGGATTGCCAGCGCCACCGCCCTGTCCACAGTGGACGGTTCACCGGCTGGCTACCCCGCGCTGGGCGTCCACCGCGGGTCCCGCCCGCTGAGGCCGATCAGCCGATCCAGTGGCGGCTGCCCCGGGTCCACCGTCACGACCGGACCGAACAGGCCCTCCCGGTCGGCCTCGCTCTCCGGCCCGGAGAACTGCTCCACGAACTCCAGCGCGGCGGCCAGTTCCGCGGCCCGCACCGAGTAGTCCGCGCCGATCGAGCGGGCCACGTCCCAGCCGTGCACGACCAGCTCGTTCATCGCCACCATCCCGGCCACCTCGCCCGGCAGGTCCACCCCGCCGACCCTGGTCATCCCGGCCAGCGCGGCCGGGTCCCGCCAGGCCTCGGCCAGCTCGCCCAGCTGGGCGGGGTAGGCGGTGCGCCAGTCGGCAGGCAGCCGGGCGGCGTCACCGGCCGGCGGCGGGCCGGTGTCCGGGCCGAGCTCCTTGCGGGCGGCCTGGGTGAAGGCGAGCGCGAGCCCGCCGATGTGCTCGACCAGGTCACCCAGCCGGTACTCCGCGCACGGTGTCGGTCCGGCCAGCTGCTCGTCGGTGATCGCGGCGAGCAGCGCGGACATCCGGTCGGCCGCGCCGCCGAGCTCGATGGTGGTCATCTCATCTCCCGAGGTGGTGGTGCGGCCAGTCAACCGCACCCCACCGACGAACGGGGCGGTCACAGATCGACACCGGGCCGAAGGCCCGCAGTCGAAACCGGGCCGGTCGCCCGCCCCGGCAGGGAGCGGGCGACCGGCCCGGTTCAGCGTGGTGCCGGTCAGAAGCCGTAGACCCGCCAGCCGAAGCTGGTGGTGCCCTTGGCCCCGCCCGCGTCAGTGCCGGTGACGGTCACCGTGTAGGTGCCGGCCTTGGTCGGCGTGCCGGTGATCCGGCCGGCGGAGCTGATGCTCAGGCCCGGCGGCAGCCCGGCGGCGGTGTAGGTCAGCGAGCCGCCCGCGGTGCTGGAACCGTTGACCTGCAACGGGCTGATCGCCCAGTTGACGAAGCCCCACTGGTCGCCAGGCTTGGTCACCGTGACCGTGCCGCCACCGCCGTCGGTGGTGATGGTCCAGCTGAACTTGGCGGTGCCGGTCTTGCCGTCGGCGTTGGTCACCGTCACCGTGACGCTGCTGGTGCCCGCGGTGGTCGGCGTGCCGGAGATCAGGCCGCTGGTGGCGTTGATGGTCAGCCCGGCGGGCAGGCCGCTCGCGGCGTAGGTCAGCGACTTGCCACCGGCGTCGGTGGCCTTGACCTGCACGGAGGCCGCCTGGCCGACCTTGCCGGTCTGGTCGCCGGGGCTGGTCACCGAGACCGGGCTGGGGGTGCCGGTCTCCACGGACTCCTTGGCGTCGACCAGGCCCTCACCGTAGAAGGAGTTCTTCGCGGTGGTGCCGGTGCAGCGGTTCTCCCCGGACGGGCAGGCGATGTCGTTGGCCTGGGCGGCCAGCTTGGCCCGCAGGTCGGTGGTGGAGGCGCCGGGGTTGACGCTGGCCAGCAGCGCGGCCACACCCGCGACGTGCGGGGAGGCCATCGAGGTGCCGGACTTGGAGCCGTACTGGCCGCCGAGCACGGTGGAGTACACGTTGTCGCCGGGCGCGGCCAGGTGCACCTTGTCCGTGCCGTAGTTGGAGAACGAGGACTTCACGTTGCTGCTGTTCACCGAGGACACCACGACCACGCCGGGCAACTCGGTGGGCAGGCTCTGGCAGGCGTCGGTGATGGTGCGGTTCACCGGGGTGGAATCGTTGGGGCTGGTGGTGTCGGTGGTCTTCTTGGCCAGGTTGTAGTTCTCGTTGCCGGCCGCGGCCACGTTGAGCACGTTCTTGCCCTCGGCGTAGGCGACCGCCCGCTTGACGCCTTCCAGGATCGCGCTCTGGTCGCTGTCGGTGGGGCAGGCGAACAGCCACGGGTCGGTGTAGTAGCTGTTGTTGGTGACCTGGATGCCCTTGTCACCGGCGAAGACGAAGGCGCACACGGTGTTCTCCGGGAAGAACAGTTGGGTGCCGGCCTCGGCCACGCGCACGGAGGAGATCTTCACCCCGGGCGCGACGCCGACCATGCCCTTGCCGTTGCGGGCCGCGGCGATGGTGCCGGCCACGTGCGTGCCGTGGTCGCCGACCGGGCGCCAGGAACCCTCGCGGGTGTCCAGCTTGCCGTAGGCGCAGGAGGCGGACTTGCCCGCGTCGAAGTTCGGCTTGAGGTCGTAGTGCTGGTCGTCGACGCCGGTGTCCAGCACGCCGACGGTGACCGAGGCGGAGCCGGGGTTGACGTCCCAGGCCTTGTCCGCGCCGATCTGGGTCATGTCCACGCGGTTGGTCTCGGCCGCGGTCGGGGTGGTCTGACTGGGCGAGGGCGGGATCGCCGGGTTGGCCGCGGCCGCGGGCACGTCGGAGGTGCGGGTCGCGCCGACCTTCTGGATGCCCTGCACCGCACGGACCTTGGCCGCGAACTCGGTGTCGGTGGAGTGCGCCACGATGACGCCGATGGCGTCGTAGGAGGCGTAGACGGTGCCGCCGTTGTTCGTGACCGCGGTCTTGCCCGCCGCGACCTGGCTCGGCTCGGTGATCACGAAGTAGGCGCGCAGCCCGGCCTGCTTGGCCACCGGAACCGGCTGGGCCGGCTTCTTGCCCGCGATCTCCACCGGAGCCGGGCTCGGCGTGGGGGCGGGCGCGCCGACGGCGAACGCCGGGGCGATGACGGCCGCTCCGACGCCAAGGGCGAGGGCCAACGCCGTGCGCCGCAGGGGAAACCGTTTCACGTCAGGTCCTTTCCGCAGGGTAACCGGGTCGGAACGTAATCCGGGCCACACCGGGCTCGGTAGAGCGCATTGGCGACAATGGCCGGATCCCGCCACCGGACTTACCGCCCTCAACGCCCTGAGCTGCGGCGATGTGGCCATTCTGTGGCAACACCCGGAAAAACCCACCCCGCCTGGCCGAACCCCCGTCCACCCGATGGACGGCCAAGCCAGGTGTTGACACCGCGGCGGCCCTCTGCCTACTGTCTCGCCAGACAGAACGAACGTTCTTTCCCGAAGGCTCGCCAGTCCCCCGGAGGAAGCCATGTCCCGCCGTTTCGCACTCCGCACCCGGATCGCCACCGCTGTCCTCGGCGTCGCCGCCCTGTTCGCCACCCTCGCCCCGGCCGCCGTCGGCGCTGAGGACAGCGACCTGCGCGGCCCGAAGCCCACCATCGTGCTGGTGCACGGCGCCTTCGCCGACGCGAGCAGCTGGGCCGAGGTCACCCAGCGCCTGCAGCGCCACGGCTTCCCGGTGCTCGCGGTGGCCAACCCACTGCGCGGCCTGGCCCCGGACTCCGAAGCCGTCCGCCAGGTGGTCAACAGCGTCTCCGGCCCGGTCATCCTGGTCGGCCACTCCTACGGCGGCGCGCTGATCTCCCACGCGGCCGCGGGCGAGAAGGACGTCAAGGCCCTGGTCTACATCGCCGCCTTCGCCCCCGCCGTCGGCGAGTCCGCGCTGGAGCTCTCCGCGGGCGGCAAGCTCGGCCCGGACACCACCACGACCATCGGCCACGACGTCTACCTCAAGCCGGACCGCTTCCACGAGGTCTTCGCCGCCGACCTGCCCCGCCGCACCACCGCGCAACTGGCCGCCGGCCAGCGCCCGGTCGACGCGAGCGCCCTGTCCGCCAAGGCCACCGCCGCCGCCTGGCAGCAGATCCCCAGCTGGTACCTCATCGCCAAGCAGGACAACGCCATCCCGGCCGACTCCCAGCGCGCCATGGCCGCCCGCGCCCACTCCCACACCACCGAGGTCAACGCCTCGCACGCGGTGAGCGTCTCCCGCCCGGAGGCCACCTACACCACCATCCTGGACGCGGTCCGCGGCACCCGCTGACCGCAGGCGCCCGTTTTCCCGCGAGGGAAACGGGCGCCTCCGTCGTCGCTCAGCCGCGCGCGGCGACCAGCGCTTCCAGCCGTTCGACCACGGCCCGCCACTCGTCCACGACCACCTGCGGCAGGTTGACCGCGCTCGCCCGGCCGTGCAGCACGTCGCTGGTCTTGGCGTAGACGTGACGGCCGAGCCGGACCAGTCCGACCGCCTCGATCCGCCTGGCTTCGGGCACGCAGCCGAGCACGAACGCCAGCCGCTTGCCGATCACCGAGTTCCGGCCAGGGGTGCCGGGCTGGCAGACGTGGTCGAACGCGGTGACCGCGACCCGCTCCAACCGGATCCGCAGCTCCAGCGCCTCCACCCGCCGCTGGGTCGCAGTCGCTGGGTTCATCGCCGACCCACCAACCGCTCACACGCTCGGCGAGCGGCGGCGATCTCGTCCTCGGTCACCGGATCGGCCGTGGAGTTACCGTGCGCCCCGCCGTTCCAGTTGCCGAGGTAGTGGTCGCACTCCTGCCTGGCCAGCTCTACCACGTGCGGGGATCCCGCACCCGGCAACACCCTGATGGCTATCTTCAGCCGATCCTTGGTGGTGCCCTGGGAGTCGATCGCCTCCAGCAGCGGTCTAATCGGCACGCCCGCGCGAGCGGCATAGGCGAGTACCGCGGTGCGCAGCGCGTTGTCGAGCGCTTGGCGGCACAGCCCGCGCACGTGACCGGTTTTCCGCTGGCCTACTACGCGGCGCGGTACAACCTGGACCTCGACCTGATCACCAGGGGTTCCGGGTTCGGCTACTACGGCTCGGTGCTGACCAGCGTGATCTTCGCCAGCTTCACGTTCATCTTCTTCGCCCTCGAAGGCTCGATCATGGCGCAGGGCCTGCGGTACGGGCTCGGGTTGCCGCTGTGGCTGGGATATCTGGTGTCCACGCTGGTGATCATTCCGCTGGTGGTCTACGGGATGCGCACGCTGGCGCGGTTGCAGACCTGGACGAACCCGCTGTGGCTGGTGCTGATCGTGCTGCCGCTGGTCTACCTGGTGCTGGCCGATCCCTCGTCGGTGCAACGGTTCCTGGACCACCCCGGCAAGGGCACCGGGCAGCTGAGCGCGGCGGCGGTGATGCTCGGCGCGGGGGTGTGCCTGTCGCTGATGGCGCAGATCGGCGAGCAGATCGACTACCTGCGGTTCATGCCGCCGCGGACCGCGGCCAACCGGCGGTCCTGGTGGGCCTCGGTGGTGCTGGCCGGGCCGGGCTGGGTGGTCTTCGGCGCGTTGAAGCAGACGATCGGCGTCTTCCTCGCTGTGTACATTGTGGACAGTGTGGGGCTGACCAGGGCGGTGGAGCCGATCGAGCAGTTCACCTCGGCCTTCCGGCAGCTGATGCCGGGCTGGCTGGTGGTGCCGCTGGCACTGCTGCTGGTGGTGCTGAGCCAGGTGAAGATCAACGTCACCAACGCCTACTCGGGTTCGCTGGCCTGGACCAACTCCGTCACCAGGGTGACCCGGCGCTACCCGGGGCGGCTGGTGTTCGTGGTGGTGAACCTGGGCATCGCGCTGGCGCTGATGGAGGCCGACATGTTCAGCTTCCTCAACGGGCTGCTCAGCTTCTACTCCAACTGCGCCATCGCCTGGGTGGTCACGGTGGCTGCCGACATCATGGTCAACAAGCACCTGCTCGGTCTCTCGCCCAAGGTGCCGGAGTTCCGGCGCGGCATGCTCTACGCGGTCAACCCCGTTGGCGTGGTGTCGTTCCTGGCCTCCTCCGGCATCTCCATCGCGATGTACTTCGGCCTGCTCGGCGCGGCGTTGCAGCCGTACTCGCCGCCCGCGGCGGTGCTGATCGCGCTGGTGCTCACCCCGCTGACCGCGGTGCTCACCCGCGGCCGCTTCTACCTGCGCCGCACCGACGACGGGATCGCGGAGCCGGTGCTGGACGCCGACGGCAACCCCAGCGGCACCCGCTACGACTGCGTGGTGTGCCGCCAGGACTTCGAGCGGCCGGACGTGCTCGCCAGCGCGGCCGGTGGCGTGATCTGCTCGCTGTGCCTGAGCACCGACCGCACCGGCGTGCACGTGCTGCCCGCTCAGCCGCGGACGACGACCTCCTTGGGCGCCACCGCGTCGTAGACCGCACGCAGGGCGAGGGTCCAGGCGGTGGTGGTGAGCAGGTAGATCGCGGTGGCCAGCGGCAGGAACAGGCTGAACACCACCAGCGCGTAGGGCAGCAGGCGGGCCAGCACGCTGGTGGTGCCGGCGCGCACGGCGAGTCGTCCTGACCAGTGGGCGGTGGCGGCCAGCAGCAGGAGCAGTCCGATGGCGACCAGTGGGTGCGCGCCGAGCAGCCAGGCCACCCGCTCGCCCAGTGGCGCGCCGAAGAGCTCGTGCTGGAGCAGGCCGTTGGGTTGCCCGGCGACGGTGTCGGAGAGGAACAGCCGGTACAGCACGAAGAAGAACGGCGCCTGGGCCAGGGTGGGCAGCATCCCGGCGAACAGCGAGCCGCCCTCGGCCTGTGCCTTGGCCATTTCGCGTTCCAGCCGTTTCGGGCTGTTCTTGTGCTGATCCTGGATCTCGCGCAGCCGCGTCAGCCAGGCCGTGCGCCGCCGCTCACCGCGCAGCGCGGCGAGGCTGAGCGGCAGCAGCAGGGCGCGGACGGCCAGGGTGAAGGCGATGATCGCGCCGACGGTGTGCAGGGGTCCGCCGAGTGCGGACACCACGAGGTACGCGCCGTGCACCGGCGCGTCGAAGATGGACATGGGTGACCCGGTTTCGCTTGTGCGGTAAGGGATTCAGGCGAAGGCGCGGGTCACGCCGGGGGCTCGTGGACGGGGACGGCCCGGTGCGTCCGGGTCACCGAGTCGCAGGTAGCGGTTGTGCGCGAGGCGGCCGAGCAGGTCCGGGGTCCAGGGCTGGCCCTGGGGCAGCAGGGTGCGCCGGACCTGGGCGAGGAGCTGGCTGGTGAGCAGGGCGGCCAGCAGCGCCACGACCGCGATCGTGGTCAGCAGCAGTGTGTCGGGCGTCCCGACCAGCGCCAGCCATACCCCCTGCACGCCAGCACAACGCGCGGACGGCGCGCGGAGTTCCCGGCCGACTACTGGAGCGCCGAGCCCGCGGTGGGCAGCAGCGGCAGCGCGGTCGGCTCCGCGATCAGCCGCTCGGTCAGCGCGCGCCAGGCCGTCGTCCCCGCGCGCTCCGCCTGGTGCGCGGCCAGCTCCTCGGCAGAGGCGAACCGGCTCAGCCAGAGGAAGGCGTGCTCGCCCTCGCGCACCGGCAGCCGGGGGAAGTTGTTGGCCGCGTACTCGGTGCTGAAGGAGGCCAGTGCTGGGCCGCCGGTCGCGGTGAGCATCGGCGCGAGTTCCGCACGGTGGAACCCGCGGAAGTCCTCGTCGACCGGGCGGTCCAGGAAGCACAGCGTGGCCAGGTACACCCCCGGCTAGGCCCACGGCCCGCGCGGCAGCTCGCCGGTCTCGGGGCGGAGCAGCAGCACGTCGTCGGAGTCGACCATGGTGGCGTTGGCCGCGGCCCGGTGCTCGGCCCAGACCGGTCCCCCGTAGAAGGCGGTCAGCCCGGCCTGCCTGGCGGCCATGTCGGCGAACCCGCGCAGCCACACGAACCGGTCGGCGTCCGCCGGCGTCCGGAACTGGCCGAGCACCCGGATGCCGACCTCCTCCTGCGTGTCCACGAACTCGCGGTCGAACAGCTCGATGAGGTCGCCGACACGCCCCGGATGGAGGGTGTACTGACGAAGTTCGATCACGGAGGGGTACGACATGCGGCTCCTTCGGTAGCGGAAGCCGCACGGTACGACCCATTCACTGCCATCTACCGTCAGGGTTTGGCACGGACGAGGGTTCAACTGCCCACGCTCAGTTACAAACTGTTAAGAAAATTGAGGGAGCATCACCCGTTTGTTGGCCTCATTCCGTTGAGACCCAAGTCACAACGTGCGATCCTGTGACGCAGAGGGATCACCACAGTGGGGAAGGCTGTGATCGTCAATGGCGACCGAAGCAGATGCCTGGTCAACGTTGCTGGACACCTACCGACAGGCGGCGGTGCAAACGCTGAGCTGCCACTTCTGCGCCGACAACCGGTGCAGCGCCTGCAACCAGGTCTGGCCGTGCACCGCGGCCTGCGCCGCGGAGTTCACGCTCGATCTGGACTAGACACCAGCACCGACGCACCAAGCACCCGCGTCACCACCTGAGCCCGTCGCACCGGCCCGTCCGACCGCGGCGGGCTCCCGTGTCTCACCCGGTGAACCGGCCCACCTGCTGCTCCAGCACCCCGACCAGCGGCAACACCCGGTGCGCCACCCGGTCGTTGAGCGCGACCTCGGTCCGGGTCCGGACCACCCCCGGCGTGTTGATCATCCGCTCGATCACCGCCTCCAGGTGCCGGTTGTCCCTGGCCACCACCCGGCACAGGATGTCGCCCTCCCCCGCGATGGAGTGCGCCTCGATCAGCTCCGGGATCGCCGCCAGGCTGCGCGGCACCTCGGCGAACCGCTCCTGCGCCACGTCCACGTGCACGAACGCCAGCACCGGGAAGCCCATCGCGGCCGGGGCCAGCCTGGGCGCGTAGCCGTCGATGACCCCGTCCTTGACCATCCGGTCCAGCCTGGACTGCACCGTCGCCCGCGCCACACCGAGCAGGCGCGCGTACTCCCGCACGCCCGCTCTAGGCTGCTCCATGACCAGGCGGAGCACCGCCAAGTCGAGTTTGTCGAAGGACGTCGAAGACGACGATGTGGTCACTTGGCCCCTCCGCAGGACGGATCAGTACCGGTTCAGCAGGCGTGACCGGCGCCACGTGACTGTGCCATTGGTAAAAGATTTCCGCCAACTATTGAGCCAACGGCCATGTTTCGCTGAGATGGGCCACACTACTTGGCAGTGGAGCCGAGGAGAGGAGCGCGCGGTGACCGTCACCACGGACCAGATGGTCCAGTTGCTCACCCCGACAGGTGAGCGACGGCCGCACCCCGTGTACGAGGGGTTGATCGCCGATCTGGACGGCGCCGCCCTGCGCGGGCTGTACGAGGACCTGGTGGTCGTGCGGCGGATCGACGCCGAGGGCACCGCGCTGCAGCGCCAGGGCCAGCTCGGCCTGTGGGCGCCGATGCTCGGCCAGGAGGCCGCGCAGATCGGCTCCGGCCGCGCGCTGGCCGCCGACGACTTCGTCTTCCCCAGCTACCGCGAGCACGGCGTGGCCTACTGCCGCGGCGTGGACCCGGCCGACGTGTTCGGCATGTGGCGCGGCACCAGCCTGAGCTGCTGGGACCCCTACGACATCAACATGGCCATCCCGGCGATCATCATCGGCGCCCAGGGCCTGCACGCCACCGGCTACGCGCTGGGCCTCAAGCGGGACGGCGCCGAGGCGGCCGCGATCGCCTACTTCGGCGACGGCGCGACCAGCCAGGGCGACATCGCCGAGGCGCTCGGCTTCGCCGCCACCTACCAGGCGCCCGCGGTGTTCTTCTGCCAGAACAACCACTGGGCCATCTCCGAGCCGGTCGGCCTGCAGGCGCAGGTGCCGATCTACCAGCGCGCGGCCGGCTACGGCATGCCGGGCATCCAGGTCGACGGCAACGACGTGCTGGCCGTGCTCGCGGTGACCAGGTGGGCGCTCCAGCGGGCCCGCGAGGGCAGCGGCCCGGCGCTGATCGAGGCGGTCACCTACCGGATGGGCCCGCACACCACCGCCGACGACCCCACCCGCTACCGCCCCACCGGCGAGCTGGAGGAGTGGCGCGAGCGCGACCCGCTCAGCCGGATGCTGGCCCTGCTCCAGCGCGAGGGCCTGGCCGATGAGGACTACCTGGACAGCGTGCGGGCCAAGGCCGACGCGGTGGCCGCCGAGCTGCGCGCGGGCTGCCTGGCCCTGCCCGACCCGGCGCCGCTGACCATGTTCGACAACGTCTACGCCGAAGCGCACCCCCTCGTCGCGGAGGAACGCGCCCAGTACGCGGCCTACCTCGACGGGTTCGAAGGGAGCAACTGACCGATGGCGACCACCAGGATGTCCATGGCCAAGGCCCTCAACGCGGGGCTGCGCAAGGCGATGGAGGACGACCCCAAGGTCGTGCTGATGGGTGAGGACATCGGCAAGCTCGGCGGGGTCTTCCGGATCACCGACGGCCTGCAGAAGGACTTCGGCGAGGACCGGGTGATGGACACCCCGCTGGCCGAGTCCGGCATCATCGGCACCGCGGTCGGCCTGGCCTTCCGCGGCTACCGGCCGGTCTGCGAGATCCAGTTCGACGGGTTCATCTACCCCGCCTTCGACCAGATCGTCTCCCAGGTGGCCAAGCTGCACTACCGGTCACGGGGCAACGTGAAGATGCCGCTGACCATCCGGGTGCCCTTCGGCGGCGGGATCGGCGCGGTCGAGCACCACTCGGAGTCCCCGGAGGCCTACTTCGCGCACACCGCGGGCCTGCGCGTGGTCTCCTGCGCCGACGCCGACGACGCCTACGGCATGCTCCAGCAGGCCATCGCCAGCGACGACCCGGTGCTGTTCTTCGAGCCCAAGCGGCTCTACCAGCACAAGGGCGAGGTCGACCTGGACCGCGCGCTGACCGCGCGGGAACCGCTGCACCAGGCCCGGATCGCGCGCAGCGGCACCGACCTGACGGTGGCCGCCTACGGCCCGGTGGTCGGCACCGCGCTGGCCGCGGCCGAAGCGGCGGCGGAGGAGGGCGTGTCGATCGAGGTGGTGGACCTGCGCACGCTGTCCCCGCTGGACTTCGACACCCTGGAGCAGTCCGTGCTGCGCACCGGCCGCCTGGTGGTCACGCACGAGGCCGCGGTGTTCATGGGCATGGGCGCGGAGATCGCGGCGCGGATCACCGAGCGCTGCTTCTACCACCTGGAGGCCCCGGTGCTGCGGGTCGGCGGGTTCCACCTGCCCTACCCGGCCAGCAAGCTCGAGGAGCACCACCTGCCCGACCTCGACCGCCTGCTGCACGCCACCGACCGCGTGCTCGCGTACTGATCCCCTCACCCGAGTCTTCTGGAGCGGAAGTGGCCGACCTCAAGCAGTTCAACCTCCCCGACCTGGGGGAGGGCCTCACCGAGGCCGAGCTGATCACCTGGCACGTGGGCCCCGGCGAGACGGTGGCGCTCAACCAGATCATCGCCGAGGTGGAGACCGCCAAGGCCGCGGTGGAGATGCCCTCGCCGTACGCGGGCACCGTGGTCGAGCTGCACCACCAGCCGGGCAGCACGATGGAGGTGGGCTCGCCGTTCATCACCATCGACTGCGGCGGCGAGGGTTCGGCCCCGGCCGAGCCCGAGCCCGCCGCGGCTCCGGCTCCGGCCGAGCGGGAGAGCGTGCTGGTCGGCTATGGCGCGAAGACCACGACCAGCAACCGCCGCCGCCCCCGCAAGGACACCCCGGCTCGCCCGGCGAGCACCCCCGCGGCCCCGGTCGCCCCGGCTGCGAGCACCGCCACCCCGGGCTCGCTCGCCGCGCGCAGCTCCCGTCCCGCGGCCAAGCCCCCGGTGCGCAAGCTGGCCAAGGACCTCGACATCGACCTGGCCACCGTGGTCGGCACCGGCCCGCAGGGCACCATCACCCGCCAGGACCTGTTGTCCGCCAACGGCAACGGCGTCTCCGCGCAGGCCGCCCCCGCACCCGCCACTGCCGCACCCGCTGCTGCCCCGGGCGTCCCTGTCGCGCCTGCCGCCACCGCCGCGCCCGCCCAGCCCGCCTTCGACCCGGCCGCCCGCGAGGACCGCGTCCCGGTGCGCGGGGTCCGCAAGCTCACCGCCGAGGCCATGGTCGCCAGCGCGTTCACCGCGCCGCACGTCACCGAGTTCATCACCGTCGACGTGACCCCGACCATGGAGCTGCTCGCCGAGCTGAAGACCAGCTCCGCCTTCGCCGGGGTCAAGCTCACCCCGCTGGCGCTGATCGCCAAGGCGCTGCTGCTCGCGCTGCGCCGCAACCCCTCGCTCAACTCGCGCTGGGACGAGGCGAACCAGGAGATCGTGCTCCCCCGCTACGTCAACCTGGGCATCGCCGCGGCCACCCCGCGCGGCCTGATGGTGCCCAACATCAAGGACGCGGACCGGCTCAGCCTGATCGAGCTGGCCAAGGCCCTCGGCGAGCTGACCCTGACCGCCAAGGACGGCAAGACCCCGCCTGCCGACCTGACCGGCGGCACCATCACCATCACCAACATCGGGGTGTTCGGGGTGGACACCGGCACGCCGATCATCAACCCCGGCGAGGCCGCGATCCTGTGCCTCGGCGCGATCCGCAAGCAGCCCTGGGTGCACAACGACGAGCTGGCGATCCGGCAGGTCACCACGCTGTCGCTGTCCTTCGACCACCGGCTGGTCGACGGCGAGCAGGGATCGCGGTTCCTGGCCGACCTGGCCGCGATCCTGTCCGACACCCGCAACTTCGTCGCCTTCGGCTGAGTCGATCGGGGACGGCGGAACGAACGCTCCGCCGTCCCCGATCGTGCGATACTGGCACTGCTCCAACCGGGTGTCATAGGGGAAGGACGAGCGGAATGCCGTTCGTAGGCGTGTTCGGGCTGCTGCTGCTGGCCCTGTGGATCTTCTGCATCATCGACGTGATCCGCACGCCCGATGGCGAGACCAACCACCTCCCGAAGATGCTGTGGCTGCTGATCGTGATCATCATCCCCACCGTCGGCTCGATCGTGTGGCTGGTGCTGGGCCGCCCGCAGGGCCTGCTCAGCAACGACGGCGGCGCCAGGGGCGCGAGCCCGAGGGTGGCCAACCGATTCCCCGAGTACAACCGGCCGGGACGGCACGTCGCGCAGAACCCGGATGACGACGAGGCGTTCCTGCGCAGCCTGCGCGAGCGGGTCGAGGAACAGCGCCGCGCGGCGCAGCAGAAGGACAAGAAGGAAGACGACCAGTAGTCGTGCTGCTGGACCCGGCCGACCAGGCCCGGGACCTGGACTGCGGCCGGTTCACCCTGCGCCGCCTCGACCCGGACGCCGACCTCGGCCTGCTGCACGCCTGGATGAACGACCCCGAGGTGGCCCGGTTCTGGGAGCTGGCCAAACCCCGCCCGGAGATCGCCGCCTACCTGCGCGCCCAGGCCGGCAACGGCTGGTGCGCGCCCAGCCTCGGCCTGCTGGACGAGGTCCCGATGAGCTACTGGGAGCTCTACGACCCGCACCGCGAGGGCCTGGCCGAGCACTACCCCGCCCAGCCCGGCGACGTCGGCCTGCACCTGCTCATCGGCCCCGGCTCAGCCCGCGGCCGAGGACTCGGCGCGCCGCTGCTGCGCGCGGTCACCGACTGGCAGTTCGCCCAGGACCGGCGGGTCCGCCGGATCGTGGCCGAGCCGGACGTGCGCAACCTGGCCTCCATCCGGGTGTTCGAGCGCGCCGGTTTCACCAGGCGCGGTGAGCTGGACCTGCCCGGCAAACGTGCCGCTTTCATGATCCGCGACACCTGCTGAACGCGACCTCGCCCGTCTAAGCTCCGAACCGGATCACGACGGAGGAGAGGCGAATGGCGGAGCCGGAGCGCAGTGCCGACGCGGTCGCGGTGCAGAACCTGGTGCGCTGCTGGTTGCGGGAGTTCCCGGTGGAGATCGAGGGCGAGGAGCTGACGCTGGCGCTGCCCAGCCTCGGGGTCAGCGTGCTGGTCCCGCTGGACTACACCTCCGCGGTCGGCTGGCACCGTTTCGGCCCGGTCCGCCTGCACACCGGCGCCAGGCTGGACGCCACCACGCTGGCCGCGCTGCTCTCCTTCGAGGCGGCCGCCCGCCGCCCGGACACCGCGGTGGACAACGCCGGGTTCGTCGGCCGGGTGGTCGACTCGCGCAACCGGGTCGCCCGCCACCTCGCGGTGCGCGCCGGCATCGCCGAGGACGCCGAGCCGAACCCGTTCCTGCGCGCCGAACAGGCCGCCGTGCTCGGTCACCCGCTGCACCCC
This sequence comes from Crossiella sp. CA-258035, assembly GCF_030064675.1. Classification (GTDB taxonomy): domain Bacteria; phylum Actinomycetota; class Actinomycetes; order Mycobacteriales; family Pseudonocardiaceae; genus Crossiella. The sequence goes on from NZ_CP116413.1 coordinate 6,840,252, forward strand.
ACGCCGAAGAGCCGGGAGGGCCTGAGCCCGGCGGAGGCCGACGCCTACTCCCCCGAGCTCCGCGGCAGCTTCCCGCTGCACTACTTCGCCGCCGACCCCTCGGTGGTGGCCGAGGACTCCGCGCTGGGCCGCCCGGCGCACGAGCTGTTCGCCGAGCTCGCCGGCCCCGAGCTGCGGCTGCCGCCCGGCACCGTCGCGGTGCCCGCGCATCCCTGGCAGGCCAAGGAGATCCGCACCCGCCCCGGCATCCGCGCCCTGCTCGAGGCCGGCCTGCTGCACGACCTCGGCCCGCTCGGCCCGCACTGGACGCCGACCTCCTCGGTGCGCACCCTGTTCCGCCACGACTCCCCGGTGATGCTCAAGTTCTCCCTGGGCATCCGGATCACCAACTCCAAGCGGGAGAACCTGCGCCCGGAACTGGCCCGCGGCCTTCAGGTGCACCGCCTGCTGGAAGCGGGTCTGGCCGAGGTGATCACCGCCGCGCACCCCGGCTTCGGCATCGTCCGCGACCCGGCCTGGCAGGCCGTCAACGCCCCCGGTGAACCCGCTGAGAGCGGCCTGGAGGTGGTGGTCCGGGACAGCCCGTTCCGCGACACCGACCGGGTGGGCGTGGTCGCCGGGCTGATCGCCGAACGCCCCGACCAGCCCACCGGCCGCTCCCAGCTGGCCACCCTGGTGCACGAGCTGGCCGGGCGCACCGGCCGCCCGGTCGAGGAGATCGCGGGCGAGTGGTTCGACCGGTACCTGGAAGCGCTGATCGTCCCGGTGCTCTGGCTCTACGCCAGCCACGGCCTCGGCCTGGAGGCCCACCAGCAGAACACCCTGCTGGTGCTGGACGAACACGGCTGGCCGGTCGGCGGCCGCTACCGGGACAACCAGGGCTACTACTACTCCCAGACCCGCAGCCAGCGGCTGTACCGGTGGTTGCCGGACGTGGGCAAGGACCTCGGCACCCACTGCCCTGACGAGCTGATCGACGAACGCCTGGGCTACTACGTCGGCATCAACAACGTGCTCGGCATGATCGGCGCCCTCGGCTCGGCCGGCCTGGCCGACGAACGCGACCTGCTGGCCACCGCACGCCGCACGCTGGCGCGCCTGTACGCCGAACACGGCGAGGACCTCCGGCTGGCCGCCCTGCTGCTGGACTCGCCGACCTTGCCCTGCAAGGGAAACCTGCTCACCCAGGCGCACGGCATGGACGAGCTGGTCGGCCCGCTGGAGCTCCAGTCGGTATACGTGCCGGTGCCCAACCCGCTCGCGGTGCCGGGAGCCGTGGCATGACCGCCTGGCGGGCAGCGGGAAAGGCGTTGGTGGCCAAGGCGATCGCCGAGTTCTGCTACGAGGAGCTGCTCACCCCGGCGCCCGAGGCCGACCACTACCGCCTCGACTTCCCCACCGCGAGCTACACCTTCGCCGCCACCCGCGGCGCCTTCGGCGCATGGCGGGTCGAGGAGGACTCGGTGCGCCGCCTGGCGAGCAGCGGCCCGCACCACCCCGATCGCGGCACCCCGGCCGAGGACCCGCTGCTCTTCCTCACCGACGCCCGCGCCGCCCTCGGCCTGGACGGCCCGACCACGGCCGAGGCGCTGCGCGACCTCACCGCCACCTGGACCGCCGACACCCAGCTGCTGGCCACCCTGCCCACCGCCGCGGGCCTGGCCGACCTGCCCTACGCCGAGCTGGAGTCCTGGCAGCCCGGCCACCCCTGCATCGTGCTCAACAAGGGCCGCCTCGGCTTCTCCGCCGCCGACGCCCGCCGCTACGCGCCCGAGCACCGCCAGACCTTCCGCCTGCCCTGGCTGGCCGTGCACCGGGACCTGGCCACCTTCGCCGCGGTGCCCGGCGTGACCGCGGACACCCTGATCGCCGAGGAACTGGATCCAGAGACCCGCGCCGAGTTCGCCGCCCGCCTGGACCGCGCCCGCCAGGAGCAGGCCCAGCCCGCCGACGCGGCGGACTACGTGTGGCTGCCGGTGCACCCGTTCCACCTGGAGAACGCGGTGCGCCCGCTGTTCGCCCAGCAGCTCGCCGAGGGCAGCGTGGTCGAGCTGGGCGAGGCCCCTGACCACTACCGCGCGCTGGCCTCGGTCCGCACCCTGGTCAACGTCGACCACCCGGGCAAGCGCAACGTCAAGCTGGCGCTGCTGATCCGCAACACCCTGGTCTGGCGCGGCCTGCCCGCGGAGTCCGCCGCCCAGGCCCCCGAGATCACCCGCTGGCTGCACCGGCTGCCGCACCGCGACCCGTACCTGGCCGGCCGGATGGACCTGCTCGGCGAGGTCGCCTCGGTCGCCGTGCGCCACCCCGGTTTCGCCGCCGTGCCGGACGCCCCGTACCGCTACCACGAGCTGCTCGGCGCGATCTGGCGCGAACCCGCGACCGGCTACCTGGCCGAGGGCGAACGCGCCCGCTCCCTGGCCACCCTGCTGCTCACCGGCTCCGACGGCCGCGCCCTGGTCGCCGAGCTGGTCGCACGCTCCGGCGCCGACCCGCGGACCTGGCTGGCCGCGTTCCTGCGCGCGGTGCTGCCCGGACTGCTGCACGCCTTGCACGGCAACGGGATCGCCTTCTGCCCGCACGGCGAGAACACCCTGGTGGTCTACGGCCCGGACGAGCTGCCGCGGCGGATCATGCTGAAGGACTTCGCCGAGGACGTGAAGCTGCGCACCGAGGACCTGCCCGGCTACGCCGACCTCGCCCAGGCGGCCAAGGCGGTGCTGCTCCGGTGGCGGCCGGACCAGCTGGCGCACTCCGTCCTCTCCGCCATGTTCACCGGCCACTTCCGTTTCCTCACCCCGATCCTGGACCGCCACCTCGGGGTCGGCGAGGACGAGTTCTGGACGATGGTGCGGGCCGAGCTGCTCGCCTACCGCGCCCGGTTCCCGGAACTGGCCGCCCAGCACGAGGAGTACGGCTTCACCGCACCGGAGTTCGACCGGGTCAGCCTCAACCGCGAGCAGCTCACCGGCGGCGGGTTCCACGACCGCGCGGAGAAGGACGAGAACTTCGACGTCGTCCACCGCACCGTGCGCAACCCGCTCGCCGAGGTCATCGCGCCGTCGGCGTGACCAGGTCCGCCCCGGAAACGTACGCCATCGCCTCGACGAACTCCGGCAGCTGCATCCGCCGGTACACCTCCTCCTCCGGCAGGTCCTCGATCCGGGTGTGCAGCCACCACAGGTTGCCGAACGGGTCCCGGACCCGGCCCACCTTGTCGCCGAAGAACAGATAGGTCATCTCGGTGACCGACTCCGCGCCCGCGGCCACCGCCCTGGCGTGCGCGGCGTCGGAGTCCTCGAGGTAGAGCCGCAGGTGCGCCGGGGTCGCCGGCCAGTGCGGCCGGGAGTCGAAGAGCATCACCACGGAGTCGCCGATGCGCACCTCGGCGTGCCCGATCGCGCCGGTCTCCTCGTCCTGCACCCGGCCCAGCTCGACCGCGCCGAACACCTCGGCCAGCCAGTCGATCAGCTCCGCGGTGTGCTGGCCGATGATCCACGGCGTCACGGTGTGGTAGCCCTCGGGCTGAAAGCTCTTGGCGGGGAACGGAACCGTCATCGTCATCTCCCTGGTCACCGGCGCTGGTCCGCGCCGCTGAGAACCAAGCTAGGGGCCAAGTAGGAACGAATCGGTCCTAGATCGAACTCGGTCTAGGATTTTCTTCCGTGGACCTGCCGCTTTCCGCCGGAGGCCGACCCGCGCTCGCCGCGACGGCCGTCCCGCCACACATCCGGGCCGACCTGCTCGCCCGCGCCGGTAATCCACTGGCGCCGGTGAGCGGCTACGTCTACGACCCCGCGGTGGCCGCCGAGCGGGTCCGCGCGCTGCGGGCCGCGCTGCCCGGCTGGGCCAAGATCTGTTACGCGGTCAAGGCCAACACCTATCGGCCGCTGCTGGCCGCGATGGCCCCGCACCTGGACGGCTTCGAGGTGTCCTCGGCCGCCGAAGCCGACCTGGCGCGGGAGGTGTCCCCGACGGCGCTGCTCGTCTCCTCCGGCCCCGGGAAGACCATGCCGACGTTGAACAGACTGCTGCACAACAACATCGGCGTGGTCAACGTGGAGAGCCGGTTGGAGCTGGCCCGGCTGAACCAGGCAGCCGGGCTGGCCGGGCGACGGGTCGCGGTGACCATCCGGGTCAACCCGAAACAGGTCGAGGTGGCCGGTTCGCTGACCATGGGCGGCGCCGCCACGGTCTTCGGCCTCCCGGAGGACGAGGTCCCCGCGGCCCTGGCCGCCGCTGCCGCGCTGCCGAACCTGGACGTCGTGGGTTTCCACGTCCATGCCGTCTGTCAGAACATGGACGCGGCGGCCCACGCCGCCTATGTCCGGTGGTGCCTGGAGTGGAGCGCGGCGACGGCGGCCGAGCACGGTGTTGAGCTGCGCGCCGTCGGGGTGGGTGGCGGGATCGGGGTGCCCTTCGAGGGCGGTCCCGAGTTCGACACTATGGAGTTGTGTGAGCTGCTGGGCGCGATGGCGCCTCCTTCCGGGGTGGACGTGATCTTCGAGCCGGGCCGGTGGTGTGTCACCGACGCCGGGTGGTACGCGGCCGAGGTGGTCGACGTCAAACACGCCTACGGCACCTGGTTCGCCGTGCTGCGCGGTGGCATCAACCACTTCCAGCTGCCCACCTCCTGGGACATCCGGCATCCGTTCGCGGTGCTCCCGGTGGACACCTGGCCGGTGGACTGGCCGCGGCCGGAAGCGGTGGACGTGCCGGTGACCGTGGTGGGTGAGCTGTGCACGCCGGAGGACACGCTGGCACGGGACTTCCAGGTGTCGCGGGTGCGCGCGGGTGATCTGGTGGTGTTCCCGATGGCCGGTTCGTACGGCTACGAGTTCGCGATGCCGCACTTCCTCGGCCATCCGCCCGCCGAGCGGCGGGTGGTGCGCGGTCAGGCCAGCTGAGCCGGATCCAGGCCCAGCAGGTCGGACACGGCGCGTTCACCTGCCGGGGTCAGGCGGACCGCGCGGCCGGTGCCGACTGTCTTGAGCCAGCCACGGTCGCGAAACCGTTGGCACACTTGGGCTCCGGCCGCACCGGCGAGGTGGGTGCGGCGTTCGGTCCAGTCCAGGCAGGCCCGGACCAGCGGCCGTCCGGTCGGCGTGGACAGGTCGGCGCCCAGCTGGTTGGTGAGCCAGGTCCGGCCCTCGGCGGTGAGGCCGAGACCGTCGGCCGAGCTGAGCAGCCCGGCGGTGGTCATGGCGTCGGTAATCGCCACGCCGAGCCGGCCGGCCAGGTGGTCGTAGCAGGTGCGGCCGCGGGCCAGGGCGGCCGCGGCGGTGCTGGCCCGCAGGCCGGCCGGGCGCCGCGGGGCAGGGGTGAGGTGGGCAACGAGACCTTCCAGGAGTTCGGCGGTACGGGCGTCGGCGAGCTGCACGTACCGGTGCCTGCCCTGCCGGCGTTCGGTCAGCAGGCCGCCGGACAGGAGACGGTTGAGGTGTTCGGTGGCGGTGGAGGGGGCGACCTTGGCGTGCGCGGCCAGCTCCCCGGCGGTCCAGGCCCGGCCGTCCAGCAGGGCCAGGCAGATCGCGGCCCTGGTCGGGTCGGCGAGCAGGGCGGCGAAGGCGGCCAGCTCGGTCGAGGTCATGTCCTCATTGTGCGGCCGGATGTTTCGGCCGCGACCGAAACGAACCGCGTCTAGTTTTCGTGTCATGCCTCCGATCGACGGCGAGTCCACTGTGGTCACGGAGCCCGCTGTGGTGCGGGCTGTGCTGATGGACCCACGCTATTTTGTGCCAACTTGGCACCGCCACCCTCGACCAGGTGAACCCGGTTCCGAGGCGGATATGGCCTGGTTACGGGCTTCCGTGGCCCGGTTCAGCGACGGTTCGGCGCATGCGCGGCGGCGCTCCTTAGCATGTGCCGAGCTGGCACACGTACACACGATGGGGTTGTTCCGCTCGGCAGCGGCAAATCCGGCCGCCGATCCGGTGCTGGTGCTGGCTGAGGCCATGGGGCTGACCGGGGTGCGCGCCGCCGCCGTCGCGGCCGTGGCCAGGGCTTATCACCCGCACACCGCGGCGGAGTCGACCCCGGAGGCCGATCGCGCGGTGGCGGAGCTGGTCGAGTGCTGCGGCGGGACCGCCGACGAACGCACCGCGGCCCGGATCTGCCTGCTGGTGCAGGCTTCCGCCGCGACCGCAGCCCTGCGCGCGGCCGTCCGGACACACGGCTCGGTCGAGACCGCGCTCCGGCTGGCCCCACCGGTCCCGCACACCAGGCGGATCGGCCAGGACGGCGTGGAGCTGCTGCTCGAGCTCCGCGGCGACCTGGCCTTCGGCGCGGGCCCGCACGCCTGTCCCGGCCGCGCCCACGCGCTCGCCCTGGTGGCGGGCCAACTCGGAGAGGACTGCCCATGACCACCGACTTCCACGCCCTGCACGCGGGCCCGGAACCGTTGCTGCTGCCCAACGCCTGGGACTTCGGCTCCGCCGCGATGCTGGCCGGGGCCGGTTTCGCCGCGATCGGCACCACCAGCCTCGGCGTCGCGGTCGCCGCCGGACTGCCGGACGCCCAGGGCGCCGCCCGCGCGGAAACCCTTGCCCTGGCCCGGTTGCTGACCCGGCTGCCCTGCCCGGTGACGGTGGACATCGAAGCCGGGTTCAGCGCGGACCCGGCCGAGGTCGGCGGGCTGGCCGCGGAACTGGCCGGGCTGGGGATAGCGGGCATCAACCTCGAGGACGGGCGCTATGCTGGCCTGGCTGATCCCGGACAGCAGGCCGAGTTGATCAGCGCGGTGCGGGTGGCGGCACCAGGTCTGTTCCTCAACGCGCGCACCGACACCTACTGGCTCGGCCAGGGCGACCTCGCGGAGACCCTGCGGCGGGTGCGCCGCTACGTCGCGGCGGGCGCGGACGGGGTGTTCGTGCCCGGACTCACCGAGACCACGGACATCCAGCGGCTGGTCGGCGAGGCCGGGGCCCCGGTGAACCTGTTGTTCGTGCCAGGGCGGCACAGCCTGGCTGAGCTGGGCGAGCTCGGGGTGCGCCGGGTGAGCACCGGGTCCCTGCTGTTCCGCGCGGCGCTGCGGACGGTGGTGGACACGGCGGCCGCGGTGCGCGACGGCGGCCCGATCCCGGCGGTGCCCGGCTATGCCGAGGTCGACCGGCTCACGGCAGGGTGAGCCGAGCGAGCAGCGTGTCGGCGGTGTGCGCCAGCCCTCGCAGCATGATCTTGGCGAGCGCGCCGTGGTCCTTGCTGCCCTTCACCTTCACCATCGGCACGGTGACGCCTACCGTGCTGAGCATGGTCGTGCCGGGGCCGTTGCGAGCGAGGTAGGCGAAGCAGTACAGGGTGTCCGGCGTGTTCGCCTTCTTGTTGCTCGCGCAGAACGCGAACACGCCGTCGACCTTGCTAGTCACCGGGATCCGCTGCTCACCCATCATCTTGAAGGCGCCCTCCTCCTCGTCCTGCCACTCCGGGCAGTGCTGGGTGGTCTGCTCCCGCAGTTCGGTGATCAGCTCCTCGGCCCGCCGGCTCGGGTAGAGGTGCGCGGTGCTGGTCACCAGGCTGGGCGCCGACTCCCAGCGCCGCAGGTAGCCGACCAGGTGCGGGGTGCGCAGCCGGGCCCAGCAACTGATCACCGGTCCAGACTCGATCGGCTCCTCCTGCATCTCGACATCCGCGCTCCTCAGCGTGCCGACGGGCAGCACCGCCTGGAACACCGCCTCGCGGAACACGCGTTCGGTCTCGGCCGCCGACTTCATGGTGGTGACAGGTGGTGCGGTCGTGGTCGTGGTGGGCGCGACCGCCACGGCACCGGCGGGCGGCGGCTCGGCGGACTGGGCGCAGCCGGTCAGCGTCGCGCCTACGAGCACGGTCAGGAGCAGCCGTCTCATGGTTTTCCTCCCCAGTTTGAGCGTTCGCTCAATATGAAAGCAGTTCTTAAGCGATTGCTCAAGTATCGGCGAGCGTGATCGGCTGACCGGACCGCGAGCAGAGGAGCTGGGGATGGTTGAGGTCGGGCCGCTTGGCGAGCAGGAGCGCGACGCCTGGCAGGAGTTGTTCCGCGGCTACACCGAGTTCTACCGGCGGGTGATGCCACAGGAGAGCTACGACCGGGCCTGGCGGGAGTTCCGCGAGGACACCAGGATGCACGCGCTGGGCGCGCGGATCGACGGCCGACTGGTCGGCATCACGCACTTCCTGGTGCACCCGAGCACCTCGTCAGCGGATGTCTGCTACCTCCAGGACCTGTTCACCTCCCCCGAGGCGCGTGGCCGCGGGGTGGCGCGGGCGCTGATCGAGGCGGTGGTGGACTGGGCGCGGGCACGGGAGTGCGCGCGGGTCTACTGGCACACCCAGGAGACGAACGCGACCGCGCGGCGGCTCTACGACCAGGTGGCGCTCAACAAGGGGTTCATCCAGTACCAGGTGCCGCTGGACTGACCGCTCAGAGGCGCTCGAAGCCGCGGCGCAGCTCCCAGTCGGTGACCGCGGCGGTGAAGGCGTCCAGCTCGGCCTGGGCGGCCCTGGCGTAGTGGCCGACCACCTCGGCGCCGAAGGCGGCCTCGGCGACCGGGCTGGTCCGCCACAGGTCCAGGGCGGTGGCCAGGTCCGGCGGCAGGGTGCGGCCCTCGGCGCTGAAGGCGTTGCCCTGGAAGGGTTCTTCGAGCTCCAGGCGCTGCTCGATGCCGTGCAGGCCCGCGGCGATGACCGCGGCGACCGCGAGGTAGGGGTTGGCGTCGCCGCCGGGGACGCGGTGTTCCAGGCGCAGCGACTCGCCCTGGCCGACCACCCGGATCGGGCAGGTGCGGTTGTCCCGGCCCCAGCCGAGCACGGTGGGCGCGAACGCGCCGGGGGCGAACCGCTTGTAGGAGTTGACGTTCGGGGCCTGGAACAGGACCAGCTCCCTGGCGCAGGCCAGCGTGCCGGCGACGAAGTGCCGCATCAGCGCGGACATCCCCGCGCCTTGCGCGAACACCGGCCGGTCGTCCGGGTCGCGCAGGGACAGGTGCAGGTGGCAGGAGTTGCCCTCGCCGGTGTCGAACTTGGCCATGAAGGTCAGCGCCTGACCGTGCGCGGCCGCGATCTGCTTGGCGCCGGTCTTGTACAGTACGGTGTTGTCGCAGGTGGTGAGCGCGTCTCGGTGGCGGAACACGATCTCGTACTGGCCTGGGTGGCATTCGCCGCGCGCGGACTCCAGGCGCAGTCCCGCGCGCACCATGTCCCGGCGGATGCGGTTGACCAATGGGTCCACATCGGACAGTCCGGCCACCGCGTAGTCCACGTTGTGCCGGGTGGCCGGGCGCAGGTCCTGGTAGCCGCGGTCCCATGCGGTCTGGTAGTCCTCGCGGAAGACCAGGAACTCCAGCTCGGCGCCGACCTGTGCGGACAGGCCGAGGGCGGCGAGCCGGTCGAGCTGGGTGCGCAGGACCTGCCGGGGGGCCACGGTCACCGGGTCGCCGCCGGGCCAGTGCGCGTCGGCGAGCACCAGCGCGGTGCCCTCGTCCCAGGGCAGCAGGCGCAGCGTGGCCGGGTCGGGGATGAGCGTGAAGTCGCCGAATCCCGTTGCGGCGGCGTCGATCGCGTAGCCGGGGCCGGTGGTCATGTCCACGTCCACGGCGAGCAGGTAGGCGCAGGCGGCGGTGACTCCGGCCGTGTCCAGGTAGTGCTCGGCGTCCACCCGGCTGCCGACCAGGCGGCCGGTGAGGTCGGGCAGGGCGACGATCACGTTGTCCACCAGGCCCTCGGCCACCGCGGCCCGCAGCCGTTCCGGCGGCAGCGGGACCGGCTGGCGGGCGGTCACGGGGCCCCGAAGGTGGTGAAGGCGGTGCGTTCGGGCAGGCGGTGCACGGTGCGGCCGGTGACCGCGTTGAGGATGGTGGCCGCGCGCCAGGCGCCCAGGGTCAGGTCCGGCGCGCCGACACCGTGTGTGTGCAGCTCGCCGTTCTGCACGTACAGGCCGCCGGTGACCGCCGGGTCCAGCTCGATCCGGTAGTCGGCATCGATGCGGTGGCGGCGGCTGTCGTCCCAGCGCACGAGGTGGCCGAGGGGATCCAGGAACGGTGGTACGCTCGCGGCGTAGCCGGTGGCGAGGACTACTCGGTCGGTGTCCACTGTGTACGGCCGGTCCTGCTGGATCTCGTGGCAGCCCAGGCGATAGCGGCCATCGACCTGTTCGACCGTGCGGATCTCGGTGTGCGGGTTGAGCTGCGCGGGCACCTCGCCGCCGCCGATGGTGCGTTCGTAGAGCAGGTCGTGGATCTCGGCCAGGGTGTCCACGCTGACCGCCTTGTACAGCTGCCACTGCGCGGGCACGAGTCTGTCCCTTGTGGACGGTGACAGGCCGCGGAAGTAGCTGGTGTAGTCCGGGGTGAAGTGTTCCAGGCCGAGCTTGGAGTACTCCATCGGCGCGAACCGGCCCCTGGTCAGCCAGCGCACCCGGCTGCCGGTCTCCGGCTGGCGGCGCAGCAGGTCGAGGAACACCTCGGCGCCGGACTGGCCGGAGCCGACCACGGTGACGTCGGCGGCCGCGGTGAGCACGGGCAGGTTCGGCAGGTAGTCGGCGGCGTGGCAGATCTCCTTGCCCAGCAAGGGCCGGAACGCCCCGGGCACCCGTGGCTGGGTACCGACGCCGAGCACCACGTTGCGGGCCAGCAGCTCTCCCCCGCTGTACGTGACCCGGAAGGCGCCGCGGCCCGCGTCCCAGGACACCGCGGTGACCTCGGCGCCGAACCGGCAGGAGGGCAGGGAGCCGGCGACCCAGCGGCAGTAGTGGTCGTACTCGCGGCGTGGCACGTGGAAGCGTTCGGCGAAGAAGAACGGGAACATCCGGTCGTGCTCGCGCAGGTAGTTCAGGAAGGACCAGCGGCTGGTCGGGTCGACCATGGTGACCAGGTCGGCCAGGAACGGCACCTGGAGCTGGGCGCCGTCGATGAGCAGCCCGGGGTGCCAGCTGAACTCGGCGCGCCGGTCCAGGAACACCGCGTCCAGGCCGGGCACCGCGTCGGCCAGCGCGGCCAGGCCCAGGTTGAACGGGCCGAGCCCGATCCCGGCCAGGTCGTGCACCTGCGCGCTCATCCGGTCTCCTCGGCTTCGCCCGCGGCGACCACGAGCGCCAGCAGGGCGTCCACGTCGGCGGTGCTGGCGTGCGGGTTGAGCAGGGTGAGCTTGAGCCGGATCCGGCCGTCGACCTCGGTGCGGCCGATGACCGCGCTGCCCTCGGTGAGCAGGCGGCGGCGCAGCGCGGCGTTCACCCGGTCCTCTTCCCCTTGCCCGGACTGGAAGTGGAACACCACGGTGGACAGTGTGGGCTGGGCGGCGAGCACCAGGCGCGGGTGCGCGGCGATCACCGCGGCGGCGTGCCGGGCGAGGTCGTGACAGGCGTCGACCAGCGCGCCGAGCCCGGCGCGGCCCAGCGCGCGGAAGGTGACCGCGAGCTTGAGCGCGTCCAGGCGGCGGGTGGTGCGCAGCGAGTAGCCGAGCAGGCTGCGGAAGCCGAGCTCCTCGTCGTCGGCCGGGTTGAGGTAGGCGACCCGGCGGGTCAGCGGGTCGAAGGAGTCCGCGCGCCGGGTCAGGAACCCGCCCGCGGCAACGGGTTGCCAGCCGAACTTGTGCAGGTCCACCGCGACCGAGTCGGCCAGGGCGAGGCCGTGCAGCAGTGGGGCGAGCCGGTCGGAGAACAGCGCGCCGCCGCCGTAGGCCGCGTCGACGTGGAACCAGGCGTCGTGCGCGGTGGCGATCGCGGCCAGTTCCGGCAGCGGGTCGATCACGCCGAAGTCGGTGGTGCCCGCGGTGCCGACCACCGCGATCGGCCGCCGCCCATCGGCGCGGTCGGCCATGATGGTGGCCAGCAGCGCGGCCGGGTCGAGGCGCTGGTCCGGGGTGACCGGCACCGGCACCACGGCGTCCTCGCCGAGGCCGAGGATGCCCGCGTTGCGCTGCACCGAGAAGTGCGCGGCGGCGCTGCAGTACACCCGGGGCCGCTCGGCCGGGGTGTGCTCGCGGGCGAGCAGCAGGCCCATCAGGTTGGACTCGGTGCCGCCGGAGGTCAGCACTCCCCCGGCCTGCTCCGGCTGGTAGCCCACGAGCTCGGCGAGCGCGCGGACCACCCAGGGTTCCAGCTCGGTGGCGGCGGGCGCCTGGTCCCAGGAGTCCAGGGACTGGTTCATCGCCCCGGCCGCGATCTCGGCGGCGACCGCGATGGCCAGTGGCGGGCAGTGCAGGTGCCCGGCGCAGCGCGGATCGGCCGGGTCGGCGGAACCCGCGGCGATGAGCCTGGTCAGCTCGGCGAGCGCGGGTTCGGCGCCGATGCCCTTGGCGGGCAAGGGGTTGTGGTCGACGGCGGCCGCGGCCGCGGCGGCGATGTGCGCGGGCGGTCCGGCCGGGGTTGGGCCGCCGCGTTCGGCGGTGCCCTTGGCCAGGGACTCCAGCACGATGTCGACGAGCGGGGCGAGCGCGGCGGCGCCGGCCACGCCACCGGCGAGGGCGGCGGGGTCCGGGGAGCCGAACTGGCCGCGGTGGGGAGCGGGGCCTGCCGAGCCGTGGCCGGGCGCAGCAGGGCCGGCGGGGCTGGGCGTGGCGGCGGAACCTGGCGCTGCGGCAGGGCCGGGCGCTGCGGCGGGGCTGGCGGTGCCGCTGGAGCCGGGCGCGGCGGAACCGGCCGGGCGCTCGGGTGTTCTTGGCACGCCGTCGGTTCGGGCGCTCCACTTCGCGGTCATCGGCTCGCTCCGCGGTCGACCGCGGTCACGGCCTCGCCCAGGCGGTTGAGCACGCTGGTGGCCTCCTGGTCGGTGATGGTCAGTGGGGGCAGCAGCCGGACCACCGAGTCGCCCCGGCCGCCCAGCTCCAGGAGCAGGCCGCGGTGCAGGCATTCCGTGCGGATGGCGGCGGCCAGTTCCGGGGCGGCCGGGCGGGCGCCGAGGGCGTCCGGGGTGGCGTCCGGGTTGACGATTTCCAGGCCCAGCATGAGGCCGCGGCCGCGGACCTCGCCGATGCAGGAGGAGTTTCCTTGCAGGACGCGGAGTTCGGCCAGCATCCTGTCGCCCAGGTCGGCGGCGCGGGCGGACAGGTCCTGCTCGGCGACGAAGCGCAGGGTGGCCGCGCCGGCTGCCATGGCGAGCTGGTTGCCGCGGAAGGTGCCGGTGTGCGCGCCGGGCAGCCAACTGTCCAAAGCGGACTTGTAGACGATCACCGCGAGGGGCAGGCTGCCGCCGATGGCCTTGGACAGCACCATGACGTCCGGGGTGATCCCGCTGTGCTGCACGGCCCAGAACTCGCCGGTGCGGCCGACGCCGGTCTGCACCTCGTCCACGATGAGCGGGATCCCGTGCTCTTCGGTGATCCGGCGCATGTCGCGCAGCCATCTGTCGGGGCTGGGGATGACGCCACCCTCGCCCTGCACCGCTTCCAGTATCATGGCGGCGGGTGGCAGGACCCCGGAGTGGCTGTCGGTGAGCAGCGACTCGACCAGGCGCGCGCCGATCTGGTGCGCCTGCGGGCCGCCGAGGCCGAACGGGCAGCGGTAGTCGTAGGGGTAGGGCAGCCGGGTCACGTTGAACCCGTTGTCCGCCAACGGCTCGCGCACCGCGAGGTTGCCGCTGGTGGCCAGCGCGCCGGCGGTCATGCCGTGGTAGGCGCCGGTGAAGGCGAGCACGTTCTGCCTGCCGGTGGCGGTGCGGGCGAGCTTGAGCGCGGCCTCCACCGCGTCGGTGCCCGCCGGGCCGCAGAAGTGGATCCGGCAGTCCGCGGCCAGCTCCGGTGGCAGGGTGTCCAGCAGCGCGGTGGTGAAGTCGTCCTTCTCCGGGGTGCTGATGTCCAGCGCGTGCAGTGGCGCGCCGGAGTCGAGCACCCGGCGGATCGCGGCCAGCACCACCGGGTGGTTGTGGCCCAGCGCCAGGGTGCCGGCGCCGGCCAGGCAGTCCAGGTACTCGCGGCCGTCGGCTCCGGTGACGCGCAGGCCGTCGGCGTGCACCGGGACCACCGGGAAGCTGCGGGCGTAGGTGCGCGCGGCGGACTCGCGATCCCGTTGCCTGCCCAGCACTGCCGCGAGGTCGATCTCCGCGTGCGCGGCGTCGGTCCAGGCTGTCATCAGGCATCCCCCAGGGTCGAGTGGTTCCACGAAGGTCGTTCGGCGCCGGCGGCAGCGCAACTGCTGTGGTGGGGGAGGTGCCGCCGGTCGGTGTGCAGGGCCTTCGTCCGCATCAGCCAAATCCTAATCTCGGCGTGCGCGCCTTGCGCCCGGCCGCGAGGATTTGCGATGATCGGCACATGATCAACGGAAGGGGCCTCGCCCACCGCGCATGGTGAGCGGCCACCACGGCGACCGTGAGCCGAGCTCCGGAGCCGACCAGCTGTCCGACCTGCTGACCCTGCCGCACACCGAACGCACGACCGCGATCGCGGCGTTCGCGCGGGCACTGAGCACGCCCGGATACCGGGCGATCCTGGCCGAACTGGACATCGGCGACCAGCATCAACGTGAGCTGGGCCTGTTCCTGGCCGTGGCACGGCGGGACCTGGAAACCCTGGTCAACGCGCTGCTGGACCCGCGACTGCGGCCGAGGGCGCTGGCCGCCACGGTGCGGTTGCCGGTGCCGGATGACGTGCTGCACGAGGTGCTGCGCAGCGCGCCGCGCCGGGACCGGCTGCTGCTGTACCGGACACTGCGGCAGTCCCGGCGGCGCGGGCTGGCCGATGAGCTCCTGCCGGTGGTCGCGCAGCGGTTCGACCTGACCGAGGCGCGCGCCCTGCTGACCGCCTGTTCGCCCAGCGTGATCGCGGTGTGGCTGCCGAAGCTCGGCGCCACGCCCGCACTGCTGCGCGGCCTGGCGCGGGTGGCGCCGGCGGCGGTGCTGGCGCACCTGATCGCGGACCTGCCCGGCCTGGCCGAGCCGAACCGGTGGAACTGGCGGCGGCGGCACGGCGGTCTGCTCACCCTGCTGTTCCGGCGGATACCGGAGGCGGTGGCGCGGGCGCTGGTCAGCGCCGAGCACGCGGTGCCGATCGCGGCGGCGGACCAGACCCCTCGGCTGGCCGCGGCGATCGTGCGGGCGGCCGGGGACGACCTGCCCTCGGTGTTCGGCCGGATCGGCGCGGGCGGTTTTGACCGGTTGTTGCTGCGCGCGCTGCCCGAGGGCGAGCGGCTGGCGCTGCTGGCACAGGTGTACCCGGGGCAGGTGGCAGCCAAGGCCGAGCCCGCTCTGCTGGCCGAACTGCCCGAGGCGGACCGGGTGCCGCTGGCCAGGGCCGCGCTCGCGCTGGAGCGGGAGTCCCGGCTGGAGTTCGAGGCGCTGCTGCCACCGGCGGAGGCCAGTGCCGCGCTGGCCGGGGCGACCAGCAGCCACCGGGTGCTGACCAGGGCGCAGGGCTGGCGGGTGGCGCTGGCCAGCGCGGCGCGCGGCGGTGATCCGGCGGTGTTCGCCTCGGCGGTGCGGGCGGCGGTCCGAGCGCTGCACGACCAGGACCGGGTGCGCACCCAGGCCCTCACGCAGATCCGGGTGGCGCCGTCCCGGTTGCTGGCCGCGGTGCCGGTGCCGGTGCTGGCCGAGGCGGTCACCATCGTGGTGACGGCCAGGGACAGTTCGAAGTGGACGTTCGAGGCCCTGGACGACTGGCTGCGCCGCACCATCGCGGCCGATGCGGACGCCGAGCGGCAGATCGGCCTGGTGCCGCTGCTGGCCCGCCTGCACCGGGACCGGCGGGCCCCGGCGCGACGGCTGGCCCTGCGGCTGCCGCCGCCGGTGTGGGCGCGGCTCTGGGCGAGCATGCGGGAGCCGGTGCTGCACGAGGCGGCGGGCGGGCGGTTTGACCCGGCGCTGCGGGCGGCGGAGATGTTCGGGGCCAACCTGGCCGCGGCGCCGGAGCTGGACGAGCTGATGTGGCGGATCGCGAGGCACAGCAACGACATCCGGCAGGTCGAGACGGCGATCCGGTGCTGGCTGGCCGGTTCCGGTCAGCGCGCGGAGCGGGTGCGGCGGATCGTGCGGCACAACCCGGCCTGGGGCGCGTTGCCCGCGGTGTGGCGGGAGGTGAGCACGCGCCACACCGACCTGCTGGACCTGGTGCTGCCCGCGGTCGTGCCGCCGCGCACCCCGCGTTCGGTGCCGCACCGGTGGACGGCGGCACAGCGGGAGCTGGCCGCGCGCCGGGCCGAGGCGGTCGCGCTGGACGAGCGGAACGAGCTGTGGCAGCGGGTGGACGCGGTGTCCGGGATCCGGTCGGCGGACACGCTGATCACGTTGACGGCCAACGAGAACCAGCCGATCGTGGCCGCTGCGGCGACCGAGCTGGGCGTGAGCGCGCCGGTGCGGGTGGCGTTGCCGGTGCTGCTGCGGATCGCCGGTGGTCCCAGTGGACCGGCGGCCCGCGCGGCGGTGCGCGCGCTGCGCCGGGCGCTGGACACCGTGCCGGACGCGGAAGCCGTCGCGGTGCTCGGGACACTGCTGGCCGGGCCGCGGTCGGTGGGCACCGCGAAGGAGGCCGTGCGGATCCTGGGCACGGTTCGCGGTGGCGAGGCGGCCGGGGTGCTGCTGCGGCTGTGGGCGGAAACTGAGCTGCACCAGGACGTGCGGGCGGCGGTGGCCGGCGCGCTGACCGGTTTCCTCGGCGAACCGGGAGTGCACGCGGCACTGGCCGAGGCGGTGGCCGGGGCGCCCGCGGTGCGTGAGGCAGTGCTGCGGACCACCGTGGAGCAGGTGGCGCCGGCCCTGCGTCCGGTGTTCGCCGAACTGGTCAGCCGGACGCTGTCCATCGCGCGCACCGACACCGTGCCGGAGTTGAACCTGGCGTTCTGGGCGTGGTGGCGCTACCTGCCGGACTGCGCGGCGGCACTGGGCGAGCTGCTGACCCAGGACCTGTCGATGCGCGTCTACCAACGGGTGGCGGAGAACCTGCTGCGCTCGTTACCCGTGCCCGAGGCGTTGCCCGCACTGCGTTCCCTGGTGGACGGGCTCGCGCCGGCGGCACGGGACGGCGACGACTCGGCCTGGCGGCAGCTGGGGTGGCTGTTCGGCGCGCGGGCGCTGAACCATCCCGACCCAACCGGGCAAGCCGAGCTGGACCGGGTGCTGGTGGACGGCTTCCGGACCGCCGGGATGCTGCGCGAGGCGGCGCACCTGCTCGATGTGATGGCACGGGAGTCGCTGGCGCGCGGGGTGCGGGTCGAGTTGTGGGACGAGCTGGTCGCCACCATCGACGAGCGGGCGTTCCGGCTGCCCCGGGAGGCTCGTTACGGCGGGCTGTACGAGGAGGGGGTGCCCGCGGCGACGGTGCTGGCGGTGGTCGACCACCTCGGCGGGCTGGGTGGGGTGGTGCCGGGGTTGCTGGCGGCGCGGTTGGTGCGGTTCGGGGGGAAGCGGGCGCGGTGGTCGGGGCCGTGGGTGGCTCGGCGGGAGTTGTTGCTGGGGCATGCGGATGCGGATGTGCGGGCGGCGGTGCGCGGGGTGCGGGTCGGCGGGTGACGGCGGGCCGCGCGACGGTAGCGGCGGCGGGTGGCGGCGGCGCGCTGTGGGGCGGGTGCGGGCGGGCACGGGATCCGGCGCGGTGGTGGGTTCTGGGGGTGGCGTCTCGGTGCGTGACGGGGATGAATGGCTCCTCCGGGCAGGTGCCCCGGCGGTCGGCGCGAACCGTGGTCTGCCACCATGCGTGGCATCCTCGGCCG
The DNA here is from genome assembly GCF_030064675.1 of Crossiella sp. CA-258035. Classification (GTDB taxonomy): domain Bacteria; phylum Actinomycetota; class Actinomycetes; order Mycobacteriales; family Pseudonocardiaceae; genus Crossiella. The sequence goes on from NZ_CP116413.1 coordinate 6,857,857, forward strand.
CTTGTCGTCGGCCGGGGGACCCCCAGACGAGGAGCGCCGGTGACCGTGACCAAAGCGGCCAAGGCCGCGCCAGCCGCGGACCGCATCCGGCGGGCGGCGCTGACCCTGTTCGCGGCGAAAGGCTTCCACGGCACCGGGATCCGGGATCTGGCCGAGGCGGCCGGGCTGTCCTCGGCCAGTCTGTACCACTACATGGGCACCAAGGAGGACCTGCTGCTGCGGATCATGCGCGAGTGCATGATCCGGTTGCTGACCGCGGGTCACCGGGTGGTCGCGGCGGATCCGGATCCGCGGTCACGGCTGGCCGGGCTGGTGCAGGTGCACGTGCTCAGCCACGCGCTGCACCCGCTGGAGACCGCGGTGGTGGACCACGAGCTGCGGGCCCTCTCCCCCGCCGCCCGCGCGAGCGTGGTGGCGCAGCGGGACGAGTACGAGGACCTGTGGCGGGCGGCCATCGAGGAGGGCTGCGCCAGCGGGGTGTTCCGCAGCTCGGCGCCCGCGGTGACCCGGTTGGCGCTGCTGGAGATGTGCGGCGGGGTGGCCCGCTGGTACTCCCCGCGTGGCAGGCTGGCGCTGACCGGGCTGGCCGTGCACTACACCGAGATCGCCTTCGGGGCACTGCGTGCCGAACCGTCCACAGTGGACATTGAAGCAGCGCGGCTGCGGACCGGGCTGGTCAGCGAGGTGTGGGGCGGGGCAGCGCGCCGTTGAGGGTCTCCCCGGTCGGTGTGCGCGCGGTGCAGACCAGCGGCTGTCCCGGTTCCGCGGTCCTGGTGGCCAGCACGCGTTCCCGGCTGCGGCCCTTGTCCAGGGTGATCACGCAGCTCAGGCCGGCGGCCGGATCGGCGATGCTGACCCTGGCCTCCGTGCCGGGTGGGATGGCCACCTCTTCCTTCCACGGCAGCGTCGGTCCGTCCACAGTGGCCTGGACCGGTGGCTTGTCCCGGTCGCTGGTGGGCTCGTGGAGGTACTCGATCCGCGCCGGGGCGACCGCGCCGGAGACCTCGTAGGTGACCGAGTAGATGTCGATCGGCCGGTACACCACGGTGAGCAGGTAGGTCACGTAGACCACCACGACCAGGCCCACCACACCGAGTGCGGCCAGCAGCGTCTTCGCCCACGGCTTCATGACCCCAGCTTGCCACCGGGCTCGCGCGCCGGTGGGCAGCTGGGGGTGTGCTGGCGTGTCCGGACCAGGTCAGTTGTGCTCGAACTCAGCCGCGCGCTTCTCGATGAAGGCGGCCATGCCCTCCTTCTGGTCCGCGGTGGCGAAGGTGGCGTGGAACAGGCGGCGCTCGAACCGGACGCCCTCGGCCAGGGTGGTCTCGTAGGCGCGGTTCACCGCCTCCTTGGCCATGATCGCGATCGGCGCGGACATCCCGGCGATGGTGGCCGCGGTGGCCAGCGCGTCCTCCAGCAGCTGGTCCGCGGGCACGATGCGGGAGACCAGTCCGGCCCGCTCGGCCTCCTCGGCGTCCATCATCCGGCCGGTCAGGCACAGCTCCATCGCCTTGGCCTTGCCGATCGCGCGGGTGAGCCGCTGCGAGCCGCCGATGCCGGGGATCACGCCGAGCTTGATCTCCGGCTGGCCGAACTTCGCGGTGTCGGCGGCCAGCAGCACGTCGCAGATCATGGCCAGCTCGCAGCCGCCGCCCAGCGCGTAGCCGGAGACCGCGGCGATGATCGGCTTGCGCACCTGGGCCAGCTGGTCCCACTCGGCGAACCAGTCGTCCAGGTAGACCTGCGGGTAGCCGTTGGGCTGCATCTCCTTGATGTCCGCGCCCGCCGCGAAGGCCTTGGCCGAACCGGTGATCACCAGCGCGCCGATCTCCGGGTCGCGGTCCAGCTCCCGGGCCGCGGTGGTGACCTCGCGCATGAGCTGGAGGTTCAGCGCGTTGAGCGCCTTGGGCCGGTTGAGGGTGATCAGGCCGACCCGCTCGCGTCGCTCAACGAGGATGGTTTCGTAGCTCACGCCTGGTCTCCCTGCTTCGAGCGGTCACGGATGGCGTTGATGATGCCGGAGAAGTCGGTCCCGGCCCCACCCTCGGCGGCATAGGCGCGGAACAGCTCCGCGGTGTGCCGCCCCAGCGCGGTGTCCGTGCCGGTCTCGGCGGCCGCGGCCTCGGCCAGGCCGAGGTCCTTGAGCATCAGCGCGGTGGCGAAGCCGGGCTGGTAGTCCCGGTTGGCCGGGCTGCCGGGCACCGGGCCGGGCACCGGGCAGTTGGTGGTCAGCGCCCAGCACTGGCCGGAGGCGGTGGAGGCCACGTCGAAGAGCGCCTGGTGGGACAGGCCGAGCTTCTCCCCCAGCACGAACGCCTCGCTGACCGCGACCATGGAGATGCCCAGGATCATGTTGTTGCAGATCTTGGCGGCCTGCCCGGCTCCGGACTCGCCGCAGTGCACCGAGCGGCGGCCCATCAGCGCCAGGATCGGCTCCGCGCGGGCGAAGTTGTCGGTGGAGCCGCCTACCATGAAGGTCAGGGTGGCGGCCTGGGCGCCGACGACGCCCCCGGAGACCGGGGCGTCCAGTGCGGCGTGCCCGGCGTTCGCGGCTGCCTCGGCGGCCTGGCGGGCGGCGGCCACGTCGATGGTGGAGCAGTCCAGGAACAGGGTGCCCGGCTTGGCCTCGGGCAGGATCTCCCGGTAGCAGTCCAGCACGTGCGCGCCGCTGGGCAGCATGGTGATGACCACCTCGGCCGCCCGCACGGCCTGCACCGCGCTGCCCGCTGGGCTGACGCCCGCGGCTTCGGCGGCGTCCACCGCGGCGGCGACCGGGTCGTAGCCGTGCACGGTGTGCCCGGCCTTGACCAGGTTGGCGGCCATCGGGCCACCCATGTTGCCCAGGCCGAGGAATCCGATGACGGTCATGCCGAACCTCCGAACACGGGCTGCTGTCCTGGCTTCGGGGTGAAGTACTCCTCGACCGCGGCGTCGGCGACCTCGGCCAGGGTGGCCGGGTGCCAGGTCGGGTTGCGGTCCTTGTCGATGACCGCGGCGCGGATGCCCTCGGCCAGGTCCGGCGCGGTGAGGAACCGGCTGACCAGGCGGTGCTCCAGGTTCAGGCATTCCTCCACAGTGGACAGTCCGCGGGCGGTGCGCAGCGCGCGCAGGGCGACCTTGACCGCGGTGGGCGCCTTGGCCTGGATCTCCTTGGCCGCTGCCTCGGCTCCCGGGTGCCCGCTGCCGTGCAGGTTGGCCAGGATCTGCTCGACGGTGTCGGCGGCGTAGCAGGAGTCGATCCACTCCCGGTCCTCGGCCAGCTGACCGGCGGGCGGGGTCTCCGCGCGGGCGGCGATCTCCACCAGCAGCTGCTCGGCGGGCAGTTCGGCCAGCTCGGGCAGGACCGCGCTGGGCAGGTACTGGTCGGCCAGGCCGCACAGGATCGCGTCCGCGGCGCCGATCCGGCCGCCGGTGAGCGCGAGGTGGGTGCCCAGCTCGCCGGGCGCGCGGGAGAGCAGGAAGGTGCCGCCCACGTCGGGGATGAAGCCGATGGAGACCTCGGGCATGCCGATCGCGGTCCGCTCGGTGACCACCCGCACGCTGCCGTGCGCGGACACCCCGACCCCGCCGCCCATGACCAGGCCGTCCATGAACACCGCGTACGGCTTGGGGTAGTTCGCGATCAGCGCGTTGACCTGGTACTCCTCGCGCCAGAATCCGATCGGCCCGTCGGTGCCGTCCTGGATCGCTCGGTAGATCGAGCGGATGTCGCCACCGGCGCACAGGCCGCGTTCGCCCGCGCCGTCCAGCAGCACCGCGTGCACCGCGGCGTCGGTGGCCCACGAGGTGAGCGCCTTGCCCATCTCGCGCAGCATGTCATCGCTGAGCGCGTTGATCGCCCGCGGCCGGTTGAGCGTGATCCGGCCGACGCCGCCGGTGACCCTGATGAGGATGTCCTCGCTCATCGGTCACCGCCCATCAGGCCGCGGGAGACGATGACCCGCATGATCTCGTTGGTCCCTTCGAGGATCTGGTGCACCCGCAGGTCACGCACGATCTTCTCCACTCCGTACTCGGCGAGGTATCCGTACCCACCGTGCAGTTGCAGCGCGCGGTTCGCCACTTCGAAGCCGGTGTCGGTGGCGAAGCGCTTGGCCATCGCGCACAGCCGGGTGGCCTCGGGGTGGCGGGCGTCCAGCGCGGAGGCGGCCCGCCACAGCAGCAGCCGGGCCGCTTCCAGCTCGGTGCCCATGTCGGCCACGGTGAACCGCAGCGCCTGCTGCTTGCTCAGCGGCCCGCCGAAGGCGGTGCGCTGGCCGAGGTGCTCGATCGACTTGTCCAGCGCGGCCTGCGCGCCACCGAGGGAGCAGGCGGCGATGTTGATCCGCCCGCCGTCCAGGCCGGACATGGCGATGCGGAAACCGTTGCCCTCGCCGCCGATCAGGTTGGCCGCGGGCACCCGCACCCCGTCCATGATCACCTGGCGGGTGGGCTGGGCGTTCCAGCCCATCTTCTGCTCGTTGGCGCCGAACTCCAGGCCCGGCGTGCCCTTCTCCACCGCGAAGGCGGACACCCCGCCCGCGCCCGGCCCGCCGGTGCGCGCCATCACCAGGTAGAAGTCCGAGGACCCCGCGCCAGAGATGAACTGCTTGACCCCGGTGAGCACGTAGTCCTCCCCGTCGCGGACCGCGCTGGTGCGCAGCGCGGCGGCGTCGGAACCGGCGTCGGGCTCGGTGAGGCAGTAGCTGGCCAGCAGGTCCATCGAGACCAGGCCGGGCAGCCACGTGGCGCGCTGGGTCTCGTCGCCGAAGCGGTCCACCATGCCGGCGACCATGTTGTGGATGGACAGGTAACCGGCGATGGAGGGGCAGCCGGTGGCCAGCGACTCGAACACCAGCACCGCGTCCAGGCGGCTGAGCCCGGACCCGCCGTGCTGCTCGCCGACGTAGATGCCGCCCATGCCCAGCTGCGCGGCCTTGCGCAGCACGTCGACCGGGAAGTGCTTGCGCTGGTCCCAGTCCACCGCGTGCGGGGCCAGGTGCTCGGCGGCGAAGTCGGCGGCCATCTCCCGGATGGCGCGCTGGTCCTCGTTGAGCCCGAACACGTCCGGCCGGATCTCCGAGATGGTCATCGGCTCAGTCCATGGTGGGGATGACGAAGGACGCGCCTTCCTTGACCCCGGACGGCCAGCGCGAGGTGACCGTCTTGGTCCGGGTGTAGAACTTGAACGAGTCCGGCCCGTGCTGGTTGAGGTCGCCGAAGCCGGAGCGCTTCCAGCCGCCGAAGGTGTGGTAGGCCACCGGCACCGGGATCGGCACGTTGACCCCGACCATGCCCGCGCGCACCCGGCGGGAGAAGTCGCGGGCGGTGTCGCCGTCGCGGGTGAAGATGGCCACGCCGTTGCCGTACTCGTGTTCGGAGGGCAGGCGCAGGGCCGACTCGTAGTCCTCGGCGCGCACGATGGTGAGCACCGGGCCGAAGATCTCCTCGCGGTAGATGCTCATCTCCGGGGTGACGTGGTCGAACAGGCAGGCGCCGAGGAAGTAGCCGTCCTCGTGGCCTTCCAGGGTGAAGTCGCGGCCGTCGACCAGCAGCTTCGCGCCCTCGGCGACACCGGCGTCGACGTAGCCGCGGACCTTCTCCAGCAGTCCGGCGCTGGAGAGCGGCCCGAACTCGGCCTGTTCGTCGAAGGAGTGCCCGATGCGCAGCTGTTTGACCTTGGCCGCCAGCTTCTCGGCCAGCGCGTCCGCGGTGGCCTGGCCGACCGGCACCGCGACCGAGATCGCCATGCAGCGCTGGCCCGCGGAGCCGAAACCGGCGCCGAGCAGGGCGTCCACCGCCCCGTCCAGGTCCGCGTCCGGCATGATGATCATGTGGTTCTTGGCGCCGCCGAAGCACTGGGCGCGCTTGCCGTTGGCGGTGGCGGTGGAGTAGACGTAGTGCGCGATGTCGGAGGAGCCGACGAAGCCGACCGCCTCGATCCGCGGGTCGGTGAGCAGGGTGTCCACCGCGGTCTTGTCGCCGTTGACCACGTTGAGCACGCCCGGCGGCAGCCCGGCTTCCAGGAACAGCTCGGCGATCCGCAGCGGCACCGAGGGGTCGCGCTCGGACGGCTTGAGGATGAAGGCGTTGCCGCAGGCGATCGCGGGCGCGATCTTCCACAGCGGGATCATCGCGGGGAAGTTGAACGGGGTGATCCCGGCGACCACGCCGAGCGGCTGGCGCAGCGAGTGCACGTCGATGCCGCCGCCCGCGCCGTCGGTGAACTCACCCTTGAGCAGGTGCGGGGCGCCCGCGGCGAACTCGACCACCTCGAGCCCGCGCTGGATGTCGCCCTTGGCGTCGGCCACGGTCTTGCCGTGCTCGCTGGAGAGCAGCCGGGCCAGGGAGTCCAGCTCCCGCTGGGCCAGGTCGAGGAAGCGCAGCAGCACCCTGGCCCGCCGCTGCGGGTTCCAGGCCGCCCACTCCACCTGGGCGGCGGCCGCGTCGGCGATGGCCGCCCTGGTCTCCTCGACCGAGGCGAGCGGCACCTTGGCCTGCACCTTCCCGGTGTTGGGGTCGTAGACATCGCCGAAGTTGCCCGAGGTACCGGGAACCGGCTTGCCGCCGACGAAATGGGTCAGTTCGTTGACCATGGACGCACCCCACTGTGCTTCGCGGACACCTGGCGAGTGATCAGCGCCACCCACGGCCGAACATATAGTAGGACGTCCAACTATGTCGATACAGAGTGACGGACGTCCAAGTGTGCTAGGAGCTCCGGCAGCCGGTCGATCCAGTCGAGCAGCCGTCGCCGCCACAGTTCGACCCTGGTCACCGCGGCCGCGGACAGCGACTCGTCGGCGGCCCACTCCGCCCAGTCCTCGCCGGCCAGCCAGCCCAGGCAGCCCACGACGCGGTGCAGCAGCAGCGAGTTCTCCGGCACGGTGCGGCCGTAGCCGGTCCAGAAGGCCGGGGGCAGCTCGGCGCCGTGCAGGTAGGCGTGCTCCTGGAAGGCGGACAGCTCGTCGAGGGGCTGGCGGACGCCGGGGTAGTCCCAGTCGATCAGGGTGGCCCGGTCGTGCCCGATGATCACGTTGAACAGGTTGACGTCGCCGTGCACCAGGCAGGGTCGCTCGGCGCGCAGCTCCTCGGCGTGCGCGAGCAGCGCGGCGTCGACCGCGGGCAGCAGGGGCAGCAGCGCGGGGCGGTGTTCGCGCACCCACGGCTGGGTCGCGGCCAGTTCGGCGCGCAGCCTCTCCACCGGGTCGGCCGGGGTCAGCCGGAGCCCGTCGGGGCGGAGCTCGCCGTGCAGGTGCGCGGGGAAGCCGACCGCGTGCACCGCGGCCAGCGCCCGGCCGACGGCCTGCCAGACCCGGTCGGTCGCGGTGCCCGCGCGCACGGCCTCGGCCAGGGTGACGCCCTCGACGTAGGCCACCAGCCGGTCGCCGCGGTCGTTCGCGGCCAGCAGCGGTGGCGCGCCGACCTGGTTGGCGGCCAGGAACTCCGCCATCGCCCTCGGGCTGGGCCGGGGGTGTTCGTGTTGGCGCAGCACCACTTTGCGGCCGTCGGCGAGCACGGCCAGGTGCAGCGTGTTGTCCAGTCCGTCGCCGCCGATCGGCTCGACCTGGGCCGCCGCGGGAAGTCCCGCGGCGGCGATCAGGTCGCCGAGAGCTTGGTTCAGCGGCCCACCAGGTCGCGGCTGATCAGCGACGGCAGGTCGACCCCGCAGCGCTCGGCCAGTTCGCGCACCGGGTCCGGCAGCGGCAGCAGCTTGCGGATGTCCTTGGTTGCCGGGACGCCCTCACTGCCGCCGATCAGGCTGTGCGGGGTGCTCATCCCGGACAGCTGGTAGCTGCGCCAGGTCGGCGGCTTGCCCTCGGTGAAGGCCAGCGAACGCCCGCTCCACAGCAGCAGCGCCATGGTGCGGCGGTTGCTCACCACCACCGCGGTGCCGCCCTGCTTGCTCACCGCGGCGAAGTCGGTGATCATCCGGGCGGCTTCGCGCAGCGGGCGCCGGCACTCGCCGGTCACCACCCACGCACCGTCCAGCCGGTCGATCTCGAATCCTCGCTCGCGCAGATCCTCCTGCACGGCCGCGCTCGGTTCGTCCACCGAGTTCTCGGCCAGTTCCAACACCTGCTCGACCTCGGTCACCGTGGTCGTTCTCCCTTCGAACCGCCGCGTGTCCGGCAACAGCGGTTCCACCAACTCGGGCCTGCCGAATGCGGCCCATTCATAACATCGCTCCCACGCGAGGCGCGCGGTCCGGTCGGCGGCTGAGCCGCCCTGGAGATCGGCATCCTGCAACAGCAGGGCGAGGCAGGCGGCGAGCAGGGTGCTCAGCCGCGCCTGCGCCTGGTCGGGCAGTGCCTTCTGCTCGGTCTCGGCAGGGCACAGGGACTGCGCCAGCGCACCGAGGCCGGGCCGCCATTCGTCGTCGTGACCCCAGACCCCGGCGGCGAGCAGGTCCAGGTACAGGCAGGTGAGCAGCATGCGCACCGGCAGCGGCGCGCCGGGCCCGGCCGTGGCGACCCAGCGAGCGGCCAGCGCGCGGACCTTGGCCCGGTCCTCGTCCTGGAGCAGCGCTGCGCCGGAGTGGCCGTCCTCGGCGAGCTCGCCGACGGTCCAGGCCGTGGGCCTGGGTTCGGGCAGCACGGAGACCGCGCCGGGCAGCACCCGCTCGGTCAGCGGGTCACCGAGCACCGATCGGGTGAAGTGCACGTAGGCGGCCCAATCCGGCCGGAACGGCAGTTGATCAGCGGTAATCTTGCCGAGGGTGTCGGTGAACCGGCTCAGGCGGGCCGGGTCGGCGAGCAGTGCGGCCGCGGGCCGGTCGGACAGGCCGGAGCCGCTGCTCTGCTCGCTGCGGGGCGCGCAGGCGGTCAGGTCGGTGACGTGCGCGGGGCCGGAGGCGACGCGGCGCTCGTCCACCAGTGCGCTCACCCGGAGCGCGACTCCCGGTTCCTCGGCGGGAACCCGGGCGCGCACGGGACCGTTGACGTACAGCTCGGCGGCGGGCACCCGATGGGCAGCGAGCCAGCCGTTGTCGGTCAGGGTTTCCACGATGACGCCGTGGGTGCCGCGCGGCACCAGGAACTCCACCACCGTAGTGTCGTCCTCGCGAAAAGCGCCGAGCAGGCGGGGTCCTCGTGTGTCCTGCGCCACAGGGGTTTCCGGGGGCAGTGGGCCACTTTCGCCTTCGGGCGCAACGGACTCCGCGCGCGGGTGCAGCGCGGCCAGCACGCAGTCGCCGCCCTCGGCGACCGAGCGCAGCAACCCGGACCCGGTGAGGTGGCCGCCGGCCAGCGCGGTCCACCGGCCGTCGGTGGCCTGCCACTCGATGAGCGTCGCGCTCGCGGGCGCGGTGCGGACCTCGCGCGGCTGGAGGTGCTCGGTGAGGGCGTGCACGGCGGCCGGGTCGGCGGCGGGCGCGGTCAGGCCGAGCACCCGGACCGGGCCGGCGGGCAGCTGGGTCAGCAGGGGTTCGGTGAGGTTGCCGAGGAAACGCAGCCCGGCCTGCCTGGTGGCCGAGGGCACCATGGCGATGGCGATCTCGTCCAGGGTGTCGGCCAGCCAGGACGGCAGGGTCAGCGCCTGGGCCAGGTCGGCGAGCCAGGTGCCGAGGTCGGCCAGTGCCAGGGGTCCCTCGGCCAGGTCGCCGTGCACGGCCAGCCACAGGCCGCTCCCGGTGTAGCCGTCCAGGGTGGGGTCGCCGGAGCCGACGGCCACCGCCACCCGGTCCGCGCCGAGCAGCACCGCGAGCTGGGGCAGGAACCTGCCCTGCCCCAGCGCGTGCCCGTGCTGGTAGGCGCGGCCGGCGAAGCGGACGTCGGCCGGGTCGTGCTGGGTCGCGCCGTGCCCGGTGAGCACGGTGACCCGCGCGCCGAGCTCGCGGGCTCTGGGCAGGCAGTGCCGTTCCAGGAAGTCGAGGTCGACGGCGTGGCCGGTGATCAGCAGCTCGCGCAGCGGGCCGGTCCACTCGGCGAGCAGGGACAGCGGGGTGCTCACGGGGAGACCTCCAGCAGGCGCGCGCCGAGCGGGGTGACACCGAGGCCGTCGTCCTCGGTGGCGGAGAAGAGGTTCTCGGCCTGGGCGAGCTCGCCCAAGGTGTTGAGGTGCAGCGGAACGGGGCTCGCCTCGGGCCGCGAGTCGTGCGGTCGCGGCTGGTTGCGGCGGACCGCGATCCGGTGTGCCTGGGCCAGCATGTCTTCCACCAGCGTGCGTCCCAGGGCCCGCAGGCTGGTCGTGGACTCCGCGCGCTGGGCCACGAAGCCGGGGTCCAGGTACACCCCGGTCTGGCCGAGGAAGGCGGTCTTGGCCTTGCCGCGCAAGGTCTCCGCGCGCTGAGCGCCGATCAGCAGGGTGGCCAGCGCGCCGGGGACGGGGGCCAGGCGGAGGGAGAGCTCGGCGGGAGCCGGGTGGCCCGCGGCATCGGTGTGCGCGGGCAGGTCGGCGGTGAACGCGGCGACCGTGACATCGGGGAGGGACTCGGTGGTGAGCTCGCGCGGATCGGGATGTCCGGCCAGTGCGGCCCACCATCGTCGCCAGGCGTCCACGCTGTGCCGGCGGAGCAGCACGCCGCGCCAGGTGGCCGCGACCTCCAGGCCGCGCAGCAGCGGGTCCTCGGCTAGGTAAGCGTCGTAGGCGATGGCCTGTTCGGCGGCTTCCTGCCAGTCCTCGGCCTCGGGCAGCAGCTGGGCCGCGCGGGCGAGCATCCGCAGGCTCGCCCGGCGCGGCCGGTCCTCGGCAGGCCAGGGATGTCGGCCGGTGAGGGTGAGCCACTCGGGGCCGGATCCGGACGGCGGGGAGATTCCGGGCAGCAGCCGCGCCAGCGCGGCCAGCACGGGGGCTTCGACGTTGAGGGGGTAGCGCGGGACGCCCGGTGTGCCGGTGGGTTCGGTCCATGCCGGGCCGGACACAGCACTGGCGTTGGGCACGCGCACCCCCTCGTCGATCTTCGGTAACCACCGTGTCACATCGCGGCCCGGTTTCCCACCGCGAGCGGCCCGAGTGTGACCAGGGTCAGGCTCTGGCGCCCAGCCGGGCCACCGCCTCGACGACCCGGCTCGCGCCGTCCTCCTGGGCCACCCGCTCGGCCAGTGCGGCGGCGCGGCGGCGGTAGCCGGGGCCGGTGACCGCGTCCTTGATCAAGGCGGCCAGCCGGGGCGCGGTGATCTTCTTCATCGGCACCGAGCCGGGGCTGACGCCGAGCTCGGCCAGCCGGTCGGCCCACAGCGGCTGGTCGCCCAGCACCGGCACGATCACGGCGGGCACGCCCGCGCGCACCCCGGCGCCGGTGGTGCCCGCGCCGCCGTGGTGCACCACCGCGGCCATCCTCGGGAACAGCCAGCCGTGCGGCACCTCACCGATGGAGAGCACGTGCTCGCCGGTGGCGGCCAGCTCGTTCCACCCGGCCTGGACCACCCCGCGCACCTTGGCCAGCCGCATCGCCTCGACCGCGATCTCGGACAGCTCGCGCGCCCGGCCGGGGGCCATGCTGCCGAAGGACAGGAACACCGGCGGCTCCCCCGCGGCCAGGAACTCGGTCAGCTCGGCCGGCGGCTGGTAGTCCGGGGACTGCCAGGGCCACCAGTAGCCGACCACCTCGGCCTGGGCGGGCCAGTCGCTGGGCCGGGGCAGCACGTGCGGGCTCCAGCCGTGCAGCACCGGCCAGCGGGTCTGCCGGATGTCGCGGTAGAGCGCGCCCGGGCTGCGCACGCCCTGCTCGCGCAGGAACTCCTTGTACCCCGGCAGGAACCCGCCGCCCAGCTGGGCGAAGCCGCGCATCATCGCGTGCGCGGCCAGGTTGCCGGTGCGGCCCAGCGAGCGGGTGGCCAGCGAGATCGGCGGCAGCTCGCCGGAGGTGATGATGCCGCTGGGGAACAGCTCCAGGCCCATGCTCGGGATGCCCGCGTTCTTGGCGATCCAGTACACGAAGCCGAACGCGGCGCGGTGGGTCAGCACCAGGTCCGCGCCCTCGACCGCCCGCTGCGCGCCCCGGCCCAGGTCGCTGATCATCTTGCTGGCGAAGCGGAGCTGGGCGGGCAGGCCGCGCAGGCCGATGCCGTGGTGCTGGAAGTCCTGGCCCGCCTTGCTGGCGAAGTCCGCGCGGATGTCACCGGGCATCTCCCGGAAACCGAGCCCGGCCTCCCTGGCCATCGGCTCGAACAGCTGCTGCGCGGCCAGCGTCACCTCGTGCCCCGCTTCTTGCAACCGCGCCCCCAGGCCGGTGAACGGCGCGGTGTCCCCGCGCGAGCCCGCCGTCACGATCACGATCTTCACGAACTCTCCTCCACCGTGATGGCCGCCGCCGGGCACAGCTGGGCCGCCTCCCGGACCGCGGCGAACTCACTCGCCACCGGTTCCGGGGTCAGCAGCAGCACGGTGCCGGCCTGCTCGTCCTGGTCGAATACCGCGGGCGCGGTGAGCGCGCACATGCCCGCGCCACAACAACGATCGGTGTCCACCTCGACTCGCATCAGGACTCCCAGGTCACCGGCAGGCTGTGCACGCCGTAGATGCCCATCTTGGTGCGCATCGGCACCTCATCGGCGGGCACGGCCAGGCGCAGCGTGGGGAAGCGCTGGAACAGCTTGCGGTAGCCGATCCGCATCTCCACCCTGGCCAGCTGCTGGCCGAGGCACTGGTGCACGCCGTGGCCGAAGGCGAGGTGCCCGCTGGCGTGCCTGCCCAGGTCCAGCTGGTCCGGGTGCGGGAACTTCGCCGGGTCCCGGTTCGCGGCCGGGGTGTGCAGTTGGAGGCACTCGCCCTTGGCGATGGCGATGCCGGCGATCTCCACGTCCTCCAGCGCGATCCGCTGCAGCCCGAAGTGGGTGATGGTCAGGTAGCGCAGCAGCTCCTCCACCGCGGGCTCGACCAGCTCGGGGTCGCCGGTGAACGCCTTGAGCTGGTCCGGGTTCTCCAGCAGCGCGAAGGCGCCGAGGGCGAGCATGTTCGCGGTGGTCTCGTGTCCGGCGGTGAGCAGCAGCAACGCGAAGGAGACCAGCTCCTCGTGGTCCAGCTCGCCGCCGGTGACCAGGCCGCTGAGCAGGTCGTCGGCCGGTTCGGCCCGCTTGCGCTCGATCAGCTCGCCCAGGTAGGCCATGATCTCGCCGAAGGCCGCCATCACCTCCTCGTCGCCGCGCTCCAGGTTCAGCATCAGCTTGGTGCGCTCGTGGAAGACCGCCCGCTCGGCATAGGGCACGCCGAGCAGCTCGCAGATCACCAGGGACGGGATGGCCAGCGCGTAGTCGTGCACCAGCTCGGCAGGCGGGCCCTTGCGGGCCATCGCGTCCAGGTGCTCCTCGGCGATCTGCTCGATCCGCGGGATCAGCTGGTTCATCCGGCGCACGGTGAACTGGCCGGTGAGCAGCCTGCGGTAGTGGGTGTGCTCGGGCGGGTCCATCTGGATGAACATGCCGCGCGGCACCGGCGGCAGGGCCTTGCCCTTGAACCGGTCCACGTCGATCGGCACGTGCCGCAGCTCGCCGCGGGAGCTGAACCGGGGGTCGGCCAGGATCTGCCTGGCCAGCGCGTGCCCGGTGACCACCCAGCCGAGGTGGCCGTCCGGGTAGCGCATCCTGGCCACGGGTTCGGTCTCCCGCAGCCGCCCCAGCTCCGCGGGCGGGTCGAAGGGGCAGCCGGTGGGCCGCGTGGTGGGCAGCGCGTTCGGCAACGAGATCGTCATGCCCACCACGCTACAGAAGTTTCACAAACTCATGAAGTTAATGTTCCGTATAAATCCGTCGGCGGACGGCCGGGCCGATGGCGAGCGCGCCCACCGCGCCGAGCAGACCCAGGACGAGGCAGCCGGTCCAGGCGGCGCCCGGTCCACCGTGCTGGTAGACCCAGGTGCCCAGCAGCGGCCCAGTGAGCGCGGCGGCGCTGAACCCGAAGCCGATGGCGGCCTGGTAGCGGCCGCGCGCGGCCGGTGGCGCGAGGTCGGCGGCCAGCGCGCCGAGCAGGCCGGCCATGGCGATCTCGCCGAGGGTCCACACCACCACGGTCAGCACGTACTCCAGCGCGGTCTCGGCCAGTCCGGTGAGCGCCATGCCGACGCCGACCACAGCCCAGGCGATGGCGAGCACCCGCATCCGGTCGAAGCGCGCCACCCAGGTGCTGGCCAGCGGTTGCAGGATGACGATGAGCACGCCGTTGACCGCGACGATGCTGCCGTAGCCCGCCGCGCCGAGCCCGGAGTCCTTGACGGCCAACGGGATGATGACCTCGGCCTGGGTGTAGACGGTGGCGTGCACCAGGACCAGCAGCACCAGTCCGAGCAGCAGCCGGTCCCGCAGCAGCGCGCGCAGCCCGAACACCGGACCGTCCACAGTGGACTTGACCATGCGTTCGGCGGACTTGGGGATGCCGAGGCCGACGATGACCGCGAAGGCGGTGCAGCCGGTGGCGTTGAGCGCGAACAGCAGCCAGTAGCCGGAGTCGGCGAGGTGGCCTGCCATCACGCTGGCCACCGAGAAGCCGAGGTTGATCGCCCAGAACTGGAGCCCGTAGGCCTTGGTGAGCAGCGGCCGCTCGACCACGTCGGCGATCAGCGCGGCGGCGGCCGGGCGGAAGATGTCGGCCGCCACGCCGTGCAGGAAGGCCGCGCCGATCAGCAGTGGCAGGCTGTGCACCGCGCCGAGCAGCATCAGGCAGCCTGCGCTGGAGAGCAGTCCGAGCATCAGGGTGAACCGGCGGCCGACCCGGTCGGTGAGCACCCCGCCGAGGGGCTGGCTGAGCAGCGCGCCGACGCCCTTGGCCGCCAGCACCAGGCCGACCTGGTCCAGCGGGATGCCCATGGCGGTCAGGTAGAGCACGAGGAACCCGGCGACCACGCCGCCGATGCGGTTGACCAGACTGCCGTAGAACAGGATCCAGAACGGGCGCGGCAGACCGGCGAAGGGCCCGGTCCGCGCGGGGCTGGCGTGGGTGGTCTCGGTGCTCACGGTGAGGAGCGTGCGCCCCTTACCCGGCGACCGAGCAATGATTTAGAGTGAGCTAAATCGTGGGGGTGACACCATGCCTGAGCTGGAGCTGGAGTTCTCCGTCGCCGACCTGGCGCGGACCCGGTTCGCGTTCTCGCCGCTGTGGGAGACGGTGGTGAGCGTGCGGGTGCTCAAGACGCCCGGCGAGCACGCGCTGCACTTCCCGTGGCTGCGCGAGACCCGCGAGCGGCTGGCCGGCTCGGGCCTGGACCTGACCCCGCTGACCGACCTGATCCCCGGGCCGCACAGCGGTTTCCCGGACTTCCTCACCCCGCCGCCGGACACCGCGGTGCCCGACTTCGACACCGAGCTGGCCCTGATGGCCCGGTCCACGCCGGAGCAGATCCGCAAGGACCTGGCCTACTTCGACTACCCGCCGCAGGCCCGGTTCGTCCGCGAGCTGCACGCGGACCCTGGCCGGCTGGCCGAGCTGGTGGAGGTGGTGCGGGCCTACTGGGAGCTGGCGATCCAGCCGTACTGGCCGCGCCTGCGGGACCTCCTCGAGGCCGAGGTGCACTTCCGCGCCCGGCGGCTGGCCCTGGGCGGGCACCAGCTGCTGTTCGAGGACCTGCACCCGCACCTGCACTGGGCCAACGGCGTGCTGCGGGTGGACAAGCGCTGCTGCGTGCTCTCCGCCCAGCTCACCGGTGACGGCCTGCTGCTGGTGCCCTCGGTGTTCACCTGGCCGGACGCGCTGACCATGGTCGAGGCGGCGGGCTGGCAGCAGACCCTGTTCTACCCGCCACGCGGCATCGCCACCCTGTGGGACCACCGCGAACAGCGCTGCCCGCCGGAAGCCCTGGCCGGGGTGCTGGGCCGCTCCCGCGCGACCCTGCTGCTGGCGCTGGGCGATCCGTTGTCCACCACCGACCTGGCCCGCCGCACCGGCCTGACCGCCGGTGGGGTGTCCCAGCACCTGGGCGCGCTGAGCGCGGCCGGGCTGGTCACCGGGCACCGGCTGGGGCGGCAGGTCAAGTACACCAGGACCAGGGTGGGCGAGCTGCTGGTGTCAGCGCCCCGCTAGCCGGGGGATGACCGCGACCAGCACGTCCTCCGGCACCGGCCCGGCCAGGTGCACCTGCTGCGCCGAGCCCTCCCGCAGCCCGATCCACACCTGCTCCTCGCCGTCCCGCGCCACCGGCCGCCCCGCCACGCTGCCCTGGTAGGGCCGGTCCCGGGCGGCCTGGGTCATGGTCGCGACCACCCGACCCGCGCGCAGCGGGATCGCGCACACGCCTTGGGGTTCGGCGGTGCCGAGCGCCGGGTCGACCCGGAACGCCTCCCCCAGGATCAGGCAGAGCTGTTGCGCCGCAACGGGAAGTGGCTGGTCGGCCACGCCGAAACCGGGCAGCGGCGGCTGCGGTGTCACCGCGGCGAGCTCGCCCTTGTCGTTGAGCCGCGGCAGTTCCGGTCCCGCTGCCCCGGCGCGGCGCAGCACCGCCTCGGCCGCCTCCTTGGCGATCTGGCCGGTCTCGCCCTGCTCGTCGCTGGCGGACTGGTCGCGCAGCTTCACCGTGACGCTCAGCGTGGGCCGCAGTCCCCGGTAGGGCCGGGCCGCTTCCTCGGTGACCAGCTCCACGTCCAGGTCACTGGCCCGCTGCTGCCGGTCCACCCTGGCCCGCCGCCCGGCCACCGTGTCCGCGCCGGTGACCAGGTCGCCGGTCAGCCGGGCGGTCAGCTCGAACCGGGCGGAGACCACGTGGCACTGGTCGGTGAGGAAGACCTCGGTGCGCACCTCCCCGCGCATCGCGGCCCGCCAGTCCTCCGGCGCAGGGGCGGAGCAGAGCACGTGGCCCGCGGTCAGCTCGGGCAGGTAGCCGAGCAGCTGACCGGCGGGCATGGGCACCTCGCGGACCGCCGTGCCGTGCTGGGTGGGCCAGTCCGCCGGCAGGCTCGGTGCGGGCGTGGGTGGTGGTTCGGCCTCGCCGCAGGCCTGGGTGGCCAGCACCAGGGCGAGCAGGACCGCGCTGCACCGGGTTCGCATCTCCACAGCATGTCAGCGTCCGGCCGCCGCGGTCAGCAAGGGCGAGCCACAGGTCATTCCCGCAGCTCGTCCCACCACCAGGCCACCGTCGGGTAGGGCAGCGGCGCCGAGCTCGGGTCCAGGGGCGTCCGCGACCAGCCGGGGCTGCCCAGCCCCTGGTAGCGCGGCACCCGCAGGGCCCAGTCGATGTTGCCCCTGATCCCGTGCCCCAGACAGTCCACATAGGACCGCAGCGGCGCGGACCCGCCCCGCCGCACCCGTTCCGCCAAGCGCAGGAACAGGCTCATCAGCCGGTCCCTGATGCCCACCGCGGCCAGCACCGCCTCTTCCAGGGACCGCTGGGACTCGGTGCGCAGCACGGTGACCAGGTTCTGCTCGGTCTGGCCCAGCAGCCTTTCCTTGCGGTAGGAGTGCAGGTCGTTGTCCAGCGCGGCCACCATGCTGGCGCAGTCGGTCAGCGCGCGGACCCGTGGTGAGTCCATCTCCGACGAGGGCACCTCCTCGCCGAGGCCGATCTCCAGCATGGCCATGGTGGGCGGGCCGCCGCTGGTGCCCAGGCGCATGCTCAGGTACTCGTCCAGTCCGGGCATCCGGCCGGTGGCGCGGTTGGCCACCTGCCAGGACACCGCGAACAGCCAGCGGCGGTGCGCCTCGGTGAAGCGGCGGACCTGGGTCGGGGTGGCGCAGCCGCGGAAGCGGGCGCCGATGTCGTGCAGGGCAAGGGCGTACGGGTCGGTCAGGCCGGTGCGCGCCGGGTTTTCCAGCGCCTGCTGGACCCTCGCCGCCTCGGGAAGGAACTGGGCCGGGTTGGCGGAGAGCACGCCGGTGTCGCAGCGGACGTCGTCGAAGGCGAAGCCCCAGTACACCCACAGCGTCGCGGCCAGCACGTTGTGGGTGGCGCCGGTGGGCACGAAACGGCAGAAGAACTCGGCGCTGCGGGTGCCGAGCAGACGTTTGCGCGACACCCCCGGCAGGGCCATCCGGTCCAGCCAGGCCACGGCGCGCTGTTCGATGTCGGCGACCGCGGGGTGCACGGCGGGCTCGATCGGGCAGTAGCAGGGCAGCAGCTCGAAGCCCTGTTCCAGCGGCTGGGTCACTCGCGTTCCACCGTCATCCGCTCGGCCAGCGCCAGCGCCTCCTCGATCAGGGTCTCCGCGATCCGGTGCTCCGGCACCGTCTTGATCACCTTGCCCTTGACGAAGATCTGGCCCTTGCCGTTGCCGGAGGCCACCCCGAGGTCGGCCTCCCTCGCCTCGCCCGGCCCGTTCACCACACAGCCCATCACCGCGACCCGCAGTGGCACCGACATGCCTTCCAGGGCCGCGGTCACCTCCTCGGCGAGCCGGTACACATCCACCTGCGCGCGCCCGCAGGACGGGCAGGAGACGATCTCCAGTCCGCGTTCCCGCAGGCCAAGGGACTCCAGGATGCCGATGCCCACCTTGACCTCCTCCACCGGCGGCGCGGACAGCGAGACCCGGATGGTGTCGCCGATGCCCTCGCCGAGCAGCGCGCCGAAGGCCGCGGCGGACTTGATGGTGCCCTGGAAGGCCGGTCCGGCCTCGGTGACGCCCAGGTGCAGCGGGTAGTCGCACTGGGCGGCGAGCTGGCGGTAGGCGTTGACCATGACCACCGGGTCGTGGTGCTTGACCGAGAGCTTCAGGTCGGTGAACCCGTGCTCCTCGAACAGCGAGCACTCCCACAGCGCCGAGGCGACCAGCGCCTCCGGGGTGGCCTTGCCGTACTTGCGCAGCAACCGCTCGTCCAGCGAACCGGCGTTGACCCCGATCCTGATCGGCACGCCCGCCGCGCCCGCGGCCTTGGCGATCTCGCCCACCCGGTCGTCGAACTGGCGGATGTTGCCGGGGTTGACCCGCACCGCGGCGCAGCCGGCCTCGATCGCGGCGAAGACGTACTTCGGCTGGAAGTGGATGTCGGCGATGACCGGCAGCGGGGACTTGCGCGCGATGGCGGGCAGCGCGTCCGCGTCGTCCTGGCTGGGCACCGCGACCCGGACCAGCTGGCAACCGGCCGCGGTCAGCTCGGCGATCTGCTGCAGGGTCGCGTTGACGTCGGCGGTCGGGGTGGTGGTCATGGACTGCACGCTGATCGGCGCGTCGCCGCCGACCTGGACCGCGCCCACGCGCAGCGCGCGGGTCTGCCTGCGCCGGGCGAGCGGGACCGGCGGGCGGACCGGCATTCCGAGGGGCACAGCGGACACGAATTCCTCCTTGACCGCCGATGCGCGGAATGCGCGACGACGGGACTACTGGCGGGGAAGGGGGATCGATCGAATGACGCCTGTGGCCGGACGGCAGGGAGCCTAAGTCACGAACTCGGCAGGTCAGCGAGTCCTCCAGCGCGTTCACACGAATTCGTGATGGCTCACTCGTTCGCCGCGGACTGGGCCGTTCGGGGTGCGGCTCGCTGCCGTACATCGCGCGAATGGCCGCAGTACACCACGGGTTCCACGGCTTGCGGGCCGGTCGGCGGCGACCGTCCACCCTGCTGGTTGTCAGGCTGCCGTTGGAATTGCGGACTACTGGTCACCCTGAGCGAAAAGACCAGGGAAGAATCAGGGTCCAGGACGACTTTCGTCTGCTCTTTGTTCGGCTTTTTGTCAATGCGCTACCGCACACGTGACGAAGCTGAAACATAAAGCGCATGCGACATCCCGGGAAGAGAACACTGCCGGTCGCCGCGCTGGCGACCGCACTGCTGGCACTGGGCGTCCCCGCCCTCGCCGACCCCGCCCCGCCGGGCGGAGCCGCCACCGGCGGCCTGCGGACCATCACGCTGATCACCGGCGACCAGGTGCAGGTGGACGAGCGCGGCCGCCCGGTGCACGTGGCGGCCGGACCGGAGCGGACCGGCACCGCCTTCCGCAGCTGGACCGAGCAGGGCCAGTGGCAGGTGCGGCCCAGTGACGCCGAGGCCCCGGTGCGGGCAGGCCGGGTGGACCCCCGGCTGTTCAACATCAGCCTGCTGCTGGAGTCCGGCTACGAGGACGCCAAGCGCCCGGACGTGCCGCTGCTGCTGGCCGGGGACAACTCCCGTTCCGCGCCCGGCGCCCTGGACGGCACCACCCGGACCAGGGAGCTGCCCGCGCTGGGCCTGACCGCGGTGTCCGCGCCCAAGAGCACCGCGGTCCGCACCTGGAACACGGTCAAGGACCAGGCGCGCCAACGCGCCACCGGCAAGGTGTGGCTGAACGCGACGCTGAAGTACACCCTGCACGAGAGCGTGCCGCTGATCGGCGCGCCGGCCGCCTGGCAGGCCGGGCACACCGCCAAGGACGTGCCGGTGGCGGTGCTGGACAGCGGCATCGACGTGGACCACCCGGACTTCGCCGGGGTGCTCAAGCAGGCCAAGGACTTCTCCAACTCCCCGCACGGCATCAAGGACACCATCGGACACGGCACGCACGTCTCCTCCATCGTCGCGGGCAGCGGCGCGGCCGGCGGCGGCAAGCAGGTCGGCGTGGCCAAGGACGCGAAGCTGCTCTTCGGCAAGGTCGGCGACTTCGGCCCCACCGAGGACGCCGCGCTGGCCGGGATGACCTGGGCCGCGGCCGAGCACAAGGCCAAGGCGGTGAACATGAGCTTCGGGCTCCGGCAGACCCAGCCGGACCCGGTGAGCGAGGCCATCACCCGCCTCTCCGCCGAGCACGGCACGCTGTTCGTGATCGCCGCGGGCAACAGCGGCGAGCAGGAGCCGGTCGGCCACCCGGCGACCGCGGACGCCGCGCTCGCGGTGGCCAGCTCCACCAAGGACGGCAGGCTCAGCGACTTCTCCTCGCGCGGCCCGCGCGCCGGGGACTACGCGCTCAAGCCGGAGATCACCGCGCCGGGCAGCGAGATCCTGGCCGCCAAGGCCTACCCCGGGGGCGGCGAGCCGTACCAGGCGATGTCGGGCACCTCGATGGCCGCCCCGCACGTGACCGGTGCGGCCGCGGTGCTGGCCGGGGCGCACCCGGACTGGAGCGCGGCCCGGCTGAAGGCGGCGCTGATGAGCACCGCCAAGCCGCTGAGCGGCGTGTCCGTGCACGGCCAGGGCGCGGGCGTGGTGGACCTGGAACGCGCCACCAGGCAGCAGGTGACCGCGGAGACCGGTGGCCTGTCCCTGGGTTACTTCCGGTGGCCGCACCAGGGTCAGCAGCCCGCGAGCAAGGACGTGGTGTACCGCAACGACGGCGACACCCCGGTCACCCTCGACCTCGCACTGTCCATTCTGGACAAGCAGGGCGGCGCGCCGGATTCCGGCCAGTTCGCGCTGAGCACGCAGCGGATCACCGTGCCCGCCAAGGGAACCGAGAAGGTCAGCCTCACCGTGGACCCCGGCAGGCGGGTCGGCCTCTACGGCGGCTGGCTCACCGCGACCGCCGGGGACGTGGCGGTGCGCACCGCGGTCAGCTCCTACGTGGAGGAGGAGCGCTACGACCTGACCGTGCAGGTCACCGGCCGGGACGGCAAGCCGGTCACCGCCGAGACCGAGGCCGAGCTCACCGTGACCGACCTGCGTGACGGCACCAGCCAGCAGCTGTCGCCGGGCGAGAACGGCGTGGCCACCGTGCGCGCCGCCAAGGGCGACTACCAGGTCGCCAGCACCATCAAGGAGTACGACCAGCGCGGGGTCGAGCAGGGCGACCCGGTCTCGCTCACCCAGCAGGTCGCGCCGAAACTGCGGCTGGACAAGGACACCACGCTCAACGTCGACGCGCGCACCGCGAAGCGGGTGGAGGTGGAGCTGGACGATCCGAGCCTGCGGGTCACCGGGATCGAGCTGAGCGCGGTCTCCGGCGGCCGGTCCCCGGCCCTGTTCCCGCCCTTCACCGACACCGACGCGCCGGTCTACCTCGGCTCGCTCGGCGGCTCGGCCGCGGACTTCCGGCACCTGACCCACGTGACCGCCGCGCGCCCGGAGATCAGCGCGGACCTCGTTGCCCCGCAACGGCTTCCGCTGGGCGTGTGGCGCAACCGGTCCTCACCGCAGCTGCTCGGCGAGCACACCCTGCCGGTGGTGGACGTCAAGGCGGGCGACCCGGCGGACCTGGCAGGCAAGGACCTCAAGGACGAGCTGGCCCTGCTGACCCCGCCGGTCCAACAGGACGCCGTCGACCGGATCACCGCGGTGGCCAAGGCAGGCGCCAAGGTGGTGCTGCTGGTCGAGCCGAGCCGGGTGCGACCGCAGACCAAGCTGCCACTCCCGGTGCTGGGCAGCACCGAACACCGCCTCACCACCCTGCGCGAGCTGCTGGCCAAGGGCCCGGTCTCGGTGCGGCTCAACGGGATCGCCACCAGCCCGGTCAGCTACGACCTGGCCTTCACCAGCTCCGGCACGATGGCCGAGGGCGGCAAGCTGCGCGCGCACCGGCACCAGCTGAGCCGGGTCGAGGCGACCTACCGCGAGGACGGGATCACCCACACCTTCCGGCCCAGCTGGCGGCCGGGCCTGGACGGTCCGGCCGCCGCGGAGATCCCGGACAGCTACCCCTTCCGCGAGGGCGCGCCGCCGGTGCCGGCCGGGGCCACCCGCACCGAGTACGTGACGCCGGGCTGGTGGCGCAAGCACAGCGAGCTGGGCAACGGTTTCGACCGCGCCTCCGGTGGTGACAGCAGGCAGTTCGACCTGGCGGCCACCCGGTTCACCCGGCACGGCGCCCAGCGCGTGGACTACAACGCCGGTCCGTTCGCGGCCCGGCCCGGCGGCGGCCACGGTGGCGCCGCCCGTCGAGGTGACGAGCTGATGGCCAACCTGAACCTGTTCGTGCCGCAGGGGAACCCGGCGCAGTACGGACGGCAGGCCTACCAGTCGGTCACCGGCGAGACCACGTTGTCCAGCGGTGGCACCGTGATCGGCCGCACCCAGCTGCCCGGCAACGGGCACTGGCGGGTTCCGGCCGGTCCGGCGACCTTCGAGCTGAGCGCCAAGGCGACCTACGGTGACCGGCAGGTCGAGGCGGGCTGGACCTTCCGCTCCGACACGACGGCCGAACTCCGCCACCTGCGCCTGCTGTACGTGACGCCGAACCTCGGCCTGGACCGGGACAACTCCGCCAAGGCCGGGAAACCCCTGCCCGTCACGGTGTCCACGCACCACGGCGAGGGCGAGACCAAGGCGACCCTGGAGGTCAGCCTGGACGGCACCAGCTGGCAGCCGGTGCCGCTGCGCAAGACCGGCGCGGGCTGGGCCGGCCTGCTGCCCGCGCTGGGCAAGACCGGTGACAAGGTCTCGCTGCGGCTGACCGCCGAAGACGGCAGCGGAGCCAGGGCGCACCAGACGCTGCGGCAGGCCTACACCCTGCGCTGAGCCGAAAAGCCGTGCGGGCCGGGCGTTGCCGGCCCGCACGGCTCCCGGTCAGGCGCCCGGCTGGTACCGCTGGTTGGGCACGCAGTGGGTCATGGTGAGCCCGTCCACCGGCCGCGGCCCGTTCTTGCCCAGCCGGGTCAGCCGGTCCCGGTCCTCCTCGGACAGGTCCTGGCTGGCCAGCGGCGGCAGGTCGGCCACATCCGCCGGGGAGATGCCCAGCCCGTCGCCGACCCGCAGCCCGAGCTCGTCCTCCACCAGCAGGAAGTGCCACACCATCCGCTCCTGGACGGCGCGCTCGCACTGTCCCAGCTGGTCGATCATGTTGTGCACCAGGTCGTCCCGCTCCCACTGCTCCATCAGCCGGAACCGTTGGCCCGCCTGGAGGTAGTCGTTGGTGCGCGGGATCCGCTTGCGGGTCACCCTGCCGGTGATCTCCGGCCCCTGCTCGTCGTGCGACGGGTACTGCGCCTCGCGCAGGCCGCCGGTGATCGAGGGTTCGTAGTTCACGTGCGGGTTCTCCCCGGCCGCGTCCACCTGGTAGGTCATCGCGCCGTCCCGCTGGTTGGTGCGCACCTGCGCGTTGCGGGCCTGGTTGACCGGGAGCTGGAGGTAGTTCGGGCCGACCCGGTAGCGCTGGGTGTCGCTGTAGGAGAACGTGCGGCCCACCAGCATCTTGTCGTCGGAGAAGTCCAGGCCGTCCACCAGCACCCCGGTGCCGAAGGAGATCTGCTCGTTCTCGGCGAAGTTGTCCGACACCGGGCGGTCCAGCACCATCCGGCCCACCGGCAGCGCCGGGAACTCCTGCTCCGGCCACACCTTGGTGTCGTCGAGCGGGTCGAAGTCCAGCTCCGGGTGCTCCTCGTCGGTCATCAGCTGCACCAGCAGCTCCCACTCGGGGTGGTCACCGGCCTCGATGGCGTCCCGCAGGTCCTTGGTGGCGTGGCCGAGCTCGTTGGCCTGCACCGCGGCCGCGTCGGCGGCGGTCATGCTCTTCACCCCGCACTTGGGCATCCAGTGGTACTTCACCAGGTGCGTGCGCCCGTCCGCGTCGACCCACTTGTAGGTGTTCACGCCGAAGCCCTGCATGTGCCGGTAGTCCGCCGGGATGCCCCTGGGGCTGAACAGGTTCACCAGCATGTGCATGGACTCCGGGGTCTGCGACATGAAGTCGAAGATCCGGTTCGGCTCCTGCCGGAAGGTCACCGGGTCCGGTTTGAGCGCGTGGATGACGTCCGGGAACTTGATCGCGTCCCTGATGAAGAACACCGCCAGGTTGTTGCCGACCAGGTCCCAGTTGCCGTCCTCGGTGTAGAACTTCACCGCGAACCCGCGCGGGTCCCGCGCCGCCTCCGAGGAGTCCCGGCCGCCGATCACGGTGGAGAAGCGCACCGCGACCTCGGTGCGCTTGCCCGGCTCGGCGAACAGCTTCGCCCTGGTGTACCGGGAGATCGGCTCCTCGCCCCACTTGCCGTAGGCCTCGAAGTAGCCGAAGGCGGTGGTGCCGCGGGCGTGCACCACCCGCTCCGGGATCCGCTCCCGGTCGAAATGGCTGATCTTCTCCAGGAACTGGTAGTTCTCCAGCGTGGCCGGTCCGCGCGCGCCGACCGTGCGCTGGTTCTGGTTGTCGTACACCGGATGGCCCTGCCGGTTGGTCAGCACCGGGCGCTCATCGCCCGGCCCGAACCCCTTGCTCGCCACGTCGGTCATCGCGGTCACCCTCTCCTTCGCACAGTCCTGCCGAGCGCGGGGTACCCGGACCGGGCGCATCCACTCAGGTCAGCTTGTCGATCGCCCGATCGATGAGGTTCAGGTTGGCCGGTGAGGTGGCGTAGAGCAGCGGGTTCGGCTTCGGCGCCGCGGCGGGACCGCCCAGGGGCTCCGGGTGCTCCAGGTAGCCCATCTGGTGGGCGCCGTCCGGCGCGAGGCCGCGCGCCCACGGCCCGTCCGCGGACTCCTGGCCCTCGGAGAGGTTCCACAGCGTGCCCGCGTGCTCGGTCTCCTCCTCGTCGAAGAGGTCGTTGGGCGCCACCGTGCCCTCCAGCCCCTCCTCCTTGAGCTGCTCGATCGCGGCCAGCCACATGTTCTGGTGCGCGGTGTCGCGGGCCAGGTTGAACTTCAGCATCGCGCGCACGCCGGGGTCGTCGCTCATGTGGTAGAGCCGGGCGGTCTGCAACCGGCCCTGCGCCTCGGCGGCCACGTTGGCCCGGAAGTCGGCGAGCAGGTTGCCACTGGCCACGATGTAGCGGCCGTTCCACGGGTAGCCGTTGCTGTCGGCCAGCAGCGGGCCGCCACCGGCCACGATGGCCTGCTGCGGGTCCATGCCGCCGATCACCGCGGCCAGCACCGGGTCGTTCTCCACGGCCTTGGCGGTGACCTCCGACGGGGCGCCCTCCAGCAGCCGGGCGATCATGGTGGAGATCATCTCCACGTGCCCGATCTCCTCGGTGGCGATGTCCAGGATCAGGTCCTTGTACTTGCCCTCCATCCGGCAGTTCCAGCCCTGGAACAGGTACTGCATGGTCACCGTCATCTCGCCGAACGCGCCGCCGACCAGCTCCTGGAGCTTGCGGGCGTAGTGCGGGTCCGGGGCACTGGGCTTGGCCTCGAACTGCAGTCGCTTGCTGTGGTAGAACATCGCGCTCCCTACTCGGCTCGGGTCCGCCCCGACGCTAGGCAGCCTCCGTCACCACAGCGTCACCGCAAAGGGGGCGTTTCCCTGCTGTGGCAACGGGAATTCCGCCGCCGTGCCAGCCTCTCTCCAGCTGCTCGGTCAGTTCGCACTGCACGACGACCGGCCCCTGTCCACCACCCCCGTCTGCCGCAGGCTGCTCGCCTATCTGGCCCTGCGCGGGCACCCGGTCAGCAGAGCGGTCACCGCGGCGCAGCTGTGGCCGGACCTACCGGCGCAGCGGGCGCACGCCAGCCTGCGCACCACGCTGTGGCGGCTGACCGGGCGGGAGCTGGTGAGCGCCGGGCCCAGCGGCCTGGCGCTGGCCGGGACGGTGCGGGTGGACGTGCGCGAGGCGCACCGGCTGGCCGGGGACCCGGAGGCCGACATGGCGCTGTTCGAGCGGGACCTGCTGCCGGACTGGCCGGAGGACTGGCTGCTGCTGGACCGCGAGTGGTTCCACGAGCTGCGGCTGCGCGCGCTGGAGGCACTCGGCGAGGCGCACCTGTGCCAGGGCAGGCCGGTGCCGGCCTGGGCGGCGGCCACCGCGGTGGTGCGGGCCGAGCCGCTGCGGGAGAGCGGGCACCGGCTGCTGCTGCGGCTGCACCTGGCCGAGGGCAACGCGGCGGCGGCGCTGCGGCACTACGAGCGGTTCCGGCGGCAGCTGCGGGCCGAGCTGGGGGTCGCGCCCTCGCCCCGGCTGCACCGGTTGATCGCGCCGCTGGTGCGCGGTTGAGCCGCCCCTGACCGACGACGGCGGTCAGGGGCGGCTCGGTCAGCGGGCGGTCAGACCACGCGCTTGAGGTTGAGGCTGATGGTGTTGTCCGGGCCCGGGATCATGAAGTTGATCAGCAGCTCGGCCAGGTGGCAGTTGCTGAACTCCGGGATGGTGTAGGCGCCGCTGAGCTTGCCGCCGGTGAGCGGGTTGAAGCCCGGCTCACTGGTCAGGTCGATCGTCATCGGGGCCTTGCTCTGGCACTTGTCCCCGACCGGGTAAGGGATGCCGCCTGCCTTCACATCGCGCAGCCGCAGCACCACCTGGGAGCTGGAGGTCACCACCCCGCGCACGATCTTGCCGGTGGTCTGCCCCTGCGGCAGGAACTCGATCGTCGCGGTGACCGGGATCAGGCCGAAGACCTTGAACTCCGAGTGTGCCGGCGGCAGCGTCAGGTCACCCTTGATGTCCCCGGTGGCCGCGTTGAGGTCGACCGACAGCGCGCCCGGCCCCAGCGGCAGGGTCGAGCCGGTCTTCTTGACCACGCTCTGCCCTTCCACCGAATAGTTGATTTTCACCGCCGGACCGGTCGGCTCGGCCGCCGCGCCACCGGCGAAGGTGACAACTCCGATCAGGGCCACCGCGAGCACCCGTAACGCCGACTTACCCGATCTCCTCATGGACATTCCCTCCACGGATCGAACTACGGAATTCGCATTCGCGCTTACCTGGCGGCGGTAACCGGAATCTTGGCCAGCAGCGGGTCCTGCCCGGCGTCCTGCTTGCAGACCAGGTCGAAGGTGCCCAGCTCGGTGGGCGAGCCGTCGGCCTTGCGCGGGGTGAGCTTGGAGACGTGGTCGCCCACGCTGACCCCGATGTGGCCGGGGGCGCGCACGCCGATCCCGGGCACCGGGCCGCGGGCCACCGTGACCAGGTCGCCGGTCTTGGGCACCGGGGTGCTCGGGATGCGCAGGCCGGGCAGGGTGACGTCGATCAGCGCGCCGTTGGCGTCCACCGCGAGCAGCGCCTCGGCGTCGCCCTCGATGGTCTCGGCCTCGAACAGCAGCAGGGCCTGGGCGGTCGCCTCGGGCACGGTGATGGTCGCGGAGAAGTTGGTGGTGCGCATGAGCTCGCCGACCTTGACCGTCTCCGGCATGGTGACGTCGATCCTGGTGCTCAGCTGGGACGGGCCGATCAGCGGGAACTCGCAGGTGTAGGTGAGGGTCTTGGTGATCGGCCCGCTGGCGGTGGCGGGCGCGCTGGCCCCGGCGTCGGCGACCGCGCCGGTCAGCACCAGCGCGGCGGCGCCGAGGACGGCGGCGGCTCGTCGGGACAACCGTGCGGAGAATGCGGCTCTCATGTCGGACGTCTCCTTTGACATCGAATCTCAGAGAGGGAACGGCTTATCCGCGGATGCCGCACAACTTGCGACGAATCGGAGCCTACTCGCAAGTAGGTAACGTCACAAGAAATTCACTGCCCCTTCTGTGAACCGATCACAGAAACGTACTCCGGTGATAATTCAAGCCAACGTGCCACGGTGTTGTTTTGTCATCTGAATGCAGTCCTCAGCGCGGTTGTAGTTCGGTGATCAACCATTTTTCGCCGGCGCGGCGGGCGGTGACGCCGAGCTGGGCGGCCGAGGCGGAGGTCTGGTTGTTGTCGCCGCGGGTGGCGGTCTGGTCCAGGAAGACCAGCAGCACCGCCCGGTCGGCCGACAACTCCCGGACCCCGGTGGTGACCGCCTTGGTGGACAGGACCAGCTTCTGCTGCGGGGCCTGCTCGCGCACCTGGGCGAACAGCGCGTCGTACTGCGCCCGCGCGGCGTCCACCAGCACCTCGGCCGCGGCCGCCTCGGTGCTCGCGGTGTCGTCGTGCCGGTAGGAGAACACCCGGCGCAGCGCCTCGGCCACCTGACCGGAGACCTCGGCCGTGGCCGGTCCGTTGACCAGGGCCTGGTTGCGCGCGGCCGGGCTGCCGCTGGTCCGCCAGCCCTGCACCAGGAAGAACCCGGCCAGCAGCGCGAGCGCGACGGTGAGCGCGACCAGCCAGCGTCCCGCCCGGGGTGGCCGGGACCGGACCCGTTCCGCGACAACAGGTTCGGCCCCGGCCTCGTCCACCGCGGTGGCTTCGTCGGCCGCCGCGGCAGCGCGGGTCCCCGTCTCTTCCAGCGCGCCGGTGTCGCTGTCCCGGCCGGGTCGCGCGGGGTGCGTGGTGCGGCTGCCGGCCACCGCGGGCCTGCGGCGGTGCGGGGCGGCGGCGCGTCGGGTGGGAGCCATCAGAGGTCCTTTCAGGAGGCCGCGACCGGGACCGGACCGAGCCCGCTGAGCTTCCAGCCGGTCTCGGTGCGGGTCAGCTCGGCCTGGAACCGGTTGCGCTTGGTGGTGGCCGCGGCCCCGTCCGGGGCGACCTCGATCTCCACCGCGGCGATCAGCTTCGCCTTGCCCGCGCGGTCGTCCAGCTCGGTGACGGCGGCGTCGGTGACCCGCCCGGTGGTGACCGTCTTGGTCTCCTCGATCTGCTTCTTGCTGCTGGCCCCGGTGTTGCGCAGCTCCTCGTGCAGCGCGCCGGTGGAGGTCTCCAGCCAGCGGCGCATGCCCTCGTCCACCCGCCGGTAGTCCAGGCTGTTGAACTCCGCCACCGCCCGCTCCCCCGCGCCGCGCACCTGCTCGCGCAGCTCGGCGAACTTGACGCCGTCGTCCTCGGCGGCGGCGTACCACCACCAGCCGGACCCGGCGGCCAGCAGCGCGGCGGCCACCGCGAGGATCACGGGCAGCCGCAACGGGTTCCGGCGTGCGGTGGCCGGTTCGACTGTCTCGCTCATCGGTCTCCTCCCGGCAGGCCGAGCAAGCCGCGCAGGGTGGCGGTGTCCGGACTCAGGCTCTCCAGCTGTGCGGGTTGCCAGTTCGAGGTGGCGGCCGCGGCGACCTTGCCGCCCTTGGGCGCGTTCTGCGATCCCCTCACCCCGGTGGGGTGGCCGCGCGGCAGGGTGCAGGCGGCCTGGGTGTTCAGCGGCTTGCCCGGGGTGGCGACCAGGCCGTTGCGGTACTCGGTGCCCTCGTAACCCTGGGTGCAGGGCAGCGGGTTGAAGTAGGTGGTGGTCATGCCGAAGTGCGCGCCGTCGGCCCGGGCCACCGTGCTGCCCGCGGCGACCGCGGCCGGCGCGGTGAACAGCACCTGCTCCAGCCCGGCGTTGCGGGTGACCATCACGTTGGCCGTGGTCAGCAGGTTCGCGATGACCACGCCGAGGTTCGGCCCGGTCTCCCGCAGCACGGCGGAGACCTGGTCGGAGACCGGCGGCACCGCGGCCACCACCTTGCGGAAGTCGCCGTCGGAGGCCCGGAACTGCTGGGCCAGCAGCTTGGCGTTGCGGGTGAGGTCCTTGAGCGCCTGGGACTGCTCGGCCTGGGTGTCCAGCACGGTGCGGCCGTCGGTGAACAGCTGCTTGGTCTGCGGCAGGTGCTCGATCGCGGCCTCGGTGAAGGAACCGGCGGAGTCCAGGATCTGCTGGAGGTTGCGGCCGGAGTCGGTGAACGCGGTGCCCAGCTCGTCCACCACGGTGCGCAGCGACTTGGTGGGCACGGAGGAAACGAGGCCGTCCACCGCGGCCAGCACGTGCTCCACCGGCTTGGGAATCCTGGTGTCGCTCTGGCCGATCACCGAGCCCTGGGCCAGGTACGGGCCGCCGTCGCGGCGCGGGCGCAGGTCCACGAACTGCTCGCCGACCGCGGACCGGTTGCTCACCACGGCCTGCGCGTCGGCGGGCACCTGGGGGCCGTCGTCGTCCAGGACCAGGTCGACCTCCACGCCGCGGGCGGTCAGCCGCAGCGGGCCGACCCGGCCGATCGGCACGCCGCGGTAGGTGACCTCGGCGTTGGTGAAGATGCCGCCGGAGTCGGCCAGCTGCACCCGCACGGTGTAGCCAGCGTAGCCGAACCAGCGGTCCAGTCCGGCGTAGCGGGCGCCCACGTAGGACACCCCGACCAGGGCGACCAGCACGAAGATGCCGATCTGCCAGCGGATTCGCGCGGAGAGCATCAGCGCACCCCCGTCGAGACCGCGGGCACGCCGTCCACCGGCGGCAGCGGCAGCACCGGCTTCGCCGCGTTGTCCGGTTTTGGCTGGATCCGCTGTGGTTGTTGCTGTGCCTCAGGTCCTGGGTCCTTCACGTGCAGGGTGAGGTAGGTGTTGAGGTAGTCGCCCTTGATCGCGTTGAGCGCGGCGTCCGGGAACGGGTAGGTGAACAGGATCTCCAGCGACTGCGGCAGGTTCTGCCCCGCCTCCACCAGCCGTTGCAGGATCGGTTGCAGCGCCTTGAGATCGGCCACGAAGTCGTCCTTGCTGCGCCGCACGGTGTCCACCGCGACCTTGCCCATCTTGTCCAGCGCGGCCAGCATCGCCACCATCGACTCGCGCTGCTCGTGGAAGACCTGGAGGCCGGGACCGAGGTCGGTGATGGCCTTGTCGATCTGCCCGGTCCGCCCGGCCAGCACGGTGTTGAGCCGGTTCATCCCGTCCAGGGCCTTGGTCAGGCTCTCCTTGTTCTGGTCCAGCTGGGTGACGAACTTGTCCATTGTGGACAGCAGCGCCTTGAGCTGGGCCTCGTTGCCGTCGAAGGCCGAGGCCAGCTCGCGGCTGATGTCCCGCAGCTGCTGCACTCCGCCGCCGTTGAGCAGCAACGACAACGCGCCGAAGACCTCTTCCACCTCGGGGTTGCGGTTGGTCCGGCTGACCGGGATCACCGCCCCGTCGGCCAGCACCGCGGTGTCCGCCCCCTGCTCGCTCGGCCGGGCCAGCTCCACGTACTTCTCGCCCAGCAGGCTGGACTGCCGCAACCTGGCCAGCGCCGCGGCGGGCAGCTTCACCTGTCCGTTGACCGCGACCGTGACGTCCACCGTGCGTCCGTCCTCGGCCAGCTCGATCCGCTCCACCTTGCCCACCGCGACGTCGTTGACCTTCACCGCGGCCTGCGGCACCAGGTCCAGCACATCCCGGAACTGCGCGGTGACCCGGTACGGCCGCTCGCCGAGGTCCGCGCCACCGGGCAGCGGCAGGTTGTACAGCCCGTCGAACCCGCCGACGCCGCACCCGGTGGCCAGCAGCGCGACCGCGCCCAGGGCCAGGATCTGTCTGCGCATCACCGTTCTCCTGCCGGGAGGGTGTGCAGGTCGCCGACCACCGGCAGCGGCAGCACGGGCAGCTTCTTGGCGTCCGCGCCGGTGGCGACCGGCACCAGGCGGGTCTTGGCCTTCGGCGAGAGCTCGAGCAGGTTGACCCGGCCGTCGATGACCCGCTGCTCCGGGTTGTAGGCGTTGAGCAGGTTGGTCATCGCCAGCGGGGCCACGTCCAGGGCCTCGGCCAGTGCGGAGCGCTGGTCGGCCAGCACCTTGGTGATCCCGGTCAGTTTGTCCACTGTGGACTTGACCCGGCCGCGGTGCTCGCCGATGAACTCCCCGACCTGGCCGAGCGCGGCGGGCAGCTCGGCCAGCGCGGCGCGCAGCGCGTCCCGGTCGGCGGCCAGGAAGCGGGTGACCTCGGCCAGCTGCTGTTCGGCCGCGACCACCTGGTTGTCGTTGCGGGCCAGCATGCCGGTGAACTTGGCCAGGTTGTCCACAGTGCCGAACACGTCCTGCTGCGAGCCGTCCAGGGTCTTGGCGGCCTGGCCGAGGTCGCGGAACAGCTTGTTCAGCGCGGCCCCGTTGCCTTCCAGGTTGGCCGCGCCGGTCTCCAGCAGGCTGGAGAGCGCGCCCTGTTTGTTGGCCCCGTTGGGTCCCAGCGCGGTGGCCAGCTTCTCCATGCTCTCGTAGAGCTGGTCCAGCTCCACCGGGCTGGCGGTGCGCTCGACCGGGATCACCGCGCCGTCGGCCAGGGTCGGCCCGCCGCGGTAGACCGGGGCGAGCTGGAGGTAGCGGTCGGAGACCAGGCTGGGCGCGACCGAGACCACCTTGGCCTCCGCGGGCGCCTTCACCCCACTGTCCAAAGTGAACTCGACCCGGACGCGTTGTCCTTGCGGCTCAACGGAGTCGATGGTGCCGACCCGCACCCCGAGCATCCGCACGTCGGATCCGGCGTACACGCCGACCGCGGCGGCGAACCAGGCGGTGGCCCGCACCCGCTCGGCGCTGCCGCGCCACCACCACACCCCGGCCACCCCGGCGACCAGGGCGAGCACCGCCACCCCGATCAGCACCCGGGTTCCCCTGCCACGACTGCGGAACCAGCTCATTTGCCGCCTCCCTTGGGTGGCACGCAGCCCTCTTCGCCGGAGACCGGCGCGAGCAGGCCGCACATGTAGCTGTCCACCCACCGGCCGTTGCCGGCCGCGTTGTTGATCAGCCGGTAGTACGGCCCGGACAGCGAGAGCGCCTTGTTCAGGTTGTCCTGGTTGCGCTGCAACACCGCGGCCACCTTGTCCAGCCGGTCCAGCGCGGGCCCGAACTGGGCCTTGTTGTCCTGCACCAGCCCGGTCAGCTCCCTGGACAGGTCGCGGATGCCGGTGAGCAGCTTGCTGATCGCCTCCCGCCGGTTGCGCACCTCCGTCAGGAGCTTGTTGCCGTCGGCGAGCAGGGTGGCGATCTGGGAGTTGCGGTCGCTGAGCGTCTGGGTGATCTTGCGGCTGTTCTCCAGCACCTTGGCCAGCTCCAGGTCCCTGGAGGCGATGGTGGTGGACAGCGCGGACATCCCGTCCAGTGCCTTGCGCACGTGCTCCGGCGAGTCGCGGAAGGTCTCGGAGAGCACCGAGAAGCTCTGCGCGAGCTGCTGGGTGTCGATCTGGCCGATGGTGTCGGTCAGGCCCTGGAAGGCGTCACTGATGTCGAACGGGGTGCTGGTGCGCTCCCTGGGGATCGGCGTGTCCCCGTCCAGGCTGCCGCCGCCCTGCGGGTCCAGCGCCAGGTACTTCTGGCCCAGCAGCGTCTTGATCCGGATGGACGCGCCGGTCTTGTCGCCGAGCTCCACGCCGGAGACCTTGAACCGCACCGCGACCCGGTCCCCGGCCAGCTCGACCGCGCTGACCGCGCCGACCTTGAGCCCGGAGACCCGGACCTCGTCGTCGGGCTTGATCCCGGCCGCCTCGGTGAACTCCGCGGTGTAGCTGGAGCCGCCGATCATCGGCAGGTCCTCGAAGAAGAAGGTGGCCAGCACCG
Source organism: Crossiella sp. CA-258035 (assembly GCF_030064675.1). Taxonomy (GTDB): domain Bacteria; phylum Actinomycetota; class Actinomycetes; order Mycobacteriales; family Pseudonocardiaceae; genus Crossiella. Next base: position 6,891,584 of record NZ_CP116413.1, read on the forward strand.
CGATCCCGATCGTGGTCAGGCCTGCCAGGCCGACGGTGATCGGGTTGCGTTCCCGGAAGGGCTTCATCCCTTGCACCTTTCGTGGGTGAGCGGGATCCCGACCGGCGGCCCGCCGGGCGCGGGGGGCACCCCTGGCGCGGAAGCCGAGCAGAGGAAGAAGTTGAACCAGGAGCCGTAGGAGCCGATCCGGCCGATCGCCTCGAACTTGGTGGGCAGCCGGTCCAGGAACTCCGTCAGCAGCTTCGGTTGCTCCATCAGGTTCCCCGACAGCGCGCCGAGTCCGGCGATGTCGGCCTTGAGCGGGGCGCGCGCCTTGTTCAGCAGGTCCGCGGTGGCCCCGGTCAGCTCGGACATCGAGCCGATCGCCTCGCCGATCGGCTTGCGGTCCGCGGCCAGTCCGCTGACCAGCTTCTGCATGGTGCCGATCAGGTTCGCCAGCTGGTCGCCGCGGGAGTTGACCGTGCCGAGCACGGTGTTCAGGTTGTTGATCAGGTCGCCGATCACCTTGTCCTTGGCCGCGATGGTCGAGGTGAGCGAGGCGGTGCGGGCGAGCAGGCTGTCCACCGTGCCGCCTTCCCCTTGCAGCACCTGAACGATCTCGTAGGACAGCTTGTTCACGTCATCGGGGTTCAGCGCCTGGAACAGCGGCTTGAACCCGTTGAACAGCAGGGTGAGATCCAGCGCGGGCGTGGTGCGCTCCAGCGGGATCTGCCCCTCCGGCGGCAGCGTCGCGGTGGTGCCCGCGCCCTGGTCCAGGGCCAGGTAGCGCTGGCCGACCAGGTTGCGGTAGCGGATGGCGGCGGTGGCCGAGGCGAAGATCCGCCGCCTGCCCTCGACGGAGAACTGCACCTCGACCACCCCCCGGCCGGCCAGTCGCAGTCCCTCGACCTTGCCGACCCGGACCCCGGACATGCGCACGTCGTCGCCCTCGTTGAGCGAGGTGACGTCGGAGAAGCGCGCGGTGTAGAAGTTCGCGCCCACCGCGGTGGTGTTGGAGATGGTCACCGCGAGCAGGGCGGTGACCAGCACGGTGAGCACGGCGAAGACGCTGAACTTGAGCAGTGGCGCGGTGACTCCCCTCATTTCAGGGTCACCTCCGTTCCCCGGTAGATCGCGCCGAGCAGCACGCCGCTCCAGGACGGCACCGCATCGGGGGTGCGGCCGAGCGCGGGCGCGAGCAGCTGGGCGAGCAGTTGGCTCTCCTGTGGCGAGTTGGCCAGGCCGAGGTCGGCGGTGTCCCCGCTGACCGGCAGCGCGACCGCCTTGCCGCCGCTGGGCGGGCTGCCGAAGGGGTAGCAGCGGGGGCCGCCGCGGGCGTTGTAGACCGGATCGTCCTTGCCCGGCTGGTACTCCCCGCGCGAGGGCACCGGGTGCAGGTGCACCTTCAGGCCCGGCCGATCGGTGCCCGCGCCGAAGGCGGAGTTCATCACCGACTTGAACTTGGTCAGCGTGTCGGCCATGCAGGGCCAGGACGGCGAGTACTTGGCCATCGTCTCCAGGGTGGACCTGCTGGCGTCGGAGAGCCGGATCACGTTGTCCTTGTTGGCGCGCAGGAACCCGCCGAGGTCGTTGGCGGTGGCGCCCAGGCTGCGGTACAGCAGCTTCAGGTTCTCCCGCTGCTCGACGAAGGTCCTGGTGGTGACGGTGAGGTCGCTGAGCGCGTCCAGCGCGTCCGGGATCGCGGTGCTGTAGGTGTCGGCCACCTTGACCAGCTCGCGCATGCCCTCGGTGAGCGCGGGCACCTCGGGGTTGATCTCGGTGAGGTAGTGCTCCAGCCGCACCAGGTTCTGCCCGAGCGCCTTGCCTCGGTTGGCCAGGGCGGCCGACATCGCGCCGAGGGTGACCGAGAGCTTGTGCGGCTGCACCGCCTCCAGCATCGGCATCAGGTTGGCCAGCAGGCGTTCCAGCTCGATCGCGGTGGCCGAGCGGTCCTGCCCGATCACGTCGCCCGCGCCGAGGGTGTCGCCGGTTCCGTTGTCCGGCAACATCAACGCGACGTAGCGCTCACCGAAGAGGGTCTTGGGCAGCAGCCGGGCGGAGACGCCCTTGGGGATGAGCTCCAGCTTGTCCGGCTGCATGGCCAGCTCCAGCTCGGCGCCCTCGCCCCGGCTGGAGATGCGTTTCACCGAGCCGACCACCAGCCCGCGCACCTTCACGTCGGACTCGGTCATCAGCTGGTTGCCGACGTGGTCGGTGCGCAGCAGCACGCTGACCGCGGAGCTGAAGTCGCCGCGGTAGACCGCGACGGTCAGGCCCAGCAGCAGCGAGATGATCACCAGGAACAGCAGGCCGAGCAGGCGGCCCCTGAGCACGTGCGGGTTCGGCGGCATCGGCGGGCCTCACTCATATCCGAGGAAGGTGAGGGTCAGGTTCAACGTGTTGCCGGGCCCGGAGATCAGTCCGGTCAGCAGCGAGTCCAGCGGCTCGGTGACACCGCAGTTGCCGAAGGGCGGGATGGTGTAGGTCGCGCTCATCGGGGTGGGCCTGGTGGGCAGGAACGGCGGTGGCGGCGGGGCCGAGACCAGGTCGATCACCGCGGGTTCCACGGTCTTGCAGTTCGGTCCCACGTCCAGGGGCACGCCGCCGACCTTGATGTCGCGCAGCTTGATGAACATCTTCGAGGTCGCCTTCACCTGGCCGCGTTCGATGATGCCCGCCACCTGGCCGACCGACTCGAACTCGATCACCGAGTTGTTGGGCACGAACCGGAACAGCACGAAGTAGCCCTTCGACGGCGGCAGGGTGAGGTCGCCCTTGATCTCGCCGACCGGCAGTTTGATGATCACCTCGGTGAGCATCTCGCCGGGGCCGATCTTGACCTCGGACTCCATCTTCTTGATCCGGGACACCCCGTCGACCTTGTACCGGATCCGCCGGGCGAGCGGCCCCATCTGCTGGTCCTCGCCCGCGCCCGGCACGGTGGATCCGGTGCTGGGCACCGGTTTGCCGCCGGTGGTGGGCACCGGCAGGGTGCCGCTGGCGCCGGGCACGGTGGTCAGGTTCCGCCCGGTGACCGGGAGCTTGACCAGCTGGGCGTCCTGCCCCTCGTCCTTGGCGCACTTGAGGTTCAGCGGCGGTCCGTCGTCGGTGGCCGAGCCAAGGGTCAAGCTCAGCTCGGTCGCGGTGACGGTCAGGTCGCCGGGTTTCGCCGGGGTGAGCGCGGGGGCCTTGCCGGTGGCGACGACCTTCAGCTCACCCTTCTCCGGCACCTCGGTGGCCGGGATGCCCAGCTCCTCGGCGGTGACCGCGGCCGAGAGTCCCGCGCCGTTGACGGCGAGGCCGAGAGCGGCGGTGCCGATCACCGACTTCGCGCCGCCGAGGGCGGGCAGCACCGTCTCCGGCAGGGTCGCGGTGACGGTGAGGGCGGACTGGACCGGCGCGCCGACCGAGCCCGAGGCCGGGAACACGCCCGCGACCTCGGTGACCACCGCCTGGGCGGTCAGCTCCGGCGCGGTGCAGGTGTAGGCGATCCGGCGGGCTGTCGATTCGGCGGCCGCGCTGCCGTCGCCGACAAGGGAGACGCCGAGTGCCGGCACCAGCAGCGCCGCGGCCGCGAGGGCCCCGAGCCGGTGCGCCGATCCAGTCCGGGTCATCTGCTACTTCCTCGCCGCGGCGACCGGGATCTCGCCGAGCTTGAGGTCCTGCCCCGGCTTCTCCGTGCAGGGCAGGTCGAAGGTGCCCAGCTCGGTCGGCGAGCCGTCGGCCTTGCGCGGGGTCAGCTTGGCGTCGAACCCGCCGCTGACGATTGCCTCGGCCTGACCGGGGTTGTCCACCGTGGTCGGCGGGACGTCGCCGGTGGCGGGCACGGTCAGGTCACCGGTGTCCGGGATCGGGGTGGACGGCACGGTCATGCCGTTGATGTCGACCGTCTTGCTCACCCCGGCCGCGTCCTTGACGTCGAAGTGCGCGACCGCGGAGCCGTCCAGGGTCTTGGCCTCGAACAGGTCGAAGGCCTCCACGATCCGTTCCGGCACCAGCACGCTGACCTTGAAGTCGGTGGCCTGCGCGGGCTGGCCGACCACGGCCGAGTCCGGCAGGTTCACCGAGATGGTCACCTGGAGCTCGTCCGGGCCGATCAGCGGGAACTCGCAGGTGTAGGTCAGGGTCTTGGTGACCGGCACCGCCTGCGCGACCCCGGCGCCGACTGCGGCGAGGGCCAGGCCGGCGAGCACGGCTGTGGTCCGAGTCAAGATGGTGGTCAAGTGGCGTCGAGCCATGTGAACTTCTCCCTCGGTCAGCGAGCGTCATTGTTCGCCGAATTCACTCGAACGACTCGTTGACAGAAAAAATCCGGGGCAGGGGAGTCGCCGAAAGAAACCCGGAAGGCAGGCGGCAATACGGCAGGTGACCTGCACGAACGGCCTCCTACTAGCCGGTAGGTTACTGTCGTGTGTCATAGCTAGGCAAGAACCAAACCGAGGAAACTCCCCCAAGAGGCCAACATTTCCCCAGTTTTGTCACCACCCTGACAATTCACTCCGCCGAACGTGCTCACCAGGGCACCAAGTTCCGGGGTCAAGTTGTCAGCGCATCAAAATAATGACCCGATGGAGTGATGAGGGCGCACCCATTCCCCGGCATAGGCGTTTGCGATACCGCCGAAATACGCCGTCGCTTGGGCTGAACGCCCGGCTTCCGCTGCCGACAACGGCCGCGCCACCGACTCCAGGGACTTGCCGGCGGCCTCCACCCCGAGCACCAGCTCGGCCACGCCGGGTCCCCGGTCTCCACCAGCGCGCCGAACAGCGAAGGCCCGATGATGCCGCCCAGTCCGGTGCCCACCGAGTAGAACAGCGCGATGGCCATCGCCCTGATCTCCATCGGGAAGATCTCCAAGACGGTCAGGTAGGCCGCGCTGGCCCCGGCCGAGGCGAAGAAGAACACCGCGGACCAGGCCAGGGGCAGCCCGGTCGCGGACAGCGCGCCGTTGCCGAACAGCGCGGCGGTGCCCACCAGCAGCAGCCCGGAGCCGAAGGAGAACGCGGTCAGCACGGTGGCGATGAGGTAAAGCACCAGGGTGAGCAGGAACAGCTTCTTGCGGCCGAACCGGTCGGTCAGGTAGCTGAAGACCAGCGAGCCGAGCACCGCGCACCGTGCCCAGCCCGAGCAGCACCACCCAGTGCCAGCGCGCCCACGGCAGCCGGTCCAGCCGCGCCGGAATGGCCGTCCCCACCTCGCCGGCCGCCTGCCGCGGCCGCTGCTCGTCACCGAGACGCACGACAGCCCGGATACCCGGTGGATCACCAACTACTCCCCGCTGGTGACCAGGTCAGCCGGGTAAGGCACGATCGGGGGCACCATGACGCTCACCGAGTACCTGCCGGACGGCCAGGATCCCGACGCCCTGTTCGACGCCTTCAGCACCTGGGCCGCGGGCCAGGGGATCGAGCTGTACCCGGCGCAGCAGGAAGCGCTGATCGAGATCGTCTCCGGCGCGAACGTGATCCTGTCCACGCCGACCGGCTCCGGCAAGAGCCTGGTCGCCGCGGGGGCGCACTTCGCCGCGCTGGCGAACAAGCAGCGGACCTTCTACACCGCGCCGATCAAGGCGCTGGTCTCGGAGAAGTTCTTCGCGCTGATCGAGATGTTCGGCGCGGAGAACGTCGGCATGATGACCGGCGACTCCAGCGTCAACGGCGACGCGCCGATCATCTGCTGCACCGCGGAGATCCTGGCCAACATCGCGCTGCGGGACGGCGCGGACGCCGAGGTCGGCCAGGTCGTCATGGACGAGTTCCACTTCTACAGCGAGCCCGACCGCGGCTGGGCCTGGCAGGTCCCGCTGATCGAGCTGCCCAAGGCGCAGTTCCTGCTCATGTCGGCCACCCTGGGCGACGTCAGCCGGTTCGAGACCGACCTGACCCGGCGCACCGGCCGCCCCACCACGGTGGTCAGCTCGGCCGAGCGCCCGGTGCCGCTGTTCCACTCCTACGTCACCACGCCGCTGCAGGAGACCATCGAGGAGCTGCTCTCCACCCAGCAGGCCCCGATCTACGTGGTGCACTTCAGCCAGGCCGCCGCGCTGGAGCGGGCGCAGGCGCTGATGAGCATCAACGTCTCCAGCCGCGCGGACAAGGACGCGATCGCCGCGCAGATCGGCAACTTCCGGTTCACCGCCGGGTTCGGCAAGACGCTGTCCCGGCTGGTCCGGCACGGCATCGGGGTGCACCACGCGGGCATGCTGCCCAAGTACCGCCGCCTGGTCGAGCAGCTGGCCCAGGCCGGTCTGCTCAAGCTGATCTGCGGCACCGACACCCTGGGCGTGGGCATCAACGTGCCGATCCGGACCGTGGTGTTCACCGCGCTGAGCAAGTACGACGGGGTGCGCACCCGCATCCTCAAGGCGCGCGAGTTCCACCAGATCGCCGGCCGGGCCGGGCGGGCCGGGTACGACACGGTGGGCAACGTGGTGGTCGAGGCGCCGGACCACGTGGTGGAGAACGAGCGCGCGCTGGCCAAGGCGGGCGATGACCCGAAGAAGCGGCGCAAGGTGGTGCGCAAGAAGCCGCCGGAGGGCTTCGTCTCCTGGGGCGAGCCGACCTTCAAGCGCCTGGTCGAGGCCGAGCCCGAGCCGCTGACCTCCAGCTTCCAGGTCAGCCACGCCATGCTGCTGAACGTGATCAACCGCCCCGGCGACGCCTTCGCCGCCCTGCGGCACCTGCTGGAGGACAACCACGAGGACCGCCCGGCGCAGATCAGGCACATCCGCCGCGCGATCGCGATCTACCGCGCCCTGCTGGCCGCGGGCGTGGTGGAGAAGCTGGACACCCCCGACGAGGAAGGCCGCACGGTCCGCCTCACCGTGGACCTCCAGTTCGACTTCGCCCTCAACCAGCCGCTGTCCCCCCTGGCGCTGGCCACCATCGAGCTGCTGGACCGGGACTCCCCGACCTACGCGCTGGACGTGGTCTCGGTCATCGAGTCCACAGTGGACAATCCCCGTCCGGTCCTGTCCCAGCAGCAGTTCCGCGCCCGCGGCGAGGCCGTCAACAAGATGAAGGCCGAGGGCATGGAGTACGAGGCGCGGATGGAAGCCCTGGAGGAGGTGACCTGGCCCAAGCCCTTGCAGGACATCCTGGAGGCGGCCTACAACATGTACCGCCGGGGTCACCCCTGGGTCGCCGACCACGAGCTCTCACCGAAGTCGGTGGTGCGCGACATGTACGAGCGCGCCATGACCTTCGTCGACTACATCGCCTTCTACCAGCTGGCCCGCTCCGAGGGCCTGGTCCTGCGCTACCTGGCCGATGTCTACAAGGCCCTGCGCCAGACCGTCCCCGACGACGCGAAAACCGAAGAGCTCACCGACCTCATCGAATGGCTCGGCGAACTGGTCCGCCAGGTCGACAGCAGCCTGCTGGACGAGTGGGAACAACTCCGCAACCCCACCGACGAGGACGACCCCGAACAGTCCACAGTGGACACCGGCCCACCCCCGGTCACCGCCAACCCCAGGGCCTTCCGCGTCCTGGTCCGCAACGAGCTGTTCCGCCGGGTGGAGCTGGCCGCCCGCCGCGACTACTACACCCTGGGCGAGCTGGACGCCCACGCCGGCTGGGACGCCGAGCGCTGGCGGGAAGCCCTGGAGCCGTACTTCGAGGAGTACGACGAGATCGGCACCGGCCCCAACGCCCGCGGCCCAGCCCTGCTGATGATCAACCAGGACGAGCACCCAGGTCAGTGGGTGGTCCGGCAGGCCTTCGACGACCCGGCAGGCGACCACGACTGGGCGATCACAGCCGAGGTCGATTTGGCGGCCTCGGACGAGGCGGGGAGCGCGGTGGTGCACGTCACCGAGGTCGCCCCGGCCTGACCGATGCCCGGGACCAACTGGCCATATCCGCCACCGAACGGCTGGACCGCCGCCGATCTCGACCGGATCGGCGGCGACGGACTGTGCGGGGAGTTGGACGCGCTCCAGCACATCGAGCTGGTCGACGGTGAGCTGATCGTGATGGCACCGCGGACCGAGTTCCACCGCCGCGTCGTGGAACGCCTGCGGGACGAGCTCCAGCGGCAGGCGCCCCCGCACCTGGCCGCCACCCGCGAGATGGACGTGGTGCTCGGCCCCCGCCAGCGCCCCTGCCCCGACGTCTCCGTGGTCACCGCCACCGCCGCCCGCGACCTGGACCGCACCTTCTACCAGCCCGAAGACGTGCTGCTGGTGGTCGAGGTGGTGTCCAAGTCCTCGGAGATCAGGGACCGGGAGACCAAGCCCCGCCGCTACGCCGAGGCGGGCATCGCGCACTTCTGGCGGGTGGAGAACAACTCCGGCGCCCCGGTCGTCTACGTCTACGAGCTCGACCCGGCGAGCCGCTCCTACGCGCTGACCGGCATCTTCCACGACCGCCTGGAATGCCGCGTGCCCTTCCCCACTGACATCCGCCTGGACACCCTCGTTCGCTAGCTCACACTCCTTGGACACTCAGTCCAGCGGTTGTACATTTCGTCCATGACCGACGAGCACCCGTACTCCACCGCCTTCCGCAGCGGCGACCTGGTAGCCGTCTCCGGCCGCCTCGGCGTCACCGAACCGGGCGTCCTGACCCCCGGCGGCTTCCCCGCCGAATGCGCCCAAGCCTTCGCCAACCTCGCCGAAGCCCTGGCCGGGGCGGGCGCACAGCGGAGCGACGTAGTACAGGTGACCGCCTACCTCACCGACATCGGTGACCGGGACCGGCTCAACGCCGCCTTCGCCGCGTTCTTCGCCGAGCCGCGGCCCGCGCGCACCTGTGTCGGCGTGGCCAGCCTGCCCTACGGCGCCTGCGTGGAGATCGACGCACTCGCCAGGGTGGTCGGCTGATGGCGGAGCGGGACGCCATCCTGGCGGCGCTGCGGCCGGTGGCCGACGGGATCGTGGCCACCTTCGGCGCGTGTTGCGAGGTGGTGGTGCACGACTTCCGGCGGCCGGCGAACTCGGTGGTGGCCATCGCGGGCGCGGTGACCGGGCGCGGGGTGGGCGGGGCGATGAGCGAGATCGGCATGGGACTGCTGGCCAGGGGCGATGACGCGGAGGACCAGCTCAACTACATCACCCGCACGCCGGAGGGAAAGATGGTCAAGTCCTCCACGATGTTGTTGCGGGACAGCGACAACACCGTCTTCGGCGCGCTGTGCGTGAACCTCGACCTCACCGGGCTCACCCAGGCCCAGCAGCTGCTCGGCGGGCTCGCCGGGGTGGACAACCCGCTGCCCGCGCCGACCACCACCTTCGGCGACGACATCGACGCCGTGATCGACTCCATTGTGGACAGACGCCAGCTGGCCGATCCGCGCCCCTGGGCCGAACTGGGCCGGGACGAGCGACTCGCGCTGTTCCAGGACCTCAACGAGCAGGGTGTGTTCGCGGTGCGCCGCGCGGTGCCCAGGGTCGCCTCCCGCCTGGGCATCTCCCGGGCCTCGGCCTACAGCTACCTCGCCCAGATCAAGGAGAACTCATGACCGCCCTCCCGGTGACCCTGGCCGACGTGCGGGAGGCCGCCGCCCGGCTGGCCGGGGTGGCGCACCGCACCCCGGTACTGCACTCCCGCCAGCTCGACGACCTCGTCGGCGCGCGGGTGCACCTCAAGTGCGAGAACTTCCAGCGGATCGGCGCGTTCAAGTTCCGCGGCGCCTACAACGCGGTCTCCCGGCTCTCCGAAGCCCAGCTGCGCAAAGGCATCGCGGCATATTCCTCCGGCAACCACGCCCAGGCCGTGGCGCTGGCCGCGCGGGAACTGGGCAGCAGCGCGGTGATCCTGGTGCCGGCGGACACGCCACAGTCCAAAAAGGACGCGACCACGGGCTACGGCGCGGAGCTGGTCACCTACGACCGCTACACCGGCGACCGGGTCGCCATCGGCAACAAGCTCGCCGCCGACCGGGGTCTCGCGCTGATCCCGCCGTACGAGCACCCGCACGTGATCGCCGGCCAGGGCACCGCCGCGCTCGAGCTCCTGGCCGAGGTCGACGACCTGGACACCGTGCTCACCCCGGTCGGCGGCGGCGGACTGATCGCCGGCTCGGCCACCGCGGCCAAGGGCCTCTCCCCCGGCATCCGCGTCGTCGGCGTGGAACCCGAGGCAGGCGACGACACCCGCCGCTCGCTGCTGGCCGGCGAACGGGTCGCGGTCCCGGTGCCGCGCACCATCGCCGACGGCCAGGCCGCGGAGATCCCCGGCGAGCTGACCTTCGCCATCAACCGGCGCCTGGTGGACGAGGTGGTGCTGGTCAGCGACGAGGAGATCCGGGCGGCCATGCGCTTCGCCTTCGAGCGGCTCAAGATCGTGCTGGAGCCCAGCGGCGCGACCCCGCTGGCCGCGCTGATGACCGGCAAGCTGCCCACCGGCGGCCGGGTCGGCGCGATCCTCTCCGGCGGCAACATCTCCCCCGAAAGGTTCGCCGAGCTGATCTAGGTGTGCCTGCGGTCGATCCGCACCCGGCGGCGCACGCAGGCCAGTGCCACCAGGGCGGCGATCGCGGGCACCACCACCAGCACGAACCCGATCACCGGCCAGGGCAGCACCAGCTCGTACGGCAGCGCCACCGGACCGTCCCGCCACATCCGGCGCGCGCCCTGGGCGGAGACCACCGCCGCGGGCAGGATGCCGACCAGCACACCGAGCACGCTGCCCAGGCCGGAGATGACCAGTGACTGGGTCACCGCCAGCGCCCGCCGGGTGCGCAGCGAGGCACCGACGGTGGCCAGCATGACCGAGTGCCGCCGGGTGTCGATCAGCGAGAGCACGGTGGCGGTCACCGCGGCCGTGGTGCTCAGCAGCGCGGTGCAGGCCAGCAACAGCAGCGCGAACAGCGCCGCCTCCCTGGTCGCGCCGCGCTCCACGTAGCCGCTGAGCCCGAAGGCGCGCACCACCTCGCCGATCCGGTCCTGCTCGAACCGGCTCAGCCGCCGGCCCAGCTCGATGTCCAGGCCGCGCAGGCTCAGCGCCACCCCGGTCCGCGCCGCGGTCTCCGGCGGCAGCACCACCAGCGTGGAGCCGACCTCGCTGGGCACGGCCAGCGCGGGCAGGGCGAGATCATGGCTGCCCCGCGGGGTGTTCAGCACCAGCCGGACCATCCCGTCCTGGACGTACCTCGCGTCCAGCACCACCGCCTCGCCTCGGGCCAGCGCGGCCGCCGCGGCCGGGTCGGTGACCCCGCTGACCCGGCGCAGCAGCTCGGCCTCGCCCACCAGCACGGTGCCCAGCAGCCGCCGGTGGTGCACGCAGTCCGGTCCGCCCGGCGGCAGCCACTGCTCCCTGGTGGTCCACTCCGGCCCGCACCCGGCGGCCGGGGACATGGCCACCTCCACCGTGTGCGGGCAACCGCCGCCGCCACACCGGTCCCAGGTCCCCGGCAGCGCGGTGACCTCGGCGAAGGACCGCGCGGGCAGCGCCTCGCCCAGGGTGCGCCGCAGCGCGTCCCACCCGGGCGGGCGGGTGGCCGCGTCGGGCGCCAGGACCGCGGCGTGCCGGTCCGGCAGGGTCGGCCAGTAGCGGCCGGAGGTGTAGGCGTTGCGGGTGACGTCCAGGGTGGCCAGCGCGATGGTGCCGATCACCACCGCCATCACCGCGGCGATGGCCGGCGCGCTGCGCGCCCGGTGCCTGCCCAGCTCGCGCAGCGCGATCCGCACGCTCACCGGCAGCGCGGGCGCGAGCGCGGCGATCCCGCCGACCAGCGCGGGGAAGCAGACGAACAGGCCGACGCTGACCAGCACCGTGGCCACCGGCACCAGGGCGCGCCAGTCCAGCGCGAAGGCCGCCGCCGCGGCCACCGCCAGCCCGGTGAGCACCAGCGCCAGGCCCAGCACCGGGGTCACCCTGGACGGCCGCCGCTCGCTGCGCCGGTCGGCCAGCAGCTGCCCGGGCCTGGTCCGGCCGGCCCGCACCGCGGGCACCACCGCCGCGGCCAGCCCGGCGAAGACGCCCAGCGCGAACGGCAGCACCAGGTCGTCCAGGCCCACCTGGAACCGCCAGATCCGCGGCAGGTCGAACCGGTGGAACAGCTCGATCAGCACCCCGGCCGCCACCGTGCCGACCACGCTGCCCAGCACCGCGCCGCCCAGCCCGAGCAGCAGGCCCCACAGCAGCAGCAACAGCACCAGGTGCCCGCCGCTGGCTCCGTTGGCGGCCAGCGCGCCCAGCTGCCGCCGCCCCAGCCGGATGCCGACGGCGAACATCGCCCCGCCCAGCAGCACCACCTGCACCACCGCGATCCAGACCAGCAGCATGCCCAGCCGCTCGCCGGTGGACTCGCTGCGGTCCTGTCCGCCGGTCAGGTCGTCGATGAGCAGGTCGTGGAAGCTGCGGTAGGCCTCGGTGGGATCGCCGGGCAGCGGCACCCGCTCCGGCGGCGGCGGCTCGGTCACCGCGCCCCTGGAGTACACCGCCAGCCCGTGCTCGTTCGCCGCCAGCACCCCCGGCCAGTCGAAGTCCTTGTCCACCAACCACATCCGGCCGCCGAGCCGGGGCAGCTCGCTGGGCGGCAGGCGCGCGGCCAGCTGCTCGTAGAGCGCGCCGGGCTGGGCGTAGAGCACCAGCTCGCCGTGGTCCCTGGCCGGCCGGGCCACCCCCACCACCAGGAAGGCGCGTCCGGCCTCGGGCACCGAGACGGTGGCGCCGAGCTCGATCCCGGCCGCGCGCAGGAACTCCGGCGAGGCGGCGAGCTCATCCGGGCCCTTCGGCGCGCGGCCGCGCACCTGCTCGGTGATGCCGCGGGCCAACGGATGCGGGTAGTCCAGCTCCTGGAACTGGGCGCTGAGCCGGCTCTGCCCGGCCTGCGCGGTCAGCAGCGAGCGGGTCATGGTCAGCGCGGTCGCGCCCGGCGGCAGCTCCGGCCGGGTCGCGTGCCGGTGCGCGGGGGCGCCCTCCCCCGGCGGCGCGGGCCGCACCTGGGAGCCGTCCAGGTTCTGCAGGATCGGCACGTCGCCGTAGCCGGCGTCGGTCAGCCTGGCCCCGGCCTGGCCGATGGTCTGTTCGATGGTGCGGCGCGGGGTGGTGCGCTGGGCGTCCGAGAGCACGTCGCTGAGCAGGGTCGCGGCCACCGGCACCGAGATCATCACCGCCAGCGCCAGGCTCGCGCCCCTGGTCACGCTGATCCAGCGGAGCACCAGCCGCAGCACCGCCCGCACGGCGGGCCGGCAGAACACGCCGCGCCGCATCGACCGTCCCTCCAGGACCGGGTTCCCGCTGTCGTCAGCGGCAGTCTTCCCGGCGGGGACGGCTCAGGTCATCCTCCGACTCGCCCGGGTTCGGCCTGTTCGGCCACCGGCGCGGCGTTCTGGTCCCGCCCGGACTCCTCGGTCTGGGCGCGGCGGGCCAGGCGCTGTTCGCACTGCTCCAGCCAGCGCACCTCGGCCTCGGCCTGGAACACCAGCGAGTCCAGCACCAGCAGCCAGGCCAGGTCCTCATCGGCGGAGGCCTGCGCCTTGAGCCGGGTGTAGTTCTGCAGCACCCGCAGCGTGTGCAGCCGCTGCACCCGGACGATGCCGCGCGCGTCCACCCCGGGCAGCGCGGCCGCCAGGGCGATCTTGATGGCCAGCTCGTCCCGCGCGGGCGCGCCGCGGTCCACCGGGGACTGCAGCCAGCGCTGCACCTCGCCCCGGCCGCCGTGGGTCAGCCGGTAGTAGATGTGGCCCTCGGCGTCCTGCCCGGCCGGTTCGACCAGGTCGTCGCGTTCGAGCCGTCCCAGCGTGGTGTAGACCTGCCCGATGTTGAGCGGCCAGGTCGACCCGGTGCGCGACTCGAACTCGGCGCGCAGCTGGAAGCCGTACTTGGGCCCCTGCTGTAACAGGGCCAACAGGGCCTGGCGGATTGACATGACCCCGTAGGTACCATCTCCGACCGCGCTTGTCGCCCCTCCTGTCGAATCTGGTTTGGACCAGTTGCCGGTCCACCCAGCGGCACAAGCAGGCCGAATTGAAAATTCAAAAGAGCATACAGTGCCACTATATCGAGTATGCTAGTCTGCGAAACCCCTGGCGCCGCCCCTGCGTTCCCGAGGTTTCCATGGCCGTCCAAGCAGATGTCCGGGTATTCGTCATTGATCCGCAGCCCATTGTCATCGCCACCCTGCGCACCGTGTTCGCCGGCACCGGCGACATCGCCCAGGTGGGCGGCGCCACCTCGTGGCGTACCGCGTATCCCCAGTTCAGCCGGTGTCCTCCGGATGTCGTACTCCTGGAGCTGGCCACCACGCTGGACGACGGCCTCGAACTGATCCGGCACTTCCGCGAATACCACCCCGGCACCGAGGTCCTGGTGTTCAGCGCCGAAGGACGCCGGGTGCTGTGCGCATTACGCGCGGGCGCCCGCGGTTTTCTGCTGAAATCGACCGGCCGGGTCCAGCTCATCGAGGCGGTGCGCCGGGCGCGCGCCGGGATCGCCACCGTGTCACCAGAACTGCTGTGCCAACTGGTGGCCGAGGTTCAGCAGGACGGCAGCAGGCCAAAACTGTCGGCCCGTGAACTGGAAGTGCTCCGGCTGGTCGCCGCGGGCCACCGCAACACCGACATCGCCCGCGACCTGTTCGTCACCGAGGCCACCGTGAAGAGCCACCTGCAACGGCTCTTCACCAAGCTCAAGGTCAACGACCGGGCCGGGGCGGTGCGGGCCGCGACGGCCGCCGGACTGCTCTGTGCAGGAGGACTGAATCGCTAGTTCAGTAATCGTCGATGGACGCATGCGCACGCGCGCACCCAGACTCAGGCATCGCGTAACCGCTAGTTGTCTGGAGATGCCTGGTGAAAGCACTGATCAAGGCGAAGGACGAGCCCGGCCTGTGGCTGGAGGACGTCCCGATGCCCGCCGTCGGCGCCGACGACGTGCTGGTGCGGGTGCGCCGCACCGGCATCTGCGGCACCGACCTGCACATCCAGGACTGGGACGACTGGGCCCGGCGCAACGTGCCGGTGCCGCTGGTCACCGGGCACGAGTTCGTCGGCGAGGTGGTCGAGGTCGGCTCGGCGGTGCGCGAGGTCGCGGTCGGCGACCTGGTCAGCGGCGAGGGCCACCTGGTCTGCGGCAAGTGCCGCAACTGCCTGGCCGGGCGGCGGCACCTGTGCGCCCGCACCAAGGGCCTGGGCGTGCACCACAACGGGGCCTTCGCCGAGTACGTGGCGCTGCCGGCCAGCAACGCCTGGGTGCACCGCAACCCGGTGGACCTGGACGTGGCCGCGATCTTCGACCCGTTCGGCAACGCGGTGCACTCCGCGCTCAGCTTCCCGATCATGAACGAGGACGTGCTGATCACCGGCGCGGGCCCGATCGGCGTGATGGCCGCCGCGGTGGCCAAGCACGCCGGCGCCCGGCACGTGGTGATCACCGACGTCAGCCCGTACCGGCTGGCGCTGGCCGAGCAGGTCGGCGTCTCGCTGGCGCTGGACGTCAGCAAGCACACCATCGCCGACGCGCAGCGCCGGCTCGGCCTGCGCGAGGGCTTCGACGTCGGGCTGGAGATGTCCGGGCAGCCCTCCGCGCTGCGCGAGATGATCGCGAACATGACCCACGGCGGCCGGATCGCGATGCTCGGCCTGCCCAGCAAGGAGATCCCGGTGGACTTCTCCACCGTGGTGCTCAACATGCTCACCATCAAGGGCATCTACGGCCGGGAGATGTTCGAGACCTGGTACTCGATGTCGGTGCTGCTGGAAGGCGGCCTCGACCTCAGCCCGGTGATCACCCACCGGTTCGGCCACGAGGACTTCGAGGAGGCCTTCGCCACCGCCCGCGAGGGGCGCTGCGGCAAGGTCATCCTCGACTGGACCACGAACTGAGCACCGACCCAGCACGGAAAGGGACCTGATGTTCGGCAGCATGCGCGAGGACCTGCGCAACAGCCTCCAGGAGATCCGCGAGGCCGGCCTGTACAAGGCCGAGCGGGTGATCACCACCCCGCAGAACGCCTCGGTCGGCGTCGGCGGCGGCCCGAAGGTGCTCAACTTCTGCGCCAACAACTACCTCGGCCTGGCCGACCACCCGGAGGTCGTGGCCGCGGCCAAGGCGGCGCTGGACGAGTGGGGCTTCGGCATGGCCTCGGTGCGGTTCATCTGCGGCACCCAGCAGATCCACAAGGACCTGGAGTCCCGGCTGTCGGCCTTCC
Organism: Crossiella sp. CA-258035; assembly: GCF_030064675.1. Taxonomy (GTDB): domain Bacteria; phylum Actinomycetota; class Actinomycetes; order Mycobacteriales; family Pseudonocardiaceae; genus Crossiella. The sequence continues at coordinate 6,907,661 of NZ_CP116413.1, forward strand.
TCGGCACCGAGGACACCATCCTGTACAGCTCCTGCTTCGACGCCAACGGCGGCCTGTTCGAGACGCTGCTCGGCGCCGAGGACGCGGTGATCTCCGACGAGCTCAACCACGCCAGCATCATCGACGGCATCCGCCTGTCCAAGGCCAAGCGGTTCCGCTACAAGAACCGCGACATGGCCGACCTGGAGCGCTGCCTGGTCGAGGCCAAGGACGCCCGCTACCGGCTGATCGCCACCGACGGCGTGTTCTCCATGGACGGCTACCTGGCCCCGCTGGACGAGATCTGCGCGCTGGCCGAGAAGCACAACGCGCTGGTCATGGTGGACGACTCGCACGCGGTCGGCTTCACCGGCCCGACCGGCGCCGGCACCCCGGAGCTCTTCGGCGTGCAGGACAAGGTCGACGTGCTCACCGGCACCCTGGGCAAGGCCCTCGGCGGCGCCAGCGGCGGCTACGTCTCCGGCCGCGCCGAGATCGTGGAACTGCTCCGCCAGCGCTCCCGCCCGTACCTGTTCTCCAACTCGCTGGCCCCCGCGGTCACCGCCGCCTCGCTCAAGGCCCTCGACCTGATCAGCACCTCCGGCGACCTGCTGGAGAAGCTGCGCCAGAACACCGAGCTGTTCCGCCGCGAGATGACCGCCCGCGGCTTCGACGTGCTCCCCGGCGAGCACCCGATCGCGCCGGTCATGATCGGCGACGCGGCCGAGGCCGGGCGGATGGCGGAGGCGCTGCTGGAGCAGGGCATCTACGTGATCGGCTTCTCCTACCCGGTGGTGCCGCACGGCAAGGCCCGCATCCGCACCCAGATGTCGGCCGCGCACAGCACCGACGAGGTCTGGCAGGCCATCCACGCCTTCGAGAAGGCCCGCGAAACCCTCAAGGCCTAAGTAATCAGTTCAGAATGAGCTGGCGTGTCGGCTTTGCCGGTGCTGCAAGGTGTTCCGGGATCAGCGCGTGCGTGAGGAGGTCCTGACCGATGAGCTGTGGGCTCGGCTTGAGCCGCTGATCCCGGTACGCCCGAGGCGCTTCCGTCATCCCGGTCGCAGACGTGCCGATGACCGGACGGCGTTGGAGGGCATCCTGTACGTGGTGCGCACCGGCATCGGGTGGAACCGATTGCCCACCGGCCTGTTCGGCGCCTCGCGCGCGAGGTGTTGGCGGCGACTGACCGGGTGGCATGAGGTCGGGGTGTGGCAGGAGTTGCACGAGCGGCTGCTCGCCGAGTTGCGGGCGGCAGGGCTGGTGGACCTGTCCGCTATCTGGTGCCGCAGGGCCAGAATCTCCGCGTCCTTGTCCCTCAGGGGTAACAAGCGCAGCAGCGCGAAGCATCGGTCACGGTCAGGTACGCCAGTCGGAGCAGCACAGCCAGTCATCATGCTGCGTCAGTCGCCGAAGCTGTGGATCACGAGCACGCTACGGGCTATCCGAGTCCCTTTGCCCTGCTCACGCTTCTCACCTGCATGGATGCGGCTATCGGCAGGCGCAACGCCGGGGCGCGGCGCGTCACGGCGAGTTTGGGGAAGTGCGCGGCGAGGAACCTCGCACCCATGGGGAACTTGTCGTCCCGGCGTCCGCCGGCGTGGTTGTTCGGGTTGGTCGGCGCGATCGTGATCGGGGGCTTCGCTTGGGCGACCTATCAGGTGTGGAGCAACGACCAAGCGTTGGCCGAGCGTGGCCAGCGGGCGATGGCCACGGTGGTGGACACGGACAAGCGCGACGAAGTGGAGTTCCGCACCCAGGACGGCAGGCAGGTGCGGGCGTTGATCGGGCAGCGGCTGTCCGGTACCGCGGTCGCGGTGGGGGAGGAGATCGAGATCGTCTACGACCCCGCCGACCCGACGTCGGATGTCGACGACGCGCGAGCGACCGGCGACCGGTCCTTCGCCTACCTGATGTCGGCCATCACGATCCTCGCCGCAGCGGTCATTCCCGCGGTGACCTGGCATCTCGCCCGGATGTCGAGGACAAAGGTCCGATAACCCTTCCGCCCTGTGCCACTCGAAAAGTCATCGCTGCTGGTCAAGCGGCACACCCGTACTCGTCGAGGATGCCGCCGAGGATGCGGGTGCGGTGCGGTTCGCCGGTGTCGAGGTCGTGGACTGCGGTGGGGTGCTGCTGAGTTCCGGGGATAGCTGGTCACGGGCTTGATGAGGTCGGTGTCGGTTGCAGTGGTCTTCGTAGCTGTTCAGGACCTGGCGTGCGTGGGCTTCTCCCAGGATCAGGATGTGGAAGACCACCTACACCTACGACCTGTCCGGTGGCCGGTCGAACGCACCTTCGCCTGGATCAAAGGCTTCCGACGACTCCGCGTCCGCACCGAACGACGAGCCGATGTCCACCAGGCCATCCTCGCCTTCGAGAAGGCCCGCGAAACCCTCAAGGCCTAAGCCTCCACCAACGTGTTGGCCGTTGTCGTACCCCATGTTGGCCGAACTCGTACCCCGAGTTGGCCGCCGCGGGACAGCGCGGTCCGGTTCGGCTGTCCACAACGGCCAACACCCCGTACGACAACGGCCAACACGGCGGTGGGTTAGCTCTCCACCAGGGCGGGATGTCGAGGATCGTCGGCCCGGACAACCAGATCGGCCAGGTTGTCCGGGTCGACCTCGTCCATGTACCGCTTGTACGCGGGCAGCGTCCAGTGCAGCTCCGGAGCCGTGCGCCGGGCCAGCGCCGCCTCGGACAGTCGCAAGTGGACGGTCAAGTCCAGCGGAAGTCCTTGTCCCATCAGCAGTGTGCCGTCCAGCAGCAGCACCCCGCCCGGCGGCAGCGGCACCCGCTCGGCCCTGGTCGCCCGGTCCGTCACCGGGTTCCACAGGCTGGGCAGCACCAGGCCGGATCCCTGTGGCGCCAACGGGTCCAGCACCTCCCGGCGCAGTGCGCCCGCGTCCAGCCAGTTGAGGTAGAAGGAGTCCGGGTCCCGCCTGCCGTGTTCCAGCCGCAGCGAGGCCGGGCGCAGGAAGTCCCCCGCGGAGACCCGCAGCACCGGCCGGCCGCGCACCCGCAGCGGCTCGGCCAGCGCGTCGGCCAGCAGGCCCGGCTCGGCCGCGGCCGCCCCGTCGACGGCGACCCTGGCCCACAGTTGCCTGGGCAGGGCGGCGATCCGGTCGGCGACCTCGGTCACCAGGACGTCGAAGGACACCGGTCGCACCCGCATCCCGCCATCCTGCCAACACCGCCGCGTTTGGCCGGGAACGCCCCGGGTAGCCGGGGTCCACGAGGAGGTGTGCGATGAGTGAGCGAGTCCGGCCAGCCCGTTTCCCCTGGCCACAGATGGTCGCACTGAGCACCGGCGTGATCTTCTTCTTGCTGGGACTCGGCGGTTTCGCCGTCACCGGCTTCACCGACTTCTTCCGGCACGACCCGGTCATCGACGCGCTCGGCTTCACCGTGAACCCGATGCACAACCTGATCCACTTCGTGCTCGGCATCGTCGGCGGCATCTGCGCCAGCGGGCTGCGCGCCACCATGGCCTACGGCTGGGTGCTCATCGTCGGCTACGGCGCGGTCCTGGTCTACGGCCTGTTCGTCACCGGCGACCCCGCGCACGACCTGCTCAACCTGAACTGGGCGGACAACGTGCTGCACCTGGCCGCCGTCGGCGTCGGCGTGCTGATCGCCATCGGCGCGGTCAAGGTCGCCCGCGCGGACGGCTGGGTGGTGCCCCGGCCGGGCGCCCCGACCCCTGGGCAGTCCGCCAATCAGGGGTGAGCTACTGCACGTGCTAGTTCCGGAACAAGAGGGAGTGGTAGACCGTTGAACCAGTTGACTGACGCGTGCCAGATCCGGCGACGAGCATCCCGAGAGTCGCCGTCGAGCCCGGGTGGCATGCGGTGAACCCCCCAGACCACCGCCTCCCCCATCCGGTGGAGATCGCCGCGTCAGTCCACCGCCGTCGGTCGGTAACACCCCCCTCGCCGGCCGACGGCCCTCTTCGTTTTGGGGAACAAACGGCAAGTGCGATAAGTTGTACTTGGTGGTCGGCGTGTTACGTGTCCCCCGGGCTCACTTTCCGCCTTCATGGAATACCGTTCGGCTGGAGCCATGTCGTGCCTTTCGCCGAGAGGCGACCTAGCGCGTCGACCGCCCCAACTTCCCCGGCAACCGCCGGGATGCCCCGGGTAGCCACCCGGATGCGCGCAGCCTTCGCCCGCCCCACTGCGGCAGGGTGATGGGCATGAGCGAGTGGACCTTCGGGGTCGAAGAAGAGTTCATCCTCGTCGACGCGGACACCGGCAGGCTGGCGGCGCAGGCCGCGGCCGTGCGCCGGGGCGCGGACGCCAGCGAGTCCGACGACGAGCTCCAGGAGGAGCTGACCCGCTTCCAGGTGGAGACCGCCTCGCCGGTCTGCACCACCGCGGAGGAGCTGACCCACCACCTGGCCCGGCTGCGCGGCAGGCTGGCCGACAGCGCCCGCGAGCTGAACCTGTGGCTGCTGGCCACCGGCACCGCGGTCTTCCCGGAGCCCTGGCCGCCGCCGCTGGCCGGCAAGGACCGCTACCACCTCATCGCCGAGCGCTACGGCGGCCTGGTGGACACCCTGTGCGGCTGCCACGTGCACGTGGCCATCCCGGACGCCGAGTTCGGCATCCGGCTGTCCAACCACCTGCGCCCCTGGCTGCCGCTGCTGCTCGCGCTGAGCGCGAACTCCCCGTTCTCCCGCGGCCAGGACAGCGGCCACGCCAGCTGGCGGCACGTCAGCTGGGCCCGCTGGCCCTCCGCTGGCCCGCCGCCGTTCTTCGACTCCCCCGCCCACTACGACGCCAGCGTGAGCGCTCTCCTGCGCGCCGGGGCGGCCCTGGACCGCAAGATGGTCTATTGGGACATCCGCCTGTCGGAGGCCCAGCCGACCCTGGAGGTCCGGGTCTGCGACGTGGCGGCCACGGTCGAGGAGGCGGTCCTGCTGGGCGTGCTGGTGCGCGCGCTGGCCCAGGCCGCCAGCCACGACATCGAGGCCGGGGTGGCCGCGCCGCGGATCCCGCACGAGGTGCTGCGCGCCGCGCTGTGGCGGGCCGCGCGGGACGGCCTCGGCGGCCACTGCCCCGATCCGGAGTCCGGCTCGCTGCTGCCGGTCAGCGCGGTGCTGCGACGTGCTCTGCGGCGGCTGCGGCCGTTCCTGAGCGCCAACGGCGAGCTGGAGCTGGTCGAGCGGCTGACCGAGCACCTGTTCACCGTGGGCGGCGGCGCGCAGCGGCAGCGGCAGGCGATGGCCCGCCGCGGCGAGCCGATGGATGTGGTCGAACTGCTCGCCAGGCAGACCACGGTTTCGTCATTACTGGACTCGCCCAGCTAGCGTAGGAGGGTGCAACCAGGTCGTCCGCCGCGTCAGCGCCAGCCCAACCACTCCAGTGTCCACCTGCTGTCCTCCTCGAAGGTGATCAGCGACCTGGTGGTGAACGCCCGGCTGGGCCCGGACGACCTGGTCATGGACCTGGGCGCGGGCACCGGTGCGATCACCGCCGAGCTGGTGCGCACCGGGGCCCGCGTGCTCGCGGTGGAGCGGGACGAGGAGTTCGTCGGCGACCTGGAGCGCCGCTACGGCGAGCACGAGAACCTGCGGGTGGTGCACGCCGACCTGCTGTCGGTGCCGCTGCCGCACCGGGAGTTCGCGGTGGTGGCCAACATCCCGTTCTCCATCACCACCGCGCTGCTGCGCCGCCTGCTGAACACCCCGAACGGCTCGCTCACCCAGGCTGACCTGCTGGTGGAGTGGGGCCTGGCCAAACGCCTGACCGCGGCCTGGCCGAGGGACCTGGAGAACGCCTGGTGGGCGGCCCGGTTCGAGATCGCCATCAAGCACCGGGTCCCGGCCACCGCGTTCCGCCCGGCCCCCAAGGTCGACGCCGCGCACCTGGTGCTGCAACGCAAGTCCGGCCAGAGCCGCCACCTGCAGGGGGTGATCTGGGCGCTGCTGAGCACCGCGTACGGGTCGCCGAACACCCCGGCGCGGGCCGCGCTGACCTCGTTCATCACCAGGGGCCGGGCGCACCGGATGCTGCACGAGATCGGCATCGAGTCGCAGGCCGCGGTGGGCACCATCAAGCTCAGCCAGTGGCTGGGCATGGCCGATGAGCTGGCCGCGGACCGCTCGCTGTCCTGGCCGCCGCTGCCGAAGAACCTGCGCACCGACGGCAGCCGCCGCGAGGAGTCCACCAACCGCGGCCTGCGCGCCCCCCAGGGCAAGGCAGCCGCCCAGGGCCGCTCCAGCCAGGGCAAGTCAGGCCAGGGCAAGTCCGCGCACGGCAAGTCCGACCAGGGGAAGTTCGGGCACGGCAAGTCGGACCAGGGCCGCACCGGCCAGGGCCGCGCTACCGGCAAGCCCGACGGTAAACCGCGACGCGCACCGAAGCGCTGACCGCACAAGGCTCCGGCAGCACACCGATCCGCCCGGCCAGTTCGGCCGGATCGGTGTGCCAGGCGCTCGGCCCCATCCCGACCACGGTCGCGATGTCCCGATGCGCCAAGGACAACTCGAACGAGCGAACCTCGTCATCCACCCGGATGAAGTAGGCCCCGAGCTTCTCCTCCACCCGCCGCGCCTTGCCCTCATCCACCCGCAACAGCCCCAGCGCCGCCACCAGCTCACCGAGGTGCCCGGCCTCCGGCGTCACCACCACCAGCCGCCCGCCAGGGGCCAGGATCCGGGCCAGCTCGGGCCCGTTGCGCGGCGCGAACACGTTGAGCACCACCGAGGCCACCCCGTCCCGCACCGGCAGCCGCCGCCACGCGTCACACACCACGGCCCCCAGCCGAGGGTGTTCCCTGGCCGCCCGCCGCGCCGCGAACTTGGACAGGTCCAGCGCCAGCCCCACGGCCTCGGGCACGCCACGGAGCACCTGCCCGAGGTAGTAGCCGGTCCCCGCCCCGAGGTCGACCACAGCCCCACCGGCCGCGTTGCCGTCCGCCGCCCCGCCCTCCGCCGCTCCGTCGGCCGCCAGCGCCTCCCCCGCCGCCGCGCACACCGCCTCCGCGACCGGCCGGAAATGCCCGGCCCCCAGGAACTCCGCCCGCGCCGCCACCATCGCCGCGGTGTCCCCGGTCCCCGCCCCCGCGTCCCCCGCCAGCAAGCTCAGGTACCCCTGCCGCGCCACGTCGAAGGAGTGCCCCGCCGCGCACCGCACCGCCCGCCCCTCGGCGGCCAGCTCCAGCCCGCAGTGCGGACAGGCCAGCATCGGCAACACCTCTGAGATCACCCCGCCACTCCACCACAGGCGCCGCCACCCAGCTCGCGCAGGTGCCCGGCCACCGGACCGCGACCCGGCCCCGCTGCGCCTTCCGGCGGATTTCCCTTACCGGCCACCACATCGACACGCTCGGCCGCCTCCGGGCCTGGCAGGGTGAACGGGATCGCCCCCGAACCCCGCGGAGGAACCATGTCCCGCCGAGCCCACCGCGCGAAACCGTTGCTGGCAAAGCTGTTCTGCACCGCTCTGGCCGTCCTCGGCCTGACCCAGGCCACCCCCGCGCTGGCCGGAGGGGCCCCGGTGATCGGCCCTGCCCGCGGCGACACCCTGCACGTGATGTCGTTCAACCTCCGCTACGCCGCGACCACCCAGCCGAACTCCTGGCCGGTCCGCCGCCCGGTGCTGGCCGAGCTGCTGCGCCGCGAACAGCCCACCGTGCTCGGCACCCAGGAAGGTCTCTACGGCCAGCTGAAGGACATCGAAGCGGACCTGCCCGCGCACTACGACTGGATCGGCCTCGGTCGCGCGGGCGGCAGCCAGGACGAGTTCATGGCGGTCTACTACGACACCCGCAGGCTGACCCCGCTGGCCTTCGACCACTACTGGCTCTCCGACACCCCGAACGTGATCGGCTCGAAGTCCTGGGGCAACCGGGTCATCCGCATGGTCACCTGGGTCCGCTTCGCCGACCGCCGCACCGGCGCCGAGTTCGTCACCGTCAACACCCACTTCGACCACGAATCGGAGAACTCCCGCCAGCGCAGCGCCGAACTGGTCCGCGACCGGATCAACGCCCTGTCCCCCGGCCTCCCAGTCATCCTCACCGGCGACTTCAACACCGCCGCGGGCAACACCCCGGCCTACGACATCCTCCGCACCGGCGCCACCCTCACCGACACCTGGCCCGCCGCCACCGAACGCCGCACCCCCCTGCACGCCACCTTCCACGGCTACCGCCCCCTGGTGCCGAACGGCGACCGCATCGACTGGATCCTCACCAGGGGCGCGACGAGCATCCGGGCCGCGGCCATCAACACCTACGCCCGCGACGGCCAGTTCCCCTCCGACCACCTGCCGGTCCAGGCCCTGCTCACCCTGCCCAAGGGCTAGACCGGGCCGGAGAGTCCGGCTCAGGACTGGGTGATCGTGGCCTCGCGCACCGCGTCACCGGCCCTGGTGACGGCAGCGCCACACCCTGCCTCCTCGACCCCGGGCCACATCTGCCGGCATACCGACATCGCAACGCCGAGGCGGGTCGTCGATCCGGTTGTAGTCCCACAGGATCTCCCCGGTGCCGGATCGGGAAGGTGCACGTCCACGCGAAGCGGCTTGCGGCGTGGACACCGCGTGCGAACCCGACTTCCAGGGCCGCTGCTGTACTTCCACTGCTGTACGAAATGGCAAGAGGCCCTGGAGATTGTCTCTCCAGGGCCTCTGACCTGCGGTGGGCGATACTGGGATCGAACCAGTGACCCCTTCGGTGTGAACGAAGTGCTCTCCCGCTGAGCTAATCGCCCGGGTCTTCCCGCCCTGCCTTCCGGCCGGGCAGGAAGAACATTACACGATCCACTCGCTACCGCGAAAACGGGGTCCTAGCCCACGGAAGGTCCAGGTCAAACCACCCGGCGATCATGCCGAAGACGTTGAGCAGCCACAGTGTCGTCAGCACCACGAGGCCGGTGAGGGCGAGCACGCCCCAGCGGACCGCCCAGTGCTGGCGGCGCAGCCAGCGGGTCCAGGCGTCGTACTTGGACTTGGCGTAGGCGAGGGTCTTGCCGGCCCAGGAGAACTCGGTGGCCAGGATGGCCAGGCCGGCGAAGACGACCAGCCAGCCGGGGCCCGGGTACGGGATGAGCACGATGCCCAGGGCCAGCACCAGGCCGCCGACCACGCCGACCGCGATCCGGAAGACGAGGCGGAGGGTGGGGCTGTTGCGGATCTTGGCGGCGAAGCCCCAGCGCTCGGCGAGGCGGTCCAGCACGTGGGGCTGGGCGCCGTCCTTGGTGAAGCCCGCGGGCTCGTGTTGTTCGGAGGTGCTGCTCAGCGCCTACTCCAGGTTTCCTTGGCCCACGACGGTCGTCGGGCTCGCGGGTGCGGCGCGCCCGTCCTCCAGGGACACCGCGTACCCGGTGAACTGCGGCGCGTTGTCGCCCCAGCTTACGGTCCGGGGCTCGATTTCCGGGCCCGCCACGTCGAAGGCGCCCAGCGCTCTCGGCGGCTGTCCGGGGCTGGACAGGCCCCACAGCACGTAGGTCTGCCGGGACTGGTCGTTGGCCGGCAGGTCCATCGGCACGATCGCGCCGCGACCGCCCGCGGCGACCATCATCGCCACGGGGTGACCGTCGCTCGTGGCGCCGATGAGGGCGCGGCGCATGTTCGGGTCGCCGACCAGCTGCACCGCCTTGGTCAGCGCGGCGGCGCGGGCGGCCTCGGCGTCGCGTTCGGCGTCGAGCTGGAGGACCCGGATGCCCAGTCCGCCGATCGCGACAACGGCCAGCACCGCCGCGGCCACGGCCAGCCACCGCCGGTTGCCCGGACGAACAGACTTGCGGGCATCCCGCCGGTTCGAAAGTTCATCATCAGGCTGCCGTTCGCCGACCGTTGGCGACACTTCGGCGATACCGCCGGAATGGCTCCCCGAACGGGCGGGCACCTGGGGTTCTTGGTCGATTCGGGCGAACAGGTTCGCCCGAAGGTGCGGTGGTGGATCCTCTTGCGGCACCGCCGCGCCGAGCTCGGCGCCGACCTCCTGGGTGGCCGCGACCACGTCCCGGCAGCGTGCGCAGCCGGGCAGGTGCGCCTCGAACTCGGCCACCTCCGCCGGGTCCAGCACGTGCAGCGCCCAGCCGGTGGCCAGCTCCTCGTGGGGGCAGTCCTGGCCCTGAAACTTCGTGTTCACCGCTGCTCCCCGAGGTCACGGTCCTGGTCGTTGCCGCCGGTCAGCAGGGTGCGCAGCCGGCGAACCGCGGCGAACATCCGCGACTTCACCGTGCCGAGCGGGACGCCGGTCAGCGCGGCCACCTCGCACTGGGTGTAGCCGCCGTAGTAGGCCAGCACGAGGACTTCCCGCTGGTCCTGGCTGAGCTCGCCGAGTGCGCCGCGCACCTGCTCGCCCAGCACGCCGGTGATCGCCGCAGCGTCCGCGCCCGGCGCCTCGCGCTCGCCGGTGATGGCCTGTTCGGCCTGCGCGGCCGAACGTTTGCGCTGGGTGTTCTCCCTGCGCACGGCGTCCACCGCGCGGTGGTGCACCACGGTCAGCAGCCAGGTGCCGACGCTGCCCCGCTCGGCCTGGTAGCGGCCGGGGTCGCGCCACAGTGTGAGGAAAGCCTCTTGCACGACATCCTCGGCGAGCTGGGTGTCGACACAGACACGTTTGGCCAACGAGTACGCCTGTCGGCAGTACCGGTCGTACAGGCTTGCGAACGCTACGCGGTCGCCTTCCGCCAACCGGGTGACGAGCTCGCGGTCGGTCACTCCTCCGGCGGGCCGCCCGTCCTGTTCGGCGGTGCTAGCGTGGTCGAGCCGTGCAGCCGGGTATCTCGGCCGATCAGCAACCAAGGGGTTCCTCACATCCAGCGTTCGCACGAGGGCGCGGACCGGTTCAGGCTAGACCTCGAAACCAAATCCAGACACGATGACTGACCACTCAGCGCAACGCTCTGGTCGCCCACCGAAGTAGTTCTGCCCCGGATGGGTGATCTATCGGCCATAGGCGAGCGCAACTGGCCACTCCCACGTCACAAATACAACGCATGGCCGTTCCTAGGGCGGCAGGCAACGGCAGCAGTGCAGGAAGGCGGGCGACGATGCGCAACGACCATGTGACCCTCCGTTCCACGGCGGTCTTCGACCTCCTGGCCCCGCGGACCCCCGCGGTCCCGGTCCAGGTCGAGCTTCGCTACGACACCCGCGACCCGTACGCGGTGGTGGCCGCCTTCCGGACCGGGCGCACCGGCTGGGTCGACTGGGTCTTCTCGCGCGATCTGCTCGCCGACGGCCTCATCGCCGACGCCGGTGACGGCGACGTGCGCATCCGCCCGGCCGTGGACGACCCCGAGGTGGTCGTGATCGAGCTCAGCTCCCCGTCCGGCCACGCCATGTTCGAGGCCTCCGCCCAGGAGCTCGCCGACTTCCTGGACCGCACCTACGACCTGGCCGCCCCTGGCAACGAGAACCTGTGGGTCAACATGGACGAGGCCCTCTCCCAGTTGCTCTCCAACGACCTGAGCTGAGGAAACGGCGCGCGGTGCGGCGCGCGCCCGCGGTGGGGGACCCCCGATTTGATCCGGCTCCCCCTCGTCCGATAAGGTTCTCCTCGTTGGACGGCAAGAGCGGAAACCCCCGGTAACACAGGGGGAAGCAGCACGGAAACTTCGCCTCGCCGAACACATGCGGATGTAGCGCAGCTGGTAGCGCATCACCTTGCCAAGGTGAGGGTCGCGGGTTCGAGTCCCGTCATCCGCTCTGGGCGGCTCGTTCACGGGCCGGACCTCTGTAGGGTCGTGATCTTCGGAGCGCGGCTTCCCACAGGGAACGGCGGAGTGGCCGAGTGGCTTAGGCAAGGGCCTGCAAAGCCCTGTACGCGGGTTCGATTCCCGCCTCCGCCTCGGACGATTAGCTCAGCGGGAGAGCACTACCTTGACACGGTAGGGGTCACTGGTTCAATCCCAGTATCGTCCACCAGTTATATTTGCAGTTCAGGGCCTTGTAGATGATTCTTGTCTGCAAGGCTCTTCTTCTGTGATCACAGAGTTCCACGTGGCTCAAGCGGTCGCCTCGACCCTTTCCGCAGGTCACAGCGTCCGCACGAGCACTACCTAGCCACAGTGGCGTTCTCGGCAAATGCGCATGCTTCAGTCCGAACAATCACAGGTCAGGTGCATTGCACATGATCTTCGCCAGTTCGGATGTCCTGATATGGCCATTCGCCCTCCGCAGGTGAACTTCGCCACTTGGATGCTCCATCGCCTGGCCTGCTACGTGGATCGATCGTGACGCTCACCCACCCGGAAGCAGCCAGCGTTCCGACCCCTAGCCGACAAACCTGGAACAGGCCGATCGGACGTAGGGTTCGGGCTCGCAGATGTTCGCTCTCGGCTCCGACCTCAGCGGGCCCGCCGCCAGCCGCAGCGAAGCGAGCCTTCGATGGTTCCGGCTCAGCCTTGCCCACACGGGCCAAAGCAGCCGCGAGGCTTCAATTGGCGATCGGAGAAGCGGCCACCAGTCGGTTGGACGATTACCGTCAGTTGGTGCAGAGCCTTGACACCTCATGGCGAGTTCGGCGGCATGAGGGGAGCCCAGTTCTCGGCAGAGGGTTAGGTCTTCCCGCCAGTGGCGCTTCGCTTCCGCCAAGCGGGCGCAGCACCGAAGCGGTGTTGACCAGGGCGTTGCTGCCGACGTGGCCGCCGCCGAGGTGAGTGAACAGCCCGCCTACCCGCTCATAGTGGAACAGCGCCTCGGTCCAACGACCCATCGCTGTCAGCGCCACGCCGAGATTGTTGCGCGTCACCGCCTCGGCCCGGCTGGTCCTGCGAGCGCAGGACCGCCCAAAGGGCTTGTCCGTGGGCCTCCGGCGAGCCGCCCACCTGTTTGGTCAGATAGAGGTTTGGTGCGTAGCACATGGGCGAAGTGCTCACGGTGGACGTTCAAGTCCTCCTTGTCGAGCTTGCACAGGATGATCATGATGGCTTCCTCAACGCGCAGCCACGCTCACTCGGACTCTTTGTCCGCGAAGGACTTCTCGGCCGATGGCTCGCCGACGAGCGGTATCCGGTGGGATCAGGACCAGGTCGGTATGTGCTGCGGCGTGGTGGCACGAGCCGTTCGTGAAGCGGCGTGGCACCCTTGGACTCAAAACCAGCGAAGTCGCCGTTCGGCGGTCGCCTACGTTCGTGCAGTGTGCAGCCAGGCTGGGATGGGCTCCCGGGAGACCAGCCCGGACGAGGAGTCCTCGCTCTCGACGCTAGCGTCGAGTATGCGGTCGCCCGCGCGGGGGCAGGTGAAATGCACCAGCGTGACCACCGCATCGTGTTGAGCGAACTGCCCCGTGTCGGCGAACACGGCTATGGGCTCGGTGCCACCACATGAGTCGCCAGTGCCCTGATCGGCCGGAAACGCTTGCCTGCAAAGAAACCTCGCGCGCGATCGCAGTCCCCGCATCAACCCTTCCTAACGAACGGAAGCCTCACCTCAAGCCATCGGGCCGGCGGTGCTGGCGAGGACATCGAAGATCGGCTTGACCGTCGGCCATGTGGCGACACTTGCTGACGCGTATACGACGTAGTCGATGCCGTTGAGCCGCCAGAACCGCCCCATCGCGTGCTTCCGACCGCCGTCCTTGTCATAGAGGAACTCCCACTCCACCGTCTCCACCACCGCGGACGTCGATGACACGCGCTCCAGCCTGAGGCGTTGATACCCCTGGCGGATACCGGAGTTGTCCGTCTCGTTTCCCGCTACCGACTGCAGCAGCGAACCAGGGGCCGAGTCACTACCGCCGAACCGAAGCAGGTCACCGCGATTGGTCGGGCTGTCCGCCTGTTGGCTCGACGGCATCGCACCGGGACTCACCGGCCAGTCCACCGGGATCACGACGCGGATGCGTTCCGGCCCGGCCACCCTCCGATAGCCGACCGGCACGTCGTCCGACGCCGAGATGGTTACCGTCGTCGGCCGGCCCGTGGTAGTCGGCGTCCACCCAGTCGTCAACGAGGGCTCGGCAGTCCGGTACGCGGTAGGTGTCGTGGTGAGCGCGGTAGACGCGACGGACGAAGTCTCCCCCGCGGTCACCTCCTGTTGGCCTCGCACCGCGACGACGGTCACGACGGCCACCACCGCCAGGAACGCGACGGCACCCGTCACCAGCGCAATTGGCACAACCTTGCCTCGCCCAGGCGGCTTGGACGGCGGCGAGGGCCAGGGTGGCACGGACTGCGGCGGGGTCACCTCGCCCGTGTGCGCACCCCACAGCGGGGTGCCTTCGGCGCGTGGACCGTCAGTATTTCCTGAGTCATTCACGTTACACACCTCATCCCATCATCCCGGCGCGGGGACCGCTCGTCGCGCTCACTTCCCAACGCGACCTTTACCAGACACAATAGTCTTCGCACGTCCCAACATTTCCTTTCTCACGCAAGGAGCCTGTCGTGGCGAACTCTTGCAACACTTGCGGAAACCCACTGAGCAGTAATGACCTGCACTGCCCCGGCTGCGGCGCCGGTTCAGCCGGTCCCTCACCTCCACAAAAAGTGAGCAGGACACGCATTCCACTGGAGCACATCTCGCCTCCTCTCTCGAAAAATGCGATCCACATTCCGGGGCGCGCCGTGATCGGAACCGTGATCGACATCGGCGCCGTCCGTCAAGAACCTGTCGTGGAACGGACGACAGTGCTCCTCCTGCGCTTCGGCATGGTTCTGACGGCCGGCGGACTGCTGGCCGCGGCACCGCTCGGCGGAGCGGTGCTGCTCGCCAGGGCGGCCGCGGCGACCGCGGCCTGCCTAGTGCTCGCCATCGGGCTCGGCGTCGCGCTGCGCGCCGCGTTGCCCGCCGAGATCCGACGAGACGTGCCGCCGGCGCGGTGGTCATTGACCCTGCCCGTTCGCGCGGAGATCCGGAAATTCACTAGAGAAGTGCAGGTCATGACACTGAAAGAGCTCTCGGGCGCGGAGCACCGATGCTCTGCACCCGGCTGGTTCAGTCCCACACCGCCGAAGCGGGGTGACATCGTCGACGTGTACGGCAGGCGTACTCGGTCCGGCACGGTGATAGTCCGCCACCTGGTCGCCACGGCGACAGGCCAGACGATGGTGGTTCGACTTCGCCTCCGGGAAGTCTCCACGCAGGTCACCACGATGGCCCTGGCGGCGCTGTGGACGGTCACTGGCGTGGCCCTGTGCGCGCTTCTCGTACTCGGCTGACGTCCGTTGTAATGAACCGGACCGGCCGGACGACGACCCTGCTGACAACAAAAATCGAATCAGTCCACACAAACTCGAGGGCGGGAGTTGCAACGTGCCTCGGCCATTGATCAATGCAAAAATGACGGCGCTCGGCCCACGGGCGCCGAGCGTCCGGACGACGTCCCGGACAGAGCGGATTAGCCGATTGCAAAAAAGATCGAATCGTTACATGGACGCGATCAAAGCGCTCGACAGCGGCGGCCGACTGGGCACCGCAGAAGTGCGGGAACTGGTCGACGGAATCCGCCAGGAATTCGAGGCCCAATACTGCTCCACACCGGTCGGCATCGTCGGCAAGTGTTATCTCGGCGAGCCGTTCGAGGTGCACACCCTGGCCCTGGACGGCGGGATCATCGAGCACTACCGGACCGGCGAGCCAGTGCCTGGCGGCCTGGAGCGAGCTAGGGCACTGGCCATCTCGCCGGTCTACCTGGCGATCGAGGTCTACAACGATCGGATGGTGTGCATCCGGACAGACGGCACGACCGCCGTGCTGGAGGGGGAAGCGTGAACTCCGTCCACGTCCCGCAGTTGAGCGCCCTCACCAAGGCGGTCGACAACGTCACCAACGCCACCATCCGGCTCGCGGAAGAGCAGGAGAAGATCCAACACTCAGTCAACGTCGTCCACACCAAGCAGGACCAGGCAGCTCGGCAACTGAGCGTGTTGCAGACCGCGTTCGACCAGCTCGCCCGCGAGCAGCTGCGGCAGCACTACCTTCAGGTCGCGCACACCAAGATCGTCGAGGTCCGGCAGACGCTTGACACCGACTACGGCCATTTTCGCGAGGTACGCAGGCTGGCTACCGGCACCCTGCAAGCTCTGGACGTCGGCATCGTCTCGCACGGCACCATGCGCAACCTGACCGAGGAGTTGATGCTCCTCACCCCCGGCTACTGGCTGGCGCCGGCGCTGATCGCGCTCGCCGCATGGATCCGGAACGACGAGGAACTCGCGGGCAAAGCGCTCCAGGAGGCAGTGCGCCGCGACAATGACAAGGCGTCGCTGTTCTTCGCGCTCGTGCTGCGCCGGCACCATCGCGACGAGGCCACCTCGCGATGGCTGCGGCAGTACGTCGCGCGGCAGGACCCAGGCCAGCTGTCACGCGAGTTCACCGTGATCATCGACGCGGTCAGCACGGGCGCCCTCGGCCACGCCGCGAAGCCGATCGTGTTGGACCAGATGCGCGAGTGGTACGACCGGCTGAACGCCGACCAGGCGATCGTCGACCGGCAGGTGGATCGCTGGGCGCAGGTGATCGACGCCGAGCGCAGGCCGGTGGACCCGCGGTACACGGTCCTGCAGACCATCAGCCCGACCTGGCCGCAACTCAAAGCCCTGTACGAGGGGGCGACCGTGCACGGGGCGGCCGAAGAGATGTTCCGCCGCATCTTCACCGGCCCGATCCCGCTGGACAACGGACTACGTGAGCGAGTCGACGGCATCCTGGACAGCCTGGTGACCGGCTACGACATCGAGGAAGCGCCGCTGCGGCAGGAGGAGGCCGGTCTCCAGGCGGTCATCGACGCCGAAGGCGACAAGGACGCGGCGGCGAAGGCCATGCGGCTGGTCGACCCGCTCCACGAGCAGACCACCGACTTCCTCACGCTGATCAGCAACTCCGCGCTGCAGCCAGACAAGGCCGGTGTGTCGCTGGGCACCCGGCGGTCCTCTATCGCCCTGGCCAGGGACTGGATCGTCCAGGGCGCGGGCCGGTTGGAGGCCGCCAACGTCGCCTCCGAGCCAAAAGCCGTCACGCTCACGCTGGAAGGCTGGACCGCGCAGGTGGATGGCCGCACCGACGAGCCGGCGCTGGTCGCTGGTCTGGCGCGGCACATCGACGACGAGACCGAACGGGCCGTCGCTGCGGTGCGGTTCACTGGGTCACCGCTGTACGCCGCGATCGGCACCGGTGTGCTGACGCTCGTCGCCCTGCTGACTGCCCTCAACGGCGGGGTCGGCTTCGCGGTGTTCTGCCTGCTCGTCGCGGCGGGTCTGGGCGGCTGGTCTATGTGGCAGGTACGCGGCTTCCCCGCGCGCAGGGCTGAGATCCGTGCCCAGGGCGAGCAGCGCAAGGTGGTAGCTACCGCCACGCTACGTGGCGGCATCGCGGAGTTGGTGGACTTGCGGGGCGAGTGGCAGCGGGAACTCGCGGGCGCGGAGCGGTTCCGCCAGTACATGGGGCGACTCGAAGGCGCCGCGTTCGCGCCGTCGACCCCCGGCGAGCGAAGGGGCGCGTGACCGACATGCCGGACCCGACGATCGATCCCCCGCGCCACGGCGATCCGCACACTCCCGCGCCGGAGACGGGAGATCCGCACAGGAGTTCCCGCCACACCGCCGCGGACGGCGGGGTGGCGCTGAACCTGCCGAGCTGGGACTTGCTGCCGCCCGTCGAGTTCCTCAACCGGCGCCGTGGCCATCGAACAGGTCCCCGGTGACGCGCCTGCCCGGTCCCTATGCGGCGTGGGCGAGCTGGCTGGAGGCGTTCGGCCGTGGCGAGGACCTGTCTTCTGGGCACCTGCCCGCGATGACCGCCGAGCTCGGCCCGGACATGACCGAACGGCTGTTCAACCTGGTCGTGCAGGCGTTTCAGCACCGTCAGCGACGATGGCACGAGACGCTCCAGCGCGACATGCGAGCGGTGACCGGCGCTCCGGCAGGGGCGACCACTGCCATCGCGGCGGCCCTGCACAACGCGCGCGGCCTGCTCGCACCGCTGCGGGAACTGGCCGAACTCCCCCAACTCCCCGTGGGGCTGCGGGACAGCCTGCGCGACGCGCTGTCTGACACCGTCCGATCGGCGCAGCGCACCCTGGAGGGCTCGGCCCGGGACACCCCGGCGGCGTTCCAGGCCGTGATCCGCGCCAACAGCCTCATCCCCGGCCTGACCCAACCGCGGCCCGCGCCACCGGCGCCCAGGCCCGTGGCCAGCAGGCGGGTCATCCTCTGAAAGGACACGGTCAGCATGCCCAACGGGGCGGAGACCAGAGCCCGCATCGAGTCGTACCTCCTGGCGAGGATCCCGTTCGTCACCGTCCGCACGGTCGAGCGGAGCCGTGCCCTGGACATGCTTGGTGAGCTGGCCCGGATCAAACAGCTCGACATCCTCGTGCACACCCTCAGTCAGGGACTACGGGATCTGCGCACCCGGCAGCCCGTCACGGACGACAGATCGTTGCTCGGCGCGCTAGACCTCGCGGGCGAGTGGTTCCAGTCGAGGTCCAACCTGACCATCGTCTTCACCGACGTACAGCACCTGTCAGAGGACAACGACATATCCCGTCGTTTCTCGGACCTGGCCACGCTCGCGGAGGAGCACGGCGGCAGCATGGTGGTGATCACCTCCGACCCGGTGTGGACCCCGTTGCAGCGCATGGGCATGGCGGTGTCGCTCGACCTACCGGACATGGACGAGATGCGCGCCGAGATCGAGAGCTTCCTGCGCCCCTACTCATCCGACATCCCGATCGAGTGGGGGTCCGCCGAGTACGACCAGGCGGCGTCGATCCTCGCCGGTGTTACCAAGATCGAGGCGCTGAACATCCTCGCCACGCTCGTGGTGAAGCGGTCAGTGACCAAGGACGACCTGCCAGGGCTGAGCCGGGCCAAGGATGCGATCTTCAACGAGCTGGCCGGTTTGGAGCGGGTGACGCTGCGGGACGGCGACCATCGTGTCGGCGGCCTGGCTGGCCTGCGCCAGTGGCTGGACCGCAAGCGCCCCCTGCTGACCATGGACCTACGCGACCGCGGCATGCGGCCGCCGCGCGGCATACTGCTGGTCGGGGTGCCTGGTTGTGGGAAGTCCTTGTCGGCCAAGGCGATCGCCGCCGACTGGCAGCTCCCGCTGTACCGGCTGGATATGGCGTCGGTGTTCGGCCATTACGTGGGCCAGTCGGAGGGCAGGCTGCGCGACGCCCTCGCCACCGCAGACACCGTGGCACCGTGCGTGCTGTGGATCGACGAGATCGAGAAGGGGCTGGCCGGGTCGGGCAGCGACAGCACCGGCATCACCACCCGCCTGGTCGGCCAGTTCCTGTACTGGCTCCAGGAGTCGCGCGCCCGCGTGTTCGTCGTGGCCACCGCCAACGACACCCGGTCGCTGCCGCCGGAGCTGCTGCGTAGCGGCCGGTTCGACGACATGTTCTTCGTGGACCTGCCCGACCAAGAGGAACGCCGGGAGATCATCGGCATTTACCTGGGCAAGTACCTCAGGGTGCCGGTCGCCAGGGAGGTCGTCGACGAGTTGGTGGTGCTCAGTGAGGGGTTCGCCGGTTCGGACCTCCAGTCGGCGGTGGCCGAGATCGGCTACGAGGCGATTCGGGTCGGCGACGACGCAGTGCCCGTCGACTACTACTACAGCGCGTTCCGGAACGTGGTGCCCCTGCTCCGGTCCGCGCCGGAGCGCGTAGAAGAAGTGCGTCAGCTCCGCGACCGGGCGATCCCGGCGTCGGGCAAGGCGCGGCCGAGCACGGACCGAACCGTCGGCGCGCGTCGTGTCGTCCTGGGCTGAGGGGGCCGCGTGACGACCGACGAGCTGTCAACGGTGCTGGGCCACACCGACCTCGCCATCGCCGCGATCGACGAGCCGGACCGGGCGGCGTGGGTCTTCGCCCGCTGCTGGGCGAGGGTGGTGCGCTTCCAGCATCTGGAGGGCGACGAGCAGGATCTGGACCGGGCGTTCGCGGACGTTCAGTCTCTGCCGCCAGACTTCCCCGGCCGGGCCAAGCTCGCGGCAGCCGCAGTGGCCGCCGCCCTCCAGCGCGGCCGGTTGCGAACCCGGGAGCGCCTGCTCGCGGCCCGTGAACTGACCGCGATCGCCGACGCGGACCCGGTGCCGCTGTCGGCGTGGCCGAAGACATCAGCCGCGGTGCGGGCGATGGCGCTGGTGAGCGCGGCGCAGCACGGCGAGCCGGGCTTCCACTTCGATGGCGCGGTGGCCGAAGCCGAGCGCCTGGCGTCCGCTGCCTCGGGCGAGGAGCCCTACTCGACGATCGCCGACATGGCGTTGACGACCCTGCGCCAGCAGCGGTCGATGGCCAACCGGGACGCTGGGGGCGCCAAGGGGGCGGCCGAGGAGCTGCGCGACAAGCGGTTCGCCGTCGGTGGCGCCGACGTGATGGGGGTGATGGCGGAATTCCAGGCCTCGCTCCTGCGCCTGGACACCCGGCGGATGGTCGAGTTGTGGCCCCAACTGGCCGCGCTGGCCGATCACCCGGCCCTGCCCGCGAGCACCAGGGCAGGTTTGGCGGAGATGTTGCGCTCGGTGGCCCCGTTCTTCACCATGCTGAGGGAGGGCCACGACGCCGATCCCGGTGGTCTCGGCATGATGGCCGATCCCGAGCTGATCAAGGTCCTCGTCGATTCTCCGCTGCTCGCCGACCAGCCGGGGCTGTCCACCCCGGAGTGGGCGCTCCGCGCTTTCACCGCCGCCACCGGCCAACTGGCCCTCGGCACACCGGAGGCGATCGACCGGGCCATCACCATGCTGTCGGAGATCCTCGAGCGGGTGGATCCGCACGACGCGCGGATGGGTCTTTACCTGACGTCGCTGGGCGCGGCGATCATCGACCGCCACGTGCGCTCGGGCGATCGGGAGGATCTGCGCCGCGGCATCGCGGTCCTGGAACGCGCCCGGGATGTCGTCGGCTCGGTCACCAGCGCGTACTGGCACATGGTCGCGGTCCCGCTCGCGGCCGCCTATCGGATGAGTGGCCGCGCGGATCTCGGGCATGACACTGCCCTCAGTGGGCTGCGCGCCCACTGCTGGAACGCGCTGGTGCAGGCCGACCCGGTCGCCGTGCACGCCGCAGCACGGGCAGCAGCCGGCGACGCGCTGGACGCGGCACACGCCTGCCTGGCCGACCATGACCCCGATCGCGCCGTCACCGCGCTGGAGTCGGGCCGAGGGCTCATCCTGTTCTCGGCACTGGAGCGCCGAGACATCGAACGCCGCTTGGCGGACGCGGGCAAACCGGCGTTGGCGCAGCACTGGAAGCGTGCGGTGGCGTTCAACCCCGCCGAGATTCCGGAGGACCTGCGACGCCAGGTGATGAGCGAGCTGACCGGCGTCCCACTCGTGCCAGGTTCGCAGCCCGGCCGACCGGTGGGTGGCCCGGCCCGGCTTATCGACCCGCCCGCGCTGCCGGAAGTCCGCGCGGCCCTGGGCGCGCTCGGCGCCGACGCGCTGGTGTATCTCCTTCCCGGTGAGCAGGGCACGGGCGCGGCCGTGGTGGTGCCCGCGGAGGACGAGGCGAGCAGGTACTTCCTGCCGGACCTCACCGCAGCCCCGCTCGCGCGCTTCGAGGATTTCCTGGCCCGCTCCCTCAGGGTCGCGGAAAGAGACGCGGACGCGGACTTCGAGTCGGCCACCACGGGCGACCTGACCGAGCTGTGCGAGTGGGCTTGGGACGTCGCGATCGGCCCGCTGCTGGAGCACCTGCCCGACGACACCAAGCGGATCGTGCTCGTGCCGATCGGCGAGTTGGCGCGGATCCCCTGGCACGCGGCGCTCGACCGGCGTACAGGTGAGCACGCCGTGGAACGGGTCGCGTTCTCTTATACGCCGTCCGCCCGCTTGATGTGCGAAACGGCCTGGCGCAAGCGGGTGGCGCCGGGCGGGCACGCGCTCGTGGTGGCCGACCCGGACACCAAGGGCACGCAACGGGAACTGGTCGCGGCCCGTGCCGAGGGTCTGGCAGTCGCCGCACTCTACCCGCGCGCACGGCTCGTCGGCCGGGCGCCGGACGGATCGGCCGCCTCCGGCGGTCGGGGCACCAGGGCAGATGTCGCCGGCTGGCTGGGGACGGCCGAACTGGGCTCCACGCTGCACCTGGCCTGTCACGGCGTGGTGAGCTACGACGCCGACTCGTCGTCCTATCTGTTGCTCGCCGACGGTGACCGTCTCGCGGCGGAGGAGCTGACCGCCGCTCTCACCACCTCACCGGGGCGGGACGTCGCGCTGGCCGTGCTGGCGGCGTGCCGCAGTGGGGAGTCCGGGCGCGGGCACGACGAGGCGTTCAGCATCGGATCGGCAGTCCTCGCGGCCAACGTGCGCACAGTGGTGAGCGCGCAGTGGAACGTGCCGGACGCGGCGACCTCGGTGTTGATGTTCATGTTCCACCACTACCTGCGCGCGGAGGGGATGCCGGCGGCGGACGCCCTGCGCGCGGCGCAGCTGTGGGCGCTGCGGGACCGGACGCCGCCCGCGTCGATGCCCTGGGCGCTGCGCAACCACCTGACCCGGCACGACGTCGGAGCGGTCGAGGCGTGGGCCGGATTCACCCACGCCGGGCAATGAGGTCACGGGACCATGGTCATCACGGACGCGATCGAGGTCATCCAGTCGCATGCGCCCCGGAGCTCATCGGACGTAGTGCGTTGGGTGGCGGCCAGGCCGAGGCGGTCGACGATCCCGCCCAGGGCCGTGCCCCGCACCGCTGCCGGCTCCTTTTCCCCAAGGCGCGGCAGCCGGAAAGGGTCCGCGGAGAACCGCTCCTCCGATACGAGGAGCTTGAACCAGTCACGGACGCTCGCGCCCGGCTCCACCGGCCTGCCGGGGGGCAGCGAAAGCGTGATCGCCCGGCCACCCGCGGCGTACGCGCTGTACCTGGCGCGGACCCAGCCGCCCGGGAACAAGCCGGGGTGCACGCGGTACTGGTCGGTCAGGTCCAGCAACACACAGAACAGGTCGCAGTGGTGGGTGTTGCGCAGTCGCACCAGCACCTTGGGCGGTGCCGTGCCGCGGTACGAGGCGCGCAGCACACCGGATTTGTCGAGGGGCATCGGGCCACCGCGCTCGGACAGGACTTCCACCCGCACGGCGTGGGCCAAGGCGGAGTTCGGGTTGACCAACCCCTTCACCGCCCGCCACCGCGCGACGTGCTCCATGTCGGCGACGACTCGCGCGGCAGCGTCCGCCGTCCGGACATCGACTCGCGTGAAGAACGGGTCACCGTCCGCGGAGGTCACATCGACCACACCGGGGCCGCGCACGACCACTCGGATGTCCGCCACCTGCCCCGGGTCGACCGGTCGCACGTGCGGCGAGGGCCCGCCGCCCGGCGTGGCGACGCGCAATGCGGCAGCGATCCGCTCAGCCGCGGCGGGATCCTCCCCGGACGGGTCCAGCGCGACCGACGTGCCGGGCAACGGCACTCGCGTCGTCACGACGGGGTGCTGCTGTGCCCGGTCCGGTGTCCAGCCGACCGGCTCGACCTTGCTGTGGTCGCCGACGACGTCGACCGTCCGGAACAACCGCACCGGGTCGCTGCCCACCACGCCGAACTCCACCGGGTCGCCCGGCACGGGTTCGGGCATCCCATGGCAGGCGCCCGCGTCCACCTGCCACCAGCCGCGCACGTACCGCGCCCTCGTCCCGGTCGACGTCGACCGCACGGCACCGCCGAGGAACGGTTGGTCGGCCAAGGGGTCGATGACGGGTTGGAGGGTCGGGTGCTGATCCGACACCACGTTCTCCACGTCGCACGACACGGCGACCAGGAGCTCGCGGTAGCCGACGCCCGGCCCCAGCGCTGCGAGCTGGCCGAGCAGAGCGCGGCTGAAGACACCGCGGTGAAATCCGCGGAACGGCTTCTCGTACGCCTTCTCGCGGATGTCACACGCCGCGAGCAGCACGTGCGACGGCCGTCGGCCGACCACGTCCCTGGTCCCCGCGAAAAGTTCGGGCACAAGAGATTCCGGTCTCGGCGGGAGGAGACGTGCGGGCGTGCCCCGCGCGATCAGGGCGGTGTCACCCCGGGTCGAACCGTCGGAGTGACAGCAGTCCAGAACGGCCACCACGTGCGCGCCGGAGGTCGAGACGGCGTCCAGCAGCGCGCCAAGTTCACGGTCGAGCAGGTCTTCGCCGCCGTCGAGCCGGCTGTCGGCGCAAACGATCGTCTGCGTCCTGCCGTTGGGCGCGGTCGCCTCGAAACCGGCGGCCACCGGCGCTTCCGAGCCGTGGCCGCTGAACCAGAAGAGCGCGGTGTCCCCTCGGCGGGCTCGTCCGAGGTGCTCGCGCAGGCCGGTCACGACCGCCTGCCGAGTCGCGTCGGCGTCGAGCAGGACTCGGATCTTCGGCCGCTCGACGCGGGTCCTCAGGTACTCCTCGGCGTGGCCGACGTCGTGGTGCGTGCCGCGAAGCGGCCGGACGCGACCCGCGTAGTCGTTGACGCCCACCAACAGCGCGTGAACCGTGCCCATCCCGCCGCACCTCCCCGACCATTCCAACGAGTAGTCCTGACGGATGGCCGAGCGAGGGGCCCGGCACCCCGAAGGGCACCGGGCCCCGCCGCGTCAACGGTGGTCGCGGGACAGGTTCAGCACCGCCGCCGCGAGATCCGCGACCGTGAGAACCACCTTGAGCACCCAGTAGACGATCCCGGCGGGAGGGGCCTTCATCCGCCACTTCCGGGCACGTCGCTCCGGCCCCGACTCTTCCTGATCCGACTCTTCCCACTGCGACACGCGTCGCTCCTCTCCATCGTGGAACGGACAGCGGGGGACGCTCCCGGGCGTCCCCCGCCAGGTGCCGGCCTGATCAGCCGTTGCCGTCGTCGTCGTCTCCGTGACCGGACATGGGCCCCTCCTCCGCACGTTCCCGGACCACCGAGGGCCCGGTCGTTTTCCGCTGACGCCTGGTACGCCGAGGGCGGGGTGGGGCGCGCGGTTGTGCGCGAGGGGCCGACGGCCGGCCTGTGGAGCCGGGCCGTCCGCCATTGGGAACCGGGGGAACAAGTACCAATGACTGGAAAGGGGCCAGCGATGCTGACCGCGTGGGACGGATACGCCCGCGTCGACTACCTGCCGATCCCCGGTCGCGTCCAGGTGACGCTCACGACCGTGGAACCCACAGCGTTCCGGAGGCTGCGCACCGGCCTGGCGTGCGCGTTCGCCGACGACGACCCGGGTGGGCCACCGACGTATGTGGAGGTGGACATCGGTTTCGGGCTGACCGACGACGAACGGGTCCTGCTCGGCGAGTCGCTGTTGGCGGTGGTGGACCAGCTGCTCGGTGACGGTGGCGGTTCCACGACCACGCGTCTCGACCTCGGCCAGGTGGCCGCTCTGGCGCAGACCTGGGCGCCCTACCGCGAAGCCGTGCTCTCCGCCGAGCCGGGGAGGATCGCGGCCGGAACGTGGGTCGATGGGTTGTGGACGCGCTTGAGCGGTCTTGGTCTGCTCGCGGCACTGCGGGCCACCCCGTTGCAGGTCAACGTGTCCTACCGGGGCGAGCACCACACCGGCGATCCAGCGGATGTCCCGCCGGAGGAGGACGTCTTCACCTGGCATGACTCCGTGCTCCCGACCGACCTGGCCGCGCGGGCCGGTGTCGAGCCGGTCATCCGCTGGACCACCTACCGCGCCGAAGACGTGCTTGAAGGCGGAGCCGAGAGCACCGGCGTGGTGGTGCACGCCACGGCGCTGCCCGCTGCCGAGGCGCGGCTGGAAGTCGCGCTCGACGACGGTTCGGGCGAGTGGGTCACGCTCGGGCCCGAACCCGGCGTCCCACTGGCACTGGCCGCCGACCTGCCCCTCGCGCCCGACGCCGACGAGCCCGCTCTCCGGTTCCGCACCGACAGGAGGACCGATGGTCGACCGTCCGACACGGACTGAACCGGCACCGTTCGACGGTGACCTGCTGCGCTCGTCCGCCGTGCACGTGCTGGACCACCTGCCGCCACACCTGGTGGACCGGATGACCACCAAGTACGGCTCGGCCGACGCCGTGGTGGACGCGATGGTCGCGCTGGGCGAGCGGGTGTGGGGCACGCTGGACCGGCGGGGACGGCGGCTATCCGCCGACGCCTACCCGCTCTTCGCCGTCGCACTGCTGTCGGTGAACGGCAAGGTCGCGGGAGTCCAGCAGAACGCGACCAATGTGGTGAACGCCTTCGACCAGCTGATGTCCTTCGGTGACGTGCCGATCGAGGTCGCCGCCCAGAGCAGGACGCTGCGTGACAAGGACCTCGTCGCTCCGTTGCTGGACGCCGCCCGGGTGGTCTGCGCCGTGCGTGCGCTGAGACCGGACGACAACCCGGCGTTCATCGCGATGGTCACGACCGCGGTCGTCTCGACCTCCGACACCCTCTCGGACCCGGTGGCGGCGGTGATCTCGGTGCTCGACCGGGGTGCCCTGCTGGCCGGCCGCCACCGCGCCCGGCTCGCCGTCGAGCCGGGCCCGGACCCGAAGTTCCCGGTAATTGGCAACGTGGACCTGGTCGGCCAGGTGGCCGCGTACCGGGTCGCCGTCGCGGAGTTGTCGGGTATGTCGCCGGACGACGCGGACCAGGCCGTCGCTGGACACGCGATCGAGGTCGCGCAACGGCTCCGGCGAGCACTGCGCGAGCCCGTGGCCCCCAGCCGGGGTCGGACGGAAGTGGACGCAGTCACCGCGCTGGTGGAGTTCGCGCGGTTCCTCGCCGCCGACGGGCCCGAGCGCGGCTCGGTCGCGGGCAAGGTGTTCCGCCGCCTGCACCCGGAGTTCGACGCGATGGCGATGCGGCAGCCGCGGAACGAGTTCCCGGTGGACAGCGCCGACTCGACCTTCACCCGTGACCAGACCCAAGCGGTCGAGCCCGGTACGGCGATCGCCGACGCCGACCAACTGGCGTGGTGGATGCTCGTAGAGCTGTTCGCGGGCACGACGCCCGCGCAGCGCGCCGCGCTGACGGCCTGGCTGACCGGTCAACGCAAGATCGGCGACCAGGACGGGTTGCCGTTCCTCGTGGACCGGGTACGACGCGTCGAGGCACGGCTGCGCGAGGTCCGTGGTGAGCCGCCGCGCATCCACGAACACGCCGGCACAGCCGAGGCGTTCGCCACGGTCAGGTCCCGCGTCCGCGACGCGCTGGTGCTCGGTCTACGCGGCGGCGCGTTGGCCCTGACCGTCCTGCCCCCGCTGTGGGTGGACCGGCAGGCCGCGGTTCAGCTGGTGGCGAGCAAGCTGCGCGTAGAGCTGGGGCGCAAGCGGACCACGCGATCCAGGGCCGCGTTGGTGGCTGCGGTGGTGGTGCGGGCACCCGCACAACAAGTGCTCCGGGCGAGTGAGAAGAGCCGGCCGGACGCGTGCCCTTGCGGTGTGGTCGATCGGGCGCCGTTACCTCCCACAGACGTGTGCCCGCACCGCCCGTGGTCGGAGAGCGGACTCGTGGAGAACTACACAACCCTCACCTGGTTCGCCGAGTGCGACACCGAGTCCGCGACCCGGATGGACCTCAGCCGCTACCGGGGACCGTGGCAGGAGTGGGTGCACGAAGTGCGGGAACGGCCGCAGTGACCGCCCTGACGGCGCCGTGGGCGGACCATCGGAAGCGCCCCGCGGAACCGTCAGCCCACCAACGCCGCGACCCTCTTGCGGATGTCCTCGACCTCGTCGTGGCGCACGTAGTCCTCGGCGTTGCCCCGGGAACTGGTCTCCAGCCACTGCTCGGCCATGCCGAGCAGGCGCCGCAGCCGGGTGGTGTCCTCCTCGGTCAGGGGCTTCACACCGGTTTCCAGGGCGAGGAGCAGGGCGGGGGCCGCGCGCAGTGCGAAGAGGCCGCGTTGCTCGTCGGAAACCGGCTGGTACCGGCCAGCCTCGTGCTCGCGCAGCACCGGGTCGATCCACTCGTGGCCGAGGGCGGCCCAGGCTCGCGCCTCACCCGGCCGGTGCCGGGACCTGGCCAACTCCCCGAGCCGCGACGTGGAAGCGGTGGCGACGTAGCTGGTGAGTCCGAGAGGGCCGAAGACGCCGATGCGGCGATACAGCCGCCACCGGCTGGGGATGACGAACTCACGAAACAGGCGCACGGCTTCCCGCAGATCGTCGGCGTCGCGCTCGTGACTGCCAAGGAAGGCAGCGTAGTTGTGCAGGTGGTAACCGAGGCCGTGGGCTGCGGCGCTGCCGGGCGCCGACAGGTCGGCCTCCAGCGTATCGGCATAGGCCCGCCAGTAGCGGCGCACGAGGTCGTCCAGCTCCACCGGCGTCGGGAGTCCGGCGGCCCGGTCCGTCGCGTTGGTGGTGCGGACCGCGTTGAGCTCTATGCACGCCGCACCCAGCACGTCGGCGGTCGCCCCCCGGTCCAGGACGCCGCCCGCGAGCATCCCGAGGCAGCGGTCCACGCCCGCGACCAGGGAGCGGACCAGGCCCGCGATCGGGTTAGTGCGGTTGTGCCGCAGCACCATGACCCGCAGGACGTCCAGCCTGGTGCGGACCACTGCCGACGTCGGGTCGTTGACGTCGAGGCATCGCGCGGCGAGCCCGTCGATGTCGTCGAGCATGGCCAGGAAGTCCGCCTCGGTGAAGCCAGGCGAGCCGATGTCGGCCCGCACGTACCTCACGATGCCGAGCGCGGCGAGTACCAGCACCCGACGCCCCTGTTCCGACAACGCGGCAGCCCGTTCCGGGCTCGGCAGGAGCACGCGGGTCGCGGTGCTCGCATCGCCTCCGCCGTGCACGGACAACCAGTACTCGCACAGGCTGTCCACCAGCCCGGACGCGGGCAGCAGCGCTTCGGCGACGAACTGGTCCGGCTCGCGCTCGCTGACCCAGATGTATCCGCCGCCCTCGGCTTCGCTCGCGTCGAGGAGCAGGGTGATCAGGCGCTCCACCAGCTCGTCATGGCGGTCGCGCGCGGTCGAGCGGAAGCGGATGTCGGCGTCAGGCCGCAACAGGTCGTCGGCGGGTTCGGGGCCGAGGTCCGGGAGGTCGACGCACGAGACCGTGCGGTCGACGAAGAACAGCTCGCGGGGATGTGTGACCGGGTCAGGCTTCTCGACGTCCCTGGAGCCCATCTCGGAGCGCGCTGCGGCACGGTTGACCAAGCCGGCCGCCCTGCCGAACCGCGGGCTGTCGAGAGACTCACGCTGGATGCGCCGCGCCTTGACGGCCGCCACGACGAGCGCCGGCTGCGAGCGGAAGACCTCGATCGCGGCGGTGGACCACGCGGCGATCCGCAACGCCAGCGGGAGCGCGCCGCCGTCGTGCGCCCGGAGCAGCGGCAGCGCCTCCTCCATCCCCAGCGCCACGGGCTCCAGCAGGGTGTTGACCGCGGTCAGCAGGACGGCGGATTTCGTGTGGGGACCGAACCGGTTGGTCGTGGCGTTGATGATCTCGTTGGGCAGCGACTTGCCCGGGGCGGCGACGACGGCCCGGCCGTGCACCACCCAGTCCGCACCGGACGGCACCTCGGGCCGGTCGGACCGGGTGGGCGACAGCGCGCCTCGCGCGATCTCGGTGATGGTGATGCGGTTGAAGTCACTGAGCCACGTCATGGTCCCGAAAGGACTGATGGGCGACGTCACGCCGAACAGCGGCGCCACGTTGCGCGCCAGCCGCGCGGGCACCACCTCAGAACGCTTCTGGGTCGTCAACGGGACGACCGCGGGAAGCAGCGGCATGAACTCATTCCATCTCATCGCGGGGCCCCCTTCATACCGGCCGCGCCGCGAGCCGGAGTCAACGCGACTTTTCTCACAATCCGGCATCAACCACTCCCTCCACCGGCTTCCGCATATAAAACTATGTCTATGACGTATCTGAGTGATCCCTCTCGCCCATCCCGCCCGCCACCGCCGGGGCGTTCGGATCATCGGAGCCCTCCCTCCGGAGCCAAGCTGCCCCGGGACGTCGCGCAGGCGATCTGGTGGGAGCTGAAGGGCGCCCGTCAGGCGATCCACAGCCGGCACGGCGTCTCGTCCTGCGACACGGAGCTGTACGTCACCGGCCTGTGCCTCGGCACACCGTCGAAGACGGCCCCGCCGGTGAACGGCTACCGGCTCTCCGGCGCCTGCCCATGCCGTGATCTGGTGTCCGACGCCGTCGAACTCGCACTGCGCTATCTGACGGACCGCGCGTCCGACCTGCACAACCCGCCCGGCGCGGTGCGGCGGCACCTGCGATTCCGGCTCAGCGACCAAGCCCGCAAGGACCGAGCGGAGCGTGGGGCACTGGCGAAGCCGAAGACCGCCGCCGGCAACCGCTACGGCAAGGCCCTGCCCGACGACTTCCACCGCACCGTGCTGGTGATCCTCGCCGACGAGGCGGGGTGCGACGGCCCGCTGCGCGGCGAGTCCGGGCTGCTGCGTCGCCTGAGCGACCGGTGCGCGGCCAAGCTCGGCGGAGCGCCGGACGAGTACCGCCACCGGCTGGCCCGCCGCGATCCGGCTGGTCGAGCGGACCTGCCGGGGCGGGTCGCTGGTCGATGTGGGCGGGGACGGCAGGCGCGAACTGGTCAGCTGGTGGGAGGCCCACGTCGACCGCCCGCTCGGCAGGCGCGAGAACCCGACAGACCTGCGGATGGCCGCGAGCGCCGTGGACGCGCCGGCCGTCGAGATCCCGGACAACGACGTGGCGAACTCCCGGGACACGGACCAGGCAGTGCTGGACGCGCTGGTGATCGCAGTGGCGACCGCCGACCGGGGAAGCGAGGAGACCGCGTTGCGGGAGGCGATCGACGAACTGGCCCAAACCGGCTTCCTGCCTCCGGTCAGAGCTGAACTGCTGCTGAACGACCCCCGGCGGCACCTCGACGTCCTTGATCAAGTACAGGTCATGCTGACCCCGTCGGTCCGCAACGGCCGGAGAGGGTAAGGCATCCATGACCATCGACGGGCAACAGTCCGGCGGGCCGTCGACCGAAGAGGTCCTGGCCATGGCCGGACGTCTCGTGGAGCAACTCGCCACCGCGCCGGAAACGCTCGCGCCGGCCCTGGCCGGAGCAGTGGGCCTCATCCGCTTGTACGACATCGACCTGGAGGACGACGACTTCCGGGTCCAAATCGGCGACTCCCTCGACCTCCTGCGGCACGGCATCACGGGCGATCCGGACAACAGCAATCGCGGAGACTGGATGATGGCCGCTGCCATCGGGCACGCCGAGCTTGGGCAATGGGGCCAGGCGATCCGGCGGGGTGAGGAAGCCGCCGCCTGGTCGTACGAGGACGACGCCGCGGCCGACTTCACGCGCATCGAGCTGGCGAACCTGTACCTCGACCGAGCCGGTTATGTAATGTCCACCCAGGCCGACAACCCCCACCAGGCCTCGGACGAGCTGCATGACCTCCCTGCCTTGTTGGCAGGCCTCGCGGACGCCGCGGCGACGAGGTCGACCGAGACGGTGCTGCGGGTGAACCAGGCTCGAGCGGTCGCGCTCCGGTGGGAGGACGGCGGAGCGGACGGCGACCTCGATGCCGCCCTGAAGTTGTTGCAGGACAACATTTTCCTACTCCCCAGGAACGCGTCACATCATGAGGATCTGGCCCTGTTCGCCGGCGTATGCCACCAGCTCCTCGCGCGGGGGAAGGAGGTTCCCCGCGACGACGCCATCGCGGCGCTGGAGTCGGTCATCGCGGCCGAGCCCGAGCCGTCCCCCGACCACCACTGGCTGCTCGCCCAACTGCTCGACCACCGGCATCCCGGAGGCGACGTCGAGGTCGAAGCCGAGGTCCGCGACCGGATCATCGCGAGCCTGGCAGTCGCCGCGCCACACGGCGACGCGCTCACATGGGAGCAGTACGGCACCGCCCTGGCCGAGCGCGGCAACGACAACGACAACATGGACGACCACCGCGAGGCGATCGTGTGGCTGGCCCGCTACCTGGAGCAGCAGGACCCGGCCGAGCGGCACGCTTGGGTGCCGTGGGTCGACATCAGCGCCGCCCACTACGCCCTCATGCGGGCCGACGACGGTGTCGCGCACGCCGACGAGGTGGTCCACCGCGTCACCCGCGCGCTGACCATCGGCATCCCCGACGAAGACATCGCGCACACCCTCCGCCGGTTCCGCCTCGACGCCGTCTTCCTGGACGGCAACCGGCCCGACCTCGACCGCTTCATCGCGACCCACCCGGTCAAGGACTGGCTCCTGGAGGCCCAGCGCCTGGTGGAGGAGAAGGCAGCGGACGGTCCCCTCAGCGAGGAGGTGGCGCTCCTGGCCGCCATGACGGGGATAGGGTGGTATTACCTGGCCATCGGCGCCTGGCACCACGTCGTGACGCACCCGGCCGAGGTGCCGATCCTGTTGGACGGCATATCGCGAATGCTGCACGCCGCTGAGCAGATCGACGACATGCCCCCCAAGTGCCGCCGATTGCTGCATGTCCTGGTGGAACTGATGTCCAACCAGAGGAAACTCCTGGCAGGCGACGACGACGTGGACCTGACCGCGGCGAAGGCAGCCCTCGTTGATCCCGCCCTCGCCAACGAGCACAGCGACATCGTCCAACTGGTCGGCCTCATCAGCGTCACGCTGAGCAGTGGCTCGGCCTCGCTGAGCGCGTTCGAGTTGGGCGAGCGGGTGCTGGCGAACCGGTCCGGGGTGCTGACGCGCAGTGCCGAAGATGCCCGCGAATTAGAGGGAATCCGGCTGCTCTTCACGGCATTCCGGCTGTACCGCACCGACGTCCCCCTGGCCGAAGTGCGCGCAGCGGTAGCGCGGGCCGAGGAGGTGCTGTCCACGCTGCCGCGCACGCTTGTGATCGAGCCGCTCGCCTTGCTGTGCGGGACACTGCACCGCGCCTTCGAATCACTGGACTCACCACAGCACCCTGCTCCTCAGGTGTTGACCGGGTCCTGGATCGACCCTGTCATGGCGTCGATAAGCCTGGTTGAGGAGATCGCCGCTGCCTCCAATCGGGCGGACACCGGGGCGCTTCGCGCCATCCTGCACCGACTGGACGACGTATCGGAACCACCACCGGTGCTGGTGAGCGGCCTCAGCATGGTCGAGAACTTGCGCGCTTCGGCCCACCTGGCGCTGGCCCGCCTGGAGCCGTGGAACCGCGAGGTGATCGACAACGCTATCGAGTTGCACCGCGACTGCCACACCCAGCACCAACCGCAGGAGGAGCTGTTGGCGCCCTCCCGGATGACCCTGGCCCGCTTGTTGCGCCTCCGCGACGCGCCAGGGGACCGCGAGTGGAGCAGACGGCTGGGCCTGGAGCTGCTGTGGGTCGCCACGTGGAAGGTGCTCGTGCAGTCCAACGGCGACCACGCGCTGGAGATGGCACGCAACGCGTCGACCGCGGTAGATGAGTTGACGGCGTGGTGCCTGGACGATGATGCGATCGACGACCTCGTCCAGGTGGTGGACGCACGACGCGGGCTCGTGCTCAAAGCCGCCGGTACCGGGCGAACCGTGGCCGAACAGCTGCGCCGGATCGGACGCGACGATCTCGCCGAGCGGTGGACCGCCTCCGGTGGGCGCGACGAGCTCCTGTTGCCGGACTGGCAGGGGCCGGACGAAGACTGGGGTGCGTTGCGGCGCACCGTGCTGCGGGAACTGGCCTCGCGGCCGGACGAGCTGGTCGACCGCCCGTCGGTGGCGGAAGTCCAGAACGCACTGCGGCGGCACGGATCCGGTTGCCTGGTCTACCTGCTGCCGGCAAACCGGCACCACGATGGGCTGGCGCTCCTGGTGCCCGCGCACGGGCGTGCGCGGATCCGCATGCTGCCGGGCCTGCGTGTGGACACGGTGGTGGAGCGTTACCGGCTGGCCTACGAGGAGCGGGCCGAGAAGCGTGACGCGGACAGCGTCCGGCGTTGGTGCGCCGAACTGGGCGAACTGTGCTCCTGGGCGTGGGAGGTGGCTGGGCGCGAGCTGTCCCTGGTCGCCGGGCAGCACGGCGGCGTGGTCCTTGTGCCAGTGGGGTCGTCCGGCCTTGTGCCCTGGCACGCCGCGCGGCGAACCGTTGACGGCGCGGACCGCTACCTGGTGCAGGACGCGACGATCTCTTACGCCCCGTCGGCTCGGCTGTTCTGCGACGTGGTCGGCCGGGACGAGGTCGTGGATGGGCGGCCGGTGCTGGTGGGCAACCCCGCGCGGGACCTGCCGGTGGGTGCGGTCGAGGCGGTCGCGATCCGCGACGCGTTCTACCCCGGTGGTGCGTTCTACGGCGGGTTCAGCGGGCCTCCCCTGCCGTGGCGGCCCGCCGAGGACGGCCTCGGCACACCGGCCGAGGTGCTGCTCGCGATGGACGGACCGCTTCCGCTGCTGCACCTGGCGTGCCACGCCGTTGCGGACATGCGGCGCCCGTTGAACTCCGAGGTCCGCCTGGCCCGGGAACGGCTGTCCTCGCGACAGCTGCTGGGGGTGAGCCCGACGACGACCCTGCCGCTGGGCCTAGTGGTGCTGTCCGGCTGCACGACCAACGTGTCTGGTGTGGACTACGACGAGGCGCTGAGCCTGTCGGCCACCTTCCTCGCCATCGGCGCCCG
This sequence comes from Crossiella sp. CA-258035, assembly GCF_030064675.1. Lineage (GTDB taxonomy): Bacteria > Actinomycetota > Actinomycetes > Mycobacteriales > Pseudonocardiaceae > Crossiella. The sequence goes on from NZ_CP116413.1 coordinate 6,942,004, forward strand.
TTCCGTGGTCGGCTCGCTGTGGCAGGTGCCTTCGGGGAGGACGACAGCGCAGCTGGTGTTCCTGTTTCACCACTACTTGCGCGCCGAGGGGATGTCCGCGGCCGAGGCGCTGCGCGCCGCGCAACTGTGGATGCTCGCCCCCGATCGCGAGTACCCGGCGACGATGCCCGAGCACATCCGCGGGATCCCGGCCACCTCTGGATTCGACCACCGGGACGTCGAGTGCTGGGCCGGGTTCACGCAGCTGGGTCAGTGAGATCCCGCGACACGCCGCGGTGCGGCGGTCGCGGGGTCCCTCACCTGGCGGGCACCCTGCCCCTCGCTCACCGGGCGAAGACCAGTGCGAGGGGTTCCGCTTGCGGGCCGCCGGGGTATCCCAGACGCAGCACCAGGCGGTAGTCATCCAGCGTCAACCAGACCGGCGTCGACGGCCACGACCGCAGGCTTTCCACGCCCTTGGCTCGATCCGGGTGGACACGGACCAGCGCGCGCCAGTAGAGCGCGCGGAGGCCTTCCGTGTAGGCGCAGTACTGGGCACCCCGCGCCTGCGCCTCCCGCAACGCGCTGACGACCACCGCCTCCAGCTTGGCGAGAGCCTCGAACTCCTCCTCCAACTGCGCCTTGACCGCGTCGACGGCGGCGCGCAACGGACCGATTTGCTTCCGCCGGTCGGCCTGATTGCGAGCGCGGATCGACTCCTCAGGCAGGTCCTCCTCGCCCGCGCCCCGCCGGGTCGCCTCGGCCTCGCCGAGGGGGACGTCCGCCACGGTCAAGGCGGCGGCCGACTCGGCCAACCTCATCTTGGCCGACGCGATCCGCCGGTACCGCACCTCGATGTCGGCCACCGTGTTCTGTGAGCCCGTCACGAACTCCTGCAGAACCCGGTCGACCACCTCGTTGCGCCGCTCGACCAGCGCCTGCTCGTGCGGCGTGTGCGACAACGGTTCGCCGTCACGCACTTCGGGGATACCGCGCTTGCCGTCACGCCTGCCGTGCCGGTCCTCGCGGAACCTGACCGCCCAGCCGAGTTTGAGCATGGTGAACTGGACCCTGTCGCTCACGGCGTCCTCCAAGTCGTCGGGCCGGGCGGGCTGGAGTCAGCCGGACCGGCGTCCTGGTGGCACACCAACGCCGTCGTCGCCCGCGGGTCGCCTTGCGCCTCGGCCATCAGGTGGCGGACCCGCTGCTTCAGGCTCGCGGCGAGACTGACCAGCTGGTCGACCGCGTACTGCAACCGCATCGGAACCGCCTCCAGCTCAGCCCGCTGGACCTCCATCGCCCCGTCGTGGCGGTCGAACCGCTTGGTCGCCGAACGCACCCACCAGCGCAGGCGCTGCGTCCGGCGTGCGCTCTGCCGACGCTGCCGCTGGAGGTCGTCGTGGCCGAACACGCCTACACCCGACGCCACCGCGCCGGTCAGCACCAGGAGGACGGTCAGCAGCAACGCCATGCTGACGTCCACCGGGGGCTCCTCCGTCGCGGTCTGCCCGCCGAGCGTCATGGTGGATCCGGTGGTCCCCGCCGAGGTGAACTGGTCGGTAGGGTGCAGGTAGCGGAATACGAACGATCCCGCCACTCCACCCAGCCACAACAGCCAAAATCCGACGGCGGCGAGCGCGTGGCGACGTCCCCGGTGTTCGACGGCACGCAGGGTGAACTCGGTGGCCAGCCAGGCCGTTGCCGTCAGCGTCACCGCGAAACCGGCCGCGATCACCCAGCTTTGCCACTCCGCGCTTGCGGTGTTCTCCGCCAGCATCGTCTTGAGCAGCGGGACGTCTACGCCCAGTAGGGCGATCAGCAGCACCCAGCCGAGGACGGCTGAGTACGGGCTGTCTCCGAGGTGGCGCAACGACGTCCTACCGGGTGTCTTGTAGGCCGCGGTCAACTCGTTGGTCACGTGGTGCCCCTCCCAATGCCGGTGCCTGCATCGACCGCGTCGTCCCGTTCGACCGGCTCTCGCAAACGCCCCGCCGTGCGGCGAGCATGCGGTCTAGCTCGTCCAGCTTGATGCTCTCGCCCGCCAACGCGGAGGCGAGGTCGCCCCGGCGCCGCTCGGCACGATCCCGCTTGCGCCGGTGGCGAAGCACGACCCGCAGCGCGTGGGTGTGCCAGCGACTCGCCTCTTCGGTGATGCGGCACTGGTCGACCCGTCGATCCGCCTCGATCATGGCGTCGAACATGTCGCCGGTGCCCAGGTCGACCGCGCCTGCCGCGATCGCCGAACGGACCGCGGCTTCGAGCCGCCCGCGGTACTCCGCACCGCCGATCTCCGGTGCGGACAGACCGAAGTCAATGATCCGCAGGATGCGGCACGACCACCACCGCGTCCGCTCTGGTCGGGGCCGTGCCCCGGACTTGACCACGACCCGCTCCATCAGTTGTGGACAGTTACGCGCACGGTGCGGTTGAGAGCTGCCTTATCCGGCAACAGGTGCCCCTGGTCGTCGTGGTCCACGACGTAGTCGGGGTGAAAGCTGCCGACGCCGGAGGCGCCGACCCGGTCCCCCGGTACCCCCAGCTCGTCGACCAGCAGGGTGCGCAAGGCGTTCGCGCGATCGGTTGACAGCGACACCTGGCCTGACCGGTCGCCCACCCTGGCCGTAGTGCCGACCAGGTCGAGGCGCCCACCGGAGCGCCGGACGTGCTCGGCGAACAGCCGGAGCACCTCCACGGCGTCGGCACGGTCGAGCAAATCGGCGCTGTCCGCGACGAAGAACGCTGCGGCTGGAAGTGGACGGGTCTCCCGGTCCTCCAGCCGCCCCAAGTCCACCGAAGCCGGGGTGACCGGCACGGTCGCCACCGGTGGTACCTCGGTCCAGGCCGGACCGTTCATGGGCCGCTGGTCCGGCGGTTGCACGTCGGCGCCCGCCCTGGTCAGCACCTCCTTCCAGATGGCGATGAGGTTCGACCGCTCGGGGGTGCTGAGCACCTGCTGCGGCGGCATGACATCGCCAAGGCCGCGCAGCGTTACCCGGATCCCGCCGAGGATGGGCAGGTGGCCACCGCGCTCCAGCGCGTCGGCGACCTCCTTGGGTGCAGCCATCAGCATGCCCGGCTTGCCGAAGGAGAGGGCGCCGGCGGTCGACAGGCCGCTCGACTCGACCACCATGGTCTTCGGCTTCCGTTCCAATGACCGCGCGCCCAGTTCGATCGCCGCAAGCAGGTCGAGTTCCGCAGTGGTGGGGCGCACGGAGGACAGCTTGGCGCGCAGATCCGCCTTCCGGTCCCGCACTTCCTTGTTCCGGGCGTCAGGGCCAGGCGCCCGCGACACCAGATCGGCGGTGATCACGACCTCGGGCTTGCCGTCGGCCCGGACGACAGCCAGAGTCGCCTGTCGGTCCACAGCGTCATCCAGGAGGTCCGGCGAGGCGACTGCGGGACGGTTCGCGTGTGTCCCAAGGACGTACGCGACCGACCCTCGATCGGCTGCCGTGCACGCACATGTGTCGCCCTCCGTACAAGCGGCCAGCACGACCGCGACTACGACGGCTTTCACCGCGATGACGAGCGTCTTCATCGGTAAGCGCACCAAGGTCTCCTCTTGTCCACGCAGCGCTCGGGCGGACGACAGCGCCGAAACATGACTGTCGTCGGCAACCGGGGATGCTTTGCAGAAAAGTGACGGACCGCCGACTCAGAAGTCCTGGTCCGAAAACCCCAGGTGGCGGGGTTGTGGATTCCTACCTCGACTCGGGGCCACTAGTCCCATCCCAGCATCTTCCACTCGTTATATTTGCAGCTCAACGATGGTCTCAGCGGAAGCACTGGGGCTGCGGCGCACATCGTGGCGGCCGGCCGGGACCAGAGGGGATGTGATGGCGATCTCCCGCCTGTCCTTCGACATCCTCGGCCCGGTCCCGGTCCCGGTGGACGAGGTGCACACCTCGGTGCTGGTGACCCAGCAGGGCCGCACCATCGAGCTGGTGGAGGCCGCGGCGGCGCACGCTAGGCGGCACGTGGTCCGATTGCGCGCCTGGCTGGTACGGGAGCGGGAGACCGCCGCGCTCGCGGGCACGCACTTTCCCCGGCTGCCGGTACCGGAAGAACTGCCGGTCTGGGATATGACCTCGGTGTGGCGCAGCGAGTTCGTCTCCTCGATCCAGATCCGACGCAGGGAGCTCGAGCCCGGTCGGTCGATGTCCTGGATCCGCACCGACGTGCCGCTGGTCGAGGGTGAGGAGGTCAGTCAGCTGGCTGGCTTGGTGGGTCTGCTGGACACCGCGAACGGGCTGGCCGTGCGGGCGGATCCGGACGAGGTGGCCTTCAGAACGTCAATCTCACCGCGCCTCTGTTCCGCAAGCCGCGCGAGCCATGGCTGGGCTTCGACTTCAGCGTCTAATTTGGACAGGCCGGAGGCTCGCCAATGCGGTGCTGCACGACGTGGAGAGGCCGATCGACTCGGTGAACCAGATCCGCACGGTGCGGCCAAAGCCTGCCGGTGGTCCGACCACCGACCGGGGCGAGACGTGCGCGCCCCGCGCGGCAGTCTGCGGGTCGGCGATTGGGGCACCGGTTTGTTGCCACTCACCCGCCGCGGGTCGCCTTCCCGCTGTGTGTGTGGGTGGGTGGCGTCAGGCCGTGGCCACCGCGGCGATTCCGGCCAGCACCAGGGCCGCGCCGATGAGTCTGCGCACCGGGTTCGCCTCGCCGAACCAGCGCCAGGCCAGGAACGCGCCGAGCACAATGGACAGTTCCCGCATCGGTGCGACCACACTGAGCGGGGCCAGCCGCATCGCGTACAGCACCAGCACGTAGGCCAGTGGGGAGAGCACCGCGATCACCAGGACCTCGGTGCGGTGCGCCCGCCACACCGCGCGGGTGCGTTCGGGCTGCCGCAGCGCAACCGGGGTCAGGAACAGGCTCTGGGCAAGGGAACCGAGGCAGAAGTAGACCAGCGGCGGGACCGCGAGGGTGGTCACCGAGTAGGCGTCCCACAGGGTGTACCCGGCGATCGCGACGCCGGTCAGTCCGCCGTAGAGCAGGCTGGTGTTCAGCGCGCCGCGCCGGCCGGTGGGGCCGAGGCCGATCACGAACACCCCGGCCACGATCGCGCCCGCGCCGAGCAGTCCGGTCCAGCCGGGGCGTTCGCCGAGCACCAGCACCGCGGCCAGCACGGTCAGCAGCGGGCCGCTGCCGCGGGCCACCGGGTAGACCACCGACATGTCGCCGACGGCGTAGCCGTGCTGGAGCACCAGCGCGTAGGCGGCGTGCAGCACGGCGCTGACCGCGACCGCGAGCAGCCAGGTCCACTGGGCCGGGGTGTCGCCGAAGACGAAGGCGAGCACGGCGGCCGGGCCGCAGATCACCACCGAGGCGACCTGGTAGAGCCACACGAACGGCGCTCCGCCCGTCCCGGCGCGCTTGGCGGCGAAGTTCCACAGCGCGTGCATCACCGCTGCCAGCAGTACCAGGACGATCGCGGTCACCAGCCCATCCTGTGCTCGCGGGCAAGGCCAGTCGAGTGATTTGTGTGCGCGGTCATGCGGAGCGATTGACAGCGGCGATCTTCGGGCGCGACAGTTCAGGCAGAGCGAACGCCTTGTGGCCCAAGGGAGTTCGGCATGACGGTGCGCAGAGTCGGCAGAGTTCCGGCGATCCTGGTCGCGATCAGCGCGGTGGTCGCCATGGCCTGGGTGGTGCCACCGCCACAGCTGCGCATCCTGCCGCTGGGCGACTCGATCACCGGCGCGCCGGGCTGCTGGCGCGCCGAGCTCTGGCACCGGTTGCGGGAGCGCGGGCACACCGCCATCGACTTCGTCGGCACCAGGACCGGCGGCAGCTGCGGCACGACCTACGACCGGGACCACGCCGGCTACAGCGGCTTCCGGGCCACCGTGATCGCCAGGGAGAACCTGCTGCCGTCCTGGCTGGCCACCGCCAGACCCGATGTGGTGCTGATTCATTTGGGTACCAACGACCTGTGGCACGGGGTCGGCACCGAGGCGGTGCTGGCCGCCTACGGGAAGCTGGTCGAGCAGATCCGCGCGCACAACCCGGTCACCCGGATCCTGCTCGCCCAGATCATCCCGATGGCGCCGCGCGGCTGCGCGTCCTGCGGGCAGCGGGTGGTGGCGCTGAACCGGGCGATCCCCGGCTGGGCGGCGGCGCGGTCCACGGCGCGCTCGCCGATCGTGGTGGTGGACCAGTGGACCGGGTTCGACCCCGCCGCCGACACCAACGATGGCGTGCACCCGGTCGACTCCGGTTTCCGCAAGATAGCCGCCCGCTGGTTTCCCGCGGTGGCCGCGGCCCTCGCGACGCCCGTTACGTCACCCAGGTGACAGGGCAGCGCGGACTGCACCCTTTCGGCCTAAGTGCCGGTGCGCTGATTGACCGGGATTAATCACTCTTAGCAGAAAATGTGCCCAGCTATCTTGGTCATGGCCTCTTGTTGTCAGCGCCAGAACTGAAGAGGAGTAACGGAGTGGCCAAGATTGCCCGGGAACTCCGATCGCGTTCTTCAGGTCATTGACGGTGCCAATGACCCTCCCTAAGCTGCCGACCACGCTAGATTCGATCTGGCGACTCTGGGGAGAAGCAGACTCAGCGCGACGCGGGGGCGAAAGCGGTGCTATTCACCGCGTTCTGTTCCGTGTTGGCACCGATCATGGGGGCTTCATTTGGAATGGGCGGATTCGCGCTGCCGAGGCGGCGTCCGATGACGGGCCGGGTAGCGCTCGTCAGCGGCGGTAACAGGGGTATCGGACTGGCGACCGCGCGGGCGCTGGCCGATGCGGGCGACCGGGTTGTCATCGCCGCCAGGAAAGCCGGTGACTTCGGCGGCGGGCTGCACTCGGTGCGCTGCGACGTGGACGACAACGACAGCGTCACCGAGGCGTTCACGCAGGTAGAACGGGATCTGGGCCGGGTGGAGGTGCTGGTGGCCAACGCGGGCATCGTCCGCGACGGGCTGCTGATGAGCCAGTCCGACGAGGACTTCCGCGCGGTGCTGGAGACCAACCTGCTGGGTGCGGTGCGCTTGGTCCGGCGGGCGCTGCGCGGCATGCTGCGCGGGCACGGGCGGATCGTGCTGGTCTCCTCGGTCTCCGCGCTCACCGGCTCGCGCGGCCAGACCGGCTACGCCGCGGCCAAGGCCGGACTGATCGGCCTGGCCAGGTCGCTGGCCCTGGAGACCAAGGCGCGGGACATCACGGTGAACGTGGTCGCGCCCGGCTGGATCGACACCGACATGACCGCTGACCTGCCCGAACCCGTCCGCAAGAAGGGCGAGCTGGAGGTGCCGCTCGGCCGCTTCGGCAGGCCCGAGGAGGTGGCCGCGGCGATCCGCTTCCTGACCAGCCGGGAGGCCGGCTACATCACCGGCGCGGTGCTGCCGGTGGACGGCGGACTGGGGATGGGGCTGTAGATGGGACTGCTCAGCGGCAAAAGACTGCTGGTCACCGGCGTGATCACCGAGTCCTCCATCGCGTTCCGGGTGGCCGAGGCGGCGCAGCGGGAAGGCGCGCAGGTGGTGCTGACCGGCTACGGGCGGCTGTCCCTGGTGCGCCGGATCGCGGCCCGGCTGCCGGAGCCCGCGCCCGTGCTGGAGCTCGACGTCACCAACGACGAACAGTTGGCCAGCCTGACCGACCGGCTGCTGCCGCACCTGACCGGGCTGGACGGGGTACTGCACTCGATCGCCTTCGCCCCGGCGGGCGCGCTGGGCGGCAACTTCCTGCACACCACCAGGCAGGAGGCCGCGACCGCCTTCGGTGTCTCCACCTACTCGCTGCAGGCGCTGACCACCGCCACGCTGCCGCTGCTGACCGAGGGCGCCTCGGTGGTCGGACTGGACTTCGACGCTGGTCAGGCCTGGTCCGGCTATGACTGGATGGGGGTGGCCAAGGCCGGGCTGGAGTCCTGCGCCCGCTACCTGGCCGGTTACCTGGGGCCGCGCGGGATCCGGGTCAACCTGGTCGCGGCCGGGCCGCTGCGCACGGTGGCCGCGCGCAACATCGCGGGCGAGCCGGGCAGCGGCGAGGGCCTGGACGGGGACTGGCCGCAGCGCGCGCCGCTGGGCTGGGACTGCGCGGACGCCACCCCGGTGGCCAAGGCCTGCGTGGCGCTGTTCTCCGACCTGTTCCCGGCCACCACCGGGGAGATCATCCACGTCGACGGCGGCGCGCACGCCATGGGCGACCGGCTGACCAGCCGGCTGAGCAGGGGAGCCGCCCGATGACCGCGATGCAGCTCAAACCGGACGAGCTGGCCGAGCTGGCCGGGACCAGCCTCGGCTACAGCGGCTGGCGGCAGATCACCCAGGACCGGATCACCCGGTTCGCCGAGGCCACCGACGACCACCAGTGGATCCACCTGGACCCCGAGCAGTGCGCGCAGGGGCCCTACGGCAGGCCGATCGCGCACGGCTTCCTGATCCTGTCCCTGCTGCCGGCCTTCATCGGCGAGGTGTTCGAGGTCGCGGGCGTCGCGCTGAGCCTGAACTACCGGGTGGACAAGGTGCGCTTCCGCAAGCCGGTCGCGGCCGGGGAGTGGATCAGGGCGAAGGTCGGCATCGGCGCGGTCCGGCAGCGCCCGCACGGCTACCTGGAGGTCACCGCCACGGTGTCGGTGGAGCTGGACGACGGCTCGGTGGCCTGCACGGCGGAGCAGACCAGCCTCTACCCGGGCACGGGGTAGGCGGCGATGACCGGGCGCGCGGCCGGACCGGGCACCTCGGTGGCTCCGCTGGTGCTGCTCGAGGTGGCCGCGGTGTTGTCGACCTGGGCGAACGCGGTGCTCACCCTGGCGCTGTCCTGGCTGGCGCTGGAGCGGACCGGCAGTCCGGTGGCGGCCGGGATCATCGCGGCGGCCAGCACGCTGCCGATGCTGCTGGGCGCGCTGTTCGCGGGCACGGTGGTGGACCTGGTCGGCGGCAGGCGCACCGCGGCGGGCGCGGACCTGCTCTCCGCGGGGTCGGTGGCCGCGATCGCGGTGCTCGACCTGGCGGGCGGGTTCTCGCTGTGGGCGGTGGCCGCGCTGGCCTGCACCGGTTCGCTGTTCGACCTGGCCGGGATGACCGGGCGCAAGGTGCTGCTGCCGGCCGCGGCCGGGCGGGCCGGACTGCGGCTGGAGGCGGTCAACGGGATCCACGAGTCGCTCAAGGGGGTCGCGCTGGTCGCCGGGCCCGCGCTGGGCGGGCTGCTGATCGGGCTCGGCGGCGCGGCCACGGCGCTGGCGGTGGCCGTGGTCGCGCCCGCGCTGGCCGCGGCGGGCACGCTGCTGGTCCGGCTGCCTGAGCAGGGCCGACCGAAGGTGGCGGGGTCGGCCCTGCGGTTCGCCTGGCACGGGTCGCGGCAGGGCTTCGCCGCGGTGTGGCGGGACCCGCTGCTGCGGCTGACCGCGCTGATGGGGGCGACGCTGTACCTGGCGTACCTGCCGATCGCGAGCATCGTGCTGCCCGCCTACTTCCACGCCCAGCACGCGCCGGAGCGGCTGGGCCTGCTCAGCATGACCCTGGCCGCGGGTGGCATCGGCGGCGCGGTGGGCTACGCCGTGCTCGGCCACCGGCTGCGCGGGCGGGCCACCTTCGTCACCGCGATGGTGGCCAGCGCGGCCGGTCTGGTCGCGATGTCCTTCCTGCCGCCCTATCCGGCGCTGCTGGCGCTGGCCGGGGTGGTGGGCCTGGCCAGCGGGCCGATCTCGCCGCTGACCAACCTGGCCACTCAGCTGCGGTCGGCGCCGGAGCTGCGCGGGCGGGTCATGGGGATCATGACCTCCGCCGGGTACGTCGGCGGCCCGGTCGGGCACCTGCTCGGCGGCCCGCTGGTGCAGCGGCTGGGGCCCGAGGGCGCGTTCGCGGTGCTGGCCGGGGTGTTGTTCCTGCTCGTGCTCGGCGCGTCCTGGCTGCCCGCGCTGCGCGGGTTCGACCGGTTGTCAGCCACTGCCTGACATCAATTTCCCCTACGAAACGCACAAACACACAACTGGAGGGAAGGCTGCCGTGCGTCCAAAATACGACGAGGTCCTGGCCGGTTTGACGAAGATCCTGCACGAAGTCGCGGGTGTCCCGGTGGAGGATGTCCGGCCGGAGAAGTCCTTCGGGGATGAACTGGACATCGACTCACTGACCTTGGTGGAAGTGCTGCTGATGGTCGAGGAGCAGTTCGAGGTCCGCATTCCGGACGACGACGCACTTGGCCTCAAGACCGTCGAGGACACCGTGAGCTACATCCTCGCCCGCGGCTGACCGCCCGCCGGTGGGCGGAAATCGAAAGGAAACTCCGGAGAAATGCTCAAGCGTTTGCTGTGCGCCGATTCGGTGCAGAGTTCCGAGGAATTACGGGACCGGGTGGTCCGGATAGCCCAAGTGCTCACCGAGTCCCACGGGGTCACCCCGGGAACCAGGGTGCTGCTGAAGGCGGAGAACTCGGCCGCCTTCGTCACCGTGCTGCTCGCGCTGATCCACGCGGGCGCCTCCACCGTGCTCATCGATCCCGGCCAGCGGGCGGCGGAGACCGCGCGGGCCGCCGGGCTGGCCAAGGTGCGGCTGGCGGTGGTCGACGACGAGGACACCGAGAACATCCCGTGGCTGCCCATGGTCTCCGGGTTCGAGCTGCTGGCCGCCGCGGCCGCCCGCCCGCCGACCGGGACCGCCTTCGAGCTCAGCACCTGGGCCGGGCTGCCGGACGCGCTGGTCACCTGGTCGTCGGGGTCCACCGGCGAGCCCAAGGGCATCGTGAAGTCCGGCCGGGCCATGCTGCGCAACCTGCAGCGCACCATCGACCGGATGGGCTACGGCCCGGACGACGTGCTGCTGCCGCTGCTGCCGTTCTCCCACCAGTACGGGCTGTCCCTGGTGCTGATCTCGGTGCTGGCCGGCTGTTCGCTGGCGGTGGCCCCCTACCGCAGGCTGGACCGCTCGGTGCGGATGGCCGGGCGGGTCGGCGCGACCGTGGTGGACGCCACGCCGAGTGTGTTCCACCTGCTGCTCAACCTGGTGGAGCGCAGCCCGGAGCTGGCCAGCGACCTGGGCCGGGTGCGGATGTACTGCACCGGAGGGGCGCCGCTGCCGGTGCAGGTGACCGAGCGGTTCCGGGCCCGCTTCGGCAGGCCGCTGCTGGACGGCTACGGCAGCACCGAGATCGGCAACGTCTCCTTCGCCACCCCGGCGAACCCGGTCGCCTGCGGCCAGGTCCTGCCGGGGGTGCGGGTGCGGGTGGCCACCGAGGACGGGGAGGCGGCCGGGCCGAACACCGTCGGCGACCTCTGGGTGTCCACGCCGGACCGGTTCACCGGCTACCTGGGGCCCGACGGCGAGATCGTGCCCTCGGGCAAGGGCTGGTACCGCACCGCGGACCTGGCCCTGCTCGACGAGCACGGGAACCTCTCGGTGCTGGGCCGGGAGTCGGCCGTGCACCGCTCGGGGCACACGCTCTACCCGGAGATCATCGAGCGCACCGCGGCCCAGTGCGGCGCGCTGGTGAAGGTGGTCCCGGTGCCCGATCCGCAGCTGGGCCACCGCCTGGTCTTCTTCGTCGAGGACGCCCAGGACCGGCCCGCGACCTACTGGCGGGAACGGGTGTGCGCGGTGCTGCCGCCGTTCGAGCAGCCCAACCGGCTGCTGGTGCTGGCGGAGTTCCCGTTGACCGGCAACGGAAAGACCGACTGGCGGCGGCTGCTGGCCATCGCCGAGGACGCGGGACCGCGGGAGGAGCGCGCGGCCGAGCGCGACCTCTCCCCCGCGATGTGACCACGAATCCCTACCGAGAAAGGAGGACCGACATGCCTGATCCCGGCAGAGACGGACCACGTCGAGTGGTCATCACCGGTTGCGGGGCGGTGACCCCGGTCGGGTTGACCGTCGAGGAGCACTGGAGCTCGCTGCTGGCCGGTCGCAGCGGCATCGGACTGATCGAGCGCTTCGACGCCGGTGACCTACCGGTGCGGATCGGGGCCGAGGTCAAGGGCTTCGACCCCGGCGAGTACCTGGAACGGACGGTGTACCGGCGGCTGGACGTCAGCACCCAGTACGGGGTGGCCGCGGCCGTGCAGGCGGCCGAGGCGGCGAAGCTGGTGATCGATCCGGAGCTCGCGCCGAAGGTCGGCGTCTACGTCGGCTCCTCGGCCGGTCCGGCCCAGCTGACCTGGGACACCAGCATCAAGCTGCACGAGCGGGGACCGCGCGGGATCAGCCCGTTCTTCTTCGCCACCAGCGGTTCGGAGAGCAGCGCGGGGGAGATCGCGCTGAAGCTGGGCGCGCACGGCCCGGCGGCGAACATGAGCACGGCCTGCGCCACCGGGGCCACCTGCATCGGCGAGGCGCTGCGGCTGATCCAGCTCGGCGTCACCGACGTGATGATCGCCGGTGGCGCGGAGGCCAGCGTCACCCGGCTCAACATCGCCGGGGCGGCCGCCTCGCGGGCGTTGTCCCGCCGCAACGAGGAGCCGGAGCGGGCCTGCCGGCCGTTCGACCGGGACCGGGACGGGTTCGTGATGGGCGAGGGCGCGGGGGTGGTGGTGCTGGAGGAGGCCGAGCACGCCCGGCGGCGGGGCGCGCCGATCCTGGCCGAGCTGGCCGGTTACGGGGCCACCACCGACGCCTACCACCTCACCGCGCCGCATCCGGAGGGCCGCGGCGCCAAGGCGGCGATGCGGACCGCGCTGGACGGCGCGGGGGTGGCACCGTCCGAAGTGGACTACATCAACGCGCACGGCACCGGCACCGCGCTCAACGACGCGGCCGAGGCCGCGGCCATCCGCGCGGTCTTCGGCGAGCGCGCGCCGCAGATCCCGGTCAGCTCCACCAAGTCCATGACCGGGCACCTGATCTCCGGGGCCGGGGCGGTCGAGCTGATCACCGCGGTCATGGCGATCAGGGACAACGTGGTGCCGCCGACCCTCAACTGCGACCACCCCGATGACCCCGGCCTGAACTTCGTGCCGCACACCGCACAGCAGCACCGCACCGATGTCGTGATGAGCAACTCGTTCGGATTCGGCGGGCACAACGCGGTGCTCCTGGCCCGGCGCTGGGAAGGGAACTGAGCAGATGACCTCCATGATCGTGGCCACGGCCGATGGCTTGGGCGGCATGGCTTTTGTGCCACTGGCCGCCATTCCCGAGGGGGCGGTGGTCGCCTCGATCACCGACCGGGTGGAGCACACCGCGCCGACGAAGTACACCATCCAGGTGTCGCGGGACCGGCACGTCGACGCGGCGGAGGTGCGCTACCTCAACCACTCCTGCCGCCCGAACGCGGTGGTGGACACCGTGCACAACGTGGTGGTGGCGACCAGCCCGATCGCCGAGGGCGAGCAGGTCACCTTCTTCTACCCGGCCACGGAGTGGGAGATGGCCGATCCGTTCAGCTGCGGCTGCGGCCACGACAACTGCCTCGGTGAGATCGCCGGAGCCGCGTTCCTGCCGGGCGCGGTCCTCTCCGGCTACCAGCTCAGCCCGCACATCGCCGAGCTCGTGGCCGAACGCGACCGCTGAGCTGATCCGCGGCGACGCCGGGGTGTCCGGGCACCCCGGCGTGGCCGATCTCCCTGATCCGCCACCACAGAAGGAAAACCGATGACCGAGCGACCTCACCTGCGGCTGACCTGGTTCGACGACCGGACCGAGGCCACCGGCCACCTGGTGATCGACACCCTCGGCCTTGGCGTGGCCAGCGGCGGCCTGCGCATGCGGCCGGGCTGCACCATGGCCGAGGTGGCCGCGCTGGCGCGGGCGATGACCCTCAAGGAGGCCCTGGTCTACGAGCCGGGCCGCCGGTACCTGCCCTTCGGCGGGGCCAAGGGCGGCATCGACTTCGACCCCCGGCACCCGGAGGCGCCCGGGGTGCTGCGCCGGTTCGTCGAGGCGGTGCGTCCGCTGCTGGCGACGCACTGGGCGGTCGGCGAGGACCTGGGCACCAGCCAGGAGGCCATCGACGAGGCGGTCGCCGCGGCCGGGCTGCGTTCCTGTGTGCACGCCGCGCTCCGGCACGTGCCCGACGGCGCGGAGGCCGGACTGGACCGGGTGGCCAGGGCGTTCGCCGTCGAGGTGGACGGGCTGGGGCTGGGTGACAGCGTCGGCGGTTACGGCGTGGTGCAGGCGGTGCTGGCCACGCTGGCCGAGCACGGCGAGACCCCGGCCGGGAAAACCGCGGTGGTGCAAGGCTTCGGCTCGATGGGCGGGGCCGCCGCGCGCTACCTGGACCGGGCCGGGCTGCGGGTGGTGGCCATCGCCGACCGGGTGGGCACGGTGGCCGACCCGGCCGGGCTGGACGTGGCCGCGCTGCTGGCCGGGCGCAGCCGGGACGGCCTGCTGCCCAGGGAGAACCTGCCAGCGGGCGCGCGGTTGCTCGACCGCGAGGAATGGCGGTCCTGCCCGGCGGATGTGCTGGTGACCGCGGCGGTGTCGGCGGCGGTCACCGCGGCCAACCAGGCGGAGGTGCGCGGCCGGTACCTGGTGGAGGCGGCCAACGTCTCGGTCACCGCCGAGGCGGAGGCGGCGCTGCTGGCCCGCGGAGTTGTTGTGGTGCCGGACTTCCTGGCCAACCTGGCGGCCAACGCCTGGTGGTGGTGGACGCTGTTCGGCGACATCGGCCCGACCGGGGCGGAGGCCTTCGCCATGATCGAGAAGACCATGTGGCGGCTGGCCGGCGCGGTGTTCGGCTCGGCGCGGCAGACCGGCCAGACGCCTCGGGCGGCGGCCACCGCTATCGCCGAGGGCCACCGGGAGTTGTTGCGGGACAAGCTGATCCACGGGTGAGGCGACGCGGCAGCGCGCGCAGGCCGTGCGCGCCGCTGTCGCCCACCAGTCCGGCGCAGTCCGCAGGTCACGCTGCCCGGCATCCCTGGTTCCGGCATGCTCAGTCCACCTTCACCACTCCGGCGGTCCCGTCCACGGTGACCGTCTGCCCGTCGGTGATCTTGCCGGTGACGCCGGAAACCCCGACCACGGCGGGAATCCCGTACTCGCGGGCCACCACCGCGCCGTGCGAGTTGACCCCGCCGGTCTCCAGCACGACCCCGGCCGCGGTCAGGAACAGCGGGGTCCAGCCGGGGTCGGTGGAGGGCGCGACCAGCACGTCCCCAGGGGCGATCTTGGCTCCCACCGGGTCGAACACCACCCGCGCCGGGCCGGTGACCGTGCCGGGTGAGGCGCCGGTGCCGCGCAGGCCGCCGTCCTGGCCCGCCACTGACTCGGCAGGCTCGGTGCCGTCGGAGAGCAGCAGCTTGGGCACCTGCCTGCGCCGGGACTCCCGCTGGTACTCGGCCCGCCGCTGCTCGATCCGCGCCCGCAGCTCACCCGCCGCGCCGGAGACGGCGGCGCGCGTCTCGGCCAGGTCGAGGAAGAAGACGTCCTCGGCCGCGGCCAGCACACCCCGCTCGGCCAGCTCGTCGCCGACCGCGCGCAGCTGCCGCCGGGCCCGGTCCAGCAGGGCGACGGTGTAGAACTTGGTGATCTCGCGGTACCCCATCAGCTCGCGGGTGCGGCGCAGGGCGAACCGCACCACCGCCCCGCTCAGCCGCCCGTCCGTCCTGGCGCGGGCCACCAGCTCCCTGGCCATGGCGGTCGCGGCGGCCGCGCCCTCGGCGAAGTGCCGCTCGGGGGAGTGCGCCGGATCGGCGGTGGCCAGGTAGTTGCCGACCACGCCGAGGATGTGCGCGGGGTCCTCGGACCAGCGGGGCGCGCCGAGGTCGATCTCGGCGACGCAGCGGTGCCCGTACTCGGCCAGGAACCCGGCGAGCGCGTGTTGCAGCTTCGGTGGCAGCTCGCCGCGCCGGTAGTCCTCGGCCAGCCGGGCCGGGTCCTGGAACAGCTCCGCGGCTTCGCCTGCCTGTTCGGCCAGCCGCCACAGCGCGAGGTCCATCTCGGTGGTGACGTTGTGCGGCAGGCCGCGCAGCAGGGTGAAGACCTCGGCCGAGGAGATCCGCTCGCCGAGCAGCTTCACCGCGATGCCCAGCATCGCCCCGCCGACCGCGGAGACCGGCACCATCCGGGGGAAGATCGCGGGCAGCGCGGTGAGCAGGATCCGCTGCACCGCCGCCAGCCGCTCCCTCGCGTCCGCGTTCGCCGGTCCTTCGAACCGGCGCAGGTACCGCTCGCCGGTCCGCCGCACCCGGCGGCGGGCCGAGGCCGGGAACACCAGCGCCTCGAACACCCGGGCAGGCACGTTGGCACGCAAGGCGATCCGCAGCAGGGCGCGCACCAGGCCGCGCTTGGAGGGCTGCCGAAGCGCGAACCTGGGGTCCTCGGTGAGCGCGGTGAACAGCCG
Source organism: Crossiella sp. CA-258035 (assembly GCF_030064675.1). Lineage (GTDB taxonomy): Bacteria > Actinomycetota > Actinomycetes > Mycobacteriales > Pseudonocardiaceae > Crossiella. The sequence goes on from NZ_CP116413.1 coordinate 6,958,212, forward strand.
GGCCACCCCGTCGTCGACCATGGTCAGCAGGCCGGGCAGCGCGGCCCGGCCACCGGCGGAGGTCAGCGCCGGGGTGAGGTCGAGCATGATCCGCCCGCCCGCCTCCGCGCAGACCGCCGGTCCGCGTTCCGGGTCGGGCACGGTGCGCCCGGCCAGCCGGGCCATGCCGGTGGCGGCCAGGCGGAAGGCCGAGCGGCCCATCGGGGTCAGCGGTCCGTGCATGCCCTGCCAAACCATGCTGTAACAGAGGTAGGCGCGCGGGGTGTCCGGGTCGGCGGTGACCGGCAGGGGGAACAGGGTGGTGATCGGCCGGGACTGGGTCAGCCACACCAGGCCCTCGGCGTCCAGGGCCCACTCCACGTCCTGGGGCGCGCCGAAGTGCGCCTGCACCTCGCGGCCCGCATCCGCCAGCCTGCGCAGGGCGTCCTCGTCCAGGCACTCGCCGCCGCCGGAGGTCTCGACCACCTCGACGCCGCCGCCCTCGACCGGCCGGACCTCCTTGCCCTTGTCGCCGGGGACCCTGGTCAGGACTCGGCCGTCGGCGTCGAGCACGTAGTGGTCGGGGTTGACCAGGCCGGAGACCACCGCCTCGCCCAGTCCTGGGCTGGCGTCCACGCTGAAGCAGTCGCGGCGGCCGGTGATCGGGTCGGCGGTGAACAGCACGCCCGCGACCGCGGCGGGCACCATGCGCTGCACGACCACGGCCAGGGTGACCTCGCGGTGGTCGATGTCCTGGGCGGCGCGGTAGTCCACCGCCCGGTCGGTCCACAGCGAGGCCCAGCAGCGCCGGACCGCGGTCAGGACCTCCTGCTCGCCCAGCACGTGCAGGAAGGTCTCCTGCTGACCGGCGAAGCTGGCCCACGGCAGGTCTTCGGCGGTGGCGGAGGAGCGGACCGCGACCGGTCCCGCGCCCAGTTCCCGGTAGGCCGTCAGCACGGCGGCGGCCACCTCCTCGGGCGCCGGGCGGGCCAGCAGCGCGGTGCGCACCTCGGCGGCGGGGGCGTTGGTGCTGCTCAGGGCGTCGACCGCGGCGCGCACTCCGTCGTCATCGGCGGCCCGGCGGTAGGCCTCGGTGGTGAGGCAGAACCCGTCCGGCACCCGCAGCCCGGCGTTGATCATGGACGCCAGGTTGGCCGCCTTGCCGCCGACCAGGTGTCCTTGGCCGTGCTGGATCGCGCCGAGGTCGAGGACCAGGGGACTGCTCTTCGCTGCCTGACTCACCGCGCCAGTGCACCGCGGAACGCCGCGGGCGCGCATCGTGGTCACCCCGCAGGGATAGCCGCATCCTCGCCGTCGGCCAGGCCGAGCTTGCCGAGTCCGGCGGGCAGCTGGGCCCGGCCGCTGATGCCGAGCTTGCGGTAGACGCTGGTCAGGTGCGCCTCCACGGTGCGGCGGGCCAGGTAGAGCCGGGCCGCGATCTCCTCGTTGGTGGCTCCCCGCGCGGCCAGTAGCGCGACCCGCCGCTCCCCCGTGGTCAGCGGCCCGTCCTGGTCCGGCCGGGGCAGGCGGGGTCGTCCGCCGACCGCGATCAGCTCGTCGCGGATCCGGGCCAGCAGCCGGCCCGCGCCCAGCTGGCCCGCCTTGCGGTGCGCCTCGCCGAGCACCTCCCTGGCCTGTTCGTGCTCGCGCACCGAGCGCAGCAGCCTGCCCTTGACCAGCAGACCGCGCGCCAGTTCCAGGGGGAAGCGTTCGCCCAGCAGCGCCACCGACTCCTCGACCTCGGCGAGCCCGTCCGGTCCGCCGCGCACGTCACCGCTGCGGCGCAGGGCCACCGCCAGCGCCCGCGCCGCGCCCCAGCTGCGCGCCAGCCGCACCTCTTCCTCGGCCAGTGCCAGGGCTTCCTCCTCGCGGTGCAGCCGGGACAGCGCGACCGCGGCGGCCGAGCGCCAGGGCGCGGCGGCCGGGTTGAGGCAGCCGATCGCGGTCAGCCGCTGGCCGGCCGCGAGCAGGTCGGCCAGCCCGGCCTCGGGGCGTCCGGCGCCGACCTTCCACTGGCCGCGGGCGGCCAGCGCGAGGTCGGCCACCCACAGGCGGGGCAGGTCGCCGTGCTCGTCCAGGCCGCAGGCCGCGGGCGAGGGGAAGGCTTCCGGGCACTCCTCGGCGATGGCCAGTGCGGCGATCGCCGGGCCGACCCGCCACTGGTCCCAGTCCCGGCCCTGCGCCAGCCGGATCGCGGTGGCGGTCAGCTCGCGCGCCTGGTCGGGACGGCCGGCGTGCCAGGCGGTGAGTCCGCCCAGCCAGGCCGCGGTGTAGCGGGGCAGCGGGGCGTGCCAGCGGTCCGCCTCGGTAGCGCCCTTGGCGAACAGCTGGGCCGCGGTGTCCAGCTGGTCGGCCCACAGCAGCACCCCGGCCACCACCAGCCAGGTCATCGCGGACTGGTCAGCTGGCTCCAGTCCACCGGCCAGGGCCTGGTGGATGCGGGCGGTCACCTCGGCGGCCGGGCGGCACTCGAAGGCGGCGGAGAGCACCTGGTAAGCCCCGGACATGCCCTCCACCCTGGCCGCGCGCCGCCCGAGGCCGCCGGTCTCCTCGCGGCGGGCGCTGAGCACGTCGTCGCTGCTCAGTGCGATGAAGGTGAGCTCGGCGGCGGCCCGGCCGAGCAGTTCCTGCTGACCGTTGAGCGGCACCCGGTCGAGTTCGGCGCTGAGGATGTCGCGCGCCTGGGCGGCCTTGCCGGTCAGCGCCAGCGCGTGCGCCAGCTGCAGCGCCCAGCTCAGCCGGGACGCCGGCGAGGAGGACTCGGCCATCGCGGTCTCCAGGTGCCCGGCGGCCGAGGGGGTGTGCTGGTACAGCTCGGCGGTGCCCAGTCCGGCCAGCAGCTCGGCCCGCCGGTCGCCGACCACCGGTTCGGCCAGCGCGCGGCGCAGCAGCTGGGCCGCGTCGGTGTAGCGGCCCTGGGCGAGCAGCTGGTCCGCGCTGGTGTGCAACAGCTCCAGGTGGCTGGTGTTGCCCTCGGGGTAGACGGCCAGCAGGTGCCGGGCGGCCCGCTCCCGCCCGCCGGGTTCGGCGGCGAAGACGGCGACCACCCTGGACTCGGCCTCGTGCCGGGCCGAGGGCGCCAGCGCCTGCCGGACCGCCTGCCGCAGCAGCGGCGGCCCGATCGCCACCCCGCCCGCGTCCACGCTCGCGCAGGACAGGCGGGCCAGCAGCGCGAGCACGTCGGCGGTCTCGGCGGGCGGGCGGTCCAGGATCTTGGCCGCCACCGGCGCGGGGACGGGCGTCTCCAGCACGGAGAGCACCCGCAGCGCGCGGGCCGCCTCCGGGTGGTGCGCGCTCGCCCTGGCCAGCGCGGCGGCCGCCACCGAACGCGGCGCGCTGCCCACCGGCTCGGCGGTCAGGAACGCGGTGACCAGCGCGGGAATGCCGTGGGTGGCGGCAAGGCAGGCGGCGGCCAGGTGGTCGTGCCCGAGCACCCGGCGGCACTCGGCGGCGACCTGGTCGGCGGTCAGCGCGGGCAGCAGCACCCGGAGCAGGTCGGGGTCGTCGGTGAGCTCGGCCAGCGCCCGCTCTGCCTCCGGGGTGGCGCCCGGGTCGGCCCCAACGGCGAGCAGCAGTGGCGCGTGCTCCAGCCTGCGGGCCAGGTAACCGAGGAACCGCAAGGACTCCGGGTCGCACCAGTGCGCGTCGTCCACCGCGATGACCAGTGGACGCTGGGCAGCCTGCCGGGTGAGCAGCCAGTGCAGCCGCTGCTGGATCTCGCCGGGGGCCAGGCCGCGCAGCGCGTCGAACCAGCCGCCGTCGCGGGCGGCGAACCCGGCCAGGTCCTCCCCTGGCGGTAGCGCGTCCAGCAGCTGCCGCACCGCGCCCCAGGCGAACCCGGACTCCGCGTGCGCGCACCGCACCAGCACCGCGGTGCAGCCGTGTTCCTGACGGGCGGCGGCGGTGAGCGCCCGCAGCGCCGTGGTGCGCCCGGTGCCCGGCCCGCCGTCGAAGCGGACCAGCCGGGCGCGGCCCTCGCGCAGCTCCGCCAGCCAGCGGCCGATCCCCTCCGAGACAGCTCCGTGCACGGTGCTCCGCTCCCCCCGCGGTCGGTGGCGTCCAGATTATGCGGTTGCGGCTGCGGTCGGACCGTGAAGCCGGGAAGCACCCGGATCGGATTCTCTTGCCCCAGCCCGCCGAGCCGAGCAAGGAGAACGACAGCCGTGGACGAGGTCACGCTCACCGCACCACAACGCGACATGCTGCTCTACCACCGGATGTTCCCGGCGGACACCTCGTTCACCATGGTGCACCTGGAGCTCATCCGGGGCCAGGTCGACCTGCCCAGGCTGCGGGACGCGCTGGAGTTCGTGCTCACCGGCAGCACCGGGCTCAACCTGGTCTTCCACCTCGACGCCGACGGCGACAAGGCCCACCGGCACCCGGGCAAGCCGGTGGTGCCGATCGTGACCGTGCCGGAAAGCGCCGACGAACAGGCCTGGGTGGTCGAGCAGGTCCGGTTGGAGGGTGAGCGGCCGCGGCCGCCGGAAGAGTGGCCGCTCTACCACCTCGCGCTCTACCAGGGCCGCGAGCACGCCTACCTGGCCATGGTCTGCTCGCACCTGATCGGCGACGCGGTCACCATGTTCAACCTGGTCGACCTGGCGGCCAAGCTGTACAACGAGGAGCCGGTGGAGGAGTACCTGGCCAACCTCACCTACCTGCCGGTGGACCAGCTCAGCCCCAAACGCCAGGACGCCGCCGCCGAGGCCTTCGCCGAGATGCTGCGCGGCATGCCCCGCCTGGACCACGAAGGCCTTGCGGTGCAACGGCAACGCGGCGGGGCGATGCCGGGGGTGTGCCGTCAGGAGAGCCTGCCCGACAGCCTGGACCGGGTGCTGCGGGAGAGCGAGTTCGTCAAGGAGAACGGGCCCTACACCGTTTTCCTGGCCGCCTACGCGCTGACGCTGGCCAGTCTCGCCGGCCGGCCGGAGGTGGCGGTCGGGGTGCCGATGGCCACCCGCAGGGACTGGAAGCAGATGTTCGCGCTGGGCTACTTCATCAACACGCTGCCGCTGGCGCTGAACCTGACCGGGACGCCGACCTTCGCCGCGCTGTGCGCCACCATCAACACCCGGCTGCGCACCATGCTCAAGCACCGGTTCTTCGACTTCAACGAGCGGGCCGCGGACGTGCTGGGCGGCCGGGGAGCCTGGCACCCGGACAACGCGATCACCTACTACCGCAAGGCTTTCCCGCTCGAACTGCCCGGTTGTGCGACCGAGACGCTGTTCGTGCCGAGGAGCCTGGTGCGCTACCCGCTCTCGGCCGTCCTGCGCGAGACCGACGAGAGCTTCGTGGTGAGCATCGAGTACGCCGAGCGCTTTGCCGCGGCCGATCCGCTGGCCATGATCACCGAGGTGCTGGGCGCGGCGCTGGCCGATCCGCTGGCCCCGTTGTCCGGGCTGCGGGTGCTCGGTGCTGAGGCCGAAGCGCGGATCGACCGCCTGGTCAACGACTACCGTCCAGGGCGCTCGCCCAGGTCGGTCGACCAGTGGTTCACCGACACCGCGCGGCAGCACGCCGACCGGGTCGCGCTGGCCGATCCGGCTGGCGAGTGGACCTACGCCGAACTGGACGCGGCGGTCTCCCGGGTGGCCGCGGCCCTGACCGACGGCGGTCACGGGCCACACGTGGCGGTCGCCATGCGGCCCCGGCGCGAGCTGATCGCGGTGCTGCTGGGCGTGTTGCGCGCGGGCCGGGCCTATGTGCCGATCGACCCGGCCGCGCCGCCGGAGCGGGTCGCGCACATCCTCGGCCAGTTCGAGGGGATCTCGCTGATCGCCGAGGAGACCGCGTTACCCTCAGCGCGGGTGGCGTCCCGGCATCGGCCGGAAGACCTGTTGTCCTGCAACGCAACCACCACCTTCCGGCCGCCCGCGCCGGAGGATCTGGCCTACCTGATCTTCACCTCCGGCTCGACCGGGGTGCCCAAGGGCGTGCGCGTTTCTCACGGCAACCTCACCGCGCTGTTCACCGCCGCGGCCGGGCACTACGACTTCGGCCAGGACGACGTGTGGTGCCTGTTCCACTCCTACGCCTTCGACTTCTCGGTGTGGGAGATGCTCGGCGCCTTGCTGCACGGCGGAAAACTCATCATCCCGGATGAGCGGGCGCTGCGCTCCCCGGTGGACTTCGCGCAGCTGCTGGCCGACAGCGGCCTCACCGTGCTGAACCAGACGCCCTCGGCCTTCCGCAGGCTCACCGATGTGCTCGACGAGGCCACCGCGGCGCGGCTGGCGGTGCGCTGGGTGGTCTTCGGCGGCGAGGCGCTGCGGTTCGAGTCGCTGCGGCCGTGGCTGCGGCTGGTCGGCGAACGGGCCCGGCTGGTGAACATGTACGGCATCACCGAGTCCACCGTGCACACCACCTTCTTCGAGATCACCCCCGAGCTGGTGGCCGGGGAACCGCGCAGCGTGATCGGGAAACCGTTGGCGCACCTGCGGTTGCACGTGGTGGACCGCGACCTCAACCCGTGCCCGATCGGCGTGGCCGGGGAGATCCTGGTCGCCGGGGACGGGGTCGCGCAGGGCTACCACGGCAACCCGGAGCTCACCGCCGAACGCTTCCCGGCGCACACCCGCTACGGGCGGGTCTACCGCTCCGGCGACCGCGGCTACGTCACCGAGCGGGGCGACCTGGTCTACCTGGACCGGGTGGACCGGCAGGTGCAGCTGCGCGGCTACCGGATCGAGCCCGGCGAGGTGGAGCACGCGCTGACCGCGGTGCCCGGGATCGCACAGGCCCACGTCGGCGTGCACCTGCCCGAGGGCGGCGAGCCGCTGCTGACCGCCTGGTTGGTGGCCGAGAACGAGGCCCCCGCCGACGCCGAACTGCGCGGCGCGCTGACCGGCACACTGCCCGCCTACCTGTTGCCGCAGGCGTTCGTGCGGGTGGCGGAGCTGCCGCTGACCGTCAACGGCAAGGTGGACACCGCCGCCCTGCCCAAGCCCGGATCCGCTGGCCCGCGACCGGTGGCCGCCGAGGACGGCCCCGGCGGGTGGCGGGCGGTGGCGGCGATCTGGGCCGAGGTGATCGGCATCGAGGCGGTCGGCCCGGACGACAGCTTCTTCGAGGTCGGCGGCACGTCCATGCACCTGGTGCGGGCGCACCGGCGGCTGACCGCCGAGCACGGCGCGGACCTCGACATCGTGGACCTCTTCCAGTACCCGACCCCCCGGCTGCTGGCCGCCAAGCTCGGGCAGGCCCCGGACGCGCCATCGCGCCCCGGCAGGCCCGGAGTCCGCAAGGCCAGGCCGGTCCGGCAGTTGGTCGCCCGCGCCCACCGCGGCGGGCTGAGCCGGGAGGAGACCGCCGGATGAGCACCAGCGAACAGGACGGGATCGCGGTCATCGGCATGGCCGGGCGGTTCCCGGCGGCGGACTCGGTGGCCGAGCTGTGGGCCAACCTGCTGGCCGGTGAGCGGGCCATCCGCCGCTTCGAGGAGGCGGAGCTGGCCGCGGCCGGGGTGCCGGAGTCGTTGCGCCGCAACCCTTCCTACCGGCCCTTCGGCGCCGACCTGGCCGGGATCGACCTCTTCGACGCCGACTTCTTCGGCATCCCGGCGCACGAGGCCCGGCTGATCGACCCGCAGCACCGGATCTTCCTGGAGACCTGCTGGCGCGCCTTGGAGGACGCCGGGCACGACCCCGGCGGTTTTGGCGGGCGGATCGGGGTGTTCGGCGCGACCGGGCTGAGCACCTACCTGCTGAACGTGGTCGCGGGCCAGGCGGAGCTGCCCGAGGACGGCCTCAGCTATCCGGTGTTGCTGGGCAACGACAAGGACTACCTGTGCACCCGGGCCGCCTACCGGCTCGGGCTGACCGGGCCCGCGGTGACGGTGCAGACCGCCTGCTCCTCCTCGCTGGTGGCCGTGCACCTGGCGGTGGAGTCGCTGCTGGCCTTCGAGTGCGACCTGGCGCTGGTCGGCGGGGTGAGCGTGGCGGTGCCGCAGCACACCGGCTACCTGCACCGGGAGGGCGGGATCTTCTCCCCCGACGGGCAGTGCCGGGTCTTCGACGCCGAGGCCGCGGGCACCGTGCGCGGCAGCGGTTGCGGGGTGGTCGTGCTGCGCCGCCTGGCCGACGCGGTCACCGGCCAGGACCGGGTGGACGCGGTGATCAGGGGCAGCGCGGTGAACAACGACGGCAGGGACAAGGCCGGGTTCACCGCGCCCAGCGCGGCCGGTCAGACCGAGGTGATCCGGGACGCGCTGGCCGTCTCCGGCGTGCCGGCCGAGCAGATCGGCTACGTGGAGGCGCACGGCACCGGCACCGCGCTGGGCGACCCGATCGAGGTGCGCGCGCTGACCGAGGCCCTGGGCACGGATCCTGGCCGCTACCTGGGCAGTGTCAAGGCCAACCTCGGGCACCTGGACGTGGCGGCCGGGGTGACCGGGCTGATCAAGACCGTGCTGGTGCTGCGGGAGCAGCGGATCCCGGCGCAGGTCGGCTACACCGCGCCCAACGCGCACATCGCCGATCAGCTTGCCGCATACCGGATTCCCACCTCCTCGGTCCGCCCGGAGCAACCGTTGCGGGCGGCCGCGGTCAGCTCGTTCGGCCTGGGCGGCACCAACGCGCACGTCGTGCTCACCGCCGCCGCCGAACCCGACCGGCCCGCACCGCCGGGAGGCTCCTACCGCGTCCAGCTCAGCGCCCGTGACCGCACCGCGCTGGCGGTGCAGATCCGCGACCTGCACGAGCACCTGGCGCGCCACGAGGTCCGGCTGGACGACCTCGCCTTCACCCTGGCCAACGGGCGCGCACCCTTCGCCGCCCAGGCCGCCTGGCGGGTGCGCTCGGTCGCGGAGCTGCGCCAGGCGCTGGCCGATCACCTTGCCGGACAAGGCGATCCGGCCACTGCCGCTACCGGCGATCCGGACGACTTCTCGGTGGCCAGGCGGATTCCGTTGCCCGGTCACCCGTTGCGCGGCCAGCGCCACTGGATCGACGCCGCGCCCGCGCCCACCGCCGCGGCCGGTCTGGCCGAGCAGGTCCGCCAGCGCACCGCGACCTTCCTGCGCACCCCCGAGCTGGCGCCCGGCGACGACCTCTACGAGATCGGCCTGGACTCGATGGCCGCGGTGGAGCTGGTCACGCTGTTGCGGGAGGACACCGGCCTGCCGCTGACCTTCGAGTCCTTCGACGGCCTGCGCACCGTCGAGGAGGTGGTGGCGCACCTGAGCGAACTGGCCGCCGGGGCCGCGGACACCGGGCACCGGCACCTGCTGACCGAGCTGCGCCCCGGAACCGCGCCGGGGCATGTGTTCCTGGTGCCGCCCGCCGGGGGCAGCACCACCAGCTACCTCGACCTCAGCAAGCATCTCGGCGAGGAACGCACGCTGTGGGCGCTGGGTCATCCGGTCGAGCGGGCCGCGGAGTTCGCCACCATCCGCGGGCTGGCCGCGCTCTACACCGGGCTGGTGCGCGAGGTGCAACCGCAGGGGCCGTACACCATCGTCGGCTACTCCTTCGGTGGCAGCGTGGCCTTCGAGATGGCCACCGAGCTGGAGCGCGCGGGCGAGCGGGTGGACCGGCTGATCATGCTCGACTCGCACCCGCCAGAGGCATACCTGGGCGGGGACACCGAGGACCGGGACTTCCTGGCCGCCTTCGGCGCCCTGCTCACCGAGCTGTTCCCCGGCACCGTGCTGCCGGCCACCTCGGCGAGCACCGTGGAGGAGGTGCTGGCCTGCTGCGACGACGGCACCTGGTCGCCCGCCGTGCGGGCGGAGCTGGCCAAGTTCTTCCGGATCTGGCGGGACAACCACCGCGCGCTCAAACGCTGGTACCCCGACCACCGGCTGGCCGCCGACATCACCCAGATCCGCGCCGAGGCACGGGAGAACGCCGAGATCATGTCCACTTTGGACATGGGCACGGTGGACAAGGGCCTGTGGGCCAAGCACACCGAGGGCAGGCTGCACCTGCTGCCCACCCCAGGGGACCACTACTCGATGATCAGGAACCCGGACCACGCCGCTGTGCTCGGCAAGGTCCTCGACGGCGCGCTGCGGGACACCCCGGGCGCCCGGTGACAAGCATTTCCCTTTACCAGCAAGGAGGACCGACGTTGTCCGCACGTATTGTCACCGGCCACGCGTTGCGACGTGACCTGGTGACCCAGGCCGCCAAACGCGCCAGCGACGCCGGCGTGATTCCGGTCGTCGCGCTGATCATGGTCGACAACGAGGACCCGATGACGCCACTGGACTTCCGGTTGCACCACAAGGTGTTCAGCGGAGCCGGTTTCGACGTCCGGCCGTTCGAGCTGCCCCGCGACACCACGCCCGGCCAGCTCCAGGAGCTCATCGGCAGGCTCAACCAGGACGACGAGGTCGACGTGGTGCAGGTGCTGATCCCGTTGCCGCCACAGCTGGACATCCGCTCGGTGCTGGCCGCCATCGACCCGGTCAAGGAGGCCGAGGGCCTGCACCTGGAGCACGTGATCCGGCTCAACCCGCTCAGCGACCGGCCGCCGACCCGCATCCCGGTGGTGCCCACCGCGGTCGCACACGTGCTCAACGAGCTGGACTTCGACCCCTCCGGCGGCCAGGTGGTGGTGCTCACCGACCCGGACATCACCGAGACCAACCCGGTGGCCAAGATGGTGGCCAGGGTCGCCGCCTTCGCTGCCCTGCCCCCGGACACCGCGGGCACCTCCGTCCCGGTGACCCATCCGCGCGCCGCGGAGATCACCAGCACCGCCGACCTGCTGGTGGTCTCGGTGCAGCGACCGGAGATCGTCACCGCCGACTGGGTCAAGCCGGGCGCCACGGTGATCGACTTCATCCGCACCTTCCTCGGCTGGCGCGTCAGCGAGAAGGATCCCGCGGGCCGGGTGGCGCACCTGGTCGGCGGCGTGCACCACGAGTCGGTGGCCGAGGTCGCGGCCACCATCGTGCCCGCCATCGGCGGCGCGGGCCCGGTCATGATCGGCGCGCTGGTCGACCAGATCGTCACCGCTGCCATCGACCGCAGGAACCGCTGACCGCCGAGGGCGGCCGGGGCCGGCACGCGTGGGCACGTGCCGGCCCTGGCGAAGGGCTTGACCCTGACGGTGCGTCAACGTTGGAGGCTGGTCCCATGCCGAACCCGACGACGCACACCGACGCCACCCCGCGCAGCCTGCCCACCGACCGCGACGCCGGTCCCTTCGTGCCGCCCAGCCACCTCACCCGGATGCGCGAGACCCGCCCGGTCAGCCCGCTGGTCTTCCCCGACGGGCACGAGGGCTGGATCGTCACCGGCTACGACGAGGTCCGCCAGGTCATGGCCGACACCCGGTTCAGCTCCCGGCAGGACCTCGGCGTCGTGCACGAGCCGTACGTGGTCCCCGGCATGCCCGTGGTCACCGAGCCCTCGCCGCAGGTGCCGGGCCTGTTCATCGCGATGGACCCGCCGGACCACACCCGGCTGCGGCGCAAGCTCACCGGCGCCTTCACCGTCAAACGCATGCGGCAGCTGGAAGAGCACATCAACGAGATCGTCGAACGGCAGCTGGACGAGCTGGCCCGGCTGACCCCGCCGGTGGACCTGGTCAAGGAGTTCGCACTGCCGGTGCCCTCGCTGGTGATCTGCGAACTGCTCGGCGTCCCCTACGCCGACCGCGCCGACTTCCAGGCCAACTCCACCAGGTTCCTGGACATGACCCTGACCATCGAGGAGAAGATGGCCGCCTACGGCGCCCTGGCCGGCTACCTCGCCGCCCTGGTCACCGGCAAACGCGCCGACCCAGGCGAGGACATCCTCTCCGACCTGGCCCGCCAGGAGGACCTGAGCATCGAGGAGCTGACCGGCATCGGCTTCCTGCTACTGCTCGCCGGCCACGAGACCACCGCGAACATGTTGGCACTGGGCACTTTCGCCCTCGTGGAACACCCCGACCAGCTGGCCGAGCTGCGCGCCAACCCGGACCTGCTGCCCGGCGCCGTCGAGGAGCTCCTGCGCTACCTGTCCATCGCCGACATCTTCTACCGCTACGCCACCGAGGACCTCGAACTCGGCGGCGAGACCATCCCCCAGGGCGCCACCGTCGTGGTCTCCCTGCTCACCGCCAACCACGACCCCCACCGCTTCGACCACCCCGCCACCCTGGACATCCACCGCAACGCCCGCGGCCACCTGTCCTTCGGCCACGGCATCCACCAGTGCCTCGGCCAGCAACTGGCCCGCATCGAGATGCGCGCCGGCTTCGCGGGCCTGCTGCGCCGCTTCCCGACCCTCCAGCTCGCCATCCCGGCCGCCGAGGTGAAGCTGCGCACCAACATGCGGATCTACGGCGTGCACGAACTGCCGGTCACCTGGACGGAAACAGCCCGGTAATGCCCTCCGCCACAGATCCGCCGTTGGTCGCGACGGCGGATCTGTTCGCTCCGGGCACGGTCAGCTCCGCCAGGCGACGGTAGGAGTCGAGCATGTCGGCGCGGTCGTAGGTGCTCATGGTCACCAGCACCTCGTCCGCCCCCGTCCGTTCCACCAACTCGCCCAGCGCAGCCGCCACCTCCGCCGCGGTGCCATGGATCTGCCCGCGCAGCGCCTCGTCCAGCAGCGTGCGTTCGCGGTCGGTCAGCTCCAGCGCCAGCACCTCCTCCGGCGAGCGCAGCGGCGGGAACTCGCCCCGGGTCCGGGAGTGCGCGGTGGACCACGCCTCGGGCAGCAACAGCCGCCGGGCCTGCTCCATAGTCTCGGCCACCGCGACCGTCGCGGCGACCACCACATACGGCGACTGCGCCCAGCCCGAGGGCCGAAAAGCGTTGCGGTACCGGGAAATCGCCTCGGTCGAGCGCGGTCCGCCGACAACCAGCGGCAGCCCGAACCCGGCCGCGATCTCCGCCCCCGCCCCGGTCGCCAGCAGGAACGGCGAGACCGCCATCCCCTCCCCCGGCCGGGCGTGCACACCGGGATGCGCCCGCTGGTCCCCGCTGAAGTACCCGAGCAGCTCACCCAACTGGTCGGCGAAGGCGTCCGCGGCCTCCTTGTCCTGTCCCAGAGCTCGCCGCACCCCGTTGGTGAACCCGACCGAACGCCCCAGCCCCATGTCGATCCGCCCCGGGTACAACGCCTCCAGCACCCCGAACTGCTCGGCCACCACCAACGGCCGGTGGTTGGGCAGCATCACCCCACCGGTGCCCACCCGGATCCGCTCGGTGGCCGCCGCCACCGCCGCGGCCAGCACCGTCGGCGCCGACCCGGCCAGCCCCGGCACACTGTGGTGCTCGGAAACCCAGAACCGGTGATACCCCAGCTCCTCGGCCTGCCGCGCGAACCGCACGGTGTCCCGCAACGCCCGCGCGTCACTCTGGCCCTGCCTGGTGCTCGACCGGTCGAGCACGGAGAGTCGTACCGTCACACCAGGGACAACGCGGGCGGCGCGGGGAGATTCCCATTGGTGGTCAAGGCCACCGGAAGCCTGCGAGCCGCTCTCGGTCCACCGCCTCGATCCGCAAGGCCACGAGATCACCGGTGCGGGACGGCCGAGGGATCTCGATCCACTCGACACCGCCGAACTCAGTGAATACGCGGGGCATCGCTCGCAGGTAGCGACATTCGAAGCCAACGGAGTACGGGGTCATGTTGCCACCGAGGTCACGGCCGTGCAGGTACACGCCGTCGAGGTCGACGCCGCGCCGCACCAAGTGGTCCAGAGCCACTCGGGCGGCGCGAGCCAAGGGACTCTCCGGCGACCAACGGTAGTCAAGGAATCGATCTTGGGCAGCATCGGTAGAACCTCGGCCCGCCAACGCCGTCTGTTCCATTCGGATGGCGCCATCCCTGGACAGCGCTATGAGCCCTAATCGGATGCCGAACGGGATCCGGCGGGCGATCCCGGCGAAGCACGGAAGCATCGCGCGTTCCGGATCGTCGAGCTCAGGCGGTTCCGCCCGGCGTCGTCGGTATGCGGCCTGTCTGCACGGGTTGGAGCAGTACTCGCGCGGCCTGCCACGCGGCTCCACCATGTCGAGTTTGGACTCGCCGCAATGAGCGCAGGGCCGGGTGCGATCCACCTTGAGCCGCCTGCCGATTTCGCGGACCGCTGCGGAGCTGTGCCAGTCCAGGTCAGCCGGTGACAGACCCACTTCGCTGAGGTATTCACGCAGCCGAATCCGCCCGGTGTAAAGCGTGCAGCGCACATCACCGACGTAGTCGTATCTACCGAAGAACGCGGACAGCTTCAGCTTCAGCAATCGGGCCAACGCGGCCACTGGAACCTCGAACGCCTCGTGCAGGACGAGAAACTCCGCCATGCACTTGTCGTCCAGTTGGGCGAGCGCCTGGCCGAGCACATCGCTGTCTCCAGAGTGGAGAGCGGCTTTGGCGGTGGGATCGTGCACCATCACCCGAGCCCTCTCGTGGTCAGCCGGAGTCGGCCGATCCGGCCCAGGACACCCGGGAGCGCGCCGAGCACGGCAGCGAGATCGCACGGCTTGGCCCGGTTGATCGCGGTGGTGGAGATGACGCGGATGGTGCGCAGCGCGTACACGTTGGTCGCACACCACGCGCCCACCCCGAAGCTGATCAGCAGGGCCGTGGCGTCCGTGATCGGGGGCATCTGGGTCTCCTCATGCGAAAGGGCCTCCGTGTCGTAACACGAAGGCCCGGAAACGAGAAAAGGCCCGACTGGCGATCACCAGGGGCCTACAGGTACAGCTCTACCTGCGAGACCAGGTTAGCAGAGGGACGAGGGGCCAAAAACCCGGAACGCGACCGTCGCATATTGGCTGTTCAGGGCACTTATTGAAACGGCGACTGTTAACTTTCTGTTTCGTAACGCGCGCGCTCACTTCGGCCCGAAGCGCACCCAGTCCGGTCCCCCGCCCTCCAGGTTCGCGCCCTTCTCGATCACCGCGAGGTTGTGGTGGAAGTGCAGGCTCCTGATCTGCTGGTCCGTCGGCGCGGCGCGGCGGCCGCCGGGCAGGATCTCCTCGTGGTTGAGGCCGTCGACCAGCGACTTCAGGAAGCCGAGGCTGGTGTGCGGCGCGTCGAGCTCCGCGCTGGTGCCGCCGAAACGGGGCCAGTAGGAGGTTTGCAGGTCCTCGATGGCGTAGTAGCCGCCGTCGCGGAGGTGCGGGAACAGCGTGTGGAAGGTGGTCAGCACGTCCTCGACGCGGTGGCTGCCGTCGTCGATCACGATGTCCGGCCGGCCGGTCCTGGCCACCACCGCCAACAGCGCCTCGGGGTCGGACTGGTCGGCGCGCAGGGTGTGGATGCGTTGGCGCGCATGGGGAGTCTTGTCGTACACGTCCACGCCGTAGATGGTGGCGCGCGGGAAGTAGTGCTTCCACATGCGCAGCGAACAACCGCCCGCGGCGGGGTCGGCGAAGCCTCCGATGCCGATCTCCAGCACGGTCAGCGGGCGGTCGCGCAGCGGCTCGAAGTAGCGCGGGTAGTGCTGGGTGTAGCGGTGGATGCCCCACTTGTCCGACTCGTAGCGGCTGGCCAGCTCGGTCAGCGTGACCTCGTCGCGATGGTCCATTGTGGACAGGAGGCGCTGGGTGGCGGCGAACCAGACCGGCGGGCGGCGGAAGGAGGCGATGTCGCCAGAGTCGCGCAGTTCCACCTGGCGGGTGGCCGGACCGGCCGCGCCGCGGGGGCCGAGGAGCTGGCGGATCACTTCCCCGAGCTGCTGGCGGATGGTGGCGTGCGGGGTCGCGGACCGGCCCGTGGCGTGGGTGGCGCCGGAGCCGGTGACCGTGACCAGGCAGGCGGTGGTCGTGTCGCGGTGGCCGAACACGAGCTGGAGCTCGATCTCCGTGCCGGGGTGCAGGCGTGGTGGGTCGAGGCGGAAGGCGATCTCGTCGGTGGCGATCTCGGCGCAGCGGCCGGGGCCGATGTCATCGATGAGCTCGGTGAGGTCGTCCGGATGGCCGCCCGCGGCCGCGGCGAGTCGCATGACGTCGGTACGCATCTGTGTCCCCCCTGGATCACGTGGTGTGCCGCCCAGTTCTAGCAGGCTCGTTTCCCGGTAACCGCGCGGCGACCGTGCGTACCATGGCCTGGTAGTCAGGGGGGAAAACTATGTCTGAACACGTGATTCTCACGGAGAAACTGACCAAGCGATATCCGGGCGGGCAGACCGCCGTCGTCGATCTGGACCTGCGGGTGCGCCGCGGTGAGGTGTACGGGTTCCTCGGCCGCAACGGCGCGGGCAAGACCACCACCATGCGCATGCTGATGGGACTCATCCGGCCCACCGCCGGGCACGCGTCCGTGCTCGGCGAGGCGCCGGGAAATCCGCGCGGACTGGCCGGAATCGGCGCGCTGATCGAGTATCCGGCCTTCTACCCGCACCTGTCCGGCCGGGACAACCTGCGGGTGTTCGCCCGGTCCTGCGGCATGTCCGACTCCCGCGTGGAGCGGGCGCTCGCCCAGGTCGAGCTGACCGAGCGGGGCGGTGACCGGTTCCGCGCCTACTCGCAGGACATGAAGCAGCGACTGGGCATCGCGTTGGCGCTGCTGAAGGACTGCGAGCTGCTGATCCTGGACGAGCCGACCAACGGCATGGACCCGTCGGGCATGGCCGCCATGCGGGACCTGATCCGTTCGCTCGGCTCGGCCGGGCGGACGGTGCTGCTGTCGAGTCATCTGCTCGGCGAGGTGGAGCAGGTGTGCGACCGGGTGGGCGTGATCCAGCAGGGGCGGTTGATCGCCGAGGGCAGTGTCGCCGAGCTGACCTCCTCGCTGGACGCGGGGCGGCTGGTGATCACGGCGAGTCCCCGGCAGCGCGCGGCCGAGGTGCTGCGGCGGCATCCCTCGGTCCGCTCCGTCCGGCAGGAGGGGGAGGACCTGCTGGTCAGCGCGCCGGTGGAGGTCATCGGCGCGCTGAACCGGGAGCTGGTGCTGGCGGAGGTGACCGTGACCCACCTGCGTGCGGTGCGCCATTCGCTGGAAGAGGTCTTCCTGGAGCTCACCGTGGACGAGGAGCCGGCGGGGGTGCCGTCATGACCGCCGCGCTGCGCTCGGAACTGCTCGCCATCCGCAAGCGCCCGGCCGCCTGGCTGCTCGGCGCCTGCTGGCTGGCGCAGACCCTGCTGTTCACCTTCACCGTGCCCTACATCGTCTACCGCGCCCAGTCCGGCAGCGCGGCGGCGAACCCGGAGCAGGCCGGCGCGATGCTGCGCAACCTGCTGCCGGAAAGCCTGGTGGCCAACACGCTCATGTCGTTCCCGATGTTCGGCGGCGCGATCATGGTGATCCTGGGCGCGGTGCTGATGGGCGGGGAGTACCGGTGGAGCACGTGGGGTCCGCTGTTCACCCAGGGGCCCGGCCGGATGGCGGTGCTGCTGGCGAAGTTCCTCACCATGGCGCTGGCCGTGCTGGGCATCGTGCTGGCCACCTTCGCGTTCAGCTCGGTGCTGCGCCTGGTCGTGGCCGGGGTGGAGGGCGGGCCGGTGGTCTTCCCCGATCCGCTCACCGTGCTCGCCGGGATCGGCGCCTGCTGGCTGCTCGGCCTGGCCTGCGCGACGCTCGGCTTCTTCCTCGCCTCGGCCTTCCGCAGCACCGGCACCGGCCTGGCCGTCGGGCTGGTGTGGTTGCTGGCACTGGAGAACGCGGTCAACGGGCTGACCTTCGCGCTGCCCGCGGTCAAGGCGGTGCAGACCCTGCTGATCGGGCCGAGCGGCGGCGCGATCGCGGCGGAACTGGGCGCACGGCCACAGGGTTCGAGCGGCGGCGTGGCGATGTTGGTGGTCGATGTGACCAGCGTGCCGGTCGCGGTGCTGGTGCTCCTCGGCTACGTGCTGGTCTTCCTCGGGCTCAGCCTGCGGCTGGCCCGTGGCCGGGACATCCAGGGAGCCGGTTAGTCAGGCCACAGCCACGATCGTGGTTGAACCGGCCCGGGGTGGGCACCCTGCTGCTCGTACAGCCGCTGTCTAGCAGGGGAGCTGACGTATGAGTACCGGAGACAAGATCGACGCCAAGGCCGACCAGGTCAAGGGCAAGGTCAAGGAAGCGGCCGGCCGCGCCACCGATGACGAGGGCATGGAGGCCGAGGGTCGTGGTGACCAGGCCAAGGGCGACCTGAAGCAGGGCGTGGAGAAGGCGAAGGACGCGGTCAAGAACATCGTCAAGGACTGACCGGTCCGGCTCGGCGGCGGGTGAGGCCCTCATCACCCGCCGCGCCGGGTCAGATCATTCCGGCGCGCATCGCGTAGGCCACCGCGTGCGGCCGGTTCTTCAGCTTCAACCGCTGGGTGACACCGGAGATCACGTTCTTCACGGTCCGCTCGGAGTAGCAGAGCCGGGTGGCGATCTCCGCGGTGTCCCAGCCGTCGGCCATCAACCGCAGCACGTCGACCTCGCGCGGACTCAGCCCCGCGGCGTTCATGCCCTTGGGCGCCAACAGTTCCCGTTGCAGCCGCTCCACGTGCTTGAGCAGCTCGCCGAGCATCACCGGCGGCAGCACCCCGCCGCCCGCCGCGGCCGCGCGCACACCGTGCACCAGCCGGTCGCCGGTGGCCGCCGCCCTGGGCAGCACCGCGACCACCCGGCATTCCACCGCCGCGAGCAGTTCGGACTCCTCTAACTGGTTCACCACCAGTACAACCGGTACGCCACCGTTGTTGGCCGCCCGGCGCAGCAGCGAGAGCAGTTCGGAGGTCAGCGCGTCGGCGACGACCACTCGGACGTCGGCGCGCGGTGACTGCAAGCCCTCCTCGACCACCATGTCGGCGCAGGCGCGCAGCGTGCCGGTGAGACCGGCGGCGGTGAGTGGATCTGGTGCGTAGACCGCGACGCGCATTGCTTCCACTGCGTTCTCCCCGTACGTGGTGGGTCAACGCCGCCAATCCTCACCCTGAGTGACGCAGGAGACATCGGCCACCTGACGGTGTCCACGCGGAAGTGGGTTGACCTGCGCTGACCGTGGTCTACAGGGGCAACTTCGCTGGTGCGCGAGGGCAACCTGCGGATACCTGCGGTGGCCACCTGTGGACGACGTGCCTCGTCATCCGGCCGGGTCAGCCGGCGCGGCGGCGGAAGACCTCCCTGGCGATCTCCACCCGGCCGCGCATGCCGAGCTTGCCCAGGATGTGCGAGATGTGGGTCTGCACGGTCCGCGGGGAGAGGAACAGTCCGGCGGCGATGCCGGGGGTGGACTGGCCGTCGGCGACGAGCTCGGCGATGCGCAGTTCGGTGGGGGTCAGCGCGTCCCAGCCGGTCAGCTCACGGGCGGCGCGGCGGCCGCGCACGCCCCGGCGGACCCCGTGTTCGCGGAGCCTGCCCTCGGCGCGGCGGATGTCCCATTCGGCGCCGAACTCGCCGTAGCGGGTGACCGCCTCGTGCAGCGCGTCCCTGGCCTCGGCGTGCGCACCGGTCGCGGCGAGCACGGTGGCCAGGTCCTCCAGGGCCGCGGCCAGCTCCACCGCGGGACCGGCGGCACGGTAGTGATCGACGGCGGCGCGCAGCGGCACGGGGTCACCGTCGAGAAGTCCTTGGCAGCGCAGCACAGCCGCGGCGGCCCGGCCGGGTGCGGCCTCGGCGTCGGCCTCGGCGCGGCAGGCGGCCAGCGCGGCGCGGGCGGTGTCCGGCTCCTCGTTGGCCAGGGCGAGGCGGAGCAGATCGGGCAGCCACTGGTGGATCAGCGACATCTCGCCGGGCCGCCGGTCCAGCAGCGTGCCGGCCAGGGTGGTCATGGCCGCGCGCGGATCGCCGTCCTGTTCCAGCACCACGCTGCGCGCGGCGATGAGGAAGTCCTGGTTCTCCCGGTCGCCGATGGTGCTGACCGGCAGGGCGGCGCCGTCGCGCAGGTGCGCGCGGGCGGCTTCGCGGTGGTCCTGGCGGGCGGCGATCATCGCGGCCACCCCGTGCCACAGCAGGGACGGTCCGGGTTCGCGCAGCCCTGAGTAGGTGAAGCCAACCTCGGTCAGGTGCTCCGGGTCGAGCTCGGCGCGGGCATCCGCCCACTCGCCGAGCCAGTACCGCAGCACCGCCGTGGTCACCCCCGGCCTGACCGCGGCGGAACCCCGCACGCCGCTGTCGCGTTCCTGGCGCAGCGCGGCCGCGGCCTCCGGCCAGCGGGCCAGGTTCTGCAGGGTGAAGATCCGCGCGTCCTGGGCGAAGGCCAGCAGGTCGGTGTGGTCCGGGCCGGCGCGCAACACCTCCAGCGCGTGGTCGAGACTGGCCAGCGCGGCGAGGTGGTCGCGGCGGATGGACTGGTTGACCCACAGCACGGTCAGCGCGTAGGCGGTGCCGAAGGAGTCGCCGACGCTCTCGGCCATGTGCAGCGCCTGCCGCGCGGTCCGCTCGGCCGCCTCGACATCGCCCTCCCCCGCCCGCTGGTACATGGCCAGCGATCCGAGCAGCCGGGCCCGCCACGCCACCGGCAGGTCGGTGCGGGCCAGCGCGCGCCGCACCGCCTCCACCGCCTCGGTGTTGCGGCCCAGGCTGAACAACGCCCGCACCAGCACGAAGTACATCTCGGCCCGGTGCCCGCTCCGGCTCGCCGCGGCCAGGGCCTGCCGCGCCCGCACCACCGCCTCGTCGTGGCGGGCGACGCCGAGCAGCACCCAGGCGAGCACCACCAGCAGGACCTCGCCGTGCCCGTCCTCGACCACGGCCTGGTCCACATCGCGGCAGAGCAGCTCGATCGCGATCTCCGGCGCGTGCGCCGCCAGCGCGGTCGCCGTGCCGGCCAGCCACTCCCGCGCCCAGGCGTCGCCCGGCTGCCCGGAGGCGAGCAGCTGCTCGGCCACCCGCAGCGCCCCGCCACCGGAGTCGGCCAGCGTCTGCGCCGCCTCTCGGTGCAGGGCGGCCCGCAGCGCGGCGGGCATGCCGTCGTAGAGCGCCTGCCGGATCAGCGGATGCCGGAACGCCATGTGGCTGCCGGCGTCCACCACGATCCCCGCGGCCAGCGCGTCCTGCAGCCCCAGCACCAGCTCCGCGGCCGGCCGCCGCATCAGCACCGCGACCTCGGTGACCGCGAACCGCCCGCCCAGCAACGCGGCCATCCGCAGGATCTCCGCCGACCCCTCCGGCACCACCCGCAACCGCCCGGTCAACGCCTCCGCGAACGAGCTCGGCAACCGCGCCCCCCGCCCCGAGGCGCCACTGCGACGCGCCGCGTCAGCGAGCTCCCGCAGGTAGAGCGGATTGCCCAACGCCAGCTCCCGCAACCGGTCCCGCGCCGCCCCCGGCAACTCCCCCAGCCCGGGCAACCCCGCCAACAACTCCGCGGCCTGCCCATCCGCGAGCGGCTCCAGCACCAGCAACGGATGCCCCCGCCGCGCCAGGGCGGCACGCAACTCCTGGACCTCGCGGCGGCGCGGCACCGGCCGGCAGGTGGTGACGAGCAGGAGCGGGAGCTGGTCGACCGCGGTCACCAGCCGGTGCCACATCAGGAAGGAGGCCTCGTCGAGGTACTGGAGGTCATCCACCACGAGCACGGTCGGCCCCGCGGTGCACAACTCGTCCACCAGCCCCGCCAACAGCTCGATCTCCACCCACCCGACGTCCGCCGCCTCCAGCAACCCCAGCCGCCGCTCCCGCAACGCCGCCGCGATCCGCGCCCGCCGCGGATCCGCCGACCGCGGCCCGACCTGCAACAGGTCCAGCATCACCCGCAACGGCGACCGCTGCGACATCGGATCGGCAACCCCGGCCAGCACCCCGTACCCGGCCTCCCGCGCCACCTCCAACCCCCGCGCCACCAACGCCGACTTCCCAATCCCCGGCTCCCCCTCAACCCACACGGCCGCGCCGGTACCGCGACCAAGGTTCGCCACGGCGGACCGGAGCACGGCGAGTTCCGCCTCACGACCGATCCACACATCGGACGGGGGCTCGGGCTGCATGCGCAGTAACTTACGACCCGGTCGGATCCGGTCGCCACAAGCCCGCGGGCGGGTTGCGGCGGGGCGCGCAGGTCACGCGGGGCGCGGGGCGGGCGATCGGGATCAGTGTGGCGCCGGCCGTCTGCCCCGGGTTCCGGCGCGGGCGAGGCCGGTGCTGCCGAGGGGACGCCCCGGGCTGGCCGCGACCGCGAGCGAACGCGCGACGGCAAGGCGACAAGGCGCGGCGCGACGGCGAACGGTCACGAGCGGGCGCGCACGGCGGCGGGTGGCAGCGGGTGGCGGCAGCGCGCAGTCGCGGCGGGAAGCCGCGAAACGGCAGCCAGTAGGGGCCGTGGCGGCAAACCCTGGCGTGCACGGCGGGCAGCGGCGGGCCGGTGCGCGGCGGCTACCGGCGGGGCTCGGGGCGGCTGGTCAGTCCGTGAAGCTGCCGGACAGGTTGGCGGTGTTCTTGGTGCCGGGCGAGCCGCCGCCACCGGTGCGCGTCACGAGCTTTCCGTTGACCGTGGCGGTCGCGGACATGGTTCCGCCGGTGTGCTGCATGGTCAGCTTCCACTCGTGGCGTCCGGTTCCGAACGGGACCGTGACGGTTTTACGCCACGGCAGTTTCACCGACTCCTCCTCGCTGACCTTCCCGTCGAGGGTGAAGGTGGCGGTGGAGAGGGTGGCCGAGCCGGTCACCTCGAGCTCCAGTACGTGTTGTGCGGCCGCGGAGCTCTCGGAGGTCGCGGCACCGCTCGCCGAGGACGCGGGGGCCTGGGGTGGTGTGGGCGAGGCTGGGGATGCCGGGTTCCCGCACGCGGTGAGCAGGGCCGCGGACAGGAGTGCGACGACGACGGTTCGGGTCATGGCTGCCAGTAGATCCGCGGCCGTGGGAACGGGCAACGCGGCGGGCCGGTTCCTGCCATGCTCCCCGCGGCTGCGGACTCGCGCCATGCTCGGGCTCGCCCATGCCGCTGCCTCGCTCCATGCTTGTGCGGCATCGGCGTGCGGCCCGGCGTTCCGCTGCTGCGCGGCCCGGCGTTCCGCCGTCGTGCGGCCCGGCGTTCGCTGTCGTGCGGCCTGGTGCTCCGCCGCTTCCGTCGACCGGTGCTTCGCTACTTCCGTCGAGCCGCTTCCGCTCTGGTCGGGTGGACTGCCTCCTTTGTGGTCGGTTGGATCGCTTCCGCTTCCGCTTCGGTGGAGTGCTGGGGTCGAGGCGGGGGCTTGAGGGCGTCGCGGGGGTGGGTGCCGCGCGGGGGCGCCGCTCTTCTTTCGCGCAACGCGGGAAACAGTGATTCGGTTCCTTTCTGTCTTGATCTTGGCGGGGAAATGGGGGTTCGGGGTTGCGGAGCGGGCGCTCCGGTTGGGTTGTAGCTTAGCTGAGCTGGGGGTTTGGTGGAGGCGCGAGCCCAGGCGCGAATGGGGGTTCACTCGAAGGTGTGGCGGGGCGGGAGGGTGCGCGTGGGCAAGGTCGACTGGGGATGGGGGCAGAGTTGGCAGTGGGGGGTGTCGGGCGGGGCGGCGGAGGTAGTGGACTTCCGGGTGGTGTGATCGGCGGGAGGCGGCGGATGGCTGGCAGCGACACCGGGTATGGCGGGCTGGCCGGCGATCTTTTCCTGCGGCTGGCGGCCGATGGGCGGCTCGCGCTTGATCCGGCGCAGGCGGCGGTGATCGTGGATGAGCTGGTGCGGACGCTGGACTCGGTGTGCCTCTTGCTGCGCTGTGCCGACGCCGAACCTCGGGAGTCGGCCGCGGACTGGCTGATCCCCGGCGGACGCGTGCCCGCGCTGGACATCGACCAGCCGAGGCTGGAGGCGGCCCGGCGGGAGCTGCCGAAGTACATCGAGGCGTTCCGGCTGGTGCGGGACCGGGCGTCCTAGACCGGGTTTCCGATGTCACGCCGGCGATCCGGCGCGCGGGCTAGTCGAGTTCCGGGCCGGTCCAGGCGGCCAGGTCGCGGCGGCCGGTGATGCCGAGTTTGCGGTAGACGCTGGAGAGGTGGAACTCGACGGTGCGGCGGGCCAGGGTCAGCTCGTCGGCGATCTGGGCGTTGGTCTGGCCGCGGGCGACCTGGCGGGCGATGCGTCGTTCCTGCGGGGTGAGGACGGGGCGGTCGGCCGGATCGGGGGTGCCCAGGGTGGCGCCGCAGTGGGCGGCCAGTTCGCGGGCGCGGGCCAGGTGGGGTTCCGCTTCCGCTGGGGAGCCTGCTTGGCGGAGGGCTTGGGCCAGGTCGTGGCGGGCGTGCGCCTCGGCGAGGGCGGCGCCCGCGGTGGCCAGGAGGCTGGCGGCCTCGGTGAGCAACGTGATCCGTTGGGGGCCGTCGCTGGTCAGGGCGCGGGCGTAGGTGGCGAAGCCGAGGGCGCGCGGGGTGCCCCAGGCCGCGGCGGCGGCCTGGTCGGCCTCGGCCAGGGCTTGGGCCTCGTCGTGGCGGTCGGCGCGGAGCAGGGTGCGCACCGCCTCGAAGCGCCAGGGCAGGAACTCGGCGTTGAGCTCGGCCCAGCCGGTGACGTGCCTGCCGCAGTCCAGTTGCGCCGTCAGCGCCGCGTCCAGGTCGCCGTTGGCGGCGGCGACCGCGCCCCGGCCGCGCAGCACGCACATCGAGGCGCCGGTGTCGCGGAGGTCGCCGTCGAGGCGGTACTCGGCGAGCACCTGTTCGGCCCGGCGCAACGCCCCGGTGTGCACCAGGGCCTCGGCCAGGTTGGCCGCGGCGGTGGCCACGATCGGATGGTCGCGGGCCAGGCCGGACGCCGCGCACGCGGCCAGCAGAGAGTCCAATGTGGACACTGTGACGCGCAGGTTTCCCTGACGCCGCAAAGAGTATGCCCGGGTCAGCTCGCAGCCGAAGCGCTGGATCTCGGTGTCCTCGACCGGCAGGGCGGTGTCCAGCTCGCGGCAGGCGCGTTCGGTGGCCGCGTCGTCCCCGGCCAGCAGCAGCGCGGAGAGCGCGAGCCAGCAGGCGTCCCACTCGTGCCGCGGGTCGGCCTCGGCCAGCACCGCGGTGGCCAGCTCGACCGCGTTGCCTGCGCGCGGTTCGCGCAGCGCCGCCAGGCAGGCCCGCACCGCGGCCAGGCCCCGGCGCGCCGGCGGATCGGCCAGGTCGGCCTTGGCCAGCCAGTCCGCCAGCCTGCTCAGCCGGGTGGTCCCGCCGGGTCGGAACAGCGCGAACCCGGCCCTGGTGAGCTGCAACCGGATCGCGGCCGGCGGATCGTGCTGGTGCAGCCGGTCGGCGGCCTCGTCGAACAGGCGCAACGCGTCCTGGGTGCTCGGCAACCTTGTCACCAGCCGCCGCAGCAACCCGGTGGTGGCGGTGACCTCGACGGCGGTGTCCTCCCGCCGCAGCTCCCGCAACAGGCAGGTGAGGGCGGCCAGCGGGTCGGTGTCGGTGAGCATCGCGGCCAGCTGCTGGGTGTGCGCGACCCGTTCGGCCACCGGCATCGGTTCGGCCAGCGCGTGCCGCAGGTACTCCGCTGCCGCCCGCCAGTCCCCCCGGTCCAGCGCCTGCGCGGAGGCGGCGCACAGCGCGTCCGCCGCCCAGTCCAGGCCGACCGAGCCGATCCGCACCAGCTGGTCGGCGGTGCGTTCGGCCGCGCCGGGCAGCGCGCGCAGCATCTCCGCCGCGCGCAGCCGCACGGTGATCCGCGCGCCCACCGGCAGCCCGCCCAGGACGGTCTCGGCGGTGTCCGGCTCGTGGAAGGACAGCGGCACCCGGTTGACCAGCACGCCGGCCGCGGTCAGCACGTCCACCGCGGCCAGGGTGGCGGGCAGGCTCAGCTGGGCCAGCGCCGCGGTGTCGCCCAGTGGCGCCTCGGGACCGAGCACGGCCACCGCCACCGCCACCGCGCCCGCGTGCGGGCCGAGTCCCTCGAACACCGGCGGCAGCGGCGCGGCGCCGCTTTCCCGCCGTGGCGCGGGGGCGTCCGGGACCCCCTCGACGGCGCGCAGCGCGTCGACGTTGAGTCCCAGTCGTCCCGCCCAGGGTGATCCTGCCAACGTCCCTCTCCCACCCCTAGACCCGGTTCCGACCGTAGTCCTCCTCGCCCGCGGGGGTGGCGCCTCAGCATCCCCGCAGTGAAACGCGCAGGCCACGTAGCTCGTAGGCGGCGATCTCCGGCCGGTGGGCCACCGTCGGGCCGCTTTCCAGGGTGATTCCGGGCTGGTTGAGCAGGGCGTGCAGGAACAGGTCGCTCTCCAGCATCGCGATGTGCGCGCCGGGGCAGCGGTGCGGGCCGTCGCCGAAGGCCAGCGCGACCGGCGACGCCCCGTCGGCAAGCCCGCGACCTGGGCGGATGTCGGCCGGGTGGTCGCCGACCGCGGCCGGGTCCACGTTGGTGGCGCTGACCTCGATGTCCACCAGGTCACCGGCCGGGATGGTGACCCCGGTCAGCTCGATCGGGGCGGTGGTGCGGCGGCTGAGCCTGCTGACCACCGGTTCCAGCCGGAGCAGCTCGTGCAGCAGCGCCAGCCGCTCCGGCTCCTCGGCGGTGCGGTAGCGCTGTCCCAGGTCCGCGTCGGCGAGCAGGTGCCAGGCGGCCAGGTTGATGAACTCCCTGGTGGTGACCATGCCCGCGGCGGCGAAGGTCAGGCATTCGCCGAGGATCTCGCTGTCCCGGCAGCCCTCGTCGATCAGGTGCGAGATCAGGTCGTCCCGGCGTGCCCGGCGGCGGGCGCGCACGGCGGGGCGGACGTCGCCGAAGTGGAACCGCAGCCAGGCCAGGTTGAGCCGCAGGAACCCGGGCGGGGCAGCCGGGAAGAACGCCTCCAGCCGCCGGTCGATGCCGGGCCTGCTGTCGGTGAGGCCGACGACCTCGGCGACCACCTGGAGCGCGAGCTGGAAGCTGAGCCTGCTCAGGTCGGCGCTGCCCGCCTGGCGCAGCACCGCGAGCTGCTCCTGCACCACCCTGCGCATCAGCGGCCGGTAGTGCTGCTCGACTCGGCGTGGGGTGAAGAACCGGGCGGTCTGGCGTCGGTGCTCGCGGTGCTCGGGACCGTCGCGGTACAGCACGGGACGGCGCAGGCCGCTGGGCAGCTTGTCCATCCGCTCCACGGCCAGCCCGGCCTGGCGGGTGTCGGTGCTGCGCAGCACGGTGCGGCCCTCGGCGAGGCCACGAACGGACCAGTGCCCGGCCGCCACCTGGGTGATGGGACAGCCTGCCTCGCTGTTCCGGACGCGCCGCCGGTCCCGGCCCGTGCTCGCCTCGCTGCCCATGTCGCCCCCCGGCTCCTCGATCTCCGGGGCAACGTTACGCGGTGGCCCAGTCGTGACCGCCGCTTCCCTGGTTCGTTGCCCCAGCTCACCCGTAGTGGTGAACGAAGGTGCTGGGAGCTAACGACTTTCCGTCACCGCGCGAGGTCCGGGCATACCTTGACACGCAGGGAGCGACCATGACCTACCAGCTGCCCGTCATGCCCGAGGCGCCGCCACCGCCGCCGCGGCCCAGGTTCAGCGGGCTCGCGCTGACCGCGCTGATCCTCGGCCTGGTGGGCCTGTGCGGCTCGCCGATCATCATCCTCAACAACGTCACCGCGATCGCCGCCGGGGTCGGCGTGGTGCTCGGGGTGATCGCGCTGTTCGGCGCCCGCAAGGTGATGGCCGCCATCGGCGTGGGCCTGTGCGTGCTGGGCATCGTGATCACCGTGGTGGTGCAGGCGGCCGCGGTGAAAGCCCTGGACGAGGCGTTGCGGGGCACCACGAACCAGGGCCAGGTCAGCGACGGCGACCCGGCCAGGGCGAAACCCGCCGACAACCCGCCACCCGCGGAGACGCCGACCTGGGGCACACGCTACACCTGGCCGGACGGGCTGGCCGTCGAGGTGGCCAAGCCCGCCGCGTGCAAGCCGGGCAAGTACGCCTCACCGTCCACAGTGGACCGTGCGGTGAAGGTCAGCGTCACCGTGGTCAACGGCACCAGGGAGCCGGTGCAGACCGGCCTGCTGCTCGGGCTGACCGACGCCCAGTTCGACGGCCGCGAGGCGAAGTCGGTCATCGACTTCAACGGTCCCTGCGGCACCGGCCTGGACAGCGGCACCGTGCTGCCCGGCAAGAGCTTCACCTACGAGGTCGCCTACGCGGTCGGGGCGAAGCCGGGTGAGCTGCAGCTGGCGTTCCAGCCCGGGTTCGGCAAGGACAAGGCCGTCTTCCTCGGGCCGGCCTGACTCGCGGCCGACACCGACGGGGACACCCGTGCAGCGGCTTTTCCAGCGCCGGATCTCCCGCCAGCACCAGGTCAACCGGGGTGGCCGAACGGAAACTCACGGTCGGTCACCGCCCTGGTGCACCCGTTCGGAACACGGTGCGGCACGGCCTGTCGGCGGGGATCGGTAACCTCGGCCGCGTGACTTCGACGGAGACCGGATCGGACGTGGCAGACGCGACGCAGGTGCTGCGTCGGGTCTTCGGTTACGACTCCTTCCGCGGTGAGCAGCAGGCGATCATCGAGCACGTGGTGGCGGGCGGGGACGCGCTCGTGCTCATGCCCACCGGTGGCGGGAAGTCGTTGTGCTACCAGATTCCCGCGCTGGTGCGGCCGGGAGTCGGGGTGGTGGTCTCGCCGCTGATCGCGTTGATGCAGGACCAGGTGGACGCGCTGACCGCGGCCGGGGTGCGGGCCGGGTTCCTCAACTCCACGCAGATGCCGGATGAGCGCCAGCTGGTGGAGTCGCTGTTCCTGGCCGGGGAGCTGGACCTGCTGTACCTGGCGCCGGAGCGGCTGCGGCTGGAGTCGACCATGCGGTTGCTCGACCGCGGCCGGGTGTCGCTGTTCGCCATCGACGAGGCGCACTGCGTGTCCCAGTGGGGGCACGACTTCCGGCCGGACTACCTGGGCCTGTCCGAGCTGCACGAGCGGTGGCCGGACGTGCCGAGGATCGCGCTGACCGCCACCGCGACCGAGGCCACCCACGGCGAGATCGCCACCCGGTTGAACCTGACCGAGGCCCGGCATTTCGTGGCCAGCTTCGACCGGCCCAACATCCAGTACCGGATCGTGGCCAAGAACGACCCGAAGCGGCAGCTGCTGGAACTGCTCGGCAACGAGCACAAGGGCGACGCGGGCATCGTGTACTGCCTGTCCCGGGCCTCGGTGGACAAGACCGCGGAGTTCCTCTCCGCCAACGGTTTCGAGGCAGTGCCCTATCACGCGGGACTGGACTCGGCGACCAGGGCGCGCAACCAGGCCCGGTTCCTGCGCGAGGACGGGCTGATCGTGGTGGCCACCATCGCCTTCGGCATGGGCATCGACAAGCCCGACGTCCGCTTCGTCGCGCACCTGGACCTGCCCAAGTCGGTGGAGGGCTACTACCAGGAGACCGGCCGGGCCGGGCGCGACGGGCTGCCGTCCACGGCCTGGCTGGCCTACGGGCTGCAGGACGTGGTGCAGCAGCGGAAGATGATCGACACCTCCGAGGGCGACGAGGCGCACCGCCGCAAGCTGGCCCAGCACCTCAACGCGATGCTCGCGCTGTGCGAGACGGTGGAGTGCCGCCGGGTGCAGCTGCTCAACTACTTCGGCCAGCAGGGCCAGCCCTGCGGCAACTGCGACACCTGCCTGAACCCGGCGGAGTCCTGGGACGGCACGGTCGCGGCGCAGAAGCTGCTCTCCACGGTGTACCGGCTCAAGCGGGAGCGGAACCAGAAGTTCGGCGCCGGTCAGGTGGTGGACATCCTGCTGGGCAAGAAGACCGCGAAGGTCATCGAGCACGACCACGACTCGCTGACCGTCTTCGGCATCGGCGCCGACCTGCGCGAGCAGGAGTGGCGGGCGGTGGTCCGGCAGCTGCTGGCGCAGGGGCTGCTGGCGGTGGAGGGCGACTACGGCACGCTGGTGCTCACCGAGGCCAGCGGGCAGGTGCTGAGCAAGCAGCGCGAGGTGATGCTGCGCCGGGAGCCGGAGCGCCCGGCGAGCAAGTCCAGCCAGGCCAAGGCGAAGAAGGCCGCGGCCGCGGTCGACCTGCCGGCGGAGGCGGAGCCGCTGTTCGAGCGGCTGCGGGCCTGGCGCGGCGCGCTGGCCAGGGAGCTGGGCAAACCGGCGTATGTGATCTTCCACGACGCCACGCTGCGCACCGTGGCCGTCGAGCGCCCGGCGACCCTGGAGGCGCTCGGCGGCATCAGCGGTGTGGGCGAGGCGAAGCTGGCCAACTACGGGCAGCAGATCCTGGACGTGCTGCACGGAGGTGGCGAGTGAGGATCAGGACGGTGCGGTTCAGGACAGGGTCAGTGCGTACAGCTCGACCCTCGGATCGTTGGGGAGGCTGATCGAACGAAGTGACTTGGCCGGGTTGAGCGGCACGGTCTGGCCGAACAGCCGGACCGGTGGGCCGTCGATCCCGGTGCCCGCCTTGATGCGGTGTGGCATCTCCAGCAGCACCACGGTGCCCGCTGGGGTGGAGCCCGCCCAGTCGCCGACGGAGAGGGCGACGTCCTCGGTGGTGCCGTCGGCGTAGCGCAGGGTCACCGGTGCGGTGACCGGGCCGTTGTGGCTGGCGGAGACCACTTTCAGGCTGCTGCGCCTGCCTTCGGGGAGCAGCAGGGCCTGGCCGCGGGCCTCGACGAAGTTGGGTTGTGCGCCGGCCGCGTTCGGGGCGGTGTAGGTGGTGCCGGCCCAGGTGACCGGGCCCGCCGGTGGCAGCAGGGCGGCGTCGTAGCTCCAGCCGCTGCCGTCGAAGTTGCCTTCGGCGGAGGCGGTCACGGTGGCGGTGCCGTCGTGGTCGGCGAAGGTCTTCAGCTCCACCGCGCACTGGGTTCCGCTGGTGCTCGCGCAGGTCGCGGCGGCGCGCAGCTCCACGGTCAGCTCTCGGACGACCTTGTTGCCGCCGAGGGCTTCCACCCGCACCACCACCGGGTACTTGCCGACCGGGGCAGCCGCGGGGACTGTGAGCGTCAGCGGCACGGTCTCCTGGGCGGGCAGGCGGTGCGAGCGCAGGAAGATCGGCGCGGCCGGGGCGTCGATCCGCCAGCCCGCCGGTGCGGTGGCGCGGACCTGGGCGGCGATGACGCCTGGGGACTGGCCGAGCACGTCCAGCGGCAGGCTCGTCTGCTGGCTGCCCGCCGAGGTGGGCAGCACCGCGGTGGGCTGGCGCAGCGAGGCGTCCACGTGGTGCCGGAGATCGCCCGCGGCGCGGTTGATCGAGGGCGGCTCGTCCTGGCGGCCGGTGCCCCAGTCGGAGGGGGTGCTGCCCAGGGTGTGCGCCAGGGTGCCGCCGCGGGCGAGGTCGGCCCAGGACAGCCAGGTCTTGCCGACCGGGCGGTCGTTCAGCGACACCCGCTGCACGTAGCGGTTGGTGTCGCTGGCGCCGGGCGCGGTGACGGTGAGCGTGCCGCCCTGGCGGCCGCCCCAGTCGCCGATGCGCACCGTGGCCGTGGGGAACTGCGGGCTGGACAGCGCGAGGAAGTTGGCGCCGCTCATCGTCGGGTAGAGGCCGAGGCTGGAGAAGACGTACCAGGCGGACATGGTGCCCAGGTCGTCGTTGCCGGTCATGCCGTCCGGGCCGGTGGTGAACAGGGTCATCGCGGCACGGACCACGGTCGCGGTCTTGGCCGGGGCGCCTGCCCACAGGTACATGTACGGCGCGTGCAGGTCGGGCTCGTTGTTCGGGTTGTAGGTGGGTTTGCCGTAGTAGTCGTAGGGATCGGTGATCCAGTCCTTGCGGGCGGTGCCGGCCGGGTCGCGCAACAGCTTGTCGTAGGCGAAGAAGCGGTCCAGGCGCTGCTCGGTGGCCTTGCGGCCGCCCATCAGCTCGACCAGTCCGGCCGGGTCCTGCGGGACCAGCCACTGGTACTGGTGCGCGCCGCCCTCGTGGAACTGGTGCGCGGCGCCGACCGGGTCGTAGGGGGTGAGCCAGGTGCCGTCCTTGGTGCGCGGGCGGAACTGGCTGATGCCCTTGTCCCACAGGTTGCGGTACCACTGGCCGCGGTCGGCGAACATGCGCGCGTCGGCGCGTTCGCCGAGGGCGTCGGCGAGCAGGGCGAGCGCGGCGTCCGCGGCGGCGTACTCCATGGTCGCCGAGGCGGGGTGCACGCAGTCGTTGTCGCCGCCCTTGTGCGCGCAGTCCACGCCGAGCTTGAGGCCGGAAGGGAGGTAGCCGCGGGTGTTGTAGTAGTCCGCGCCGGACCGTCCGTTGTAGACGGCGTCAGCGGGCGGGGTGGCGGTGGCGTTCTTGCGCAGCAAGGCGTACGCCTCACGTTCGTGCCCGGCGAGCAGGCCCTTGGACCAGGCCTCGACCAGGAACGGGGTGACCGGGTCGCCGGTCATGATGTTGGTCTCGCTGTTGGCCAGCGCCCAGCGCGGCAGCCAGCCGCCGTCGCGGCCCGCGGCCAGCACGGACAGCGCGACATCGCGGGCCACCTGGGGTTCCAGCATCTCCAGCAGCTGGTTCTGCGGGCG
Organism: Crossiella sp. CA-258035; assembly: GCF_030064675.1. Classification (GTDB taxonomy): domain Bacteria; phylum Actinomycetota; class Actinomycetes; order Mycobacteriales; family Pseudonocardiaceae; genus Crossiella. The sequence goes on from NZ_CP116413.1 coordinate 6,990,339, forward strand.
GTAGGTGTCCCACAGCGACAGGTTCTGGTACGGGGTGAAGTCGGTGGCGGTGCGCACCTTGTCGTCGAAGCCGAGGTACTTGCCGTCGACGTCGCCTGCCAGGTTGGGGTGCAGCAGCGAGTGGTAGAGCGCGGTGTAGAACGCGGTCTGCCGTTCGGTGCTGCCGCCGCCGACGCTCACCGAGCGCAGCCGCTGCACCCAGGACTGGTGCAGCTTGGCGCGGACGGCGTCGAAGTCGTGCGCGTCGGCGGTCTCCGCGGTCAGGTTGCGGCGGGCGCCGTCCACGCCGGTGTAGGACAGGCCGACCTTGACCACCACGTCCCGGTCGGCGGTGGCGTCGAAGGTGACCCAGGCGCCGTTGCCGCCCGTCCCGGCGGCGTCCCTGATGCCAGGGCGTTTGGTGGTGCCGCGCCAGGTGCCGAAGGCGGTGAACGGGCGGTCGAAGCTGGCGGTGAAGTAGACGGTGTGGTCGTCCTTGCCCGCGCAGAACCCGCCCGCGCGGACCCGGCCCTCCAGGGTGCGGTCACCGACGACGTGGATCTCCGAGTCGTGCACGCCCTGGTTGGCCTTGCCGGTGTTGAACAGCACGTTGGCCGCGGCGGTGGCCGGGAAGGTGTAGCGCTGCCAGCCGGTGCGCTCGGTGGCGGTCAGTTCGGCGTTGACGCCGTAGCGGGAGAGTCCGACCCGGTAGTAGCCGGGCTTGGCCTCCTCGTCGGCGTGGGAGTACTTGGAGCGGTAGCCGGTGTGCTCGACCGAGTCGACCGGCCCGGTGGTGGGCATGATCGGCAGCTCGCCGGCCACCCCGCAGCCGACGCCGGAGAGGTGGGTCTGGCTGAACCCGTGGATCTGGTCCTGTTTGTAGTCGTAGCCGCCCTGGCCGCCGGTGTCCGGGCTGACCTGGACCATGCCGAAGGGCGCGCTGGCGCCGGGGAAGGTGTTGCCGAAGTTCTGGGTGCCGACGAACGGGTTGACCAGCGTGGTCGGGTCGGCCACCGGCTGGGCGGCCGCGGTGGCCGGGGCGAGCAGCCCACCGGCGAGCAGCGCGACGGCCAGTACTCGCGCGACGGTTCTGCCGGGCGCGACGGTTCTGCCGGGAGATGGTGCCACGGTTCCGCCCCCTCGCTGACAACGTTGTCGGAGTCAGAGCGACCATGCCATGTCCCGCCGGGCGGGGAAAAGGGTCTGTCCGGGGAACTGTCCGAATTTGGTCCGGAACCGGCTCGCGCCGGGAGTGGGCCGAGGGCACGGGGCGCGGGGTGCGGGCGGGCAGTGGGATGGCGGGGCTGGGCGCTCGGGCAGACTTTGCGGCATGACCGTTGTTGATGTTCGGCCGCGGCGGCGGGTGGTCGCGTGGCTGGGGTGGGCCGTGCTGGCTCCGGTGGTGGGGCTGGTGCTGGTTCGACTGGCCGGGCTGGACGACGGGAACGTGCTCGCGCTGCCGATGGCCGGTTTTCCGCTGGTGGCGGCGGGGACCGTGTTGCTGGCGGTGGTGTTCGGGGTGGTGCGGATGAAGGCCGCCTGGCTGGCCGCGGGGCTCGCGGTGGTGCAGCTGGCGGTGCTGGTGCCGCGGTTCGTGCCCGATGGCGGCGAGGTGGGGGCGGTGCGGCTGCGGGTGGGCACGATCAACGCCCTGGCCGGGCGGGTGGACGCGGCGGCGCTGGTGGAGCTGGTGCGCGCCGAGCGGCTGGATGTGCTTGCGGTGCAGGAACTTCCCGGGGCCGGGGTGCGGTCGCTGGCCGCGGCCGGGATCGACGAGGTGTTGCCGTACCAGGAGCTGCACCCGGAGCAGGACACCTCGATCTACTCGCGGTTGCCGCTGCACGGGGGTGGGTTGCTGGCCGCGCCGACGACCTGGGGGCAGACCGTGGCCAAGGTGGAGGTCGGCGGGCGGGCTATCCGGCTGGTGGGGGTGCACACGCTGTACCCGTTGGGGGACGCGGAGAAGTGGGGCCGGGACCTGGCCGCGCTGCGGGTGGCGGCCGGGCCGGATGTGGTGATGCTGGGCGACTTCAACGCCACGCTGGACCACGCCTCGATGCGCGGGCTGCTGGCCGCCGGGCTGGTGGACACGCACGCGGAGCTGGGCCGCGGGTGGGCGCCGACCTGGCCCTCGGGGTGGTGGGTGCCGCCGCTGATGCAGCTGGACCACGTGCTGCACGGGGCGGGGCTGCGCGGGGTGTCGGTGGGCGAGCACACGCTGGGTGGTTCGGATCACCGGATGGTGGTTGCCGAGCTGGCCCTGGTCTGACCAGCGCGGAGTACAGTATCGGCTGGTACTGAAGGAGGCGGTGATGGCGATCGGGCGGCCCCGGGAGTTCGATGTCGACCAGGCGCTGGACCGGGCGCTGGAGGTCTTCTGGCGGCACGGTTACGAGGGTGCGGCGATGTCCGACCTGACCGCGGCCATGGGCATCAACCGGCCCAGCCTGTACGCGGCCTACGGCAACAAGGAGTCGCTGTTCCGCAAGGCGCTGGAGCGCTACACCGAGGGCCCGGCACGGCACGTCAGCGAGGCGATGGAACAGCCGACGGCGCGGGCCACCGCCGAGCGGCTGCTCTACGGCACGGTGGACACGGTGACCGCGGCCGGCCGTCCGCGCGGGTGCCTGGTGGTGCAGGGCGCGCTGGCCACCGGCAGCGCGGCGGAGGGGGTGCGGGCGGCGGTGTCGGCGGAGCGGATGGCGGGCGAGGTGCGGTTGCGGGAGCGGTTCGCGCGGGCCCAGCAGGAGGGCGACCTGCCGGAGTCGGTGGACACGGCGACGCTGGCGCGGCTGGTGATGGTGGTCAACCAGGGGATGGCGGTGCACGCGGCCGACGGGGTGGGGCCGGCGGAGCTGCGCCGGGTGGTGGAGATGACGATGGCGAACTTCCCCGGGAAGTAAGGCCATCAGTTGGCGGAGCGGCGAGCCTCACACCAGGCCCCGGCGTACCGCCCACACGATGACCTGGATGGAGCTGGAGAAGCCGAGCTGGTTGCACATGGCGCGGGTGCGCCTGCGCACGGTGCGCTCGGAGAGCTCGAGCCTGCGCGCGACCGCGTCGATCGGCAGTCCGGTCGAGAGCAGGCGGAGCAGGGTGACCTCTTCCTCGCTGAGCACGGCGTGGTCACGGATGTTGTCGGCTACCACCATCGTGGTCCCTCCTGGGGGTGCGTTGACCGGTTGGAAGCTCATCGCAGGAACGCCCGGGTTAGCCCCGTTGTCCTGGATGTGGTGTTCCCCCAGTACCGCCGCGGGTAGCACTGTCCACTGTGGACGGAGCAGTCGCAGGCCCAGGAAGGAGTTCCGATCTGCTGCGCGCGCATCGTCGGCTCCCCCCTCCCAGCAGTCGAACCGGTCGACGGTGTCCTTGGCGCGGACCGTCGGCGGCCCCACCACGATCTCACCCGATTGGCCGATCGCGGTACTCGCCGAGGCTGCCCGCGCCGAACTTCTGCCCTTGCGAACCAGTCACCCTGCCCGAAGCGAGCGCCGCGACATCTAGCCTTGACTGATGAGTGAGCGATCAATCATGGCTTTGGCGGATCTGGCTACGCCGATGGCGATCCGGGTGGCGGCGACGCTGGGGCTGGTCGAACGGGCTGGGTCCGCGGGGGCTTCGGTGGAGCAGCTCGCGTCGGAGACCGGGACTTCCGCGCTGGCGTTGCGGCGGTTGCTCGACCACCTGGTCGCGGTGGGGGTCTTCGCGGTGGAGTCCGGGTGTTATCGGCCGACGGAGCTGGGTGCGCAGATGGCGCCGGGCCGGTTCAAGACGCTGCTGGACATCAACTGTGCCGGGGGCCGGGCGGAGCTGGCCTTCGTGGAGTTGCTGGAGACGGTGCGGGATGGGACTTCCGCTTATGAGAAGCGGTACGGGCGGGAGTTCTGGGCGGACCTGGACGCGCGGCCGGAGCTGCGGAAGTCCTTTGACGCGCAGATGAACTGGCGGTTCCGGGTGCAGGCGGGGCAGATCGCGGAAAGGTTCGACTGGGGGCGGTTCGGGGAGATCGTCGACGTGGGCGGGGGTGACGGGTACGTGCTGGCGGAGATCCTGCGGGCGCATCCCGGGGTTCGCGGTCGGGTGGTGGACCTGGCGCCGACGGCCGCGGCCGCGAGCGAGCGGTTTGTCGCCGCGGGGCTTGGGGATCGGGCTTCGGCGGTGGCGGGGAGCTTCTTCGATCCGCTGCCCGGGGGTGCGGATGCCTATGTGCTGTCCGACATCCTGCACGACTGGGACGACGAGCGGGCTCAGCGGATTCTGCGGGGGTGCCGGGAAGCCGCTGGGGACAACGGGACCGTGCTGGTGATCGAGCCCGCCTGGGCGGACGGGACGGGGACGGCGATGAGCTTGCACATGTTGATGTGCTTTGGTGGCAAGGAACGGAGTGTCGCGGAGTTGGTGGAGCTCGGGGCGGCAGGTGGGCTCGCGCTGCGGGAGTCGGGGGCGATCGCGGATGGGCGGGTGCTGCTGGAGTTCGGGGTGAGCTAGCGGGGCGCGAAGTCGCGGACGGTGAGTGCCGCGGCCAGGATCCGCGCGCCCGCCGGGTCGGCCGGGCTGTGGCCGGTGAGGGTGGCGATCCGGCGCAGGCGGTGGTTCAGGGTGTTGCGGTGGATGTGCAGCTCGGCGGCGGCCCGGTGGCGGTTGTGGCCGCTGGCCAGGAAGACCCGCAGGGTCCAGAGCAGGTCCTGGTGCTGGGTGAGCTCGTCCAGGATGCGGTTCAGGCGTTCCCGGCCTGGGCCTGGGCGGCAGAGCTGGTACTCCAGCAGGACGTCGTCGAGCTGGTAGGCCCCGGGTGGGCGGCCGAGGCGGGTGGCCAGGTCGGCGATGTCGGTGGCCTGGTGCACGGCGGCGGGGATGGCCGCCCGGGTGGCGGCGGTGGCGATGCCGGTGAGCAGGGTGGTGCCTGCGGCCAGGTGCAGGCGTTCGGACAGGGCCAGGGCGGTGGCCGGGCCGTCGGCGGGGGCCTCAGCCGGGTCGTCGGCCGGCAGCAGCAGGGTGCCGCCGGTGTGGTTGACCGCGGCCAGGGTGTGCGGGGGCAGCTCGGCCTGCAGGCGGCGGACCAGGGTTCTGGCGGCCAACTGAGGGTCGGCGCCGTCGGACTGCGGAGGCGGGCCGAGCCGGAGGTGCAGGACGGTGTGCGCCTCGGACAGGGAGATGCCGAGGCGTTCGGCCAGGGGTTCGGCCGGGGCGCCGGTGAGCAGGGCGGTGACCAGGGCACGGCGGGCCTCGCGGTGTTCGGCGTCCAGGGTCTGCTGCTCGTGCAGGTAGGAGGCGGCCACGGCGGGCACGGCGACGCTGAGGTAACCGAGCAGGCCGGGCACGCTGGAGAGCAGCTCGGGCAGCTCCGCCGGCTCGGCCAGGGCGGCCATCGCCTCCCAGCCGACCTGGGCGGCGATGTGGTAGGTGCCCAGCACCACCTCCAGCGGCACGCCCTGCTGGGCGCGGCGGATGGCGGCGCCGATCTGCTCGGTCAGCTCCTCTGGGCGGGGTGGGCGGCGCTCGCGCAGGCAGTGCAGGTACAGGCGCAGGTTCAGCGCGATCGCGGCGCTGATCTCCCTGTTCACCAGCTGCGGCGGCAGCTGCTGGTAGCCGGCGGCCCTGGCGAAGAAGGCGGCCAGCACGTCCTCGGCGATCCGCGGGATCGCGGCCTCGGCTCGCTGGTACAGCTTGGCCAGCGGATCGGGTTCCGGGATGTCCACCACCGCCTGAGCCTCGTCGACCGGCGTGGCGAGCGCAATCCGCCCGCGGCCTGCTACCCAGGTAGGCAGCTGCACAACGGTGGCCTGGCGGGTTGTGCAGCTGACCAGCGGTCCTCCCCTGATCGAGCGATGCCCACCGTCAGCGCCTTGGCACCCGGGCAGAATCGTGGGCTCCAGGGCGGCGGGAGGACGATGGGACAGGACGACGGAGCCGGGCCGAGATCGATCTCGGAGTGCATGAAAATGCTGCGGCGCAAGGGCTTCCGGCAGAGCGTGATCCGGGACGAGCTGGCCAGCACGGACGCGGTGATGTTCAACCGGGTCTGGCGCGGGGTGCGGGAGACGGTGCTGGCGTACTCGGAGTCCGAGGCGCTGGCCTACCGGGTGCGGGCCGAGGACGTGGACGCGGCGGATCCGTTCACGGTGGACCCGGACCGGCGGATGTGGCACCGGGGCGGGGAGTTCCTGGAGGTGGCGCGGCAGCTGCTCGCGTTGCCCCCGCCGCCGGGGCACAGCGCGTTCCCGGCGACCGGGATGGCTTAGCCGGTGGAGAACGTCCAGGTGCCGGAGCCGACCCGGTAGGGGGCGTGGCCGGGGATGGGGGGCAGGGTGACCGCACCGGGCGGGGCGGTCACCTGGTGGGCGGGGGCGGTGGGCAGGTGGATCTCCGCGGTCGCGCCGACCGGGACGGTGGCGGTCAGGGTCAGGCCGGTCGGGGTGGTGGCCCAGCTGACCGCGGCGCGGCCGCGCACGGTGTCGATGCTGGTGCGGGCCCAGGCCACGCCGGTCCTGGCGTCCGGGCGGATGAGGATGCGTTCGTAGCCGTTGGCCAGTGGGCGCAGGCCCGCCACGTTCTCGTACAGCCACTGGGTGACGGTGCCCTGGAAGTAGTGGTTGCGGGAGCGGGAGTCCTGGTGCCACATCTCCCACATGGTGTCCGCGCCCTGCTCGATCCAGTAGCCCCAGCTGGGTTCGGTGCGCTGCACGGCGATCGCGTGCGCCAGCTCGGCGTGGCCGTGCGCGGTGAGCACCGGCAGCAGCACGCTGGTGCCCAGGCAGCCGGTGTTGAGGTGGTTGCCGCGCTTGCGGATGTCCGCCGCCAGACTGTCCACAACGGACTGAACTGACTCCGCAGGCACCAGGCCGAAGGCCAGCGGGATGGCGTTGCTGGTCTGGCGGTAGCCCTGGTCGCGGTCGCCGCGGTAGTGGCCGCCGCGCAGGAAGGTGCGGTTAAGGGTGTCCTCGGCCTGCGCGGCGACCGCGCGGTAGCGGGCCGCGGTGACCTGGTGGCCGAGCAGCTCCCCCATCTCCGCCACTCCGACCAGCGCGCGGTGCAGGTAGGCGGTGGCGGTGAGCCGGTTGTCCTCGGGGGCCACGCCCCACGGCGCGTCCGGGGACAGGAAGTCGCCGAGGGCGGTCAGCGCCAGGCCGCCGCTCATCCGGTTGATCTCCCAGTCCAGGTAGCGGGTGAGCGCGGGCCAGTGCTCGGCGGCCACCCGGTCGTCGCCGTACCAGCGGTGCATCTCCCTGGCCAGGAACGGGAACACGGTGGTCCACTCCGGGGCAGGGGCGAGCTGGCGGTAGCCCCAGCGGCCGCCGTTGGGCACGATCACCGGGACCTGGCCCGCGCTGTCCTGGGCGTCGGCCAGGTCGCCGGTCCACTTGGCGAACAGGCGCTGCATGCCGAAGGCGTAGGCCATGCTGGGCGCGCCGACCTGGGCGTCGCCGGTCCAGCCGTTCTTCTCGTACTTGGGGGTGTCGGTGGGCAGGCCGTGCAGGTTGTTCACGATGGTGCGGCGCATCATCCGGTCCAGCTGCTCGAACATCGGCTCGGCGCAGCGGAACTCGCTGACCTCGGGCACATCGCTGTGCACCAGCCGCCCCAGCACCTCCTCCGGCCGCGGCCCGGTGATCTGCACGTAGCGGAAACCCTTGTAGGAGAACCGGGGTTCCCAGGTCTCCGCACCGGCGCCCGCGGCGATGTACTCGTCGCGCTGCTGGCGGGTGTCCTTGACGTGCTCGTTGACCGACTGCACGCTGCCGTCCGGGTTGAGCTTCTCCCCGTGCAGCAAGGAGATCCGGGTGCCTGCCGGGGCGCGGACGGTGATCTTGGTCCAGCCGGCCATGGTGCGGCCCATGTCCGCCACGTGCACGCCGGGCCGCAGCTCGGTGATGCTGACCGGGCGGATGGTCTCGGTGACCCGGATGGGTTCGTTGGGCTGGGCGCGCAGGACTCCGGCAGGGGCGGGGACCAGCTGGGCGTCGGTCCACTGCCGCGGGATGTGCCGGGCGTCGTAGGTTTCGCCCGCGTACTGGGAGTTCGCGCGGGTGGGGCTGTCGGTGAGCCGCCAGCTGCGGTCGGAGCCGATGGTGGTGCGGCCGCCGTCGGGGTGGTCGATCTCCAGCTGGGCCAGCAGTCTGGGCTCACCGTGCCACTTGGCCAGGTGCCAGTCCCAGACGTTGATCGTGGTCATGCCGTAGAAACCGCGGCCCAGCGTGACATCGAGCCGGTTGTCGCCCTGGCGGAGCTGGCCGGTGATGTCGTGCACGGCGTAGAGCACGGTCTTGTCGTAGCCGGTGAAACCCGGGTCGAGGACCTGGTCGCCGACGCGGTGGCCGTTGAGCTGGGCGTCGTAGTAGGCCAGGCCGCTGAGGTAGAGGCGGGCCCGGGTGACCGGTCGGGTGAGCTGGAAGTCCTTGCGCAGCAACGGTGCCGGTCGCGGCGGGGCGGGCACGGTGACGTCGCGGGCCCACGGGCCGTCGCCGTAGCGGGCCAGGACGGCCGCGGCGGGCCAGCCGGAGTCGTCGAGGTCGGGGCTGGTCCACTGCGGGTGCGCGGTGCCGGTGGCGCGCCAGCCCGTGCCGGTGGTCAGTTCGCGGGTGCTGCCGTCGGTGAGCTCGACGAGCAGGCGCAGCAGCAGTCCGGCCGGTCCGCCGCGGTTGGCGGCCTCCACCGCGACGGCGAGCCGGGCTCCGGCGGCGCGGACCTCCTCGGTGACGTCGAGCAGGTGCGCGGTGGCCCAGGCGTTGCCGGAAGTGTTGGCGGACAACACTTCCCGGCCGTGCAGGTGCACGTTCAGGGCATCGTCGGCGGTGGCGACCAGGGTGGCGGCGCGGATCTCGGCCGGGAGGTCCAGGGTGGTGCGGAACCAGCGGGAGCCGGTCGGAGCCTCGGTCAGGGTCCAGCCGGGGCCGCCGATCCAGGACGCCTGGTCCAGGGCAGGCGGCGGGGGTGGCGCGGTGGGGCCGATCCAGCTGGCGGACCAGGGCTGGCCCAGGTGGCCGGTCTCCCACCAGGCCGGGGCGCTCCAGGGGCTGGGGCGGTTCTCGCCGTCCCAGACCCGGACCCGCCAGTGGTAGCGGGTGCGGGGGCGCAGCGGCGGGCCGTCGTAGCGGATGCCCAGGGTGCGGCTTGAGGTGATCCGGCCGGTGTCCCAGTGGGGGCGGCCCTCGGCGAGGCGGCGGGGGTCGGGGTCGGCCTGGACCTGGTAGGCGGACTGGGTCGCGCCGTTGACCTCGGCGGTGAGCACCCAGGCCAGCCGGGGGTGCGGGACGTCGGTGCCGAGCGGGTTGTCCGCGTACTCGGTGGTGAGCCGGGTGATCGCCACAGCGCACATGGGTTGGTCCTCCCCTGCCTCGGCGGTCCCGTCAACCGACAGTGCCACCGCCGCCGCGCCCGCGCCACCGCCGCGCAGGAAGTTCCGCTGGCACACTGGGCTGATGCCGTATCCCGGAGCCGAACGCACCGCCGCCCGCTACCTGGCCGTGGCCGACCGGCTGCTACCCGGCCGGATCACCGGCTGCTACCTGGTCGGCTCGGCCGCGCTGGGCGCCTGGCGGGCCGGGCGCAGCGACATCGACTTCATCGCGGTGGTGGACGGCGGTTTCCGCGAGGGGGAGCTGCGCCGCCTGCGGGTGCTGCACGTCGTCGGCAACCTGCCCGCCGCCGGACGCGCGCTGCTCAGGGCGGATCCGACCATCCCCGGCACGATGAACGGCGCGTTCGTGCCCGCGGCCGAGCTCGGCGAACCGGTGACCCGGATCCGGCCGCTGGCCTCGCACAGCGGCCGCTCCTTCAAACGCGGCCGCGGGTTCGACGTGAACCCGGTGATGTGGAAGGTGTTGCGGGAACAGGGAGTCACCGTGCGCGGCCCGGCCCCGGACCGGCTCGGACTCGACCCGGAACCGGACCGGCTGCGGGAGTGGAACCTGGACCAGCTGCGCGGCCACTGGCGGGACTGGGCACAGCAGTGCGTCACCGGCGGGGCGTCGGGCAAACCCCTGGTGTCCGCGCACCGGGCGGCACTGGCCAGGGTGCTCGGCCCGCCGCGCCTGCACCACACCATCGCCACCGGCGCGGTGATCTCGAAAGAAGCGGCGGCCGAATACGCCCTCGATGTCTTCGACACCCGCTGGCATCCATTGCTGCGCGCCGCCTTGGCCCAGCGCACCGGCGGGCCGGGCCCGGAAATCCCGGAACCCGGCCAGCTGACCCGGTTGGCCGGTGAGTTCACCCTGGAACTGATCGGCGATGCGGAACGGTTGGCGCGCTGATCAGAAAGTGACGTCGATGCACTGGTAGAACGCGTTTCCGGTGTCCGCGATGTCCCAGACCGCCAGGATCAGGTGCCTGCCGGTCTTGCCCGCCGGCACGGTGCCGGTGTGCGAGACCGCGTTCGGCGGCCGCGCGCCACCGTTGCTGACACTGATGAACGGGGCAGGGTCCAGCGCGGCGCGGGTCAGTTTCGCGTTGGCGTTCCAGCCGTTCTTGGTGATGAAGTACTTGAACGAGGTGCTCGCGTGCGGCGCGGTCAGGTACCAGCTGAACGTGCGGCTCGCGCCGCTGGTCAGCTGGGTGGACGGCCAGCTCCCGCCGCGCGGGTCGTCCAGCTGCGCGAACTGGCTGAGTCCACCGGCGCAGATGCTGCCGTCAGCGGGTCCGCGGGCCGGGAATCCCTTGGGGCCCTCCACACTTTGTGGTTCCCACTGGATCGGGCCGCAGTTCTTGGCGGTGCCGAGTTTGCAGAAGTAGGCCCGGCTGTTCGGGCCGTTGGTGTAACCGTGCGCGCTGGCCGTGGCCGGTACCAGGACGGAAAGCGCCATCAGCGCCAGGCTCATCAGGCCGACGAGAATCGATCGCGTGATCGGAGTGGTGTGCAAGGCAACCTCCGCGGTGTTTCCGGCGGCGGGGGTTGCACCTCATGATGACACCGGGCGGAGATTTCCCGGCAGCGACTAACGTCGGATTACCGGTTCTCCGGCGAATGCCAGGGCCGGGTGTCGCCGGAATCGTGACGACACCCGGCCTGGCGTGGCTTCACCCGGCCTGTTCGGCCTTGTCCGGCGTGGCCCACAGGGTGTGGAAGGAGCCCTCGGCGTCCACCCGGCGGTAGGTGTGCGCGCCGAAGTTGTCCCGCAGGCCCTGGATCAGCGCGGCGGGCAGCCGGTCGCGGCGCAGGCCGTCGTAGTAGGCCAGCGAGGAGGAGAACGCCGGGGTCGGCACGCCCTCGCGGACCGCGTCCGCGACCACCCGGCGCCAGCTGTCCACGCCGCTGGTGACCGCCTCGGCGAAGTACGGGGCGACCAGCAGGCTGGGCAGGTCGGGGTTGGCGTCGTAGGACTCGCGGATGCGGTCCAGGAACCGGGCCCTGATGATGCAGCCGCCACGCCAGATGGTGGCGGTGGCGCCCAGATCGATGTCCCAGCCGTACTCCTGGCTGCCCGCGCGGATGTGGTCGAAGCCCTGGGCGTAGGCGACCACCTTGGAGGCGTAGAGCGCCTTGCGCACGTCCTCGATGAAGGCGTCCCGGTCGGCGTCCTTCACCCAGCCCGCGCCCGCCTCGCTGCCGAAGGCCTCGGCCGCGGCGGCGCGCTGGCCGGCGTGCCCGGACAGGGACCTGGCGAAGGTGGCCTCGGCGATCCCGGTGATCGGCACGCCCAGGTCCAGCGCGCTCTGCACGGTCCAGCGGCCGGTGCCCTTCTGCTCGGCCTGGTCCTGCACCACGTCCACGAACGGCTTGCCGGTGCGGGCGTCGGTGTGCGCGAGCACGTCCGCGGTGATCTCGATGAGGAAGGACTCCAGGTCGCCCTCGTTCCAGCCGCGGAAGATCTCCGCGATCTCCGCGGGGGTGGCGCCGAGTCCGGCGCGGAGCAGGTCGTAGGCCTCCGCGATGAGCTGCATGTCGGCGTACTCGATGCCGTTGTGCACCATCTTCACGAAGTGGCCCGCGCCGTCCGGGCCGACGTGCACACAGCAGGCCTGCCCGTCCACGGTGGCCGCGATCGACTCGAACACCGGGCCGAGCCGCGCATAGGACTCCTTCGAGCCGCCCGGCATGATGCTGGGCCCGAGCAGCGCGCCCTCCTCGCCGCCGGAGACGCCGGCGCCGACGAAGTGCAGGCCCTTCTCCTTGAGCGCGGCCTCGCGGCGGCGGGTGTCGGCGAAGTGCGCGTTGCCGCAGTCCACCACGATGTCGCCGGGTTCGAGCAGCTCGGCCAGCTCGTCGATGACCGCGTCGGTCGGGCCGCCGGCCTTGACCATGACGATCGCCACCCGCGGGCGCTCCAGCGCGTCCACGAACTCGGCGAGGGTCTCCGCCGGGACGAAGGTGCCCTCGTCGCCGTGCTCGGCGACCAGGCTCTTCATCCGCTCCACCGACCGGTTGTGCACGGCGACCGGGTAGCCGTTGCGGGCGAGGTTGCGGGCCAGGTTGCGGCCCATCACCGCCAACCCGGTCACCCCGATGCGTGCCGTCGCGGTCCTGGAGGTCTCGCTGCTCATCCTGCCCACCGTTCCGTGTCTGTGGCTGCTGCTACCTAGCGCAACGCCAACCCTGCCACTCCTACTCCCTGTTCAACGTGCGGGACCAAGGATCGTTCACGCGCGGCCACCCCGCAGTGCACGCCGGAGCGCGTCGGTGAGGTCCCGGCCCATGCGGACGGTGACCGCGGCCCCGGCGACGAACGCGGAGCCGTGGAAAGTTCCCGGGTACAGGTGCAGTTCGGTGGACACCCCGGCCTGGACCAGTCGCTGCGCGTAGTCGAGACCCTCGTCCCGGAGCGGGTCGAACTCGCACACCGCGACGAAGGCCGGTGGCAGCCCGGACAGGTCGGTGGCGCGGGCCGGGGCCGCGTACGGGGAGACGTCCTCGGTGCCGCGCCTGCCGTCGCCGAGGTAGAAGTCCCAGCTCAGGATGGCGTTGGGCCGGTGCCACATCGGGGTGTCGGTGAAGGCGGTCATGGACGGGGTGCTCAGCCGGTCGTCCAGCTCGGGGATGTTGAGCACCTGGTAGGCCAGTGCGGGGCCGCCGCGGTCGCGGGCCAGCAGCGTGACCGCCGCGGCCAGCCCGCCGCCCGCGCTGTCCCCGCCGACCGCGATCCGGTCCGGGTCCACGCCCAGCTCGGCGGCGTGCTTCGCGGTCCACTCCAGGGTGGCGTAGCAGTCCTCCAGGCCCGCGGGGAACGGGTGTTCGGGGGCGAGCCGGTAGTCCATGGCGACCACGACCACGCCGACCTCGTCGGCCACCCGCAGCGCGGTCCGCTCGGCCATGTCCAGGTCGCCGATGACGAAGCCGCCGCCGTGGATGTGCACCAGCGCGCCCAGCGGGCCGGGTTCGGCGGCCGGGGTGTAGACCCGGATGTCCACTTCGGGCGCGCCCGCCGGGCCGGGGATGCTCAGCGCGCGCACCTCGACCGGGTTCACCGGCTGGTAGGCGGGGATCACGTCGGCCATCTCCCGCATCCGGGCGCGGATGGCCGCCGGGTCGGCGAAGTCCACCTCGGGGATCATGGTGATCCAGGTGGCCAGTTCGGGGTCGATCGGGTAGCTCATGATCGAAGTCTGCGCCGCGGGCGCGGGCCGCGCCCACCGCCAACCGCCGGTGGTCACCGGGCCTGGACCCGCCAAATGGCTACCCTGGCGGCATGGAAGGCCTGCTGCTGCGCCTGTCCGCGTTGGACGCCGACGCGGCCGGCGAGGTGCGCGTGATCGCCTTCTTCGACTCGCTGATCGCCCGCCGGGCAGGCCTGGACACCCTGCTGGCCACCACGGCCCAGCTCGTCGAGTGCCCGGTCGGCCTGGACGCCGCCGAGCGGGGACTCGCGCTGGCCGCCGATCCGCCTGGTGTGGTGCGGGCCGGGGTGTCAACGCCGAAGGGCGCGCGGGCGCGGGAGCTGCCGGACGGGTCGCGGGTGTGGCTGGCCCGGCCGGGGGCTGGGCTGCCGATGGACGAGATGGTGCTGGAGCGGTTCGCGATCGCCGCGGAGCTGGTGCTGGCCAGGGGCGGGTTGCCGGAGCTGGGTGATCCGGCGCTGGTGGAGCTGGTGCTGGCGGAGCGGGCCGGGGAGGCGGAGCGGTCGCGGGCGCTGCACCTGCTCGGACTCACGCCGGGGACGCGGGTGCGGGTGCTCGCGGTGGCGGGGGACTCGACCGGGCTGGGCGGGTGGTCGGCGGAGCTGGGGCGGCTGCGGGCGGTGCTGCTGGCCGAACCGCCGGAGCTGGGCCAGGTGCGGCCGCCCACGCGGGTCGGGGTCGGCGGTGAGGTGGCCGCGATCGAGGCGCGCCGCTCCTGGCGGCAGGCCCGGCTCGCGGTGCGGCTGGCCGGATCGCTGCCCTGGGACCCGCCGGTGTGCTGGTGGGAGCGGCTTGGCGCGCTGGCCACGGTGGCCGAGGGCTTGCGCGGCAACGACATCGGCCAGATCGAGGACGTGCGCGCGCTGGACCGGCTGTCCGAGGGCCCGCTCGGCGCGGACCTGCTGCTGATCCTGTCCGCGGTGTGCGCGCACGACTCGGTGCGCAAGGCCGCGGCCGAGGTGCACCGGCACCACAGCTCGGTCGCCGCGCGCCTGGCGCACGCGGAGAGCGAGCTGGGTTTCCCGGTGACCACGGCCGCGGGCCGCTTCCGGCTGCACCTGGCGATGGTGCTGCGCCGTTTGCGGGACAACGCTTAGCCGCACGGCCTGTACCCCACCGTCGTGTTGGCCGTTGTCGTACGGTGTGTTGGCCGTTGTGGACGGTGTGTTGGCCGAATGGGGCACTAATTCGGCCAACACTGTGTACGACAACGGCCAACACACGCTTAGGCGTCGCCCTCCAGGTCGCCTTCGGTGGCCAGGTAGGCCTCGCGGAGAGCGTCCAAAGTGGACTGTTCGGGGCTTTCCCACAGCTTCCGCTCCGCGGCTTCCAGCAGGCGCTCGGCGATGCCGTGCAGGGCCCACGGGTTGGCCTCGGTGAGGAACTTGTGGTTCTCCTCGTCCAGCACGTAGCTCTCGGCCAGCTTCTCGTACATCCAGTCCGCGACGACGCCGGTGGTGGCGTCGTAGCCGAACAGGTAGTCCACGGTGGCGGCCATCTCGAAGGCGCCCTTGTAGCCGTGGCGGCGCATCGCGGAGAGCCAGCGCGGGTTGACCACCCGCGCCCGGAACACCCGGGAGACCTCCTCGTTGAGGGTCCTGGTGCGCACCGCGTCCGGCCGGGTGCTGTCGCCGATGTAGGCGGCGGGGGCCTTGCCGGTGAGCGCGCGGACGGTGGCCACCATGCCGCCGTGGTACTGGAAGTAGTCGTCGGAGTCGGCGATGTCGTGCTCGCGGGTGTCCACGTTCTTGGCGGCCACCGCGATCCGCTTGTACGCCGACTCCATGTCCCCGCGCGCGGGCAGGCCGTCGAGCTCGCGGCCGTAGGCGTAGCCGCCCCAGACCGCGTACACCTCGGCCAGGTCGGCGTCGTCGCGCCAGTTCCGGCTGTCGATCAGCGGCAGCAGGCCCGCGCCGTACGCGCCGGGCTTGGAGCCGAAGATGCGCATGGTGGCGCGGCGCTCGTCGCCGTGCTCGGCCCGGTCGGCCTCGGCGTGCGCGCGGACGTAGTTCTGCTCGGCGGGTTCGTCGAGGGCGGCGACCAGCCGGACCGCGTCGTCCAGCAACGCGACCACGTGCGGGAAGGCGTCCCGGAAGAACCCGGAGATGCGGACCGTGACGTCGATGCGCGGGCGGCCCAGCTCGGCCAGCTCGATGACCTCAAGACCGTTGACCCGGCGGGACTGGTCGTCCCACACCGGCCGGACGCCGAGCAGGGCAAGGACTTCGGCGATGTCGTCACCGGCGGTGCGCATCGCGCTGGTGCCCCACACCGACAGCCCGACCGAGGGCGGCCACTCGCCGGTGTCCTTGCGGTAGCGGTCCAGCAGCGAGTCCGCCATCGCCTGCCCGGTTTCCCAGGCCAGCCTGCTGGGCACCGCCTTGGGGTCCACGGAGTAGAAGTTGCGGCCGGTGGGCAGCACGTTGACCAGGCCGCGCAACGGTGATCCGCTCGGCCCGGCCGGCACGTAGCCGCCGTCCAGGGCGTGCAGCAGGTTGCCGAGCTCGTCGGTGGTGCGGGAGAGCCGGGGCACCACCTCGGCGGCGGCGAACTCCAGCACCCTGGCGACGTCCTCGTTGTCCTTGTCCAGCACCGAGCGCACCACCTCGGTGGCGCTGCCCTGGGTCCAGCCACCGGCCTCCATGGCCACGACCAGCTCGCGGGCCTGGGCTTCGATCGCGTCGGTCTCGGTGCGCGAGGCCGAGCCATCTTCAACCAGGCCAAGGGCTTCCCGGATGCCGGGCAGCGCGGCGACCTGTCCGGCCCACATCTGCCGGGCCTGGATCATGGCCAGCACCAGGTTGATCCGCGCCTCACCCTCGGGCGCGGCACCCAGGATGTGCAGGCCGTCGCGGATCTGCACGTCCTTGACCTCGCACAGCCAGCCGTCGACGTGCAGCAGGAAGTCGTCGAACTCGGCGTCGTGCGGCCGGTCGGTCAGGCCCAGGTCGTGGTCGAGCTTGGCGGCCTGGATCAGGGTCCAGATCTGCGCGCGGATGGCGGGCAGCTTGGCCGGGTCCATCGCGGCGATGTTGGAGTGCTCGTCCAGGAGCTGCTCCAGGCGGGCGATGTCGCCGTAGCTGTCCGCGCGGCTCATCGGCGGCACCAGGTGGTCGACCAGGGTGGCGTGCGCGCGCCGCTTGGCCTGGGTGCCCTCGCCGGGGTCGTTGACCAGGAACGGGTAGATCAGCGGGATGTCGCCCAGTGCCGCGTCGGTGCCGCAGCTGGCGGACATGCCGACGGTCTTGCCGGGCAGCCATTCCAGGTTGCCGTGCTTGCCCACGTGCACCATGGCGTGCGCGCCGAACTCCTGCGCCAGCCAGCGGTAGGCGGCCAGGTAGTGGTGGCTGGGCGGCAGGTCGGGGTCGTGGTAGATGGCGATCGGGTTCTCCCCGAAGCCGCGCGGCGGCTGCACCATCACCACCACGTTGCCCGCGGTCAGCGCGGCCAGCACGATCTCGCCGTCGGGGTCCTGGGAGCGGTCCACGAACAGCTCGCCGGGCGCGGGACCCCAGTGGTTCTCCAGCTCGGCGCGGAAGTCCGCGGGCAGGGTGTCGTAGAACTCGCGGTACTTGGCCGCGCTGATCCGCACGGGGTTGCCGGTGAGCTGGGCCTCGGTGAGCCAGTTCTCGTCCTGGCCACCGGCGGCGATCAGCGCGTGGATCAGCTTGTCGCCGTCCTGCCCGGCCACCCCGGGCAGCGCGCCGTCACCGTCGGCGGGTCCGATGTCGTAGCCGTTGTCCCGCAACGCCGCGAGCAGCTTGACCACGCTGGCCGGGGTGTCCAGGCCGACCGCGTTGCCGATCCGGGAGTGCTTGGTCGGGTAGGCCGAGAGCATCAGCGCGATCCGCCGGTCGGCGGGCGCGATGTGCCGCAGCTGGGCGTGTTTGACCGCGATCCCGGCCACCCGCGCGGCCCGTTCGGCGTCGGCCACGTACACGGTGAGGCCGTCCGGGTCGATCTCCTTGAAGGAGAACGGCACCGTGATGATCCGGCCGTCGAACTCCGGGATGGCCACCTGGGTCGCGGTGTCCAAAGGGGACAGTCCGTCGTCGTTGGACTCCCAGCTCTCCCGGCTGGAGGTCAGGCAGAGACCTTGCAGGATGGGCACGTCGAGCGCGGCCAGCGCGCCCACGTCCCAGGCGTCCTCCTCACCACCGGCGGAGGCCGCGGCGGGTTTGGTGCCACCGGCGGCGAGCACGGTGACCACCAGCGCGTCGGCCTTGCCCAGCTCGGCCAGCAGCTCGGGCTCGGCGGTGCGCAGCGAGGAGCAGAACACCGGCAGCGCCTGGCCGCCCGCGTCCTCGATGGCGCCGGCCAGCGCTTCGACGAAGGCGGTGTTCCCGGCCACGTGGTGCGCCCGGTAGTACAGCACCGCGACCACCGGCCCGGTGCTGGTGCGCGCGGTGCGCTCCAGCACGCCCCAGGTCGGGGTGGGCTGCGGCGGGGCGAAGCCGAGGCCGGTGAGCAGCACGGTGTCGGAGAGGAAGTTGTGCAGCTCGGCCAGGTTGCCCGCGCCGCCGTGCGCCAGGTAGGCGTGCGCCTCGGCGCAGACCCCGCCGGGCACCGTGGACAGCTCCATCAGCTGGGCGTCCGGGGCCTGTTCGCCGCCGAGCACCACCACCGGGCGAGGCCCGGCGAGCAGCCAGTCCAGGCCTTCTTCCCACATCCGGCGGCCGCCGAGGATGCGCACCACGACCAGGTCCACGCCCTCCACCAGGGCGGGCAGGTCGTCCACGAGCAGCCGCGCCGGGTTGCCCAGCCGGTAGTCGGCGTCGCTCGCGCGCGCCGAGAGCAGGTCGGTGTCAGAGGTCGACAGCAGCAGGATCACGCTGGTCTCCACATCCCTCGGGGTCCGCGCCCCACATCGGTCGGGACGGTGAGCGGAGTGTCTGGCTCCCAGGCGGGCCTGGTGACAGTGGCGGGACCGCGCCGGACTCGCACCGGCTTCCTCCGTGGTTCACCGTTCGGAGAGGACCCTACCCGCCGCGTAGCATCCGGCGCGTGCCCTCTTCGCCACATCGCTCGCGCCCGGACGCCTGTCCCGGCGCCATCGAGGTGCACCCGGCCGCGGACGGCGGCCTGGCCAGGGTGCGGATCCCGGGCGGCACACTGACCGCCGACCGGCTGGCGGTGCTGCGCCAGGCCGCGATCGAGCTGGGCGACGGCTCCCTTGAGCTGACCTCCCGGGCGAACGTGCAGATCAGAGGCCTGGCACCCGGTTCGGAGCCGGAGCTGGGCGAGCGACTGGCCGAGGCCGGTCTGCTGCCCACGCTGACCCATGAGCGGATGCGCAACATCATCGCCTCCCCGCTGGCCGACACCCAGGGCCTGGCCGACGCGATCGACGCGGCGCTGTGCGCGGTGCCGGAGCTGGCCGAGCTGCCGGGCCGGTTCCTGGTCACGGTGGACGAGGGCGGCGATGTGAGCGGGCTGGGCGCGGACATCGGGCTGCACCGGGTGGGCGCGGAGTGGGCGTTGTTGCTGGCCGGGGCCGACTCGGGGCTGCGGCCGGGCGATCCGGTGGCGGCGGTGACCAGGGCCGCGGTGGAGTTCCTGACGCTGCGGGCCGAGCGGGGCGGGGCGGCCTGGCGGCTGGCGGAGATCGAGGGCGGTGTCACGGAGATCACGCGCCGGTTGGCGGCGGGAACCGCGAGCCACATCGCGCCCCTGAGCAGCCCCGCCCCCGCCGATCGCGTCCAGCCCGCGCGTTCCCAGCCCCTCCCCCCTGGTCCGCTGCCCGACGGTCGGCTCGTGGTCGGCGTGCCCCTGGGCCGCCTGAACCCAGCCCAGTCCGCGGCCCTGCTCGCCGCCGAGCACCTCCGCCTCACCCCCTGGCGCAGCGTGCTGCTCCCGCACTCGATCCCCCTGGGCCACGGCCTGATCACCGACCCGGACTCACCCTGGCACGGTGCCACCGCCTGCACCGGCCGCCCCGGCTGCGCCAAGGCCCTGGCCGACGTGCGCGCCGACGCCCCCCGCCTGCTCGGCGGCGCGGGCCGGTCGGTGCACTTCTCCGGCTGCGAACGCCGGTGCGGCCGCCCGCGCGGCGCGATCGACGTGCTGGCCACGGCGGACGGCTACCTGGTCGACGGACAACGGCACGAGGACACGGCCGCGGCGATCGACGCGGCCCGGAGGAAGCAGTAGTGACCGACTACATCAAGGACGGCGCGGAGATCTACCGCCGGTCCTTCGCCACCATCCGCGCCGAGGCAGGCCTGACCGGTCTGCCCCCGGACGTGGCGCGGGTGGCGGTGCGGATGATCCACGCCTGCGGGATGGTCGACCTGGTCGAGGACCTCGGCTACTCCCCCGGCGTGGTCGCCTCGGCGCGCACCGCGCTCGATGCCGGAGCGCCGATCCTGTGTGATGCCACCATGGTCGCGGCCGGGGTGACCCGGCGACGGCTGCCCGCGGACAACGAGGTGGTGTGCCTGCTCGGTGATCCCCGGGTGCCGGAACTGGCCAAGGACATGGGCAACACGCGCAGTGTGGCGGCCCTGGAGTTGTTGCGGGACAAGCTCGGCGGGGCGGTGGTGGCCATCGGCAACGCGCCGACCGCGCTGTTCCACCTGCTGGAGATGATCGCCGGTGGCGCGCCGAAACCCGCTGCGGTGCTGGGGATTCCGGTGGGGTTCATCGGCGCGGCCGAGTCGAAGGAGGCCCTGGCCGCCAACGAGCTGGGGCTGGAGTACCTGGTGGTGCGGGGCAGGCGGGGCGGCAGCGCGATGACCGCCGCCGCGATCAACGCGATTGCGAGTGACGAAGAGTGAGTGAGCTGGGACGGCTGTACGGCGTCGGGCTGGGCCCCGGCGACCCGGAACTGGTGACGGTCAAGGCGGCGCGGCTGATCGGCGCGGCGGACGTGGTGGTGTTCCACAGCGCGCGGCACGGCCGCAGCATCGCCCGCTCGATCGCCGAGCCCTACCTGCGCCCTGGTCAGATCGAGGAGCAGCTGGTCTACCCGGTGACCACCGAGGACACCGAGGACTACCAGGGCGAGATCGACGCCTTCTACGAGCAGAGCGCGGAGCGCCTGGCCGCGCACCTGTCCGCGGGCCGGGACGTGGTGGTGCTCGCGGCCGGGGACCCGTTCTTCTACGGCTCCTACATGCACATGCACAAGCGGCTGGCGCACCGGTTCCCGACCGAGGTGGTGCCGGGGGTGACCTCGGTGAGCGGGGCCGCCGCGGTGCTCGGGCGACCGCTGGTGGAGCGGGACGAGGTGCTCACCGTGCTGCCCGGCACGCTGCCGCAGGAGGAGCTGGCCGAGTGGCTGGCCACCACCGACTCGGCCGCGATCATGAAGCTGGGCCGTACTTTCGGCGTGGTGCGCGAGGCGCTGCACGCGGCAGGGCGACTGGAGGACGCCTGGTACGTGGAGCGGGCGACCACCGGGCGGCAGCGGGTGGCCCCACTGTCCGAAGTGGACCCCGAAGGCGTGCCGTACTTCTCGCTGGCGCTGCTGCCCAGCCAGGCGCACCAGACCATCGAGGCCGCCCCGGCGACGACGACCAGCGGTACCGGCGAGGTGGTCGTGGTCGGCCTCGGTCCCGCCGGGCGCGAGTGGCTCACCCCGCAGGCGCAGGACGCGCTGGCCACCGCCGACGAGCTGATCGGTTACGGCCCCTACCTGGACCGGGTCCCGCCGAACCCGCGTCAGCGGCGGCATCCCTCGGACAACCGTGTGGAGGCCGAGCGGGCCGCGTTCGCGCTGGACCTGGCCAAGAACGGGGCCCGGGTCGCGGTGGTCTCCTCCGGCGATCCCGGGGTGTTCGCGATGGCCAGCGCGGTGCTGGAGGTGGCCGGTGAGGAGCAGTTCACCGGGGTGCCGGTGCGGGTGCTGCCGGGCCTGACCGCGGCGCACGCGGTGGCCAGCCGGGTGGGCGCGCCGCTGGGCCACGACTACTGCGTGCTGTCGCTGTCGGACCGGCTCAAGCCGTGGGAGGTCATCGAGCGGCGGCTGGCCGCGGCGGCCGCGGCCGACCTGGTGATCGCGATCTACAACCCGGCCTCGCGCAGCCGCACCTGGCAGGTCGAGTCGGCCCGGGAAACCCTGCTGGCGCACCGGTCCCCGGACACGCCGGTGGTGATCGGCCGGGACGTCGGCGGCCCGGAGGAGTCGGTGCGGGTGGTCCGCCTCGCCGATCTCGATCCGTCCACTGTGGACATGCGCTGCCTGTTGCTGGTCGGCTCCTCCACCACCCGGTTCCGCACCGGCCCCGACGGTGAGCCGGTGGTGTTCACCCCGCGCCGCTACCCCGCCTGACCCACTCGACGGCCGCGGCCACGGTGCCTGCCGTGGTCGCGGCCGGCAGCGGCGGCCGGCGCACCAGGACCACCGGCAGGCCGAGCCGACGGGCCGCGGTGAGCTTGGCCGCGGTCTGCTCGCCACCGCTGTCCTTGCTGACCACCACGTCGATCCGGTTGGCGCGCAGCAGCTCCAGCTCACCGTCCACTGTGTACGGTCCCCGGTCCAGCAGGATGGTCACGTTCGACGCGTGATGCTCCGGCGGGTCGACCGAGCGGCTGAGGAACCACAGGTCCGGGTTGGCGAAGGCGGGCAGGTCGCGGCGGCCGGTGGTGAGCAGCACCCGGCGGCCCAGCGCGGGCAGTGCCTCGGCGGCCTCGGCGATCGAGGACACCCAGTGCCAGCGGTCCCCCGGCTGCTCGGTCCAACCGGGCCTGCGCAGCACCAGCAGCGGCAGCCCGAGCTCGGCGGTCGCGGCCGCGGCGTTGCCGGTCATGGTCGCGGCGAACGGATGCGTGGCATCCACCACCAGGTCAACCCGGTTGTCCCGCAACCACTCCCGCAACCCGGCCACCCCGCCGAACCCGCCGATCCGCACCTCCCCGACGGGCAGCACCGGCTCCCGCACCCGCCCGGCCAGCGAGGACACCACCCGCAGCCCCGGCACCTCCGCCAGCTCCGCGGCCAGCCGCCGAGCCTCCCCCGTCCCCCCCAACACCAGCACAGTCCTCGTCACCCCCCCATCCTCCCCCGAAAAACCCATCGTGTTGGCCGTTGTGGTACGGGGTGTTGGCCGTTGTGGACGGCACGGCCGCCGACAACGGCCAACACCCCGTACGAGATCGGCCAACACGACGCGGGGTCAGGGGCGGATGGTGACGGATTCTCCTGGACGCAGGGTGATCACGCGCTTCCAGGAGCCCGCGCGCACCTCGGTGCTGGTGCCGCCGACGCTGCGCAGCACCGCGGTGGTGACCTTGCCGTCCCGCCAGCTCAGGTCGACCTCGAAGCCGCCCTTGACGCCGGCACCGGTGACCCGGCCCCGTTTCGCCCACGCGCCGGGCAGCGCGGGCAGCAGTTCGACCACGCCCGGCCGGGAGTACAGGATCATCTCCAGCATCGCGGCCGGCGCGCCGAAGTTGGCGTCGATCTGGAAGATGGCCCGGTCGTTGTTCCGGTACATGTCGAAGAAGTTGGCCGAGGTGCCGTTCTCGTTGGCGATGGACGGGCGCATCACGGTGAGCAGCAGCTGGTAGGCGCGGTCGGCGTCGCGGAGCCTGGCCCAGCAGGCGGACCGCCAGGCGCAGGCCCAGCCGAAGCTCTCCATGCCGCGCACGTCCAGCAGCTTGCGAATGCCCTCGATGGTGGCCTTCGGCGTGTCGTCGTGGTTCATGTGGTCGCCGGGGAAGAACCCGATCAGCGGGGACAGGTGCCGGTGGGTGCGCTCGCCGATGTCGTCCGGGTGCATCCACTCCTGCAGCATGCCGGTCTTCGGACTGACCTCCGGCAGGTACAACCGCGACTGGAGGTCCTTGACCCGCGCCGCGAACTCCTTGTCCCGCTCCAGTTCCGCCGCCGCGACCTGGAGCTCACGGAACAGCTCCCAGACGATCTCCTGGGCGTAGCTGATGCCGAGCGCGTCCTGCGGCCCGTGCTCCGGCGACCAGTCCTTGTCGTCGACCAGCACCTCCCGGGTGCTGCCGTCGGGGTAGGTGTGCGTGATGGTGACCAGCCGCGCGGCCCAGAACTCGGCCGCGCCCTTGAGCAGCGGGTAGATCCGTTCCAGGTACTGGGCGTCCAGGGTGAACTCGTAGTGCTCCCACAGCGACTGGCACAGCCAGGCGTTGCCCGCGGGGTGCCACCACCAGCCGAGGCCACCGTTGGTGTTGGTGGAGAAGGCCACCGTCCACCCGGCGATCTTGCCGGAGGAGTTGCGGAACCGGTTGCGCGGATCGTTGAACAGACGCTGGGTCTGCCGCGACCACTCGGGCAGTTGAGCGAGGCAGTAGTCGGCGAGAGCGGTGAAGCAGCGGCCGAGACCGGCGCGGTCGGTCAGCCAGTAGTTCATCTGGATGTTGATGTCGGTGTGGTAGTCGGCGTACCAGTCCGGCGAGTTGTTGTGCAGCCACAACCCCTGGAGGTTGATCGGCAGGCTGTTCCGGGACCCGGTGATCATCAGGTACCGCCCGAACTGGAGGTAGCTGGCCTCCAGCTCCGGGTCCGGCTGCCCGGGATTGGTGTGCCGCACCGCGAGCCGGGACCAGGAGTCCAGGTTCCGCTGGGCGCGGCTGGACTCACCGAGGTCCACGGTCATCCGCCGGTACAGCGACTGGTAGTCGGCCACGTGCGTGTGCAGCAACGCACTCCCCGCCACCTCCGCCTTGGCCAGCGCCCGCTCCCGCGCCACCACCAGCGGATCAACCGAGCTGTTCCGGAACCCCTTGGCCGCGTTCGCGAGGTAGTCGGTCCCGCCAGAGACGATGACCAGCACCTCCCGGCACTCCTTGAAAACGAGCGCGTTGCCGGTCACCGCGACCGTCCCGGTCTCGCTGAACGCGGTGACCACCGCGGCATAGCGCAGCCCGTTGTCGAACCGCGAGCTCAACGAGATCGTGCGACTGCCGGGCTCGCCCACCACCGTCTCGGCGCGGGTGGCCTCCAACCGGATCCGTCCACTGTGGACACCACCACCGCGCTGGGTCAGCCGCACCACCACCACGTCGTCCGGATGGCTGGAGTAGGTCTCCCGCCGGTACTGCGCGCCCCGGTAGCGGTAGGAGCTGGTGATCAGCCCGTTGCTCAGGTCCAGCCGCCGCCGGTAGTCGGTCACGGCGGCCTTGGTGTGCCCGGTGGCCTCGACCCGCACCTTGGCCAGCAGCCCGAACGATCCGAAGTCGTTGGGCCCGTACGGGAACTGCCCGTCGTCCTGGAGAACGTCGTTGCGGTGCCCGGTCCACAAGGTGGCATCGGTCAGGTAGAGCACGTCATCAGCCGGATCAGACCCGACCAATGCCCCCAGCCGCCCGTTGCCGATCGGCAGGCCCTGCTGGATGATCCGGCTCTCCTCGGCAGGCGCCGGGTACCAGAGACTGGTCGCCTCCCCTTCCGGCACCAGACTGACGTTCTCGGGCCGAGCCACCTCCTCGGCCTGGGCGATGAACGGCCGGACCCCGCTCAACATCATCCCGGCGCCCACGGCGCCCGTGATGCGCAGGAAGTCCCGGCGCGACGGCGAGTCGGACATGGTCGAGTCCCTTCGATGGCTGTGGCGGAAGGTCCACTCGAGGCTCGATGTGGTGCGGCGCAGGAAAGATACGATCTCTGCCCAGGTGCGTCAACGGCCCGTGGTCGTCGACCGGTCGGAGCAACCGGCGGATCAGCGTGTGGAGCAGCGGGTTTTCGCTGACAGGATCGGACAGGTCTGTTCGGAATAGATCGGCGCGTTACCCCCATAGCTCCGATGACTTCAAGACGACCGGTCATATTCGGCAGGCGCCGCAGACCCGGCCACGGGGAAGCTCGACCTTCTCCGGCGCGGTCGCTCGCCCGCAAGACGACCGGTCACATTGGACAGTGCACCAGGCGAGCCAGAACAGATGGGCTCGGCTCGGCTCGAGGCCGGGCCGGGCCGGGCCGGGTCGGATCGGCTCGGGGCCGGTTCGGATCGGCTCGGCTCGGGCCCGGGTCGGATCGGGTCGCGGCGGATGGGCTCGCGTCGGGTCGGCGAGTTTGGGACGGACCAAGCCAGGTCTGGCCAGGCCACCCCAACCCCTTGAGACGACCGGTCATATTCACCGCCAGGCGCCAGCTCAATGAATATGACCGGTCGTCTCAAGGGTCAAGCGAATATGACCGGTCGTCTTGAGTAGGAACAGCGCGAAAAGGGGCCCCGGCGAAGAGGGAAGCTTCCGCGGGCAGACCAACGTTATGACGGCGGCCGCGCAGTCGATGTGATGCGGTCAGCGAGCCAGCCGACAACGTACGGGGCCGCCATCAGGTTGAACTCGGTGTTCCAGCCGCCGATCCAGAGCAACTCACGCTCGTCGCCAGTAGCGACCGCCCCCAAGCATGCGCTCGCGGCGAGCAGCCACTCCAGGTCGATGACCACACCGGCGCAGCCCTCGCCGCCGACCTCGATCTTGGCGGTGAAGCCGTAGCGCCCCTGGCTGACCGGGGCTGCCACCGGCCAGCCTGGGCGGGCAGCGCGGTGGCCGGCACCGCGACGGAGGGGCAACTCCGCGATTCCTACCAATTCGCCTCACCCGATCCCGCCGGTGAGGATGACTGTCGTGCCCCATCGTCTCCCACTGGCCCCGCTGCTGGCGTTGATCGTCGCCGTGCTCGCGGTGTCCACCTCCGGCCCGCTGATCGCCTTCGCCGCCGCGCCCGCGCTGGCCATCGCGTTCTGGCGCAACACGATCGCGGTCGGCTTGCTCACCCCGTTCGCCGCGCTCCGCCGCGGCCCCGAGCTGCGTTCGGCGGTCAGCGGCGAGAAACGCGGCCAGGGCGGGTACAGCGTGCTGGCCGGGGCGATGCTGGCGCTGCACTTCGGCACCTGGATGTCCAGCGCGCAGCTGACCACGGTGGCCACCTCGATCGCGCTGGGCTGCACCCAGCCGGTGTGGGCCGGGCTGATCGCGGTGGGACAGGGCAAACGGCTGCCGCTGACCACCTGGCTGGGCATCGGGCTCGCGGTGGCCGGGGCGGCCTGGACCACCGGCGCGGACTTCCAGGTCTCCGGCGCCGCGCTGTGGGGGGATGTGCTCGCGGTGCTCGGCGGGATGGCCGCGGCCGGGTACGTGGCGCTCGGCGAGCACGCGCGGACCAGCCTGAGCACCACGACCTACACCACGATCTGCTACGCCACCTGCGCGCTGGTGCTGCTGGTGGTGTGCCTGAGCGCGGGCATCCCGCTGGCCGGGTTCCCGGACTCCACCTGGCTGGCCATCCTGGCCATCGCGCTGGGCGCGCAGCTGCTCGGGCACTCGATGTTCAACTACGCGCTGCACGCGGTCTCGGCCACCACGATCAGCCTGGTCACCCTGCTGGAGGTGCCCGGCGCGGCGCTGCTGGCCTGGTTGTGGCTCGGGCAGGTGCCCAGGGCGGCCGCCCTGCCGGGGATGGCGTTGCTGCTGGCCGGGGTGGCGGTGGTGGTGCTGGCCGGGACCCGGCGACCCGCGGCGGCGCGGGTCGCCGGGTAGCGGCGGTCAGGGCTTGAGCGGCGGTGCGACCACCCAGCTGCTGTCCGGCTCGAAGAAGTTCGGGTTCTCATACCACTGGGCGCCGCCCTTGTAGGCGCTCCACACCTCGCCGCGGATGTGCCGCAGGTAGTTGTCCGGGAAGTTCAGCGCGGCGAAGGAGACCCCGGTGCCGCTGAGGCCGTCCCTGGCGCACCAGGTGGCGTCGGCGTCGAACTGGCCGCCGCCGACGCGGTCGTCCAGCCGGACCCGGCCGTACTGGTGGCGCAGGTACGCGCCGGGGATGTTGGACGCCTCGAAGGAGTAGCAGTCGGCGTTGGCCAGGCCGGGCACCAGGCGGAAGGTGGCGTCGGCCTTGTCCAGGTCCGGGTTGTTCGCGGTGATCAGGTTCAGCCAGCCCTCGCCGCGGCCGTGCCGCAGGTAGTGGTCGGGCAGGCCCTCGTTGGTGGCCTTGAGCGAACCGCGCTGCGGCAGGTCGTGCCGGGCCTTGCCCTTGGCGGTCAGCCGCCACAGCTGGTAGGCGTAGGGCTGGTTGGTGCGCAGCACCGGCTTGGTCGACTCGACCAGTTCGGGCACGGTCAGCGGCTTCTTGTGCTGCTGGTTGACCAGCTGCACGGTGCCGCCCTTGCCGGGCAGCAGGGCCCAGCCCTGGGCCGGGTTGTTCGCGTCGCAGGCCTGCGGGGCCAGCGAGTTGCCGTCGATGCCCAGGCACTGGCGGCTGTGCAGGTTGCGCAGCCGCTTGTGCTCACCGGCGCCGAGCAGCTCGAACTCCTGCGCGGAGCGGCCGGAGCCGCAGGTGGCGGTGGTGTCGCCGGACAGGCAGCCGCCGGTGATGTTGTTGGTCAGCTCGACGATGCCGCTGTCTGCCACGGCCGGGTTGGCCCGGCTCGCCGCGACGTTCTCCTTGATCCAGGCGGCGAGGTCGTCCACCCGTTCGGCGGCGGAGCTCGCGGTCTGCTCGGTCTCGCCGAGGCAGTTGCGCTGCTTGGCCGAGGTGATGATGCCGCCCAGCTCCAGTGCGCCGTCGCGCTGGCGCAGCACCGGGCC
This sequence comes from Crossiella sp. CA-258035, assembly GCF_030064675.1. Taxonomy (GTDB): domain Bacteria; phylum Actinomycetota; class Actinomycetes; order Mycobacteriales; family Pseudonocardiaceae; genus Crossiella. Next base: position 7,018,368 of record NZ_CP116413.1, read on the forward strand.
GCCCAGGTCGCCGGAGCACAGGTCGGCGCCGGTCGGGGTGGCCGCGCCGAAGGTGAGCTCCTTGCCGGTCACCGCGCCGAGTGCGAAGGCCGCGCTGTGCAGGCGGTCCTCGTCCTCGCTGGTCGCGGCGAGCGCGCCGTAGCCGGTGACGGTGAGCTGCTCGCCGGTGGTGAAGCCGGCCGCACCGGGCAGCGGGACCGGTGCGACGTCGGCGACGGGGTCGGCGAGCTTGGCCAGGACCACGTCCCGGCCGGTCTGGGTGGCGATGCTCTGCACCTCCACCACCTCGCCGGAGCCGTGCGCGAGCTTGGTGCGGCCGACCGTGACCACGGTGCGCTCGGCGGGTGCGCCGGGCCTGACCTGGCCGGGCGCGCCGAAGCAGCGGGCGGCGGTGAGCACCCACTGCTGGTCGACCAGCACCCCGGAGCAGGTCTTGGTGCCCACCCGGACGTAGGCGGTGTAGCCGTGCGCGCCATCGGTCGCGGCGGTGCCGCCGCTGATCGCGTGCGCGGGCAGTGCGGTCAGCACTCCGGTGATCACCGACGCGGCCAGTACCCCGGCCAGCGCTCTGCTCAACTCAGGACGCGCCACAGCGCAGTTCCCCCTCATCGACGAAGTCGTTGCATGACAAGGGGAAGCGCTCCCCAGCAGGCGAGCGTAGGCAGGCCGCCGGGGGCCGTCAATCCGCTGTTTGCCGCCCGGCCGCGCCGACCGGGGGCGCGGCGGCGTCGGGAGCCAGCGGCACGAACCCGCCGGTCTCCGGGTCCACAATGGACAGTTGAGCCCGGCCGATGTCGAAGAACAGCCCGATGACCTGCAACCGGCCCTCGGTGATCGCGGTCCGCACCATGGGCAGCCGGGCCAGCGCCTCGGCCTGCACCGCGACGTTGACCCTGGCCAGCCGGTCCACCTCCGCGCCGTCGCCCCGGCCTGCCGGGTGCCCGGCGCGGAAGGCGTGCAGGCTGGGCAGTCCGGCGCGCAGCCAGCGGCCGAGCGAGTCGTCCTGTTCGGCGCGACCGGAGAGCAGGCTGGTCATGCCGGCGCAGGCGGAGTGGCCGCAGACCATCAGCGTGGGCACCCGCAGCACCTCCACCGCGACGTGCACCGATGCCTCGATGCCGTCGTCCCCGGCGGGCACCAGGTTGCCCACGTTGCGCACGGTGAACAGGTCGCCGGGCCCGCTCGAGGTGATCATGTTGGGCACGATCCGGGAGTCCGCGCAGGTCAGGAACAGCCCGTGCGGGCGCTGCAACAGCGCGAGTTGCTCGAACACCGGGCGCAGCAGCGGGGCGGAGTGCCGGTGGTACTCGGCCACGCCGGTGACCAGCGGGGAGGCCGCGCGCTGGCTGGGCACCTCGGCCTGCCAGTCCGACCAGGGCGCGAACCAGCGCGGCAGCACCGGTCTCCGGCCGCCGCCGACCTCCTCGACGGTGACCGCGCCGCCGCGGTCCTCGTGCTGGTACTGCCAGGAGGACAGGTGCTCGTAGGCGGCGTGGTCCAGGTAGTCCGCGCGCAGCTCGATGTCCACAGTGGACTCATCGGGCACCTGGGCGAGCACCCTGGACAGCCGGGGCAGGGACAGGAAGCTCAGCGTCCCGGCCACCGTCACCCGCCAGTGCCCCGGCGCGGTCTCGGTGGCCCGCACCCTGACCCAGACCACCCGGCGCAGCACCAGCACCACCGAGATGGCCAGCCCGATCAGCACGCCCCGCAACAGGTCCAGGAACACCACGCCGGCCACGGTGGCCAGGTAGGCGGCGGCCTCCCCGTGCCGCCAGGCCGCCCGGACATCCCGCAACCGCACCAGTTGCAGCCCGATGAAGACCAGCAGCCCGGCCAGCGCGGCCATCGGCACCCGCTCGATCGTGCCTGCCAGCAGCAGGGTGAACAGCAGCACCCAGACGCTGTGCAGGATGGCCGATGCCCTGGTGCGGGCCCCGGCGGCGACGTTGGTGGAGGCGCGCACGATCACCCCGGTCACCGGCAGCCCGCCGAGCAGGCCGGAGGCGGTGTTGGCCACGCCCTGCCCGACCAGCTCGCGGTCCAGGTTGCTGCGGGTGCCGCCGAGCTTGTCCACCGCCACCGCGGAGAGCAGGCTTTCCACGCTGGCGATGACCGCCAGGGTGAGCACGGCCAGGACCACCGCGCCCCACTGTCCGCCGGGCAGTTTCGGCAGGTGCAGCGAGGCCAGCACGGACTCCGGCAGGTCCACCCGGACCAGCTGCAACCCGGCGGTCTCGGCCAGCACGGTCGCGCCGACCACCGCGACCAGCGGCCCCGGCACCTTGCGCACCGCCGTGGGCAGGAATCCCCACAGCAGCAGCACACCCAGCACCAGCAGGCCGATCAGCGCGGCCGGTCCGTGGATGTCGATCAGCTGGCCGGGCAGTTCGAGCAGGTTGGTCAGCGCGCTGGTGCCCGGCTGCCCGCCGAGCAGCACGTGCAGCTGGCCGAGCACGATGACCACGCCGATCCCGGCCAGCATCCCGTGCACCACCGCGGGCGAGATGGCCAGTGCCGCCCTGGCCACCCGGCTCAGCCCGAGCACGAGCTGCACCAGCCCGGCCGCCACGGTGATCGCGCAGGTGACCGCCCAGCCGAACTGGTCGACGAACCCGGCCACCACCACGGTCAGCCCGGCGGCGGGTCCGCTGACCAGCAGCGGCGAGCCGCCGAAGGCCGCGGCCAGGATGCCGCCCACCACCGCGGCCACCAGTCCGGCCACGATCGGCGCGCCGGAGGCCACCGCGATGCCCAGCGACAACGGCACCGCGACCAGGAAGACCACCAGCGAGGCGGCCAGGTCGTGCCGAAGGTCCTGTCGCAACCAGCGCATGTGGTTCCCCCTTTCCTACCAACACTATGGACCAATTGTCCGATTGGTCGGAACAGGGCGTGCGGACCTTACTACGCAGGGCAACAACGAGCAGTCCAGCTTCACTCGATGGACGAGTGGCAGCCGGGAACTCTGGCTGGGCCAGCCGGTTCGTGGGCGTGCGTGATCCGGTGGCGCGGGCGGGCGGGGGTGGCGGCGGGCGCAGGAGTTCACCCGCATCGGTGATCCCGGGCGGGGTGGCGGCCGGGTGGAGGCGACGGCCGGGGTGGCCGGTCAGTCGGTGCTGCGGCAGCGGTCCGTGGAGTACAGGTGGCTGTCCGGGAAGGAGGCCGCGGTCAGCACCTCGCCGACCACGATCACCGCGGTCCGCTTGACCCCGGCCGCGTGCACCGCCGCGGCGATGTCCCGCAGCGTGCCGCGCAGCACCAGCTCATCGGCCCTGCTGGCCCGCGCCACCACCGCGACCGGGCAGTCCGGCCCGTAGTTCGGCAGCAGTTCGGCCACCACCTCGTCGATCCGCTGCACGGCCAGGTGCAGCACCATCGTCGCCCGGCTCTGCCCCAGCGTGGCCAGGTCCTCCCCCGGCGGCATCGGGGTGGCACGCGCGGAGGTGCGGGTGAGCACCACGGTCTGGCCGACGCCCGGCACGGTCAGCTCCCGGCGCAGCGCGGCCGCGGCCGCGGCGAAGGCGGGCACGCCGGGGACCACGTCGTAGGGCACCCCGGCGGCGTCCAGGCGGCGCATCTGCTCGGCCATCGCGCTGTACACCGAGGGGTCGCCGGAGTGCAGCCGGGCCACGTCGGAACCGTTGGCGTGCGCGGAGACCAGCTCCTCGGTGATCTGGTCCAGGTCCAGGTTCGCGGTGTCCACCAGCCGCGCACCGGCCGGGCACCAGGCCAGGAGTTCTCGCGGCACAAGGGATCCGGCGTACAGGCAGACCGGCGACCCGGCGATCAGCCGCTGGCCGCGCAGGGTGATCAGGTCGGCCGCGCCCGGCCCGGCCCCGATGAAGTGGACGGTCACCGCTCCTCCTTCGTCGCCACCCAGGTGGTCACCGGCAGCATCGGTCGCATCGCGGTGAACCCGCCGACCGGCGCGGCCCGGCTGATCGCCATCCGCAGCAGGTCCCCGCCCAGTCGCGCATACCACTGCGCCACCAGGGACTCCGACTCCACGGTCACCGCGTTGACCACCAGCCGTCCGCCGGGCAGCAGGCTCTGCCAGCACTTCTCGATCACGCCGGGCCCGGTCGCGCCACCGCCGACGAACACCGCCGAGGGCGCTTCCAGACCGTCCAGAGCGGACGGCGCCTCACCTAAGACGACCTCGATCCCCGGCACGCCAAGGGCATAGGCGTTGCGGGTGATCCGCTCCGCGCGCTCCGGCTCGCGTTCCACCGCGACCGCCCGGCAGCTGGGATGGGTGCGCGACCACTCGATGGCCACGCTGCCCGCCCCCGCGCCGACGTCCCACAGCAGCTGGCCGGGCACCGGGGCCAGCCGGGACAGGGTGAGCGCGCGCACCTCGCGCTTGGTCAGCTGGCCGTCGTGGTCGAAGGCGGAGTCGGGCAGGCCGGGCACGGTGGGCAGCAGCGGGGTGCCGGGATCGGCCACGCAGTCCACCGCGATCACGTTCAGCGCGGCGGTGCGCGGCAGCGACCACTCGCCCGCGGTGCCGCTGACCAGTCGTTCGTCCTTGCCGCCCAGGCGTTCCAGCACGGTCAGCCTGCTCGGCCCGTAGCCGCGCACGGTGAGCAGCGCGGCCACCTCGGCCGGGGTGCCGCCGCCCGCGCTGAGCACCAGCACCCGCCGTCCCGGCTGCACGAACGGGTGCAGCAGCTCCACCGGCCGGCCGACCGCGCTGACCACGTCCACCGCCTCCATCGGCCAGCCCAGCCGGGCGCAGGCCAGCGATATCGAGGATGCGTGTGGCAGCACCCGCAGCCGCTGCGGGCCGAGCAGCCTGGCCAGGGTGGAGCCGACGCCGAAGAACATCGGGTCCCCGCTGGCCAGCACGCAGATCCGCCGGCCGCGGTGGCGTTCCAGCAGGCCGGGCAGGGCGGGCAGCATGGGTGAGGGCCAGGCCACGCGTTCGGCGGTGACCTTGTCGGGCACCAGGTCGAGTTGGCGGGAGCTGCCCAGCAGCACCTGCGCGGCGCGCACTTCCAGCTGGGCGGGCTGGGCGAGGCCGGGCCAGCCGTCCGCGCCGATGCCCACCACGGTGACGGGCTCGGTCATCAGCGCAGTCCGGCCTCGGTCAGGATCTCCTTGCGCTGCTTGGCCGGCAGCCGGTCCACGTAGAGCAGGCCGTCCAGGTGGTCGACCTCGTGCTGGAGGCAGCGGGCGGCGATCCCGTTGGTGCGCACGGTGACCGGGTTGCCCTCGGCGTCGAAGCCGTTGACCTCGGCGTGCTCGGAGCGGGCCAGCTCGGCGTGCTGGCCGGGCACGGACAGGCAGCCCTCGTTGAACAGGGTCAGCTCGCGCGGCGCGGGCGGCAGCGTGAGCACCGGGTTGACCAGGGTGGCGACCACCGGGTTGCCGTCGGCGTCGGGGCAGTCCATGACGAAGACGCGGGCGTCCACGCCGATCTGGTTGGCGGCCAGGCCGACCCCTTCGGCGGCGTACATGGAGGCGAACATGTCCGCGACCAGGGCGCGCAGGTCGTCATCGAAGCTGGTCACCGGGGCGCAGGACCGGTGCAGCACCGGGTCTCCGTAGTACACGATCGGCCGCGCGGTTCCGGTGGAGCTCATGGTCGACATCGTAAGGTGGTCGCTTCGCCGGGTTTCTTCCGGCCCGGGGCCGGGCTAGGTTGACCGGCATGAGAAAACGCTGGTCAGTTGGTGTTGTTGTGGCCGCGATGCTGGCCGCGCTGCCGGTCGGCGCGGCTCAGGCGGCGCCGGAGACCGTCTCCGGGGGCTCGGTTCGCTGCACCTTCACCCCCACCCCGGAGGACCCGGCGGCCAAGCCGGTCCGCCCGCCCCGGTCGAAGGCGAAGGCCAGGGGCACGGTCACGGTGACCATCTCCACCAACCACGGCAAGATCGTGATGGAGCTGGACCGGGCGAACGCGCCCTGCGCGGTGCACAACTTCCTCTCCCTCACCCGGCAGCGGTTCTATAACAAGACCCAGTGCTGGCGGCTGACCAACTCCACCCGCCTCGGTGTGTTGCAGTGCGGCGACATCTGGGCGGCGGAGAAGGGCGGTCCCGGCTACAAGTTCGACGACGAGGTCACCGGCAAGGAGACCTATCCGCGCGGCACGGTGGCGATGGGCAACTTCGGGCCGAACACCAACGGCAGCCAGTTCTTCATCGTGCACAGCTTCGCCAACATCAAGCCCGCCTACACCGTGCTCGGCAAGGTGACCAGGGGCATGGCGGTGCTGGACAAGATCGTGGCCGGCGGCATCATCCCCGGTCCGGGCAACCCCTTGGACGGCCTGCCCAAGCTCCCGGTGCACATCCAGCGCGTGCGCTACGGGCACTGAGCACCGGCCGCGGAACCCGTTGCCCCGCACCGGGTTCCGCGGCCCTCTCGGTGGTCAGTCCACCTGGCGGATGCTGCCGCCGTCGATCCGGAACTCCGCGCCGACCACCCACTCGGCCTGGTCGGAGGCCAGGTAGGCGACCGCGTTGGCGATGTCCTCCGGGGTGCCGACCCGGCCCGCCGGGATGCCGCCGACCAGTTCGACGATCTGCGCCTTGCCGTCCATGCCCTGGGTGTCCTGGATGTGCTGGGCGAAGGTCTGCACCGCCTCGGTCCAGATCATGCCGGGGGCGATCCGGTTGACCCGCACCCCGCGCGGGGCGACCTCGGTGGCCAGCGCCTTGCTGTAGGCGTTGAGGGCGGCCTTGGCCGCGCCGTAGTGCGTCAGCGGGGGCTGGACCAGCTGCGCGGCGATCGAGCTGATGTGGATGATCGAGCCGCTGCCGCGCTCCAGCATGCCGGGCAGCAGCGCCCGGTCCAGCCGCACCGCGGACATCACGTTGAGCTGGTAGGCCTCTTCCCAGTGCCGGTCGGACAGCTCGGGAATGGTGCCGGTGCCCAGCTCGGCCCCGCCCGCGTTGTCCACGACCACGTCCACCCCGCCGAGGTGGGCCAGCGCAGCTTCGGCCAGCGCGGCGACCCCGGACTCGGTGGCCACATCCGCCTTGACGAAGTGCACGTTCGCCGGCAGCGACTCGGGCGCGGAGCGCGCCGCCACCACCACCGAGGCGCCGGCCCCGGCCAGTCGCGCGGTGATCGCCGCGCCGATTCCCTTGGTGCCACCGGTGACGACGACCCGCTTGCCTGCCAGGCCGTCCAGGTTCACAACGTTATTGACCATACGGTCCACAATGCCCATTCTGGACCGCCTAGTCAAATACAACTTCTTGACCGCCCCCGGCGCACAATGGGCCGATGCGCGAACTGATCGCCCCACTGCTCGCCTGGTACCGCGAGGGAAACCCGTTCGCGCTGGCGACGGTGGTGCGGACCTGGCACTCGGCGCCGCGGCAGCCGGGCGCGGCGATGGCGGTGTCCGCGGCGGGCGAGGCGCTGGGCAGCGTGTCCGGCGGCTGCGTGGAGGGCGCGGTGTACGAGCTGGCCCAGCAGGTGCTGCGGACCGGCGTGCCGGAGCTGGCCACCTACGGGGTGAGCGATGACGACGCGTTCGCGGTCGGCCTGACCTGCGGCGGCACCCTCCAGGTCTTCGTGCAGCCGGTAACGCCCGAGCACTTCCCGGAGTTCCCGGCCATCGGCGAGTCCATCCGGTCGAGCGAACCGGTCGCGGTGGCCACCCTGCTCGACGGCGCGGCCAACCCGGGCGCGCACCTGCTGGTGACCCCGGCGGAGACCGGCGGCGCGCTGGGTTCGGCCCGGCTGAACGAGGCGGTCCGGGACCACGCCAGGGGCATGCTCGCCTTGGGCAGCACCGGTTTCCTGCACATCGGCGCGGACGGCGAGCAGCGCGGCGACGAGCTGTCGATCTTCGTGGAGTCCTTCGCGCCGCCGCCCCGGATGCTGGTCTTCGGCGCCATCGACTTCGCCGGCGCGGTGGCCCGCATCGGCAAGTTCCTCGGCTACCACGTGACCGTCTGCGACGCCCGCCCGGTCTTCGCCACCGCGCGGCGCTTCCCCGAGGCCGACGAGCTGGTGGTGATGTGGCCGCACCAGTACCTGGCCCGGACCGAGGTGGACGAGCGCACGGTGATCTGCGTGCTCACCCACGACCCCAAGTTCGACGTGCCGCTGCTGGAGCTGGCGCTGCGCACCAAGGCCGCCTACATCGGCGCGATGGGCAGCCGCCGCACCCACCAGGACCGGCTGAACCGGTTGCGGGAGCTGGGTTTGACCGAACCGGAGCTGGCCAGGCTGTCCTCCCCGATCGGGCTGGACCTGGGCGCGCGCACGCCGGAGGAGACGGCGGTGTCCATCGCGGCCGAGATCGTGTCGCTGAACTGGGGCGGATCGGGCCGCCGCCTGGCTGAGACGGACAACCCGATCCACCACCCGCGCGGCTGAGCGCTCAGTCCCGGATCGCGTCCAGCGCCGCGAACTGCTTGTCGCTGAGCTCGACCGTGGCCGCGCCCAGGTTGTCCTCCAGGTGCGAGACCGTCTTGGTGCCGGGGATCGGCAGCATCACCGGCGACCGCTTGAGCAGCCAGGCCAGCGCGACCTGCGCCGGGGTCGCGCCGAGCTCCGCGGCCACCGCGGCGACCGGGCTGTCCGGCTTGGTCAGGTCGCCGGTGGCGATCGGGAACCACGGGATGAAGGCGATGTTCTCCTTCGCCGCGTGGTCGAGCAGTTCCTCGCTGCCCCGGTCGATGAGGTTGTACCGGTTCTGCACGCTGACGATCGGCGTGATCTGCCGCGCCTGCTCCAGCTCGGCCACGCTCACCTCGGACAGCCCGATGTGCTTGACCTTGCCCGCCTCCCGCAGCTCCACGAACGCGCCCAGCTGGTCGGCCAGCGGCACGGCCGGGTCGATGCGGTGCAGCTGGATCAGGTCGATGTGGTCCAGCCGCAGGTGCCGCAGGCTCAGCTCGACCTGCTGGGTCAGGTACTCGGGACGGCCGCACTCAGTCCACTGACCAGGCCCCTGGCGGGTGAACCCGGCCTTCGTGGCAATCACCAGGTCGTCGCGGTACGGGTGCAGGGCCTCCGCGATCAGCAGTTCGCTGACCAGCGGGCCGTAGGAGTCGGCGGTGTCGATGAAGGTGACGCCCAGTTCGACCGCCCGGCGCAGCACGGCCAGCGCGCCTGCCCGGTCCGCCGGCCAGTCCCACACGCCGGGGCCGGTGATCTGCATGGCGCCGTAGCCGAGCCTGCCGATCGGCAGGTCGCCGCCCAGGTCGAACCGGCCGCCGAGGAAGTTCTCTGTCACTGCTGCGATCTCCCGCTGTTGGTTGGACTCGTATCCGGTGGTCACCGCCAACCAACGCCGGCGGGCGGGTGTCTGTTCCACCTCCGCCCGCTTTTCCGCTATCCGGGTACCGCCTCGCCGCGCCGCACGTGCAGGCTCCTGGGCAATCCGCCGACCTTCCAGTCCCGGTGCGCCCGGCCGTTCACGGTCACCGCCAGGGTGTACGGCCCAGCGCCGCTGGTGTCGATCAAGCTCGGCGTCCGCCCATCGGGTGAGATGAGCGCGCGCGGGAACAACGGGGTGGCCAGCAGGAGTTCCGCGCTGCCCGGGGTGCGCGGGAACAGGCCGAGCGCGCCGAAGACGTACCAGGCGGACATGGTGCCGAGGTCGTCGTTGCCGGGCAGCCCGGCCGGGCCGGTGCGGTAGACGGTGTCCATCAGCCGACGCACGGTCTCCTGGGTCTTCCAGGGCTGACCGAGCTCGTTGTACAGCCAGGGCGCGTGGATGCCGGGTTCGTTGGCCGGGTCGTAGCGCAGCGGCCCACCCCCGCCGAGGAAGAACTCGTCCAGCCGCCGGACCGCGTTCTCCTTGCCGCCCATGGCTTCGGCCAGCCCGCTGACGTCCTGCGGCACCATCCACACATAGGTCGCGGCACTGCCCTGCGCGAACCCCTGCTGACTCGCCGGGTCGAACGGGGTGAGCCAGGAACCGTCCAGCTTGCGCGCCTGGATGTACCCGGTGGCGGGGTTGAACACGTTGCGCCAGTAGGTCCCCCGCTGCCGCAACTCAGCGGTTTCCTTGCCCAGCCCCAGTTCCGCCGCCCACCGGCCCAGCGCGTCATCAGCGACCGATGCCTCCAGGGTCTCCGCCGCGCCACCCCAGCAGTGGCAGACGTCGTGCGCGCTGTACCGGGACTGGAGGTACTGACCCAGGTTCGGCCGCTGCCCGACGCACTGCCCAGGACAACCCGCGTCCAGCAGCCCTTCCGGCCGGGGCACGGTGGCCTGCCGGTACAGCGAGGCAAACGCGCCCGCGACGTCGAAGTCGCGCACCCCCATGGCGTGGAAGGTGGCCAGGGTGGCCGCGGACGGGTCGCCGGTCATCACGTGGGTGGCGCCGTTGACGTGCACCCAGCGGTCCCAGACCCCGTCGTTCTGCCGCGCGTAGTTGAGCAGCGACTGCGCGAAGTCCCTGGCCAGCCCCGGTTTCAGCAACGCCAGCAGCTGGATCTGCGCCCGGTACTGGTCCCACCCGGAGAAGTTCCCGTACTGCGCGCCCTGCCCCGCCCCGACCCGGTGCACCCGCCGGTCCATGCCGAGATAGCGACCGTCCACATCGGACACGAGGTTGGGCTGCTGCAAGGCGTGGTACAGCGCGGTGTAGAACACGGTCCGCTGGTCGGCACTGCCACCCGCGACCCGAACTCGCCGAAGCTCCCGGTCCCAGGCCCGGAACCCGTCCCGCGCCACCCGCGCCACGGTGTCCGAACGCCGGATCTCCTGCCGCAGGTTCCCCTCCGCGCCAACAATGTCCACATAGGACATACCGATCCGCATCCGCACCGCACTCCCTGGCGCGAAGCTGACGTACCCACCGGAGCCGCGCCCGGCCCGCTCCGCACCGGTGGCATAACCCTCCCCACCGCTGACGCTGGTCCCGCCGGGCGTGAGCGTCCCGTCCCGCCACACCCCGGTGCCGGTCACCGGCTGGTCGAACTCGGCGGTGAAGTGCAGCCGGTAGTAGCTCTTGCGGTTGTGCACCCCGCCGTTGGCCCGCCGCCCGCAGAACGCCCCGGTCAGCACCGACCCGGTGACCCGCCGCCCGGTCGGATCGATCCGGATGTCGGCGTCCTCGCTGCCGTTGAGCGAGTTGGAGGTGCGGAACAACAGGTTCGCGGCCTTCCCGGCCGGAAAGCCGAACTCGGCGATCCCGGCCCGCTCGGTCACCGCGAGATCAACCCGAGCCCCGGAAGCCAGCCCCACCGAGTACCGGCCCGGCCGCGCGAGCTCGTCCTCATGCGAGAAGTCACTGGCGTACACGGCATCCGTGACATCCGCACTCGGCGAGCTGAGCACCTCCCCCACGTGCGGCATGATCGGCACATCCCCCGCCGCGCCAGGGTTGCACCCGGCCCCGTTGACGTGGGTCAGCGAGAACCCCCGCACCCGGGTGACGTCGTAGGAGTACCCGTTCGCCGCCCCGGTCCCGGTCTGGTCGCCACGCGTGCTGGTCGGACTCCACGCGATCATCCCGAACGGCCGCTGCGCGCCGGGGAAGGTGTTCCCCTCCCGCGCCGACCCGATCAGTGGATCAACGAACCCCGCGGGCTCACTCACCCACTGCTCCCGGGCCTCGGCCACACCCCCGGCCACCAGAACCCCAACCAGCCCAACCCCAACCACCCGCCACCACAACACCCCGCGACCCTGACACGCCCCAGGCGATCAGCCGCCGAACCTGTCCGAATTCGGCCAACCCGAGCGACAAAGCGGCCAACACAGCGACAACAACGGCCAACACGCGGGTGGCTCGGTCACCGAGCCCGCTGAGACGGATGGCGCGCGGCCCGGCAACCAGCCCTGCAGACGGGCGAGGGATGTGCGGGCCAGGCGAGCCGCGTCCGGCCAGACGGCCAGACGGCCAGCTTGCGGGACGGGTGAGCGGTGGCCGGGCGGAGCGGCGTGTTCGCGAAATCGGCCAACACATCGCGAACGCGGGCTCGGCGAAACCCGGCGATAGACTGGATGCCGGGGGGCCGAGGGCCGTCCTTGAGCCTGCTGGGGGCGACGTGGTGGCGGATGTGGCGGTGGCGCGAGTCGGCCGGGCCGCGGGTTTGGGCTGGTCAGTCGGGGTGGTGGTGAACCTGGCGCTCGGGGTGGCCGCGTACTTCCCGCTGTTGTTCACCCGCATGGTCTTCTCCGCGATCGCCTACCGGCTGGGTGACTTCTCCGCGTTCCCGGCGCGCGACGGCATCGACATCCCGATCATGATGGCCGGGGTGTGCTGGCTGCTGTTCCTGCCGCTGTGGTTCCTGGCCAACCGGTTCATCACCCTCTGGGCCGTGGTGCCGGTGCGGCCGTACTGGCTGGTCGCGGTACTGCTGCCCGGTGTGCTGTTCCTCGCGGACACGGTGTTCGCGCTGCGCCTGTTCAAGCTGGTGTTCTGAGAAATCAGCCGTTCGCCGCCGGGATCGGCCGATCGGCTGAGCAGCTCGGGCGCCGCCCCGGTCAGGGTGGGCGCATGCAGATCAAGAAACTGTTCGGCCCCCTGCTGGCCGGGCTGGTGCTGCTCCCGCTGGCGCCCGGGATCGCCACGGCGAGCACCTTGCAGTGGCGGCCCTGCAAGGAGATCGCGCACCGCTGGTCGCCCGGCGACGACCGCACCGAGTGCGCGATGGTGACCGTGCCGGTCGACTACGCCAAGCCCGACGGGCGCAGCTTCGGTATCGCGATCAGCCGGATCAAGGCCAGTGGCCGCCGCGACGGGGTCGTGCTGTTCAACCCGGGCGGTCCCGGCGGATCCGGGATGAACATGCCGAGCTCGGTGCTGCGGTCGAAGGCCGCCGGCCTCGGCGTGCACCACGACCTCATCGGTTTCGCGCCCCGCGGGGTCGCCTACAGCGAGGCGGTGACCTGCGCGGATGACTGGACCCAGCCGGATCCCGCGTTGTCGCCGAAGGAGCGGGCGCGTTTTGTCGCCGAGCGGGACGGCCGCAACCACCAGCGGTGTGTTGCGGCCGATCCCGAGTTCATGCGCAATCTTTCCACTGCCAACATCGCGCGGGACATGGACCGGATCCGGCTGGCCCTGGGTGAGCGCAAGATCGGCTACTACGGCATCTCCTGGGGCACCGCGCTGGGCGCGCAGTACCGCACGCTGTTCGACCAGCACGTGGACAAGATGCTGCTCGACTCGGTGATGGCGCCCACCCTGGACCTGGTCGAGATGGACCGCGGTCAGCTGACGGCGCGGGAGAACACCTTCCACGAGTTCGCCGCCTGGATCGCCCGCAACAACGACGTCTACCGCTTCGGCGCGACCGGGCCGCTGGTCAGCAAGGCGCTGCTGGACCTGCGCGCCCGGCAGACCAGCGAGCTCGACGTCTTCGACGACCTGATCACCTCCGCCCGCCGGGACTGGGCCGAGTCGGCCCGGCGGCTGGCCGGACTGCGTGACGGCACCCAGCGCGAACTGGTCGCGCCGCCGAGGGAGCAGACCATGCTGGGCTGGGACAGCGAGCAGGTCGGCTTCAGCCCGTTCCAGCAGACCTCGGTGATGTGCAACGACTCCGCCGGCACCCGCGACTTCGAGGAGATCTGGCGCAGCCGCCAGGAGCTGGTCGCGCAGCTGCCGGTCTCCGGTGGCTACGGCAAGTACGACGACCGCTGCGTCGGCTGGCCGCTGCCGGCCACGCCGTGGCAGTTCGCCGGCGGCACCAGTCCGCTCCAGCTGGTCGGGCACTCACACGAGGAGATCACCCCGATCGAGTGGTCTCGTGCGATGCGGGAACGAATCGGCGGCGCCTTGCTCACGGTCGAGGACGACCAGCACGGTTCGCTGCTGGACCTGCCGTGCGCGGCCAAGGCCGTCGAGTTCTTCGACACGGGCAAGACCTCCGACGAGTCCTGCGCCGGTGCGCCGATCCCGCCTGCACGCCGCTGATCAGCCCTGGAGCCGCTTCATGATCTTCTCCAGCTCGGCCACCGTCCACGCCTCGACGGCCTCCGCGGCGATGCCCAGCTCGGCGAGCGCCCGAGCGCCGGGTGAGTCCTGTTCGGCCAGCACGCCCAGCAGGATGTGCTCGGTGCCGATGTAGTTGTGGCCGAGGCGAAGCGCGGTGCGGCCGGTCAGTTCGAGCACCTTCACCGCGGCCGGGGTGAACGGGACCTGCACGGTCATCTCCGCCACCGGTTCCGGCAGCAGCGGGGTGACCGCGTCGCGGACCTGGTCCAGGGTGACGCCCTGGGCCAGGATCGCCTTCGCCGCCAAGCCTTCCGACTGGTCCAGCAGGCCGAGGACCAGGTGTTCCGGGGTGCCCTTGCCGCTGCGCGCCTCACGGGCCACGTCCTGGGCGGCGACCACCACCTGGCGGGCCCGGTCGGTGAACCGGCTGAACAGGCTGAGGTCCAGGGTCTCGCCGCCTTCCTTGGGCACGAACCGCTTCTGCGCGGCCTGTTTGGTGACACCCATGCTGCGGCCGATCTCGGTCCAGGACGCGCCGTTGCGGCGGGCCTGGTCGACGAAGTGGCCGATCAGGTGGTCGGCGAGCTCGCCGAGGCGTTCGCCGAGCACCACGGCGTCCTTCAACTGGTGCAGGGCGTCCTGGTCGGGGTCCTGGTTGCGCAGGACCGACATGCGCCGTATGGCGGCGATGAGCTCGTCAAGTCGGGGTGCGTTGTCCATGCCGTCAACTCTAGGTTGACGCAGCGAGCGCCGTCAACCTCGGGTTGACGTATCTAGCTACTGGCAAGATGGGCTGGTGGCTCAGGGAGGCGTATCCGGCCTGGTGACCGGCGCGGTCTTCAACACCGCTGAGCGGCAGCAGCTGTCGCTGGCGGGTTCGATTCCCGTCCGCCTCCGCCACCCGGGGCTGCGATGACCGATCCACGCACCGAAGGCGGGTCGGCCGATCCCCGCAGGCACATCCCCCGCACCGATGCCTTGCTAACTGACCCGCGCCTGGCCGCGATGGCCGCCACCCTCGGCCGCGACACGGTCAAGGCCGCCATCACCCGCGCCCAGAGCCTCGCCCGCGCCGGCGAGATCGCGCCCGCCGAGGTGGCCGCGCACGCGCTGGCCGCGCTCCCCACTGGTGCGAGCAGCCTGCGCCCGGTGCTCAACGCCACCGGCGTGCTGGTGCACACCAACCTCGGCCGCGCCCCGCTCTCCCCCGCCGCCGTGGCCGCCATCGCCGCGGCCGCCGGGCCGACCGACGTGGAGTTCGACCTGGCCACCGGCGCCCGCGCCCGCCGGGGCCGGGACGCGCTGGCCGCGCTCGCCGAGGCGGTGCCCGCGGCCGGTGGCGTGCACGTGGTCAACAACAACGCCGCCGCGCTGCTGCTGTGCGCGCTGGCCATGGCCGCCGGACGGGAGATCGTGATCAGCCGCGGCGAGCTGGTGGAGATCGGCGACGGCTTCCGCATCCCGGACCTGTTGCGCAGCACCGGCGCCCGCCTGCACGAGGTCGGCGCGACGAACCGGGTGCACCTGCGCGACTACGCCGAGGCGGTCGGCCAGGACACCGGTTTCATCCTCAAGGTGCACCCGTCCAACTTCCAGGTCACCGGCTTCACCTCCACTGTGGACACCGCCGAGCTGGCCGGCCTCGGGGTGCCGGTGGTGGTGGACATCGGTTCCGGTCTGCTGCACCCGCATCCGCTGCTGCCGGAGGAACCGGACGCCACCACGGCGTTGCGCGCAGGCGCGACCCTGGTCACCGCGAGCGGGGACAAGCTGCTCGGCGGTCCGCAGGCCGGACTGCTGCTGGGCGAGGCGGAGCTGGTCGAGCGGCTGCGGCGGCATCCGGCGGCCCGCGCGCTGCGGGTGGACAAGCTCACCCTGGCCGCGCTGGAGGCGACCCTGCGCGGACCGGAAACCCCGGTGGCGCAAGCACTTTCCGCGGGCCAGGACGAGCTGCTGGCCCGCGCCGGAGCGCTCGCGGCCGCACTGGTCGGGTCCGGTGTGGACGCGGTGGCGGTCCAGAGCATCGCCGCGGTCGGCGGTGGTGGCGCGCCGGGAGTGCCGCTGCCGAGTGCCGCGGTCAGCCTGCCCGAGCACTACGCCGCCGCCCTGCGCGCGCTGGCCGTGGTCGGCCGGGTGGAACGGGGACGCTGCCTGCTCGACCTGCGCGCCGTTGCCCCGCACCAGGACGACCACCTGCGCGCGGCGGTGCTGGCGGTGCCGCGCTGATGCGGGTGGTGGCCACCGCCGGGCACGTCGACCACGGCAAGTCCACCCTGGTCCGCCTGCTCACCGGGATGGAACCGGACCGCTGGGCCGAGGAGCGCCGCCGGGGCCTGACCATCGACCTGGGTTTCGCCTGGACCACGCTGTCCGGGCAGGAGATCGCCTTCGTCGACGTGCCGGGGCACCACCGGTTCGTGCCCAACATGCTCGCCGGGATCGGGCCGGTGCCCGCGGTGCTGTTCGTGGTGGCCGCGGACGAGGGCTGGAAACCCCAGTCCGCCGAACACCTGGCCGCGATCCGCGCGCTCGGCGTCCGGCACCTGCTGCTGGCCATCACCCGCGCCGACCTCGCCGACCCGGAAACCGCGCTGCGCCAAGCCGAACAGCACCTGGGCGCGGTTCCGCACGTGGTGGTCAGCGCGACCACCGGACAGGGACTGGACGAGCTGCGGGCCGCGATCCTCGCGCTGACCGACCGGCTGCCCGCGCCCGAGCCCGCGGCGGACGTGCGGCTGTGGCTGGACCGCTCGTTCACCGTGGGCGGCGCGGGCACGGTGGTCACCGGGACGCTCAGCGCGGGCACCATCGCCAAGGGCGAGGAGCTCCAGCTCGCCTCCACCGGGCAGCTGCTCCGGGTGCGCGGCCTGCACGCCCTGGGCCGCCAGTGCGACCTCGTGCCCGCGGTGGCCCGGATCGCGGTCAACCTGCGCGGGGTCGAGCGGACCGAGCTGGTGCGCGGGGACGCGCTGCTCAGCCCCGGCCGCTGGCGCACCGCGACCGTGGTCGACGTCCTCATCGGCGCCGAGCTGCCGGCGGAACTGGTGGCGCACCTGGGATCGGCCGCGGTGCCGGTGCGGGTCCGTCCACTGGGGACGGTCGGCGCCCGGCTGCGGCTGGCCCGGCCGCTGCCGCTGCGGATCGGGGATCGGCTGCTGCTGCGCGATCCCGGCCGGGGCGAGGTGCTGGGCGGGGCGGAGGTCGTCGATCTCGATCCGCGGCCGCTGCGCCGGGGCGGGGCCGCGGCCAGGGCAGCCGAGCTGACCGACGATCCACTGGCGATCCACCTGCGCACCAGAGGTTTCGCCCGGACGGCTGAACTGCGGGCCGCTGGGCTGTCCGCGCCGGAACCGGTTCTGGCGGACTGGCACGCTGATCCAGAGCACTGGGCCGCCATGGTCCGGCGCGCGCCCGGAGAGGTCGAGTCGTGGCGACAGGAGCACCCGCTCGAACCGGGGATGCCCGCCGAGGCGCTGCGACAGCGGCTGGACCTGCCCGAGGTGGCGCTGGTCGGGCCGCTGGCGAACGCGGCGGGGCTGGCGGTGCCGGCGGGGCGGGTCGGCGGCGCGGAGCTGCCCGCGCGGATCGAGCAGGCGCTGGGCGCGCTCGCGGCGGAGCTGGCCGGGAACCCGTTCGCCGCACCGGATGCGGCCCGGCTGGTCGAGCTGGGGCTGGGCGGCAAGGAGCTGGCGGCGGCAGTGCGGGCCGGGCGGCTGCTGCGGGTCGCCGAGGGTGTCGTGCTGTCACCCGATGCGGTCACTCAAGCCGTGAAGGTGTTGGCCATGCTCGCTGCCCCGTTCACGGTGAGTCAGGCGCGGCAGGCGCTGGGCACCAGCCGCCGGGTGGCGGTGCCGCTGCTGGAACTGCTGGACCGGCGCGGGATCACCGAGCGGCTGGCGGACTCGTCCCGCCGCCTGCGCTGAACACCGGGGCCAGCCAGGCGATCGCGGCGAGCACGAGGCTCGCGGCCAGGGCGGGCAGCAGCCAGCTTTTCGGCAGGGGCGGCGCAAACGTGGTCACCAGCGTCGCGGCCGCGGCGAGGGTCGCGCGCAGGACCGTCGCCCAGGTGGCCGGGGAGCGGGAGTTGAAGCAACCGCAGGGCGTGCCGGGCCTGGTGCGCACCAAGATGCCCAGGTATGCGGCAAAGGCCAGGTAGAGGGCAGTCTGTGGCAACAGCAGAGCACGTGGCAGGGAGGGCAGCAGCACGGTGGCGGTGGTGAGGGCCGCGGCCAGGAGTTCCGTGGCCGGGGTGAGCAAGGACACGGGACGGTGCACGGTCGGCGGCAGCAGGCGTTGCGCACGGAGCGTGGCCAGGAAGAGTGTACGTTCGCGCAGGTGGCCGAGTCCGGCTACCAACAGGAGCAGTGCGGCGCCGAGCGAACAGGCGTTGAGCACGGCGGAGAACACTCGATGAGGGTAACCGGACACCCGAATGATGGCTGTTGATCTTCTCTGCGGCCGTGTTTCATGAACCAGCCCTGGCGAGAGGAAAGGTGATGGCGACCCAGCAGTTGACGCTGACCGCGCCCAGCGGGCGCCGGGTGAGCGTCACGCTGCCCGCGCACACCCCGGTGTCCAGTGTGGCCGCGGGGATCCGGTTCGCCGGTGGCGTGCACGGCACCGGCTTCCAGATCGGGTCGCGCGGCTACCACGAGTTCGCGGTCACCCAGGTGGCGCCGATGCGGCAGCGGGAGCGGTTCCTGGTGCACGGCAGGGAGGTGGTGGTCGCCGAGGCGATCGACGGCCAGTCCTCGCTGGCCACCCTGTTCGGGGTCTACCACGAGCTGATGACCGTCTACTCCGGACCCGCGCCGCACCGGGACGCGGTGTTCGCGCTGTTCAACTCCTTGCGGGTGCAGGACACCGTGGCCGGGATGGTGGTGCGGCCGCGGTCGGCGACCATGCTGGAGCTGATGAGCGAGCAGATCATGCTGGCCGTCCGGGACCACGGCTCGCTGTCCATTCCCGGTCCGCGCCAGGCCGCCGGGCTCACCCCGCGCTTCGCCGGGGCGCGCACCCGGCACGGCGAGGTGTGGAAAACTCCGTACCCCGGCGCGGCAGGGTCGGCACGGGCCAGCGAGCACGCGTTTGTGCTCGGCTGCCCGGCGGGCACCGCCGAGGTGCACCTGTGCGACACCGGCGCGACCACCGAACGGCAACGGCTGGACTGGCTGAACGAGATCAACGTGGTCTGGCACAAGGCGAACTGAGACGGGTATGTCACCGGAAATGGCCTTCAACATCATCACCTGGGTGGCGATCCTGGTGCTGTTCCTCGGACTCGCCGCGGTGCTGCGGGAGATCCGCCTGCTGCGCAACGAGGTCCGGCGCAGCCCGGAGGCCTTCGCGGCCGCCCCGCCGGAGCTGCTGCTCGGCCCCCGCTTCGCCGGGCGGGGGCGGCGGATCGTGCTGGCCGCCGACTCCGGCTGCCCGCTCTGCCACGCCGTGCTGGACCGGCTGCTGGCCTTGGCACCCGGCTCGGTGCTGCTGACGCATGAGCCGGAAGCGTTGTGGGCCAAGGTGTCCGGCCAACTGGAGGTGGTCAGCGACGGCGAGGTGTGGCGCGCGGTCTCGCACCTGTCGCCGCCGGTGCTGATGCTGGTGGACGGCACCGGCCGGGCCGAGCGGGTGCACCTGCCGGTGCGGGTGGCCGAGGTGGACACGGTGCTGGCCGAATGGCAGCGGATCGTGGTGCGGGGGCACGCCGATGCCGCTTGACCTCAACGACATCCCGGACACCGATCAGGCCCCCGCGGACGCGCGGCCGACCACCGCGTTGCGCGAACTGGACTTCACCGGCAGCCGCCGCGCCCTGTTCAAGGCCCTCGCGCTGGGCGCGGTCACGGTGGGCGCGAGCGCGCTGAACCTGTTCGGCGCGCGCCCGGCCGGCGCGGAGGCCGGTCCGTACGCCCTGTCCGGCTGGGACCGCAACGACTGCAAGGACGCCTACCCCAACGGCTACGCCGAGGTCGGTGACACCACCGGCGCGTACGTCAGCACCCACGCGGCCTGCCTGTCCGGCACCTGGCGCGGCTCGGTGTACTGCGAGAAGGGCTGGCACAAGTACGGGACCTACGAGAACGGCGCGATGCAGAGTCAGCACGTGCCGATCTCCACCTCCTGCGGCACCTCCACCACCAAGAACGCGTGGAAGTGGACCACCCCGGACGGCAAGGTGTGGCGCTGCTCGGACGGCTATTCGACGTTCTGGGGTCCTGGCCACAGTGGACAGACGTACCTGACGATCTGCCGGGCTCCTGTGCTGTGAGCAGGCTGCACTGGCATCCGCTGGCCGGAGCCGCCGCCGTGCTCGCGCTGGCCGCCGCCGCGACGGGTTTGCCCGTGCTGGCCGGGTGGCTGGCGATGGGCGCGGCCTCGGGGTTCGCCACCAGCGGCTCCACCTGAAGCCGGAACTCGGCCCTGGTGCTGAGCTCGCCGGTCTGGCGAGGCACTCCGGCGGTGGCCTTCTGCCTGGGACTGCTGGGCGGCGGCCTGGTCACCGCGACCGTACTGGTGGTGGTCGGCTCGCTGCTGCGCGCCCCGCTGCCGCCGCCCGTGCCCTGGCTGCTGGTCGGGCTGATGCTCATCGTGGTGCTGGGCAAGGAGCTCGGCTGGCTGCGGATCCGGTTGCCGGAGAACCGGCGGCTGGTGCCGGAGACGGTGTTCCGGCTGGGGCGGCACGCCGGGCCGTTCCAGTTCGGGCTGGAGATGGGCACCGGGGCGCGCACCTACCTGCCCAGTGGGCTGCCGTACGTGGCCGCGGTCGCGGTGCTGTTCCTGGCCTCCGTGCCGGCCGCGCTGTGCGCCGGGCTGGGTTTTGGCCTGGGTCGGGCGCTGATGACCACGGCGAACCTGCGCTTCGGCGAGAGCGGGGCGTGGGACGCGGCGTGGACTCGCCACCGCCGCGTCCTCACCCTGCTCCTCGGGCTCGCGTTCCTGCTGGCGCTGCTGGTGTTGCTGCTCAGCGATCCGACAGTCCGTATGCCCGGTACACGGTCTGGCTGACCGAGTTGCCCTCGGCGTCGGCCGCGGTGAGCCGGAGCGCGGCGAAACCGGTGCCGCGCGGGTGGTTCAGCAGCGTGTAGCCGTTGGCGCCGAAGCGCAGCACCGGGCTGCGGGTCCAGGTCCCGCCCTCGTCGTAGGAGACCTCGGCGGTCAGCGCGGTGATCGGTGCGGCGGCCGCGCCCGGCTGGTGGTGCACGGACAGGTTCAGCAGGTGGGACGTTCCGGCGCGGGCGCGGTTGTGCTCGTCGACCTGGCCGGTGGCGCGGATGGCCAGCACCGGCAACGGTTTCCCCTCGCCCGCGTCGCGGAAGGTCCAGCTGACCTCGGCGCGGCTGCCCAGGTCGGACCAGGGCACGCTGCGGGTGGCGCTGGCCTGCACGGTGTAGCGGCCGCCGGTGGTCGGCACGGTGAACACGCCGGAGCCGGGGGTGTCGGCCACGCCGAGCTGCCGGCCGTCGCGGGAGAGCGTGGTGCGGCCGGTCATGCCGACCGGCGGTGGCTCGGTGACCAGTGCGGGATCGTTGCCGGACAACAGCGGCACGCCGAACTGGAGGGTCGCACCGATGCGGTGCGCGCCCCAGCCGCGTTCCGGGTCGCCGAAGGCCGGGCCGAGCGGGGCCCGGTTCCAGGCTGCGGCGGACCGGCCGGGGCGCAGGGTGCGCACGGACCAGTGCAGTTCGGCGTCGGACTCATCCGGCGGGCGGAGCACCAGGAGCTGCTGCCAGGTGACGTCGGGGTGCGCGGTGAAGTACTCGACCCGCTGGGCGGGCAGGGCGAGCGGGTAGGAGATCAGCATGCCGTTGGTGGTGCCGGGCACCGGCAGCCGGGCGTAGTCGGCGCGCTGGCCGGTGGCCGGGTGGCCCTGGTCGTGGTAGCGACTGTCCACTGTGGCCAGTTCGTGGTCCCGGATGCGGCGGTCCAGGGTGGCCGGGATGCGGCCGCGTTCCAAGAAGGCCAGGTGGTAGAGGTACGGGACCGGGCCGGTGGCCGGGTGTGCCGGGCCGAGGGTGGCGCGCTGGAAGTAGGCGTAGGTGTGGTCAGTGACCTGGCCGGGGGTGGCCGCGGCGAAGAGTTGCTGGCCGGCGCCGGAGGTCCAGGACAGGGTGGCGGTGCGCACGCCGGACTTCTCGCCGGAGACCAGGCCGAACTCGCCGTACTGGTGCTGCGCGCCGGGCCGGTCCACGGTGGCGCGGACCGGTTTCGCGGTGCTCGCGTCCAGGGTCAGCTCGGTGTCGCGGGTCAGGCTGAGTCCGGTGCGGGACAACAGGGTCACCACGGTGGACTGCTCGGCCAGGTCCAGCGCGTTGATGTCGTAGCGGCCCTTGGGCAGCCGGAGGACCGCGGTGCCGGTGGCGTCGAAGCGGGGTCCGGTGGCCGCGCCGGTGCTGGTGTCCACGGCCTGGGCGAGGGCGGCGCTGAACTTGCCGCCACGGCTGCGGATCTTCAAGGTCAGCTGGTAGCTCTCGGGCTCCAGCACCGCGCCGAGGGCGGTGCGCACGGAGATCCCGGGCGCGGCGGCGGTGAGCCGGATGCCCTGCGGCCCGGCCGGTCCGGTGGAGCGGGCGGTGACCGCGACCTCGGCGCTGCCCCCGGCGGGCACGGTGACCTGGTTGGCGGACAAGGCAAACGCCGGGTTCTGGTCCAGGGCCAGGTTCAGCGTGACCGGGGCCGACCCGTCGTTGTGGTAGCGGACGGTCTTGGTCGCGGACTGCCGGTAGGGCAGGAAGCCGAAGCTGACACTGCCGCTGTCCCGCACGGACTGGCTGATCGCGCGGGCCACGTCCACCCGCCCCGCGCCCTGGTCGAAGACCCCGGCGGTCGGGGTGGCCGAGCTCATCAGCTGCGGCTTGAGCCGGTCCGCTGTCCACTGTGGATTCTGTTGCAGCAGCAGGGCGGCCGCGCCGGTGACGTGCGGGGCGGCCATCGAGGTGCCGCTGGCCCTGCTGTGCCGCTCGTCCACCGGGTCGGCGTCGCCGGTGGGCGTGCCGGGCACGCGTGCGGAGACGATGCCGCTGCCGGGCGCGGCGATGTCCGGTTTGACCGCGTGGTCGCCCAGGCGCGGGCCGTGGCTGGTGAACGGGCTGGGCGTGTCCCCGGCGGTGACGCTGCCGACGGCGAGCGCGGCGTCGGCCGAGGCCGGTGTGGTGACCCCGGCCAGCGGGTCCGGCGGGTCGATGCTGCGGTCGTTGCCCGCGGACACCACGAACAGCGTGCCGTGCTTGGCGCTCAACGTGTTCAGCGCGGTGGACACCGGGTCGGCGCCGTCGGTGGTGTCGCCGCCGAGGCTGAGGTTGACCACCTTGGCGCGCGGGGCGATCCACTCCAGCCCGGCGATGACCATCGAGTCCGGGCAGCCGAAGGCCACGCACACCTTGCCGCTGACCAGCTTCACGTCGGGGGCGACGCCGCGGTACGGGTTCCCGGCCGAGGCGATGATCCCGGCCACGTGCGTGCCGTGCCCGAGGTCGTCGCCGCCCTGCGGCAGGGTGCCGGTGAAGTCCTGCTGGGCCAGCAGCTTTCCGGCCAGGTCGGGGTGTCCGCCGTCGATGCCGGAGTCCAGCACGCCGACGGTGACCCCGCTGCCGGTGAGCCCGCTCTGCCAGGCGGCGGGCGCGCCGATCCGCGGCACGCTGGCGGCCAGGGTGGGCCGGGCGGTCCCGTCCAGCCACACCTTGCCGAGACTGGCCGGTCGGCTGCGCACCCAGTCCCAGAACTCGGCGCCCTTGGCGCGCACGGCCGCGCCGTTGATCGCGGGCAGCGCGCGGACCGTGCGGCCGCCGACGACCCCGGCGGCGCGGGCGCCGGTGTAGGTCAGGATGACCGGGGTGTCCCCGGCGGGCTGCCGGGCCAGGGTGGTGACGTCGAACAGGCGGGGGTCCAGGCGGCCCTCGGCCAGCAGCGGCACCGCGTCCGCCGGCACCACCCGGTGGTGGACGCCGTCCTTGCCGGTGGTGGTCTCGCGCAGGAAGCCGAGTTTCTCCCGGCCGGGCGCGGGTTCCACCAGCAGGGTGACCGAGCGGTCGGGGGCGGCGGCCAGGCGCACCCGGTCGCCGGTGACCAGGGTCACAATCCGACTGTCCTTTGTGGTCGCCGGAACGGGCGCGGCCGGGTTGGCCGCGGCTGGTTCTCCCACCGGCAACAGCGCGGCTACCAGGACCAGTGCGGCCATTCGGACGAAGTGGACACCACCTGTTTGGCGGTCGGCATTGCGGGACACCGCCGGAGTATCACCGGTTTGGCGCAACGGGTGTTAGCCGCCAGGCAGGTGACGGCTTCACCCAGTTGGCGGGTTCAGCCCAGATCGCGTCGCCGCAGCCCGAGCAAACCGGTTCCGGCCAGCGCCAACGTCACCGCGGTCAGCGCCAGCAGGGGCAGTGTGGTGAACTCGCCGCCGGAGAGCACCTTCGGGATGTGGTGGAACGGCACGATCTGGTTGGCCAGCCAGTAGTCCACGCCGAGCACCGGGCCGAGCTGTTCGCCGAGCAGGTTGCACAGCAGCCACACCGACCAGGAGATCGCCGCGGCGGCCCTGGGCAGGAACCCGAAGGCCAGCACCGCGACCGCGCCGATCGTCCAGGCCGCCGGGACCTGCACCAGCGCGCCCAGCAGCACCCGGCCGAGCTGACCTGAGTCCGAAGTGGACAGTGCGTGCACGGTGCCGGCCGCCAGGCCGCCCGCGCCCAGCGTCACGGCGGTGCCCAGCAGGGCGAAGACGAGGTGGCTGAGCGCCCAGCGGGTCCGGCCGACCGTGGTGGACAGGGTCAGCTCGGCCCGGCCGTCGGCCTCCTCGGCGCGCAGGCGCAGTGCGACCAGCATCGGGTACAGCGCGGCCACGCCGCCGAGGCTGAGCATGACCAGCCACAGGTAGGTGTCGGCGATCCCGGCCTCCGGACTGGCGGCGTAGCGGCGGAAGAACTCCTGGATGGCCGGGCCGCCGCGACCGGCGATCTCCGGCATGCCCCTGGCCACCGTCGCGGTGGCCGCCCCGGCGACCGCGAACCCGGCGGTCCAGCCGAGCAGCTGCCCACGGTGCAGCCGCCAGGCCAGGCCGAAGGCCGAACGCAGCCCTGCCGCGGTCGCGGGTCCGGGCCGGGTGGGCAACACGCCGGCGCCGTGGTCGCGGCGCGCCACCAGCAGCACGGCCAGCGCGGTCAGCGACACCGTTGCGAACAAGGGAAGCAGCAGCACCGCCCAGCGCGGGTCGCCGGTGGGTTCGAGCAGGTGGCTCCAGCCGGTGGGGCTGAGCCAGCGCAGCCAGCGCAGGCCGCTGCCGTCGGCCAGGAAGCGCAGCAGGTAGGCCAGGCCGAAGCCGGTGGCCGCCAGCGCGGTGGCGGTGCGGGCACGCGGGGTGAGCTGCGCGGTGACCGCGGCCAGCGCGCCGAACACCAGGCCGGGCGCGGCCACCGCGAGTCCGAGGGCGAGCGCGTTGACAGCGGGGAACCCCATGGCGGGCAAGCCGATCGCGACCAGCGCGCCGGTGCCGAGGGCGGCGGTCCAGGTGAGCAGCAGGGCGGCGGCGAGTCCGGCGTGGCGGCCGATCGCGCCCGCGCCCAGCAGCTCGGCGCGGCCGGACTCCTCCTCGGCGCGGGTGTGCCGCACCGTGACCAGGACGGCCATCAGCGAGACCAGCGCGTAGGCGATGTCGCCGATCTTCCAGGCGGTCAGCGCGGGCAGCCCGGCGCCGTGCACCTGGCCGGTGAAGGCGCTCAGCGCGGTGTTGCCGGTGACCTCGGCCAGGAACGCCTGCCGCAGCTCGGCGGTGGGGAACAGGCGCGCGTACTGGGCGGCGGTGCCCAGCACCAGCAGCGTGACCAGGCCGGCCCAGCTGGGCAGCAGCAGCCGGTCGCGGCGCAGGAACAGGCGGAACAGCAGCCCGGTGCCGGTCATCGGCTCGCCTCGTAGTGCCGGCGGAACAGCTCCTCCAGGGTTGGCGGGTGGCTGGCCAGCGAGCTGATCCCGGCCCCGGACAAGGCTTTCAGCACCGGTCCGAGCTGCTCGGGCTCGACCTGGCAGCGCACCCGGTTGCCGTCCACCGCCAGGTCGTGCACCCCGGTCAGCTCGGGCACCGGCCCGGTCAGTTCGGCGGTGATCGAGGTGCGGGTGAGGTGCCGCAGCTCGGCCAGCGTGCCGGTCTCCACGGTGCGCCCGGCGCGGATGATGCTGACCCGGTCGCACAGCGCCTCCACCTCGGAGAGGATGTGGCTGGACAACAGGATCGTGCGCCCCCGGTCGCGTTCCTCGGCCACGCACTGCTGGAACACCGCCTCCATCAACGGATCCAGCCCCGAGGTCGGCTCGTCCAGGATGAGCAGCCGCACGTCCGCGGCGAACGCGGCGACCAGCGCGACCTTCTGCCGGTTGCCCTTGGAGTAGGCGCGCCCGCGCACCCGGGGATCCAGCTCGAAGCGGGCCAGCAGCTCGGCCCGGCGCGCCGGGTCCAGACCACCGCGCAGCCTGCCGAGCAGGTCGATCGCCTCGCCGCCGGTGAGGCCGGGCCACAGGTTCACATCACCCGGCACGTAGGCCAGCCGCCGGTGCAGCGTGGTCGCCTCCCGCCAGGGATCGCCGCCGAGCAGCCGGGCCCGTCCCGCGTCGGCGCGGATCAGCCCGAGCAGCACCCGGATGGCCGTCGACTTGCCGGCCCCGTTCGGGCCGAGGAAGCCGTGCACCTCCCCCGCCGCCACGGCGAGGTCAAGCCCGTCAAGGGCGCGGGTCCGGCCATAGCTCTTGACCAGGCCGGACACCTCGATCACTGGAGTCACGCCGGTGAATCTACAGACTTTTCATAAACTTGTGAACGTAGGAAACGCGTAAAGACGCGGAGATCGTCCGACAGTGACCCCCGCAGGAAGCCCGGCCCGGACGTATGGGACAGACCGCATTCGAGGTGTTCGCCCGATCAAGCCACCTACTGTGGTGGCATGAAGCGCAGGGAACGTGGCGGGTTCTGGGTCGGACTGACCGCCACCATCTTGTACCCGGTGACCTGGCTGCTGGCCCGGCGCCGCACCGCGGGCGGCACGATCCCCGCCGAGGGCCCGGCACTGCTGATCATGAACCACCCCTCGCACCTGGACCCGGTGCTGGACGCGGTGTTCGTGCACCAGCAGCGGCGGGTGCCGCGGTTCTTCGCCAAGCACAGCCTGTGGCGGGTACTGGTGGTGGGCAGCGTGTTCCGGGCCACCGGCCAGATCCCGGTCTACCGCGGCACCTCCGCCGCCGGGGACAGCCTGCGTGCCGGGGACGCCGCCCTGGAGGAGGGCAAGGTCGTGGTGATCTACCCGGAGGGCACGCTCACCCACGACGAGGACGGCTGGCCGGTGCTCGGCCGCACCGGCGCGGCCCGGCTCGCGCTGGCGCACGACGTGCCGATCATCCCGGTCGTGCGCTGGGGCACCAAGGCCATCCTGGACGCCCCGCGCAAGCGGTTCCGCCCGTTGCCGCGCAAGACGGTGGACTTCCTGATCGGCGAGCCGCTCGACCTGTCCGCCTTCCGCTCCCGGCCGGTGGACCGGGAACTGCTGCAGGAGGTCACCGACCTGATCCTGCTGCGGCTCCAGGAACTGCTGGGCACCCTGCGCGGGGAGACCCCGCCCGGCCTGCCGCAGTCGGGCCAGGCGGCCTGACCGCGCGGAGTTCCGGGTTCCCTTAGGGGCAGGGTGATCCCCTCCAGTGCCGGGGTTTCGGTATACCTGGAAGTGGGCGGTGTTCGTCGCAGGGGGCGACGGGAACCACCGTCCATGGGGGAAACACCATGAGCGACAACGTCATTGTGGGCGCAATCGCCCAGCCCGAACCCGGTCACCGCCTGGCGGAGCTGTACGCGGACAAGCCGGTGCAGCGGATCCTGTGCTACACCGACTCCGTCGGCCAGGTGGAGCTGAACAACCTCGTGCCCTTCGGCGTCGGGCTGCTGCGCGACCTGACCGAGCGGAACGCGCCGTTCCACACCGACTTCCGGCTGGACCTGGTGCAGCGGCACGGAAGAGGGCACGCCAGCGACAAGCTGACCGCCGAGCTGCTCGGCAGGTACGACCAGGTCTGGTTCTTCGGCATCCAGGCCTGCGACCTGCCGGAGCTGGGCCAGCCGGAGAACGAGCTGACCGCTCCCGAGGTGGCCGCGCTCCGGGCCTGGATGGACGCCGGTGGCGGCGTGCTGATCACCGGCGACCACTCCAACCCGAAGCCGCCCGGCGCGGACCCGGCCCTGGACGAGCTGCTGAACCTGGGCCGGGCCATCTCGCACCGGGTGCCCAGGGCCGGGGAGCTGCGGGTGTGGGAGGGACTGCCGGACTCCACCATCGAGTTCAGCCACAACACCCACCAGCCCGACGACCGGGGCAGCGACCTCAACAACCCGTTCCCGATGGACGCCGACCACCACCCGCAGCAGCTGATCCTCAAGCGGTACCTGCCCACCGGCCGGCCGCACCCGCTCTTCAGCGGCAAACGCGGGCCGATCGCGGTGTTCCCGGACCACATGCACGAGGGCCAGCTGCGCATCCCGGACAGCTACCCCGCCGAGGTCTGGCCCAGCGGCCCGTTCGGCCAGCCGAAGCCGGAGATCGTGGCCCGCGGCACCGACAAGCGCAACGGCTCGGTCTACGGCGTGGTCAGCGCCTACGACGGTCACGCGGCCGGGGTGGGCCGCATCGTGGCCGACTCCACCTGGCACCACTACTTCAACATCAACCTGGTCGGCTTCCTGTCCGAACCGGCGGTGGCGGCCAAGATGGGCGAGTACTACGCCAACCTGGCGCTGTGGCTGGCCCCGCCCCGCGTGCGGCAGCAGGCGCGGACCAGGATGCTGTGGTGGCTGGCCAACCACCCGGCGGTGCAGATGGCCTTCGGCAACCCGGCCGCCGATGTGGGCCGCACCGCGCTGGGCCTGCTCGCCTCGGTGACCGGCCCGGCCACCGCGCACGACCTGGCCTGGCCACTGCCCACCGCCACCGACCTGCCCGCCGAGCTCGCGCTGGGCGGCCAGCTGGTGTCGTACTGGCAGGAGCTCAACGCCACCACCGACACGGTGCCCAGTCCCGCCGAGCTCATCGACCGGGGACTGCGCGCGGCGGCTGAGGAACACGCCGCCACGCTCCGGGAAACCCTTGCCCGCACGGAGAACCTGGGCGCCAGCATCGAGTCGGGCCTGCGCCTGGCCGCGAGCT
Source organism: Crossiella sp. CA-258035 (assembly GCF_030064675.1). Classification (GTDB taxonomy): domain Bacteria; phylum Actinomycetota; class Actinomycetes; order Mycobacteriales; family Pseudonocardiaceae; genus Crossiella. Next base: position 7,047,408 of record NZ_CP116413.1, read on the forward strand.
GACGCCGGTCGGTGCGCCCCGGCGACTCAGCCGGGGCGCACCCCGAACTCGTACCGCTTCAGCGGACTCACCAGCGGCGCCACCCGCGGCGGCTCGGCGTCGACCAGGACACCGCACCAGCCCGACCACGCCCCGGTGGCCGTCCGGTCCTTGGCCCAGACCCGCCAGGAGAACACCGACTCGTGCGCGAACACCCCTCGGGGCACCGTGACCTGCGCCGCGCTACCGTCTGGGATCTTGGTGGCGACCGCCCCGCCGACCCGGGAACCGCCAGCCCACCACTCGAACTCGGCATCCATCACGTCACCGTCCACATCGGACAGTGTCGCGCGCAGCACCGGCGCGGGGGTGTACAGGACCAGCTCGGCCGGGGACGGCGGGCAGTCCAGGATCTCCACCTGTTGCCGCCCGGGAGCCTCGGGCACTGAGTTGTAGTCGACGGTCAGCCGCGGCGCGGTGCCGAAGGACTTCCACGCCCCGCGGTTCCACTCCTGCTCCGCGCGCAGCCCCAGGGTGAGCCGCCCGCTGTCGGCCGCCTGAGCTACCGCCGCCGAGGCGTTCAGCGCGACCGGCTGAGCCGGGCACCCGGCCGCACCCGAGGACGCCGGTTTGCTGTCCACTTTGGACAGCCACTCAGGCTGCCGGTCCCAGCTGGTGTCCTGCTCCACCGGTGCCGGAACCCTACGAGCGCGGACCGGCCCCGGCTATCGGCCAGTCGGCCCAGCCGCTCAGTGGCGGCCCGCGTCCGGGCGCACCGTGCTCGGCCCGGTCACCGCCGCCCCCAGCGCCAGCACCCGCTCCCGCAACCCGCGGTCCGCCGTCACCACCAGGCAGGGCCGGTCCTCCGCGCGCACCAGGTCCACGATCGCGTCATCCCCCGACCCGCGCGCCGCGACCACCCGCACCGCGCCGGTGGCCGTCACGCCGGCGGCCTTGCCCTCCACCACCAGCACCACCTCCACCGGCCCGAGCGCCCACTCCGGCACCCCGCTCACCGGTGGCAAACCATTGCCCGGCAACGAGCTCAGCGTCTCCAGCAGCCGCGCGGTGGCGCCTGCCCGGTCCCGCCACCAGCCGTCGGGCACCGAGCCGACCACGTTGGCCGCGTCCACGATCACCAGGCCGGTCAAGGGAAACTCCGCGCCAGCACCGCCGACATGGTCGCGGGCGGTCCCGGCGAGCCGAAGAAGGAACCCTGGGCCAGGTCGGCGCCGAGGTCGCGGCAGCGGCGGGCGTGTTCAGCGGTGCCGACGCCGTCCATCAGCACCGCGGCCTCCAGCCGGTGCACCACGGGCAGCAGGGACTCCACCGCGTCGGCGAGCAGGCCCGGCGGGGCGGGCTGGCCGAGCCGGTGCACCAGGCGCGGGGACAGCCGGACCGAGCTGACCGCCAGCTCGTCCAGCAGGGTCAGCTCGTCGGTGCCGCAGCAGAACTCGTCCAGCAGCACCGGAACCGCCATGCCGGCCAGGGTCTCCACGTTGTCCTCGACCTCGCCGAACCCGGCCAGCAGCGCCGCCGCGGGCACGCCCAGCCACAGCTGGTCCGGTGCGAGCGCGAAGCCGTCGAGCACCTTGCGCACATCGGCGACCAGGTCCGGATCGGCCGCCTGGCTGCGGCCCAGCCGCAGGCCGATCGGCGGCATCCGGGCCTGGAACTCCTGCTGCCACAACGCCAGCTGCTCGCAGGCGGCGCGCAGCATCCACTGTCCGATGAGGATGGTCAGGCCGGTCTCCTCGGCCAGCCGCACGCACTCGTCGTGCCGGATCTCGCCGAAGTCGGGGTGCACCCAGTGCAGCAGCACCTCCACCCCGGCCAGCCGGTCGTCGGCGAGCTGGCGGACCGGTTGGTACAGCAGGCGCAGCTGGCCGTTCTCCCAGGCGCCGGGCATGGTCGCGGCCAGCGCGAACCGCTCCCGGTCCCGCCGGTCGGCGTCCTGGTCGTGCAGGCCCCACTGGCGGCGGCCGGAGGACTTGACCCGGCGCAGCGTGGCGGCCGCGGACCGCAGCAGCTCCACCGGTTTGATCCGCCCCGCCTGCTGCTGCACCACGCCGATGCTGGCCGAGACCGCCACCCCGCGCTCGTTCAGGTAGACCGGCTCGCCCAGCTCCTCGTTGATCCTGGCGGCCATGGTGGCCACGTCCGGGGTGCTCGCGGTGTGCTCGATGAGGATCGCGAACTCGTCCCCGCCGAACCGGGCGACCAGAGCCTTCTCGTTGGCCACCACCGCACGCAGCTTGTCCGCGACCAGCCGCAGCACCTGGTCGCCGACCTCGTGCCCGAGCCCGCTGTTGATCATCCCGAAGCCGTCGATGTCCAGGTGGTACAGGCTCATCCCGGTGGCCGGGTCGATCCGGCCGAGCACGGACTCCAAGCGGGTCAGGAAGAACTGCCGGTTCGCCAGCCCGGTCAGCCGGTCGTGCAACGCCTGGTGGTGCAGGCGGTCCTGCACCAGCTTCAGCTCGGTGACGTCCTCCACCATGGTCACGCAGCCGGTCGGCTCGCCCCGCTCGTCGCGCAGCAGCGAGACCGCGAGGTAGGCGAACCCGGTCTCCTCATCACCCTTGCGCAGCCTGGCCATCGCCCGGAACCGGTCCAGCCGACCGGCGAGGAGCGCCTCGTAGGCGCGGGTGACCTCGGCGGTGGTGTCGGCGTGCACGAAGTCCATCAGCCGCCTGCCGCGCATGCCCGCCGGTTCCTGGCCGAGGATCCCGCACAGCGCCTGGTTGAAGTTGACGAACGTGCCGTCCAGCTCGGTGATCGCGATGCCCACCACCGAGCTGGTGAACACCTCGCGCAGCCGCGCCTCGCTGCCGCGCAGGGCCCGCTCGGCGTTGTCCTTGGCCCGCAACAGCGCCTGCTTGACGTCCTCCTGCTGCTCGAAGGTCCGCTGCCGGGTCGCCTCGGCGTACCCGGCGGACACCGCGCCCAGCGCCAGCACCACCCGCTGCACCAGCTCCGGCGTCCCGGCCAGCTCGGCCAGCCTCGGCAGCCCGGAACCGAGCACCTTCATCGTGCACAGCAGGCTCTCCGCCGGGGTGAACTGCCCGGCCACCAGGCGTTTGCCGACTTCGCTCGCCCGCGTCAGCCGGTCCGCGGACCCCAGCAGCTCCTCGACCAGCTCGTCCAGCAGTTCGCTCAGGAACGCCGCGATCTCCGCCTGGGACCGCGGCACGTACACGGTCCGGCTGATCTCGTGCAGCCACTGCCGCGCCAGCTCGGCCCGGTTCACCGCGGCACCTCGCGCAGCGCGGCACGCCACGGGGCGGCCGGACATGGCAGCGGCACGGCGAACACCTCATCGCGGTCTCGAGACGGTGGCGGGACTCGGGCGGAACACGCGATCCGAATCCCACCACCATATTCCGCCGATCCGCCCCCGGGCAGGGACCGATGCCCGGGGGCAGCTGGATCGTCGCCCGATCGGTACCCGGATGGCCCAGTGCATCACCCGGGCGGCTGGATTCCGGCGAGCGGTCGCCGGGATACCTAGACCTTGCGGCCCACCGCGGCGAACAGGTTGGAGTGGCGCACGTCCTCCTCGGCCACCGCGCCGGTCTCCGGCCGCCAGTTCGGCGTGTAGACCAGGCCCGGCTCGACCAGCTCGAAGCCCTCGGCGAAGCGCAGGATGTCCGCCCTGGTGCGCGGGTGGATCGGCTCCTGGGTGTTCTTGAAGACCTCCACCGCCTTGGTCATCGCCTCCCGGTTGCCGTCCCAGGTGAAGGCGGAGAAGGCCAGGTAGCTGCCCTCGGGCAGGGCCTCCCGGTAGCGCTGGACGACCGCCCACGGGTCGTCGGCGTCCGGGATGAACTGCAGGACGCCGACCAGCAGCAGCGCCACCGGCTGGGTGAAGTCCAGCAGCCGCCTGGTCTCCGGGTGGTCCAGGATCGCCTCCGGGTCACGCAGGTCGGCCTGGATCGCCCCGGCGTTCGGGTTGTCCCGCAGCAGCAGCTCGCTGTGCGCCACCGCCACCGGCTCGATGTCGACGTAGACCACCTTGGACTCCGGCGCGAGGGCCTGCGCCACCTCGTGCACGTTGCCCACGGTCGGCACGCCGGAGCCGAGGTCCAGGAACTGGCGGATGCCCTGGCGCACCAGGTACTGCACCGAGCGGCCGAGGAAGGCGCGGTTGAGCCGGGCCATGTCCCTGGCCGGCACCACGGTCAGCAGCCGGTCGGCCAGCGTCCGGTCCATCTCGAAGTTGTGACCGCCACCGAGCAGGTAGTCGTAGATGCGGGCCGAGCTCGGCAGCTCCATGTTGACCCCTTCGGGCACCCAGCTCAGTTCGTTCGACACGTCACGCTGTCCCTTCGGTGGAGGATGACTTGCGGCCGACACCGGCGAAGCACCACTCGCCGACGGCGTTGGGACCGGGGCGCACCGGGTTGCGCCACTGCCCCGGATGTACCAGCCCCGGCGCGACCAGGTCGAAACCGGCGAAGAAGCCCTCGATCCGGGTCCGGCTGCGTGGGTGCACGGGGTCACTGTCGACCATCCACCCCTGCGCCTGCTTCACCGGTTCGGGTGATACGTCGAAGGTGGCGTGGCTGAGTGCCAGGAAACTGCCCGCGGCCAGCCGGTTCGCGTAACCGGTGAGCATCCCCTCGGGATCTCGCTCGTTGGGCACGTAGTGCAGCAGGGCTATCGCGAGCAGGCCGACCGGGGCGGTGAAGTCGAGCATCCGGCGGACCTTCGGCGCGGTCAGCACCGCGCGCGGGTCGGCCGCGTCCGCGCGCAGCACGGTGGCCTGCTCGTCGCCCTCGAGCAGCAGTTCGGCGTGCGCCACCGCCAGCTCGTCGTGGTCGACGTAGACCACCCTGGTCTCCGGCGCGGCCTGCCTGGCGACCAGGTGCACCGGGTCCACGCCGGGGATGCCGCAGCCCAGGTCCAGGAACTGGCGCACCCCGGCGGAGAGCATGAAGTGCACCACCCGGCGCACGAACGCCCGGTTGACCACCGCCGAGTGCGCCACCCACGGCATCTCGGCGACCATCCGGTTGGCGAACTCGCGGTCCACGGCGAAGTTGTGACCGCCGCCGAGCAGGTAGTCGTAGATCCGGGCGGACCGGGGCCCTGCCCAGTCACGCTGCGCTCCGGTCACGGCACACCTCGGGGATGTCGGCGGGTGGCGAACACACTACTGAGGGTGGCCAGTCCCCCAGTAGCACCCCGTTGCGCGACGGCGCGCGCCGATATGCCGGACCGGACACGGAAGAGGTCCTACGATTCGGCGGGCACCCGCGCTCGGGTGACACCTGGATGGCCGTATCCGCATGACGCGTCCAGTGACGCACGCGTGAAGGGGGAGTGGTGGTGCGAGCCGGAAGTCCGCGTCTGCTGCGGGAGATCAACGATCGGGCGGCCATCGAGATCCTCCTGGCCAACGGGGCGATGACCCGGTCCGAGCTGGAGACCGCGATCGGCCTGTCCAAACCGGCCACCGCGCAGCTGCTGGCGCGGCTGGAGGAGGACGACGTGGTGCGCCGGGAGGGCCTGCGCGGCGGCGCGCGCGGGCCGAGGGCGCAGCTGTGGGCGGTCAACGGGGCGCTGTGCCACGTGGCCGCGGTGGACCTGACCGCGGCGTCGGTGGACATCGCGGTCGCGGACATCTCCGGCAGGCTGCTCGCCGAGCACCGCGCGGTGATGCCGGCCGGGCCGACCGAGGCGGTGCTGGCCGCCTTCACCACGGCGCTGGGCGCGGCGGTGCGGCTGGCCGGGCTGCCCGAGGACGGGCTGCGGCACGTGGTGGTGGGCAGTCCCGGCGCGGTGGACCGGGCCACCGGGCAGCTCGGGTTCGCCCCGCACCTGCCCGGCTGGGAGGGCTTCGACCTGCCGGGGCGGCTCAGCGAGCTGCTCAACGCCACGGTCACGGTGGAGAACGACGTCAACCTGGTCGCGCTGGAGGAGATGGTCTCCGGCAAGGCCGTCGACGTGCGGGACATGGTGCTGGTCTGGCCCGCGGACGCGGTGGGCAGCGCGGTGGTGGTCAACCGGGTGCTGCTGCGCGGGGCCACCGGCGGCGCGGGCGAGATCGACTGGATGCGGGTGCCGGACCGGGCCCAGGCCGGCAGCGAGGTCGGCCGGGAGGGGATCCGCTTCGGCGACCTGGTCAGCTCGGACTCGATCACCGGCCTGGCCGCGGCGCACGGGGTGGTGGCCGGCTCCGGGATCGAGGCGGTGCGCGCCGCGGTGGCCGACCCCGAGCTGGGCCTGCCGTTCCTGACCGACCTGGCCCGCCGGATCGCCACCGGGGTGGCCAACCTGGTCTCGGTGCTCGATCCGGAGCTGGTGCTGCTCTCCGGGGAGACCGCGGAGACCGGCGGGCAGCTGCTGTGCGAGCTGGTGCGGACCGAGCTGCACCAGCTGGTGATCCCGAAGACGCCGGTGGAGCTGGCCTCGGTGACCGGCAACGCGGTGCGCGCGGGCGCGCTGCACGCGGCCTACGCGATCGCCCGCGAGGAGATCTTCGGGCTGCCCGCAGCGGACTTCATGAAGCCCGCGGGGTCACGGTCGCACCGGTAGCTGGTCGATCTCCCACATGCCCAGCGCCTTGTCCGCGAAGGCGCCGCCCTGCTCGGTGCAGTTCTCCACCAGCACGGCGACCGGGTCGGGCAGGCGGAACGGAGCGCGCTGCAGGTTGAGCGGGCGCCAGTCGCCGGTGGCGATGTCCTCGTTGTGCTCCAGTTCGAGGAAGGTGGTGGCGAGCAGGTAGCGGGAGCCGCTGCGGCGCAGGTTGTCCAGCGCGTCCCAGACCTGCTCGAAGCTCAGGTGCACCAGGCAGTCCCGGCAGAGCACCGCGTCGGTGCGCGGCAGCGGGTCCCTGGTGAGGTCGAGGGTGTAGAAGCGGCGGTTGCCGCCGTGCCGGAAGTACTTGGCCAGGTTGGCCGCGATCAGCTCCTCCACGATGTCCGCGCCCAGGTAGGTCTCCAGGCCGAGGTCGCAGCCGGCCAGCCAGCCGAAGTCGCCGCACGGGATGTCCAGCAGGCTGCGGATGCCGAAGCGGCGCAACAGCTTCGGCAGCTCGGTGCGCAGCACGGCGGTCTGCGCCAGCGCGGAGCCGCAGCCGGAGACCGAGTCCGCGCTGCCCCACATGTTGCTGTGGAAGATGTGCGCGAACACCTCCCGGGTGCTCAGCCCGCTCAGTTCGTCGGCCTTGGCGAGGTAGTTCAGGTGCGCGGGCACCGGTGGGCGGGGGCTGTGGTTCACGGGTCTCATTGTGTGCGGCGGAAAACACGGATCGGCCACGGAACGCCGACGACCCGGCACTGACCCCCCTCAAGCACTCATCGAGTGATGCCCGTTCGCCCCCAGCGGAATCACCCGATCGCACCCCACCCCACCCGGCAGTCTGAACCCACCACACCACCGCCACCCCTGGGGGAGAGAAAGGTGCTCCGAACCCGCTTCACCGCCCTGCTCACCGCGTTCCTCCTGCTGCTGACCACCTTGCTGTCCACCGCCACCGCGGCGGCCAAGCCCACCCTGGACCTGCCGGCCACCGGCGGCCCGTTCCCGGTCGGCACCACCAACCTGCACCTGGTCGACCACGCCCGCCCAGACCCGTGGGCGCCCTCGCCCGGACCACGCGAGCTGATGGTCCAGCTCTGGTACCCGGCCGTGCCCGTGGGCGCCCGCGCCCGCTACGGCGATCCCTCGGTCGACCGGCACTACGCCGACCTGATCACCGCGCTCGGCCTCGGCCGCGGCGAGCCGTTCCTGGACCGGGTGCGCCCCACCGCCCGCCTGGACGCGCCGGTGCTGCCGGGCAGGTGGCCGCTGCTGTTGCACAGCCACGGCCGCGGCTCGATGCGCAGCACCACCACCGCGATCGCCGAGGGCCTGGCCGCCAAGGGCTACCTGGTGGCGGCCGTGGACCACACCTACGACGCCGTCGTGGTCCGCTTCCCGGACGGCCGCACCGCCACCGCCAACCGCCCGGCCGAACCCACCGAGCCCGAACTGTCCGCCGAGGTCCAGGTCCGCGTGGCCGACCTGCGCTTCACCCTCGACCAGCTCAGCACCGCAGCCACCCCGCTCCGCCACCGCCTCGATCCGCACCGGACCGGCGTCTTCGGCCACTCCATCGGCGGCGACACCGCCGCCGAGACCATGCGCGCCGACCGCCGCTTCCGGGTCGGCGCGAACCTGGACGGCGCCTTCTGGGGCGAGGCAAGGGACAAGGGCACCCCCGGCCCGTTCGCCCTGTTCACCGCTGGCCCAGGCGACCACCCGAGCTTCGCCGCCTGGCGCGCCAACCAGCAGTCCTGGGGCCGCCACTTCACCCTGCCCGCCGGCGTGCACAACACCCCCACCGACCTCCCCCTGTTCCCCGAGGTCTCCGGCCTCCGCGACCTCCTCAAAGACCACCCGGCCCTGTACCGCCAACTCTTCGGCACCCTCGACGGCGTCCGCACCACACAGCTGTACCGCGCCTACCTCACCGCCCTGTTCGACCACCACCTGTCCGGCCGCCCAGCCCCGTTACTGGACCAGAACTCCCCCCACTGGCCAGAACACAACCTCCTCTGGTCCCACCGCTAACCCCGCAACGGCGACCACGCCCAACTCCCACCGACCACACCCGCACTCGCCACCGCCGGACTCGACCTGACCGCAGCCCAACACCCGCTCGTCGCCACGGCCCGGTCTCGCCCAGCCCGGCGGTGAACACCACGGCGACCACCACCAACGGGAGAGCGCCCTCAGGCTCGGCGGCGACGCCCTCAGCCAGCCCGGCGCGCAGCAGTCGCCGCGGCACGTCCGCTTCCCCGCGACCTGCACGCAGCGCCAGCGACCACCTCGGTTCGCCGTGGTCCCAGAACTTCTCCGCCACGGGCACCAGGCCCTCGGCCTGCCCAGGCCGACGGGTCCGGCCGGCACGCTGACCGCGCTCGGCCCCCAGACAGGCCGCGATCCCCGTCACCGACCCTGAACCAGCCAAGCCCGGAACCCGCCCGCCAGCCGACGCCGTCCGGGTCGCGGTCTCCGGTCTGGCTCACCCGCGCGCCACCGACACCGCCTCACTCACCCTGTCCGCCCCACCAACACCGGTCGCCTCGATCGGTTCCCCGGCGCTGCCACCCACCGCTCGCAAGCGTCCCGGACCGCCGGCACCCCGAACTCCGCGCCAGGCCCACGGCCGCCCACCGAGCTCGAACCGCACCACCACTTCGGTAGCTGAGAATCCTGAGAGCCCCAAAGGGCAGACCCCGCCCGCCAACGATCACCACCCCATTTCCGCTGGCAGGGTGAAAGGACGGTGAACCACCACTCCCGAGGGGATTCCATGCGTTCAACTCGGCTGCTGGCCGTGCTGCTGACCCTGGCCGCCGGCACCGCCACCGCCCTGCCCGCGGCGGCCGCACCCGCACGCACGCAGCACCTGGACCTGCCCGCCCCCACCGGCCGCCTGGCCGTGGGCGTCACCGACCTGCACCTGACCGACCCGTCCCGCCCCGATCCCTGGTCTCCAGTCCCGGCGGCCCGCGAGCTGATGGTCCGCGCCTGGTACCCCGCGATCGCGGTGACCCCGAGAGCCCGCTACGCCGACGACACCGTCAGCGGCACCCTGGCCGGCCACCTCAACGGCGTCATCGGCGGCGGGGTGAGCCCGTTCCTGGACCGGGTGCGCCCGCACGCGCGCCAGGACGCCCCGGTGTTCGGCGCGGGCTGGCCGGTGCTGCTGTACAGCCAGGGCCGCGGCGGCATGCGCGTCCTGTCCACGTCCCTGGCCGAGGACCTGGCCAGCCACGGCTACGTGGTGCTGTCCGTGGACCACACCTACGACGCCGCCGCGGTCCGCTTCCCGGACGGCCGCGTGGTCAGGGGAAACCGCCCCGAGATCCCCACCGGGGAACAACGGGCCGAGGAGCTCCGCGTCCGGGTCGCCGACCTGCGCACCACCCTCGACCAGGCCCGAGCGACCCCCCGCTTCCGCGGCCGCCTGGACCTGACCAAGATCGGCGCCCTCGGCCACTCCATGGGCGGCGCCACCGCCGCCGAGACCATGCGCGCCGACCCCCGCTTCCGCGCCGGCCTCAACCTGGACGGCGGCTTCTGGGACGGCGCCGCCAACCACGGCGTCCCCGGCCCCTTCCTGCTGCTCAGCACGGCGGCCCCCGACTACCCCACCTTCACCGCCTGGAAGGCCAACCACCGAGCCTGGGGCCGCCACTTCGCCCTGACCGGCGCCTCCCACTACTCCGCCACCGACCTGTCCCTGTTCCCGGACATCTCCGGCGCCCGCGCCCTGCTGCACGACCGCCCAGCCGTCTTCACCGCCCTGTTCGGCGACCTGCCCGGCCCCAGGGCGACCCAGATCAACCGCACCTACACCCGGGCCTTCTTCCACCAACACCTGCACGGCATCCCCAGCCCCCTGCTCAACGCCCCCTCCCCCGACTACCCGGAACAAACCCTCCGCTGGTCCCACCCGTGACGAGCCCCGGGCAGCGGCCCCACCCCGCCGCTGCCCGGTCGCCCCACCCCGCCCACGCGCGGATTCGTTGAGACACGGCACCAGATGAGCGGGCCGGTTCGCGCCGTGGTGAGCGGGAGCGGCGGAAGGTCGCGGTGTTCCTGCGACGCCCGCCCTCGTACTGGAACCCGGCGCGGCAGGCCGGCCATGTGCAGGCTCCGGTCGACGTCGTGGTGGGCGGCAGGGTGGTGAAGCCGTGGGTGAAGTGGTTCGTCGATGCCTGCCACAACGCGATGTGCGGGACGGGCCGTACGGCCGGTCGGGGGTCTGCCCGCGCAGGTCCGGATCGATCGGGGCAAGGACTTCCGGTCGAACGTGGTGGCCGACGCGCTGGGCGCGTTCGCGGGGCGGCGGTGGCTCGTCGGGCGGGCCGGTACGCCGGCGCGAACGCGGTACATCCCGCACCAGGAGCTCGAGATCGAGGTGTTCGACGTGCCACGGGCGCAAGAGGACACGATCACGTCACGGTACCCCCCGCACCTCTGACATACCTGCCGAAATGGCGCATGGTCGAAGGTTGCCACGGTGCGGCAGCATTCGTGACAACAAGTCCGGACCGGCCACCAGAATGAGAGTCCGGCGCCTGAAGCGGTTGCCCGCCGAATCACCAGGTCGCCGAGCCGGCGCCATCCCGGGGCCGTCGAGCAAGCCCCGCCGACTTCGCCGCTCTCCAGCCCGCGGCTGACCAGGATGTCAGCCCTCACTGACACGCCGGGAACGGCCGCGTAGCCAGCTTCACTGACATCGCGTGTCGCCTGCTGCTGACACGAGATGTCGTTCCCCGGGGCAGCGAGCTGTCGACTCAGATTTGTTGTTTCTCCCCCCAAATCCCGTCCAATCGTTGACAACCCACTGTTGAGAGCGCTCTCATCAACCCACGGCAACGCGGCCGGAGACGCACCGGCCGTGGCCCGCACCCCTTCCGCCTGCTGTGCCGCCGCCACGGACCGAGGAGGCGCTCGCACATGTCCACCGCCAGTCCCCCCGCTCACCGATCTCGCTCCCGTCGCTGGGCGATCGGCGCCGCCGTGGCCGCCGCGGCCATGGTCGTCCCGCTGTCCCTGTTCGCTCCGGCCGGCGCGGCCGTTCCGCCGCCACCGCCTGGCTGGTCCCAGGTCTGGGCCGATGACTTCAACGGGCCCTCCGGCTCCCTGCCCTCGGGCAACAACTGGATCTTCGACATCGGCCACGGCTATCCCGGCGGGCCCGCCAACTGGGGCACCGGGGAGATCGCCTACCACACCAACAGCCCGAACAACGTCAGCCTGGACGGCGGCGGCAACCTGCGGATCACCCCGCTGCGGGACGGCGCCGGGAACTGGACCTCGGCCCGGATCGAGACCCACCGCGGCGACTTCCAGGCGCCCGCCGGTGGGGTGCTGGCCATCGAGGGCCGGATCCAGATGCCCAACGTCACCGGCACCGCGGCGCTCGGGTACTGGCCCGCGTTCTGGGCGCTGGGCACGCCATACCGCGGGAACTACTGGAACTGGCCGGGTATCGGTGAGTTCGACATCATGGAGAACGTCAACGGGATCAACTCGGTCTGGGGCGTGCTGCACTGCGGGGTCAACCCCGGCGGCCCGTGCAACGAGACCAACGGCCTCGGCGCCAGCCGGGCCTGCCCCGGCGCGAGCTGCCAGTCGGCCTTCCACACCTACCGGTTCGAGTGGGACCGCTCGGTCTCGCCCAACCAACTCCGCTGGTACGTCGACGGCCAGCAGTTCCACAGCGTCCGCCAGGACCAGTTCGACGCGGGCACCTGGAACAACATGACCAGCCACGGCTACTTCATCATCCTCAACGTGGCCATCGGCGGCGCCTTCCCCAATGGCGTGCACGGCGGCACCACCCCGGTGGCCGGCACCGTGCCGGGGCGGCCGATGCTGGTCGACTACGTCGCGGTCTTCCAGCGCGGCGGTGGCGGCGGCAACCCGACCACGACCAGCGCGCCGCCGCCCGCGGGTGGCAGCGCGTACAGCCGGTGGGAGGCCGAGCGGTTCGCCGCGCAGTCCGGGGTGCGCACCGAGTCCACTTCGGACAGTGGTGGCGGCTCGAACATCGGCGGCGTCGGCAACGGCGACTGGGTGCAGTACCGGGGCGTGGACTTCGGTTCCGGTGGTGCGCGGCAGGTGCAGGCCAGGGTGGCCTCCGGCGCGGGTGGCGGGGTCAGCGGGCTGGTCGAGGTGCGGCTGGACAGCCGGACCGGTCCGGTGATCGGGTCCTTCGCGGTGGGCGACACCGGTGGCTGGCAGAGCTGGCGGACCGTGCCGGCCAACCTCAGCCACACCACCGGGGTGCACGACGTCTACCTGACCTTCGCCAGCGGGCAGCCCGCGGACTTCGTCAACGTCAACTGGTTCGCCTTCGCCGCCAGTTAGCCAGACCCGGCCGCACCCCAAACTGACCGCACCGAATGTGACATTGTTTACACACGTAGTCACCGCCCCGGGTTAGTTTGCCCCCTTGACCGAGGTCTCTCGGCGCAAGGGGGCTTGGCGATGGGCGGCGAACCGCACGCGATGACCACGATGGTGCTGACCGCGACCGAGTTCGAGGTGGTGTGGGCGCGGCTCTCGCTCGGCGAGCCGCCGCTGGCGCTGGAGCTGCCGAGCTTCGGCGCCACCGACTCCGAGCGCCGGATGCTGACCGCGCTGGCCATGGAGTCGCTGCGGCAGCGCGGCCTGGCCGACCGGGTCGGGCCGACCTCCTGGCTCACCGACGCCTGCATCGGCCTGGCCGAGTACACCTGGTCCCTGGACGCCCGGCTGTGGACCGGCGAGCTGCTGCGCGCCTTCGGCGCCGCCCGCGGCGAGAGCGGCACGCTGGCGGTGCGCATCGGGGACACCGTGCACCTGACCCGCCTGCCCGACTACCTGCTGCCCACCGACCTGGCCACGCTGGCCGGCGGCACTCCCAGCGGGCCAGGCGAGGCGCTGAGCGTGCGCGGTGACTCCCTGGACGCCGCCGCCCGGGCCGCGGGTACGGACCCGGTGGCCTTCGCCGAGGTGCTGACCGCGCGCGGCGAGACGCCGCAGGCCGCCCGCGAGTTGGCCAGGCGCTGCGCCGGATCGGGCTGGTGGGGCCAGTTCGGCTGCACGGTGCGGGACCGGTACGGCGCGACCAGGCGGGGCAGCCGGGTGGTGGCCTTCCACGACGTGCCGGGACGCGGCCGGTACCTGGTGCTGCGCCGGGTGGAGAACGGCGGCGTGGTGTGGGTGACCGTGCTGCCCGGCGGCAGCAGGCAGCTGGTCGCCCAGCTGATCGCCCTCCGCGACGAGACCACGGCCGTCCACGGCGCGAACGGCAGACGCTGACCCACCCGCGTGTTGGCCGAACTCGTACCCCGTGTTGGCCGAACTCGTACCCCGTGTTGGCCGGAGCCGGCGCCCCGGCCGCCTCACCGCTCCCCCCTCCTCCCGCACCACCGCCCCCGCCGCGACCGTCCGCCGTCCGGCGGCATCCCCCGTGGCGTCTCCGTCTCCCCCGGCGAGGGCCGCGGCGAGCCCACCGCGGACTGCCGGTCCAGCTCCGCGGTCCACTGCCGCATCCCGCGCGGGCTGTCCCAGGCCGCCACCCCCACCAGCCAGCCGCGCCGCACGTACCCGCAGACCTGGTGGCCCAGCGAGCGCGCCCCGGCCAGCGCGATGGTGTCCCCGGCCAGCGCGGGCGCGCCCGCGGCCTGGATCCGCACGCCGTGCTGGGCCGACCAGAACCGCGGCAGCGGGGTGAACGGGCGGGCGCCCGGGCCGGCCAGCAGGCTGTCCGCGGCGGCCCGGCCCATCTCCACCGCGTTGATCCAGTGCTCCACCCGGCGCGGGACCTCGTCGAAGCGCAGGTTGGGCCAGCGGGCCAGGTCACCGGCGACCACCACGTCCCTGGCGCCGACGGCGTGGCAGGTGGCCTCGCACAGCACGCCGTCCTCCAGCACCAGGCCGGAGCCGCGCAGCCAGTAGCTGGCCGGGACCGCGCCGACGGCGAGCACCACGCAGCGGGCGGAGACCAGCTGGCCGTCGGTGAGCTGCACCGCGATCCCGCCGGGGTAGGGCGCGAACCGCCACACCGTGACGCCCAGGGCCAGGCGGACCCCGGCGTCGCGGTGCAGGCGGGTGACCGCGGCGCCCATCCGCTCGCCCAGCACGTCGCCGAGCAGGTCGCCGCCGCGGTCGACCAGCAGCACCGGGATGTCCATGGCGCGCAGGCTGGCGGCCAGCTCGCAGCCGAGGAACCCGCCGCCGACGATCACCACCGGCCCGCTGCCGGTGGTCACGTTGCGGTGCAGGGCAAGGCCGTCGCTCATGGTGCGCAGCACCTGCACCCGCCGGTCGTGCCGGGGCGCGCCGGGCAGGTGCCGGGCCTGCGACCCGGTGGCCACCACCAGGCCGTCGTAGCGCAGCTCCTCCCCGCGCGGCAACAGCAGCAGCCTGCGGTCCACGTCCAGCGCGGCGGCCCGGGATCCCAGCCGCCACACCACATCCAGCTCCGGCAGTCCGGGCAGTGTCAGCTCCTCCGGCCCGGCCTGCCCCAGCAACAGCTGCTGCGCAAGGGCCGGACGGTGGTAAGGCAGCCGCGGTTCCTCACCCACCACCAGGAGCTCACCGGAGAAACCCTGCTCCCGCAAGCGTTCCGCCGCGTTCAGTCCGGCCGGACCCGTGCCGACGACCACGATCCGTTCGGCCCGCCCGGTCAGGGCCATCTCACGGCGCCTCCTCGATGATCCGGGCGGAGACCAGCACCCGCGCGGGCAGGAAACGCAGCACCGCCAAGGTCAGCACCGGCACCACCAAGGTCACCCCGGCCAGCCACAGCAACGCGATCCGGCCACCGGCGAGGGCGCCCAGCAGCACGTGCGCCACCCCGAGCAGCGCGGCTGGATAGGCCAACCGGTGCAACCACAGCCATCTCCGGTAGCCCAGCAGCCGGCGCAGTGCCACCGAGAGCGTGACCACGAGCATCAGCTCGAAGGCCAGCGCGCCCAGCGCCTGCCGCAGCGGCGCGCCCGCCGCGGCCGGGAACAGCAGGTTGACCAGCCCGAAACGCTCCTCCCGCAAGAACAACAGGGTCAGCACGTGGCTGAGCACGAAGGCCAGCGTGACCGTGGCCAGCAGCAGGTGCCCCGAGCGCACGGTCTGCCTGCCGGTGGCCCTGCGCACCCAGCCCGCGCTGGTGAACACGCCCCAGCACAGGGTCAGGCACAGCAGGCCGTAGGCCAGCCAGCCCGACAGCGCGGCCGCCGCGCGCACCCCCTCGTCCTGGGTGCTGGCGGCGAGTTGCAGGACCGGATGGTGCGGCATGGGCGCCTCCGGGGCGGCACGGGCGAGGAGGAACCCGGGTAGGCCAGGGGGTGCGGCCCGGCCTACCCGGGCTTTTCCGGCGATCCGGGAGGGAAAACCGGAAGCTTCGCGGACGGTGACCTCATGTGTCCATAGTGGACAGTCCCTTCGTGACGACGCGCCAACGATTACGGATCCCCGCCCGGGGTGGTTCAACCTCGCCGCAAAATCAGTCCAAATCCGTCGCGGACACAAAAAGATCGGCCGCAGCCCTGTACGAAACCCGTTGCTGGGGACAGGATGTGCGCCGTGGGCCGACATCGGGTCACCAGAGCAGAGTCAACCGGCACCGCCGAGGTTTCCGGCCGGGACGACGATCTGGTCAGGGCGCTCTACCGCGAGTACGGCGGGGCGCTGTTCGGGCACGCGTGCAAGCTCACCGGCAACGACCGCCAGTGGGCAGAGGACGTGGTGCAGGAAACCTTGTTCCGGGCCTGGCGCAACGCCGAGAAGCTGGACCGGGAGCCCGGGCTGATGCGGGCCTGGTTGTTCACCGTCGCGAGGCGGATCGTGATCGACGGTCGGCGCAGCCGCAGTGCGCGGCCGCACGAGGTCGACGCGAGCCCCTTGGAGTCCGTGCCGGTGCCTGACAGCGCCGACGCGACCCTGTCCGCGCTGGTGATCACCGAGGCGTTGCAGCAGCTGAGCGAGGAGCACAGGGAGGCGATCACCCAGACCTACCTTCGAGACCGCACCATCAACGAAGCGGCCGCCGTACTGGGCGTGCCACCGGGTACCGTCAAGTCCAGGGTGTACTACGCGTTGCGCGCCCTGAGACGGTCACTCCAGGATCGGGGGTGAGCGGGGATGTCATCCCCACCTGACCACTCCGACGTCGGCGCCTACCTGCTCGGCGTGCTCAACGAGGCGGACACCATCGCCTTCGAGGAGCACCTGACCCACTGCGTCCGCTGTCAGGACGAGCTGCAGGAGATGCTGGACCTGCCGGATCTGCTGGACGTCGCCCGCGCGCTGGAACAGCAGCGCGGAACGGTGGACCAGCGGCGCAACGGCACACCGCCAGGGCAGGCCGGCGCCCCGCCGGGCCGTCCGCTGCGCAGCGTGCCGCCACCGGGCAGACCGCGGCCGGTCACCCCGGCCCCGCGCGTCGGCTCGGCCCCACCGCGGGGCGCGGCCGCACCGCAGCCCAGGGGCACGCTCGGGCCGCCGCCGCGGCCCCAGCCGCACCGCACCGCCGAACCCGCGCCGGACGGTCCGGGCGACCGGGTGCTGGCCCAGCTGCTCGACCAGGTCGGCGCGCGCAAGCGGTCCAGGAAGAAGGTGGTGCTGTGGTCGCTGGCCGCGGCCGCCTGCCTGGCCCTGGTGCTGACCCCGCTGGTGGTCTCCGCGACCACCGGCACCGGCCAGGGCGGCCTGGCGCTGCCCAGTCCGATCCTGAGCCTGCCCGGCCGGCCGCCGACCACCGGTCAGTCCGTCCCCAGCGGTCCGGCCACCCCGAGCGTGGACGCGAACACCCTCACCGAGGAGACGCTGACCGGCAGCAACCCGGCGAACAACGTCTCCGCGACCCTGGCGCTGACCGACAAGGGCTCCGGCGTGCAGGTGCGGATGGAGCTCAAGGGCATCTCCGGGCCGCGGCGCTGCCAGCTGGTGGCCATCGGCAAGGCCGGGGAGACCTTCCCGGTGAACAGCTGGGTGGTGCCGGAGAAGGGCTACGGCGTGGCCGGTTCGCCGGACCCGTTGCAGCAGAGCGGCAACGTGGCGCTCTCCCGCACGGAGATCGCCAGCTTCGAGGTGCGCACCATGGACGGGATCGGACTGCTGTCCATCCCGGCCGGGAGCTAGCAGCGGGCACGAGGGCGACACCAGGGCCACCGGGGTGAACCTAGTGGTCTAGACCCTTGACAGGCGGAGTGCCGCCAGATTCGATGGCTGCACACCGCCTTTCCGGTATGTCCGTATGCCGGGTCACCGCCGCCGCTTGTGCTCGCCTGTCCGAACTCTCCGGGAGGACACCCCGTGAAAACCCTCAGCACGCGGCCACTGCGGTCGCGGTTGGCCGGCGGCCTGGCCGCCCTTGTCGTGCTCGGCGGCGCTGCCACGGGCTGGGCCTCGGTCCAGCACGACGCGGCCGCCGAGGAGGCCGCGAGCCCGTTGCAGAGCATCGTCCCCGCGCCCGCCTCGGTGACCCCCGCCGCCGGCGTCACCTTCACCCTGGGCAGCGGCGCCCGCATCCAGGTGCAGGCCGGTTCGCCGGAGGCGACCCAGGTGGCCGAGTACCTGGCCACCATCCTGCGCCGTTCCACCGGCTACCCGCTGCCGATCGTGCCCGCCGCCGGTGACCCCGAGGGCATCGTGCTGCTGCTGGGCGGCGCGCCCGCCGGCGTCGGCCAGGAGGGCTACCAGCTCGACGTCACCGCCAAGGCGGCCACCGTGCGCGCGAACCGGGCGGCCGGGCTGTTCAACGCGGTGCAGACGCTGCGCCAGCTGCTGCCCTCGGCGATCGAGTCCAGCTCGGTCAAGCCCGGCCCGTGGACGGTGCCGGGCGGCACGATCGTGGACCAGCCGCGCTTCGGCTACCGCGGCGCGCACCTGGACTCCGCGCGGCACTTCTTCACCGTGGACACGGTCAAGCGCTACATCGACCAGCTGGCCCTGTACAAGGTCAACAAGTTCCACTGGCACCTGACCGACGACCAGGGCTGGCGGATCCAGATCGACAGCTGGCCGAACCTGACCAAGCACGGCGGCAGCACCCAGGTCGGCGGTGGCCCCGGCGGCTTCTACACCAAGGCGCAGTACGCCGACGTGGTGAACTACGCCAAGGCCAGGCACATCGAGGTGATCCCCGAGTTCGACATGCCCGGCCACACCAACGCCGCGCTGTCCTCCTACGCCGAGCTGAACTGCAACGGGGTGGCCCCGCCGCTGCGCACCGACACCGAGGTCGGCTACAGCTCGCTGTGCATCAACAAGGAGATCACCTACAAGTTCGTCGAGGACGTGGTCAAGGAGATCGCCGCGATCACCCCTGGCGAGTACTTCCACCTCGGCGGCGACGAGGCGCACGCCACCAGCGACGCCGACTACAACAAGTTCATGCAGCGGGTCATGCCGCTGGTCGGCAAGTACGGCAAGAAGATCATGGGCTGGCACGAGTTCGTCAAGGCCAGCCCGGCCCCGCCGACCTCGGCCGTGCCGCAGTTCTGGGGCACCACCACCACCGACGCCAACGTGGCCGCGCACGCCGGCCGTGGCGGCAAGGTGCTGCTGTCCCCGGCCAACAAGGCCTACCTGGACATGAAGTACAACCCGAGCACCCCGCTGGGCCTGAGCTGGGCCGGGTACATCGAGGTGCAGGACGCCTACAACTGGAACCCCGGCGGCTACCTCTCCGGCGTGGCCGAGAACGCGGTGCTGGGCGTGGAGGCACCGCTGTGGTCGGAGACCCTGACCAAGACCGCGGACATCGAGTTCATGGCCTTCCCGCGGCTGCCCGCGCTGGCCGAGCTGGGCTGGTCGCCGCGGTCCACGCACAACTGGGACGCCTTCAGGCAGCGCCTGGCCGCCCAGGGCCCGCGCTGGGACGTCATGGGGATCAACTACTACAAGTCCACACAGGTCCCGTGGCCGACCACCAACCCGACCAGCACCACGACCACCTCCGGCGGCGCGTGCAACGCCCCGGCCTGGAAGAGCTCCGACACCTACGTCAAGGACAGCAAGGTCTCGCACAAGGGCAAGGTCTGGACCGCGAAGTGGTGGACCCGCGGCGAGGAGCCCGGCACCACCGGTCAGTGGGGCGTCTGGCAGGACAGCGGCCCCTGCTGACCCGCTGAGCACCGCACGGCCCCGGTTGGACCCTTTGGCCCAGCCGGGGCCGTTGCCGTCTGCCTCGTTGAGCGCCGACGCTTCGAGCGCAAGGCGTTGGCCGCTTTTCCCGGTTCGCGTCCATTCAACTTCTCAGCGCCGATCCCCGGTCCCGCAGTAGCGTCGTGGCCGCTCGCGCCCATACCCGGACGGTGAATGGGTGACCACTTAGTACAACAAATCGAAAGTTCCTCACCCCTTCGGCCCTTATGAGTTCCGGAACCAGCTCTTACCGTCGACTGACCCACTTCTCTGGGGTTCCCTGCCCCCAAGACGAGGGAGTCGTCGTCATGTCGAACCCTGCACGCAATCCGATCGGCCGCCGCGCTTTCTTACGCGGCGGCCTCACCGTGACCGCGGCCGGCGCACTCGGGCTGGCCGATCCACTCCTGGCCGGCGCCACCGAGTCCGGCCAGCTCGCACCGGCCATCCACGGCACCGGCGCCTGGGGCGCCCGGCCGGCCAAGGGCGCCATCTCGGTGCTCAACAGCAGGCCGGTCAAGATCATCGTCCATCACACGGCCACCGCGAACGTCACCGACTACTCACTGGCCCGCGCGTTCGCGCTGTCCAGGTCGATCCAGAACTACCACATGGACTCCAACGGCTGGATCGACACCGGGCAGCACTTCACCAACAGCCGCGGCGGGCACATCACCGAGGGCCGCCACCGCAGCCTGGCCGCGCTCAACGGCGGCACCCAGCACGTGGTCAGCGCGCACACCTCCGGTCAGAACAACGTGGCACTGGGCATCGAGAACGAGGGCCTCTACACCAGTGTCGGCCCGACCACCGCGCAGTGGAACTCGCTGGTGGCGCTGTGCCGGTACATGTGCCAGCAGTACCGGATCGCGGCCAGCCAGATCTACGGGCACCGCGACTTCAACAACACCGCCTGCCCCGGCAACGTGCTCTACGGGCGCCTGCCGGAGCTGCGGCGCGCGGTCGCCGCGGCCATGGGCGAGCGGGAACGGATCGTCGACCCGGTGACCTGGCCGCTGCTGCAGCCGGGCGACCGAGGGGAGAAGGTCCTTGTCGCGCAACGCCTGCTGCACCACGCGGGCGAGCGCGGCGTGCCGCTGGACGGGGTGTTCGACCCGCGCACCGACGAGGCGGCGCGCAGGCTGGAGACCAGGATCGGCGTCGCCGAGACCGGTCTGGTCGGCGCGGAGTCCTGGCCCGCGCTGATCCCGGCCGCCCTGCGCAAGGGCGATCGGAACGACGCGGTGCACGGCGTGCAGCTGCTGCTGCTCGCCAAGGGGCTGCGCACCCCGGCCGACGGCGAGTACACCGGCGCTACCGAGACCGCGGTGCGGGAGTTCCAGACGGGCAACCAGCTCCCCGCGACCGGGGTGGCCGACCAGCTCACCTGGCAGTACCTGCTCCGCTGAGCCCGGCCCGCTCTGGCCGGGGTGTGCCACGCCGCCGCACCACCGCGCGCACCCCGGCCACAGCGCCCGCCACCGCCGCCGCGATGCCGAGCGCCAACACCAGTCCCAGCAACGGGTTCTGCTCGCAGGCCCGGCCCGGCGCCACGCCCGGCGAGGTAGGTGGCGTAGTCGCCGAGCAGCACCCCGGCCACCGCGTACAGCCAGGGCGAGGCGAGCAGCGCCTGCGGGAACTCCGGCATCAGGCCGCCACCCGCAGCTCGGGCGCGGAAACCACTGGCGCGCCAAGGATTTCCGCCTGCGCGCGAGCAGCCAGCTCCCGCCGCTCCAATCCCGCCCCGGGCCACAGCGTCCGCCCCTCGCGCACCTGCACCGACAACCCCCTGGCCCGGATCACCCGCCGCAACGAACCCAGCACCTCCTCCTCTCCCAGGAAAGCCGCCGACGCCGCAGGCCGGCCACCCGGCCCCCGGTACTCCACCCGCACCGGCCGCACCGCCACCCCAGCGTCCACCGCGGCCTGGAAACCGGCCGGGCGCAACACCGTTCCGGTCACCGCGCACCGGGTGGTGCCCTCCGGGAACACCGCGACCGAGGTCCCGCTCGCCAGCCGCGCGCGCATCTCCTCAACCGTCCCCGGCAGCGTGGACAACCGGTCCCGCTCGATGAACACCGTACCGGCCCGCGCGGCCAGCGCGCCGAAGACCGGGATGCCCCTGATCTCCGACTTGGCCACCTGGTGCAGCGGCTCCCTGGCCAGCAGCACCAGCCCGTCCAGCCAGGAGATGTGGTTGCCCACCACCAGCGCCGGACCGGGCCGCGGCGGATCCGCCACCACCCGCACCCCCAGCGCGCGCAGGATTCCGCGCGCCCCACTGCTGGCCAGCCGCCCCCGAACTCCCTTGGGCAGCAACGGAAACACCCAGGACACCGGCACCGCGAGCGCGAACACCCCAGCCAGCGCTAGCCAGCGGCGCAGCTGAACCCCTAGCGGCACAACAGGTTCGGCATCCCGGCCCGGCACGCAGCTGTCGTCGCAGGGAGTCGCGGGCGTCCAGCGGAAGGCCCCCGCCCGCCCGGCCGCGGTCACCGGAACCGCCGCAGGTAGCGGGGATCCATCCGCTGGGTGTCCAGCAGCAGGAAGAAGTCCGCGCAGCCGAAGTCCGCGTCGTAGGCCGGTTCGCCGCAGACCCACGCGCCCAGCCGCAGGTAGCCCTGCATCAGCGGCGGCAGCGCCACCCGCCCGGCCGGTCGCCGCACTTCCTGGTGCGCCCACGGGATCCGCGGCCGCACCCGGTGCTCATCCGGCGCGAGGTGCCGGGCGAGCACCCGGTCCCGGACCGCGGCGGCCAGGTGCCCGCCGTCGGCCAGCGGCACCGAGCCGCACCCGGCCACCCAGCGCCCGCCGACCAGGTCCACGTACCTGGCCAGCCCGGCCCACATCAGCCCGATCACGCTGCCGTTGCGGTGCTCGGGGGCGACGCAGGAACGGCCGACCTCCACCAGCGTGGGACGCAGCCCGGCCAGCGCGTCCAGCTCGAACTCGCCGTCGGAGTACAGCGCGCCGCGCCGGGCCGCCGCGCCGGGCGGCAGGATGCGGTAGGTGCCGACCACCTCGCCGGTGCGCTCGTCGAGGACCAGCAGGTGCTCGCAGTGCGCGTCCAGCTCGTCGGCGTCCACCCCGGACGGGCCGGCCAGCGCCGCGCCCAGCTCACCGGCGAAGACCCGGTGCCGGAGCCGTTGCGCGGCAAGGACTTCGGCCTCGGTGTCCGCGATGACCATGCGGTACCCGGGGCTGTGCTCGGTGGCGGCCCGGGCGAGGAGCTTGGGCAACGGCCTGGCCAGTTCGGCGATCATGGCTCCAGCCTGGTCCGGATCGGCCGCCGCGTCGCCAGGGTTACCTCCTGAGATGACCGGGGTGCTAGCACGGGGGTGGATCCCCGTGCAGACACGGTGGCCCCCTAGGGGACGCGCTCCTACGCTGGGGTGACCACCGTCCGAAAAGGAGCGTCGATGACCTGGCCGAGCCCGCGGCAGAACCTGCTGCGCGACGTGGTCGCCAAGCGCACCTGGCTGAGCACGGTGCTGCTGCTGACCGGCCCGTTCTGGAGCCTGCTGCCGCTGACGGTGATCGTGCTCGCGCTCTTCGGCAGCCTGTTCCCGCTGTTCGCGATGCTGCTCACGCAGAAGATCTACCTCGCGGTGTGGTTCCTGCCCACACTGCTGGCCAGCCCGGTGGTGGTGTGGCTGGCGGTCTGGCTGCTCTACGGCTTCGGCCACCTGGAGGCCTGGCAGCTGCGCGTGGTGACCGGCGAGTCGGTGACCCCGGCGCTGTCCCCGCCGCCGCGGCGCAACCCCTACCGGGGGACGGTGCAGCTGGTGGTCAACCCGACGCTGTGGCGCGGCATCGGCTACTGGGTCGCCCGCGGCGCGCTGTCCGTGGTGACCGGCCTGCTCGCCTTCTTCAGCTGGTTCGGGCCGGCCTGGCTGATCGGCGTGGCGATCATGGAGTCCTTCCACCCGCACCAGACGATGGTGGCCGCACCGGGCTTCGTGCACTCCTACAGCGGGCTGATGTTCTTCAGCCAGCCGGGCTGGCAGTTCTGGGTGATGGCCTTCCTGCTCGGCGGCATGCTGCTGCTGCCGCTGGCGCCGGTCCTGGTGCGCGCCATGACCAGCGTGCACCTCGGTCTGACCCGCACCATGCTGGAACCCAAGTCCGTGGCCGACCTGGCCGAGCGGGTGCAGCAGGTGGAGGAGCGCCGCTCGGTGGCGATGCAGGCGGCCGAGGCCGAGCGGCAGCGGATCGAGCGCGACCTGCACGACGGGGCGCAGCAGCAACTGGTGGCGCTGGCCATGAAGCTGGGCAGGGCCCGGGGCAGGCACGGCCAGGACCCCGACGGCGCGCTGCGGCTGATCGAGGAGGCGCACCAGGAGGCCAAGGAGGCCATCGACCAGCTGCGCAGCCTCACCCGCGGCCTGCACCCGCCGGTGCTGGAGGACCGCGGCCTGGACGCGGCGCTGTCCGCGCTGTCCGCGCGCAGCCCGGTGCCGGTGCGCATCCGCTACTACGTGCAGCACCGCCCGGCCCCGACCATCGAGGCCATCGCCTACTTCATGATCTCCGAGGCGCTGACCAACATCGCCAAGCACGCGCACGCCACCAAGGCATCGGTCGACGTGCGCCGCACCGGCGACCGGCTCACGATCGTGGTCACCGACGACGGGGTCGGCGGCGCCAAGGCCGGACCGGGATCGGGCCTGTCGGGGCTGGCCGACCGCGCGGGCGGGGTGGATGGCACGCTGACGGTGTACAGCCCCGAGGGCGGGCCGACCATCCTGACCATGGAGCTGCCGTGCGAGTCGTGATCGCCGAGGACGCCGTGCTGCTGCGCCAGGGCCTGATGCTGCTGCTGGCCGAGAGCGGGCACGAGGTGCTGGAGGCGGTCGGCGACGCCGAGCAGCTGCTGCGCGCGGTCGGCCAGCACCAGCCGGACATCGCCGTGGTCGACGTGCGGATGCCGCCGACGCACCGGGACGAGGGCCTGCGCGCGGCACTGGTCATCCGCCGCGAGTGGCCGGAGACCAAGATCCTCATCCTGTCCCAGTACGTGGAGGAGCGCTACGCGGTCGACCTGCTCAGCAACGAGCTCAGCGGCATCGGCTACCTGCTCAAGGACCGGGTCGCCGACGTGGAGGACTTCCTGCGCGCCCTGCACCAGGTCGCTGACGGCGGCACCGTGTTCGACCCCGAGGTGGTCGCCCAGCTGCTGGCCCGCAGCCGCCGCCAGGACCCGCTGGCCACCCTGACCCCGCGCGAGCGCGAGGTGCTGGGCCTGATGGCCGAGGGCCGCTCCAACGCCGGCATCGGCGAGGCGCTGACCATCACCGAACGCGCGGTGGAGAAGTACGTCGGCAGCATCTTCACCAAGCTCGGCCTGCCCATCGCGGGCAACGACCACCGCCGGGTCCTCGCCGTCCTGCGCTACCTGGACAACTAACCCCACCCAAGTGTTGGCCGTTCTCGTACGCAGTGTTGGCCGAAATGGACGCCGTGTTGGCCGAACTCGTACCCAGTCTTGGCCGCACCGGTCACCGCCGCAGCCAACACGACACCCCACTTCGGCCAACACCCGGTACGAGAACGGCCAACACGGC
Source organism: Crossiella sp. CA-258035 (assembly GCF_030064675.1). Taxonomy (GTDB): domain Bacteria; phylum Actinomycetota; class Actinomycetes; order Mycobacteriales; family Pseudonocardiaceae; genus Crossiella. Next base: position 7,072,592 of record NZ_CP116413.1, read on the forward strand.
GTACGAGTTCGGCCAACACTCGGGTGGGGTTACAGGCCGACGTTCTTGTACAGCGCGCCGACCTCGGCCCTGGTCAGCGGGCGCAGGGTGCCGGGGCGCAGACCGGCCAGGCGGACCTCGCCGACCGCGGTGCGCACCAGGCGCAGCACGGGGTGCCCGACCGAGTCGAACAGCCGCCGCACGATCCGGTTGCGCCCCTCGTGCAGCACCACCTCGATCAGCACCCGGCCGCCGTTGGCGTCCTTGACGTGGTACTTGTCCAGCCGCACCGGCCCGTCGTCCAGCTCCACCCCGGCCAGCAGCCTGCGACCCAGGTCCCGGTGCACCGGCCCGGCCACCTCGACCAGGTAGGTCTTGTAGACGTTGTAGGAGGGGTGCATCAGCCGGTGCGCCAGCTCGCCGTCGTTGGTCAGCAGCAGCAGGCCCTCGGTCTCGGCGTCCAGGCGGCCGACGTGGAACAGGCGCTCCTCGTGGTCGGCCACGTAGTCGCCCACGCAGGGACGGCCGCGGTCGTCGGACATGGTGGTGTGCACGCCGCGCGGCTTGTTCAGCGCCAGGTGCACCAGGTTGCCGGTGACCATCACCCGCAGCCCGTCCACGTGGATCACCGCCTGCTCCGGGTCGACCCGGCGGCCCTGTTCGGTGACGATCTCGCCGTCCACGGCCACCCGGCCCTCGGCGATCATGTCCTCCGCCACCCGCCGGGAGGCGATCCCGGCCTTGGACAGCACCTTCTGCAACCGCACACCCTGCGGGTCGTTCTCAGACATCGTCGATCGAGTCCACTTCCGGCAACAACGGCGCGAGCGGGGGCAGTTCCTTCACCGAGGACAACCCCAATCGCTCCAGGAACAGCTCTGTGGTGCGGTACAGGAGTCCGTTGGTGTCCGGATCCGCACCTGTCTCCTCAATCAGACCACGAGCGAGCAGGCTGCGGATAACCCCGTCCACATTCACCCCGCGCACCGCGGCCACCCGCGCCCTGGTGACCGGCTGGCGGTAGGCGATCACCGCGAGCGTCTCCAGCGCGGCCCTGGTCAGCTTGGCCCGCTGCCCGTTGAGCAGCAGCCGCTCCACGAACGGCGCGTGCACGTCCCTGGTGTAGAACCGCCAGCCGTCGCTGACCCGGCGCAGGTCGATGCCACTGCCGGACTCGGTGTACCCGGCGGCGAGCCTGCGCAGCGCCTCGGTGGCCCGCGCCACCGGCACGTCCAGCGCGTCGGCCAGCACCTCCTCCGGCGCGGGCGCGTCCACCACCAGCAGCACCGACTCCAGGGCCGCGTCCAGCGCGGCGTCCTCGGTGAGGTCGGGCAGGCCGCCAACGACGACCGCGTCCTCGTCCTCCGCCTCAGGGGCGTCGATCCCGTCGGTGAGCACCGGCCCCGCGACCGGCTCCGGGGCGGGCACCGCGTCCTCGGCCTCGGGCGCCACCGGCGTGCCGTTCTCGGTCACCCGTACTCCTCCTCCTCGCTCGCGGCCAGCGCGGCCGCGGCGGCTTCTTCGGCCTGCTCCTTGCTCCCGCCGACCCAGCGCACCAGCAGCTCGCCCAGCGGCTCCTCCTGCTGGAAGAGCACCACCGTCTCCCGGTACAGCTCCAGCAGCCCCAGGAACCGGGCCACGAACTCCACCGTCTCGGTGCAGTCCTCGGTCAGCTGCCCGAAGGTCGCCTCGCCCAGCTCGGCCAGCCGCACCCGCATGATGGCCGCGTGCTCACGCACCGACACCGGGTGCATGTGCAGGTGGGCCAGCCCCACCACCGGCGGCGGCTTGGGGCGGAACACCGAGGCGGCCAACTCGGCGAAGCGCCGCGGGTCGACGCCGAGCATCACCTCGGGCATCAGCTCGACGAACCGGTCCTCCATGGCCACCGAGCGCGGGTACCGGCGCAGCGCGGTCGCCTCCAGCTCACCGAACAGCGCCGCGACCTGCTTGTAGGCCCGGTACTGCAACAGCCTGGCGAACAACAGGTCCCTGGCCTCCAGCAGCGCCAGGTCGTCCTCGTCCTCCACGTCGGCGGCGGGCAGCAGCCGGGCCGCCTTCAGGTCCAGCAGGGTGGCCGCGATGACCAGGAACTCGGTGGTCTCGTCCAGGTCCCAGGCGTCGCCGAGCACCCGGATGTGCGCGATGAAGTCCTCGGTGACCTGGTGCAGGGCCACCTCGGTGACGTCCATCTGGTGCTGGGAGATCAGTTGCAGCAGCAGGTCGAACGGACCGGTGAAGTTGGCCAGCCGCACGGTGAACCGGCCGCCTGGCGCGTCCTGCTCGGTGGGCTGTGCGGGATCCGGAGTGTCCACTGTGGTCACTCGGCCGGCTCCGCGGGCATTCCGCGCCCGCGAACGAGGCGACTCACCTGGCGATCACCTCGCGGGCCAGCGCCCGGTAGGCCTTCGCCCCGCCGGAGCGGGGGGCCCACCGGGTGATCGGCTCGCCGGCGACGGTGGTCTCGGGGAACCGCACGGTGCGGTTGATCACGGTGTCGTACACGATGTCCCCGAACGCCTCCACAACCCGGGCCATGACTTCTCGGGAGTGCAGCGTACGCGGGTCGTACATGGTGGCCAGAATCCCGGATATCTCCAGCTTCGGGTTGAGCCGTTCACGCACCTTCTCGATGGTGTCGATGAGCAGCGCCACCCCGCGCAGGCTGAAGAACTCGCACTCCAGCGGGATGATCAGCCCGTCGGCGGCGGCCAGCGCGTTCACCGTGAGCAGGCCGAGGGAGGGCTGGCAGTCGATGAGGATGTAGTCGTAGTGGTCCAGCACCGGCCGCAGCGCCCGTTGCAGGGTGTGCTCGCGGCCGACCTCGGAGACCAGCTGCACCTCGGCCGCGGACAGGTCTATGTTGCTGGGCAACAGGTCCATGTCCTCGACGCAGGTGCGCAGCACGGTCTCCTCGATGGTGGCCGAGCGCTCCATGATCACGTTGTAGATGGTCCGGTCCAGGTGGTGCGGCTGCACACCCAGGCCCACCGAGCACGCGCCCTGCGGGTCGAAGTCCACCAGCAGCACGCGGCGCCCGTACTCGGCCAGCGCCGCGCCCAGGTTGATGGTCGAGGTGGTCTTGCCCACCCCGCCCTTCTGGTTGCACATCGCGAGCACCTTCGCCGGTCCGTGCCCGGCCAGCAGCGAGGGCTCGGGCACGTGCCGCAGCGGCCGTCCGGTGGGGCCCATCTCGCCCACCACGACCTCGGGCACGTGCTCCTCGGTCAGGTCAGCGGGCTTGGGCGCCAGGCTGAGGTCAGCCACCTCTCCGCGGGGCCGCCCGTAGGCAGGCTGCGGTGTGGACATCTGACCTGACTCCTCGTGTCGGCGAATACACCCTGTTGGCGAGCGTAGGCTTCGCGGCGCACAGCGGCAACGCGCCTCGCCGGGGCACGTCCGACCTGGTCACCAAGGCTCCGGCACGCATTTGGAGCAGTCGCGCGCCCTGGTCAGCCCTGGGCGCGGGGGTGTGCCGTGGCGAAGACCTCACGCAGGGTGTTCACCGTGACCAGGGTGTAGACCTGGGTGGTGGTCACCGAGGCGTGCCCGAGCAGCTCCTGCACCACCCGGACGTCGGCCCCGCCCTCGATGAGGTGGGTGGCGAAGGAGTGCCGCAGCGTGTGCGGCGAGACGTCCCCGGTGACCCCGGCCCGCTCGGCCGAGTCCTTCAACGTCTGCCAGGCGCTCTGCCGGGACAGCCGCCCGCCGCGGGCGTTGAGGAACACCGCCGCGCTGCCCCGCCCCTTGGCCGCCAGCACCGGCCGGGCCCGCACCAGGTAGGCGTCCAGCGCGGCCAGCGCGGGCCTGCCCACCGGCACCAGGCGCTGCTTGCCGCCCTTGCCGTCGAGCAGCACGGTGCGCTCGGTGGCGTCCACGTCGTCCACGTCCAGCCCGACCGCCTCGGAGATCCGGGCGCCGGTGGAGTACAGCAGCTCCAGCAGCGCCCGGTCCCGCAGCCCGCGCGGGTCCTCGCTGCCCGCCCCGTCCAGCAGCCGCAGCACCTCGGCCACCGGCAGCGCCTTGGGCAGCCTGCGCGGCGGGGTCGGCGGGTGCACCCCGCTGGCCACGTCGGACGGCAGCAGGCCCTCGCGGTAGCCGAAGCGGTGCAGGCTGCGCACCGCGACCACCGCACGCGCCGCGGAGGAGGCGGCCAGCGGCGGCCGCTGCCCGTCACCCTCGCGCAGGCAGGCCAGGAACTCGGCCACGTGCCGCTCGGTCACCTCCGGCAGCGAGCCCACCCCGGCCGCGGCCAGGTGCTCGGTGTAGCGGCGCAGGTCCCTGGCGTAGGAGTCCAGCGTGTTGCGGGCGGTGCCGCGCTCCACCACGAGGTGGTCCAGGTAACGGTTGACGGCGGCCGAAAGTGCGGCGGGAACCGCCACGGGGCTGGAGTCCTCGTTCAGTGCGCCGGTCCCTCCGCCGCTGGCGAGTGGTCAGGGGCGCATCATGCCAGTGCCTCGGCCAGTTCGACGTGCGGCAGCCCGTGCGCCGCGGCGACCTCGCCGAGCACCACCTGTCCGCCGACCACGTTGACCCCCTTGGCCAGCGTGGGGTCATCCCGCACCGCGTCGCGCAAACCTTTGTCCGCCAAGGCCACCGCGTACGGCAGGGTCACGTTGGTCAGCGCCCAGGTGGAGGTGTGCGGCACCGCGCCCGGCATGTTCGCCACGCAGTAGAACACCGAGTTGTGCACGCCGAAGACCGGGTCGGCGTGCGTGGTCGGCCTCGAGTCGGCGAAACAGCCGCCCTGGTCGATGGCGATGTCCACCAGCACCGACCCGGGCCGCATCCTGGCCACCAGGTCGTTGCTGATCAGCTTGGGCGCCTTGGCCCCGGGCACCAGCACCGCGCCGATCACCAGGTCCGCCCACAGGCAGGCCCGCTCGATCTCGTAGGCGTTGCTGGCGATGGTCTGCAGGTGGCCGCGGTAGACGAAGTCGATCTGCCGCAACCGGTTGATGTTGTTGTCCAGCACCACCACCTCGGCCTGCAAGCCGAGGGCGATGGTGGCCGCGTTCATCCCGGACACCCCGGCGCCGATCACCGCGACCTTGCCGGCCGGCACCCCGGACACCCCGCCCAGCAGCACTCCGCGCCCACCGGCGGCGCGTTCCAGGGTGTGCGCGCCGACCTGCGGGGCCATCCGCCCGGCCACCTCGCTCATCGGGGCCAGCAGCGGCAGCGCGCCGTCGGGCAGTTGCACGGTCTCGTAGGCCACCGCGTCGATCCCGGCGGCCACGATGGCCTGGGTGCACTCCCGGCTGGCGGCCAGGTGCAGGTAGGTGAACAGGGTCTGCCCGCGCCGCATCCGGTGATATTCCTCGGCGATCGGCTCCTTGACCTTGAGCACCAGGTCCGCCTCGCCCCACACCTCCTCAGCCGAGCCGAGGATCTTCGCCCCGGCCGCGAGGTAGTCGGAGTCGGGGAAGGAGGAGCCGAGGCCGGCCTCCCGCTCGATCAGGACCTGGTGGCCGCGGCGCACCAGCTCCACCACGCCCGCCGGGGTGATGGCCACCCGGTACTCGTGGTTCTTGACCTCACGAGGGACACCGACCCGCACGTCGACTCCTCCTCCGCGTCACACCTGCTCAGCCGCTCCGGCGCTGTCCTGACTGACGCTGCGCGAACCGGTGCGGCCTGGACTCCCACGGGGCGTCGACCGGGCGGGTCTGCGCCGCGCCGGAGAGCACCGCGTGCGCGGCCAGCACCCCGGACACCGTGGCCGCGTTGATGATGGCACCGCTGAGCACCATCCGCACGGCCTCGCTCAGCGGTACCCGCCGCACCACCAGGTCGGCCTCCTCGTCACCGGTGTCCGCCAGCTGGTCCACAGTGGACAGACCGCGGGCCAGGTAGACCCGGATGACCTCGTCCATGAACCCCGGCGAGCCGGAGACGTCGACCAGCACCGACCAGTCCGCGGCGGCCAGTCCGACCTCCTCGGCCAGCTCCCGCGCGGCGGTGACCGCGGGGTCCTCGCCCTCGGCGTCGAGCAGACCGGCGGGCAGCTCCCACAGCCGCTGCCCGACCGGGTGCCGGTACTGGTGGATGAGCACCACGTTGTCGTTCTCGTCCAGTGCGACCACACCGACCGCGCCGGGGTGCTCGATGACCTCGCGGGTGGCCACCTCGCCGCCGGGCATCACCACGTCGTCCACCCGCAGCGCCATCACCCGCCCGGCGTAGACGTCCTGGCTGTTGGCCACGCTGAACTCGTGCGCGCCGCGCTCCACCGTGCCCATCAGGCGCCCGCCGAGCTGGACGCGGTCTCCGGCAGCTCCACCGGCAGCCGCTCGGCGGCCTGGTAGTCCAGGGCCGCGCGGACGAAGGCGGAGAACAGCGGGTGCGGCCGGGTCGGGCGGCTCTTCAGCTCGGGGTGCGCCTGGGTGCCGACGAAGAACGGGTGCGTCTTGGCGGGCAGCTCCACGAACTCCACCAGGTGCCCGTCCGGCGAGGTGCCGGAGAAGACCAGCCCGGCCTTGCCCAGCTTGTCCCGGTAGGCGTTGTTGACCTCGTAGCGGTGCCGGTGCCGCTCGGTGACCTCGGTGGCCCCGTAGGCCTTGGCCACCTGCGAGCCGGGCACCAGCTTGGCCGGGTAGGAGCCCAGCCGCATGGTGCCGCCCATGTCCCGCTCCCCGGCGACCACGTCCTGCTGGTCGGCCATGGTGGAGATGACCGGGTGCCTGGCCGACTCGTCGAACTCCGCGGAGTTCGCCCCGTCGATCTTGGCCAGGCCCCGGGCGGCCTCGATCACCATGCACTGGAGGCCGAGGCACAGGCCCAGCGCCGGGATGCCGCGGGTGCGGGCGTGCTGGATCGCGCCCACCTTGCCCTCGATGCCGCGCACGCCGAACCCGCCGGGCACCAGCACGCCGTCCACCCCGGCCAGCGCCTGCGCGGCGCCCGCGGGGGTCTCACAGAGGTCGGAGGGCACCCACACGATGTTCACCCTGGCCCGGTGCGCGAACCCACCCGCGCGCAGCGCCTCGGTCACCGACAGGTAGGCATCCGGCAGGTCGACGTACTTGCCGACCAGCGCGATCCGGGTGGTGTCGCTGGGCTTGTGCACCCGCTCCAGCAGGTCGCCCCACACCGTCCAGTCCACGTCCCGGAACGGCAGCCCGAGGCGGCGCACCACGTAGGCGTCCAGGCCCTCGGAGTGCAGCACCCTGGGGATGTCGTAGATGGACGGGGCGTCCGGGGCGGCCACCACGGCCTCGCCGTCCACATCGCACATCAGCGCGATCTTGCGCTTGAGGCCGTCCGGGATCTCCCGGTCCGCCCGGCACACGATCGCATCCGGCTGGATGCCGATGTTGCGCAACGCGGCCACCGAGTGCTGGGTGGGCTTGGTCTTGAGCTCGCCGGAGGGCGCGAGGTAGGGCACCAGGGAGACGTGCAGGAAGAACACGTTGTCCCGGCCCACGTCGTGCCGGACCTGCCGGGCGGCCTCCAGGAAGGGCAGCGACTCGATGTCGCCGACGGTGCCGCCCACCTCGGTGATCACCACGTCCGGCGTGACGCCGTCCTCACCGGCGGCGGCCATCGCGGTGATCCGCGACTTGATCTCGTCGGTGATGTGCGGGATCACCTGGACGGTGTCGCCGAGGTACTCGCCGCGCCGCTCCTTGGCGATCACCTCGGAGTAGACCTGGCCGGTGGTCACGTTGGCCGCCGCGCCCAGGTCGCGGTCCAGGAACCGTTCGTAGTGGCCGATGTCCAGGTCGGTCTCGGCGCCGTCCTCGGTGACGAAGACCTCGCCGTGCTGGAACGGGTTCATCGTCCCGGGGTCCACGTTGAGGTAGGGGTCGAGCTTCTGCATGGTCACGCGGAGTCCGCGAGCGGTCAGCAGCTGCCCGAGGCTGGAGGCGGTGAGCCCCTTGCCGAGAGAGGAGGCCACGCCTCCGGTGACGAACACGTGCTTGGTCGTGCGGGCCTGCAACACCAAGGGGTACTCCCGTGAATCAACTCAACGCCGTCGCTGGTCGGGTGTGGTTTCGGGGCTCCCGACCGGCGCGAGCGCCCCCTCGATCCACGGGAGGCGACCGTAACACGTCGCCTCCCCGCTACCGCACCCCCACCTCCGTCGTCCGCCTCCGAACGGGTGATGTATGGAGCTACGCGGAACCTTGCGGCGCGGGCGCCTGCGCGTTGCCCGCGGTGCCGTAGCGACCGGAGCGCCCGTCGAGCTGTTCCCGCAGCGCCAGCACGGTGACCACCCGCCCGGCGGCGGTGTCGATGTTGTCCACGGTGGACAGGATCGAGGTCGCCGAGGTGTCCGCGCGCACGATCCCCAGCGGCCCGTTGCCGTCGGCGGAACCGGAACGCCCGGCGAGCACCGCGCCGGTGCCGGAGCGGTCCAGCTGGGTGGCGAAGCGGGCCAGGATGGCCGAGCGGTCACCGGGGTCCTCGCCACCGGCCGAGCCGCCGGTGAGCACCACCGCGAGCTGCGCGGGCGTGATCCCCCGGCCGAGCCGGACGAAGCCGCCGTTGGCCAGCCCGCTCATCGCCGCCGAGGCCTCCTCGCCGCTGGCCTGCGGCTTGTTCTGGCTGTTGAGCAGCAGCAGCGGGCCGAGCAGGCCACCGGCCAGGGTGCCGGGATCGGTGGCCGCGGTCGGCAGCTGCACCCCCGCCGGCACCAGCCTCGGCACCAGGTCGCGCAGCTGGTCGGCCTTGGCCGGGTCGGCGAAGGTGTCGGTGAGCTGGAGCTCGCCGGTGACGCTGCCACCGGCGGCCTTGATCAGCTCGGTCAGCGCGTCCCGGTCGGCGGGGTTGGCGTCGTGCGTGCTGATCAGCACCACGGTCCGGTTGTCCAGCTGCCCGCGCACCGCCAGCGGCCCGACCACGGTGCCGAAGCGGTCCGCGTCGGCCAGCCGCGCGTTCAGCGCGTTGCGCTCGGACTGCAGGTCGGAGACCTTCTGCCCGAGCGAGTCCTTCTCCCCGGTCAGTCCGGAGAGCAGCCGGTCGCTGATCACCGTGGAGCCCAGCATGATGCCGAGGGCGAGGGCGAGGAACACCGCCGCGATGGAGACGACGTGGTACCGCAGAGTGATCACGAGAAGAGCCCCTTGAGCCAGGTGAGGAAGTCGTTCCAGTAGTCCACGCCGATGTCGACGTAGGCGCTGCCCACGCTGGTCACCGCGACCGCGGCGATCAGCACCGCGACCGCGGAGACGATCAGCAGCAGGACGGAGAGCACGGAGACCCGGCTGCGGTAGAGGCTGACCACGGCGTGGCCGTCGACGACCTTGCTGCCCAGGCGCAGCCGGGTGAGGAAGGTGGAGGGGTTGGAGCCGGAGCGGCCCCGGTCCAGGAACTCGTGCAGGGTGGCCTGGAAGCCGATGGTGACCACCAGGTCGGCCCCGTGCGCCTCGGCCAGCAGCAGCGCCAGGTCCTCGGGGTTGCCGGAGGCGGGGAAGGTGACCGCGCCGATGCCGAGGTCCTGGATGCGTTCCAGGCCGGGCGCGTGCCCGTCCATCTGCGCCGGCAGCACCACTTCCGCGCCCGCTTTGAGGGTGGCGGTGCTGATCCCGTCCGGGTCGCCGACGATCACGTCCAGCTTGTACCCGGCCTCGTGCAGGGTGTCCGCCGCGCCTTCCACGCCGATCACCACCGGCCGGTACTCGCGGATGTAGCGCTTGAGCTTGCGCAGGTCGTCGCGGTGCCCGTAGCCGGGCGCGACGATCAGCACCTGCCTGCCCTTGACCGGCACGAACAGCTCGGGCACGCCGACCCCGTCCAGGATCAGCGTGCGCTCCCTGCGCAGGAACTCGATGGTGTTCGCGGAGAAGGCCTCCAGCTGCGCGGCCATGCCCGCCTTGGCCTCGATGAGCTGGTCGGCCACCGAGTCCGCGGTCTGCTCGGTGCCCCGCCCCAGCTCGGTCTCACCCTGGAAGATGCCGCCCTCGAACAGCCGGATCCGGGCGCCGTCCTTGACCTTGCGCAGCAGCTCGGGGCCGACCGCGTCGATCAGCGGGATGCCCGCGCTGATCAGGATCTCCGGGCCGAGGTTGGGGAACCGGCCGGAGATGGAAACCGAGGCGTTGACCACCCCGGCGACCTCGGCGGCGACCAGGGCGTCCGCGGTGCGGCGGTCCAGGTCGAGCTGGTCGAGCACGGCGATGTCGCCTGGTCCGAGCCGCCGGAGCAGGTCGCCGGAACGACGGTCCACCCTGGCCGGCCCGTGGACTCCAGGCAGCGACTGACTGGTGCGGTTGAGCAGGCCCGTGAGCTTCATGTGCGGATGGTGACAAAACCGCGGCGTGTCTGTGCCTAGGCACGCCGGGAAGTCACCGCACGTCAACCCTTGGGGGACACGGTCTAGGGACGCAGCGCCTGGGTATATGCCTCCGCGGTGGCCAGCAGCTCCTCGGCGTGCGCCCGGCCGGACTCGGTGGACTCCATCCCGGCCAGCATCCTGGCCAGCTCCACCACCCGCTGGTTGTGGTTGAGCACCCGCACCCCGGACTTGGTCAGCCCCTCGGCGCCGATGTTCTTGTCCACCAGCAGGTGCCGGTCGGCGTAGGCGGCCACCTGCGCCAGGTGCGTGACCACGATGACCTGATGGCTGCGGGCCAGCTTGGCCAGCCGCCGTCCGATCTCCACCGCGGCCCGGCCGCCGACCCCGGCGTCGACCTCGTCGAAGACCAGGGTGGGCACCGGGTCGGTGTGCGCGAGCACCACCTCGATGGCCAGCATCACCCTGGACAGCTCACCGCCGGAGGCGCCCTTGTGCACCGGCAGCGCGGGCGCGCCGGGGTGCGCGACGAGCAGCAGCTCGACCTCGTCCACCCCGTCCGGCCCGGCCTGCAGCAGCTCGTTGCCGACCTTGAGCGCCTGCTCGTCGCCCTCGGCGGCGGGCTTGGGCTGCACGGTCAGCTCGATCCGGGCGTGCGCCATGGCCAGCCCGGCCAGCTCCTCGGTGACCGCCTTGGCCAGCTGCTCGGCCGCGGTGCGCCGGATCGAGGTGACCGTGCGGGCGACCTTGGCCAGCTGCTTGGCCAGCGCGTCCCGCTTCTTGGCCAGCTCGGCCAGGGTCCCCTCGGAGGTGTCCAGGGTGGCCAGCCTGGCCTGCGCGTCGGCGGCCCAGGCCAGCACGCCGTCGACGTCCGCGGCGTACTTGCGGGTCAGCTGCTTGAGCTCGGCCTGCCGGGCCAGCACCCGCTCCAGCTCGGCCGGATCGGCGTCGAGCTGCTCCAGGTAGCCGGTCAGCTCGGTGCCCACGTCGGTGAGCAGCGCGGCGGCCTCGACCAGCCGCGGTTCCATCTCGCGCAGCGCCGGGTCCTCGGCCGCGGCCAGCCTGCGCCGGGCCTCGCCGATCAGTCCCAGTGCGCCGGGTGAGTCAGGGTCGCCGTCGGCGGCGCCGGCGACGGCGTGCGCGGCCCCGGCCGCGGTCTCCCGCAGCTGGTCGGCGTCGGCCAGCCGGCGGGCCCGGTCGACCAGCTGGGTGTCCTCGCCGGGCTGCGGGGCCACGGCCTCGATCTCGCCGAGCCCGTGCCGCAGCATGTCGGCCTCGCGGGCCATCTCGCGGGCGCGCTCGGTGCGCTCGGTCAGCTCCTTGGCCACCGCGAGCCACTGCCCGCGGAGCTCCCGGTAGTCGGCCAGCGGCTCGGCGATGCCCGCACCGGCGAACCGGTCCAGCACGGCGCGCTGTTCACCGGTGCGCATCAGGCGCAGCTGGTCGTTCTGCCCGTGCACGGCGAGCAGCTGCTCGGTCAGCTCGGCGAGCAGCCCGACCGGCACGGCCCGGCCACCGAGGTGGGCCTTGGACCGCCCGTCGGCGTTCACCGAGCGCACGGCGATCAAGCTGCCGTCCTCATCGACCCCGGCGCCCGCCTCGGTCGCCACCTCAAGCGCGGCGGCGGCCCCGGCGCGCGCGTCGTCGCCGGTGAGTTGGAAGGATCCCTCGACCACGGCCCGGTCCGCCCCGGTCCGCACCCTGGAGGCCTCGGCACGGCCACCGGAGAGCAGGTGGAGCCCGGTCACCACCATGGTCTTGCCAGCACCCGTCTCACCGGTGACCACGGTGAGACCCGGATGCAGTTCGAGGGTGGCGTCGGCAATCACGCCGAGGCTCTGGATGCGCATCTCGGCCAGCACAGCCCAGACACTACTGGGCCGCGCCGACATTCGCGCCGGGGGTGCCTACCGGTTGGGGATAACTGGCCCGCGCCAGCCCTGGACCGGCAGCGAGAACTTGCGCACCAGCCGGTCGGCGAAGGGCTCGCGCTTGAGCCGCACCAGGTTCACCGGCACCTTCCCACCCGCGACCTCCACCCGCGCCCCCGGCGGCAGCTCCACCGTGCGCTGCCCGTCGCAGCACAGCACCGCGGGATGCCCGCCGGGCGCGACCTCCACCGCGACCAGCGAGGACGGCGAGACCACCAGTGGACGGGCGAACAGCGCGTGCGCGTTGCTGGGCACCACCAGCAGCGCCTCCACCTCGGGCCAGATCACCGGCCCGCCGGCGGAGAAGGCGTAGGCGGTGGACCCGGTCGGCGTGGCGACCAGCACCCCGTCGCAGCCGAACCCGGAGACCGGCCGCTCGTCGACCTCCAGCACCGCGTCCAGGATCCGTTCCCGGCTGGACTTCTCCACACTGGCCTCGTTGAGCGCCCAGGTGCGGGCCAGCACGGTGCCGTTGAGCCGGACGATCACGTCCAGGGTCATCCGCTGCTCGACGTGGTAGGTGCGATCGACGATCGCGGCCACCACCTCGTGCAGCTCCTCGGAGTCGGCCTCGGCCAGGAACCCGACCCGCCCCAGGTTGACCCCCAGCACCGGCACCCCGGCCGGCCTGGCCAGCTCGGCCGCGCGCAGCAGCGTGCCGTCGCCGCCGAGCACCAGCACCAGCTCGGTGCCCTCGGCGGCCTCGTCGGTGTGCGCGACGATGGTGTCGTAGCAGGAGGAGCTGATGTCGGGGGACTCCTCGACCAGCACCCGCAGCTTCAGCCCGGCCTGCCGTAGCTTCCCGGCCACGTACTCGGTCGTGCGACGGTTCTCCGGCCGGCCGGTGTGCACCACGAGCAGGAGCTCACGGGTCATGAACGGTCTACCTCCAGTGCCTACTGCGGGCCCGCGGCGACCGCGGCCCGGACCAGCTGCTCAGCCTCGGTCTCGGCCAACGGCACGCCCCGGCGAAGCCAGAGAAAGTACTCGACGTTGCCCGAGGGTCCGGGCAGGGGGCTCGCGGTCACCCCGCGCAGGGTCAGCCCGGCTTCCGCGGCCGAGGCCACCACCCCGGTGACGGCCTCGATCCGCAGCTCGGGATCGCGCACCACCCCACCGGAGGGCAGCCGTTCCTTGCCCACCTCGAACTGCGGTTTCACCATCGGCACCAGGTCCGCGCCCTCGCTCATGCAGGCGGCCATCGCGGGCAACACCAGCCGCAGGTAGATGAAGGAAAGATCGGCCACGACCAGGTCGACCGTCCCGCCGATCTGCTCGGGCGTCAGGTTCCGCACGTTGGTCCGGTCGTGCACGAGCACCCGGTCGTCGGTCTGCAGCTTCCACACCAGCTGCCCGTACCCGACATCCACCGCGACCACCTCGCGCGCCCCGCCCCGCAGCAGCACATCGGTGAACCCACCGGTGGAGGCCCCCGCGTCCAGGCACCGCCGCCCAGCCACAGTCAACCCCCGCGGCCCAAAAGCTTCCAGCGCCCCTAGCAGCTTGTGCGCCCCGCGCGAGGCCCAGCCCGCGTCGTCAGCGTCTTCCCGCACCACCACGGGCGCGTCGGTCTCCACCGCGGTCGCAGGCTTGCCGGCGACCGTGCCGCGCACGGTGACCCGGCCCGCGTTCACCAGCTCCACGGCGTGTTCCCGGGAGCGGGCGAGCCCGCGGCGCACCAGTTCGGCGTCCAGCCGTACCCGCCGAGGCACGGCTCAGACCTGGTCGATCGTGGCCAGCGCCGAGGTCAGCGCGGTGTGCACGGCATCGAACCTGGCCACGTGCTCAGACAGCGGCACGGCGTCCAGGTTCTCCAGACCGGCCAGCGCCGCGTCGATCTCCGCGACCGGCTGTTCGGGCGTCATGCGCTCCACGCTATACCCAGTTTCCGCAACGCCGCCGCAGCCGCGTCCCCATCAGCCACCACCGACGGCACCCCGCCCCCGGCGCCCCACCACACCGAGCACAACGACCGCAGCGCCGACAACGGTTCCCCGCTCTCGTCAGCACCCCCAAGCCGAACCCGGTCCCCGTCAACCTCCACCAGCCACCCCGGCCGCACGCCCGCCTCGACGTGCGCCACCGGCGCGACCAGCCCACCAAGATCCTCAGCCACAAACCGGCACCGCTGTTCGGGAACGGCGGCCAGCAACCCCTCCGGCGTGGCCACCCCCGTCAACACCACCAACGCCGGCAACCCGGCCGCATTCGCCCCGGCGATATCGGTGTCCAGCCGATCCCCCACCACCAGCGCCGAAGACGCCTCGGCCGACTCCGCGGCCAGCACCAACTGCGTCGGCTCCGGCTTCCCGGCCACCTCCGGCGACTGCCCGGTGGCGGTCCGCAACGCGGCCACCATCGACCCGTTCCCCGGCAGCAACCCGCGCTCGGTGGGCAGGGTGGCATCCACATTGGACGCGAGCCAGTAAGCCCCACCCCGGATGGCGATGCAGGCCTCAGCAAGCTGAGCCCACCCGGTCTCCGGCGAATGCCCCTGCACCACGGCCACAGGTTCGTCAGCCGCGGACTCCACCACCCGAAGCCCCACCGCCCGAACCTCGGCCCGCAACGCCTCAGCCCCCACCACCAGCACCGGAGCCCCAGCCGCCAACTTCGCGGCCAGCACCGCCGCCGCGGCCTGGGAACTGGTGCTCACCTCGCGGACGTCGGCCGGAAACCCCAGCTCCCGAAGGTGCTGAGCGACCGCCTCCGGCGCCCGCGAGGCGTTGTTGGTGACGTACCGGAGCGCACGCCCACGCCGCTTGGCCTCAGCAACCGCCTCCGGCGCCCCGGGCACCGCGGTCCCACCGCGGTACACGGTGCCGTCGAGATCCAAGAGCAACGCGTCGTACGCATCCAGCAACGTCATCATCAGTTGTCCCGACCCACCCCATCAGCGGACTCACTGGTCACAGCCTTGCCAGCCTCAACCGCCCCAGCCTCAGCCGCTTCGGTCTTAGCCTCCGCCACAACCGCGTCAGCCTCAGCCACCGCTACCGCATCCGCCTCAACCGAGGCCCCCGGCTCAACCGATTCCTCGGCCAGCACGGTCTCCTCAGCCTCCCCGGCTGCCGCAGCAGTTCCAGCCTCGCCAGCTTCCTCAATCTTGTCAGCTTCCGCAGCCTCGTCAGCCGTCCCGACTTCGTCAACCGTCCCGACTTCAGCAGCCGTTCCGGCCTCCGCAGCGTCCCCAGCCCCGTCACCAGAGCCCGAACCCTGCTCACCGTCCCGGTCGTCCGAGACCCCGTCCTCGTCCCCGTCCCCGTCCACGTCCTCGACGTCAACGGGCACCACGGGCCCCGCCCCGAGCTCGATGGCCCGCTCAGCGGCGTCGGTCTCCCCGTCGTCATCCACCTCGGCAGCCGAGATGAACCACTGGATCGCCTCGTCGTTGCGCCCAGCCGCGGCCAGGTTGTCCGCGTAGGCGTAGAACAGCCGCGCACTCCACGGATCCCTCCGCTTCACGTCGAGATCGGGTCCCTGCAACGCCACCACAGCGGCATCCAGCTCACCCAGGTCCCGGCGTGCTCCGGCAGCCACGATCCGCAGCTCCACGGCCTCATCCGCGCTCAGCGCCTTGGCCTCGGTCGACCGCGCCAGCTCCAGCGCCCGCTCCGGCCGGCCCAGTGCCCGCTCGCAGTCGGCCATGACGGCCAGGTGCGCGGAGCTACCGGTCATCCGCCGCGCGGCCCGCAGCTCGGCAAGCGCCTCAGACCACTCACCGGCGTGGTAAGCGGCCAACCCGGTCGCCTCCCGCACCAGCCCGATCCGCGAAGCCTTCCGCCGAGCGAACCGAGCATGCGCCAACGCCTGCTCCGGGTCCTCGTCGATCAGACGCCCCGCCATGACCAGGTGCTTGGCCACCAGCTCAGCCAGACTCTTGGACAACGTCCGCAGGTCAGAGCGAACCCCAGCGTCGAGCTCACCGGGCTCGACATCCATCGGCAGCTCCGGCTCCACCAGCTCCTCGAGCTGATCCCGCCGCAACTCACCAGCGTCGAACCGGTCATCGCGCCCACGCGGCCGCTCTTCCCGCCCCGGGTACCGGCGCTCCTCACCAGCCGAGTCGGCCCGACCGTGCCGGACCTCCCGCGCAGGCCGATCCTCCCGGTTCCCATAAGCAGGCTTCTCGTACCGAGGCCGATCCCCAGCCCCGCCAGAACGTTCCCGAGAATCCCGCCCGGCCCCACGCTCACCCTGGAACCCACGCCGGTCACCCCGGTCGTCTCGCCGGAACCCACCGCGGTCGCCGCTGTCCCCGCGGTATCCACCACGGTCGCCGCCACTGTCTCCGCGGTACCCGCCCCGGTCGCTGCCACTGTCCCCGCGATAGCCACCGCGGTCGCCACGGTCATTCCCGCGGTACCCACCACGGTCATCGCCACGGCCACCCCGGTCGTCCCGCCGGAAGCCACCCTGGCCCCCACGGTCCTCCCGCTGGTACCCACCACGATCCTCGCGCGGCCCCTGCTCGTCCTGCCGAGAGCCACCCGCGTCACCACGGTCGGCCCCCTGGACATCGCCCCGGTCGCCCTGACCTTCGCTCAGCCCGCCACGGTCCTGACTGTCCTGGTCCTGGCTGCCACGATCCTGGCCGCCACGGTCCTGGTCAGCGCGCCCCTGCTCAGCACGGTCCGGTCCGGCACCGCCCTGACTGTCCCGCTCGCCACCACGTTCGTCCTTGCGGACCTCAGCACGGTCACCCTGCTCGGCCGCCGGGGAGAAGCCCCCGGTCTCCGAACGCTCCGCGTCCTGGACGCCCCCGGTCTCCTCGACCGAACGCCCATCCCGGAACCCGGGCTTGCCATCCCGACGAGGCCGGTCGTCCCGCTTCTGGTAGCGAGGGCGGTCCTCCCCATCAGTCCGAGGCTTGTCGAACTTCGGCTTGTCATACCGAGACTTGTCCCCGTACGGCCGGTCCTGACGAGGCCGGTCATCCCGGCGGAACCCGCCCTGACCACCCCGATCATCGCGACGGAACCCACCACGGTCGTCCTTCCGGAACCCACCGCGGTCACCCCGGTCGTCCCCGCGGTACCCACCACGGTCATCGCCCCGGTATCCACTGCGATCATCGCTCCGGCCGGCGCCACGATCGTCCTTGCGGAAGCCACCCTGGCCCCCACGCTCGCCCTTGTCCCGGAAGTCACTCCGGTCATCCCGGCGGAAACCGCTCTGGCCGCCACGGTCATCCCGCCCGCGGTACCCGCCCTGGCCACCACGATCGTCGCGGCCCCGGTACCCAGTCTGACCACCACGGTCGTCCCGGCCCCGGTATCCACTCTGACCACCACGGTCATCACGGCCACGGAAACCACCCTGACCAGCCTGGTCGTCCCGGCTGCGGTACCCGCCCTGGCCACCGCGGTCGTTGCCGCGGAAACCGCTCCGGTCACCCCGGTCATCACGACGGAAACCGCCCTGACCGCCACGATCATCGCGCCGAGGGCCACCCTGGTCGTCCCGCCGGAACCCACCGCGGTCGCCGCGGTCGTTCCCGCGGTATCCACCACGGTCCTCGCTCCGGCTACCGCCACGGTCATCCCGCTGGAAGCCACCCTGGCCACCACGGTCGTCCCGGCCACGGAAACCACTCTGGCCACCGCGATCGTCGCGGCCGCGGTACCCGCCCTGACCACCACGATCACCGCCACGGCTGTCCTGCCAGCGCGGCCGGTCCCCCTGCGAGGAGCGGTCGTCGCGGCCGGCACGCTGCGGCCGATCACGATCCTGGTCAAAACGACGCGGCCGATCATCGCGCTGGCCGTAGCCACCACGCGAGCTGCCGCCGTCATGGCGCCCGCCCCTGGGCGAGTCACCACCGAAGTTCCGGTCCTGACGGTCACCGCTCCGGCCTGAGCTGGAACCGCCGCGCTCGTGCCGGTCGCCCGACTGCGCGTCGCGATATCCACCCTGCCTGCGATTGTCGCCAGATCCTGAACGATCACCGCTCCACGAACTACCGGACCGGCCGAAAGGTGGCTTGTCGCCACGCGGCCTGCCCGCTCCACCGGAGCGTCGAGGAGCACCGTCTCCGCGGTCCTCACTGGGCCGCCTGTCTGAAACCACCAAATCCTCCCGAACAACCAACAACGCGAGAAGGGGCCTGCCCACCTTACCGGCGGACAAGCCCCTCTCGAATGATTGTTCGGCGGCGTCCTACTCTCCCACACACTCACGCATGCAGTACCATCGGCGCTGGAGGACTTAGCTTCCGGGTTCGGAATGGGACCGGGCGTTTCCCCTCCGCCATAACCACCGAAACACTATGAAAAAACCATTTAACCGTCAGTGGACGCTAGCTGGTTCTCTCAGAACCACACAGTGGACGCGTAGCAACTTTGTAATCAAGCCCTCGGCCTATTAGTACCCGTCAACTCCACACGTTACCGTGCTTCCATCTCGGGCCTATCAACCCCATCGTCTCTAGGGGGCCTTAACCACTCAAGGTGGTGGGAGACCTCATCTCGAAACAGGCTTCCCGCTTAGATGCCTTCAGCGGTTATCCCTTCCGAACGTAGCCAACCAGCCATGCTCTTGGCAGAACAACTGGCACACCAGAGGTTCGTCCGTCCCGGTCCTCTCGTACTAGGGACAGCCTTCCTCAAGTCTCCAACGCGCGCGGCGGATAGGGACCGAACTGTCTCACGACGTTCTAAACCCAGCTCGCGTGCCGCTTTAATGGGCGAACAGCCCAACCCTTGGGACCTACTCCAGCCCCAGGATGCGACGAGCCGACATCGAGGTGCCAAACCATGCCGTCGATATGGACTCTTGGGCAAGATCAGCCTGTTATCCCCGGGGTACCTTTTATCCGTTGAGCGACACCGCTTCCACAAGCCAGTGCCGGATCACTAGTCCCGACTTTCGTCCCTGCTCGACCCGTCAGTCTCACAGTCAAGCTCCCTTGTGCACTTACACTCAACACCTGATTGCCAACCAGGCTGAGGGAACCTTTGGGCGCCTCCGTTACCCTTTGGGAGGCAACCGCCCCAGTTAAACTACCCACCAGGCACTGTCCCTGAACCGGATCACGGTCCGAGGTTAGACATCCAGTACGACCAGAGTGGTATTTCAACGACGACTCCACCACAACTAGCGTTGCAGCTTCACAGTCTCCCACCTATCCTACACAAGCCGAACCAAACACCAATACCAAGCTATAGTAAAGGTCCCGGGGTCTTTCCGTCCTGCCGCGCGTAACGAGCATCTTTACTCGTAATGCAATTTCACCGGGCCTGTGGTTGAGACAGCGGAGAAGTCGTTACGCCATTCGTGCAGGTCGGAACTTACCCGACAAGGAATTTCGCTACCTTAGGATGGTTATAGTTACCACCGCCGTTTACTGGCGCTTAAGTTCTCAGCTTCGCCACCAAAGTGACTAACCGGTCCCCTTAACGTTCCAGCACCGGGCAGGCGTCAGTCCGTATACATCGTCTTGCGACTTCGCACGGACCTGTGTTTTTAGTAAACAGTCGCTTCTCCCTGGTCTCTGCGGCCAACCAACCCTAACCCGCAAGGGGTTTCAAGTCAGCGGGCCCCCCTTCTCCCGAAGTTACGGGGGCATTTTGCCGAGTTCCTTAACCACAGTTCACCCGAACGCCTCGGTATTCTCTACCTGACCACCTGTGTCGGTTTGGGGTACGGGCCGCATGAACACTCACTAGAGGCTTTTCTCGGCAGCATAGGATCACTCTACTTCGCCTCAATCGGCTACGCATCACGTCTCAGCCTTAACAGGTGACGGATTTGCCTACCACCC